>NZ_CP119787.1:0-1200000 GCF_029338255.1 Haloarcula halobia
ACCGAGGTGGTGTCCCAGAAGTGCTCACTGATGCCGAGTCGCTCGACAGACACCGTCTCCGTGCCCAGTTCGTCGCGTGCGGTTCGATGCGCTGCGTCGTCGAGTCGCTCGCCCTTGTAGAGACGGCTTCCCGGCCAGAACCACTCGCCTTTCGCCGGTTCGTTCTGCCGTCTGGTCAGCAGGACGGCGTCGTCGTACTCGACGACGAGGTCGACGCATGGCTGGGCCGTGTATTCGAGACAGGTCGCGAACGTCTCGGTCGGAAGGTACTCGTCGTGAACGTCCGTACCAGTGCTCGTCCGCTCCCGGGAAAGGCCTACGCGTTTCGCAACGATTAAAACCGCAGCACTCGTCGGTGCAGTTGCTATCGCACGGGCCGGTGGGGTAGCCTGGTATCCTTCGGCCTTCGGGTGGCCGTAACCGCGATTCGAATTCGCGCCGGCCCACTAAACCTTACGGCCTTTCAGGAGTCGAGGAAAATCGCCAGATAGCGACGGGTTCAGGGTTCGCTTCGCCGCATTGCGCTCCGAGGTTCACACGCACTCACGGCCACAGGCTACGCCGTCCAGCGATTCTAGAGCCGCGACCACTACGCGTCCGAACAGCCACCACACTCCTCGCGCCCGAGCAACCGTGCGCGCCACAGCAACAGCGCTGCCAGGGAGTAACACAGCGGTCTCTCGATGACCATCCTCTCAAAAAGACTCGCAACCTCAGTCGGAAATCGGTGTTAGCGACTGCTCACAGGAGAGTCATGACCAAGAAAAACCCCTATTATGGGGAGTCTCTGATTCAAATTCGCTCAGCAAGCGAGAACATGATTCTAAGATGTCCGCGCTATCCCTGACGATTCGGAAGTATTCGTCGGAACGGAGGTCATGAACAAGGTCATTTCTAACCTGTCTCACATGTGCCATTTGCCCTACCAAGTCACCGGATAAGACCCCAAACCGCTGTAGCATCTGCTCTTTGTCTGGTTGGCTAAGGTTTTCAAGAAACTCAACAGTATTATTTGAGTCCTGATAGAACTCATCGACTAACTCTCGTTCGATGATTTCCACAGTATGATCTTCGATGACAACCTGCGTTAATGTAAGAAAGGGCATCAGTCGGTTAGCGAGGTGGATCTGATATAGTTCTTCAACATAGTGTTCAGTAATTCCTTTTTCAACCCGATGAGCGTGTCATAGAAACGTTCTCAGAGAAGGAAGCAGGGTGTTGGAACTGTGTCTACGAGCGCCAGCACCCTGCAAGACGTAGCTTCGGTAGACGACTTCTTGAATGTCGCGGCTACCGAGACAGTCCCGCTGTTCGAGCACCTTGAGTTCGAGTTTCTGCTGAATTACGACGTGTTCGCCCCCGCTTTGAGGGGCGAACACGAGTGCATCAGCCACCAGACCTCTTTTGCGGCTTTCTGCACTGCTATTACAAGGACATCTACGGAACGCGTCCGGTTGCACGAGAACTCCAACACGGCCTCGTCTGGTACTACTGCGGACTCGACAAACCTCCATCCAGAGACACGGTTGACCGCTTTCTCACCGACCTCGAACACGTCATCGACGATGTCTTCGACAGGCTCGTCGAGCAGGCCGCCTGTCGGGGCCTGCTCGACTCGACGTACTCTATCGACTCAACGCACATTGAGGCGATTCAGTACAACGACGCGGCGTCATGGAACTACGATCCAACGGCCGAAGATTACTACTACGGCTTCGGCTGTACGATTGTCTCAACCGGTCCAAAGATACCGATTGCAGCGGAGTTCACACAGACCAAGCAAGCAGACCAGGAGACGGCGATGCGCGTCACGCGTAACGCGCTCGCCGTCGATACACCAATTTGGATGCTCGGAGACAGCGCCTACGACGTCCTCGACTGGCACGACCACCTGCTGGCCGCAGGGGTCGTGCCAATCACCCCATACAATCCGCGAAACACCGACGACCCGAAAGACATCGAGTACAGGGTCGAAGACCGCATCGAGGAACACAGCCAGGACGTACAGGCTGAAACAATCCCTCTTGGACGAGACGTACAACCACCGGACAGGAGTCGAACGGACCAACGACGCAGTCAAGGACTGCGGCCTCGGGCACGTCCGCGCCCGAGGCCGCGTCCACGCACGAACAGAAGTGTTCCTTGCACTGTGTCTCCGGCTCGTCGTTGCAATCACCAACTACGACCGAGGAAACGAACCGGGCTGTGAGAAGCCATGAGATGGATTCTATGACACGCTCACCCGATCGTTGATGGCTCTCTCCAATTCAGGATCAGAAGGAGAGATGTCCTCATATCCAGAGATATATTCAATCAAAGTCTCTGAATTGATGATCCAGCGGAGGGTGGCGCGGGAGTCGAACACGATCCAGGGTTCGAAGCGGTATTTCTGGCTGAGCGTCCAGAGTTTCTGGAACGTGCTGAGATGGAGGTCCATGTTATGATGCCCAGTCATGACCTCGGCAATAATCGCGCGAGCACCCGGGAGGTGGGCACCGAGGTCAACATTGTACCCGCCGGGAAATGAGACGTAGGTGTTGATGTCTGCGTCCTTCGTGAGAGCGAGATGTAGCGCCGTGGTGCCGACGCCGACGCGGTGCGGGAGGAGTTCTAGCGAATCACCGGTCATTGCGGGGAGGTCAGAGTGGAGATGCAGCATTTTCTTGCCCTTCAGCGTCGGTGCCCAGGAGACTTGGCGGCGAAGGATACGTTTTGTCTGGAGGTGGGCATCGGTCAGTTCTGAGATATCGAACCAGGGGTAGTCGCCAAAGGCATTCTGGAGTTGCCGGTCGTGTTCCGTGAGCGAGGCGTGGAGCGGGTCAAGAGCGCTGGTGGGGATCGATCCGAGGAATTCGGTTGGTCGTGGGATTTTGTCGAGGATTAGGTGTGTCCCGTTCACGAACTCGCCGTTCCACAGACGGACCATCCGTTCAGCGCCTTCCTTGAGATCACCGCTCAGCGTGACACCTGGGCGTTTGTGTGCGGGAAGTTCCCGCGGATCGAGATCTGTGTTCGGCCCATCACTCGGCCGGCGTTTGAAAATCCCCTTGTAGTGGCCAGGGCTGATCCAGACTGCGGTCGCGGTGTCGCCCATCATGCTGTACATCGGGGTCAGCTGATCGAGGTCGTTGCCCCCGACGTTTCCTTTGTCGTACCAAAGGGGGTAGACTCGGGGATCCGGTTCGACCGGTGTTGGATCGTAATCGACGATCAAGCTGTACGTCGCCTTATCCGCTGGGTGGATGAGACGGAAATCGTGGTCGTCGTAGGGGTTGCCAGAGGGCATGATTGGAGGTGGTTAGTTGATGGTCTCGTTGCCGGCTGCCTGCGGAGGACTGCATCGCTGTGTAGACAAGGCGTTGAGAAAAGGGTTAGACCCCGGTATTCGACCGTATTTGGGGCTCTATCCGTGTTTGAGAAGATGGAAACCGCCGGAAATAACGGGGAATTGCACCTCCGAGTTCGGAGGGGCGGGTGAGCCCGATACGTAGCTTTTCTTCGCTCACTTCCTCGGGCGAATTCTGTTTGATTCCGGTGCTATCCCTCGATTTCCATAGATACCGTGAAACGGCAAATGGCCAGCGTTTATACCGCTGTCAAAACTACAATTTGATACGATAGGGATGCTAGCAATAGACATTGAAACGGTACCAGCCGACCCCGATGCAAATGATACCGATCCCGACTTCCTCAACAGCCGGGAGTTTAGGTTCCTGGGGTCGGTCTCGGTGTCCGATCACGCGAAACAGACGGCCGCGAGATCGAGGTGCTCTTCCGCGAAGACATCGACGAGCACTCGGAAGTCCGCCTCCTCAAGCGCATCTGCGACTGGATTCAGCAGTACGACATCGACACCATCGTCACGTATAACGGGACGAGCTTCGACTTCCGACACCTCCTCGGTCGCGCTGAAATCCTGGCGGAGAAAACCAACGCTGAGCAGTTGCCTGCGACAGTCGCTAAGTCCTTATCGCTGCCGTCACATCGTGACCTCTTCCTTGAGTACCGGCGTCGTCACGATTCGTGGGCCTCGCTCGAAGAGGCACTCGACGAGTACGGACTCGACGTGCCAGACCCGGTGTACTGGGACGACGAGAAAGTCACAAACTCGCGGATCCCACAACTCGGTGCTGACTATCTCTGTGGCCGAGCCGGACTGTCCCCCGACGTCCCGGTTGACGAAGCTCGAGGAAGTCCTCCGGGAGTACACGCGACGAGACATCGAACCCCTGTTCGACCTCGCCGGCGAGATGGAAATCGGGCGACTGCAACGCAGGTGGCAAGAGAAAGCCCTCGCCGGCGCCGAGTGGTAAAAGATAGAAAACCAATGATCGCTGAACGTCGAGAACCTCGAGGAACACCGATGGCCAGCTCGGCCGTACCTCGCCTCGAAATCCAGCTACACGCACTCTCACCACCGGACAATGATTGAAACATCGATCATGCCGGCGTCGTCATCGTGCACACGGTCGATCGCGCCGGTCGGGAAGCATGGTACACAGCGAAGCGACATCCGGCCCCGCCCAATGGTGGGCGGGTTGAGGACATCCTCATCGACATCGACGGCACGATCCCGCGGTATACGATAGAACAGCTCCGGGAGCGCGGCATCGGTGTCGTCGGTCCGCGAGCCGCCCGTCCACAGCGATATGCACCAGAATACCGGCACCAGCCGACAGCCAGCGTAATGAGACTGGCAAGGAGAGCACGCGCGCCCCGTGTTCCGACGGGTCGCGGCCTCGGTGTGATCGCAGCGCCGAAGGGTCACTGCGAGTGTCATCGTCCCACTCAGCGTGACGCTACAGATGGGTGAATAGCGGTGACCCGTTCTGGACTCAGATGACGCCTGTCGAAACAAGGATACCGACGATGGAAACGATCAGTAGTAGAGCCGCACTGGCGGTGAGCGACTTGTTCTCCATCGCTTTCTGGTGGACCGGCATTGCGGCGTACTCGTCACGGAACGTTTCCAGGTTGTCGTCATCGTAGAAGTACTTCGTTTTCAGGGCGAAGCGTTCTGTGACGGCGCACCCAGTACAGACTGGGGTTTGTTCCAGCCGTTCGGTCTTAATGTGAGAGGGGCAGTTGATACTCCCGCAGTTCGCGCAATACGTATAAGTGGATGCTGAGTCATCGTCGCAGTGGACACACCGATGAATGCCGTCGTCGTCGGTAACCCGTGACGGGCCCGCAGCGTAGTATTCGTAAGGGTAGGAGTACTGCTGGAGCTGGACGGACTGTCTGATATTCGGGAGATACACTGGCTCGATGGATTGCACTGAGATATCGGACTGGTTGGGTTCGCAGGTCTTGTCGTATGTGACGTTGTTGTCGCCGGTATAGGTGACCGTCGTTGTGTGATAGTCTTGGAGGCGTTCGATGGCCCACTCCTTATACTCGGTTTCAGTCTGTCCGAAGCGGCGAACCTCGATGTCGTCAAAGAGGTCACTGAATCGTTCTTCGTCGAGATCGATCGTTTGGCGAAGATTGCTGGTCACTAACTCTCCGATGTCAGTATCCAGGATTTCTGGCTGCTGACGCTCGGCCCGAACGACGAATGTATTCGTCTCGTTGATTCGGTGGATGACGCCAACAGAGGTCTCGAAGACGGCGTTCGTCTGTGCGGTTATCGAGAGTACAGGTTCGAAGTCGAACTCGAGCAGTCGGCGTGGGGATGTCGTCTGCGTCGATATTTTCGATGTCTTGGAATGCTTCGCGGACGGGAGCGGCAAGGTCGTTCGTCGGGTCGAACGGGCGGAGTGTTTCGTCACACAGGATTTCGATGCGGCCGTTGTAGAGATCGAGTCCAACATCATCAGCGATGTCGCGGAGGTCGGTCCCGTCGATGAGTTCGATGGGGAAGGGGTCGTCGTTTTGCTCAAGTTCTGTTGCGTACTCTTGAGCAGGGTTCGTGAACCGCCCGGTGGTCACGACCATCCCTCGTTTCGGCCCGTCGTAGTCGTAGGTAGCGATGGCAGAGTGGAGTTTCTGGACGACAGGACGACCGACTGCATCGGTGTGTTTGCATTCAACGACGACAGCGCGACGGGTTCCGTCCACGACTTCTTCCATGACGAGGTCGCGTCCCTCGTCGGCTGTCTTGGCGGCTTGATGAACGTTCTCGTAGCCGAGGTTCCGGAACACATCTTCCATGAGGTCCTCGAATTCGAACCCGGAGAAGTCATCGAGGATCGCCATCAGTGTGAACGTTCCAGTTATGTTTGTCCTATTACTTGAAAATTTTCTGTCGCGTATCGTGTTGTATGCGCTTTGATCCTAAGGGTCGAAGAAGAGTACCCCAGATTCGAAGGGCGGAGCCGGTGAACGAGCAATTAATACGCTATATATAATATTAATTATCCATTCAGCGGCTATATTTATTTCTCATCCGGTTCGAATTGACTCTCTTCTTCGGGAATATTCGCAAAGGAACTAGATTTGAACAATTCTCGCAAATCTGGATCTTTGCCTACTCTATCAAGTATTACCAATTGATCTGATCTGAATACCCTGTCATTCGTTTGATCTCCGATCTGGTCTTTTGCTTCTACCCACATTCGACATCCAAACTCGCCGGTATCGTGCTTATGCCTGAGCCTCGAAATTAGGAAAATAATGTCATGATACATCGGGTTCTCTCCCTCTTGCTTCACCTGAACTTTCGGTTTTGCCTGGAACTTAACTCGCCTCTGCTCGTCCGAGTGCATTGGTTCTATTGTAGCCAGGTGCAGCAGAATCGACTCTTTCCATATTTTCTTTCCCCACTGAAAATGTTGTATCGTCATCCTGCTTGTCAGGGAAAATTTCAGTACATAATCGGATATTAGTTAACTCAGAACGTGTGTAGTTAGAGAGCGTCAAAACAAGGAAATCACCATCATAATCAACATCCTCTATTCGAATATCGCCCTGTAGCTCATACCGATGAAGTTTCCGTTGTTCGTCCAATATATTCTTTTGTTGAAGGTATAGGATAACTAATCCAGCACTTAGTAATGTACCAAATGCCGTATCGAAGGCTGTTAGCCCTTCCATCAGAGAAATTGGCGCTTTGGATGGGGTCAAAGTGATTATCCCGAATCCCAGTAAAAGATATATACCAAGACCGATACCCAAAAGAATCACAGCTATAATTAGCAAGAGCGAATTGAATCTTGAGGAGCCACTCATAATCTGGATTTTTGCAGCTTACCTTCAAATAAATGAGTAACCTGTACTGAACACTCACAGATGACCGCTATGGGGGTTGGGAGGCACTTCTATGACGCGCTGCGAAGGTCGCCAGTTTCGGACTCCCGGGAAGGTGTATCATCAACGCTACCGGGAATAGTGGGAGATCCCGTGGAATTAGTTTGAGTGGTTAGTCACGCAGACATCTAACCCTTGAACTTCGACTGGGCGGACGTCTGGCGCGTCCACGACTGCTTGGCCCTTGTCGAAGGTGACAATCTGGTCTTCGTAGTCAGCAGGGATGCGGATACGCTCGACTACCTCAGGTTGGAGACCGAGATAGATTCGGGTGTTCGTCTGTTTGAGGATTTCATCGTCGATGTCCTGCGGATTCTGCGTGACCATGTAGAGGCCGAATTTGTCTTTCCGGCCGCGTTTCGCTGCCTGGCGGAAGTTCTGGACGAGATATTGCTCGCGGGGACGATCTGTGCTGGAGAGGTATTCGTGGGCCTCGTCGACGCAGAGGAGCAGCGGCGTTCCTTTGATTTGGGGATGTTCGACGCCGGTGTCGATCTTGTTCTCGACGATGTGGGTCATCAAGGCCAGGAGAACTAACTTCTCGGTTTCACCGCGAAGGTGGCCGGTCGGGACGACGGTTACCTGGCCGCGATTGAACATATCGTTCGTGTATTCGTCGAGACTGGTGGTTCCGTGGTCGAAGACACGGTCGTAGATGGGGCCAGTGACGCGGCGTTCGACCGCGGCGAGAATGTTGTCGTTATCGACGATCTGGTCACCGTTCAGATCGAGCCAGGTCTCGAAGTCGTTGTACGTCGGCTCGTCGTCGCTGTCGTCGTCGAATCGACCGAAGTACGCGTTGAGGACGTTCCGAATCGCGTTGAACGTCGGGTCTTTCGGTCGTGACGAGAGCAGGAGTTGAGGGCGGTTTTCGACAACGGAGAAGGGGATACCGAAAGTGCGGGTGTCATCGAGTGTCGGCTGGCTATTCGCTGTGACTGGTGCGAAGACTTGGAGATCGTCGTCCAGACCGCCAACGGCGACGCCCTTATCCTCAAGTTCTCGGGCCTTTTCCAGAGAGTTCCGGGTTGTCATCACGCATTTCGACGTATTCGTCCTCGGGATCGATGACGAACAGATTCAGATAGCGGTGACGGATGTCATCGTCAATGCCGAACGCTTCCTGCTCCTCGGGCGGGACTTCGATTGGGTATTGTTTCGAGACGGCGCACTGCCGGAGGATATTCTTCGAGAAATGCGTTTTCCCCTTCCCAGTGCTGCCCGCGACGAGGACGTGGCGGAAGATTGCGGGTTCGCCTTCGTCAGCGGTTCCGTCTGTTGAGTTCGGGTTCGATAGAAGGTACGTGAGCGGGTTCTCATCGTTGGGGACGAGGTCACCGCTAACGGCCATGTCGCCTATGTAGATGCCGTCACTGGGGATATTGAGGCCGACGCGGAGAACTTCTTCGTCCTCAATAAGATGGACATCTTCTCCGGGTTTCGGCGGTCGATCGACGGTCTGTCTGGTGAGGGCATCTTCGACGCGGTCGTGCTCGACGATGGCGATCGGGTCGAGATGGGAGACGTAGGCGAGGTTTTGTTCGCCGAAGTCACTGTAGCCGCCGCCATCGACCCAGTCATTGATTTCGGTGATCGGTCGGTATTCGAGGCGGTCAATCGCGGCGAGGAGGACTTCGTCTTCGTTCGGCTCGGTTGTCGCGTCAGGGTAGGGGATGCAGACGTAGTTGCCGACGCGGAGACCGTCGCGTTCGTGCTGGTCGATATAGGCGATAATCTGCATTTCGCTCCGCCCGACGAACAACTGTGAGTCTTTGAGCGCAACGTGTCCAAGACTGTCGTCGCCGAGAACAGGGTCTGCCATCGCTTCGTCCTCAGGTTCGGCCGCAATACTGTTTTGGTCGCCGTACTTTGCTGCGATGTCGTCTGTTGAATCAGTCATTGTGGATCACTCCTGGTTGTTGAGGTCGTTATAGCCGCGGAGCTGATTGTAGGTGCGAACCGATGTCGCGTGTTGGAGTTCCCGCCGTAGCCGCTGTCGGTTCTCCCGGCTAATTGTGGCAGCTTCGTCTGCGGCTTCGATCGCAAAGGGAATGCTTCGAGTCGCGGCGATTTCAGCGAGAACTTTCTGTTGGAGTCGCTCACGGTCTGTTTCGTCTCGAACCATCATGAGCGGGGCTTCGACGCGGACGACGGTGTTTTGAAGCGGGATGCGAGCGTAGAAGAACGCCGTCTGGTATTCGGCGGCATCACCGCGACGGAATTCGATGCCGTCGAGACCTTCTAAGGGGACGAACGCGCTATCCGCCTGCGCGGGTGACATCTGGCGCTGGACGAGCCACGTCGTATAGCTGATGACAGCGCCGTCGTCACCGTACCAGTCGTCGGGATTGTACAGAGCGCTGAAGAACAGGTTATCGTTCCCCCAGCGTAACGGCGTGTCTACCTCGTCTGGCGCTTTTGCCTCGATCGCGGAGACGACTTGGGTGCTGGTCGGGGATTTGACGATCCCGGCGACTGGGAGGTCGGCTTGGTCACGGCCTTCGACGACGCGGAGGTAGTTCGTGACGATGTCGTCGATCATGTCCGGCCAGAAGTCGAGCGGTGTCTCTCGGGAGTCCGGGGTTTGTGCGAACATCGTCCAGAGCAACACTCGACTCGGGTACAGCGGGCCGTCGATGAACAGTGGCCCGTTGATGTCGTCTAGGTGGCGGCGGGCGTGCCACCCCTCCGCGTACGTTCGTGCGATCCCGGTCACCCAGTCGGCGAGGTCACGCTGGCGAGACGAGATCGTTGGGAACCGGAATACGTCGGCGTCAACGTTGTCGTACTCCGCGCGGAGGTCATCGATGTCGAATTCCTCATTGTCGAAGTAGACGACGGTCGTCAGGGTGCTTTCCTTGGCGAGGTCAGCACGGTCAGTCCGGCCACCGATCCCGAGTTTGGCGTTGGCAGCCCCGAGTAGGAGGCCGTTGCTGAATTGGAGCGGCTGAGTGGTACTCGCGTCAACGCCGTAGGTCACCGGCCACGGATCATCCCAATCTTGGACGTTGTCAACGAGTTCGTGGTTGATGGCTGGTTGTTCAAGTGCCTCAATGTCGCCTCCGGGGCGGGCAACGTATTCGAACAGATCAGCAGCGGGGCGTTCCTCTTCGTCGGCAGCGTCGTCAACACGACCATCGATGGAGCTGAAGACGTCCCGGAGCGCACCGAGTGTATTCGGATCAGTCATCGTCTCCGGCGACGCCTTCTGTTCCGGACTTTCCGTGACTCGGCGTGACTGTACTCGCATCCTCGGTGGGATCCTTTTGGGCGTGGAGCGCAGCGTCCGCGTTCTGGATGAGCCGGTCGTTGTGGCTCACGACGAGGATCTGTGGGACGTTCCATTCGGAGATTGCTTGGATGACGGAGTGGAGTTCGTCTACGTGGTCGTCGTCGAGGAAGCTTGTCGGTTCATCGAGGATGAACGGTGGGAGACGGTCGCCCCCGGAGCCATCGCGTTTCGCCACAAGGCGGTAGACGCCGGCGCGTAGCGCGAGATTGACGACTGTGCTCTCGCCCCCGCTCGTGACTTCGGGCTTCATGTGGGCGCCATCGCTGGTCACGAGGCTGATTGTGTAATCTTGGTCGATGTGAACGCCGGCGTAGCTCTGGTTCTGGTACAGGTCGTTGAAGACTTCGTTCGTGTAGGCGTTCAGCAGTTCGACGTTCTCCTTGCGTAGGCTGGGTTTTGACGTCCTCGTAGCCCGCGATGATGTCATTGATATCCTCGACGACGGTATCGCCCCATTCTTTCTGCTCGGTGAGTGTTTCGACGCGCTCCTCCTGCTGTTCGACCGTATTGAGCGCCGCATTCTTGTCCGCGCGTTCCTGGACGAGCGTTTCGTGTTCCTCTTCAGCGGTTTCTTTCTCCTCGGCAGCGGCTTCTCGGTATCCTTCGTACTCCTCGATGTCCGACTCCAAGTCCTCAACGTCGATGTCCGCCAGCTCGTCGTCTATCTCTTCGATCTCGTCTTCGAGGTCGTCGATGTCCTCGAGAAGCTTGCGCCGCATTTCGCGGGCGTGTTCGATATCTTGCTCATATTGGTCGATGTCTCCCGCGAGGTCCTCGATCTTCTCGTATTTCTCGCAGGCTTCCTCGACGGGCTCTTTGATGCCCTGAAGCTCCTCGATCTGATTCTCGACCTCTTCCAGATCTCCCTCGAGCTCTTCGACGCTGTCCTGAGCGTCTGCTAGCTCTTCTCGGGCCGCTTCGAGTTCTTCTTTTGCCTCCTCGACTGCTGCCTCTTGGTCTTCAAGTTCACCCTCCAAGCGCTCGATTTCCTCTTGTATATCCTCTAAGTCATCCTCCAGGTCCTCAACGGCTTCTTGCTTTGCCAGCGCGTTGTTGACATCCTCTCGGAGGTCTGAGAGCGCGTCTCGTTGCTCACTCAGTCGTTCGCGTTTCTCGTGTAGGTCTTCGATGTCCGACTGCGTGTCAGTGAGCGCCTGCTCGACGCTCTGGCCGTCGGCTGTGTGTCCACCCTCATGTTCAGCGCCACAAACCGGGCAGATGCCATCGTCGCCGAGGTCGCTCAGTTGTTCTTCTTTAGTCTGGAGGCGCCCAATCTTGTTCCCGAGTTCTTCGCGCTCGTCGGCCAAATCGTCACGTGCGTCTGGGATTTCGTCGTCACGAAGCGTTTCCAACGCAGCATCCTCTGGGACGGGGAGGTCAGCAGTTCGTGCTCGAACCTCGTCAACTGCGGCTTCAGCTTCGTCCTCGGCTTCTGCAATCTCTGACTCCAGCCGTTCTTTCTCCTCACGCTCTGCTTCCAGATCCTCTTCGAGCTGCTCGAATTCGCCTTCGACATCGTCCAAGTCTTCTTCGCGCTCGTCTTTCTCACCCTCCAGACGCTCAACCTCCTGCTTCGCGTTTCGGAGGTCGGCATCGATGCCTGCTTTTTCTTCCTGCTCGTCGCTCAGCTCTGATTCGATGTCTTCGAGCGCCGCTTCGGCCGCCTCAACTGAAGACAAGTCGTATGTATCAATGGCATTGTCGAGTTCTGAGATTCGCTCACGTGCCTCCGTCTGTTGCTGTTCGGCCGTCTCTTTGTTCTCCTTCGCTTCTTCCAAGTCTTCGCCGAGGGACTCGTATTCGCCGCGTTTCTCTTCCAGCTCGTCTGCCAGTTCTTCGCGGTCGTCCTTCAGGTCGTCAACTGTCTCGAGTTGCTCGCGCCAGTCCTCTAACTGCTCATCGATCTCCTCAATGTCGTCTTCATACCCCTCAATCTCGGCTGCCTTCTCGTCGATTTGCTCGCTTAGTTCAGCAATCTCCGCTTGGAGGGTGTCTTTATCAGGAAGGTCATCGAGCTGGTCACGCGCCTCTGCAAGGCGGTTCTTCGCCTCGTCACGCTTGTTTTTCGCCTCCCTGCGCGCCTTGACTGCGCGGTCAATCAAGTCATCGACGCGACTCAGACCGAGGAGGCCGTCAAGAATCTCCTTCCGGGTGTCTTCGTCAGCGTGAACGAGACGCGCAATGTCACCCTGCTGGACGTAGACGCTGCTGACGAACGACGACGCATCCATCCCGAGAAGATCTTGGCTAATTGTGTTCTCGACCTTCCGAACACCGGATACTGGTTCGGTTAGTGCTTCCGACTGGAGTTCACAGGAATCCGTGCTGCCATCGGCGTCGATGACCCACTCGACGGTGTAGTCCTGCCCACCGGCTTCGAACGTGAGCTCAATGCGGCCCTGATCTTCGTTATGGCGGACGAAGTCAGCGAGATTGAAGTCCGCCCCAATCTCGTGCTTGCCGCTCTGGGGGAAGAGTCCGCCGAACACGCTCCGGAAAATCGTCGATTTCCCGGCGCCGTTCTTCCCGTAAATGAGCGTCTCGCCGTCCTCGAAGTCGATCGTTTCGTGCGTGTAGCTCTGGATGTTCTCGATGGTGAGTTCGCGCAGGAGCATTACGCATCACCCTCCGTTTGCTGGCCGTCCTCGATGTCGTCGAACTGTGCTTCGCGCTCTTCCTCGAGAATCTCTGCGACATCATTCCGGACGTGGGATTCCTTGGTTGCGTCCGTCGCCCGAACGACTTCCTCGATGCGTGAACTCGTTGGTTGGATGTCTAACTCGCTAATCGTCTCGTCGATGAGTGATTGGATATCCGCGACGTCAGTTTCCCCACCTTCGAAGTCGAGATCGACGCTTGCGCGGCGTTTGTCTTGGACGTGGACGACGCCAGCGCCCCGAGAGTCAACCAGCTCGTAGACATCTCGCTGGGAAACCGTCGTGTCGTCCCCGTGTAGTTCGACGACGACAAGCTGCTCGTCGAGGACCTCGTCGGGGCTGAGCGCTTCGTCAAGGCGTTGCTCGACGAGTCCGAGGCCATCCTGTTCGCCGAATTGCACCGGGACTTGGAGGAAGTCACGTGGCGCTTCACCCGCCGGAGTATCGAGTGTACGTCGCCGGATCTCGAGGTCACCGGATTCGACTTCGAGCATCAGGGCACCCCGTGGCGCTGATTCCTTTGTGGAACAGCGCTCGGTCGAGCCGGGATAGAACGCCTGGACGCCGTCTACTGTTTCCTCTGTGTAGCCGTGATAGTCGCCGAGTGCGATCGCTGTCGGAGTGATATACAGTCGGTCGATGACCTCTTGGAGTTCGTAGTTCGCCTGTTGCGGCGGGACAAGTTCCTCGAAGAGGTGATGCATACAGACGATAGTCACGTCGGCTGAGGCCGGTGGCTCCTCCAACTTGAACTCGTAGGTATTCCAGGATGGCGCCCGGATGGCGTCGATACCGTAGAGGGCGACGTCGTCGTTCACGAGGATTGGTGTCTCGTCGAGATGGTGAACGAGGTCAAAACGGTCGATGAGGTCGAGCCACTGCTCGTCTAATTTGCGTTCGTGGTTTCCGACGATTCCGTAGAAGGGGATGCCGGCGTCGTTCAGTTTGGCGAGCGTGTCGAGACACCGGTTCACATCTGGGACGCCTGGCTGTGGGTCATCGAATAAGTCGCCCGTGTGGATGACGGCATCTACCTGTTCACCGATGGCGAGGTCGATCGCTGCGTCGAAAGCGTCAGCGAAGTCCTCTCGACGGGTGTCATCGCCGTATTGGCGTTTCCCGAGGTGCGTGTCGCTAACGTGGAGGATACGAGTCATGACTCTTGAGTGGAATAACAAGTAGTAGGGTCATAATGCTGGTCCAATCGGAGTGAAAGTGATTAGTATCATCAATTGGCTTCTTACTCGGCCGGTGGGGCAGGCTCAGAACCCGGAGGAAGATGTCTCCGGAGTGATGCAGAGCCACTCCTGGAACCGGTCTGAGTTTCCGATGACGATTGAACGGCCACGACGCCAAACGCAGATGTCCTCTCAGAACTAGCTTCCATCGAATTCCTTCTTGGCTTCTTCTACCGCTGTCGTGATTCGGTCGGTCAACTCCTCTTCCCACTCTGTTCCGATACTTTGATCGTAGAGACGAATCAGTCGGAAGAATCCGAGAAGCATTAGCTCAGATTCCGTTTCGTCCAGAAACTCGTCTTGACTTTGGGAAACACCTCCAGTAAATTCAAATCCTCCACTGCCCCGACCATCCCGAAATCAACGAGAGCCGCTGCAATGTCCCGCTCTAAATGAGTATGGCCTGGGTGATCCTCATCAATTCCATCTTCTAATACCTCGCTTAGGAACTCTATAGACCGACCACTCAGGAATCCAGTTCGGTAGGTTGTCGTCCTCGGCGGTACGCTATCGCCCTCTGAATCATCTGTTAGTGGTTCTCCACACTGACCGCAGTAGTAGTGGGCCTCTTCAGTTTCGTTGCCACAGTTCGTGCAGTACGGCATATCTGGATATAGGATGATTCAGACAATGATGGTTATCTCGCAGAAGGGGAATAGCGTCAATAGAGGGTCGTGGTGACTGAACCGAACAGTGAGGACCAATACACCAGGCTGCCTGAGCTCGTCCCTTGAGTGTGGAACCTATTGCTCCCAGATTTATGCAGCTGTCTCCGAATTATGAGCTATGAGTGGCGGGATTCCGTATGAGACAACGCTCACGATGCAGTCATATGTGCAGATGCGCGACAAAGCTGAACTTGATTTTTTGGATGTGTTCACTCCGTCAACACGCTTAGAACGGGAACTTGGTTGGGACATGGAGATTCGGAATTTGAAGGGGGTTGTATTTCAGTTCAAGCGGCCGAAACTCTCGAAGGATGGGACGCGGCGGTTTTCTATACGTTACTCCAATCAAAATCCGCCACGCCAACTCGCTACTGTCAAAAACTACGCCGTAAAGTACGGGGAAGACATTGCCTATTATGCGCTGCCGCTTGTGACAGAGCATGACGAGTTAGAGGCGACTCTTCTCCGCACAGCCTTCGTGAAGGCGCTTGCAATACCCGAGTACACCTCCGTTATCCATATCCCAAAACAGTATTGTCAGGACGGGAGTCGGAATTCGAACGAATCGATTACGCTATTGCAGTTACCCGTGGGATACGGACACTCGCTGGAAAGAATCGATTGCACCTTCAGATGTTTTCGGCTGGGAGGACCTCTACGAACGTATCGAACGATGTGACGTCGGGTTCAAAATCCGCTATCATAACGAATCACAGAGAGAAAGGTATCACGACGATCATCGATACCTTCCGCACAACGACGAAGAGCACTGGACTGACTATAGTACTGAGGAACTTTTCGGACTTGCCCAAGAGAGTGCGCCGTACATTACACGGTTTGGGTCAAGTGAGGACGTATTTGGGTAGCAAATCTTTGATTGTTTGGTCGGGTGAGAGATCGATAGCCAGTGATCTCACCTCTGGCTAATCCAATTCACGCCGTCCGGTGTTTCATAGGCCGTGGATCCCACACGATGACCCATTAACATTTAATCATAGCCGATTCTTGAATCGGGCTATGGATTCACAGGCTGATAGAAGCCAATTTTCTGACGTACCTCCATCCTCTGAGCGCGACGCGGAGCAACTGATAGAGGAAATACGCGGATATCGGCAGGCTCAGCGTACGGCGACACCCGACGAGGAAGTTGCGAAGTTCCAACGGATGCAGGAAAGGATTTTGGAGAGTTTAGACGACGCCTCTCAGGTCATCCCCGAACTGCTACAAAATGCAGACGACGTGGGTGGAGACTGTACAGAGGCTACTCTACAGCTCACAGATGATGCATTGGTCGTTACCAACCACGGTGAGCGAATGACTGAAGCCGAAATCGCTGCGCTCGGGGAGTTCACAAGAAGCACCAAGCACGATCTTTCTTACATCGGCCATTTCGGTATCGGCTTCAAGACCGTTTTCAGTGTAACCGACAGTCCACGCATAGAAACCGGATACACGAGCTTCAAATACGACAAGTCGGATTCGGAGCTGCCGATTTCAGATTCAGGCGAGTACGTAGATGGTACGCGGATACGGCTTCCATTCGCTGACGACTTATCAGAGACGCGTTGGGAAACGCTCAGAAGCAAACTGGAATCGATAGACCGACTTCTGCCATTCCTGAATAATCTGGAATCCATTCGTGTTGAGGTTGATGGGGAAACCAGGATCTACGAACGTATTGAGACGGGAGGTAATACCCGCACTATTCAAGAACGAGTCCCGGAGGACAATTCCGTTCGTACCGTTGCCCGATATCGACTCTTCTCGGAATCATTAACGACCGATTCTGAGGTTTTTGAGATGTTGGCAGACGAACGAGAGTTCAACGCCGCAGATCTTGAGGAACGAAACGTAGAATTGGAGGTCACAGTCGCCATTCCGGTTTCCGATGAGGGTGCCCCAGTGTCACACCAAGATAGTCGGCTCTTCTGTTATTTCCCTGCCAGCAATGATACCCTTCTCCCGTTCGATGTTCAGGCTGATTTCCTATTGAAGTCTAATCGAGAAGAGATTCGTCCGGGACATCCGTTGAACGAACGGTTCCTCTCAGTAGCAGGGGGACTCGTTGAAACGGCAATCTCTGAATTCAAGGCTGATGATATTGCCCCTGAGGCATTGCTGGAACTGGTCCCGGACCTTGCAGAAGACCGGCCTTCCTATCTCGACCCGCTCCTAAAGCGAACCAGAGAATCTGTCTCAAGACAGGAAATCGTTCCTGTTGCATCTGGAGATGTCTACCGACCGGAAGACGTAGTGATCCTTCCAGAAGAGTTGCGCCCGCTTCTTCCGCTCGGTGAGTTTGCACAAGCGTATTCTGACGCTGAGGTCCACCCGGAAGAGGATCTTGAAGACCGATATTACGAACGCTTAGAGGTGCTGGACAGGACTCAATCGCTCTCGATGGCGGAAACGCTCGAGGAGCTTTCGGATATGGATCTCTTGCAGAGCCTCGAAGTGTCCGACATCGTTGGTTCTTGGCCGCGGTCGAGAGGTATCTGGATGGTCTTAATTCGTATAGAGAGGAGGAAAAAGCGGAGATCGAGCGGACAATAGCCGCTTTGGAATCGCTGCCAGTATTTTCATTCCAAGGACGGACCGAGTTGGAGGGGCGACATACGCTGACCGAAGCAGGAGATACTATATATCGGCCAGCCCGACAGGATGAATCGGTTTACGAAGCGTTCTATGACGAGTTAGACCTGTTGAGTGGCGATTTGGTTGCAGAGCTGCGTTCTCAAACCATCTCAGACACAACGACAGGACGGGTTCAGGACCTGCTTGCGGATCGATTGGGTATTGAGGAACTCACTCATCGAGATATCGTTCGAGACGTCATCAACGAAGCGTTTTCGAGCCCCGGAGAGCTTCCCGATGAGACGTTAGATGATTACCTCGAGTACGTCCGTGACCATGCTCGAAGACATCTTGACGCTTCTGAGATCAGGCTACGAGCGAACGATGGCACGTATGTAGAGCCTGAATCACTCTATCTCCCAACCGCGTATAATGAAGGCCGCTACCGCTCAACTCTTCTCTTCAGTACTCTATCTGACAAAAAGGCTGTTAGTGAATCCTACCTTGAGCGAGTCTCCGAGGAAACAGAAACGGACACGGAGAGTTGGCGAACGTTCTTCGTTGATCTTGGAGTTCAGAACTATATTCCGGTTTCCAAAGACGCCGACCAGTGTACGAAAGAGACATTCCAGTCGGCCGCCGAGATTCGTGAATTCCTGACCGAACACGACGATGAAGGAACTGATGTCCGGAAAGACAAAGATACGGTTCCGTATGGTGGACGGGGCTGTTCTTGGATGCGTTCGACGGATGCTCGTCATGGACTCGTCGATTGGGCCTTTTCGAGTTCGTTCGAGAAACGGTTCCAGGAAGTGGTCAAGGAGAACCCGGACTTAGGGGCTGAATTCGCTAGGATGCTTGATGCGAATTGGGAAGAGGTCTACCAAGATGCTGCGTATCGGGAGTATTACTTCTCGGTCAGTGATAATGGATACGCGACGAGGACGGAGACAAGCAAGTGCCCGACGACGTTCACTCGCTTCCTACGATCTACCGAGTGGCTTCCTGGAGAGGATGGAGAACTCTATCAGCCGAGTCATCTATTTGAGCATAATTCTGTCACAGAACGAGCGGACGTAACGTTGCTCGCTGAGTCCGTTGCGGACATCTCATCGGAACTTTACAATCTATTGAACGTAAGAGATGATGTTGGGATCACTGAACATAAAATCGGCATTGAGCAGGCGGTTGCCGAGCGCACAGAACGAGATTCTGATGCGGTTGATTCTGAGATTCGATCGCATCTGCATTCTTTAGCCGATCAGGTAGAAACAGCTTCTGAGGACGAAAAATCGCAGTTATCCGATGAGCTTCAGGATTGTCCATTTATTTACATCCCTGAGGCGGATCCGGAATTCCGGACGCCCGAGCGAGTTGCATGGAGCGAGGGGTTGGGAGAGTATATCGTCCCAATCAACACCTACTACCGGGGTCTACACGATTTGCTGGTAGAGGTACTTGATATCCCGCCAGAGCCGACACTGGACACCTATATTGAGTTCTTCCAATACGCCGACGAGCAGCGTTGGTCGGCTATCGAGGAGGCGTGGCGCGAAATTGTTCGTCGGGTAGTCCGTGATGACTCTCCCGAGCAGGATGCCACGGATATTGCTACAAAGCCAGGGAAACAGGCTTGATCCCAAATGCGAATGAGTCTCTTGTTCCGTACGACGAAATCGAGTATGTTGCTCGACGGGAAGGAGTAACTGAGAGACTCCCCGATTCAATAGCAAATGCTGTTGCGTTTCCTTCATACGACCAACGGTTCGATCGTGACGAGATAATTGACTCCTTGACGGCGATCCTTGATGCTGATGCATTGGAAGAGGCGATGGAGCAGACTGTCACAGATCCGCCATATGAAGAAGAAAATCGAATCCTGTACGATGATTTCGCCCAAAGTCTTGAGGTCGGGAACAGTGTCCTCAGGGATCGAGATGCGATGCAAGCGGCAGAACGTCTCGTTTCTGTCGCAGATTACACTCTTCAGCAGGTAACCCGCATCACCTGTGAATACCGTCTCAAAAGCCAACAGCGAGTAGACGGGCATGAAGTAACGGTCTACATAGATGAGGAGAATGAACATATCCTTATCAAGGATGCAGAGGCTGCTCGACTCGACCTCGTCGATGCGCTTGCAGCAACTCTTGACCTGACAGGCGCTGACAAGAACGCGTTTGTTGAATTTGTAAAGGGGGCTGTAGGTAAGCCTCCAGAGCTAATCGATGCATATCTGGAGGGTGAAGATATTTCACGGATCCCAATTGCCGCTGATACGACTGAAAGTTCAGAGGCGAAAAAGAACGAGGAGGTCATGCGGCAGACAGAGGAAATGGCTGGAGATGTTGAAGAAGAGACCAGCCAAGGGGCTAATTCTGGTACCCTAATAGACGATACTTCCGACCGGAGTCCTGAGGTCGAAGATACTTCGATTCAAGTGACCAATATCACCACTTCAAGTGGTTCGCAGGATTCGGTTGAGATGGGAGATGTGACCGCCGAAGTAGAAGAGAGAGACGACACGAAGAAGGAGGGATCTAGTTCCGAGGAATCGACGGGTACTAGTTTCGATGAGGATGATCTCAGCCCAACAACGCCCACGGACCAGGGGAATTCAGGCGGGGGTGGGACGCGAGCGAATACGGTTGGCCGTCAAGGTGAAGAATTCGTTATGGACTATTTGAAGGAGCTACTCGAGGAGGCCTTCGACGCGAACCCAGAAAGTGAGGAAATCCAGAGCGGATTCTGTCTTAGGGGGGAACACGATGGTGAGACTCAAGAGATCCAGATCGCTTTCGTTCCAGATAAGAGCGACCCTCATTGTGATATCCTCGTCACTGGGGCTTCGCTGCGGCGCAAAGAGGACGAACTGTTAGTTGAGTCAATCACTGCTAATGCACGAGCCTTAGTGGAGGTCAAGTCGGCAGCTGCTGAGAGTCGGACATTCGAATTGAGCGGTCTCGAGCATAGGGATGCGCAGAATCACTCCGGGGACTACTTTATTGTCCGCGTTGTTGACACCGAGAGCGAGAAGCGGCGAGTGGAGACAGTATTTGATTCGGTTCCGGAGTTGGAAACCCGGGTCACAAATGATAGTCGTCTAAAGTTAGAGAACTACACATACAACTATTCGCTGGTATTGTCTTATTGACAACAGTTTGGGTATCTCGAATTGATTATAAATAAGTACAGTTCAGCTATTCCAAGTCCTGCCTAGTCAAAACTGGGCAGGTGTTCGCGCCGCTGGTTCATTTTCTGCCGTGACGATCGCGCGTCATAGTGCTCATCGAGTGTTTCCTTGCTTACGTTCATTCTGTCGGACACAACTGTATCGGGCACGTCTTCTGATAGGAAATGCGTGATCGCGCCACGCCGAAGCGCGTGCGGCGACCGCGATGACGGACATTTACTCGCCTCGTACCGTCGGTCCCGCGCGTCGCACTCTTCAGGATCTCGGTCATGCGGACATTCCTCTCCGGCCACACACGGGCGGGTCAGCTGGTACGTATAGTAGCGAAACGTGTTCGTCGTCATCCGGCCATGCCCAGTCGCCAACAGGGGCTTCCGTCCGTGCTCGTCAGTCACCTCCGGGCGCTGTTCCTCGATGTAGTCGCGTAACACGCCGACCAGCTGCGACGACAATGCGATATCCCGCTCGCCGTGCGCTCCGTTCTTCAGCGGCGTTCCGGTATCGGGACGGTGGCGGATTTCGATGTACGCGTTTCTGAGGCGCACGTCGTCGAGGTCGATTGCCAGGAGTGAGCCAGTGCGCGCGCCGGATTCCCAGAGTAACCGTGCGATCACATGCTCGTGGGTCGCGTACTCGTACTTGTCGAGATACGCGAGAAGGTCTGCGGCCCGCTTTGAGGGAAGGATGTCGCCGCTCTGTTTCTCGTTGGCGTCTAACGTCGGACTCGTCACTGATTCGGCGACGCCGTCCCGTACCGCGTCGATGTCTTCGCAAAATCGGAGGAACACGCGGAGCGTGTCCATCTGGCTCTTCAGGGTGGGTGGGCTCACCTCGGCTTTCCGGTAGAGCTTGAATCGATGGGTGTCCCGGCCGGTGATTTCGTTCAGGTTCTCGATATCCCGCTCGTCGCACCATTCGACGAATCGCTGAAGCCGGTAGCCATGCGACTGGAGCGTGGCTTCTGAAACCTCGTCACGTCGGTCTTGTTTGTACATCGAGACGCCGTCCTCTGGAGTCAGTGGTTCGAGATCGCCGGAGTCGTTGGGTTCCATGGTTTGCTCAGCCTTGCGCTCCGATCCACGGGGATTCCGTACGGCCACGGTGGATGGCGTTGCCAGGGTGGCCCGGGGGCTCGGAAGCCCGGAACGGCGCGACCGAAGGGAGCGCCGCATGCCCGGACCGAGGCAACCGCCTCACGGTTAGCGCTGGTGTTCCGTGGAAGCCCGCCCGGCACGCCGGTAGGCGTGCCCGGCAGGACCCGCGAAATCGGAGTTGGAACGTGGACTGGAGCGCCGGCCCATTCTCCGCAGAGTGACCGACCAGTGAGAGCCACCACCTACATGTAGTCTAATCAGTACTGCAAGAGAGCAGATCTCTCGCGGTCCCCCGTCCGGATATCCCACACCCGAATAGAAGAGCTTATTCGGGGACTGCCGGTTAAATATAGCGCGCGTGGAGAACACTCGCCAATAACGCATCATTTACGGGACCCAGCAGCTATCCGGGTCGTACTGGCAGACCCCCCAATCAAGACTATTCGATATTAAATATATCTGTCATAGTGTCCCGAAGGCCTTCAACAAGGCACTCACGTGTCCTCTCCGCCGGCAAACAGCCCCTCTAGAACCCAGTAATCTCATCGTAGTAGTCCGTTAAGACATTGTTTCGGTAGTATGGTGAATATTACCATTATCTAAGAGGATAGAATAAATCTACAATATGTTTCCGAGGTTAGAGGTCAGTGGGACCGGTTCTGTTCGTTCTGGAAGTATAGATCCCCCCTCATCAAAGTGATGATTCATTAACTTTTCTAAGTTTACCGCACATGTCAAAAGAAGACATCGCCCATGATGGGCGCGAACCGGTCGACGGCCAAATGGGGGGCAGTGGGTATCTGGTCACGCCGCAGAGCGATGCGGAACCGGAGATGAGCGTCGTAATGCCGACACTCAACGAGGAGGAGGGTATCGTCGAGTGTGTCAGGCGGATTCGGACGGCAATCGAAGCGCTCGAGATATACACGGAGATCGTCGTGAGTGACAGTTCGACGGACCGAACACCGACGATAGCACGTAGCCTCGGTGCGAGGGTCGTCACGCCGGATCAGTACGGATACGGCTACGCCTATCGGTACGCCTTCGACCGGACACGAGGGGAGTACATCGTGATGGGCGACGCGGACACGACGTACGACTTCGAATCAATTCCACGGCTACTCGAACCCGTCCGGAACGGCGATGCGGACATCTGTATGGGTAGTCGATTGAAGGGAACAATCGAGAAGGGGTCGATGCCGACGTTGCACAAGCACATCGGGAATCCGCTGTTGACCAAGTTCCTCAACAGTTTCTACGGAGCAGGCGTTAGCGACGCTCACAGTGGATTCAGAGTGTTTTCGCGGGAGGCGCTCGAAACGCTCGATCTACGATCGAACGGTATGGAGTTCGCCAGCGAGATGATAATGGAGGCCGGGGCGAAGGGGCTCGAAATCGCCGAGGTCCCGATTGTCTACCACGAGCGTGAGGGCGAAGAGACGCTTGAGAGCTTCGAGACGGCTGGCGACACGTTCGGTTCATGCTCGTCAACGCTCCCGACTACCTATTTGCCTATCCGGCAATCGGTGCCGTGACGGCCGGGGTAGTCCTGATTGCGCTGTCGCTCGTAGGGATAACTCTCGGGAGTGTGACGTTCGGCCTGGGGACGCTGATGAGCGGGGTGGTGGCCACGCTCGTCGGGTACCAGATCCTGGCGCTCGCGCTTTTCAGCTCCATCGCAGGGGATCCGATTCAAAATACGGACAACCGGCTCATAGAGAACGTCCGACATCGGTTCCAGCTGGAACAGGTGCTCCTCGGTGGCATCATAGTGGCTGGCCTCGGCCTCGCGTGGTTCGGCCACGTGATGGGTCAGAGCGATGCCATCGAGACGGTCGGTTCCTCAACCATTGGAGCGTTACTACTTGCGTCGACGGTCGTGGTCATCGGGCTACAGACGGTCTTCAATTCGTTTTTTCTCACACTGATCGACCGGCAATGAGCAGTACTGTCCACTCCGGCCCTGGCCGTCGAAAGGGAGCGGTATTACAAAAGGGGTTGTCGGCCCCCGTCCCAACCGACACAGACATGAGTCGATCGGTGCACTCGTCGGCGGCCCACCAGTGTGGTCTGTCCGACGTCGGGTTGGGACGGGGAACCTCGAGACGTTGGAATACGGGGGGGAGCCTCGCGTTTCAACAACCACCGGTAGTGATCCAGGAACGACTCTCACAGGCATCGATCGGAGCAGACTACACGATCATCGCTGGGCGTGGTTCACCGTGAAGATCGCGTTCGTCTACGATGCTGTCTATCCCTGGGAGAAGGGTGGGGCACAGAAGCGGGTGTGGGAGATCGCTCGCCGACTCGCGTCGGACCACGAGATCCACATGTTCGGGATGAAGTACTGGGACGGGCCGGCCGTCATCGAACGAGAGGGGGTGGTCCTCCACGGGGTGTGTGAACCTTACGACCTCTACACCGACGGCCGTCGGTCGATCACGCAAGCGATACAGTTCTCGCTGCACCTGGCCCGACCGTTGCTGTCCGAGGAGTTCGACGTCATCGACTGTCAGCAGTTCCCCTACTTCCCGATATTCGTCTCATCCCTCCACGAGACTCTGACCGGGTCCTCGCTGGTCGTGACGTGGTACGAGGTCTGGGACCAATACTGGATGGACTATCTCGGCTACAAGGGCGTGTTCGGGCGGTCGATAGAACAGATTACTGTCAGGTTACCGGACGAGATCGTCTCGATTTCGGGCGCGATCCAGGAGGACCTTCGCGGTATCGGGCGGCGGTCGAACGTCTCGGTGGTTCCGAACGGCGTGGACTTCGACGGCCTCCAAGCGGTCCCCGAATCCGACGCTGATCCGGACATCGTGTACGTCGGCCGGCTCTCGGAACACAAGAACGTCGATCTACTGTTGGATGCGGTGGCACAGATCACTGCCTCCTCGACGGCCGACGTGTCGTGTACAATCGTCGGCGACGGCCCGGAACGCGAGCGTCTAGAGGCACATGCCTGCGAGGTGGGCGTCGCGGAGCAGGTCACTTTCCGCGGCTTCGTCGAAGCGGACGACGACGTCGTCGGGATCATCAAGTCGGCGACGGTCTTCGTGTTGCCCTCGGAGCGGGAGGGGTTCCCCAACACGATTCTCGAGGCGAACGCGTGTGGCATCCCCGCGATCGTCGCCGATTACGAGGAGAACGGCGGAACAGCGGTCGTCGACGACGGTGTGAACGGGTTCGTCGTCGAGCCCACACCTGAAGCCTTCGCCGACCGCATCGAACACGTGCTGACCGACGAGACGGCACGGGCCGACCTGGCGACCGACGCACGGGAGTTCGGAAAGCGCCACGATTGGGACCGGATCGTCGACCAATTAGCCGATAAATACCGGGATCTAGCGTGAGACGCTGCACGGGCACTCCGCGAAAGTTGTACATACCAATGGGTATCTGCTGAAATTTTCATCCGCTATGGCAACTGCCGAAACGAGAGCGGTGGTAACCGGGGGTGCCGGTTTCATCGGTTCATAGCTCACGGAACGACTACTTTCCGACGGGCGTGACGTGCTCGTCATCGACTCACTCGAAACCGGACGGAACGAATTCGTTCCACAGGCCGCCGAATTCAGCGAACTGGACCTTCGTTCGGATACCCTCGAGACAGCGCTCGAGGGGTTCGACCCACACGAGATCTTCCACCTGGCCGCGATCCACTACGTCCCGTACTGTAACGAGAACCCGGGCGAGGCGTTCGACGTCAACATCATGGGGACGCGAAACCTTTTCGAGTCCGTAAAGGAGATCTCGACGGTCGAGACAGTGGTGAACACGTCGTCCGCAGCGGTCTATCCGTCCAGAGAGCGGGCGCTGTCGGAAGACGTCACTCCCGACCCGATGGACGTCTACGGCAAAACGAAACTGGTCGGTGAGGACCTCGCGAACCGGCTCGGGACCGAGTCGGAGGTGACGACCGTCTCCGCTCGGCTCTTCAACGTCTACGGCCCACAGGAGACGAATCCGCACCTCATCCCCGCGATCTTGGAACAGATCCGCGACGGGAGTGAAACGATCGAGCTCGGGAATCTCTCGCCGAGACGGGATTTCGTCCACGTCGACGACGTCACGCGTGCGCTGATGGCGCTGGCGGACCTCGACGAATCGGCGCCGAGAGCGTTCAACGTCGGCTCCGGGAAGGCGTGGTCGGTGCAGGAGGTCGCCGAAGCCGTCGGCTCGGCCCTCGAGTCCGACATCGAAATCGAACAGGAGGCGTCGCGAGTCCGCGAGAGCGACCGACCCCACCTGGAGGCCGACATCGACCGCATCGAACGAGAGACCGACTGGTCACCACAGATCGGGCTCCGAAAGGGACTCAGCGACCTGCTCGAACACCAGCAGCCGAAACAGGAGCCGGGACGTGGCGGTGGGACTCGAACGTCGCGTTCGACCTACTTGGAGCAGCGGGCAACGCAGAGCGGCCCGGGGAAGCAGCGTCCAGAGGGCATCCCGAGGACGACACAGTACGAATGACACGCCACGATCTGGGACCTAATACAGCATCCATGACCGATACCACGATACCATTTGCCGGGGACGACGACGCACCGAGTACCGAACGTCCGACTGGCGGCCTGCCCAGCGTCGAGGAGGGACGCCGATGTTGAAAATCGGCGTCATCGGCTGTGGCTACGCCTCGAAGAACTACCACTTCCCGGTCATCGAAGCGATCGACGAGGTCGAGCTGGCCTGGGTGGCGGATGTGGACGCCGACAGCGCCCGTACCATCGGCAGCAAGTACGGCGTCGAGTGGTACACGGACCCAGAGACAGCGGTCGAGGCGACGCCAGACGTGGTCCACGTGAACACACCGCCGTTCACCCACGCGGACCTGACGGTTTCTGCGCTCCGCGCGGGTGCACACGTGCTCGTAGAGAAGCCGATGGCGATGACCGAAGGAGAGTGTGAATCGATGATTAGCGTAGCCGAGGAAACCGGACAGAAACTCAGCGTCGTCCACAACAACCTCTTTTTCGACCCGATGGAGGAAGTATTAGACGACGTCTACGCAGGCGAGTACGGCACCATCCACAGCGTCAGGTCTTTCATCGGCGGCGCCCCGAACCCTGACGACATCCCGGGGAAAGACCGGTCGTGGGTGGACGAGTCGCACGGTGGCCCGATCGGCGACCGACTCCCGCACCCGACGTATCTTGTCACCCACTTCTTCGACGACGTCTCCGATCCCTGTGTGAACGTCGACCTGACCGACGACGGGACACTCATGGGGGCCAGCGTCCAGGTCGCCGACGGGGACCGGTTCGGGAGCATCCACGTGACAGAACGGGCACTCCCCGGGAAGTCGATCATCATCACCGGAAGCGAGAAGATGGCTGTCGTCGACCTGTTCAACTACTCGGCAGTCACGTACGATACACTCGACCGGTCGCCGTTCTCGATGGTCCTCGACAATTTCGGCGCCGCCGGCCAGCTCACGAAAGGGACGGTAGAGAACGCCATCGACTACGCCAGAGACGTCACCTCGGAGGGGAGCAAATACCCCGCACCGGGACACTACAATCTGATTCGCAGGTTCGTGGCGTCGATCGAATCCGATACACCGGTACCGATAGATCCAAGCGAGGGAGTGAAAGTCGTGAGGGTACTCGACCAGATAGACCGACAGGCCAGAGCACAGAGTGAGACAGGACAGAGAGCCGCAGACGAGCCGAGCTAACTCTTGCACACAGCGACGGCGCCACAAATTGTTCTATGAGATAGCAACAGGAGAGTCAGCCCCAGTCCGCAGAGACCTACGGGACGGGAGCAGTGGGCGGTCACCGCGACAAACCACACGGCTCAACCAGTGGATGTATGCGGGGACGGTGCCTTGGTCGGGCAGATATGCGCCAGTTCGTCGTCGTCGGTCACGACGCACCCACCACACCCGACTTCTCGCTGGACGACCTCGCCGGGGCCGCCGGTCGCCTGGACGTGCTCTGTCGCTGTGTCAACAGCGCCTTCTTCCTGAGCCACGACATCCGGAAAGACGTCCGCACCCACCTCGTCCTCGGCGACGAGTACACGGTAACCTTCGACGGGCGCGACCTCCGGCGACTCAATCCCGACGAGCGCTCGACGGCCGCCCTCGTTCGCAACGCCCTCGAAGAGCGTGCAGAGGCCATCGGCCACATGCCGGTCGAGACGTCACCGGGCGTCGCCCTGACGCGCCGTGGGTTCGAGGGGACCATCGAGGACGTCGCCGCCCGTGGGACGGTCGTCCAGCTCCACGAAGACGGCGCCCCCGTGGTCGACATCGAACCGCCCGAGAATCCGGTGTTCGTCCTCTCGGACCACCACGACTTCGAGGCGAGCGAAGCAGACCTGCTCGTAGATTACGCCGACCAACGCGTCTCACTGGGCCCGCGGGCGCTCCACGCCGACCACGCCATCACGGTCGCACACAACTACCTCGATACCGAGGGTTTCAGGGCCTATTGACGGGGTTTCGACCGTTTTCAAGGGCCCTGAGCACGAGTCACAGACTATACATACCCGTTCTGTAAACAACCGGCCATCCACAGAGCATGACGATTCGAGTGCCACTCCTGCCACGTTGGCTCCGCTGGAGTTTCGTCGTCGGCATCGCCGGGTTCATCTTCTACACGTCGATTCTGACGGTGCCGCCGGAGACGGTCATCGACGCTGGCAAACCCGAGCTCCTGCCACTCGACAAGTGGCGCCACTTCGTCGCCTACGCCGTCCTCGCGGGAACCGGCGTCTACGCCACGACGGACTGGAACCAGTCGATGCGACGGCGTGCACTCCTCGTCGTCGGCCTCGTCGTCGTCTACGGCGTCGGCATCGAGTTCGGCCAGTCGCTGATCCCGAACCGGTACTTCTCGCTTGGGGACGCCTACGCTAACGCGCTCGGGGCCGTCCTCGTCACGCCGTGGTACCTCGTCAGGCGACACGTCGAGTTCGTCGAAGTCCGAACCTGGGTGGCGGAGTTCGCGCCCACGGCGGGGACGCGACAGAAGTAGCCACAGTCGGCGTCTCCTGCCGGAAGAACTTTCCCGCACCACTCGTTGCACCTCGTATGGTCGGGCCCCCTAGCAACGCAGACAGTACAGTCGAGCGCCAGTCCTCCGGTCGCTGGCCGGTCGCACACCGATGACGGACCGCGATGCACTGAGCCGGCGGACGGTCCTCGGCGCACTCGCCAGCGCCGGTGCGACCTCGGTCGCGGGCTGTGGCGCACTCCAGGGCGAGAGCGACAGCGAAGCCACGGAGGTCGAGGACGACCGGGCCCATGAGCTCGCAGCGCAGTTCGCCCCCGTACTGTACTTCGACGAGCACGAGCCGTGGTTCCCGACGGACCCGCGACCCTTTACCAGCGAGCAGGACGGCGAGACCGTCGTCACCGGGTTCGACGCCCTCGACGGCTACCACGAGCAGTTCACGGGCGACCAGCCGCCGAACCCGACGGTCTTCTACAACGTCGTCCAGTACGAGGACTCCCCGCTCGCGGCGGTCCAGTTCTGGATGTACTCCGCGTTCGACCAGTTCACCACGAACTTCCACTGGCACGACTGGGAGGTGCTGCACGTCTTTGTCGACACCGACGCCGTGGCGCCACAGCTCTTCGTCGCCAGCTCGCACTCCCGGAAGGTGCCGAACAACGAGTTCCTGGATCCCGACGCCGAGAGCGTCCCGCGCATCCTCTCGGAACTGGGCTCGCACTCGAGTGCGCTCTCGCTCAACGACATCGCCGACCGGTTCCAGCGGTTGCCGACGGGGGACTCCTTCGCCGACATCACGAACCGGCCCATCGAGACGCTCGAAGACATCGCGTCGATTCCGCTGGCCTACGGCCTCCCGCGGGACGAGGGACGGGTGCTGCCGTACGTACTGCCCGAGCTGGACGGCGCGCCCATCTACGAGGACGACCGTCTGCCCTCGGTCGAGCAGTCGGACCTCGTCGACCAGGACCTGACGATCCGGTCGTTCGACGCGCTCTCGTCGCCGCCGACGACGCTGCCAGAGCGCGCGACGGGACTGGTGTTCGACCACGAGGAGCGCGGGGGCGACCCCGACGTGGCGTACTCGCTGGTGCCGACGAGCGAGATCGAGCACATCACCGACTTCACCGGGCCACAGTTGAGTTTCGAGTTCGCCGTCCCGCAGTTCGCCGAGGACGCCATCGCCGGGCACATCACGACCACGGGCGCACCCTGGGGCCAGCCCCGCTATGCGAACCCCGCGGCGGACATCTCGGAGCCGGCCCACCGGGCGGCGCTGGCCGAGCGCTACGACGCCATCGGCGCGCCGTCGTCGGTCAACACCGTCGTCGCGAACGTCACAGAGGCGGTCACCACCGACGACGCGCCCGCCGGCGAGGGGCTGACCACCCAGTCCTCGCCCGTCGAGGCGTTCGTCTTGCTCGAGAGCGAGCCCGAGGCCGCGCCGACGTTCGGTGGCATCGCCGCACTGCGGGACGTTCCGGCCGGTGAGCACCGCCTCACGGTCAACGGTGCTGGCCAGGCACCACACAGCGAGACGGTCGCCGTCGAAGACGGAGGCGACGAAGTGCGCCCGGTGACGGCCGCGGGCGTCGAGGGCGAGATCCCGCTCGTCGCCCGCGAGTCGGCCACGAAACTCGAGGTCGACAGCGAGGGCACCGACAGCGACCTCACCGACCTCGCCGTCGAGGACGACTTCGCCAGCCGGCTGTACGACGCGCCGCTCGTCGGTCCGGACGCCGTCTACGTCCACCGCGGCGGCGCGTACACGACGGAGGTCCGGGACAGCGACGACGAGGTGGGGGCGTTCCGGGTGAATCCCGACCCCGAGGCCGACGACGGCGTCCGCATCGACGAACCGAACACCGGCAAGGCGTCGCTGGCGCGGTTCCTCGCCGACATCAGCGACGAGACCCGGGCCGAGATCGCCGCAGTGGCCGACAGCGACGGCGACGACGAGGACGGGACGTCCGGCGGCGGACAGGGACAGACCGGCGGCGGGCAGTCGAATGCCGTCCGGGGCCTCGCGCAGGCGCTCGGGGCCGTCGCCGAGGCGGCCCGACGCGCGGCCGAACGAGCCGAAAACGGCGAGCGGGGCCGGGCCGACGAGAGCCTCCGGACGGTCGTCGACCGGCTCAACCGCGTCACCGAACGGCTGTCGGAAGCCCGCAGCGATCTCCCGAACGGGCTGGGGAACGCGACGGAGCGACGCCTCGAACAGGCCACCCGCCGTTCCGAGCAGGCCCGGAACGCCGACAAACTCTGACGCCCGTTGGCCGGGACCGGCACGGGTAAGTCCGCGACGCCCCCAGCCACAGCCATGACCGACGATCTCGCGTGGGAGACGCTCGAAAGCGACATCGCCTACACCTGTCCGGGGTTCGACGTCGTCCACGAGGCCGTGCGCCTGTCCGACGGGACCGAGACGGACTTCGACTTCTTCCGCGAGGGCGACAGCGTGGTGGTCCTGCCCTTCACGCCCGACGGCGACGTGGTCGTCATCGAGGAGTGGCGCCAGGCGGTCAAGCGGGTCAACTACGGCCTCCCGGCCGGCAGCGTGGAGTCTCACGACGGCGAACCGGCGGACGCCGTCGGCCGCGAGCTCGCCGAGGAGACCGGCTACGAGGCGGGGTTGGTGGAGTACCTCTACAGCGCCGAACCGGCCAACGGCTTCGCGGACTCGGAGTTTCACTACTTCGTCGCCCGCGACTGCGAACCGACCGCCGAACAGGATCTGGATTTCAACGAGTCGATTCACGTTGCGACGACGGACTTCGAGTCGCTCGTCGAGGGCGTTCGAGACGGTGAACTGCGAGACGGACGCTCTGCGGTCGGGATTCTCTACTACGCGCTGTTCGAGCGGTGAATCGTCCGAACGTTTATTCGGTAACGGAGTCTACCGAGTTACTATGGCGACGGCGGTCAAGGTCGACGAGGACGCGAAAGATCGGCTCGAAGAGCTGCAGGCCGAGATTCGGCTGGAGACGGGGCAGAAAGTCACGCAGCAGGAACTGCTTTCCCGACTCATCGACGACGCGTACGAGTCCCGTGAGGACGTCATCGATTCCTTTCGTCGACCAACGGTTCCACTGAACGAGGAGGAGAAAGCGGCGATGCAACGAGGCCGGTTCAGTTCCGGCGTCGATACCGACGAAGAAGATATCGACGATATCCTCTACGGATGACGGTACTGGTCGATACTGGGGTCCTGTACGCGGATCACGATACTACATCGTCGCGCCACGAAGCGGCCAGCAACGCACTTCAAACCCTCTATGACGGCGAATTCGGCCAACCGTACGTGATCGAATACGTGTACGACGAGGCAGTGACACTAACGCTCAAACGCAGCAACTCGATCGACGCTGCGACACAGATCGGGCACCGTCTTCGCGGAGTCGAACAGTTCCCCGAAGTCTACGAGTTGCTGTACGTTTCGCCAACGTTGTTCTCCGAGGCGATCGAGATCTTCGAACGCGACGACGACCAGCAGTTGAGTTTCACGGACGCGGCGCTCGTCGCACAGTACCGCGACCGAGATATCGACACCCTGCTGAGCTTCGACGACGACTTCGACGGCATCGTCGACCGCCTCGACCCCATGGACCTGTAGCCCCGGAACACAACCCTTAGGCGCGCCCCCGCCCGACGACGGACAATGACGAACTTCGAGGTCCGCCAGTACGACGCTGCGGGCCGCCTGGGGACGCTGGAGGTCCCACGCGCCGGCGTCACCGTCGAGACGCCGACCATCCTCCCGGTCGTGAACCCGCACGTCCAGACCATCGACCCGGCGGCGCTGGAGTCCGAGTTCGGGGCCGAGATACTCATCACGAACAGCTACATCCTGCACAAGTCCGACGAACTCCGCGAGCCCGCGCTGGAACAGGGCCTGCACGACCTGCTGGACTTCTCGGGGGCCGTCATGACCGACTCGGGCTCGTTCCAGCTCGCCGAGTACGGCGAGATCACCGTCACGACCGAGGAGATTCTGGCGTTCCAGCGCGACATCGGGAGCGACGTCGGGACGCCGGTCGACATCCCGACGCCGCCGGACGTCGACCGCGAACGGGCCGCGGCGGAGCTGTCGACCACCCAGACCGACTCGAGCGCGCCGCGACTGTCGACACCGGCGAGATGCTCGTCAGCGCGCCCGTCCAGGGCTCGACGTATCCGGAGCTCCGCGAGCAGGCGGGTCGCCACGCCGTCGAGACCGGCCTGGACGTCTTCCCCCTGGGTGCGGTCGTCCCGCTGATGAACGAGTACCGCTACGCCGACCTCGCGGACGTGGTGGCGGCGTGCAAACGCGGCCTCGGCGAGGTGGGGCCGGTCCACCTGTTCGGCGCGGGCCACCCGATGATGTTCGCGATGGCCGCCGCGCTGGGCTGTGACCTCTTTGACTCCGCCGCGTACGCGCTCTACGCCCGCGACGACCGCTACCTCACGGTGCGGGGGACCCAGCAACTCGACGACCTCGAGTACTTCCCGTGTCACTGTCCGGTCTGTACCGACTACACGCCCGGGGAACTCGACTCGCTCGACGAAGACGTTCGGGAGGATCTGCTGGCCCGGCACAACCTGCAGGTCACCTACGCCGAGATCCGCACGGTCAAGCAGGCCATCCGCAGTGGGAACCTGCTGGAACTGGTCGACTCGCGGGCCCGCGGCCACCCGTCGATGGTCGACGGCTACCGGGCCCTGCTGGACCACGCCGCACAACTCGAACGGTCGGATCCCGCCTCGAAGCACGCCATGTTCTACACCTCACACGAGAGCGCGCGTCGACCCGAAGTGCTGCGCCACCACGACCGCCTCGACCGGTTCGACATCGACGGCGACGAGGTGCTCCTGACCGAGGGCGGGTCGAACGACCGCTACGACGAGACGTGGGGCGTCCTGCCGCCCTTCGGCCCCTATCCTCGGGAGCTCTCCGAGACCTACCCGCTGAACGCCGAGACGCCCGAGCGAGCAGACGGGGCCGCGTGTGAGGCGGCCGCCGACGGCGTGGCGCGGCTGGTGGAGTCCCATCCCGAGGTCTCGTTCACACTGGTCCACGACGACTGGCCGGCGACGGCGCTCGCTCGGGTTCCCGATGGCGTCAGTGTACGGGACCTCCACGAGCGGGAGTGAGATGTGGCCACTCAGTCGACGAGGGCGACAGCTCGGATGGGCGACCCCGATCCCTCCTCGATCTTGAGTGGGAAGGTAAACAGGAGCGATTCCGGCGGCAACTTCTCGAGGTTGGTGAGGTTCTCGATGATGTACGTTTCGTTCCCAAGCAATTCGTAATGGGCGGGGAACTCCTCGGCTCCAGCGGCGTCGATGGCGGCTGTGTCGCAGCCGACGAGCCTCACATCGCTCTCCGTGAGGTAGGCGGCAGCGTCCGCAGCGAGTCCCGGCCAGTCGCTGAGAAATTCGTTCGCATCGTCGTCTGCAGACCAGTACCGATCCCAGCCGAACTGGAAGAGGACACGATCGCCAGGCTCGATGGGTACGTGCTCCGCTTCCCACTCTTCGATGTGCTCGCGGGAGACCGTCTCGCCGGGACCCACGTCAGTCACGTCAATGGTCACAGCCCGTCCCACGAGGCGATGTATCGGGACCGACGCGATGTCGTAATGCGCCGCTCCGTCGGAGATGAAGTGGAGGGGGGCATCGACGTGTGTCCCGGTGTGTTCCCCCATCGAGATCCGGTAGTGACACGCTGGATCCCCCCGGTCGTAGGACTGGTAGAGCGTATGGCCATACCGAGCGTGGCTCGGGACCGACGGGATGCCCTCCTCGAGGGAGTGGGTCAGGTCGACCCACTCAGCTTGGGCGAACAGCTGGACCGCCTCCGAGACAGTGGATTCGCTGTCACTCATGCGTAACTCCTCGTCTCCGGGTCGCTCGTCCGTGCTCGTGACACGTATCGAGAACGTACATTGTAGCTGATAGTATACCGTGCTCCAATTAAATCTAAGGGAAACCGACTTGTTTGTCCGTAGTCACTTGACGATGTCTATCTTGTCTCGATCCATCGACATCGCGACGGCGAAGATGACGACGAATCCGAGGATGATCTCCTGGATGAACGACTGGATGCTCAGCAGGTTCATCCCGTTGGTCAGCACGCCGATGACGAAGACACCGAGAATGGTTCGGTGGGGCCCGCCAACGCCACCGGTCAGTGCAGTGCCACCCATCACGATGGCTGCGATGCTCTGGAGGAGGAGGCCCTCACCCATGCCCGGCGTCGCCGAGGAGATCCGTGCAGTCAAGAGGACGCCGGCCAGCCCACAGAGGGTCCCGGAGACCACGAACGCACCGATCTTGTACCGATCGACGTTGACCCCCGAGAAGTCCGCGACCCGCTCGTTCTCACCCAGTGCGTACGTGTAGCGCCCGAAGGTGGTCTTCCAGGCGAGGAGCGAAACGAGTATGTAGAAGATGATACCCCAGACGACGAGGTTCGGGACCTGCGGGATCGTGTTGCCGATCGCGATCTGTCTGATCCCGGGTGAGTTGAAGGGGATCGAGTACCCGCCAGTCATCAGGAGGGCCGTGCCGCTGAAGACGGACAACGAACCGAGGGTCACGAGGAACGAGGGAATCTTTGCTTTCGCGAACACCACGCCGTTCAGCAGGCCGACGCCCGTCCCCGCAAGTACCCCCAGGAGGAGAGCGAGTAAACCGAGATTGAAGTCGTTGATCAGCATCGCTGTAATGACGCCGCTCAGAGAGACGATAGACGCCACGGACAGATCGATACTCTGTTGCAGGATGGGAAAGGTTCCGGCGAGCGCCACGAACAACAGGATGATGCTGTTCATCATCACGTTCCCGACCAGATTCTCGTAGGTCAGAAACACGTTCGAGGTGGCGGTGAAGATACCCATCAGTATCAACAGCATCAAGAACGGTCCCAGATCCACGAGGATGTCCGTAACCGAGCGGTTGTTCCGATACTCACTAAGCCAATCGAATACTGGGTTTCCACGTGTTTCTCCTGACATTGTTAGATCATCTTCTTGATTATCTCCGATTCGGTTGGTTTGTCGCCGCGCGGTGCATCGATTACGTCGACGAGTTCGCCCTCGTGCATCACGCCGATCCGGTTGCTCATCCCGATCAGTTCGGGGAGCTCGTCGGCGATGAATATCATCCCGACGCCGTCCGTGGCGAGCTGCCTGAGGATCTGGTAGACCTCCTCTTTGGCACCGACGTCGATACCGCGAGTCACGTTATCCATGACGAGGACAGACACCTCCCGCTGGAGGTTCTTCCCGAGCACGACTTTCTGCTGATTCCCACCGCTAAGCTGGATGAGTGGGGACTCGATGCCTGGCGTCTTGACGTTCAGTCGGTCGACGACCTCCTCGGCCATCTCGTCTTCCTTGTCGAAGTCGATGAGCCAGGGCACCGACCCGAGCCCCGGGACGTTGTCTGCGACGAGGTCGGTACCGAGACTCGGGAGCGAGACGTTCACGCGCAGGGGCTGGTAGAGGAGTGTCCCTTCAGACTGGCGTTCCTTGGGGACGTAACCGATCCCCTTCTCGACCATCCTGTGGACCGACCCCGGTTCGACCGATTCCCCTTCGATGGAGATCTCGCCTTCGTCCGGCGTGTCGACGCCGCTCAAGACACGGCCGAGGGCGCTCTTCCCGCTACCCATGACGCCACAGATGCCGAATATCTCACCTGCACGGACGTCGAAGGATACCGAATCGAAGTGGTTCTCTTTGCTCAGGTCCGACACCGAGAGGCAGACCTCGTTGTCCTCGACGCTGCGCTGGTCGGAGACCTGATAGTACTCTTCGGAGACTTCTCTGCCGACCATACTCTGCTGGAGTTTGTCCTCGGTGGCATCCTCCCGGGAAAGATGGTCGACGACTTGGCCATCGCGGAGAACGTAGATGCGGTCGCTGATCTCGAGAACCTCGTCGAGTTCGTGTGAAACGAAGACGAACGAGGCCCGATCACGCAGGTCGTCGATACGGTCGAACAGAAGATCGCGTCCGTCTTCCTCGAGGCCCGCAGTCGGCTCGTCGAGCAGTATGATCGGGTGGTCGGTGTGGACCGTCTCGGTGAACGCTTTCGCGATGCTCAGCATCTGCCGGTCGCTGAACGAGTAAGACGAGACGCGTTTCTCGAGGTCGAGGTCGATTCCGAGCGTGTCGAGAACGTCCTCACCCTCACGTTTGAGCGTGTCTACGTCCAGGACTCCCGCCGTAGAGTAGTCCGGAAACTGCTCTAAGAACAAGTTCTCGTATCCCGAGAGATTTGGAATGACGTTGTGTTCTTGATGGACGATGGCGATGCCGTGGTGAGAGGCCTCGCGGGGGGTCGTGATCGTGACTTCGTCGCCATCGACGAAGATACGCCCCCGGTCCTGTTGGTAGATGCCACTGAGGATGTTCAGGAGGGTGCTCTTTCCCGCACCGTTTTCGCCAACAAGCCCGACGACTTCGCCAGTCTGGAGTTCGAAGTTGACGTCGTCGAGGGCGACGACGTTCGTAAACTCCTTGCGGACGTTCTCGACCCTGAATCTGACGGTCGAATCAGAGTCACCCACGGCCTCGTCTTCTGTAGAATCTGTCTCTACACTCATCGTGAGGGGCGTTGTAATCTGCGTTCGGATGTCGATAATGTGGTGTGCATACTAATTTGAAACAGATCGAAATGGCGGCAGTCAGAGATACGGGTTCATGCCGTTCTCGTTGCGCGTCCTGTAGTCTTCCTCGACCTGATCGAACAGCTGCGTGTCGTCGTACGCGTCCGGGATATCGAGGTTGTTCGGCCTGTTATCCTCGGTCCATTTGAGCTGCTCCCATTCGGATTTTCGGATCGGCACGAGTTCGTGTTGGGGGTCCCAGTCGTCCCCGCTCTCGTGGACCGACATCGCCTTCCAATCGTAGGGCGAGTGACCGTCGCTGTACGCGACGTCCATGTACCGGTCCGGCGTGGCGAACCTCGTCTCGAGGTCGCTGAACTTCGACTGATCGAGCCCGGGTTGAGGACCGTGAGGGTCCGAACCCACAGCATCCGTTCCGGTGTCTTGGGCCGCCACCCGTGGAGCCAGTCCCACGCCTTGGCGACGGCCCAGCCGCCTTGCCAGAACGGCGGCGCGGCTTGCTCTTGAACCTGGTACGGTTCCCCGGAGTCAGGACCGTTGTTGTTGAGATACTCGATGTTCGAGAGCGCGCCGTCGAATCCGGTGAACGGAATCGCCATGTCGTTCTCCGAGAGGATCGACGCCGCACCCAGGCCGAGGGTACCGTTGTTGCAGTAGACGCCGTCGATGTCGTCGCCGTAGTTCGAGACGAACGCCGACATGACCTGGCGTCCCTTCTTCCGTGTCCACCCACCGGAGTACTGGTGTGCCAGCACGTTGATGTCGGGATATTCCTCGGCCGCCTGCTTGAACCCCTCATAGCGGTACGATCCGATGTGACCCTTGGGCCCGAGGATGACGACGACGTTCCCCGACCCGCCCATCTCTTCGAAGAGGACCTTCGCGGGGATCGCGCCTGCGTGGTAGGTTTCGGGGATCTGGTACTGGACGAATTCCGGCCCGACAGACTCCGGAACCAGCCACTTACCCATCGACCAGTATTCGAAGAACGGCACTCCCTAGGCCACAGCAGTTTCGGCGAGCGATTTCACACCCGAGTCGCTCGGCGCAGTTGCCGCCACCATATCGGCACCGCTGGTGATCGCGCCTTCGATCTGAGAGATCTGTTTGCTCAGCTGACCGCCGTGGTCCTGGGCGCTTGCGGTCATCCCGAAGTCGTTCGCTGCCTCCTTCATCCCATTTCGGAAGGCCTTCCAGAGGTCGATCTTCAGGCTGTCCGGGGACATGAACGCCTTGTCGATCTCCCTGTCGTAGCCACTCTGTTCGGTCGTCTCGTCGCCGCCGCCGTCAGAACCGCCCGACCCGTCAGAACCGCCACCGCCGTCAGAGCTGCCCGACCCGTCAGAACCGCCGGAGCCACCGGAACCGCCATCGCTGCCTCCGCCGCATCCTGCCAGAGACCCCATCATCGACACGCCAACGACTCCCCCGACCTTCTTCAGATACGTGCGTCGTTTCCGTTTTCTGCCAAACGAGGTGGTATCATCCGACATGCGGTTGAGCATCATAATACATGAGTAAAAAAATTTCCGGTATTTCTCATATTCGAATATTAGTGTGCTGACCGCCCAGATCTCTCAGATACTGTTACTATCAAAAAATTTTGAAAGTGTTTGTCAACTTCATACACGCGCTATTGTGTGGTATTCAATGAAGCGGGAAAGATCAGGCCGTGGATTTTGTGGTGCTCTATATACATAACAGCCGCCAGAGCGGGAGTCGGGTGCAGGTCGATGTGGGTATCGTGTAGCACGAGCGGATTTCCAGGCCGATGATGGCACCGGCGATTCAGTCGAACGTTGGGGGCTGTCGCTGTCGAAAGTGCTGAATTACTCGATCGCTGTTGGGTTCCTCGATGTACTGGATATCAGATATGGCCGAAAAGCTGTCACCGATATAGAAACGAAAGACGATCCACAGGCCAGCTCTGTCGGATTCCTCCCACGGATGGATCCGTGGGCTTCCTCCTTGTACATCTGTGAGTACTGAAATCGCAGTAACTGTGCTGACCACCTTTATTTGAGTCGAATGACAAGAATATAGTGGTATGTCACAACAAGTCACGAACGAGCTCGAGGTCGACGAGTACACGCTGGGCCTGGTCGGGCCAGAGCAGGAGTGGGCCGGAACGGTGGCCGACGGCGGGACCGTCAGGACACACACGCCGCCGGCCTGCTGGGGCCCGATGATCACACCGGACTTCCGCGGCGGCCACGAGGTCACGAAGCCCATCCGCGTCGACGGTGCTGAGGTCGGCGACGCCATCGCCATCCACATCAACAGCATCGAGATGACGAGCGTCGCGACCAGCACCGGGTCGATGAAAGAGCGGGAGGGGGCCTTCGGCAGCGACCCGTTCGTCGACCACAAGTGCCCTGAGTGTGGCGAACCCTGCCCGAGAGCGTCGTCGAGGGCACCGGGGAAGACGCTATCCGGTGTGCCGAGTGTGGCGCGAACGCTTCGGCCTTCGGCTTCGAGTACGGCATCACGACGGTCTTCGACCACGAGAACGAGGTGGGCCTCACCGTCGACCAGGAGGCCGCCCACGAACTCGCCGAGAACGCCAGGGAGAACATGGCGCTGCCCGAGAACTGCCGGCAACACCCCATCCTGCTGTACGAGCCCTCGGAGATGCCGGGGACACTCGGGCACCTCCGCCCGTTCATCGGCAACATCGGGACGACGCCACCGATCGAGCTGCCGGACTCCCACAACGCCGGCGACTTCGGGCAGTTCCTCATCGGCGCCGACCACGAGTGGGGCCTCGAGGACGAGACGGCCCTCGCCCAGCGCACCGACGGCCATATGGACATCAACGCCGTCCGCGAGGGTGCGGTGCTGATCTGCCCGGTCAAGGTCGACGGCGGGGGCATCTACGTCGGCGACATGCACGCCAACCAGGGCGACGGGGAACTGGCGCTGCACACCACCGACGTCAGCGGCCACACCGAGTTCGACGTCGAGGTCGTCAAGGACCTCGACATCGACGGGCCAATCCTCCTCCCCAATCAGGCGGACCTCCCGCACATCGCCCAGCCGTACAGCGACGCCGACGTCGCGGCCGGCGAGGCGCTGGGCGAGCAGTACGGCGTCGACGTCGAGACCGACATGGGCCCCATCCAGGTCGTCGGCTCCGGCGCGACGGTCAACGACGCGACCGACAACGCCTTCGACCGCGCCGGGACGCTGCTGGACATGTCCGAGGGCGAGGTCCGGACCCGCTGTACGTTCACCGGCGGCGTCGAGATCGGACGCCTGCCCGGCGTCGTCCAGTTGAACATGCTCGCGCCGATGGATCGCCTCGAGGAACGCGGCCTGGCCCACCTAGTCCGTGACCAGTACGACCTCTGAACGGGGCCACCACGGGGGCGGTTTCGAGACATCAGTTCGTCCGCTGGCGAGGCGAACGACGGCCCCGGTGAGGCCGTCGGCGGCATGACGCCCGGCGGTGCGGAGGCGACGGCCGGCGCCGAGACAGCGACGAACGAGACCGCCCGCGCCGAGCCCGCGGCGAATGCGGCCGACAAGTACACTACCCTGCTGTCGCCCCCACGAGACTGACCTCGGCCCTCCACTCACCGAGTGACGCTGGCTTCTTCACGCCGCCACGGGTGAGCCAGCACCGACTTGTATCGCGCCGCCGTACCGCTGGGCATGAAGAAGTCCCTCGAGGAACACGCCGAGCGCTTCTCCGAACACGCCGCCGACTACGACGAGAGCCGACTCCCCGAGTACCGCGCCTGTGCCGACCTCGTCGTGGCCCACGCCGACCCCCGTTCCGACGACGTGGTGCTGGATCTCGGCACCGGGACGGGCGCTATCGCGCTCGCCGTCGCCGGGGTCGCCGGCGAGGTCATCGGGCGTGACATCAGCAAGGGGATGCTCGAGAGAGCCCGCGAGAAAGCCGCCGACGCTGGCATCGAGAACGTCGCCTTCGGCGATGGGCGCTTCCGCGACCCGCAGGTCCCCGACGGCGTGGACGTCGATATCGTCACCTCGAACTTCGCGATGCACCACCTCGGCGACGACGAGAAGCGCGGGGCCATCGACGTCATCGCCGGCCTCGGACCCCGGAAAATCGTCCTCGGCGACGTGATGTTCTTCGGGCACCCGGACCCCGACGAGCCGTTCTACAGCCCCGAGGTCGACGACCCCGCGACCGTCGGCGTGCTCGCGGACGCCTTGACCGACGCCGGCTACGCCATCACGGCCGTCGAGATGGTCGCCGGGCAGGTCGGCGTGCTGGTGGCCGAACGGCCGGACTGACCGTCGTACTCAGTGCAGCTGCTTCGTGATGTCCGACGAGGAGACCATCCCGATGTAGTCGTCGTCGACGACCGGGAGGTGATTGATGCCGAAGTTGGTCATCATCGCCGCCGTCTCGCCCAGCGGGAGGTCCGGCGGGACGGTCTCTACGTGTTCGGTCATCAAATCCGAGACCAGCAGGTCGTCGGTGTCCATCCCCTCGGCGACGGCGTCCAGGACGTCCGTGCTCGTGATGATGGAGGGCGGCGCGGTCGTCACGAGCAGCGCGCTGATGTCCATGTCGCGCATCACAGCGGCCGCCTCGACGACTTTCGCGTCCGGCGAGATGGTCTCTAACGGCGTGGTCATGATGTCCTTTACCAGAGTACGTTCGTTACCCATGTGAGCAGTAGTCTCGGGCCGGGGATATTGCTTTTTCCACACCGCTGTCACTGCGATGCCGCCGGTTCGAGCCGGCTCCCGTCTCGCGGGCAGTAGTCGTGCTCCTCGACGGTCGACCGGAACCCACAGCGGGGACACTCGCGAACCGGCCGCGTCTCCTCGCGTCCCAGCCCCCTGAACAGGAACGGAACGAACGGTACGAGCAGGAAGACGAGCAGGGTGTCGAAGGACCACCACAGCGCCACCGTGACCGCGAGACTGCCCCCGAGGCCGACGAGTGCCGTCAGCGTCCGTGACCCGACCATGTGTACCCGTTCGGCTGCGACGGCGAAAAGCCCAGGCGTCCGTGTGCCAGGCAGAAGTCCGATAGCCACTCGACCATGCACGGGCAATCGCCGAAGAGCAAGATAGTTACTCGCCCGCGGCCGACGCTACCCCATGACCGACTACTTCGAGGTCCACGAGCGCGACGCCGCCGCGCGACTGGGCGAACTTCGCCTCGCCGAGTCCGTGACGACGCCGGCGCTGGTGGGCGACGTGGACGCGGACACGCCGGATGCCGTCCACACCCTGCTTCGCGACGGTGGGAGTCTCTGGGCCCAGGACAACCCAACGCCGGAGGGCGACGACAGCGCGGTGACGGTGCTCCCCTACCGCGGCCTGCCGGCCGGGACGCCCGACGAGGTGGCCGACGCCTTCGCCGGCGACTACCCCGACATCGAGTTCCCCAGCGCGGCGGTGGTGTCACCACAGACTGCGGGTCAGCACCCGGCCGACGTCACCGTTCTCTCGGGGGCCCCGGGCTACGTCGGCCACGGCGAAGCCTTCGTCGGCGCCGTCACGGCCGTCCGCGAGGCGACGCCCAGCGACACGGCGCTCTACCTGCCCGGCGTCGCCACCCCACGCAACGTCGCGACGCTGGTCTACGCCGGTGTGGACCTGGTGGACCCGGACCGAGCGGTCGTCCGCGGGACCGAGGGACGCTATCTCACCACCGACGAGGCGTACTTCCTCGAGGACCTCGAGGAACTCCCCTGTGCGTGTCCGGCCTGTCAGGTGCCCCGCGACGAGTTCGACCCCCAGGACTGCGTCGAACACAACGTCAACGCGCTGGCTGCGGAACTCCGACGCGTCCGGCGCCGCGTCCGCGACGGCCGCCTCCGCGACTACGTCGAGGGCCAGGCCCGCCAGGACAACTGGCTCACGGCGACTGTCCGCCTGCTCGACCAGCAGTACGGCTACGTCGAGCAGCGCACCCCGCTCATCCGCCGCGCACAGCTCTCGGCGGCCACCGAGGACGCCATCCGCCGGGTCGAGATCCAGCGCTTCGCCGAGCGCGTCACCGAGCGCTACGTCCCCCGGTTCGACGACCGACCGCTCGTGCTCGTCCCCTGTTCGGCGCGCAAGCCCTACAGCGACTCCCAGAGCCACGAGCAGTACCACGACGCCGTCCACTGGCGCGCGCACATGGTGTCGATGACCTCCCCCATCGGTGTCGTCCCGCAGGAGCTCGAACTCACCTACCCCGCACAGCACTACGACTCGGTGGTGACCGGCAACTGGAGCGCAAACGAGATCGAGTTCGTCAGCACCGTCCTGGAGCGGTATCTCGAAGACGCCGACTACCCCGAGATCATCGCGCACGTCCCCGGCGAGGGGTACCGCGACATCTGTGAGCGCGTCGAGGCGTCGCTGGGCCTCGAGTTCACCTACACCGTCGCCGACCACCCGACGACGGCCGACTCGCTGGGGAACCTCGCCGCCGAACTCGAGGGGTGGGACACATACCGGAAGTCCACCCGCGAGGCCAACACCGTCCGCGCCGTCGCGGACTACCAGTTCGGCGAGGGCGCTGGCGACGCGCTCTTCGACGACATCCAGACGGCGGGCCGCTATCCCCAGTTACGGGCCGACAGCCCAGACGGCGAGCAGCTGGCCGCGCTCGCCCAGCAGTACGGCGTCCTCTCGCTGACGGTCGCCGGCGCCCGCCGCTGGATCGAGAGCGACGTTCCCGCGAAGGTCGTCGACATCGAACCGTTCGTGCCCCACGGATCGGTCCTCGCGCCCGGCATCACCGACGCCAGCGACGACATCCGCGTCGGCGACGACGTGATCGTGCGGGGCGACGCCGCCTTCGGCGTCGGCCGCGCCCAGATGAGCGGGCCGGAGATGCGCGACTCGACGCGTGGTATCGCCGTCCAGATGCGCCACGTCGAGGAGCAGTAGTGAACGGCTATCCGACCGTCACGTTCTGGCCGTCGTAGACCGCTGCCTGCGAGACGTCGACCTCGCGGGTCTCGCCGTCCCGAATCGTGACGGTGTAGGTCCCGGGGTTCGCGACGGTCACCGCGAACGCACCCGTCGCGTTCGCCGTCGTCTGGCGCTCGTACTCGAACGACGTCCCGGAGACGCTGACGTCAGTTGTGAGCGTCACCGTGGTGTTCGCCGCGGCGGTCCCGCGAACGGTGGCCCCAGGGACCAGTGCGAACGCCTTGTGGCTCCCGCTCTCGCTGGCGTAGACGGGCTGGAAGTGTCCAAGGCCACTGACCTCGCCGTTTCGACTGCCCATGGCGTTGTGCATCCGGCCGTACATCGTCTCGGCCGGCAGGTCGGGCCCGTCGGTCGTGGCCACGTAGCCGACCCGGCCCGAATGACGGTCGTAGACGCCCGCTGGTGACTGGGAACTGAGAAACTGCGGGTAGTTGCTCCGAGCATAGGCGTAACTTTCCGCTTCGCCGTTCACGAAGTAGTTGTACATGCGGTTTTGCCCCCACCGGCTGAGGACGTAGTTCTGATTGTATTCGAGTTCGCGCTCGGCAGCGTTCGTCTCGATCGCACTCGCCGCCTCGTAGGTGCCGTCCTCGATGACCACCTGGCTCGTCTTGACCGGGACCTGCAACATGCCGAACCCGCCAAACAGCAGGAAGAGGACGACCAGCGCGCCGAGCGTCCGCGTCTCCGGGACGATTACGTCGACGACGTCTCGACCGCCGTCAGTCGAAAGCGGCCGTGCGAGGTCGATCCACGACGCCACCCACACGAACGCGACGCCGGTGAAAAGCGCCGCGAAGGTGGCCAGTTCGCCGACGAAGCGCACCTGAATGGTCGCGAGTCCGAACAAGAACCACGCGTAACTGCTGGCGACGAGCCACCCGAGCGACCCCTCACGTGCTTGCTGGACGCCCCAGCCCATCGCGGGGAGCGAGAGAACGAGCGTGAAGCCAAACAGGAGCAGGAAGCCGAAGGAATCGGCGTTGAAGAGGCCGTACGTCTCGGCGATGGCGTCCGAGCGAAAGAGCGTATCGAGACGACCCTGTACGGTCGCCCACTGTGCCGGGAGACCGAAACGGAGCACGAGGAACCCGACGATACCCAGGCCGACGTCGATTCCGGCCAGTTGTCTCGTGGTGCCGCCCATCTGACGGACGACCGCGGCGGTCAGCGAGACCGCCAGTATACCGACGGTCAACAGTGCCGGCGTCGATGCGACGAGTGTTGTCTGCCACCCAGCAATCGCGTGGACACCCCAGGCGAGGATGGCCCCGAGCGTCGTCCCTGCGAGGACCGGGGCGTTCGTGCGGAGCGACGAGCGGTCGGCCGCGACGTCGAGAATCGTCTTCCCGGTCAGAGCGATACCGACTGGCAGAATCAGTAGCGGCCCGGCCTCCCAGGCGAGGACCTGTCCGGCCAGACCGAGTCCGAGTCCACCGGCTGCGAACCAGCGTCCCGGTGTGCGTAGCGAGTCTCTGTCTACGTCGGCCGTTAGCAAGACCACGAGCGCCAGCGTCGTCAGGCCGAGCCACGGGTAGTCGAAGGCGTGATGGTCGGCGAACCCGAGGCTGGTGCGGAACGCGTGGCCGGGGATGAACGCCAGGAAGAGCACGGAGGCCAGGCCGACACGACGGTCGTTCGTCACCCGAAGCGCGAGGGCGTAGAGCAAGACGGCAGAGACGAGCGCCGAGAGCACCGGGTACCACGCGAGCACGTGTCCGATGGCCTCGGTGCTCCCGCCGAAGAGACTGGCGACCCACCAGAGGGTCGCGACCATCAGCGGTTCGCCCTGGACGAGGCCGCCGGGCATTGCGGAGAGCGCGCCGAAGTCGGCCGCGCTCCCGGCCTGGGCGGCGACCTGTTCGACGTGATACCGGTAGAAGTACGGGTCGTTCCCCGAGAGGACGATGTCGCCGCCGCGGTATATCGAGCCGACGACGTAGGCACGGGCCACGGCGACGACGGCCAGCGCGGCCACCAGAAGGCCCACGGCTCGCGACTCGAATTCGAGGTCTGTGAGCGAGGGAAACGAGTCGGAGAGGGCTCGCGACCCGGAACCAGCTTCGGCGGCAGGTTCCCCGTTCAGGACCGCTCGGACTGCCTGCGGGTCGGCGACGCGGTACTGGCCGTGTACCTTCTCGACGACGCCCTCAGAGACGAGTTCGCCGAAGAGCCCCGAGTCGACGGGGACGTCGTCGAAGTCCCAGCCATCGGCCTCCTCGTCGACGACGAGGACCGCCTCCGCAGCGGATTGCAGCTCGGGGCGGTCTTCGAGGACCGCCGCCCCGGACTCGTCGTTCATGTATCGGTTCTTCGCTGTGGAGCGAATAAATCCATCGGGACGTGGAAGTGAGTGGGAACGTCGGCGTCGGGTCCGATGGCTGTCGACACGGCGCGCTCTGCGCACCGCTCCGTTTATTCGGCGCGACGGCCATCCCTCAGTATGGATCGGTCGGCAATTCGCCGGTGGATTCCGGCGGCCGGGTTCGCACTCCTCTTGCTCGTCACTTCGCTGGTGCCGATACCGGCGAATGGTGACACGGCAGTGCCGACGCTGCTGGGCGTCGGTCTGGACAAGTGGGTCCACGCGGTCAGTTACGGCGTTCTCACCGGGTTGCTGGCACGGGGACGACAGAGCCAGGACGTGGCCGGCGTCACCGCGGTCGTCCTCGTCGCCATCGGCTACGGGGCAGGTGTCGAGGTCCTGCAGGGCTTCGTCCCCTCCCGGGGAACCAGCGGCGCGGACGTCCTGGCGAACGCCGTCGGTGCGGTACTCGCGGGGGCCGCGGTGCTGGGGTCGCTCAAAGCGAAACTGAGCCCCCGGTAGCCCCTTTGTGTCGGCGAGGGTAGACGTAGTATGATCTCCCGGCGGCAGTTCCTCGCCATAACAGGTCTCGCGTGCGTGCCGGTAACGGGCTGTCAGACCGACGGCGAGCCGACCGACACTGTGACCGACGAACCGTCGACGTCACCGACCGCGACGGAGCGACCCACCGAATCGGACACCGGCGCACCGACGCCGGACGAAGATCCGACCGAAGCGTCGAGTGGCCTGCGAACGTGGACGCCCGCGTGGTCCTTCGACCCCAGTTTTGGCTCCATCCTGGCGCTGACCGAACACGACGGGGCCCTCTACGCGACGCTCGGAGACGATGACGGTCGATCGGCCGTCGCGCGACTCGACACTGCGGGGCGATCGTTCCACTGGCAGACCCAGTTCCCCGGCGGGGCGCTCACCAGCACCCACCTCCGACAGACGAACGCCCGCGACAAGTGGAGTCTCACGTTCGGCGACGGTTCGCTCTACGTCGTCACGGGCGAGACACAGACCGAAGGCGAGTCGTGGACCAGCCTGCACGCCCTGGACCCGGCGACGGGCGACGAACGCTGGTCGCTCCAGCGCGAGCGGGAACTGGCAGTCGCGGGCGTCCGGGACGGCACCGTCGTCGCCGGTGGCCTCGAGTTCTACCATCCCGACGCCACACACGAGACGCCGGACGAGCCGCTGACGACGGTCGTCTACGGAATCGACGCCGCGAGCGGCGACGTGCGCTGGACGGCGGAGTTCACCACGGTCGAGGCGGCAACCACCGCGGCCGGCGGCGTAGGCGTCGCGTCGGCGTCGGGACTCACGATGCTCGGTCTGGACGGGAACGAGCGCTGGGCGGAATCGACCGGGAGCGCCCGAGCCGTGGTCTCGGTCGGTGAGACAGTCGTCACCGCAGTCGCGGACGGCGACGGGTCGATGCTCCGTGCGTTCGCCCCCGACGGCACCGAACGGTGGCAGAAGCGCCGGCTGGTCGAGGAGTTCCTGGCCGACGGCGACGTGCTGTACGGACTCGGCGAGGAGACGGTCGCTGTCGAGGCAGACGGGACCGTCGCCTGGCACGTCGACGGCTACAGCCAGTGGCCGCTGCTGGCACCCGACGGGGAGACGCTGTACGCACGCGCCGCCGCGATGACCAACGCCGTCGACGCCTTCTCGCTGCCGGAGGGTGGCCGTCGGTTCCGCTACGAGACGCCGTCGAACAACGGCTGGCCGGCCGGCGCGACGGAGCAGATGGTCGTCGCGGAGGCCATCACGCCCGAGAAGGCCGACTTCACGAGCCTGTTCGCCGTCGACGAGCAGTCGGGCGACCCGCTAGCGGTTTACCGGCCGGGGGACAACGTCTTCGACGTCGCGGGGCTCGACGGGGTCGCCTACGCCAGTATCGGCGACCGTCTCCTCGCCTTCGAGCGGCCGGGCTGACGACGGGTAACGAAGCCGATTTACGCGCCCGTCGGCTACCCCTGCCCAATGAGCAAGCCCAGTCCCGACGGCTACGAGCAGGGCAAGGGCATGGACGCCCACAACGCGGTGATGCGCGAGATTCGGTCGCGCAACGACTCGACCTACGACCCCCGGGAGCCGACCCGGGTCTGGCTCGACGAGGACAACACGCCCGACGGGGTGTACCAGAGCCTGACGATCATCCTCAACACCGGCGGCTGCCGGTGGGCCCGCGCCGGCGGGTGTACGATGTGTGGCTACGTCGCCGAGTCCGTCGAGGGCGGCAGCGTCGCCCACGAGGATTTGATGGCCCAGATCCAGCACTGTCTGGACCACGAGGCAGAGAACGCCGACGCCGAGTCGGGCCTCGTCAAGATATACACCTCCGGGTCCTTCCTCGACGAGCGCGAGGTGCCGGCCGAGACCCGGCAGGCCATCGCCGAGACGTTCGCCGACCGCGAGCGCATCGTCGTCGAGTCGCTGCCGGACTTCGTGCAGGCCGACCGCGTCGGCGACTTCGTCGACGTGGGCCTCGAGACCGACGTGGCCGTGGGGCTGGAGACGGCAACGGACCGCGTGCGCCACGACTCGGTGAACAAGTACTTCGACTTCGCCGACTTCGAAGACGCCTGCGAGGCCGCCCGAGAGGCCGGTGCCGGCGTGAAGGCCTATCTCCTGATGAAGCCCCCCTTCCTCACCGAGTCGGAGGCCGTCGCGGACATGAAACGCTCCGTGCGGAAGTGTGCCGCCGTTTCCGGCTGTCACACCGTCTCGATGAACCCCTGCAACGTCCAGCGCTACACGATGGTCGAGGAACTGTACCACGACGGCGGCTACCGCCCGCCGTGGCTCTGGTCGGTCGCCGAGGTGCTGGAATCGACCGCCGACGTCTCCGGGAGCGGAGCGACCGGAGGCTCGTCAGACTCGTCTGACGGTGAGGACGTCATCGTCGTCTCGGATCCCGTCGGCCACGGGAGCGACCGCGGCCCGCACAACTGCGGCGAGTGTGACGACCGTGTCCAGCGAGCCATCAAGGACTTCGACCTGCGGCAGGACGAGACGGTCTTCGAGCAGGTGTCCTGTGAGTGCGAGGCGACGTGGGAGGCCGTGATGGAACGCGAAAAGGGCTACTCGCTGCCGCTGGCGCGCTGAGGACTGGCTTTTCGGCTCGCGTCAGAGCACGTCGTCGAGGTCGTGTTTCTCTTGCATCCGGTCGGCCTCGACGGCGTAGCGCTCGCGCGTCTCGGCGTCGTCGACGACCCCGAGGTTGTCCGGCGAGACGGCCATCGAGACTGGTGTCTCCCGGTGGTCGCCGGTGTAGGAGGTCAGCGCCCGCTCCTTCCGGAAGTCACGCCGGCCGTCCGGCGTCGCGTAGGTGAGGATGATGAGGTTCTGCTCGTCGTCGGAGTAGGTCCGTTCGACCAGCCAGACCCTGACGGACTCCTGTGTGGTCGCGCTATCGGTGTCCATAGGTGACAGTACGCCAACTATCGAAAAGTAAGTGTCGGCGCCGTCGGGCGTTCGAGCGGACCACTTTCACTTTCACTCCGGTTGGATGGCCCTTTTGTGATCAGGGGGTCTACCGTGTCGTAGGGGCCGCCGGGACCGTCACACGCTCCAGATGGCCCCGTTCCCATCCATCTCCCTTTGGATTCCACGCGGTGAGCGACGGCATCGCCGCGCCTCGGGGTTCGAGCGGGACGGAACGACGATGAGCGTTGCTCCCGTCGCTCGGTCGCGGGAGAGAACAGCAGCGAGTGGGTCCTTACTCCGCGAAGCCTTCGAGCACGCCCTGCCCGTCGGTGCGCCCCAGGTCTTCGAGAGACGCCCGCTCGGGGTGGGGCATCATGACCGCGACGTGGTCGCCCGCGCCGGTGACGCCCGCGACGGCGTGTTTCGAGCCGTTGGGGTTGGCCTCGGACGTTACCGCACCGTCCGCGTCGCAGTACCGGAAGAGGATGCGGTCCTCGGCCTCCAGGTCCGCGAGGCGCTCGTCGGTGATCTCGTAGCGGCCCTCGCCGTGAGCGATGGGGAGTTCGACCACGTCGCCTTCCTCGTAGTGGTTGGTCCACGGCGTGTCCGCGTTCTCCACGCGCAGGTGGACGTGTTCACACTGGAACCGGGCGCTCTCGTTGGTGGTGAACACGCCAGGGTCAGCGACGACTCACACCCGATCTGCGCGCCGTTACAGACGCCGAGCACCGGAATGCCGTCCTCGGCAGCGTCCTTGACGTCCTGCATGATGGGCGAGCGAGCGGCCATCGCGCCGGCCCGGAGGTAGTCGCCGTAGGAGAAGCCGCCGGGGAGCATGATACCCTCGACGGAATCTGGCAGCCCGTCCTCGTGCCAGACGAGTTCGGCGTCGAAGCCCAGCGACGCCAGCGCCCGGACCGAGTCGCGGTCGCAGTTCGAGCCGCCGAATTGGATCACTGCGATCGTCATTCGGCCTGGTCGACCTCCACGTCGTAGTCGTGGATGGTCGGGTTCGCGAGCAGGCGTTCGGCCATCTCCGCGGCCCGGTCGGCGGCCTCGTCGGCCGACGCGGCGTCGATGTCGAGCTCGAACTGGTCCGCAGACCGGAGGTCCTCGAGCTCGAAGCCCAGCCGTTCGAGCGAGTGCTGGGTCGTCTCGGCCTCGGGGTCCAGAACGCCCCGTTTGAGTCGGACGGTCACCGTTGCGGTGTAGACGGTCATTACACGCAAGCGGGCGTGGGGCGGAGAAAACGCTTGTGTTATCCCATCGGCGTCCACTCGGTCGGTTGGTCGGGGAGGCCCTGTACCCGGATCTCCGGCCCGTCGTCCCCGCCGCGGACGTCGATCCGACCGTCGAACGACTGGGCGATGCTGCCGACGACCTGGTCGTCGTGTGCCTCGGGGTCGATGACACAGACGCTCAGGCCGTCGGCGGTCCGGACGCGGCTGGTGACGATGTTCACGAACCGGAAGACCGAGCGAACGTCCTCGCTGAACACCAGCAGCGGCGTCAGCGTGTAGATGCCCGTCCTGACGGCGTCGTAGCCCCGGGCGTACATCTCCTCGTACTGCCCGGAGTACTCGATGCCGATACCCGTGAGGTCGGCGGGCGACGTCACCGCCGTGACGGACTCGCCGAGTGCCTCGTCGTCCGCCCGGTTGCAGTCGACGACCCGGACCCGGCCGCCGGAGACGTCACAGCCCAGCGCGTCGAATCCCGCCAGGATCTCGCCGGCACTCGTGTCGGCGGCGACGACGACGATGCCGTCGGCCGAGTCGGCCGCGAGCAACCGCAGCGCCGCCTCGCGGGTGCCATCGAGGATCGGCCCGGCGACCAGGATGTTGGTACCTGGGTCGACGGGGTTCAGCGGCGTCCCCGCGAACGTATACCGGCCGTCGTGACGCTGACCCATCTCACGTCACCCCGGCACCGAGTCGGCGGCGCAGCGACAGCTGTTCTTCGACTTCGTCGGCGAATCGCCGGATGTCGGCCCGCTCGGCGGCCGTGTACGAGCGGGGCTCGTCGTCGATACAGCAGACCGCGCCCAGGGCATTGCCCGCCTCGTCGGTTATCCGGGCCCCGGCGTACGAGCGGATGTCGAGGTCGTCGAGTCGGTCGTTGGCGGCAAAGCGAGGGTCCTCGTGCGTGTCGTCGACCACGGTCACCTCATCGGAGAGGATGGTGTGCGTACAGATGGAGTCCTCGCGGGCCAGCGTCCGCCAGTTGGCCCCCTCGCAGGCGACGAACCGCTCCTCGTGTTCGTCGACGAGTCCCACGAAGGCAACGTCGATGTCGAAGTGCGTCGTCATCAGCGCCGTGAGGCGCTCGAACGTCTCCTCGGCGGCGAGCGCCTCGACGTCGTACTCGCGGACGGCCGCGAGGCGATCGGCCTCCCGGTCCGGGACGGGGAACGCGGCGTGGGTCGACTCGGCGGCCGCGAGCGCGACGACGTCGGCGAGTCGCTCGCGGGCAGCGGGAATCGACCGCGGGACGTACTCGACGACCTGGTCCGGCCGGCCCCTGGGCAGATCGGACGGCGACTCGTCGGTAAAGAGGATACAGACACAGTCGTCGTGTGCCAGTCGGACCGCATCGACGACGTCGAAGGCGTCCCCGTCCGGGAACGAAAAGGCCGTGACCACGCAGTCGACTGACTCGTCGACGGCCGCGTCGACATCCGCGACGGTGGCCGCGCCGACGACGTCCAGGTCCGCGCCGGCCAGCGCCTCGAGCGTCGCCGCCCGTGCAGCGTCGTCCGGGTCGGCACAGACCACGGTCGGGTGGTGCTCGCTCACACTGCACGGGAAACACTCGAGCGTAATAGTTGTGCTGCCACTGCAGGAAAACGAAGCCTTTTGCTTGGGGCACGACCAACAGAGCGCCAATGAAACACATCGAGCGCCGGAGGTGGTGGGCGTGACCCGGAACCTGACCGAGATAACCGTCGTCGGCGACGACGACACGGGGCTCATCGCGGAGGTCACCTCCCTCCTGTTCGAACGGGGCATCAACATCGAGGACCTAGACCAGGCCGTCCGGGAGGGCGTCTTCCGGATGACCATGCACGTCGACACCGCCGAGATGGTGACGACGGAGGAGAAACTCCGCGAGGACCTGACCGAGCTCGGGGACGAGCTCGACGTCGACATCCAGGTCCGGTTCCCTGCGGACCGCGAGACCCAGTCCATCGCCGTCCTCGTCACGAAGGAATCCCACTGTCTCGAAGCCCTGTTCGAGTCCTGGGCCAACGGCGACCTGGGGGCCGACATCGAGGTGGTCATCGGCAACCACAGCGACCTCGAACCCCTGGCCGCGAAGTACGACGTCCCCTTCCACGACATCGGCGACGAGAAGGGGACCCCCGACGAGGCGGAACTGCTCGAGTTGCTCGCCGAGTACGACGCCGACCTCATCGTGCTGGCCCGCTACATGCGCATCCTCTCGCCGGACGTGGTCTTCCGCTACGAGAGCCGCATCATCAACGTCCATCCCAGTCTGCTGCCGGCGTTCCCCGGTGCCTCCGCCTACATGCAGGCCATCGAGGAGGGCGTCCGCATCGCCGGCGTCACCGCCCACTACGTGACGACGGACTTGGACCAGGGGCCCATCATCACCCAGCGGGCCTTCAACGTCCCCGACGACGCCTCGGAGGAAGAGCTCCAGCAGCTCGGCCAGCCGCTCGAGGCCGACGCGCTGCTCGAGGCGATTCGGCTCCACCTCGACGACGAGGTCACCGTCCACCGCGGCCGGACGAAGCTGCGGGACCCCGAGGAGACGGAGGCCCAGCTGGGCGCGCCGGAGGAACTGGACAGCCTCAATCCCGACCGCCCCATCGACGGCCTCGGGGAGTTCGTGGCCGGCGAGGAGCCGGAGGCCGAAGCGGACGATTAGGCGAGCGAGTGTCCGCAGGACACTCGGTACAGGCGAGCGGTGGAACCGCGAGCCAGTCCGAACCGCTATAGCGTGTTCGGACACGTAAGCGGCCGGTTCGTAGAAGCCGACGATTAGGCTGGCGAGCGTCCGCGGGACAGTCGACGACACTCATGGGGCGAACCGACTCGAGACGCGCCCCCGTCGACGCCACCGGCGGCGCCGACGACCCCGCCCGAGAGCAAGCCCAGGCCGCCGAGCAGACCGCTTCGGACCCGGGTCGCGTTCAGCAACTATCCGGTGGTCGCCCCGCCGAGGCCGACGGCCAGCACGAACGGGCCGGCGAAGGCCCAGGTCTGGAGGCCGGTGCCCACGCTCCGGGCCGTCGCGAGGCCCACTACCGGGAGGGGCGCGAGCGTCACCGCGCCCGGGACGAGCGTGGCGACGACGCCCGCGACGACGCTGCCGGCGGTGTCGAGCGTGCCCGTATCCGGATCCCGACACGCGGTGGCATATAGCAGGGAGCTGAGCGGGTACGCGGGGTAGTCACAGCGTAAACGACTCGCCGGTGGTTTCTGGTTCGGAAACGTTTATTCGCCGTCCGGTACCAGGTCGTGGTATGAAAATTCTTGTCACAGTCAAGCAGGTCGCGGTCGTCGACGACGAGTTCGAGATCGACGGACTCGGGATCGACGACCGGTACGTCACACACGACCTCAACGAGTGGGACGAGTACGCCGTCGAGGAGGCCGTCCAGATACAGGAGGCCGCCGACGAGGACGTCGAGGTCGTGACGGTGACGGTGGGCCCCGAGGAGAGCGAGGAGACGATCCGCCAGGCGCTGGCGAAGGGGGCCGACCGCGCGGTGCGGGTCTGGGACGACACGCTGGTCGAGGCCGGATTGCTCGACCCGGCGACCAAGGCCCGCGTCGTCGAGGCCGTCGCCGCCGAGGAGGACCCGGACCTCGTGCTCACGGGCGTGCAGTCGGCCGACGACGGCTTCGGTGCGACCGGGGTGACCCTGGCCGAGCGACTGGGCTTCGAGTGGGCCGCCGTCGTCAACGACCTGGAGCTGGACCGCGAGGCCGGCGTCGCCGCCGTCCACCGCGAGTTAGAGGGCGGCATCGAGGAGCTGGCCGACGTCCAGTTGCCCGCCGTTCTGACCATCCAGACCGGCATCAACGACCCGCGGTACGCCAGTCTCAGGGGGATTCGTCAGGCCCAGAGCAAGGAACTGGCTGTGAAGTCCCTCGAGGACGTCGGCCTGTCGCCGGCCGACATCGAGAGCCCGCTCGAACAGACGTCGCTGTACGAACCCACCAGCGAGAGCGACGCGACGGTCTTCGAGGGGAGCGCCGAAGAGACGGCCGGCGAACTGGCCGCGGTCCTCCGTGAGGCGGGGGTGGCGAACTGATGACGGTACTGACCGTCGCCGAGCACCGCCGCGGCGAGCTCCGGCCGGTGAGCCTCGAACTGCTCAGCGTCGGCCGCCTGCTCGCCGAGGAGACGGGAGACGAGCACCACACCGTCGTAATCGGCGGCGACGTGGAGACGTTCGGTCGGAAACTCGACCGCGAGGGCGTCGAGACGGTCTACACCGTCGACGAGGGCGAGGAGTTCAACCACGACGTCTACGTCCAGGCGGTGACCCAACTGGCCGAGGCCCTCGACCCGTCGCTGGTGGTGATGCCAAACACGGTCAACGGCCTCGACTACGCCCCCGCTGTCGCCAGCGACCTGGGCCTGCCGCTGGTGACCGACGTGGTCGACGTCGACTACGGCGAGCGACTGACCGCGACCCGCGAGCTGTACGGGTCCAAGACCGAGACGACCATCGACGTCCACGCCGAGGCGGCCGCGCTGACGGTCCGACCCGGCGAGTGGCCCGCCGCGGAGGGCGTCAACGGCTCGTCCGTCGAGCCCTTCGAGGTCGACGTCGACGAGTCGGCGGTCCGCTCGACTGTCACCGGCTTCGAGGAGGTCGGTGGCGGCGACGTCGACATCACCGACGCCGACGTGCTGGTCTCGGTCGGGCGCGGCATCGGCGAGGAGGAGAACCTCGACCTCGTGTTCGACCTGGCCGAGGCGCTGGACGCGACGGTGTCGGCCTCCCGGCCGCTCATCGACAACGGCTGGCTGGAGAAGGACCGCCAGGTCGGCCAGTCGGGGAAGGTGGTCACGCCGGACGTCTACATCGCCGTCGGCATCTCCGGGGCCGTCCAGCACGTCGCCGGGATGAAGGGCGCCGACACCATCGTCGCCATCAACACCGACCCCAACGCGCCCATCTTCGACATCGCCGACTACGGCATCGTCGACGACCTCTTCGACGTGGTGCCGGCGCTCATCGAGGAGTTCGGCGGGTAACTTGAGCATCCGGCGGCTCTGCCGCCGGTTCACCGGTCGCGAGCAACGCGAGCGACCGGCCTTTTTCGCCCACGTTTTTCAACGAGCGGTGCGCGAAGCGCACCCGAGGCCGAAAAAGGTGGTATTGGCATCGTCGACGACCTCTTCGACGTGGTGCCGGCGCTCATCGAGGAGTTCGGCGGGTAACTTGAGCATCCGGCGGCTCTGCCGCCGGTTCACCGGTCGCGAGCAACGCGAGCGACCGGCCTTTTTCGCCCACGTTTTTCAACGAGCGGTGCGCGAAGCGCACCCGAGGCCGAAAAAGGTGGTATTGGCATCGTCGACGACCTCTTCGACGTGGTGCCGGCGCTCATCGAGGAGTTCGGCGGGTAACTTGAGCATCCGGCGGCTCTGCCGCCGGTTCACCGGTCGCGAGCAACGCGAGCGACCGGCCTTTTTCGCCCACGTTTTTCAACGAGCGGTGCGCGAAGCGCACCCGAGGCCGAAAAAGGTGGTATTGGCATCGTCGACGACCTCTTCGACGTGGTGCCGGCGCTCATCGAGGAGTTCGAGGGATAACAACGTAGCACAGGTCCGCTATTGCTCGTACGGATTTTCGGGTGTCGTGAGACGAGTGACTTCGGGGACGCTGTCGAACCCATCGTCGAAACTGTAGAGGTAGTCGACATCTGTTCGGTCCATCGCTGCAACGATGACGGCATCCGTCAGCGAGAGTGATTCGTAGCGTCGGAACACGGAGCGACCAGCGTCGAAGTCGGACTTCGAGGTCTGCTGGAGGGAAAACCCGCTGCTCTCGAGTATCGCATCGAGCGTTTCGGTCGCGACGTCGTGTCCTGCTCTCGCCTGAAGGTAGTTGACGACTTCCTCCAGAACGTCGCTGAGGACGTACGCTATCGGGAGTGTTCCGTGGTCCATCGCCCGCGTGATCGCGTCCCCGCGCTCGTGATTCTGATCGCGGGAGAGTCGGGCCGCGATGAGAACGTTCGCATCCACGGCGACTGCGGCCATCAGTAGTCCCCGGCGACGAGGTCGTGGTCCTCGGCGGCGTCGGTCGGTTCGCCGATGTCGACCGGGTCGAGCCCTGAAAACGCACCGTAGTGTTGCTTGACGAGTTCGACCGAGAGAGTCCCGTCGTCGACGCGCCACCGAATCTTGTCGCCCGCCTCGACGCCGGCCTCTCGCCGTACCGCTGCCGGGACCGTCACCGAATAGCTCTCGTTGACCGTCGTTTCGTCTTCGACCTCGTGGGACATGGAAAGATTTTCGCGACGGATACAAAAATAATTTGCCTCCAAATTTGCCAGATATAGTAGTAGAACGGAGCGATGCTGAAATCGTCCAAAGCTGCTTCGAGGTGATACCGGCACGCCTCGAAGCCATTGGCGGGTTACACCGTTCCAAGCACGGACACCGAGCGGTCGGCCGTGAGCGCGCTCCGTCGCGAGAACACGGGGGGCTGGCCTAGAACAGGCATCCGGCGGCTCTGCCGCCGGTTCACCGGTCGCGAGCGACGCGAGCGACCGGCCTTTTCGCCCACGTTTTTCAAGGAGTGGTTCGCGCGAAGCGCGAACCCGACGCCGAAAAAGGTGGGTCGTCAGGTACTTTTCGGCCTGGTCCTAACGCCAGGGTGATGGAGTATCTCCACCGGCGTCGTGACCGCGTCGAGGAGCGACTGGAGGCGGTGCTCGACGACGTCGAACCGTCGGCACTCGCCGACCAGGTCCGGCACGTCGCGCTCTCGGGGGGCAAGCGGGTGCGACCGACCGTGACGGTGCTGGTCTGCGAGGCGCTGGGCGGCGACCCGGACGACGCCCTCGACTTCGCCGTCGGCATCGAGCTGGTCCACAACGCGTCGCTGGTCATCGACGACATCATCGACGAGTCCGAACTGCGCCGCGGGACCCCCTCGGCGTGGTCGGCGTTCGGCCACGGCCCGGCCATCGTCGCCTCGGACGGGCTGCTGGGTGAGGCCTTCGCGCTCTTCTCGGCCGACGAGCGGGCGATGCAGACCGTCAGCGAGGCGATGGTCGAACTCGGCGAGGGCGAGGCGACCGAACTCATCGCCCAGCCCTCGAACGAGGCCGAGTACATGGAACTCGCGCGGCGCAAGACCGGGGCCCTGTTTCGCGCGGCGGCCGAACTCGGTGCCATCGCGGCCGACGCCGACGCCTACACCGTCGAGACCATCGGCCGCTACGCCGAGCGGGTCGGCGTCGCCTTCCAGATGCGCGACGACGTGCTGGACGCGACGGCCGACGCGGAGACGCTGGGCAAGCCCGCGGGGCACGACGCGGCGATGGATCGCCCCTCGATCGTCGAGGTGACCGATCTCACGGCCGACGAGGCCGACCAGCGCGCTCGCGAGGAATCGGAGACGGCCTGGAGGCGCTCGCGACCATCGACGCGCCAGAGTCCCAGTCGATGGACTACCTGCGGGACCTGGCGGAGTTCGTCGTCGTCCGCGAACGGTAGGGCTTTTGGCCGGCGCTGGCCAACGCACGCCAATGACAGTCATCGGCATCGTCGGACTGCCCGGGAGCGGCAAGAGCGAGGCGGCCAACGTCGCCGTCGACATGGGGGTGCCGGTCGTCACGATGGGCGACGTCATCCGCCAGGAGTGTCGCGACCGGGGGCTGGACCCGGCGACGGACCACGGGACGGTGGCGACGGCGCTCCGCGAGGAGAACGGCCCCGCGGCCATCGCCGAGCGGTCGTTGCCTATCATCGAGGAGCGCCGCGAGGACAGCGACACCGTCGTCGTCGACGGCATCCGCTCGGACGTGGAGGTCGAGGCGTTCCGCGAGGCGTTCGGCGAGTCGTTCCTGCTGGTCGAGGTGGACGCACCCTTCGAGGTCCGCGCCGAGCGCCTGGATCTGCGTGGCCGGGACGCGAGCGCCGAGGAGGGCGGCGAGTCGCTGGCGGACCGCGACGAGCGCGAGCTCGGGTTCGGGATGGGCGAGGCCATGGCGATGGCCGACCTGACCATCGAGAACACCGAGACGCTCGCGGCCTTCCAGCGGACCGTCCGGACGCTCCTGCGAGAGGGGGCGGAGGCCCTGGAATGAGTGCCGTCTACAGCGTCGACGTCCAGGTCACCGCGCCGGTCAACGACACCGAGGTGACCGCCCGGGTGGCCGACGCCATCCGCAACCTGTTCCCGGAGGCCGACCCGGAACACAGCCACGGCGAACTCCGCGCCGAGGTCCACTCGATGGACGAGTTCTCGGAGTTGCTCCACCGCCTGGAGATTCTCGACACCGCGCGCTCGGTCTTCTTCGACGCACTCGAGGGCGACACCTTCGCGTTCGACGTGAAGAAGCAGGCGGCCTTCGAGGGGCGTATCAACTTCGCCGTCGGCGAGCCCGCGGAGCTGGGCGACATCCACGTTCGCGTGCGGGTACGCGAACCCGACGCCGAGGCCTACATCGACTACGTCGCCCCGCCGACCGAGGACGGGACGCCGGTCGACTCCGAACCATGACGACCGCGATCTGTTTCGACCTCGACGGGACGCTCGTCCACTGGACGCGTCCGCACGAAGCGGTGCTGCGTGAGACGCTGGCCGACCACGGCATCGACCCCGACGACACACTCGTGGCGACAGTCGAAGAGACGTTCTGGACCGCACACGATACGATGGTGGAATCGCCGTTCGAACAGGCGATGGCGACCGCGCTCGACGAGGCCGACGCGGACGGCGGCGACCCGGCGGCGATGGTCGAGACGTTCCGGGAGCGGACCTACGAGGCGACGACGGTGCCCGACGGCGCCCGCGAGAGTCTGGCGTCGCTCGGTGCCGACGACCCGCTGGCGGTCGTCACAAACGGCGTCCGCGAGTGGCAGGTGGGCAAGCTCGCCCATCACGACCTGACCGACCACTTCGACGTCGTCGTCGCCTCCTACGAGGCCGGCGCGCACAAACCCGACCCGGCCCCGTTCGACCGCCTGCGCGACAGACTGCCGGCCGACGAGTACGTGATGGTCGGCGACGACTACGAGGCCGACGTCGAGGGCGCGCGAGCGGCCGGGTTCGTGCCCGTTCACTACGAGCACGAGGCGCGAAGCGCCTCGGACGGGGCAAGCGGCGACCAGCCGCGAGACGCGGGGCCCGACCTCTGGGCGACCCTCCGGGCGCTCGTGTAGGTCAGAAGCCGCTGACGAAGATGGCGAGCCACTCGCCCACCTCGCGGCGCTTGGTGACCCGCACCTCCTCGACCCACTTGACCCACTGGAAGCCACGCCGTCCGGGCGCGACCAGGCGCATCGGGAAGCCGTGGCCGTGCGAGAGGCGCTCGCCGTCGACGTGCGTCGCGAGGACGGCATCACGGGCCTCGTCGATGGGGAGGCTCCAGCGGTAGCCCGTGACCGAGCGGAACTGGACCCACGCCGCTGGGTCGTCCGGGTCGGCGGCCGCGAGCAGGTCGCCCACGCGGACGCCCTGCCACGCGTGGTCGGAGTACCACCCGCTCGTGCAGTCGAGCAGACCCTCCCGCGTCGCATCCGCCGAGAGGTCGTCGACCCCGTACTCGGCGGGCGTCGAGACGCGACCCACGACCGACAGCGACCAGTCGGCCGGGTCGACCGGGTCCGGGTCGTCGGCGACCCAGCTGGTCACCGGGAAGCGGTTGCCCTCGCCGCTGCCCTCCTCGCGCGACCCCGTGTACCGCCGGTCGGCTCCCGCGGTGTCCAGCAGGTCGTTGACCGGTCGCTGGAACCGCCAGACGAGCGCGCCCGCGGTGACGACGCCGGCGTAGCGGAGGACGTCGCGGCGCCGGCCCACGGTGGCCCGCGTGGGCCGGTGGTAGCGATAGCGCAGGTGTGTTGCCAGGAGGACGGGCACCAGCAGGCCGAGGCCGACGTGGAGGTGAAAGAGCCCCCACGGCCCCAGGTCGAGCGACCCGCCGAACACCCACCAGACGCCGGTCGCCAGGGCCGCCGTCACGTCGGCCGCGAGCAGTAGGGAGAGAACCCGCCGGCCGGTGAGCCGCGCGGGCGAGACCCGGTGGGAGACTCGCCACAGCTTCATCGGCACCAAGGCGACGAGCACCACCCCCGCGATGGCGTGGAGGTCGATGAGCCACGCACCACGCGGCGTCCCGGCCCAGATGGTCGCCACGCCGGTCGCGAGTAGCGTCGTGACGGCGACGAAGAGACTCCAGTCGACGGCGCGTGGCGACGGGACGACCCGGCGAACGTCCATGGCAGTCCTTGGCACCGAACGGCCAAATACTGCCGGGCGTGTTCGACGGTCTGACCGGCACTCGGGAGCGGTAAATACGTCTGACGTGGAAGTTATGATCGCAGGCTACCAACGTGCCACTATGGCCTGCCTACAGACGCGGCTCCTGGGTGTCCAGCTGGTGGCGCTGGCGACGGCGGTCGTCGGCGAGGTGGTCGGGTCGCGAGCCGTGACCACGGTCGGCGTCGTAGCCTTTTCCCTCGTGCTGGCGGCGGCGCTCGTCGCGAGGGCCAGCGAGCGAGTCGCAGGCGTCCTCAACGGCGGACCGGCCGATCCTGCCTCGCGGCGGACCGAGCGCTGAGGCGGGCGCTCACCCGTAGGTTCGCCGGGCGACGACGCGCCCGCTCGCGTCGCGGACCGTGACCGTATCGCCCCCGTTGTTCCAGACCGCCCTGGTACGTCCCCAGTAGCGGTCCGTCTCGGTGTCGGTGCCGGCCCCGGTGTGGAGGGTCACCCGGTCGCCGGGGGCGAGCGTCAGCGCGTCGAACGTGTAGACGTGGTCGGCCGCGTCGGCGACCGTCCACCCGGTCAGGTCCAGCGCCGACTCGCCGCGGTTCTCGAAGACGACGTACTCGTCGTTCAGGTTCTCGTTGTCGTCGCCGGCGGCGTCGGCGTTGATCGTCGCTATCGCCAGGCCGGTCTCGCCGGCCGTGACCGTCCCGCCGTCGGCCACCGGCGTCCCCGTCGTTGCCGGGTCGACACAGCGCCAGAGGCCGCGACCGTTCTCGCGGGCCGCCGTCTCGGCGCTGTAGAACCGGTCCGCCCGCGAGAAGTCGCTGTCGTAGACCCTGGCGTGACCGGTGGCGACCAGGCGGTAGTTGAACAGTCGGTCCTCGACGACGACGTACGCGAGCAGGCGGTCGTAGTAGCCCCGCCGGTCGGTCGCCGGGTCGAACGCGAGGCCGACCTCGCGGCCCAACAGGGCGTCTTTCGCGAAGTTCGAGGCGTCGGTGCCCGCCTCACGGAGACACGCCCGTCCCGCGTCGGTGTCGGGGACCCCCTCGAACTCCGCGGGGTCGTTCTCGACGTGGACCTCGGGCGTGTCGACGCCGACGAGTCGCACGGTGTCGACGGTCCCGTTCGGGTACGCGACGCGAATCGTGTCGCCGTCGACGACGGCGGTGACGCTCACCGAAACGGTGTCCTGTGGAATCGGGCCGGCCGACCCGACGGCGGTCGGCGTCGACGCCGACGGGGCGGACGCGGAGAAACCACCACATCCGGCGAGGGCGACCAGCAGCACGAGGGCGACGAGCGAGCGGCGGTCCATCGCCGGAGAGACGGGCGGCGGGCCCACAAACCTGACGGGGGAGATTATGTCGCTGGGAGCGATAGTTCGACGCAGGATGCTCGTCCCACTGCCAGTCCGCGACGTGATGACCGCCCCCGCACGAACCGGCACGAGAGACACGACGATCGTAGCAGTGGCGGGTCGGCTGCGCGACGAGGGCATCGGCTCGCTCGTCGTCGAGGCAGATGGCGAGCCCGTCGGCATCGTCACGGAGAGCGACGTCGTCGCCGTCACGGCCGAGGGGGGCGACGCGACGGCGCTGACCGTCGGCGACGTGATGTCTTCGCCGCTCGTGACGATACGCCCGGACGCGAACATCGAGGCCGCCGTCGAGCGGTTGCGGTCCCACGGCATCAAGAAGCTGCCCGTCGTCGACGACGGCGTCCTGGTCGGCATCGTGACCACGACGGACCTCTCGCACTACATTCCCCAGCTCGCCCATCCGACGCCGGCGCCGGACCTCCCCCACCAGCGCAAGCGGTTCACGCGCCCCGACACCGTCTACGAGGACGACGACTGGACCTTCGAGAGCTACGGCGTCGAGGACGGCATCGACGTCGGCGACCACGTCCGCTTCAGCAAGACCCTCACCGAGGAGGACGTCGAGCAGTTCGCCGAGGTCAGCGGCGACACCAACCGCCTCCACCTGGACGCCGAGTTCGCCGAGGGGACCCGCTTTGGCCGCCGCATCGTCCACGGCACGCTGGTCTCGGGGCTCATCAGCGCCGCGCTCGCCCGCCTGCCGGGGCTCATCATCTACATCTCACAGGAGCTCAGCTACCGCGCTCCCGTCGACATCGGCGAGCGTGTCACCGCCCACTGCGAAGTCGTCGAGCGCATCAGGGACGACCGGTTCCGCCTCACGACGGCCGTCGACGGCGCCGACGGCGAGGCCGCCCTCGAGGGCGAGGCCGTCGTCATCTCGGACCCCATCCCCGAGACGCGGTGATCAGAGGCCAAGCAGGACGACGAGTGCGGCGGCGATCCAGACGATCTTCAGGCCGGTGTTCACGACGATGACCTTCGTCCCGAACTCCCGGCCCCAGATGCCGTACTGGAACGGGATGGAGCGCTTGAACGTCGAGACGGCAAAGGAGACGATGCCGCCGACGAGCATCGTCGCGACGGCGGTGCGGGCGGTGAAGGTGCCGTCGGCGATGAGCGGTGCGATGACGGCCGCCCCCGAGGTCGTATCCAGTGCGTAGGCGGCGACGACGGGTGCGGCCGCACCGGGCAGGCCGAGCGACCCGGCGAGCGCGTCGGCGGTGGCAGTGACGCTCGCCCCGCCCGGGCCAAGCAGCGCGAGCAGTTCCTCGGAGTAGGCGACCAGCAGCGAGACGACGACGTAGATGGCGACCAGTCGCGGGAGGATGTCCCGGATCCGGTCCAGCGTCTGCCCGTAGGCCTCCCGGACCGCGGCCTCGCGGCTCTCGGGGCCGTCGGTACCCGCATCGGGAGCGTTCCCGTCGTCGGCCCGCCCGCCGTCGGTGCTGGCGTCGAGGTCCGCTGTGCGGCGCGTCGACCCGTCGAGCAAGAGCGCGCCGGCGACGATGCCGGTCAGCGTTATCGCCAGCGCGACCAGCCCCCGTGTCGCGACGTAGAGCACCCCGACCTCGAGGCCGAGGATGGGGATGAGGACCGGCGCGTAGAAGGTCACGATGTGCTGGGCGAAGCCGAAGAAGGTGTTTATCGTCACCGCGACCAGCGTCGCGCGGTCGTCGAGGACGCCCGACTCCCGGAAATCCGCGAGCATGCCGTAGCCCGCGGTGGTCGAGGCCGTCGTGGTCAGGATGGCGGTGCCCACCTCGTCGGGGAGATTCGCCGGGTCGGTGAGGTACCGCGAGACCGCCGCGATGCGCTCGACGAGGCCGAAGGCGACCGCGAGGTTCGCGAGGAAGACCCCCAGCGAGAGAAAGACCACGATGCGAAGCACCCGGTCGGCGACGGTCACGAGGACGTCGGCGAGCGGCGGCGTCGCGAGGACGGGAGCCACGGTCTGCACGGTCGGTAGTGAGGCGGTGACCGGCAAATGTCCGTCGATGGCCGTCCGACCTTAGACGAGCACCCGGACGACGCCAAAGAGCACCAGCACGCCGAGCACGTCGCTGACGTTGGTGACGACCGGGATGACGATGTCGTCGGGATCCAGCTCGAACCGGTAAGCGGCGTAGGCCGTCACCGCCGTGACGACGACCACCAGCGCAGCCAGCACGAGACCACTCGTCGTCGCGACGACGACGACCGTCAGGAATGGGAGCTGGACGGTCCCGAGCAGCGCCTGGAGCGCCCACGCGCCGGCCCCGACCAGCGGGAAGACCGTCAGCGCCAGCGCCACCGTCGCGACGGCGTTGCCCCCGAGCCGGTCGTCCGTGGGGTGAAACGAGACGATGCCGAGGTGGACCGCCGTCGAGAGCCTCGCGGCCGGATACTTCCGAGGTTGCCCGCCATCCCGATGGTGACGGGGACGAGGACCAGCAGCGTGGGGTACTGCAGCAACACCGACTCGAACGTATCGAGCACGATGCCGCTCCCGAGTTCGATGGACGTCAGCACGACCAGCACGGGGAGCATGCGCCGCATGATGCCCCGGACCGACCACTGGTCGACGTACGTCGACACGTCAGCCACCCCCCAGCGCCAGGACGATGCGGGTCGCGACCAGCAGCGTCGCGACGCCGACCACGTCCCCCGTCGTCGTCACCACCGGCCCCGCGAGCGTGTCGGGGTTCAGGCCCCGCCGGTAGCCGACGAAGACGACCGAGACCACGACGACGGTCAGGATGAGCCCCGAGACGACGCCCGCGAGCAGTGCGATGGCGACCAGCGTCGCCAGCGGCGCCGACGGCCGGCCCAGCGCGGTGAGCAACCCCACCGCGAGCACCGCCGAGAGCATGCTGACGAGCACGCCGTTGGCCAGCGACGCCGCGACGGCCGCGTTGACGCGCTCGTCCGCGAGCGAGAGCGTCGGGTCGACCAGCCCCTGGTGAAGCGCAGACCCGAGCCGGCCACCGAGCGATCCGTAGACGTTCCCGCGGGTCGCAAGCAGCGCGGGCACGAGCACCAGCAGGCCGGCCACCTGCTCGAGCTCGGCGTCCATCCCCCCGAGGACGACGCCCGCAAAGAGGCCACCGACTGCACTGAGGACCAGTACCGGAACGGACTCCCGATAGGCCTCGGTGGCGATCTCGCGGACGGTCATTACCGACAGCATCCGAGCGCAGTCGCAAAAAGGGACCGAAGGCCCGACAGCGGGCCGTGCACCAGCCCGTCGGCTACCGGAGCGACCGTCTGCTGGCGGAGTCGGTGCGCTCAGTCCTCGTCTCGCTCGCTGCTGACGACCAGTACCGAGCGGTCGGTCCCGAGGATGACGTCCTGCGTGACGCTCCCGAACAGCGCCTTGCCGGCGGGCGAGCGCTTGCGGCCGGCGAGGACGATCAGGTCCGCGTCCTGGTCGTCGGCGACCTGGCGGATGGCCGCCCCGGGATCCCCGCTGGTGCCTTCGAGAGAGACGTCGATTCCGGCGTCCTCGAGCAGTTCCTTCGCCCGACGGACCGACGCGATCTGCGTGACGAACGCCCCTTCGCGGTTCTGTTCGAAGTCGTGTACCAGCGTGACGTGGACCGACTCGGTATCGAGTGGCAGACTCGTGAGTTCGGTGGCCTGTGCTCGCGCGCGTGTCTCGTCACGGTCGATGCCGACGACGATCTCGTACATACCCCACGGTAGTCAGAGCGGGGTCAAAATACTGTGGGCCAGTCTCACGCGATGAGAACGGTGGGGCCGGTCGACGGGGCCGTACAGCCGTGGCGACGCCCGTCTGTGTCGACGACGTTCAGCTGCCGTCGGCGCGGTGCAGGCGCCCCTCGGCGTCGAACTCGCCGTAGTCGCCGGTCGGATACCACTCGCCTCTGGTCGTGCTCGCCGCGACGTCGCGGGTCTCCCAGTAGCGGTCGGCGACGTGGTCCCCCCGGAACAGGATCTCGCCGTCCTCGCCCAGGGCCATCTCGGTCCCGGGCAGGGGCGACCCTAGCGCCGTCGGGGCCGAGGACCCGTGTGGCGTCACGCACCCGACGCCCGTCAGTTCCGTCGTCCCGTACACTTCGCTCACCGGGACGCCACAGCCCCACAGGAACTGGAGGCGCTCGGCCCCGAGGCCGTCGCCCCCCGAGAGCGCGTACTCGAGGTTCTCCAGCCGAACGACTCGCGCAGGGGCGCGAAGACGAGGCGTTCGGCCGCGGTATCGGTGAGCGACTCCCCGCCGCCGTCGCGCAGCTGCTGGCCCCGCTCGACCGCCCGGCCGTCGGCGAGGCGCCCCTTGACGCCGCCCAGGTCGTCGATGTGTGCCGCCAGTGCGTCCGCCAGGCGGTCGTAGACCCGCGGGAGGCCGACGAGGACCTCCGGGCTGAGCAGTCGCAGGCCCGCGAGCAGGTCGTCGCTCGGGACGTACGCGGCGGCCGCACCGCTGTCCCACAGGTAGTAGGTCGCGACCCGCTGGAAGACGTGCGACAGCGGGAGCGAACAGGTCCCGGTCCCCCCCGACGGGACGGGGAACTGATCGCCCAGCATCGCCACCGCCGCCAGCAGGTTCTGGTGTGAGAGCCCGACGCCCAGCGGTTCGGCCTCGGTGTCGAGTTCGTGGACGACGGTGGCGACGTCGTCCGGATCGGCCTCGAAGCCCGGCAGCGCGGGTCGGTCGCCCCTGGGGAGGTCGGCGACGTCGAAGACGGTCCCGGCGGCCCCGGCCACCGCCTCGCTCGGGTCGCCGTCGGTCACCAGCGCGTCGATGCCCGCCGTCGTCTCGGTCGCGACAGCCCGCTCCTCGTCGAACCCGGAGTAGATGGGAACGGAGACGACCCCGGCGAGATGACAGGCCAGGTCGGCGACCGACCACTCGTAGCACGGGCGGGTGCGAATCCCCAGGGTCGTCCCCGGCTCGACGCCGGCGTCGAGAAAGCCCGCGGCGACGGCCCTGGCGTCCCGGTAGAGCGTCTCGAAGGTTCGCGTCTCGAACTGGCCGTCCTCGTAGGCGTACGCCGCCGTCCGGTCGCCGTGCCGGTCGGCGAGGCCGCGGATCCAGTCCGCCATCGAGCCGTGTGGAATCGAGACGGCCCCGCCGACGTGGACGTCGCTCCCCAGGCGGACGCTCTCCTCGGACGCGTCGTAGGTCCGGTCGTCGTCGCGGGACTTGTTCAGCTTGCCCGGACTGTAGTCGTAGTCCTCGGGGACCGTCTCCGAGAAGTACTCGCCGTAGTTCTGGTCGACGTCGGCCCCGGCGATGTGGGAGTCCAGCCAGTCTCTCGCGAACTCGAGGACGTCGACGGTGATGGGTTCGCCCGCCTCGTGCTTCTCGCGGAACTCGCGGACGGTCTCGGCGAACTCTGCGTGCATCTCGCGGTGATTGTAGAAGCAGTCCGCACAGTCCATCGCGTACCCGCAGTCCTGCATGAACTCCTCCTCGTCGCCGAAGTGGTACTCGGTGTACCGCTCCAGCTCCCGGAGGATGTCGCCGATCGCCGCCTCCGAGTGGCCCTCGTCGACGGCGACATAGAGGTCGTTCAGCAGACCAAAGAGGTGCTTGTGCTGTTCGTCGAACCTGTCGATGTCGGTGCTGTATCGCTCGTCGACCCACTCGATGAACGTCTCCCCCGGCCCGGATGCCATACGTGTCTTTCAGAAATTCGAATACAAAAAACGCCAAACCGATTCCCAGCGGGTGAAAACCTCCGCTGGCCCGGATCAGTCGCCGAACGGGCCGCCACCGCCGCCGCCCATGCCACCCATGCCGCCCATGCCCCCGCCACCGCCGCCGCCCTGCTGCATCTGTTTCATCATCCGCTCCATGTCGCCGTCGCCCATGCCCTGGAACTGCTTTAACATCTGCTCCATCTGCTTGTGCTGCTGGAGCAGCTCGCGGACGCGTTCCTCGGGTTTGCCCGACCCGCGGGCGATGCGCTCGGTCCGGGACTGGCCGACGACGCGGGGGTTCTCCAGCTCCTCGTCGGTCATCGAGTCCATGATGACCTCGAAGTCGACCATCCGTTCCTGGGTGACGTCCATGGCGTCGTCGGGCAGCTGGTCCATCAGCCCGCCGCCAAGGCCCGGAATCATGTCCAGCACCTGGTCGAGGGGGCCCATCTTGTTCATCGTCTGCATCTGCTTTCGCATGTCGTTGAGGGTGAAGGGCCCGTCCATCATGTCCTCGGGGTCCCAGTCCTCGTCTTCCTCCTGGGTCTCGGTCATCGCGCGCTCGACGCGCTCGGTGAGTTGCTTCAGGTCGCCCATCCCCAGCAGGCGGGAGATGAACCCCGAGGGCTCGAAGCGCTCGATGTCCTTGACGGTCTCCCCCGACCCGAGGAAGGCGATGGTCGAGTCCGTCTCGTTGACGGCGGCGAGTGCGCCCCCACCTTTCGCCGTCCCGTCGAGCTTGGTGATGACGACGCCGTCGATGCCGATGGCCGACTCGAAGTCGGCGGCCTGGCTCTTGGCGCTCTGCCCCATCGCGGCGTCCAGCACCAGCAGGTTCCGGTCGGGGTTCACCTCGGCCTCGATTCGCTCGATCTGCTCGATGAGCTCCTCGTTGAGCCCGTCCCGACCGGCGGTGTCGACGATGCGGACGTCGGCCTCTTTCGTCGCTTCGAGCCCCTCGCGGGCGATCTTCACCGGGTCGTCGGCGTCCGGGTCGCCGTAGAAGTCGACCTCGGCGTTGTCGGCCATCTGCTCGGCCTGGTCGTACGCCCCCGGTCGATCCGTGTCGGTCTGGATGATGGCCGGGTGCAGCCCCTTCGTCGAGAACCACCACGCCATCTTCGCGGCCGTCGTGGTCTTCCCCGACCCGTAGAGGCCGGCGAGCATGATGGTCTGTTCCTCCAGCGGGAGGTCCGTCGACTCCCCGACCAGGTCGACCAGCTCCTCGTAGACGATGCGCAGGACCCAGTCGCGCGGCGAGGTGCCGGCGGGCGGGTCCTCGTCGAGTGCGCGTGACTTGATGCTCTCCGAGAGGTCCTGAACGAGCGAGACGTCGACGTCGGCCTGGAGCAGGGAGCGCTGTATCTCCCGGACGACGTCCTCGACGTCCTCCTCGGAGATGCGGGACTTCCCCCGGAGGTTGTCGAGCGTCCCGCGAAGCGAGCTCCCGAGATCGTCGAGTACCATTTGCCAGTCGGTACGCGGTCGGGTCGGTAAAGGCTTGCCGTCCACACATCGATGCCGAAAGCAACATACCCATCTGTCGTCTGGCTCGCGTATGGGCGTCTTCGAGCAGTTTCTCTACATGCTCGCCTTCCTGGCGCTCGGCGTCGGCGTGCGCCGCGTGGGCCTCCTCGAGGAGCGCCACGTGAACTGGCTGACCGCGGGCGCCTTCTACGTCGCCCTGCCGGCGCTCATCTTCTCCGCGACGTACGACCAGTCGCTGGACGAGCTGGTCTCGCCGGCGCTCGTCCTCGGCTTCTGGGCCGTCGTCGGCGCGACGGCGCTCGCGGCGTGGCTCCTCCACCGCCGTACCGGGGAACGGTCCCGGCGGAGCGTCGCCATCATCCAGTCGTACCACGGCAATCTCGGCTTTCTGGGCGTCCCGCTGGTCGCCGCGACGCTGGGTGGCGAGGCGACGGCGGTCGCCAGCGTCGTCCTCGGCATCGGGGTGCTCACGCAGACCCCGATCACCGTCCTCACGCTGGTCCGGACCAACGGCGTGGCCGCGTCGGTCACGGGCGAACTCCGGAGCGTCGTCACGAACCCGATCCTCCTGTCGCTCGCCGCGGGCGTCGTCGCCTCGCTCTACGGCGTCGGCATCCCCCCGGCCGTCGACGGCGGCCTCACCACGATCGCGGACCTCGCGCTCCCGCTTGCGCTGGTCTGTATCGGCGGGACCCTCGACACCGATCTGCCCGAATCGCGGCTCCGTGATGCGGGGAGCGTCGTCGCGCTGAAGATCGTCTGGATGCCCGCCCTGGGCTATGTCGTCTACTCGGCGCTGGGACTTGGACCGACGGCGCTGGCCGCGAGCGTGCTGATGCTGGGCACGCCCACCGCTGTCGCGACGTACGTCTACGCGACGGAACTGGGCGGCGACGTGGCCGCCGCGTCGATGAACGTCTTCGCCTCGACGCTGGGCTCGCTGGGGACGCTCTCGCTGCTGGCGTGGCTGCTGGGGTAGGTTTTTGCGATGTGGGGGCCCCACGTCCGGTATGGTCTACCACCACCTCGACCCCGACGACCTCCCGGAGACGGCGGACTACCCCTGTGACCGCCGCGGCATCTCGGACGCCGCCGAACTGGCCGTGCTCCACGCCGCTACCTACGAGATGGTCCCCGGCGAGCAACTGCCCCGGACCTACCACTACCACGAGGTGCGCGAGGAGCTCTTCTACGTGTGTTCGGGGACGCTCCACGTCGAGACGCCCGACGGCGAGTACCTCGTCCCGGCCGGCGAGGTGTTCGTCGCCGAACCCGAGAGCCCGCACCTGGCGTACAATCCGGCCGACGCCGCCGAGTCCGTGAAAGTACTCGGCGTCGGCGCACCGAAGACGGACATCGCACTCCCGTACGAACCCGAGGCCTGACCCCCGGCCACGTCTGCCCGTCTGGAGGCAGTGGACTGATGTACGACCGGACGGAAGCGACGAGCATGCCCTCCGACACAGCCGGGAACGCACCCCTCCGCGCCGTCCGCCGCTGGCTCCGCGTCATCGCGTTCGCGCTCGGTATCGGCCTCGTGGCGCTCGCGGAAATCGGCCACGTCACGGCCGGCTACCACAGCGGCCTCCTGTTTGCGGTCACTGGCGTCGCCGGCGGCGTGGTCGCGCTCGCGGCGGCGGTGACGCTGCTGGCCGACCTGCTGCCGGCGTCGTCCGCGCCCGACCCGGACAGCCCCTCGGCGGCCGGATCGGAGGAGACACGTACAGAGTAGCACGTTTTTTCTCCCCGCCGCCCGCACCGTCGGCCATGACGAGAAAACAGGACGTGCAGCAAGCGCTCGTAGACAGCGGCGTCACGGCGGTCCTCCGGGGCATCCCCGAGGACCAGATGGTCGACGTGGCCCGGGCCATCCACGAGGGCGGGGTCCGCGCGCTCGAGCTCACCGCCGACGCCAAGCGGTGCTCGGACATGATCGCGGCCGTCGACAGGGAGCCCGAGGACACGGACGCGGTCATCGGCGCGGGCACCGTCATGGACGCCGCCGCCGCGCGCAACGTCATCGAGGCCGGCGCGGAGTTCGTGCTGGCGCCGAACCTAAACGAGGACGTCGTCGACGTCTGCAACCGCGCCGGCGTCGTCTGCGTGCCGGGCGTGATGACGCCGACGGAGGCTGCCCAGGCGATGGAGGCCGGCGCGGACATCCTCAAGATGTTCCCCGCGAAGACCGTCGGCCCGAGCCACATCGGCGCGCTCCAGGGGCCGCTCGGTGACATCCCGATAATGCCGACCGGCGGCGTCTCGGTGGACAACGTCGCGGACTACTTCGAGGCCGGCGCCGTCGCTGTCGGCGCCGGCTCGGCGCTCGTCGACTACGAGGCCATCGAGAACGACGACATGGACGGCGTGCGCGAGAGCGCCGCCGAGTTCGTCGAGGCCGTCGAGGCCGCGCGCGAGTAGCACGGCTCCTCGGCGGGGAAAGTCGCGGCCAGAAGCGGGTCAGTCGAACAGGCGGTCGACGATCGCCTCGGGGTCGAAGGCCTCGAGGTCGTCGTAGTCCTGGCCCGTCCCCAGAAAGAGGATTGGCTTGCCGGTTACGTGGGCCACCGAGATGGCCGCGCCGCCCTGCGGGTCGGCGTCGGCCTTCGTCAGGACGGCCCCGTCGATGGCGGCCGCCTCGTCGAACTCGCGGGCGCGGTTGACCGCGTCCTGGCCCGCGACGGCCTCGTCGACGAACAGCGTCATGTCGGGGTCGATGTTGCGGTCGATCTTCTCCAGCTGGTCCATCAGGCCGTCGTTGGTGTGGAGTCGGCCGGCCGTATCGCCCAGTACGACGTCGACGTCGTTGGCCTTCGCGTACTCGACGGCGTCGTAGATGACCGCCGTCGGGTCCGAGCCCTGCTCGTGGGTGATGAGTTTCTTCTCGAGGGTGTCGGCGTGCTTCTGGAGCTGCTCGTTCGCGCCGGCACGGAAGGTATCGCCGTTGGCCAGCACCGTCGAGAGCCCGCGGTCCTCGAAGTACTTCGCCAGCTTGGCGATGGTCGTCGTCTTCCCGACGCCGTTGACGCCGGTGAAGACGATGACGACCGGCTTGTCGGCCTCGGCGACCCGCTCGTCGAAGTCGAACTGGCCGACGCTGATGACGTCGTACAGCGCCTCGCGCAGCGCGTCCCTGACGAGGTTGCCCGTACTCGAGAGGCGCCGGCGGGTCTTTCCCGTGAGGTTCTCCTTGACGCCCTCGAGGATCTCCTGGGCGACGCCCATCTCGACGTCGCTGGACAGCAAGGCGAGTTCCAGGTCGTCGAGGTGCTTCTGGAGGTCCTCCTCCTCGATGACGGTCTTGCCCGTGGCCATTATCTTGGCCTTCTGGGTGAGACTCCGGCCGCCCGCGTCCCCGGACTCGTCGATGTCGTCCGCCGCCGTCGAGGGGGTGGTCTCCTCGGCATCCGCTGCCGCGTCGGCCTCGGCCGTCGCTTCAGAGTCGCCGCTCTCGTCTGTCACCGCCCCGGCGTCAGCATCCGTGGCCTCTGCGTCGGGTACCGGCTCGTCGGCCTCGTCGGCCTCGTCGACCGCCTCGACCGCCTCGACCGCCTCCTCGTCGACGTCTTCCTCGACGTCGCTGGTGAACCCACCGAGTTTGTCTTTCAGTCCGTCGAACATCGGCGCCTGCTTACTCGTCGCCCTGCTGTTCTTCCTGCTGTTGCATCATCTGCTGCATCTGCTGTTGCTGCATCTGCTGGGCCTGCTGTTCGAGTTCCTCCATCTCCGTCTCGACTTCGGCCTTCTCGGACTGGAGGTCGCTGATGTGGTCGTCGAGCGTCTCCTGTTTGGTCTCGAGCGTGCTGATGGCGCCGTCCTGTTCGCGCTCGGCGGAGTAGCCACCGCCAAGCGAGACGACGACCTCGTCGATGTCCTCGATGGTCGCGCGGATGTAGGCGTCGCCGCCGACCGGGACCTGGACCGTCGACCCGGACTCCAGCGTCTCGATGGCCTCGATGGCCTCGTCGATGTCGGTCTGTTTCTGTCGGAGGTTCTCGATCTCCTCGTCGATAGCCTCGACTTCCTGTTCCATCTGCTCGATCTCCTGGGCGACCTGCTGCATCTGGCCGCCGCCGCCACCGCCACCGCCGCCCATCATGCTGCCACCTCGTCGATCTCGATCTGTGTGCGCTTGAGGTTGTGCTGGGAGCCAAGCAGGCTGTAGAGTCGCTCGGTCGCGACGTCCTCGTTGGGCGCGTCTACCTCCGTTTCGAACTCCTGGGACCCGTCACGGGCCGGGAATCGTCCGCGAACTGTGAACGTGCTCATACCCATCGGTGGGTGCACGAGAGGGAAGTATCTTCCCCTTCGGCCGCTCTCGGGGCGTGGGCACCGATACCACGCGCTGGCGGGTCGTTTTATCAGGCACCCGGCCGTCGACTGCGAGCAGAACCGTGCCCGGCGATACGCTCCCCGAGGAGTCGGACCTGACGTGGGTCTGGACGGTCCACCGCGAGCTCTCCGAGTCCCACGCGGTCCTCTGGACCGTGGTCATCCTCGCCTCGGTCTTCGACATCGTGACCACCATCGTCGGCCTCGGCCTGGGCCTCCAGGAGGCAAACGCCGTCGCGCGGGCCTTCATCGCCACCTACGGGACGCCGGGCATCGGCCTGTTGAAGTTCAGCGCGCTGGTCGTGGTCGTCCTCCTGTGGGCCGCCCTGCCCGACCGGTACGCGACCGTCGTGCTGTCGGTGTTCGCGTGGGTCTCGCTGCTCGTCGTCGCGGTCAACGCCGTGACGCTGGCGACCCTCTGAGCGGGGCGAACGTTTTGCACCCGCCGGCCCTAGGGCGACTATGAGCCCAGCCACCCACCGCTGTGTCTGTGGCGCGACGCTCAGGTTCAGACAGGACCTCACCAAAGAGTCAAACGGCACCTCCCGGACGTGGAAGTGCACCGACTGCGGGACCCCCGTCCCGGGCGTCGTCGGCGAGCGGTTGAGTCACCAGCACCCGTCCTGAGCACGAGAGCGCCAGGTCAAAGACGGGGTCGCGAGAGCGAAAGCGGTGACGACCGCGACGCTCAGAGGTAGCCCAGCGCCGCGTCGATGCGGCCAAGTTCCGGCCCGGAGGTGTCCGAGCCACAGACGTAGCCGTAGTCGTTGGCGACCAGGCCCGACCCCACGAGCGGGCCGCCGTAGTTGACTGTCCCGATGTCGGCGGGGACACCCAGGACGTCCTCCAGGGCGTCGAGTTCGCCGTCGGTGGCCTTCGGGTGACAGAGGACGCCGTTGTTGGTGGCGACGGCGGCGGTGCCGACGGTGTTGACGCCGCCGATGACGCCCCGTTCGACCTCGACGTCGAGGCCGTCTCGGACGGCCTGGACCGCCTCGCGAGAGAGGTCCGGGTGGACGTAGGCGCCGGTGTCGTTACAGCAGACGACGTTGCCGGCCGCGTTGATACGGCCCGGCAGTTCGGTCACGGGCAGGTCCACGACGTCCCGGATGCGCTCGATTTCGGTCTCGCGCACGCGTGACGTGACCAGCAGTCCGTTCGCGTTGCCCGTCGCCAGCGCGCCGACGGTGCCGGACTGGCCGATAGTCGTCGGGACGACGGGGACCTCCAGTTCCTCGGCTAAGTCCTCGCGCAGCGACCCGTCTACGTCGGGGCGGACCAGCACGCAGTCGTCGGTCGCACGGGCGAAGACGCCGACGTACGACGACCCGGAGAAAGCCGCGCGGAGCAACGTTACGCTGCCGTCTCGGCTTCGACGATGGACTCGCCGTCTTCCTCGAAGCGAGCCGCTCTGACGCGGAGCTTGCTCGGGACGTTCGCACGGCCGCGGGCCCACGTCGACTCGTTGATCGAGGGGTCGATGCGGACCGCGCTCTCGTCGACCGAGAAGTGCTTCGCGAGGTGGGCGCGGATCAGGCGCATCGCCTTGTCGGCGCGCTGGTGCTTCGGTTCGGCTCGGACGTCACGGAGCGGAATCGTGATGACGCGCTCCTCGAAATCACTCGCGCTCATTATTCGTCAGTGTCGCTGCGCCGCCAGTGGCGTCGCTTGGGGTTGCGCTGCACCTCGCGGTCCGTCTTGAGCATGACCCAGGCCGGGACGCGACTGTTCTGGTTTTCCAGCTTCGCCAGTCGCTTCTTCTTGGCTTTCGACTTCTTACTCATGGTATCCTGTCCCTTTCGCACCGTGACTTAAATTCCTTCCTTTTCGGGGCCGAGTCGGGGCCTGACCCATCCACGTCGGCCACACGGCGCGTTATCACCGGCTATAATTTCGAGCGTGGAATTAAGTGTTATTCCGGCCGAGTTCCAGTCGATGAACCGCCGGTCGGTGTTACGCACGATGGGGGCAGGACTGGCGACCGCCGGGGCGGGGTGTCTCGGGACCGGGGGCGAGGTGGTGGTGTCCGTCCAGCAGGACGTCCACGTCGAACCCGGCAGGGCCTGGATGGAGACGGGAATTCCCGACGTCTCTGACCCCGGGGGCGCACTCCGGTACATCGTCCGGGCCCAGCAGCCGTTCGACGTGTACTTTTTTACCGACGAGGCGGCCTTCGAACGGTACAAGGCCTACATCCAGGGGCGGGAACCGACGGAGACGCCGCCGGCCAATCCGGAGTACAGCCAGACGGCGCTCCCGAAAGACGGCGGCGACCTCTACGAGGCGTCGACGAAGAGCGGCGGAGCGCGCGAACCGCTCGAGGCGTCGGGGCCGTACTACTTCGCGGTCGACCACTCGAACTACCGGATGGAGACGCGCGTCGACGAGTTCGGCGAGGAGCTCACGGCCTTCGTCGACCTCACGGTCATCCGCGACCGGCTGCCCTTCTAGACGAACGCGAGCGGGACCATCGCGAGGACGCCCACCGTCCCCCCGACGGTGAGTTCGCGCCACCCGCCGCTGGGGAGGTCGGCGCCGTACTCCAGGGCCTCCGGGACGAACTCCGTGAACACGAGATACACCATCGCGCCCGCGGCGAACCCGAAACCGAAGGGGAGGAACTCCTTGGCCAGCGTCACGAAGTAGTAGGCGATGACCGCACCCAGCGGCTGGGGGAGCGAGGAGAAGACGGCCCACCAGACCATGCGCCACTCGCTGACGCCCAGCGAGCGAAGGGGGATGGCGATGGCCGTCCCCTCGGGGACGTTGTGGATGGAGATGGCGACGGTCATGAACACCGCGAGCAGGGGCACCGTCGTCCCGGCGATGGCGACGGCCGACCCGGGCGAGGGCGTCCCGAGGCCGAGCTCGGCAAAGGAGACACCGACGGCCACCCCCTCCGGGAAGCTGTGGACCGTCAGCACGCCCAGGATGAGCAGGAGCTTCTTGAAGTCGGCCTGCTCGTACTTCTTCGGGCCGTGGTCGACGCCGTCGAGGATCCGGTGGCCGACGACGACCAGGACGACGCCGGCAAGCATCCCCGGGACGAGGAGTACCGCCGAGCCGTACGCCAGCCCCTCGCGCACGAGGCCAAAGAGCGAGGCGGCGACCATGATTCCCGACGCGAGCCCCCACAGCAGGACGTTCCACCGGTCGGAGAACTCCTCGACCAGGAAGAACGGCACTGCCCCGAGTCCCGTCGCCAGCGCCGTCAGCAGTCCGGCCAGGAAGACGAACACGACGTGCTCGAGGACGACCATAGCGGGCCTAGGCGAGTGGGGGACATAAGAATTGTCACATTCTCGAGAGATTTTGGCGCCCCTAAAGGCCAGTCCGGCGTCGATTAATACACCTTATACTGTACAGTCGTGTATCACCGGCTAGACGGCAACGTTTATGCATAGAACTCGGTGTTTTTTACTACATGTCGAGCACGAAAGCGTCAGAAACTACCGAAACGTACATCGTCGACGCCGCGAGCGACCCGGACGTCAAACTCACCCTCATCGACGACCGGACCGGAAAGCGCTACCACGTCGTGGACTTCGCCGACGACGTGGTCCGCGAGAAACTGCAGGTCCGGGGCCCGGGGAAGACGGTGCGCGTCGACATGGTGCCACTGGACCCAGAGAGGACGGAGTGGCAGGTCACGCGCCTGCTCCCCGGGTCGCTGCCGCGGGTCGGGACGGGCCTGCGGCGCTAGAGGGGGACGGACGCGAGCGTCCGGTACGCCGGGCCCGCGTCGGTGAGGACGCTCTCGGTCAGTCGCAGCTCCGCCACCGCGAGTCGGCCGACGTCGGGGTCCGCACTGCGAACCACCTTCTGGACCAGGTCTTTCCCGCCGGCGTGGTCCATCCGCGCGATCGTGGCGTGGGGCGTGAAATCGTGATCTTCCGGGTCGAACCCCATCGCCACCGTCCGCGCCTCGACGGCCTCGTGGAGCGTCGTCAGCTCGGCGTCGCCGTGGCCCTCGCGGACGCCGACCCAGACGACGCTGATGTACTCGAGCGAGGGGAAGACCCCCAACCCGCCGAATCGGGCCTCGAACGGGTCGACGCCGCTGTCTGCGACCGCGTGCTCCAGTTCTGTCACCAGGTCGTCGATCCGGTCCGGGTCGGTGTCGCCGAGGAACTTCACCGTGACGTGGGCCTGTGCCGGGTCGGTCGGCCGGAGCCCACTCGCATCCGCGAACCGCTCCTGGACCGCCGCGACGGCGTCTTCGAGGCCGTCGAGGTCGACGCTGACGAACAGTCGCTTGCCCATGCGACGGGGTACGCGGCCCCGCCACTTCGTCGTGGGTGGTGTGCCCCAGGGTTTACTCCCGTCGCGACACAGCCACCGGTATGGACGACGCTGCCCGCCTCCGCCGTACCGTTCGTCGGTGTACCGCCGTCGTCGTGACGGCGCTCGGACTGGTGATCGCCGCCCTGGCCGGGTCGACGCTGTCACCGGTCGGCGCCGCGCTCTCCGTCGGCGCACTCGGGTATCTGGCCGCCAGCTTCGTCTTCGTCCCCGAGTGGGCGACCGACGACGAGTCCGCCGCGGACCACTGATAGTGATTGCTGTGACTGTTTACCGGTACGACCGCACGTAGTCGTGCGGTTGGTACCGAAATGACTCACAGCAGTCACTATGAGCCCGTGACGTAGCCCTTAACCCCGCTGGCCGACAATCGATGGCTATGACCGACAACGACCCGGAAGACCACACGTTCTCCGAGGGCCAGGGCTTTGGCGATCCCTACGAGGGGTTCGACCTCGAACCCCCGGAGTTCGAGGTCGACGCCGACAAGGTCGACCCGGTCGACTCGCGGGTCCTCACCGACCTGCTCGACCGGCACAACGTCCCGTCCGACGAGGTCGACGCCGACCAGCTGCTCGAGGTCGGCCTGGAGTACATGCAGATCAACCGCCACGAACAGGCCGCAGAGACCTTCGAACGGGTCGCCCGATTTTCAGACGACGAGCGTCTCGGGCAGGAGGCCTGGACCAACAAGGGCGTCGCCCACGCCGAACTCGAGGAGTGGGACGCCGCCATCGGCGCGTTCCAGGAAGCCCTCTCGATGGACGAGGAGTCGGACCACGCGGCGACGGCCGAGACGAACCTCGCGTACGCGCTGTGGGAGTCGGGCCGCACCGAGCAGGCGCTGGAACACGCCGAGCGGGCCGTCGAGATCGACCCGCGCTTCGGGCAGGCGTGGTACAACCGCGGCTTCTTCCTGCTGGAGCGTGGCCTGGCCGAGGACGCCGTCGACGCCTTCGACAACGCCATCCGCCTGGGCTTCCGGAACGCAGAGATACTAGAGGAGAAGGCCCGCGCGCTCGAGGAGCTGGGCGAGTACGACCGCGCCGAGGAGCTGGCCGAAGAGGTCGACGAGATGCGCCAGGACGCCGAAGAGCAGCTGCTGGAATGATTCTCAACGAACGCGAGACGAGCGAGGGGCTGCTGGTGTCGGTCTGTGACCCGGACGTCATGGGCGAGACCTTCGAGGACGGCCCGGTGACGCTGACCGTCGACGAGTCGTTCTACGGCGGCGACGAGGTCGACGAGCAGGCCGTCGTCGACAGCCTCGCGCGCTGTAGCGTCGCCAACATCGTCGGCGAGGAGGCCGTCGACGTCGCCGTCGAGCACGGCTTCGTCGACGAGGAGAACGTCCTGGACGTGGCCGGGACCCGCCACGCCCAGCTGCTCTGGCTCTAGCCGGGTCCGAGCCCGTTCGCGCACCGCCGGAGGACGGCCGCCACCGCGAGCCACGCGGTCAGCAGCGTCGCGGCCGCCGACACTTATCGGGCCCCCGCTCCGAGGTGACGGTATGTACTCTCGCGACCACGCGCTCGTCTCGGTCGTCGTCGCCCTCCTCGGGACGCTTGCGCTGCCGCTCCCGTTTGCCTGGCCCGTGGCGGTGGGCTACGCCGTCGTCGTCGGCGTCGCCATCGACGTCGACCACTTCGTGGTGGCCCGCCTCACGACCGGCGAGTGGACGGCGGTGCGGCGCTGTCTCCGGAATCCCCGGCTCGTCGTCCTGGCACAGGACGAAATATTCGACCCGGGCGACCTCACGCCCCTCCAGCGGCTGTTGAGCCACCACGTGATCGCCGGCGCGCTGGTGGGCGGGCTCTGGGTCGTCAGCGAACCGCTCGCGGTGTTCACGGCCGTAGTCCTGTACGCCCACGTCGTTGCTGACCTGGTCTGGGACAACCGCCTGCTGGGGCTGGACCACCCGGAGCCCGCCGACGCGGGCGGCCGGGACGAGTCCGTGCGGTAGCCCCCGGCGACTGGCTCGAGGTTTAGGCGAACCGAAGGAAAGTTGCCCGTCCAGCCCCACTACCGAACCAATGGGACACTCCGAATCCACGCTGCTCGACGTCGAGCGCATACGCGAGGACTTCCCCATCCTTCAGCGCGAGTTCGACGGCCAGCAACTGGTCTACCTGGACAACGGGGCGACGAGCCAGACCCCCGAGCCGGTCGTCGAGACCATCGCGGACTACTACCGGACAACCAACGCGAACGTCCACCGCGGCCTCCACCAGCTTAGCCAGGCGGCCTCCATCGCCTACGAGGAGGCCCACGACCGAGTCGCCGAGTTCGTCGGCGCCTCGGGCGGCCGCGAGGAGATAATCTTCACCAAGAACACCACCGAGAGCGAGAACCTCGTCGCCTACGCCTGGGGGCTCAACGAGCTCGGCCCCGAGGACGAAGTGGTACTGACCGAGATGGAACACCACGCCTCGCTGGTCACCTGGCAGCAGATCGCAAAGCGCACCGGCGCGACCTGCAAGTACATCCGCATCGACGCGGACGGCCAGCTCGACATGGACCACGCCCGCGAGTGCATCACCGACGACACGCAGATGGTCAGCGCCGTCCACGTCTCGAACACGCTCGGGACCATCAACCCCGTCTCGGAACTCGCGGACATCGCCCACGACCACGACGCCTACATGTTCGTCGACGGCGCCCAGTCGGTCCCCACCCGCCCCGTCGACGTCGAGGCCATCGACGCCGACTTCCTCGCGTTCTCCGGCCACAAGATGATGGGGCCGACCGGCATCGGCGTCCTCTATGGCAAGCAACACATCCTAGAGGAGATGGAGCCGTACCTCTACGGCGGCGACATGATAAAGAAGGTCACCTTCGAGGACTCGAAGTGGAACGACCTCCCCTGGAAGTTCGAGGCCGGCACGCCCCCCATCTGCCAGGGCATCGCGCTCGCGGCGGCCTGTGACTACCTCGACGACATCGGGATGGACCGTATCCGACGCCACGAGAACGACCTTGCCCAGTACGCCCTCGAACAGCTGCAGGCCACGGGCGACGTCGAGACGTACGGCCCGCCGGCGGGCACCGAACGCGGCGGTCTAGTTGCATTCAACCTCGAGTCGGTCCACGCCCACGACCTCTCCTCGATCCTGAACGACTCGGCAGTGGCCATCCGGGCCGGCGACCACTGCACCCAGCCGCTCCACGACAAACTCGGCGTGGCCGCCTCCGCCCGCGCGTCCTTCTACGTCTACAACACGCGCGAGGAGGTCGACAAGCTCGTGGCCGCCATCGACGACGCGCGGCAGCTGTTCGCGTAAGCGCCGCGGGTTCGTCGACGTATCGACGACGTACTGGCCGAACCCAGTGAGCCCGGTGCCAGCGAGACGAGCGAAGCGAGTCTCGCCAGGCACGGCAGCTGTCCGCCTGACTTGTACGACGGGCTGTCACCGGCGACGGGCGCGTGCGAAGCGCTCCCTCGGAACGCTTTTCCGAGCGACGACCGTACCCTAGTTCAATTATGGGTATCGGCGGCTCAGACATGTACAGACAGCAGATTCTCGACCACTACAAGAACCCGCGCAACTACGGGGAACTGGAGGAGGCGACCTTTACCCACGTGGGCGAGAACCCGATGTGTGGCGACGAGATCACCATGGACGTCGTCTTAGGCGACGACGAGGAGACCATCGAGCGGGTGGCCTTCCGCGGGGACGGCTGTGCCATCTCCCAGGCGTCGGCGTCGATGCTCACCCAGAAACTCCAGGGGATGTCCGTCGAGGCGCTTTCGGAACTGGACCGCGACGACGTCGTGGACATGCTTGGCGTCGACATCTCGCCGATGCGGATCAAGTGCGCCGTCCTGGCCGAGAAGGTCGCACAGGACGGGGCGGACATCTACTTCGGCGAGAAGGACCTCGACAGGTCGAGCACCGAAGCCGACGAGTGACCGGACCCCCACCCCGGGCAGGCGCCACTATTTTGCGTACAACAGCGACGACCGAGCGCCCGCTCGGCGAGACGGTGCGAGCGCCGGACTGATCTCGAGCGTTCGAGACGCGTGGGCCTCCTATCCGCCATCTCGAACGTAGTGCAGTGCTATCGACCGCCCTGAGCACGATCGAGACAACGGCCAGAGACGAACGCAGGGCCGAGGCGACGACCAGCGCTCGACGGCGTCACCGAACGGGGGTTCAGCTCCGCCTCGACGAAACAGAGATACCGGTGATGAGCAGGGCGAGCATGGTGAGTGCACCGATGCCGAGTGCGAACTCCATCCCGCCACCCCCCGCGTCGTCTTCGTCCTCGTCGGTTTCTGTTTCGGCCGCCCCGTACCGTTCACTGATGCTGATCCTGCCTGCGTCGACGCCATCGACTGCGACTGTCCCCCTTGCGGCTTCGAATTCGATAGTCACCATCTTGCGCTCGCTGGGTTGGAGCCTCACCGTCTCGTTTGCGACCGGCCGGTCGTCGACTGTCACTGTGAGCGTCCGGTTTGCCGTCCGATACGCCGTGTTCAGGACCGTCGCTCTCACGGTGGTCTCGTAGCCGCTCTTGACCCAGTCGGCCGGTGTCGTGGCATCGACGACCTCGATCCATCCGGTGGTTTCGTCGGCATCGTCGGCTGCTCGGGGTGTCGCTGTCGGGTCGTCGCTCGCGGCGGTCACGGTCAGCGTGCCCAGTGACCGATTCGCGACGGCGAGCTCGTACGCAGTCGGTTCGTCGAACCGATGTTGGAAGACGATCGTCCCGGTTTCGCCCGCCTCGACGGTGACTGACTTCGAGTCGACCGTCTCGGAGTTTGCGATCAGCTCCGTTCGGAACGTGCCGTCCTGCCCACCGGCGTTCTCGACCTGCAGTGCGATCTGTGCGCTCTCTCCCGCGGTAATCACCGTGTTGTCGAGTGTCGTCGCCAAGACGTCGAATCTCGCTTCCGGCAGGGGCGTCGGAGTTGCGGTGGCAGTCGACGTCGGTGTCGATGCCGTGGGTGCGTGCTCCCCGGCACCGTCTGTGTCGTCGTTCGTGTCTGCAACCTCGTCTTCGTGGTCGTCCGCGTCGTCGTCGGCGTCCCCTTCGCTCTCAGATTCGGTGTTCTGCTCGTCCTCCCCGCCGTCCGCCTCATTCGTTCCGTCGTCTGCGGCATCGTCGGCGTCTTCGTCGTCGCTCTGCTGGTCTTGACGCTCGGTCACCTCCTCGTCTGCTGTGTCGTCGCCGGTTGCATCGTCTTCAGTCTCCCCGTCTGCTGTGTCGTCCTTCTCGTTCCCTGGGTTTTTGTGGTCGTCCGCGTCTTCGTCGTCCTCTGCTCCGTTCCCGTCCTCCCCCTGCTCGTCCCCTGCCTCGTCGTCGTTTCCTGCCTCGTCGTCGTTTCCTGCCTCGTCGTCGTGTTTCCCCATCTCACTCCCGTTCTCGTTCTTCTCGTCCTCACCCTCCCTCTCACGCTCGTCCTTCCGGTCCTCACCATCGCCCGCATCGTTCTTGTCGTCATCTGCGCCTTCGTGATCGTCCGAGTCCTCGTCGTCTACGTCTCTGTTCTCGTCTGTCTCGTTTTTTTCCTCACTCTCGTCCTCCTCGTCCGTCTCTTCCTCATCGTCCGCCTCATCTTCACCATCGCTGTCGCTCTCGTCCGCATCGTCCATACCGTCTTCCTCGTCCGTCTCTTCCTCATCGTCTTCCTCGTCCGTCTCTTCCTCATCGTCTTCCTCGTCCGTCTCTTCCTCATCGTCTTCCTCGTCCGTCTCTTCCTCATCGTCTTCCTCGTCCGTCTCTTCCTCATCGTCTTCCTCGTCCGTCTCTTCCTCATCGTCCTCCTCGTCCGCATCGTCCTCCTCATCCTCACTATCGCTGTCGCTCTCGTCTTCCTCGTCCGTCTCTTCCTCATCGTCCTCCTCGTCCGCATCGTCCTCCTCATCCTCACTATCGCTGTCGCTCTCGTCCTCCTCGTCCGTCTCTTCCACATCGTCCGCTTCATCCTCACCATCGCTGTCGCTCTCGTCCGTCTCTTCCTCATCATCCTCCTCATCCGTCTCGTCCTCCTCGTCCGCATCGTCCACATCGTCCTCCCCGTCCGTCTCTTCCTCATCATCCTCACCATCGCTGTCGCTCTCGTCCGCCTCTTCCACATCGTCCTCCTCATCCTCCTCTTCCTCCTCGTCCGCATCGTATTGGAATCCGTATTGCTGGGACGAGTGCCACCGAGAGTCGTAGTGAGACGCGCCTGGGGAGCTCCACGCAGCACCGAGTTGCCCGTCGTCCACGACGCCTCGCTCCGGGACAGTGGTTCCAGATACCCCGTACGTGGCCGTCACCACGACGAAGGCGAGACACAGGAAGCCCAGTGCGCCAACCGTTCGCATTGAAGGGACGTTCGGTTACGAAGATATAGTTAACAGCCATCAATTGTGAGATAATATCGTGTTATCGATTGCTGCCTGGAGTCGTGTTTTCCCACCGGTTGTGGGTGGACAAATAATGCGAGATTTCGCTCAGTTCGAATTCGATACTCTGGAACGTTCACCTCGATGGAACAGTCGATTTCCTGTGGCTCAGGGGAAGAACCGCGTGGTACGTCGATAGCGATAGATTACGGCGGGAGCGCAGCCGGCGGACCCCCGGCTGGCATGCGCAGCTGTCTGGTCCCCCGACACCTGTTTGGCTGGGGGTGGGGCATTCCTCGCGAAGGGGACGGCCGCCCTCGACACTGGGCCCGACCAACAGCGGGGACGTACCGGTCACTCGTAGTGACCGCTGTGAGTCAGTTCGACATCGACCGGCCGACGGCGTGCGGTCGTACCGGGACACGGTCACAGCGATCAGTGACAGACGCGACCGCGGCCCGCTCAGGCCAGGAACACGTGCCGGGGTCGGTCGGCCAGCACGTCTCGTCCCCACGAGACGGTATCCGAGAACGCGTCCGAACGGAAGAAGGCCATCGCGTCCTCCTTCGAGTCCCACTGGCTGGCGATGAACATGTCGTTCTCGTCGGCCCGGTTGGCGAGCAGTGCGGTCTCGCGGTGGCCCTCCATGTCCGCGAGCAGGTCGCCGACGGTGTCGAACTTCTCGACGAAGTCCTCGCGGTACTCCGGCTTGACGGTGTAGAACATCCCCATCGTGCCGAAGCCGTCGCCCTCGCCGTGGCGGCCCTCGACCTCGGGGAGGTCGGTCAGGTAGCCACTGGCCGTCTCGGCGGCGTCCTCGGTGTCCCACAGCGAGGCGACGGCGACGGTGTCGGCGTCCGGGTCCTCGTAGACGGTCGTCCGGACGTGCGTGTCGTAGCGGTCGAAGGCCGCCCGGAGGTCGGCCACCTCGCTATCCAGCGTCTCGGGGTCGGCCGACGAGTAGACGACGAGCGCGTAGACGTCCTCGCCGTGGGGCTGGCCGGCATAGACGCCCTCGGCCTCGAGCTGCTCGCGGATCGACGCCGAGGAGGCGGCGGCCGCCTGCTCCTGGTCCGCACCGTCCTCGCTTGCCTCGCCCAGCGGCCCGCCGAACTGGCCGGTGATGCCGTCGAGGTCGCCGAGGAACCCGGCCGCCGTCTCGGCGGCCTCCTCGGCCGTCCAGATGCTGACGACGTAGGTCTGGCCGCTCTGGGCGCGGACGGTGGTCTCGACGTGGCGGTCGTAGTGGTCGAAGCTGCCGGCGAGCTCGTCGACGTCGTCGACGAGGTCCTCGGCGTCCGTCTCGGAGTGATACACCAGCGCGAAGTCGCCCGCGTCGTAGTCCGCGCCCGCCTCGAGTCCGAGTCGGTCCACGCGCTGGACGGCGTCGTCGACGCGCTCGAAGTCGCCCGAGACGTCCGGACGGCCGCCGCCGTGGTCGGCGTCGTCGGCGTCGTGGTCCTCGCCGTGCGGGTGGTCGCCCTCGCTCGCGCTCCCGGGGTGGGCGCCGCCGTGGGTATCCGTGTCACCACCGGCCTGGGCGTCGGCGCCGACGTGCTCGGGGTGGCCGCTCGCCCCCTCCCGGCTCCGTTCGCTGACCGCCTCGGGACGGTCCTGCCCCTCGTCCGTCGGGGTCCGCTGGCCGGCCAGAATTGCCGGCAGGTCCCCCGGTTCGAAGCGCCGGCCGACGTAGAACGGACCGAACTCGGCGAACTGGGAGGTCGAGGGGTCGAAACGCATCTCGGTCAGCAGTTCCTTGATCGAGGCCATCTCGTCGCTCCACAGCGTGATGCCCCACTCCCAGTCGTCGAAGCCGATGGAGCCACAGATCATCTGGTTCACGTCGCTGCCGTAGCCGCGGCCGATGTCGCCGTGGCGCTTGATGTGGGCCGCCCGCTCCTCGAAGCTGGTGTCGTACCAGTTCTGGTCGGGCTGGCGGCGCTTGCTCATCGGGTAGAAACAGACGAACTCCTCGTCGGGGACGTCGGGGTGCAGACGAGCCTGGATGTACTGGGCCAGCCCGGAGTCGTCGTCGGCCTCGCCCTCGAAGTACTCGCGGGACTTCTCCGTGTAGCCAGAGGCCTCGGTGACCGAGACGTAGGAGAACGCCCGGTCGGTGAAGCCGGCGAACTCCGTCTGCTCGAAGTGACGCTCGGCGGCGTCCAGGTCGGCCATCGTCGGTCGCAGGTGGACGATCATGATGTCGGCCTTGTGGCCAAGCACCGTGTAGACGGCCGTCTGGCCCTCCGTGGCGTCCTCGACGGCCTCGTAGGCCGAGAGGAAGTCGATACCCTCCGAGAGCGCGCGGTCCCGGACCCGCGAGGGGGCCTCCCGCCAGGCGTCCCAGTCGATACTCCGGCAGTCGTGCAGCACGTACCACCCCTCCTCGGTGGCCGGGGGCTTGCGTTGCTCCATGTCCCGGGGTTACGGTTGGACGGTAAGGAACCTTCCCATATTCTCGTTCGACGGGAACCGGCCTACGCCTCCTCGAGGCCGAAGACGGACCGGAGCTCTCCCCTTCGATCTCCTCGGCGTACCGCTCGAGGACGGCCTCGGCTTTCTCGTCGTCGACGATGACCGCCGTCAGCCGGTCCAGCGGGTCCTCGGGGAGCGCGAGGCGGAACTCGCCGTCCTCGTAGAGCGGTTCGGACTCGTTGAGTATCTGCTGGTCGATGGCGTGGACCAGTTCGGAGTCGTAGGCGTCGTTCATCGTCTCGAAGGCCTGCTTGTAGGCCTTCTGCAGTTCCGGGAAGTAGTTCGCGTACTTGTCCTCGAACTGCTCGGGATCGAAGTCGGTCATTGGCCGGGGGAACGGGGGCCGAGGATAAAGAAGGTGCGACTCCCGACTACGGTTTGACCGCCCGGGCGTCCTTCTGCGGGAGGTAGACGACGAGATACGTGACGAAGGCGGCCCCGAAGATGCCGCCGACGAGCAGGTAGACCCGAACGTCGAGGGAAAGCAGGATAGCGACGAGCTCCCAGATGGTCGCCCGTGGGTCGACGAAGCCGAAGGTCTCCGTGTACGCCAGGAGGCCGGCGACGACGACCAGCAGCAGGTCGAACGTGTTCCGAGAGTCCATTGCCGGAAGGTCCGGTATCGGACGTGATAACTCTTGTTGCCACGCTACGGACACGCCGGCCCGCGTTCGGCGGGACTCAGCCGTCCAGTTGGTCAGCGACGATATCGTCGGCGGCCTCGACGAAGGCGTCTTCCTCGCCCTCGGGGATGGTCGCCCCGGCGGCGATGTCGTGCCCGCCGCCGTCGCCGCCGACCGACTGGGACGCCTCGCGCATCACGACCGAGAGGTCGACGCCCCGGCCCACCAGCGGGCCGGTCGCCCGCGAGGAGACCTTCGTCTCGCCCTCGCCGGTGCTGGCGAAGGCGAGGATCGGCCTGTCGGCGTCGACGCCGTCCGTTCCGAGTGCCATCCCCGCGACGATGCCGACGATCGTCTCGCGGATCTCGTCGCCGGCGTCGAACCACTGGACGGCCCCGGCCTGGGTGACGCCCTGTCGTTTCACGAGGTCGAGTCCCTCCGAGAGGTTCCGGCGGTGGTTCGCGAGCAGGGTGCGAGCGCGTTCGAGGGGCCCGTCGCGCTCGCCGAGACAGACCGCCAGGCCGACGTCGGCCCGCTCGTAGCGGGCGGTGGCGTTCAGCAGCGTCGAGAACTCGCTTGCGTCACGCAGTTCCGTGCCGGTGGGTTCGGCCGTCAGCGTGTAGGTGGTCCCGACGAGCGTGTCGATCTTGTCGGCGGGGACGCCGCGCTGGACGGCCCGCTTGACCAGCGCGCTGGCGATCGTCTGGCGCTCCTCGTCCGTGAGGTCGGCCCAGGTGCGCCACTCGCCGTCGCGTTTCAGGTCCAGACCCAGGTCGTTCAGGAACCGCGTCGCACCGGCCTGGTCCCCGGAGATGCCGGGGATAGGGACCTCGGTGGCGTACTCGAGCAGTTTCGGGAGCGGGCGGGTCTGCTTGCCGTACAGCGAGAGGTCGGTCCCCTCCTCGAGGACGCCGGCTTCGACGCCCTCCGCGACGATGCCGGCGTTCGCGCCGACGAGTTCGCCGCCCACGGCCTGCATGTCGCCGACGGCACCCACGACGGCCAGGGCCGCGAGGTCGCGGTTGTCGCCCCCCTCGGGTTCGAGCGCACGCGCGAGGACGTACGCCGCGCCCGCCCCGGAGAGCTCCGACGCGCCGTTGATGCCCTCGAGCAGGGGGTTGAGGTGCCACGCGAAGTCGGCGTACCCGTCGGTCTCGGTCACCACGTCGGGGTGACACTCGTCGGGGGCCGCAGGCTGGTGGTGGTCGGCCACGAGCGCCTCGAAGTCGCCCGCCGCGACGTGTTCTGAGATGACGTCGAGTTGTCCCGACCCGAAGTCGGTGAAGAGGACGGTGTCGTGCTCGCGGGCGGCGATGCTCGCGATCTCGGTCGCGTCGAGTTGCTTCTTGAACACCGTCTCGACCGGAATCCCGGCCCGCTCGAGTGCCGCCGTCGCGACGGCCGCGCTGGTCAGCCCGTCGGCGTCGATGTGGGAGGCCAGCAGGACGCGCTCGGCCGACCGCAGGCGCTGTGTGCAGGCGTCGGCGCGGTCGGCGAGGTCGGGGACGGGGCCGCTCATAGCCCGGGGTAGGACCGTCCGGGGATAAAAACCTTCACTCGCGGTCAGGCGACCTGTCGCCGGTCGCTGAAGGTGACGGTCCGGTCGGCCGTCTCCACGGTCGTCTGGACGGTAATCCAGCCGCCGTTGCGCTGGACCGCCAGCGCCTCGCCGTAGGAGAGCTCGACGCGCCTGGTCGCGGTGGCCGTCCCGTCGGCCGCGAGGGTGCCGACCCGCTCGCGCCCCTGCCAGGCCACGTCGCCGCCGGTGCCGTTCCCGACGAAGATACGCGTGTGGACCGTGACGTTCCGCGCGGTCGTGTCCTGCTGGTTGGTCAGCGTGGAGGTGACCGCCCGGCAGGTCCGCCCACAGTCCTCGATGGAGTCGATGGCGAGGGCGAACGGCGGCGTCGGCGTCGCCGTGACGGTCGTCGCGTCGCCGCCCCCGCCGTCGCCGGTCGAACCGCTCTCGGGCGTCGCCGTCGGGAACGACTCGGCGTTGGCCTCGTCCGCACCACCTGGCAAGGGCCCGAACCCGGTCACGAGGGCGCCGACGACGCCGGCCAGCACCACCAGCAGGACGCCGACGAACGCGAGCAGTTTCCCGTCCACGGGTCACCACCACCCGCCCACGGGTTCGCTGACCCGGGTCCCGGGGTTCCCGTCCGCGATGCTGTCGACGAACTCGGCGAGGCGGTCGGGGACGGTCGCGACGAAGTCGGGCACCGGATCGGGCGAACCGCCGGACGGTCCGGTGGCCGCGGGTTCGGCGCCTGACAGCGACGCTGCGGGCGCGGGTCCAGCGGTCCCCGACAGTAGCACGGGCTCCGCCACGAACACGCCGGTCGTTCGGAGTCGTCGTCCGGTCATCGCTACCTGACGGTTCTGTCGCCAGTCACATGAAGGGCCCAGCCGGTAAACCCGAGTCGTCGCCCGTTCAGCCGGTTTCGGCCGGATTAACCCGGATCAAACGCTTGCCGGCCGCAACGGGGAGCGAGTAGCCGCCCGCCGCACGCCGATGGTGTTATTCCGTTGTCACGCGTACACGGGAGCATGTTCTCTCAGTCAGGTCAGGGGACCGCCGTACAGACGACCCAGCGGGCGGAGGCACGCTGATGGGGCTCCTCGGTCGCATCTCCTTTGTCGTCCGGTCGAAGCTCAACGCGCTGCTGAACCGCGCGTCAGACCCGGGCGCCGAACTGGACTACTCCTACGAGCAGCTGCGCGACGAGCTCCAGAAGGTGACCAGGGGCATCGCCGACGTCACCACCCAGAAGAAACGGCTCGAGATTCACCGCCGGCGGCTGCGCGAGAACGTCGAGAAACACGACGGGCAGGCTCGTTCGGCGCTCCGGGAGGGTCGCGAGGACCTGGCGAAGCGGGCGCTGGAAAAGAAGCAGGCCAACGTCACCCAGATCACGGAGTTGAGCGGGCAGATCGACTCGCTGCAGGCGACCCAGGACAGCCTGGTCGGCAAACGCGCCGAGCTCAGCAGCCAGATAGAGCAGTTCCGCACGAAAAAAGAGAGCATGAAGGCACGCTACGAGGCCGCCGAGGCGTCGGCGCGGGTCGCAGAGGCCTTCACGGGCGTCGGCGACACGATGGAGGACGTCTCGCGGTCGCTCGAACGCGCGACCGAACGGACCGAACAGATGGAGGCCCGCGCCGCCGCGCTCGAGGAACTCGAAGAGACCGGCGCGCTGGAGTCGGTCCTCGACGAGGGCGACTCCATCGACGCCGAGCTCGACCGGCTCTCGAACGAGCGGGCCGTCGAGTACGAGCTCGAGACGCTCCGTGCGGAACTGGCGGGCGACGAGGAACGCACCGCGGAACCGGCCGACTGACCTACGTCCGCCGGACGACCAGTGCCAGCGACGCGGTGCCGGCCAGAGCCACCACGGCGAGCAACAGCCACCCGGTCCGGTAGGACGCGGTGTCGGCCAGCCAGCCGAACGCCGGCGGCGCCAGCAGGGCCCCCGCGTTGAGCGACGTCTGGCCACCGGCCGTCGCCGCCCCCACTTCCTCTGCGGGGACCAGCGCCGTCATACAGGCGTAGTAGAGGCCGGTGAAGCCCAGAACCGTCGCGCCGATGCCGCCGACGACGACGAGGACGGCGAGTCGGGGGAGCCAGGGCACAGCGAGCGCGGCGAGCAACGCCACGCCCAGCGCGGCCTGCCAGGTGAGCACCGTCGCCGTCGCCCGGGCCTCCGGCGCGTCCCGGCGGTCGGCGAGCCAGCCCGCCACGACCCGGCCGGCGCTGCCCGTCGCCTGCATCGCGGCAAAGCCCAGGCCCGCAGCGGCGACCGAGACCTCCACGGCCTCGGTCAGGAACAGCGTCGTGTAGGCCACGGTCGTGAACAGCGCCGCGCCGAGGAAGAAGCCGCCGGCGGCGAGGGCGACGTAGGTCCGGTTCCGCCGGAGCGCGCGGAGGTCCGGGAACCGCCAGGCCCCGGCAGGCGACCCCCGGTAGAGGAGCGCGAAGACGACGGCGACGACGGCGGCCAGGCCGCCGGTGAGCAGGAAGCCGAGGTTCCAGGCGCCGACATTCGGTGCGAGACTCACCACGAGCAGCGCCGCGAGGCCGCTGCCGGCGGTGACGCCGACCTGCTTGATGCCCATGGCGCGCCCGCGCAGCGCCGCCGGGACGCCGGTGACGATGGCGCGGTTCGTCGCCGGCATCGCCGTCGCGTAGGCCCCACCGAGGGCCACAGCCCCGAGCGCCAAAAGCCCGACACCGTCGGCGAGGCCCACGGCGACGACGCTGCCCGCCAGCGCCAGCAGGCCGGTCACCATCACCGGCCGTTCCCCCGCGCCGTCGACGGCGGCGCCCACCGGAAAGAGGGCGACGGTGTAGCCCAGCGTGGCCGCGGTCACCACCAGGCCGAGGCGAAAGCGCGAGACGCCGAGCGACTGGTGTAACAGCGCCGTCCCGGCGAACAGGGCGTAGAAACAGGTGCTCGCGACGACCTGCCAACCGGTCACGAGCGACAGCGGCCGGAGCGACGCCCGGAGAGAGGCCCGCTCGTCGGACACGCTCACTCGTGGTGGGTCGGGGCCGCGTCCTCGACGACGGCACAGGCCAGCGTCTCGAAGTCGGCCGTCTCCGGGACGACGTCGACCGAGATGCCGGCCGCCTCGGCTGTTTCCTTCGTGGGCGTTCCGATGGCACCGACCGTCGCCTCGTCCAGTCCGTCGAGGACGGTCGCCCGGAGTCCGCGGTCCTCGGCCGCCGCCAGGAAGTTCCGGACGGTGAGCGAGGAGGTAAAGAGGACCGCATCGAGGGCGCCGTTGGCGGCCAGTTCGGTCGACTCGCCGGCGCCGTCGGGTCGGACCAGCCGGTAGAGTATCGTCTCGTGGACGTAGGCGCCGGCCGCCTCGAGGCCGTCAGTCAGGACCGCCGAGCCGTGGTCCGAGCGGGCGACTTCGACGCGGGCGCCGGCCACCTCGTCGGCGAGTCGCTCGACCAGACCGACCGAGGAGTACTCGTCGGGCACCACGTCCACCTCGTAGCCGGCCGCCCGCAGGGCGTCGGCGGTGGCCGACCCGATGGCACAGACGGTCGCGTCGCCGGGGTCCCACCCCACCTCCGCGGCGAGTTCGACGCCGGTCTTGCTCGTCAGGACGACGTAGTCGGCGTCCGGGCGGGGCGCGTCGCCCGTCGGTTCGACGGCCAGCATCGGGTCGGGGACGGGGTCGGCACCCAGCGACTCCAGCAGTTCGACGGCGTCGGCGAGACGCTCGTCGTCGGGCCGGAAGACGGCGACGCGCAGGCGGGGCGACTCCCGCATCAGTACCCCTCCAGGAACTCGACGACCTGTTCGCGCTGGCCGGCCACGTCGCCGATGACCGTGATGGCCGGCGGTTCGATGCCCTCGGCGTCACGCACCTCGACGATAGTCTCGAGTGTGCCGGTGGCGACGCGCTGGTCGGGCCGGGTCGCCCGCTCGACCAGTGCGACCGGCGTTTCCGGTTCCATACCGGCCTCGAGCAGGGCGGCGGTGTAGTCGGGCAGCTTCCCGACGCCCATGAGGACGACGATGGTGCCCCCCGTCGCGGCCAGGGCCGCCCAGTCGACCATCGACTCGTCCTTCGTGGGGTCCTCGTGGCCGGTGACGAACGACACCGAGGAGGTGTGGTCGCGGTGGGTCACCGGGATGCCCGCGGCCTCCGGGCCGGCGATGGCGCTGGTGATGCCCGGCACGATCTCGAACGGGATCCCGTGGTCGGCGAGGTGGGCCATCTCCTCGCCGCCGCGCCCGAAGACCGTGGGGTCGCCGCCCTTCAGCCGGACCACAGTCTTGCCATCCTGGGCAAGTTCGACCAGCCGGGCGTTGGTGTATTCCTGGGGCGTCCACTCGCCGCCGGCGCGCTTGCCCACGTCCTCGCGTCTGTCGTCGGGAATCAGCTCCAAGATCTCCGGGCCAGGGAGCTTGTCGTGCAGGACCACGTCGGCCGTCTCCAGGAGGTCTCTGGCTTTCACCGTCAGCAGGGCGGGGTCGCCGGGGCCCGAGCCGACGAGGTACACCTTGCCGCCGTCCCCGGTCATGCGTCGCCGTCCTCCTCGGTGGCGGTGGCGGCGTCGTCGTCTGCACCGCCCGCGTCGCGCTTCGCCGCCGCGATGAGGTCGGCCGCCCCCTGGTCTGCGAGTTCGGCCGCGTAGTCCCGGGCGGCGTCGACGTGGCGCTCGACGGGCAGGTCACGACTCGAGCGGATCTCCTCGTCGCCGTCGCGCGCGAGCACCCGGACGTTCGTGTGGACGACGCCACCCTGGAGCGTGGCGTAGACCCCGAGCGGGGCCACACAGCCACCGCCCAGTTCCGCGAGGATGGTCCGCTCGACGGTGGTCTCGACGCGGGTCCGCGGGTGGTCGAGTCGGTCCTTGATCGTCTCGGCCAGGTCGCCGTCCAGCGCCGTCACCGCGAGGGCGCCCTGGCCGGGCGCGGGGACGAACTGGTCCCGGTCGAGGTCGGTCAGTTCGACGTGGTGGCTGAGGCCGGCCCGCTCGATGCCCGCCCGCGCCAGCACGATGGCGTCGTAGGGCGTCTCGACGTCCCGTTCCATGGCCCGCCGGTGCAGTTCCGGGAGGTCGTCGAACCACTCCTCGATTGTCCGGTCGTAGGGGTGCTCGTAGTCCTCGTCGTCGGCGTTACCCTTTCGCTCCTGTTCGGCCTCGTGGCGGTCCTGGTGTTCGGCCTGGAGCGACGGCGCGAGCAGCTTCTCGAGGCGTGTGTCGACGTTCCCGCGCAGCGGTTCGACCTGCAGGTCCGGTCGCTCGGCGAGCAGCTGTGCCCGCCGCCGCAGACTCGACGTGCCCACGACGGCATTCTCCGGTAACTCCTCGACCGAGCGGCCCTCGGGCGTGACGAGTACGTCGCCAGCAGCTGCCCGCTCCGGGACGCCGGCCACCACGAGGTCGTCGGTCCCCTCGGTGGGCATGTCCTTCATCGAGTGGACCGCGGCGTCGACGTCGCCCGAGAGGACCCGTTCGTCGAGGCTGCGGACGAACGCGCCGGTCTTGCCGAGCCGGTGGATGAGCTCGTCGCGAATCTGGTCGCCCGTGGTCTCGACCTCCACGAGTTCGACCAAGAGGCGGCGACCGCCCAGCGCCTCCTGGACCGTCGCGGCCTGTCGCAACGCGAGGTCGGACCCCCGCGTCGCCAGCCGTAGTGTCTCCCCACGTGTAGTCATACCCGATGGTCGTTCGCCGGCGCGTAAAAGCACATCCACTTCGGCCCCGCGGCCGGCCCCGGGTCACCAGGGCTCGTTCTTCAGACCCAGCAGGTAGGCGATACCGTTCGTCACGACGTGCAGTACCGGCGTCACGACGACGACGACGACCAGGACCGGCAGGGTGAACGTCGCGCCGAACCAGGCGGGGGCGACGAGGAACGCACAGACCAGCGCGCCGACGACGAAGTCGAGCTGGTCGAGGCCAGGGAACGCCGCACCCCGCTCGCGGCCGCTCCGACGCTTGACGAACGAGGCCCCGATGTCGCCGAGCATCGCCCCCAGGGCGAGGCCGAACCCGGCGGCGAGCGGAAAGTCCGGGAGCGGGTGTCCCACGAGCGCGCTCGCGGCCGGCACAAGCGCGTCGAGCGCCAGTGCGACCAGCGTCCCGGCGAGCGCCCCGGTGGCGGTCCCCCGCCAGGTCTTCCCGTCGCCGAGCAGCCGGCTGTCGCCCATCGTCCGCCCGCCGTCTATCGGTCTGCCCCCACCGGCCAGCACGGCGGCGTTGTTGGGCACGTACGCGGGCAACATCGCCCACAGCGCCGTCGCGACGACCCCGAGTGTGTCCATGTTCCCGGCGTCGCGGCCCGAGTGTATTAATCCGTGTGACTGCGGGCGAGCGCCGTCGGACGGCTCTGCCCCGCTGTCGGGAAGGGAAGGGCTGATATTGCGTCACCGACACGTACCGGTATGGACTCTTCCACGTCGTGGAAGCGTGACTTCGCGAGTGGGCTCATCGTCCTGCTTCCCTTTCTCGTCACGACGTACGTCATCGTCTACCTCTATAGCATCCTCGCCTCCGCCGCCGTCATCCCCGCCATCGACTCCGAACTGCTGCTCGCGCTCGGCCTGCCGGCCTCCGCGACGGCCGTGGAACTTGCCCGTGTGATCACGTCGCTGATCATCTTCGTCCTCATCGTCTTCTCGACGGGCTATCTGATGCGGACGGCCTTCGGCGACATCGTCGAGGGCCTGCTGGACGACTCGATGAACCACATCCCGGGGCTGCGGGTGGTCTACAACGCGTCGAAGATGGCCATCGAGACGGCCGTCGGCGGCACCGATGAGCTCCAGAGCCCGGTGAAGATAGAGGTGTGGGACGGGATGCGGATGACGGCCTTCAAGACCGGCAAGACGACCGAGGACGGCCGCGACGTCATCTTCCTGCCGACGGCCCCGAACATCACGACGGGCTTCGTCATCGAGGTCGAGTCACACGAGTACGAGGAGACCGACGAACGGGTCGAGGACGCGCTGACGCGCATCCTCAGCGCCGGGTTCGGCGACACGGCCGAGCGGAACCGACCGATTCCGGTGGTCGACGACGACGATTAGCCCCGTCTAGACGTACGTGAACCACTCCTCGCGCTCGCCCGCGTCGATGACGTCGAAGAAGGCACTCTGGATGTCGTCGGTGACCGGGCCCTTCGTCCCCGCGCCGATCTCGTTGTCGTCGACGCTCCGGATGGGCGTGACCTCGGCGGCGGTGCCGGTAAAGAAGAGCTCGTCGGCCGTGTAGAGTTCGCCCCGGGAGATGGTCGCCTCGTCGTGGACGGTATAGCCCAGTTCCTCGGCCAGCGTGATGGCGGTCTGGCGGGTGATGCCACCGAGGATGGACTCGGCCATCCCGGGCGTGTATATCTCGCCGTCCTGGACGAGGAAGATGTTCTCGCCGGGGCCCTCGGCGACGTTGCCCTCCTTGTTGAGGACGATGGCCTCCGTGTAGCCGTTGCGGCGGGCCTCCTCGCCGGCGAGCATGCTGTTGACGTACAGCCCGGTCGTCTTGATGTTGGTCGGAATCTGGCTGGAGGCGTGTTTCCGCCACGAGGAGACCATGACGTCCACACCCTCCTCTAGGGCCTCTTCGCCGAGATACGCCCCCCACGGCCACGCCGCGATGACCGTCTCGGTCGGGCAGCTGCGCGGGCTCACCCCCAGCGAGTCGAACCCGTAGTAGACGATGGGGCGGATGTAACAGGACTCGAAGCCCTCGCTGCGGATGAGTTCGACGGTGGCGTCGGTCAGTTCCGCCTTCGAGAAGTCGATGTCGAGGTCGTAGGGTTTGGCCGACTCGTAGAGGCGGTCGAGGTGTTCCTCCCAGCGGAAGATGGCGGGGCCCTGCTCGGTGTCGTAACAGCGCACGCCCTCGAAGACACCGGTGCCGTAGTGCAGGGCGTGCGTGAGGACGTGAATCTGTGCGTCCTCGAAGTCGACGAACTCGCCGTCCATCCAGATTCTATCCGCCCCCTCGAACATCTCCGGCCGGTCGCTCACTGCGACCACCCCCGGGCGGCGTGATACCTGTCTGCGATACCGGCCGATGGCTCGTCGTGTGTCATAGCTACCCCATCGAATCCCTCGGTTAAGAGTGTTGACGGTCCACGTGCGGGTCGTCGATCCGCCGGCCGGTCAGGGCGTGGGACAGCAAGCCGTCACGTGACGGTGAACCCCTCGTCGCGCAGGAGGGAAACGACTCGCTCCTCGTGGTTCCCCTGCAGTTCGATGTGGTCGTCCCGCACCGTCCCCCCACACGCGAGCCGTGACTTCAGCGTCGACGCCAGTTCCGCGAGGTCCACGTCACCGGCGTCGAACCCCTCGATTACGGTCATCTCCTTGCCGTAGCGGCGCTCGTCGATACGGACCGACAGCTCCTGGGCTTCCCGCGCGACGTCCTCGCAGATGCAGAGCTCTTCCGGGAGTCCACACGTCGGACAGGTCGCTGCCATCATCCGTGTGTACGGGTCCCACACATATTATTGCTCGCCACCGCTGGGGAACGGTGGCCATTGCGGATGAAGAAAGACCAGCGATGAACAGCCAGAAAGCCCCCGCGCTCTCAGCCCCGCCCGTAGTTCGGTGGTCAGCCAGCTGGGGCTTTCCGGCTGTTTCTACGCAAAATCGAGCGGCGATACGCTTCCCAGGCGCCGACGGTGACGGTCAGCCGAGGCGCTCGTCGAGCGTCGCGCCCTCGACGTAGACCAGTCCCTCGCGCTCGGCGTAGGCCCGGGCCTCGGTCGGGGCGAGCGCCGCGCCGGACTCGTCGTCGAGCATCTCACAGACCACGGCCGCGGGCGGCTGGTCGGCCGCGCCGGCGAGCGCGACGCCGAGTTCGGTGTGACCCTTCCGGTCGGCCAGCAGGCCCGGGGCCGCCCGGAGCAGGTGGACGTGCCCGGGCGAGCGGAACGTCTCCGCGAAGGCCGCCGGGTCCGGGTCCGTCGCCGCGGCGGCGAGTTCCCGGATGGTCAGCGCGCGGTCCGCGTCGGTGATGCCGGTGTAGGTGTCGCGGTGGTTGACCGTGATGGAGAACGACGACCGCTCGTCGTAGCCCAGGTCGTGGTCGGCCGACGTGGGGTGCTCGAGCACCGACTGCATGAAGGGGAGGTCGAGTGCGTCGCCGACGGCGTCCGAGAGCGCGACACAGACCAGTCCCCCGGCGTCGTTGCGCATCCGCGCCACGTCCGCGTGCGTGACGGCACCGGCCGGGTAGACGATGTCCGTCTCCCCCTCGCGGTCGGCAGCGTCGTGGATCAACACCGGGTCGCCCCGGGCGAAGGCGGCGACGGCGTCCGCCGCGGCGTCGGCGTCGACGCGGGCGTCCTCACTCCGCGACATGGACGATCACCTCGTCGCCGTCGGCCAGTTCCAGCACGTCGCGGAGTTTCTCGGGGGCGATGAGCTCCAGTTGCTCCTCGCCGTGGTGGGTCCGCTCTGGCGCGATGACGTGGGCCGGTTCGTACTCGCCGTCACCGCTCTCGACGGAGGCGACGTAGCAGTACGCCGGGCCGTAGGTGCGCTCGTCGTCTTCCCACCCTTCGATGGTGACCGGTTCGAGCGCGCCCAGTCGCGCGCGCTTGCGGACGCTCTCGTCGGCCAGTTCGACGTTGAGCGTCCCGGCGAAGGGCTCGTAGCCCAGTTTCTCGATGAACTGCTCCATGTAGCCCGGCAGCGTGATGTAGTGGCGACCCTCGCCCATCCCCGAGGTGACGATGCCGGTCAGGTCGACGCTCGCGTCGGCCTCGAAGATGCGCCGGTAGTCGGCGTACTCGGACTGGAGGCGCCCCTCGCCGGCCGCCGTGATGCGGACGTTCTGCCCGTCGCTGACGATGTCTCGCTCGAGCAGGCCGGCGTCCTCGAGTCGCTGGAGGCGCCGGGAGGCCGTCTGGTTCGACGCGTCCAGCCGGCCTGCCAGGTCCGCACAGGAGACCTTGGTCCGTTCGTCGAGCGCGCCGTCGAGCGCGAGCAGCTTCAGCGTCGCGAGCTCGTCGCGCCCCACCGCGTGCCCCGTAGATTCGGCCATGTCCCGACGTTGGCACCGTCTCGGGAAAAGGATACCGAATATGGAATGCGTTCCAGATGTGGAACAGTGATGAACTCGCGTCGGGTTGACAGTCCCGTCGGCGGCCGCCGCTCAGTCCTCGACGACGGGGTCCCGCGCCCAGAACTCGCTTCCCTTGTCGAGTTTCGGGACCCAGGTGTCCGCCTCGCGGGCCAGCATCGCGACGCGGGAGGGTTCGACCTCCTTGAGCGTGTCGTGGTCGGACAGGAACGCCCCCACCTGCTCGGTGAACGCGCGGACCTCGTCGTGTTCGGGCATCGAGTCGCGGTCCAGGCGGCCCCGCGAGTGGCCGACGTGCATGTACGCCTTCAGCTCGACGAAGTCGGCGCCCGCCCGGTCGCACATCGCCGCGTACCAGGCCGGGTGGTGCATGTTGTGGCCCTTCACGAGCGTGGTGCGGATGACCGTGCGCGTCTCGTCTTTCGCCGCCAGCACGTCGAGCGTCTCGACGAGGTTGTCCCAGGCGTCGTCCTCGACGGCCTTGACCGTCGCGTCGAAGGTCTTCCGGTCCGGGGCGTCGACCGAGACGTACAGCTGCGTGGGGTCACAGCGGTCGAGCATCTCGGGGTCGGTCCCGTTCGAGACGAGGAAGGTGGTGATGTCGCGGGCGTGGAACTCCTCGATGAGTTCCGGCAGGTATGGATACAGGGTGGGTTCGCCGTCCAGCGAGATGGCGACGTGCCGTGGCTCCATCGCCTGCTCGAAGCGCTCGCGGGGCACCTCCTCGTGACCGCCGAACCCCGAGAGCAGTTTCTTCTGGAGGGCGACCGAGGCGTCCGCGACAGCGGCCGGGTCGTCCCACTCGACGTCGCCCAGCTCGTAGGCGTGGCCCGCGTGGTCTCGCCAGCAAAAGACACACCGCTCGTTGCACTTGACGACCGGCGTCATCTGGATGCAGCGGTGTGACTCGATGCCGTAGAAGGCGTACTTGTAACATTTGCCCTCCCCGCGCAGGGCGTTTTTCGTCCAGCCACACGACTGGGCGGCCGTGTGGTTCTCGCTGTGGTAGTTCGGGTCGTCTACCTGCATGGGCCCGTCCGATTCGCTCATCGTGGAACCAATCGGGAGCGAGACTAAAACATCCTTTCGTCCGTGGCGACGTGGTTCGCCGGGCCCACCGCACTTTGGCCCCGTGGGAATCGACAGCGAGGGCGTCCGAGAGCACCAGCGATCGAGAACAGGCGCATGCGACACATCTCGGAACAGATTTTCGGATACGATCTCGGAAATCCGGTACTATATATTTATATCCCGATATACAGGTCGTCAAATGCTCATATACGCTCGTATTTCCCAAAGAATTTTGCATATTATAAATTTTAGAATTATATATGTATTTTATGGAGATGCTCTGGCGAATTAGAGGGGTCATCCCGTACCCGTTCATGCTACCCACTCAGCACGGGGGAGAGACACGCTCAAGCGAGCCGATTTCGACCGAGGGTAACATCTAAGTCCCACTCTGCCGAGACACCGAACGTATGCGCTCGATGCCGCCGATAGGGCTGGGTACCTTCCAGAACACCTATCGAGACGAATGTATCGACAGCGTCACCACCGCGCTCGACGTCGGCTACCGGTTCGTCGACACGGCCCAGGTCTACGACACCGAGGCGTTCGTCGGCGACGCACTCGAGACGAGCGCGGTCGACCGCGAGGACGTCTTCGTCGCGACGAAGATCTGGAACGACAACCTCGCCTACGACGACATCCTCGAGTCCTTCGAGGCGAGCCGCGACCGGCTGGGAGTTGACGTCGTCGACCTCCTGTACGTCCACTGGCCGGCCGGGGCCTACGACCCCGACTCGACGCTCGCGGCCTTCGACGAGCTCTACGACGCGGGGAAGATACGCCACGTCGGCGTCAGTAACTTCACCCGCCCACAGCTGGAACGGGCCCAGGCGGTCCTCGACGCGCCGGTCTTTGCGAACCAGATCGAGGTCCACCCGCTCTGTCAGCAGCCCGACCTCCGGGCGTACTGCGAGGCCGAGGACATCGAGGTCGTCGCGTACTCGCCGCTCGCCCGCGCCCGCGTGATCGGCAACGAGGAACTGCAGCGCATCGCCGCAAAACACGACGCGACGGTCCCGCAGGTGAGTCTCGCGTGGGTCCGCGAACAGGGCGCGACGCCGATTCCGATGGCCCGGACGGGGCCACACATCCGCGAGAACTACGAGTCGCTCGACCTGGAACTCGACGAGGCCGACCACGAGGCCATCGCTGCCCTCGACAGCGAACAGCGGACCATCGACCCCGAGTACGCGCCCTGGTGAGGGCACTGTCCCTGCGGTCGAACTCGCGGACAGCCAGCGAGAACGGGAATCCGGACCCTACCGGTGTCCGGTGGTGATGAGGTTCGTCAGCGTCGCCTTGTCGACGTCTTCGGGCTCTACGACCTCTGCGATCTCGCCCTGGTAGAGGACGGCGATTCGGTCGGCCAGATCCAGCACCGACTCGAAGCTGTGGCTGACGACGACCTGCGTGTGGCCCTCGTCGCGCAGCGTGTGCATCGTCTCGTGGACGAGTTCCGTCCCGGCCACGGAGAGCGCCGACGTCGGTTCGTCCAGGATGAGCACGTCCGGGTCGAACGAGATCGCCCGGGCGATGGCGACGAGCTGGCGCTCCCCGCCCGAGAGGAACGAAACCTCCGAGTGCGGGTCCAGGTCCAGGTTCAGGTAGTCCAGGATCTCCGCGGTCTCGCGGTAGGTCTCGTTCCAGTCGATCAGTTCGACGGGCCCCACGCTCAGGCGCGACGGGAACTGGTCCATGTAGACGTTGGTCGCGATGTCCAGCTCGTTCATCAGCGCGAGGTCCTGGTAGACCGTCTCGATGCCCATCTCCCGAGCCTCGCTGGGGTTCGAGAACGTCACCGGCTCGCCGTCGTAGTACACCGTGCCCGAGGTCTGTTCGTGGACGCCACAGAGGATGTTCATCAGCGTCGACTTCCCCGCGCCGTTGTCCCCGACCAGCGCGAGTATCTCCCCGTCCCTGACCGTGAGGTCGATGGACTCCAGCGCCACGAGGCGGCCAAACTGCTTCATGATGTTCTCGAAGCGGACCTTCACGTCGGCCGCCTGGGCCGGCGACGAGCTCTCGGAGGCGTCTTCGGCGTGGCTCATTGTGACACCTCCGCGGCGAGGACGCGCTGACGGATGTTCGAGCGCGTGTTGTACAGCAGGATGGCGACCAGGAGGACGGCCCCGTTGACCGCCTGGATCTGGGCGATGCCGACGCCACTGAGGTTCAGCGCCGACTGGATGACGCTCAGCAGGAGGACCCCGCCGAGCGCGCCCGAGACCTTCCCGCGGCCGCCAAAGAGGCTGATGCCGCCGATGACCGCCGCGGCGAACGCCGGGAACACCATCCCGCTTGCCGTCTCCGGCGAGACCGTCGTCGTGAAGCCGGTCAGCATCAGCCCGCCCATCGCCGACAGCAGGCCGCTCAACCCGTAGACGGCGATTATCATCCGGTCGGTGTTGATACCGACCGCGCGCGCGGACTCCTTCTCCGAGCCCAGCGCGTATATCGACTGCCCGATGTTCGTCTGGCTCATCAGCACCGCCGCGACGGCGAAGGTGACCAGCAGCAGGCCGATGGCGTACTCGGGCGTGCTCCCCACCATGGTGTACCCCTCCGGAAGGTCCGAGACCGGGAGGCTACTCAGCGATATCTTCAGCCCCTCGAAGATGATGAGGAACGCCAGCGTCTGCAGGAACGGGTTGATACCGAACTTGCTGATCATGATGCCGTTCGTCGACCCGATTACCGTCCCGACCGCCAGGATGACGACGAATCCCAGAATCGGGTCCGAGAACACCGCCCACTTGCTCGGCGAGAGCATCAGCGCCGTCAGCATCGCCGAGAAGCCCGCTATCGACCCGATCGAGAGGTCGAAATGCCCCGAGATGAGACAGATCGACTCCGCCAGCACCAGGAATCCGAGCCCGACGGACCCGTGCAGGAGGAGTTCGACGGACCGCAGGTTGCGGAACGTCTGTGGCACGAGGACCATAACGCCGACGAGGGTCAGCGCCAGGATCGGCCAGATCATGTTGTCCAGGAGAGTGAGCACGACGTCGTCACTCCCCATGTCCGGACGAAGCAGGTTTTCGACGCTCATGATATCTCTCTTTTAACGCACATTGATAAACGTTCGGGGACGTTATCCCCAGATGTTACCCCAGAGGTAGGGTTCGTCGGCGTTCTCCTCGGTGACGGTCACGGAGTTCGTCTGGAACTGGACGTGCCCGTCCTTCTCGACGATCTCGGCGGGTGCCCACACCGGTTCGGACCACAGCTCGACGCCCTTGTGCTGGGCGGACTCGATGGTGAGGTCGTCGGCCGTGATGGTCGTGCCCACTTCGGGAATCTCGTCTTCCCCGTCGCCCTCGACGTACTTGCGCATGTACTCGAGCGCGATGGGGCCGTAGAAGTAGTTGGGCTGGTCGATGGCCGCGTCGATGTACCCGTCGTTGATGCCCTGGATGACCTGCGGACCGGCGTCCAGCTGGACCAGCACGACGTGGTCGTCCTCGCCGCGCTTCGACGCCAGGCCGGCGTTCTTCAGTGCCGTCAGCACGCCCAGCCCCATCGAGAGGTTGGCCGAGTAGATGGCGTCGGGCGCGCCGTTGGCGTTGATCCACTCGGAGGTGGCCTGCTGGGCAGCGTCGCGGGTGAACTCGCCGGGCACCTTGTCCGCGATCTCGAAGCCATCGGTGTTCGAGATTTTCTCGACGAACGGCTCGTCGCGCTGCTGGGTGATCTGCTGGGCGGGCGCGCCCATGACGTCCAGGATCTGGTAGCTGTCCTGGTCGGGTTTCTCCTCCTCAAGTTCGGCGATGGTCTGCTCGGCGGCCGTCTCCGCGGCGGCGCGGTTGCTGAACGCGACGTACATCGTCACGTTCTCCGTCGTCGCGTCGACGTTGGCGGTGAAGACCGGCACGCCCTGGTCGGTGGCCTCGTCGATGGCGGGGTTGACGGCCTCGGAGTCCCAGGTGTTGACCAGGATGCCGTCGTAGCCCTGGTTGGCCATCTGCCGGATGTCGCTGACCTGCTTCTGGCCGCTCTCCTGGTTCCCGAACTCGTTGTAGTCGAAGTTCTGGTCTTTCGCGTAGAACTCCGTCGCGTCGAGGAAGGCCGTGATCCACGCTCCACCCCGGAAGTACGTCGAGAAGCCCATCGAGAGCTGGGACTGCTCGGTCGTGCTGCTGCCCCCGCTCTCGCCGTCGCCACCGTCACCGTCGCTACTGCCGTCGCCACCGCCGCCGTCGCTACTGCCGTCGCCACCGCCGCCCGAGCCACCGTCGCTGCCGTCGCCGTTCGACGAGCAGCCGGCGAGTCCGGCGAGGCCCGCGGCTCCCGTTGCTTTCAGAATACGGCGTCTGCTGATGTCGAGACTCTGTCGATCTGGCATATCCATTGAAATCGTGCACGGAGGGGTATAAATAATTTTCCCACACAGACCGGTCGCCGGTGGGCGAGCGACGCGGGAGTGGGGTGCACAGCAGGTACGTTTAAATACCCCGGACAGCACCTTTCGGGACAGATGCCACCCAAGGTCGTCATCACTGACTCTACCTATCCGGACGCATCCATCGAGCGAGAAGAACTCGCCGACGTCGGGGCGACCGTCGAACTGGCGAACGCGCGGACGCCGGCGGCGGTGATCGAGTTCGCGACCGACGCCGACGCGCTGTTGAACCAGGAGACGGAGCTCCCGGCGGCGGTCTTCGAGTCCCTCGATGAACTGGAAGTCGTCGCCCGGTACGGCGTCGGGGTCGACAACATCGACCTGGACGCGGCGGCGGCACACGACGTCTCCGTGCTGAACGTGCCGTCCTACTGTGAGAGCGAGGTCGCGACGCACGCGCTCACGCTGCTTCTCGCCTGCCGGCGTCGGGTGCCACTGTACGACGATCGGGTCAAAGGCGGCCAGTGGGACTGGAAGGACGGCCGCCCGATATCGGCACTCGAAGGGAGCACCGTCGGGTTCGTCGCGTTCGGCAATATCGCACAGAAGTTCGACGCGATGCTCGACGGGATGCCCGTCGAGACGGTCGCGTACGACCCCTACCAGTCAGAGGAGGTGTTCAGGGCCCACGACGTCGAGCCCGTCTCCTTCGAGGCGTTGCTCGAGCGGGCCGACTGCGTCTCGGTCCACGCTCCCCTGACCGAGGAGACGCGCGGCCTGTTCGACGCCGCGGCCTTCGAGCGGATGAACGACGACGCCGTCCTGGTCAACGTCGCCCGTGGGCCGGTCGTCGACGACGAGGTGCTCGCCGATGCGCTCCGCGCCGGCGAGCTGGCCGGCGCGGGGCTCGACGTGCTCCCGGAGGAGCCACCGGAGTCCTCGCCGCTGTTCGACATCGACGAGGTGGTGCTTACGCCCCACGTCGCGTGGTACTCGGAGTCGTCGATGGAGACGCTGCGGCGACGTGCGGGACGTGGCGTTGCGGCGTGTCTCCGGGGCGAGCGTCCGGACAACCTCGTCGTCGAGTGACGGACGTGGGGGCACGCGGGCCCGGTTCCGGCGCCGTCCGGACCGGTCGCGGGTCCGGGTGAGCGCCGATCCGATGATGTTGAACGCGTTCTTGGTACCGACTACCACGCACGTCTCCGCGGCGTGCCGGCGGACGACACGGGGGAGGAATGTCTGGGCGAACCGGGACAGCGTCCCCAGCGGAGCGAGCCTCGCACCCGAGCAACCTGTCGAGCCGACGGGCCACTATGTGGCAAGCGACGGTTCAACAGCGCGTGCACCCGGATTGATCGCCCCAGTTCGTCCAACAGTGTTGAAAAACCGGAACCGAGTTCGGGGAGGTCGGCGTCGTCTGGCCCCTCACGACGGGACCACTGTGTCGGGCCATGACCCGATGGCTGCCGGAACCACCGGATAACAGCTCGACGACGGCGGAACTCGGCGGCCCCCGCTCGGCAGACGCCGTGTGCGAGCCCGCCGTGTCGCTCTGGAGGCTTGAATCAGTGTAGAAAGCGATTCAAGATGAGTAAATTGATAGCCCCGTCACTGGCCACCGGAGATGTAGTGGTTGTACCGGAGTTCGATGACGTTGGCGGCGTTCTGGACGGCCTCGACGACGTCGTCGGCCACGCCGTCGTCCCAGAGCCGGGTCCGCGGCCCGGAGACGCAGACGGCTCCGACGACACTACCTGTCGCATCGTCGACGATGGGGACGCCGAGGGCGAGGATGCCCTTGCGTCGGTCCTGGTCCTCGACAGAGTAGCCGCGCTCGCGCGTCCGGTGGAGCTCCTCGTGGAGCGCCTCGCGGTCGGTGATGGTGTGTTGGTTCGCTCGCGGGAGACCGTGTTCGTCGACGATGGCGTCGACCCGATCGTCGGACATGGCCGACAGGAGCGCCTTCCCCAGTGCCGTCCAGTGCAGGTGGGTCTGCTCGCCCGTCGGCGCGTTGTCGTAGACCGCCCTGGCCGGCGACTCGGACTTGTAGACGAGGACGCGCTTGCCGCGCTGCTCGACGCCGAGGTTGGCGGCTTCGCCGGTCTCCTCAGCCAGTTCGTCGATGTGGCGCTTGGCCGCGCGGTAGAGTCCCCAGCTGTCGGCGCGCGTAACTCCCGTGTTTCAGGAACTTCAGGCTCAACCGGTAGGTGCCGTCGTCCTTGAGCACGTAGCCGGCCTGATGGAGCGTGTTCAGGTGGACCTGTGCGGTGCTCGGCGGTATCTCGAGGTGGTCGGCGAGGGCGCTCACGCCCGCGCCGTCGAGTTCCTGCAACGCGGTGACCACGGTGAACGCCTTTTGGACCCCCCTGGAGTGTGTTCGTCGAGGTGTGCTGGTCTGTCATTGGCTGTCCCTGTCGACAGAATACGAACCGGGACACTAAGGATTTTCGATGGTCGCACGTTTATTCGAAATCATTAAACTCGAACGCGAGGACAGCACAAGCGAGGGCGGTGGTCGACGGGCGGGCGAGCGCAGGGAACGGAATAACAATCGTACCCCCATTAGTGTTTGTCCGGTCCGCCACTCGAACGGCCGGCGCCAAGAGACCACAGACGGGGAGGCTGTCCCACCCACGACGACAGGCGGACGTTGAAGGCCCTATCTGGAAGTATATACCCCCAATATATGGAATAGTAGCAACAGATATCGTATTATTTGAGTAGATAATGTTATTTAATCGTAATAAAGGCATTTTCTTCGATATAAATTTCATATTCAGTTATAGATATCCCATTATATGGATATTCTGCGTCTCTATCCCACGCCAGCACCTCTGTGAACCTATTTATCGAGTTGTTCCGGCCGTATTCAGTTTCGTAATCCGGTTGCTGCCGTCGGATTGCATTCGGTCGGACAGACAGGGTGAAACGACAGTCCGTTTCGAGGTAGCTGATAGCACCCGTGAGCACCGATGGCAGACGACTCGTGGCGATACAGCCGCGTCGAACGAGACCCCGGAGCCGTATCGTCACACCGTCGCCGGGTGGGGGACGCCGGGGGACCAACCGACACCGGGTGAGTCCAAAGGTCTAAGCACTCGCAGAACAGAGGTCTATCCACTATGAGCACGGAGACAGACGCCGGAGACGACCTTCGAGAGCGCATCACGAACTTCCTGCGCCGGAACTTCCCGCAGATCCAGATGCACGGCGGCAGCGCGGCCATCCAGGAGCTGGACCGCGAGGCGGGCAGCGTCACCATCCAGCTCGGCGGTGCCTGTTCGGGCTGTGGCATCTCACCGATGACCATCCAGGCCATCAAGACCCGCATGACCAAGGAGATCCCCGAGATCAACGAGGTCGTCGCGCGGACCGGCATGGACGGCGGCGAGGGCATGTCCGGCGGTTCTGGCGGCATGAGTCCGTCGTTCCCCGGCGAGTCCCGCGGTGGCGACGTCGGCGACGACGACGAGGGCCCGGAAGCGCCGTTCTGAGGCCGGATTTCTCCCATCTTTCGCGCCGTGTAGCGACTGCTCCGAACCGTCGGCTCTACCGACCGACTGTACGGTCGGCACGGAGGTGTGTTCGACCGTCACCGAAAGGATAGGTTCGGAATCGATAAATCGACAATAGACACACCAGGTCTGAGTGAATATTCCTCGTTCCAGTTCGTCATCTCTCGGATACGTCCATATATCCTCGAGAGGTGGGTAGGTTTGGACAGTCTGTTCCTACTATGCGTGTATTTGTCTTCGGAATCGGGCAATCTCGGAACTGTCGCCGAGTCCCACCCCGTGGCGGCGCTGGTCGACGAGGGCTGGCTCCCGAACGACCGCTACGAGGAGTTCCAGAGCGCGGTCCGCAGCGAGGTCGGCGAGGCCGTCGACATCGAGAAGCTCGAAGTCGCCGAGTACGACTCCGACGGGCACGCACACGCCGCCGAGGAGGTCGCCAACGCCGTCCGCTTCCTGGCCTCGCCGGCCAGCGACTGCGTCAAGGGCCGCGAACTGCGCGTCGACGGCGGGCAGGTCCCCATCGACTCCTGGCGCCTGGACAGCCGGTAGGCCCGGTCGTAGCGACTCACTCCTCGCGCTCGGTGCGGTACGACCGGTACAGTTCGTCCTGCATCACCTGACTGCGGCCGCCGTCGACCAGGATCGACTCGCCGGTGACGAAGGTAGCGTCGTCGCTCGCGAGGAAGGCCGCCATCCCTGCGACGTCAGCGGGGCGGCCCAGCCGACCCACCGGGTGGATCTCCTTCGTGTACTCGTACTCCGCTTCGCTGTCGAACTCCTCTCGGGTGCGCTCTATCTCGACCCAGCCGGGGTTGATGGTGTTGACGGTGATGTCGTCGGGGCCAAGTTCCAGCGCCAGCGCCCGCGTGATGCCGTTGATGCCCGCCTTCACCGCGTTGTACGGGAACAGGCCCGGCATCGTCAGGAACGCGTGGTTCGAGGACGTGTTGAGGATGGTCCCGCCGGGGGGCATGTGCTCGGCGGCGTGTTTCGCACAGAGCCAGAAGGAACGAAAGTCCGTCTCGACGACGAACTCCCAGTCGTCGATGGTCGCCTCGGCGGCGGTCGTCTCGGTCTGGACGCCGGCGTTGTTGACGAGCACGTCCACGCGGCCGTACTCGTCGACGGTGTGTTCGACCAGCGCCTGTATCTCGGCGGGGTCGCGCATGTCCGCCTGGACGAACGTCGCCTCGCCGCCGCCGGCCTCGATGTCAGCGACCACCGCCTCACCGGGACCGCGCGAACGGCCGGTGACGACGACGGACGCTCCTTCGGCGGCGAATCGCCGGGCGACGCCGGCACCGATGCCGCGTGTCGACCCTGTGACGAGGACGACGCGGTCTGCGTGGCGGGACGGGACGGCGTTCTCGGTGGGGTCTGTGGGAGCCATCTACCCGATGGGTCGGCCCTCCACCGGCAAAAGTCAGTCGGAAACTTGCCGGCTTACCACTCGGCGACGCTGCCGTCCTCGTGGCGCCAGACCGGGTTGTGCCAGTTGACGGTCTTCTCGGACTGCTCGCGGACGTAGTCCTCGTTGATGTCGATGCCCAGGCCCGGGGCGTCCGGGACGGTGACGTAGCCGTCGCGGTACTCGAACACCGAGGGGTCGGCGAGGTAGTCGAGGACGTCGGTCGTCTCGTTGTAGTGGATGTTCAGGCTCTGCTCCTGGATGAGGGCGTTGGGCGAGCAGGCGTCGACCTGAATGCACGACGCCAGCGCGACCGGGCCCAGCGGACAGTGGGGGGCGAGCGCCACGTCGTAGGCCTCGGCCATCGCGGCGATCTTCTTGACCTCGGTGATGCCGCCGGCGTGCGAGAGATCCGGCTGGATGACGTCGACGGAGCCGTCCTCGAAGACCTCCTTGTAGTCCCAGCGCGAGAACATGCGCTCGCCCGTCGCGATGGGGATGGTCGTGTGGGCGGCGATGTCCGGGAGCGCGTCGTTGTGTTCGGGCAGGACCGGTTCCTCGATGAACATCGGTTCGTACGGTTCCAGCGCCTTCGCGAGCCGTTTGGCCATCGGCTTCGAGACGCGGCCGTGGAAGTCGACGCCGATGTCGACCTCGTCGCCGACGGCCTCGCGGACCTCGCGCAGGCGGTTGACCGCGGCCTCGACGGTCGCCGGGTCGTCGACGCGCTTGATCTCGGCGGTGGCGTTCATCTTCAGCGCGGTGAAGCCGGCGTCGACCTTCTGTTCGGCCTGGTCTGCGACCTCGGAGGGACGGTCGCCGCCGATCCACTGGTAGACGCGGATGCGCTCGCGGGCGGCCCCGCCGAGCAGCTGGTGGACCGACGCCCCCAGTTGCTGGCCCTTGATGTCCCAGAGCGCCTGGTCGATGCCGGCGATCGCGGACATCAGGACCGGGCCACCGCGATAGAACCCGCCGCGGTACATCGTCTGCCAGTGGTCCTCGATGTCCTCGGGATTCTCCCCGAGCAGGTAGTTCTCCATGAGTTCCTCGACGGCGGCCCGGACCGTGTGGGCGCGCCCCTCGACGACGGGTTCGCCCCAGCCGACCGTGCCGTCAGCGGTCTCGATGCGCAGGAGGAGCCAGCGCGGCGGCACCTCGAACAGCTCGTAGTCGACGATGCGGTCGGTCCCCGTGGACTCCGTGCTCGAACTCATCGGTTCAGGACCTCCGTGCGATACGACGACTGGCAGGCGCTACGTGTCTCGGCCGGGGGCAGGACGGTCGCGGCCGTCCGTCCCCGAGACTGGTCCGGGCGGGTAGTCATCGTGCACAGCTTTGCGAACCCCTCATATAATCATTGTGCACGGACGGAGCCGGACGCTCGTTCATGTGTTACGAACGATTTTTGATGGCGGAGTCGCATTCTCGATTCATGAACGACAGCGCGCCCCGGGCGAAAACCACCGTAACGAGCTTCCGGATAATCGAGGCCGTCCGCGACGACCCCGGGGTCGGAGTCAGCGAGCTGGCCCGGCAGGTCGACCTCTCGAAGAGCGCCGTCCACAAGCACGTCCAGACGCTGACCGACCTCGGATACCTGGTCCGCGAGGGCACCGCGTACTACCTGAGCAACCGGTTCCTGAGCCTCGGTGTGCGGGCCCGCGAGCGACTGGCGCTGGAGCCCGCACGGGACGTCGTCACCGACCTGGCCGAGACGACGGGGCACGTCTCGAGTTTCATCGTCCACGAGAACGACAGCGGCGTCTACGCGCTCCGGGTCGGACCGGAGGGTACCGCCCCCAGCGACGTCACCGAGGGGGACGTCGCCCCCCTGCACGCGACTGCCGGCGGGAAGGCCATCCTCGCGTTCCGCTCCGCGGAGAAGCGCGCCGAGATCCTCGAGAGCGTCGGCCTCCCCACGCACACGGACAAGACGATCACCGACCGGGCGGAACTGGAGCGGGAACTCCGGTCGGTGCGTGACCAGCGCGTGGCGTTCGACCGCGAGGAGTACATCAGCGGCCACCAGTGTGTCGCCTCGCCGGTCGTCGGCGCCGACGGTGAGCCCATCGCCGCCGTCAGCGTCACGGGGAACATCTACCACATGTCCGGCAAGCGCCTCGAGGAAGACGTCACGGGCCTCGTCACCAGCGCCGCGAAGTCGATCGAGAACCGACTGCTCCCGCAGTGACCGATATTCACGATGTGCGAACGGCCGCCCGCGAACCCGCTCGCGGACGGCAGATAGACAGGAGACGGACCGAGACGCACCGCTCGACCGACCGAACGGCGGCAGTTCGGTGACCGGCTGTCTCGACTACCGCAACCAGTAACATCCGTACATATGTTATAACCAGCACGTCACGTCCACCTGCCGAGCGCCTCGACCACTCCGTTCTCCCATCGAGAACGTGCGGACGGGCCCGTTCGGCAAGTGGACCGCCGCGGCGCGACGCTCCGGGGACACCGAGACGGTGTCGGGGCTGATCGGGGATGCCACCGGAGGCCAGGGGACGAGAGAAGTAACACTATAAAATACATATATAGTACAAAATATAACTTAGAGAATTACACAGCTCTCTGATTCTCGAATCCGCCAGATAGAGGGGCACTCAAGCCCGTTTCCGTCCGAATAACCACCCAAGTCCTGGTAGGTCGACAACTCGCTTCGAACCCGACAATCGGACATAGATGTCTCCAATTGTGCTATCTTACGGCCCCAAACTCGTGTTTTCCCGTAAGAATCGAATCCAGTGCACAACTATCATAATACATATATTATCTTCGAACTACTGGTTTTCTTATAATTTCTGAGGTGGCCGGCGCAGGGGACTCGACGACGGCGACGTCGGACGCGTCCAGGGTCGGACCGCCCACGAGAACCCCGCCGTGCGGACGGTCCTCAGACCGGCGTCGGCCATCTGACGGGCTCGGTCCCCCAGCGCTCGCTGGGCCGGTGGGACGGTGATACGGCTTCCCCACGGGCGCCGCGGGGGTATCGCGAACCCGGAGGTTTTACGCTCCCGGAAAAGGTGCCTCAACTATGACCGACATGGACGGGTCGAACGTCCTGTTCGTCGTGCTGGACACGGTCCGCAAGGACCACCTCTCGGTGTACGGCTACGACCGGGACACGACGCCACACCTCGCCGACTTCGCCGAGGAGGCCGCCGTCTTCGAGCAGGCCGTCGCGCCGGCCCCGTGGACGCTGCCCGTCCACGCCTCGATGTTCACCGGACTCTACCCCAGCGAACACGGCGCCACCCAGGAAGACCCCTATCTGGAGGGAGCGACGACGCTCGCCGAGTCGCTCTCGGCGGCCGGCTACGACACCGCCTGTTACTCCTCGAACGCCTGGATCACCAGTTACACGAACCTCACCGCGGGGTTCGACGACCACGACAACTTCTTCCAGATAATGCCCAGCGAACTGCTCTCGGGGCCGCTGGCGACTCTCTGGAAGACGATGAACGACAACGACATCCTGCGCGGGGTCGCCGACCGCCTCGTCCAGGTCGGCAACAAGCTCCACGAGCACCTCGCGGAGGAAGGCGGTGGGGACACGAAGACCCCGCAGGTCATCGACAGGACCCTCGACTTCGTCGACGGGAGTGACGACTTCTTTGCCTTCATCAACCTGATGGACGCCCACCTCCCCTACCACCCGCCCGAGGAGTACGCCGAGCGCTTCGCCCCCGGCGTCGACTCCACCGAGGTCTGCCAGAACTCCAAAGAGTTCAACTGCGGCGCCCGCGACATCGACGACGACGAGTGGGACGCGATCCGGGGCCTCTACGACGCGGAACTGGCCCACATCGACGACCAGTTACACCGGCTGTTCGCCCATCTCAAAGAGACCGACCAGTGGGAGGACACCACCGTCGTCGTAGCGGCCGACCACGGCGAACTCCACGGCGAGCACGACCTGTACGGCCACGAGTTCGGCATCTACGACCCGCTCGTGAACGTCCCGCTGCTGGTCAAACATCCCGACGTCGAACCGGGACGCGACGAGGAGACCACGGTCGAACTGGTCGACCTCTATCACACCATTCTCGACGCGGCGGGTGCCACCGGCCGGGGCAAAGCCCTCGACGAGGCCCGCTCGCTCCTCTCGGCGGACTACCGCGACTTTGCCGACGACGTCGGGGGCACCGACCGCAGCGACGTCGCCTTCGTCGAGTACCACCAGCCCGTCGTCGAGTTGCGTCAACTGGAGGGCAAGGCCTCCGGCGCGGGCATCACGCTCGACGAGCAGTCACGCTTCTACTCGCGGATGGGGGCGGCTCGCACGCCCGACGAGAAGTACATCCACTGCACGCGCATCCCCGACGAGGCCTACGCCGTTGGCGCCGACCCCGGCGAGACCGAGAACCTCGCGGGGACCGACGACGAACCCACCCACCTGAGAGACGCGCTGTTCGCGTTCGTCGAGGCGGTCGACGCCACCTGGCCCGACGAGGCCGACGGGGCCGACGGCGACGTGCTAGACGAGATGGACGAGGACACCAAGGACCGCCTGCAGGACCTGGGCTACATCGACTAGCGTGACCTCGGACACGCCCGCGCTGGATTTCGTCAGCCGCCGGACGGTCGTCCAGATAGTCCTGGGATTTGCCGTCGCGGCGGTGGTCCTCGCCGTGCTCGTCGACTTCGTCGGCGCCGCGAACGTCCGGGCGCGCCTGGAGGCCGCCGACATGTGGTGGGTCGCCGCCGGATGTCTCTCGACAGTGTTCTGTCTGACCGCGTGGGGGAAGGCCTGGCAGCTGGTGCTCGAGGTGGCCGGCATCGAGGAGCGGTTCTCGCGACTGGTCGTGACCTACTTCGCCGCGACGTTCGCCAACTACGTCACGCCGCTGGGCCAGGCCGGCGGGGAACCGTTCATCGCCTACGTGCTCTCGCGGGACACGGAGGCCAGCTACCAGGACAGCCTCGCGAGCGTCGTCACGGCCGACCTGCTGAACCTCTTTCCCTTCGTCACCTTCGCGGGCGTGGGGTTCGCGGCGCTGCTGTACCGGGCGTCGCTCCCCGAGGCCATCGAGCCGCTGGCCGGCGGCCTGGTCGTCCTCTCGGTCGGCGTGCCACTGGTGGCGGCCATCGGCTGGCGGTTCCGCGTCCAGCTCCGGCGGGGCATCGTCCGCGCGACGGCCCCGCTGGCCCGCCGGACGCCGGTCCTGACCGTCGAGGGGGTACGCGAGCGCCTCCACGAGACCGAGGCGGCGTTCCAGCGCATCGCCCGCGACCGCCACGCGTTAGCAAAGGCCCTGACCTTCTCGTACGTGGGCTGGGTGTTCTTCGCGCTGCCGCTCTATGCCGCCGCTATGGCCGTCGGCGAGTCGATGCCCCTCCTGCTCGTCCTCTTTGTCGTCCCGGCGTCGACGCTGGCGGGACTGGTCCCCTCGCCCGGCGGCTCCGGAGCCGTCGAGGCCGCGCTGGGGCTGCTCGTGGTGACGCTGACGCCGATCGATCCCGTCGGCGCGACGGCCATCGCCATCCTCTACCGCGTGGCGAGTTACGTCTTCGCGCTCGTGCTGGGCGGGGTGGCGGCGCTGTACGTCATCAAGCGCAACTGAGTAGCCAGCGAGACTCGGGGCACTCCCGACCCCACGACACCAGTGCGGTCGGTGGGTAAACCGTTCCAATCGGTACGTCAGCGCAGGTCCCGCGCCGACTCCCAGGTCCGAACGAGTCCTGTGAGCGTCTCGTTGACCGGAGCGGCTCCCCCGGCGTGGTCCACGACGTATCCGTTGATGGCGTCGACCTCCGTCCGCCGCCCGTGCTCGACGTCCTGGTACATCGAGGAGCGGTTGGCGGCGGTCTCGCGGGCGACGTCGGCGGCCAGCGAGACCGCGCGGTCGTCGGGCAGCGCGATCCCGTGTTCGCGGGCGACGCCAGCCGTCTCGCGGGCGGCCGAAGCGAGCAGCGCCTCGCCCGGTGACTCTGTGAGTGCGCCGTTCTCGACGGCGGAAAGCGCCGTGGTGGCGTTAATGGCGGCGTTGACCGCCAGTTTCTCCCACAGGCGGGTCGGCATGTCAGCGTCGACGCCGGTCGCGACGCCCGCCGCCCGGAACGCGTCGGCCACCTCGTCGGCGAGCGCGGACGCGCCGCCCTCGCGGTCGCCCAGCACCACCTCGCCCCGGCCGGTGAACGCGACCCGGCCCGGATCGACGAGGCGCGCGCCGTAGGTGCAGGTGCCCGCGAGCACCGGGCAGTCGAGGGCGGCGGCCAGTCGCGCCTCGTTGCCCATCCCGTTCTGGAGCGAGAGACAGGCATCGAGCGTACAGTCCGCGAGCGTCTCGGCCACAGCGGCGGTGTCGTAGGCCTTCACCGTCACCAGCGCGAGGTCGGCGGCGTCGGGGAGGTCCGTCCGTGCCGTGGGGGCGACGGTGAACTGCTCGGTCCCGACGACCGCCAGCCCCTCGCGGCGGACCGTCTCCACGTGGGGGTCCCGACCGACGAGCGTGACGTCGTGCGCGCGGGCGAGCAACCCCCCTACGAGGCTGCCCAGGCTGCCAGCGCCGACGACGAGGACGTCCATACGCCCCGCTCGCGCGGGATGACATATAAAGGCTCGCCGCGGGCGGAACCAGCAGTCACTTCTGCCGGCCCGGCGAACGCCGGGTATGGACGACCAGGACGGCACGGGCGTCGACCCGCGCGGCGCCGATCGGCTCCCGGACCGCGTCCTCGACACCTGGACCGAGGCGGGCCTGGACAGCGACGGGCGCTGGTCCTCGCCCGCCGACGAGGCGCAGTTCGGCGTCGAGCTGACGGACGCGGCCGACGGGGCGGGCCTGGACGTGGTCGCGGCGGTGTTAGACGCCACGCCCCGGGACCCGACGACGCTCGTGGTCCACGTCGAACGGGGACGCCGCGCCGACCTCACCGGCGAGCGCCGGCACGCGCTCGAACGCCTGGCCGCGAACCCCGACGTGACGGCGCTGGCCGCCGATACGGCCGGGACGGCGCCGGCGACCCCCGAGGTGCTCGACGCGGTGTTTCGCCTCTACGACGCGGGACTGCGACGGGCGACCGTCCTCGACGAGTCGGGGCTGGCGATAGTGGAGTCGCTGGACGGCCGGGTGGAGTTCTCGCTGCCGGCGGCCGACATCGCCGCGGTCCGGTCGGCGCTCCCGGAGTCCGTCGGGGACCGCCTCGCGCGCCGGTCCTAGTCTTCCTGCCAGTAGTAGATGTTCTCCTTCGACGCGCCACAGGCAGGGCACGACTCGGGGATCTCCTGGATGTCGCCCATCTCGCCACACTCCCAGCAGCGCCACATCAGCTCGGCCTCCCCGGCCATACCGGTCGAGACGTGCTCGCTGGAGAGCGCCTCGATGCCGTCGAGCGTCGTCACGTAGAAGCCGTTCTCGTCGGACCCACGGATGGAGCCCAGCTCGTTGCCCTCGTCGTCGTACACCGTCTGTCCGAAGGAGACTCGCGTCCGTTCGGCCTCCGTAGATGCGTCACCCATACACACATATAGACTCGTTGAAACGTGATAAAGCCTACCGTGAGAAGAGGCTGTTGTGGACGGGGGCGAAGTCGCTCTCCTCGCTGTCCTCGACGACGGAGTCGGTGACGGCCTTGCCGGAGACGCCGTCTGCGAGGAAGTCCGAGAGCGGCGGCCCCACGTTGTCCGGTTCGACCAGGAAGGCGTCGTGGCCGTGGTCGGAGTCGACGACGTGGTGGGCGACGTCGGAGTCGGCCGCGCGGAGCGCCTCGGCGACGGATTCCGCCTGTTCGGTGGTGAAGTGCCAGTCCGCCGTGAACGACATCACCAGCGCCTCGCCGTCGAAGGCCGCGAGCGCGTCGGCGTCGGACTCGAACCCGGCCGCCAGGTCGTAGTTGTCCATCGCGCGCGTGAGATAGAGGTAACTGTTGGCGTCGAAGCGCTCGGTGAACTTCTCGGCGTTGTAATCGAGGTAGGACTCGACGTCCCGGTACGGGAAGAAGGCGCCCGCCTGGTCGGTCGGGAAGCTCCGGACGGCGTCCCGACCGGCGGCCCGGCGGCCGAACTTGCGTTCCATCGAGGCCTTCGAGAGGTACATCACGTGGCCGAGTTGCCGGGCCAGGGCGAGGCCGTCGTTCGGTTCGGCCTGGTCGTCACCGTAGTAGTGACCCCGGTTCCAGTTCGGGTCGGTGGTGATGGCCCGGCGGGCGATGGCATCGAGCGCGAGACACTGGGGGTCGAGGCGCGCGGCGGCGGCGATGGGCGCGATGCGCTCGACGTGGTCCGGGTGGCGCTTGGCCCACTCGAGGACGTTCATCCCGCCGACGCTGCCGCCGACGACGGCGTGGAGCGCCGGGACGCCGAGCTCGTCCAGCAGGGCGCGCTGGGCCTCGGTCCAGTCGCCGACGGTCACCGGCGGGAAGTCGGTGCCGTAGGGCTCGCCGGTCTCCGGGTCGACGCTCTGGGGGCCGGTCGACCCGTAGCAGGACCCTGGGACGTTGACACAGACTGCGTAGTACTCCGTGGTGTCGATGGCCTTGCCCGGCCCGACGATGTCGTCCCACCAGGCGCGGGCCTGGTCGGCGCTGTCGACCCGGTCGCGGCCGGCGACGTGGGCGCTGCCGGTCAGAGCGTGACAGACCAGCACCGCGTTGTCCCCCTCGAACTCGCCGTAGGCCTCGTAGGCCAGTTCGAGGTCGGGGATCGTCTCGCCGCACTCGAACTCGAAGGCGCCGACGGAGACGGTGTCGTGTTCGACGTTCATGTGACCTCGTCGATGGCGGCGTTGATATCTGCAATGATGTCCTCGGGGTCCTCGATGCCGACGCTCATCCGGACGAGGTCGGGACGGACGCCGCTGGCGCGCTGTTCGGTCTCGTCGAGCCGGGCGTGGGTGGTGCTCGCGGGGTGGGTGACCAGCGTCTTCGCGTCGCCGATGTTCGCGAGGAACTGCGCGAGGTCGGTCGCCTCACAGAAGCGCTGGCTGGCCGCGTACTCGCCGAGGCCGAAGGTGACGATGCCGCCGAAGCCGCCGGCGAGATACTGCTCGGCGAGGTCGTGGGTCTCGTGGTCCGCGAGGCCGGGATAGGTGACCCACTCGACCTCGGGGTGATCCCGGAGGTGCTCGGCGACGGTCATCGCGTTCGAGCAGTGCCGGTCCATCCGCAGCGAGAGCGTCTCGGTGCCCTGGAGGGTGGCCCAGGCGTCGAAGGGCTTCTGCCCGTCGCCCAGCGTGCGCAGGCCCCGGTGGCGGGCCGCGACGGAGAAGGCGCGGTCACCGAAGGCGTCGGCGAAGACGGTGCCGTCGAACGCCGGGTTCGGGGCGCCCAGTTCGGGGAACTTCTCGGGGTGTTCGCCCCACGGGAACGACCCGCCGTCGACGAGGACGCCGCCGACGGTCGTCCCGGAGCCGTGGATCCACTTCGTCGTCGACTCCCAGACGAGGTCCGCGCCGTGGTCCAGCGGGTTACACAGCGCGGGCGTCCCGAACGTGTTGTCGACAAAGAGTGGGACGCCGTGGTCGTGGGCCACCGCGGCGATGTCCTCCAGGGGTGGAACGACGAGCGAGGGGTTCCCGATGGTCTCGCAGTGAACGTAGGCCGTGTCCTCGTCGATGGCCGCCGCGTATGCCTCGGGGTCTAGCGTGTCGACAAAGCGGGCCTCGATGCCCCGGCGGCCGGCGGTGTGGGTCAGATAGCCGTGGGTGCCGCCGTAGATAGACGAAGCAGAGACGACGTTGTCGCCGGCCGCCGCGAGGACGAGCGTCCCGGCGTCGAGCGCGGCCATCCCGGACCCGGTGGCGACGGCGTCGACGCCGCCCTCCAGCGACGCGAGCCGTTTCTCGAGCATGCGCACCGTCGGGTTGTCGAACCGGGAGTAGACGTTCCCGTCGTCCTCCAGTGCGTACCGCTCGGCCGCGGTTCCGGCGTCCTCGAAGACGTACGAGGACGTCTGGTAGATTGGCGGCGCGCGAGCGCCCGTCGCCGGGTCGGGCTCTTCCTGCCCGGCGTGGACACAACGCGTCCCGAAGCCGTAGTCGTCGGTCATGTATGACACGCATATATCTCTAGGCATCTATAACCACGAGTTACGGCAAAACTCTCCACGGCTCGGCTCCGGACCGCTCAGGTTCGCTCCGTCTCGCGCGTGCGGTCTGGGGCGTCGTCCTCGACGTCCTCGAGGGTCTCCGTCTCGAGCAGGCGCTCGACCTTCCGCTCGAACTGCTCGTCGGTCAGTTCGCCTTCGGCGTAGCGTCGGCGGAGGCGTTCGAGCGGCGTCTCCGCGTCCGCCGTCTCGTCGGCGGCGTCGCCAGTCGACTCGTCGTCCCACCACCGGGCCCGGTCGGTCTCGTCGCCGAGCAAGATGGCCGTCAGCGGGACGACGGCGACGTACCCGAGCAGCAGGGCCGCCAGCCACCAGTCCTGGCCGGTGAACAGGGCGGCGAGCCAGACGCCGGTGACGAGCGTCGAGACGACGCCCGTCGCATTGTCTCTGATGCGGTCCAGTATGGTCTCACCGGGCATGGGCGGGCCTTGGGCAGCGGGCGACAAAGGCGTGTATGTCGTCGCGAGGGGCCTCGGTGGATACAAACGGGCGGGCACCCAACGACGTGCCAATGACCGAGTCCGAGGAGACGGTCCGGTGCTGGCTGGTCGAGCGGTCGAGCTACGGCGACGAGCGCGTCGTGACGCTCGTCTACGCGACGCGCGACGGCGACCGCCGGCTGAAAAAGCAGCTCTCGACGAACCTATTGATGCAGAAGGCCGTCACGGCCGCCGTCGACGTCGAATCCAAGCGGCTCGAACCCGTCGAGGACGCCGAGACGCGCGAGCGGTACGCGGCCGAGGCGGCGCGGATGGCTGAGCGACATGACCCGGACGAGGAGGTCTGAGCGGGCAAGCGACGCGCCCTCCCGCGGTCGGGTGTCGACCGAGACACGAAAGACTATACCGGATGCCGTCACAACGCGGCCGTATGGCCGCTATCGAACTGGACGGCGTCACGAAGCGATTCGGCGACGTCACCGCCCTCGAGGAGGTCGACCTCACCGTCGAGGAAGGGGAGGTGTTCGGCTTTCTCGGGCCCAACGGGGCCGGGAAGTCGACCACTATCAACATCCTGCTCGACTTCGTCCGGCCCACCGCCGGGTCCGCATCCGTCCTGGATGCCGACACCCGCGAGGAGTCGAAAGCCATCCGGGAGCGCACCGGCGTCCTCCCGGAGGGATACGACGTCTACGAGCGCCTCACCGGGCGCGAGCACCTGCAGTTCGTCGTCGAGGCGAAAGACGCAGACGACGACCCGATGGAACTGCTGGAGCGCGTGGGTCTCGACGCCGAGGCCGCCGCCCGCCCAGCCGGCGGCTACTCGAAGGGGATGACCCAGCGCCTCGTGCTGGCGATGGCGCTGGTCGACCAGCCGGACCTGCTCATCTTAGACGAACCCTCGACCGGCCTGGACCCCAACGGCGCCCGGATGATGCGCGAACTCGTCCGCGAGGAGAGCGAGCGGGGCGCCACGGTATTCTTCTCCTCGCACATCCTCGGCCAGGTCGAGGCCGTCTGTGACACCGTCGGCATCCTCCAGGACGGGCGGCTCATCGCTAAGGACTCCGTCGACGAGTTGCGCGACCGGACCGAGGGCGGGACGACGCTGCACGTCACGCTCGCCGACGGCGCCACCGACGCGGCCGTCGAGGCCGTCACGGGCCTGGACGTGGTCTCCTCGGTATCGGCCGACGGCGACACCGTCGCGATCAACTGCGAGAGCGACGCGAAGATGACCATCCTCAACGCCATCGAGGACGCGGGCGCCGAGGTGGCGGACTTCGAGACGACCGAGGCCTCGCTGGAAGACCTCTTTGCCTCCTACACGGGAGGGGACCGATGAGCGGGCGCGGCGACCGCAACATGCGCGCTGACATGAACGGCGTCGACGCGGCGCTGCGCGACCAGTTCGACTGGTACCCCGTCGCGAAAAAGGAGTTCAAGGACGCCATCCGCTCGCGGGGGTTCCTCGTGCTCTCGGTGCTCTTTACGGTCTTTTTCATGCTGCCGCCGGCCAGCGTCGTCTTCGGCATCTTCGACTTCGGGCCGCAGGGCCAGGACGTCGGGATGCAGTTTCTCATCTCCTCGGTGTATCTGAACATGGTGACGCTGCTGGTGCCCGTCGTCGCCCTGTTCGTGGGCTACGCCGCCATCACCAAAGAGCGTACCAGCGGGTCGCTGAAGCTCCTGCTGTCGCTGCCGTTCTCGCGCCGGGACGTCCTGGTCGGGAAGGTGATCGGCCGCTGTGTCGTCGCCGGCGTCACCCTCGGGTTCGCCCTAGCGCTGACGGCGCTGTTTTTCGTCGCCTCGGAGCTGACCTTCAAGGGCGACCTGTTCGGCCTGTTCGTCCTCTATACGATGGCCTTCACCGTCGTCTTCGTCGCCATCGTCGTCAGCATCTCCGGGGCGTTCTCGACGAGTTTCCGGTCGGCCATCGCGAGCTTCTTCGTCTACTTTTATTTCACCTTCGGGTGGAACTCGCTGGCAAACGGCATCGGCGACCTGCTCGCGGACTACCTGGGCGTCACCGGGTCGCTGCGCTGGAACGTCGTCCTGTTGGTCAAGCTCGTCAACCCCAACCAGGCCTACAAGACGCTGACGAACTCGATGCTCGCCGAGGGCTCGAACGCGATGCGCTCCTCGCGGTTCGGGATGTTCAGCCAGAACACCACCCAGATGCAGGAGATCTGTACCGGCGTCCTCAACGGGAACGCGACCCTCCAGCGCGGCCTCTTTGGCAACACGACCGTCTGTGGCGAGAGCGCCCGCTCGATTCCGTTCTACGTCTCGGACCCCGCGGTCTTCGTCTACATGGTCGCCTGGATCGGCGTCGCGGCCGCGCTCGCGTACTACACGTTCAGCGTCGTCGACCTCTGAGCGGTCTCAGGTCTCGATGCCGTGTGCCGCGAGCAGGTCGACGAACTCGTTTTCGTCCAGCTGCTCGACGTCGTTGTCCGCGGCGGCCTCGCGCTTGCGCCGGCCGGGACTGGCGCCGACGACGAGGTAGTCCGTGTTGCCCGAGACGCTCGAGGTGGCCGACCCGCCGTGGCGCTCGATTACGTCCCGGGCCTCGCTGCGGGTGAACGCGTCCAGGGACCCGGTGAACACGAAGGTCAGTCCCGTCAGGGCGTCGCCGCCCGTCTCCTCGGCCGGCTGGGGGTCGACCGCCTCCAGCAGCTGGTCGACCACGGCACGGTTGCCCTCGTGGCCGAAGAACTCGACGACGGAGGCCGCGACCTCGGGGCCGACGTCGGGGACGGCCTCGAAGGCGTCGGTGTCGCCGGCCTCGGCGGCCGCCAGGACCGCCTCGAACGTGCCGAACTCGCGGGCGATGTTCCGGGCGGTGACGCCCCCGACGTCCGGGATGCCCAGCGCGACGAGGAAGTCCGCGAGCGGCGGTTCGCGGGTCGCCTCGACCTCGCTGACGAGGTTCCGTGCACTCGTCTCGCCCCACCCCTCCAGGTCGGAGAGGTCCGCGGCAGCGAGGTCGTAGAGGTCGGCGGGGCTCTCGACGAGGCCGGCCTCGAGCAGCTGGGCGACGGCCGTCTCGCCCAGGCCCTCGATGTCCAGCGCGTCGCGGCTGGCGTAGTGTTCGATGGCCCGTTCGCGCTGGGCGGGACAGGTCAGTTCGCCCGTACAGTAGGCCATCGGGCCGTCGCGCTCGACGGGGCTGTCACAGACCGGGCAGGTGTCCGGGAACTCGAAGTGCCCGTCGTCGCCCGTCTCGACGACCTCGACGACGTCCGGGATGACGTCGCCGGCGCGCTTGATGCGCACCCGGTCGCCGACGTCGACGCCCAGTTCCGCGACGAGCGAGGGGTTGTGCAGCGAGGCGCGGGTCACCGTCACGCCGCCCACCTCGACGGGGTCCATCAGCGCGACGGGGGTGAGCCGGCCGGTACGGCCCACCTGGACGACGATGTCCCGCACCGTCGTCTCCTCCTTTCGGGCGGGGAACTTGTATGCGAATGCCCACCGCGGCGCACGGCTGGTCGTCCCCAGCGCTTGGCAGGCGTCGGTGTCGTTGACCTTGAGGACGACGCCGTCGATCTCGTAATCGAGGTCGTCGCGGACGGCGAGTTGCTCGTCGCGGTAGTCGATGGCCGCCTCGGCGTCGTCGACGACGCGCGCCCGGTCACACACGCGCAGGCCCCACTCGGGGAGGCGGTCGTGTATCTCCTCGTGGCTCTCGAACTCGGTCGAGGCGTCGAGCACCCCGAAGAAGAACACGGAGAGGGGGCGCTGGGCGGTGACGCTCGGGTCCAGCTGCCGGAGCGTCCCGGCAGCGGCGTTCCGGGGGTTCGCGAAGGGGTCGTCGCCGGCCTCGACGCGCTCGCGGTTGTACTCGGTGAAGGCGTCCCGGGGCATGTACGCCTCGCCACGCACCGCGAGGAAATCGGGGTACTCCCCGCGCAGGCGCTGGGGGACGCTCGCGATGGTCCGGACGTTGGCGGTGACGTCTTCGCCCACCTCGCCGTCCCCGCGGGTGGCCGCCCGCTGGTAGACGCCGTCCTCGTAGACCACTTCCACCGAGAGGCCGTCGAACTTCGGCTCACAGAAGTACTCGAGGTCGCCGTCGGAGTCGGCCAGACTGCGCCGGACGCGCTCGTCGAAGGCCCGGACGTCGTCGGCCTCGCCGCCCTGGTCGATAGAGCGCATCGGGGCGGCGTGTTCGAGTTCGCCCAGTTCCTCGAGCGGTTCGCCGCCGACACGCTGGGTGGGACTGTCGGGCGTCGCGATGTTGAACGTGCCCTCGAGGGTCTGCAAGCGGGCGAAGAGCGTATCGTAGGTGCGGTCGGCGATGACCGGGTCGTCCTCGACGTAGTACCGGTGGTCGTGATAGCGGATGGCCTCGCGCAACTGCTCGGCCTGCTCGCGGGCCTGGTCGGGGTCGAGCGTCTCGACGTCCGCGAACGACGTCGGCGGGTCCTCGACGTACGGGTTGTCCCCGAGATCGGAGTCGGAGGCAGCTGCCATTGCCAGTGCTCGGAGGGCCGGGTACTAAGCCGCTACGTCACGCCGCGCGCGGTGCGGCGACGTCCCGGAATCAGGACGTGGGCTCCGGGGCGTCGACCAGCACCTCGCCGTCGCCCGAGACGCTGACCTCGAAGCCGTCGTGGGGGAAGGTTACAGTGCAGTCCGCCGCGGACTCGCCGTGTCGAACCAGCGAATCCAGCGCGTCGGAGTCGACGGTGTCATAGAGGGGTCCGATCTCGTCGGGCTCACAGTCGGCGGCGTCGGCCAGGAGTTCCGCGACGGCCGTACTCGGGTCGACGGCCGACCAGTCGAAGCGGCGGCGAGTCAACTGCCCCGTTTGAGCCGCCTCGTCCGCATCAACTCCGACGTCACTTGTGCTCATTTCGTCGTCACCTACGTACCACTACCGGCCGGGAGCTCATATAGTCTCCCCATCATTATCGATATGTGAAACGGCCGACAGAAATAGCAGCGTGAGAATAGCGGCCCCGAAACAGGAGTATTCGCCGAACCCCGGCTCCCGTTCGCTGCGTCGGGGACGACCGGTGCGCGGATCGACGGCCGTGTCGCTGCCCGCGCGACCTACAGGCCGGCGACGTCTTCGATGGCGTCCGTGAGCGCCTGGATGCTCTCGACGGTGTGTTCGCCCATGTGACCGATGCGGAACGACTCCTCGCTCAGGTCGCCGTAGCCACTGGAGAAGACCATGTCGTACTTCTCGGAGACGGCGGCCGTCGTCGCTGCGACGTCGATGTCGCGGGTGTTCTCGACGCAGGTGACCGTCTGGGACTCGTAGCCCGCCTCGGGGAAGAGGCCGAAGTGCTCGCGGGCCCACTCGCGGGTGTACTCGGCCATCTCGCGGTGGCGCCGATCGCGGGCCTGGTGGCCCTCCTCGAGCATGTGTTTCATCTGTTCGCGGTAGGCAAGCATGAGCGGGATGGCCGGCGTCGAGTGGGTCTGGCCCTTCCGGTCGTAGTAGTCCAGACAGCGCTGGAACCCGCCGTACCACGACGCGGACTCTTTGTCTAGTTCGCGCTCGTAGGCGGCGTCGCTGACCGTACAGACCGCAAGACCCGGGGGCATCGCGAAGGCCTTCTGCGTGGAGGTGAAGATGCAGTCGATGTTGTGGGCCTCCACGTCGATGTAGTCCCCGCCCAGACAGGAGATGGCGTCGACGACGAAGTAGGTGTCCGGGTAGTCACCCAGCAGGTCGCCGATCTCCTCGATCGGGTTGCGCACGCCCGTCGAGGTCTCGTTCATCACCGCGCCGACGGCGTCGTAGTCCTCCGATTCGAGCGCCGCCTGGATGTCCTCGGGCTTGACGGCCTCGCCCCACTCGTACTCGATGCGGTCGACGTCCTTGCCCAGGCGCTCGGCGACGTTGGCCTGCCGCTCGCTGAACGCGCCGCTGGTCGGGACGAGCATCTTCTCGTCGACGAGATTGAGCGTCGTCGCCTCCCAGAACTCGGTCCCCGACGCCGTGAGGACGATGACGTCGTCGTCCGTATCGAGGAACTCCTTGGTGTCCTCGACGATGGTGGTATAGAGGTCGGTCATCCGGTCCATCCGGTGGCCGAACATCGGCTGGGCCATCGCCTCGATGACGTCGTCGCGGACCTCGGTGGGGCCGGGGAGGTACAGCGTCTTCTCGGGATAGTCGTCGGTATATTCGCGTTTTTCGGTCACGGGTGACACCTCGGTACCTGAACTCTCGTAGCCAGATGGCATGGTAGTTTTGATACCGGCGCGAGTCAGGCCTCGAGACGACCCCGAATTCTGCGGGCAGCGAAGAGCAGGAGGGCGGCGTAGACCACCGGGCCGACGAGGACGCCCACTCCGACGGACCGCCCGCCGAGTGCGGCGACCACCCAGAGGGCGAATGGCGCGAGCGCGAGCAGCTGGACGCCGCGGTCGACGGCGTCCGCGAACGTCTCGCGCTGGGCGGCCAGATACCCGACGGCGACGACGGCGACCAGGTACAGCAACGTGGTCCCCGGCGGCGAGACGACCGGGAGCGTGAACAGGGCGACGGCCCCGAGCACGATGCCGGCGGCCGACGGGCCGTACTCGCTGTCGCCGACGACGACCAGGACGTCGTCCGCGTCGCCCCGCTCTAAGGCCGACGCCAGGTCCGACCCGCCCGCGTCGACCGGCTCCTCGAAGTCCGCGCCACAGTGCATACACCAGGTGGCCGTCGAGCTCACCTTCTCGTTACAGTGGGGGCAGCGAGGGTCAGGGCGCATCACCAGTCCTGTCGGTCGACGGGAAGTTAGCCGTTTGGGTTCCCCGTCCGGGGGGTCGCACACTCGGCGATGGACTGCAAGGGGACCTGGTAGCGAGACGGGCACCGAATACGGCCTGACCGGCGCAAGTGCCCACAGCAGGCCGTCAGCGCCGGTTTTCCACGCTCAGGCCGTCCGCGTTATGTTCCCCGGTCACTTATAATCACAGACGCCCTTGGCGCCCCTATGTCCACCGAGGGGCTTTCCAAGATTCCATCCGGGACGCCGGGGCTCGACAGCGTGCTGCGGGGCGGGGTGCCGGAAGCGCATACGACAATCGTCTACGGCGGTCCGGGGACGGGAAAGACGATCCTCGCGCTGCAGTACCTCGCCGCCGGCGGGGACGGCCTGTACGTCGGCTTCGAAGAGCGAGAGCGGGAACTCCGACGGAACGCCGCGGCGCTCGGCATCGACCTCTCGGACGTCCGCATCCTCGACCTCAGTCCGAAGGGCGAGCAGTTCTTCACCGACGAGTCCTACACCGTGTTCCCGACCGAGGAGGTCGACGGCGAGGACCTGCTCGACCGGATCGCGTCGGAACTCGAGACGAGCGACGTCGACCGCCTCGTCGTCGACCCGCTCTCGGAGCTCCGGGCGCTCCTTCCCGACGACTTCCAGTTCCGACGCAAGATAACGTCGCTGTTCAACGCCCTCACCAACCGCGGCGTCACCACGGTCTGTACCGCCCAGCCACCGGCCGACCCCGACGGCGACGACGACCTCCAGTTCCTCGGGAACACCGTCGTCGAACTCCGGCGGACGACCGAGCAGCGGACGCTGGAGGTGACGAAGTACCGGGGTTCGGGGTTCGCGTCCGGCGTCCACACCTATCGCATCCACGCGGGCACCGGCGCCCGCGTCTACCCGAAACTCGTTCCGGGCGACCACGAGCAGACCCACGAGCGCGACCAGCTGTCCTCGGACGTCCCCGAACTGGACGCCCTGCTGCACGGGGGCATCGAGCGCGGGTCCGTGACAGTCATCTCCGGGCCGTCCGGCGTCGGGAAGACGACCACCGGGTCACAGTTCGTCCAGGCCGCCGCGGACAGGGGCGAGCGGGGGCTGGTCTACCTCTTCGAGGAGCTCCGCGCGGACTACCTGTATCGGTCGACTGCGCTGGGCATGGAGCTGGAATCGTTCGTCGACGCCGGCGAGCTCGAGGTCGAGGAGGTGGAGACTCTCACCCGGACTCCCGACGAGTTCGCCGCGCACGTCCGGGAGGCAGTCGAGGAGCGTGACATCGGGTTCGTCATGCTCGACGGCATCGCGGGCTACCGTCAGGGATTGCGCGGCGAGGAGTCGACGGCGGCGCTGACCCGGGAGCTACACGCGCTCTGTCGATACCTGAAACGGATGGGGGTGACCGTCGTGCTCATCGAGGAGATCCAGTACGTGACCGGCGAGTTCTCGCCGACGGCCCACGAGATCAGCTATCTGGCGGACAACATCGTGTTCCTGCGCTATCTCGAGACGGAGGGCCGACTGGAGAAAGCCATCGGCGTCCTGAAGAAGCGATACGGCGGGTTCGAGAAATCGCTGCGGTGGTTCTCCATCGAGTCCGGGGAGGGCCTGCAGGTCGGTGAGGCGCTCGCGGGGTACCAGGGGCTGTTGACCGGCATCGCCGAACCCGTAGACGGGCAGGACAGCGACCCGCCACGGGAGTAGGACCACACATGGACCGGAACAGTAGCCCATCTGACACGAAAGTCGGCCTCGATATCACTCGGGACCGGAATCGTGAGTTGCTCGAGAAGCTGTTCGAGGCGTGTGACGTCGTCGAGTTCTCGGGTGCCGTCCCGGACGGGACCGACGTGTGCATCGTCGACGAAGCCGCCATAGGGCGGTCACCGGGGCGGTTCGAGACGTGGCAGACCGAGCAGTCGCCGGTGTTTGCCCCGGTGGCGCTCCTGTCTGAGACCGACGACCGGACGTTCGGGGACCTGCCGACGTCCATCGATTCCGTGCTGCGGATACCGATGCCCAAGGCGGAGCTCAGCGACCGCATCGACAACCTCCTGCAGATGCGGGACTTCTCGCGGGAGCTCGTCGCGGAACGACAGCTGACAGAGCTCGTGTTCGAGTCGAGCCCGCTGGCGAAGCTCGTCCTCGACCCCGACGGGACGGTGGTCAGGGCCAACCGGCGAGCCGGCGCGCTCTTCGAGTCGACACCGGCGGACCTGGTCGGAACGAAGTACCACGCCGGCAACTGGACGGCGGTCCGGATGGACGGGTCCGAGATTCCACGCGAAGAGCGGGCGCTCACGCGAGTCCTCGAGACCGGCCAGTCGGTCTACGAGTACGAGCACGTCATCTCGCGCCCCGGCGAAGACGACATTTGGGTGTCGGTGAACATGGCCCCGATTCTGGACGAGTCGGGCGGGATAGCGTACGTCGTCGCCGTGCTCGAGGACGTGACGGTACGACACACCCAGGCACAGGAACGCGAGCGGCAGGTGGACCTGTTCCGGAAGGCCCAGGCCATCGCGAAGGTGGGGGCCTGGGAGTACGACGCCCAGCAGGACAGCGTCTACCTGACGGCGGAGGTGTACGAAATCCTCGGCCTCGAACCCGGGACCACGCTGACGATGGACGCGATGTTCGACCAGTACAACCCGGCCGACCGAGAGACGGTGCGGGCCGCATTCCGGCGGGCGCTCGACGACGGTGAACCCTACGACGTGAAACTTCGCGTCGCCGTCGACGACGGGGCGGAACGCTGGGTCCGTACCCGCGGGGAGCCACAGCGCGAGAACGGCGACGTGGTCCGCGTCCGCGGAACCGTCCAGGACATCACCGAACAGAAACGTCGAGAGGAGCGCCTGCACCAGATGACCGACGCTGTGGACAAGGCGCCGATCGGGATCGTCCTGAGCGACCCCACGCAGGACGACAACCCGCTCGTCTACGTCAACGAGGGGTTCGTGGAGGTGACCGGCTACGAGCGCGAGGCGGCGACCGGCCGCAACTGCCGGTTCCTCCAGGGCGAGAAGACCGACCCGGAGACGGTCGCGCGGCTCCGCCGGAAGATAGACGCCGAGGAACCGGTCACGGTCACGGTTCGGAACTACCGCGCCGACGGAACCGACTTCTGGAACCGGGTCGAGGTGGCGCCGATCAGGGACGAGTCGGGGACCGTGGTCAACTTCATCGGCTTCCAGCAGGACGTGACCGAGCGGGTGGAGCGACAGCGACAGATAAAACTGCTCGACCGCTATCTCAGACACAACATCCTCAACAAGATGAACGTGGTCAACGGCCTCGCCGAGTCGATACAACGGGTGGGCGACCCACCGGTGACGGACTACGCGACCACCATCGAGGAGGCGGGCCAGACGCTGCTCCAGAACATGGAGAAAGAGCGGGAGGTGACGAAGCTGCTCCGGTCGGACCCGGAGCCGTCGCCGACCGGGCTGATGTCGCTCCTGCGACCGGTCGTGGCCGAGCTCGCAGACCGGTATCCCGACGCGACCATCGGCCTGTCGGGTCCGGAGTCGGTGACGGTCACCGGGATAGCCGCCCTCGAACAGGCGTTCAAAGAGCTCGTCGACAACGCCATCGAGCACAACGGCAGCGCGTCACCGACGGTCGAGGTGACGGTCGACCCCGGGCCCGACACCGTCAGCGTCCGGGTGGCGGACGACGGCCCCGGCATCCCGGAGATGGAGGCCGACGTGCTGCTGGACGCCGGTTCGGAGAGCGAGGTGTACCACGGGAAGGGGCTGGGGCTCTGGCTGGTCTACCTGGTCGTGACCCGCTCCGGTGGCAGCCTCGAGTTCGACGCCCCGGACGACGGCGGGGGCGTGGTCGTGGTCGAACTCCAGCGCGCGGACGAACCCGCCGGCTGACGCCTCGAGCGACACGGAAGTGTAAGCGAGAGCCGGCGTCGGGCGGCCTGGCGACGGCGTGTCCGGCTGGACTCACGGCCGTGACCGCGACGGCCCCGACAGGCGCACATTCAAATCCCAGCACGCACAACGGGAGGTATGGACTGGGTCGAACGGGCCGGGGACCTCCTGTACGACGGGGAGACTATCGAGACGGAGGTCCGCGTGGGTTCGGGCGGTCTGGTGGTGACGAGTCACCGCGTGCTCGCGTTCACGCCCGACCGCGACGGGCCGAACTACCGTGCCGTCGACCGGCCGAACGTCGAAGGCGTCGACGTGACGACGAGCGGCGAACCGGCGTTCCTAGAGCAGGGCCTCAAGGCTCTCGTCGCCGGCGTCGTCCTCGTCGCGGCGGGGCAGTTCGTCAGCTTCGATAGCATGGTCGCGGACGTCTCGGTCGGCGGCGGCCAGGCGGCCAGCGCCGTCGGTATCGGTCAGATGCTGGGCCTGCTCCAGACCATGCTGACCCTGCTTGCCCAGCTCGACGACCTCATGCAGCTGTTCGGCGGCCTGGCGCTGGCGCTTTCGGCCGTCGTGCTGGCCGTGTACGCGTGGAGCCGGGAACGTGTGCTCGTCGTGCGCGTGGCCGGCGACGAGGACCTCACGCTGTCGGCGCCCGGGGACGAGGACACCGTCGACCGGATCGGCGCGGCCCTCCGGCCCGGGGACGCCCCCGCCGACGACCCGCTCCCGTGACGTTCAACTCCGCCGAGCGCCAACCCCGGGGTGATGGACACAGCGGCGGTCCGCGACCGTGCCGGTGAACTCCCCCGCGAGCCGGGGGTCTACCAGTTCGAGACCGACGCGGACCGGGTGCTCTACGTGGGGAAGGCCGTCGACCTGCGGAGTCGCGTCCGGTCGTACGCCGACCCGCGCGGGACCCGCATCGCGAAGATGGTCGCGCGAGCCGACCGCATCGACTTCGCGGTCACCGACACGGAGACCCAGGCGCTCCTGCTCGAGGCCAACCTCATCAAGCGCCACCGGCCGCCCTACAACGTCCGCCTGAAAGACGACAAGTCCTACCCGCTGGTGCAACTCACCGACCACCCCGTCCCGCGAATCGAGGTGACCCGCGACCCCGAGGAGGGAGCGACGGTGTACGGCCCGTTCACCGACAAGGGCCGGGTGGAGACGGTCATCAAGGCGCTCCGGGAGACGTACGGCCTGCGGGGGTGTTCGGACCACAAGTACAGCACGCGCGAACGCCCCTGTCTGGACTACGAGATGGGCATCTGTACCGCCCCCTGTACCGGCGAGATCAGCGGGGACGCGTACGCCCAGGACGTCGAGTCGGTGACCCGCTTCTTCGAGGGCGAGACGGGCGTCCTCTCGGACCCGTTGCGCCGGGAGATGGAGGCCGCCGCCGCGGCCCGGGAGTTCGAGCGGGCCGCCAACCTCAGGGACAAGCTCGACGCCGTCGAGGCCTTCCACAGCGGCGGGGACAGCGCCGTCAGCGACACGACCCACTCGGCGACGACCGACGTGCTGGGCGTTGCCGTCGAAGGCGAGAGCGCGATCGTCGCCCGCCTGCACGCCGAGGGCGGCAAGCTCGTCGACCGCTCGCGCCACACGCTCGAGGCCCCCGACGGCGAGGGCGCCGCGGGCGTCTACCGGGCGTTCATCCCGCAGTACTACGCCGAACGCGAGCTGCCGGACGCCATCCTCTGTGCGGAAGCCCCCGCCGACGCCGAACTGGAGGGCTGGCTGGAGGACGAGGGCGTGGCCCTGCGGGTCCCCGGTGCCGGCCGGGAGGCGACGCTGGTCGACCTCGCCCTCAAGAACGCCCGCCAGCGGGGGGGCACCGACGACGGTGTGGGGCGACTCGCCGACGCGCTCGGTATCGCCCGGCCCGAGCGCATCGAGGGGTTCGACGTGAGCCACGCCCACGGCAAGAGCGTCGTCGGGTCGAACGTCACGTTCGTCGACGGCCAGCCGGAGACGTCGGGCTACCGGCGGAAGAAGCTCACCGAGCGCAACGACGACTACGCGAACATGCGTGACCTCGTCCGGTGGCGGGCGACGCGTGCGCTCGAAGGCAGGGACGACAGACCCGACCCGGACCTGCTGCTCATCGACGGCGGCGACGGCCAGCTGGGCGCGGCCCGCGACGCGCTGGCCGAGACGGGGTGGGACGTCCCGGCCGTCGCGCTCGCGAAAGACGAGGAGCGCGTCGTCACGCCCGACGGGGTCTACGACTGGCCCGACGACGCCGCTCATCTGCACCTGCTCCAGCGCGTCCGGGACGAGGCCCACCGCTTTGCCGTCCAGTACCACCAGACGCTCCGGGACGACGTCTCGACGGCGCTCGACGACGTGCCCGGCGTCGGCCCGAAGACGCGGACTCGCCTGCTCCGGCGCTTTGGCAGCGTCGACGGGGTCAGGGCCGCGTCGGTGGACGAACTGACCGCGGTCGAGGGCGTCGGCGAGGCCACGGCGGAGACGATTCGTACCCGGCTGGGCTGATTCTGTATAGCGGGGAGCGATATATCGCACAGAACGTACGGTCTGCTAGCGAGTGCCCGAATACGACGGATTCGTGGCCCAGAGCCGTTCTCGGTCCCGATGTTACGCGTCGGCCGGCGGACCACCGCTGGCGGTCCGGCACTTCTCCGCGCACTGACCGCGGGCGTAGACCGGCGGCTGGCCGACAGGCAGGTCTCGCCGGGATCGCCCCGCTATCGGCGGTCACCCCGGCCACGGCAGGGGCTTCGCTCACCCTGGCCCCACTACGCTCGGGGCGGAACTGCAGGGCCCGCAGCGAGTCGGGCCGCCGGTCCCGACGCCCCGGAGGCCAGACCGGAGAGACGGCGCGTACACGAAAAGCGACCTCTACCTGTCGGACCTGGACCGGAGGGACGTTCGGCGCCGGTTCGCTGTGCCACATCCCGAGAGGGTCGTCGACATCGAACGGACTGGCCGTCTGCCGCTGGCCGGGCCGACGGGCACCGCCGGACCAGACGGGTCGGCCTGTCTCCGGGCGGACGTCGTCTGGCACCGGGGCGGCCACCACCCCGACGACGGATCGGTTCGGCGGTCACACTGTTTCGAGCGGCGCGAGTGGAGACGACCCGGCGCGCCGCGGGCCAGTCGGCCTCGGTCCCTGTCGGCACACTGCCCGACGGGAGAGCCGTTCGGGCGTGTGGATTCCGCTCCGATGTCGGTTGGGACGAATTCGCCCGATTTCGGCCAGCAGACACTCCCGGAACCCACAGCTCTGTTACGGGGTGAATCGGGGGCGTCTGACGCTGTACACTTGCAGCCGCTATACGAAATCGCCTGCTGGCCGGTGAGCCCGGACAGAGAACGACCCCGGGCAAGAGCACGCGCGCTGTCTCGAGTTCGGTATCAGAACCCCGCGACGGGGGCACCGAAGCGATTTCAACGGCCCCCACCTAGCCACAGCCATGCACGCCGGACGACGCCTCGCGATGGCGCTCGTCGGGATTGCGTCGCTCTGTGTCTACGTGCTGGCGGCGGCAGTCGGCTACCGTCTTGTCGTCGAGCTGTGAGCGCGCCGCCCCTCGCCAGCGGTGGCGGCGGTGGCGATACTGGCCGGTGCCGTCCTCGTCGGACTGGTGAGTTACTGGGCCGGGACGACACAGCTCAAGCGGTCGCTGGACGCGGTCGAACTCCCCTACGCTCGGGCGCCGGGCGTCTACCAGCGCCTGGCGTGGCTCAGCGAACGCATGGACGTCCAGACCCCACAGCTGCTCGTCCCCGCCTGCCGGTGCCAAACGCCTTCGCGGTCGGCGGGACCCAGAGAGCCATCTCGTCGACAGCCGGCTGTTCGGCTTCCTCTCGGGCGACGAGCTGGAGGCGCTCTTGGCCCACGAGCTGGCCCACCTCGAGACCCGGGACGCGCTGGTCCAGACGCTCGCCTACAGCCTCTTTCAGAACCTCGTCGGCCTCGTCGTCGTGCTCGTCCTCCCGTTCGCGATGCTGGCCGGCGGCGTCGCGCGGGCGCTGGCGCTGGTCCGGGGGCGGCCCGACCGGTGGACCGACTCGCTGCTCGGGCGGGTCCAGCGCAACGCACTCGGACTCGTCGGGCTGCTGGGCGCTGTCCTGGCGCTGCTCGTCCTCGCGTACTCGCGCGGGCGCTGCGGAATATCGAGCGCGCATCGACGCCCGGCCTGGGACTGTTGGCCCCGCTGTACGTCCACGGCGATGACGACAGCGCCCTGTCGCGGCTGCTCTCGACGCATCCGCCGATGGACGAGCGCATCGACCGACTCCTCGAGCGGACAGAGCGGGACGGCGTCCCGATACAGATTCGCCGCTGATCAGGCGGGAAAGAGGTCCCGGAGCGTCGTCCGGAGATCCTCGCTCCCCGGCGTCTGGGGCACCTGCTGGACGACGTCAGCCTGGAGCCGTTCGAGTGCCTTCGAGGGCGAGATGTCGTCCAGCAGCGGACCGTACTTCAGCGCTACCCGCGGCGAGACGTCGAACAGCAAGTCGCGCTTGCCGACCAGCGAGTGCGTTATCGAGAGCGTCTCGACGGCCCCGGAGACGAACGTCTCGCGTGCCACCGCCGACCCCGCGTCGATGGCCTCCGACAGGAGTGTCTGGAGTTCCCCCTCCCGGTCGTGGATCGCCGGTGGGTCGTCGAGATAGGTCGTCCCGTCGGGCAGTTCCGGGAGCATACCGCGACGGGGGGCATACGAGAGGACGGCGCCGGCGAGCGGCGTGGTCGAATCCGGGAGGGGCACGTCCAGGCGCTTCGACGGGCTGGTGTCGGTGAAGACGACGATAGCGCGGGCGGGCTCGCCCGAGATGGCCTCCCGGTCGTCGGTCGCGGGCCGTTCGTAGCCCCGGGTGACGGCCTCCCGGAGCGTCGGCGGGACCGGACCCGTCTCCCCCCGGAGTTCGACGTGCACGACGACCGGTCCGCTGGCACTCGCTTCGAGTATCGTCCAGAGCGTCGGCACCGAATCCCGTGCGCTCGTCGACAGCTGGTAGCACGGGCCGCCGACCTCGGCGGCCAGCAACCTCGCCAGCGCGCTGCCGTGCCACCCGGTCAGGTCAGCGACGTAGAACCACGGCAGGGGGAAGACCGGTCCGAAGGCCGCATCGCCCGCGTCCGGGTCCAGCGGCGCCGGGACCAGGTCGAGGTACGCCGTGAGCGACGCGCGCTCGGGGGCGAAGTAGTCACCAGCGCCGTCGGGGAGCGACGCGTCGAGTCGGCAGTGGGCCGGAACGGTGGGCATGCCCCGTGGTTCGCCGGTCCCGGGGAAAACGGTGCTGGCTCGCTGGCGTCCTCGACAGCCGCGGTGGCGGCCAGAATGATAGATTCAATATAGCAGATAGAAGTTTATCGAGAGAACGGTCCCAAAACTTGGTGAGCAAGTAGAAGCGCTCTATTTCGTCGAATCGGCCCTCTCAGCCCTCGTCGACTCTGCGAATCAGTTCTGCGACGCGGTCAGGTCGTTCCCGCGGCGCCCAGTGACCACAGTCCTCGACGACGGTCAGCGTCGCGTCCGGGACACGGTCGGCGGCGCGCTCGGCCCACGAGACCGGGAACAGCTGGTCGTCGGCGCCGTGGACGAAGTGCGTCGGCACCGAGACGTCCTCGAAGCGGTCCGGAAAGGTCGTCCGGTAGCCGTCGCGGGTCACCTCCGCGGCTCTGAACCGTCGGAACGCAGCCCCCGCCGTCGGCCGCTGTACCTCCGCGAAGACGGCGTCGACGGCGGCGGCCGGGAGCGCATCCAGGTCGTGGACGATGCCGCCCAGGCTGGCCCGCGTGAGGCCGCGGCTCCGCCGAAAGAGAGCGATGGCGAGCCTGTTCAAGACCTGCACGCGGGCGAGCAGGTACGAGAGGCGACCGTTCGGAAGGTCGGCACCCAGTCCGTATGCGTCGACAGGGACCAGCCCAGCCACCGCGTCCGGCCGGTCGAGTGCGACCTGGATGGCGACCCCGCCGCCCAGCGAGTGACCAACCAAGGTCACCGGGGCAAGGCCCAGTCCGTCGAGGACGCCGGCGACGACGTCGGCGTGGCGCTGGACCGAGTACGGGCCCGGGGGCAGGTCGCTCTCGCCGTACCCGAGCAGGTCGGGGACGACCACGGTCTGGTCGGCCGCGAGCCGGTCGACGACCGGTGACCAGGTGACGGCAGCCGCGTCGATGATGCCGCCGTGCAAGAGGACGACCGGCGGCCCGTCGCCAGCAGCGAGGTAGTGGATTCGGTCGCCGTCGACCGTGACGGTCGCGTCGGAGTGCATGGGTGACCGTGGACGCGCGACACCGAAGCGTTTTGGGCGATACGGGCGCGCTCGGGCAGTTTCGGTGGCGAATCTGTGCCTGTGGGAATTTCGACGATATATTTTATTTCGCTATACCAAATCGGGTTCAGTGGAAGTTGTCTATTTGCGCGGGCGAGACGGTGGCGCGTGTCAGGGGGCGTTTCCACGTCGTGGCCGCCAGGAACCGGTACGGACTCCTGTTGTATACCAGGCGGTTCGATGCCCGACGGGTTATCTGTCTCAGGACGTGGACGCGTGCCGGACCGATGGCGGACCGCGGCGAGTCCCTGCTCGTCGACCTGGCCTGACCCGAGTTCGGCACACGGTTTTTCAATTGTGAGCGGAGTACGGCCGGTATGAGCGACAGTGATGGAAGTCGCCCGAGCGACACGATGCGGGAGCGCGTACCGGAGAACAGTCGGAAGTTCTGGTTGCTGTTGAACGCGAATCGATGGCTGGTCGCCGCTGGAATCGCGGGCGGCGTGTTCCTCGCACTCGCCATCATCGGGCAACTCCACCCGACCGGGACGCCGGCGCTGTTCAACCAGGCGGACCCTATCGAGACGCTGTTCCAGGGGCTGCTCACGTCAATCATCACGGGCGTCACGCTCGTGCTCACGCTCAGCCAGCTCGTACTCTCCCAGGAACAGGGGCCGGTCGGGGACCAGCGCGAGCGCATGGAGGGCGCGATGGCGTTCCGGAAGGACGTCGAGGACGTTATCGAGGAGCCCGTGAGTCCCGCCCAACCCTCGGCGTTCCTCCGGTCGCTGGTGAAACTCACGAAGCGACACGCCGAAGCCGTCTCGGACGCCGTCCAGGACATTGACGACGAAGCCCTCACCGATCAGGTGGCCGCGTTCACAGAGAACGTGAAGGGGAATGCCGACGCCGTCGAGAACGGTCTCACGGACGCCCAGTTTGGGGAGTTCGACGTGGTGTTCTCCGCGCTGAACTACAACTACTCGTGGAAGTTGTACGCGGCGCGCCGCATCCGCGCGGAGAACGAGGACGTGCTCACCGAGGACGCCCGCGCGGCGTTCGACGAACTCATCAACGCGCTCGAACTGTTCGGGCCGGCACGCGAGCACTTCAAGACGCTGTACTTCCAGTGGGCGCTCATCGACCTCTCCCGGACGATGCTGTACGCGTCCATACCTGCGCTCTTCACGGCGGTCGCGGGCATCGTCTACCTCGAACCGACGCTGTTCCCGGAGACCGTGTTCGGCGTGCGCACGCTCGTCGTGGTGGTGAGCGCGGGCGTCGCCGTCTCCCTGCTACCGTTCGCGTTCCTGTTGTCCTACATTCTCCGCATCGTCACCGTGACGAAGCGCACGCTCTCCATCGGGCCGTTCATCCTCCGGGAGACCGACCGGTCCCGCGACCTCGACTGGGGCGAAACCGAAGCGAAGAGCGGGGAACACGCGGACGTTGGGGATGAGAGTGAGTAGCGTGGATATCGGCCGTTCGCTTGACCAAGCGATCGTTCTCGTAACCGAGGCCGCGTCGATCACGTCTTCGAACTCAAACCCCGACGTCTAATTTGCCTACGGAATGTGGAGGTCCTATTGACAGTAGTCGATCACCCGCGAGTCCTATGGATGGTTTTAGTAAAGGGAACGAGATGCATAGCTATGGACACACTACAATCGAACGGCAGTCCGTTCCGGGAGTACCGATGGTAAACGTCGCGCTCTCAGTGGGACAACTGGTCTTGGCGCTGTTCCTCGTGGTTCTCAACGGCTTTTTTGTCGCTGCAGAGTTCGCCTTCGTTCGGATCCGGGGGACATCGGTTGACCAGCTCGTCGAGGAGGGGCGCCCGGGTTCGGGGGCACTCCAAGGAGTGATGACCAATCTCGATAACTACCTCGCGACGACGCAACTGGGCATCACCATCGCCTCGCTCGGGTTGGGGTGGGTCGGCGAACCCGCCGTGGCGGCGCTCATCGAACCCGTACTGGAACCGATTCTCCCGGCGGGACTCATCCATCTCGTCGCGTTCGCAATCGGCTTCAGTCTCATCACGTTCCTCCACGTCGTCTTCGGTGAACTCGCGCCGAAGACGCTCGCGATCGCCCAGACCGAGCGACTCTCGCTGTTTCTCGCCCCGCCGATGAAGTTCTTTTATTATATCCTCTATCCGGGAATTGTGGTCTTCAACGGGGCAGCCAACGCGTTCACGCGGTCGCTCGGTGTGCCGCCCGCTTCCGAAACCGATGAGACTCTCGGTGAGCGAGAGCTCCTCCGAGTACTAACACGGTCGGGCGAGGGAGGGGACATCGACGTTGCGGAAGTGACGATGATCGAACGGGTCTTCGATCTCGACGACATCGTGGTTCGGGAGGTCATGGTTCCACGACCGGACGTGGTGAGCGTTCCGGCCGATGCTCCCCTCTCCGACCTCCAGTCGATAGTCCTCGAGGCTGGTCATACGCGCTATCCAGTCCTTGCTGCCGACGACGGCGACCAGGTGATCGGATTCGTGGACGTCAAGGACGTGTTACGAGCTGAGGTGGAAGGCGGGGACGCCGAGGTAGTCGGCGACATCGCCCGCGAGATCGTCATCGCTCCCGAGACGATGGCACTGAGCGATCTCCTGAGACAGTTCAGGGAAGAACAACAGCAGATGGTCGCAGTTATCGACGAGTGGGGGGCATTTGAGGGGATCGCAACGGTTGAAGACGTCGTCGAGGCGCTCGTTGGAGACCTCCGAGATGAGTTTGATGTGGACGAGCGTGAACCCTCGATTCGAAGCCGTGGCGATGAGGGGTACGACATTGACGGGAGCGTCCCGCTGTCGAAAATCAACGATATGATCGAGGGAGAGCTCACAAGTGAAGAGGTCGAAACGATCGGTGGACTGGTACTCGAGCAACTCAACCGTGCGCCAGAACGTGGCGATCGCGTCGAGGTCGACGGATACGTCGTTGAGGTGACGAGCGTTGAAGGGACCCGAATCTCGACAGTCAGGGTCCACGAACGCGAAGAGGATGATTCAGGGGTGGACTAATCGGGATTCTGATAGCCGGTCGGAGGTCCAGAGACCCTCGACCGGCAGAGTATGAGATTCGCATGAAAGCGAATCGATGGACTACTACGATACCAGATACGCGCGCTGTATGCAGCAGTGCCTTCTCGAACTACCCAACGTCTGTCAGTACCGGCGTGACCGATACAGAGATTCAATGCAGCACTCGGTTACTGTTGGCTCCACACCCTTATTGGTGAATCAGCTGCACAGTAAGCCTGCCAATCTATCGGAAGCAAATCATCCATATATTGCCTCACCGAGATTGAATTCTGTTTCACATTCGGTACAATACTTCTCAATGTCGTGCACATCTAAGCAATGTGAGTAGCAGTAAATGTCTTCATTCCCGCAATTCGGACATTCCTCAAGTTCTGGGACGACCATGTTAGAATAAGCATATGCTGCTCTTCCAATAGAGTTACTCTCATCTACACGTTCGTATTCAGACGAGTATTACTCCCGCTGTACTAACCGAATCAGACGGCCCTGATTCTCGGTGTGTGACGTGCTGCATCCGCGCTCTGTATGCAGCAGACTCCCACAGTTAGTTCATACACCTAGAAGTTCAAACGGTCAATCCGCTCCAAGCTAGCGGTTCTCAACCTAATAACGACTACTAGTAGTTTCTGAATGTGGAACGCCGTTTCCTGAAGAGTCCCTCTCCAACTACGTGGTCACCACATCGGAGAACTGCTAGTAGTTCACCACCGGCGACACAGCAAAACCTCACTGAGTAGCTGTCAGGAACGGCATCCAAGATGTAGAGCACTCAAACGTTTCGAGCTGATCTGAGATGGTTTAATTGCCTTGGATGGCATCGATAACCACTGCGCTCACCACGATCGGGTCTATGGGGACCGAACTGGCGTCGCTAATCGTAATCTCGTATTGATCATTAATTGCAAAATCGCTCTCAATGGTGCCAACGGAATTGCCTTCTGCGTCAGCTATCTCGAACTTGTGGCCGATAAACTGTCCCACTGGCAGAAGCTTTCGCCCCACTGTGATGAGTCCTCCACGCGAGCTAATCTCAGCGATAAGAGACTCGTCCTCGGCATCGCGCATTCGCCACGTATCCTGAAAGAGCGAAAAGTCATTGTCCAGAACGATCAAATCTTCCCCGGTCTGGCTATCTGTCAGCAGGTAATCGCCAGCCATATCCAACGTACCGCTGGCTGTTACAGTCACTAACTCATTGTCGTCGTCATCAACAAAGGGAGTTCCACTCTTTCCCTCGTACGTATTATAAGTGCAGCGGAGTATCGTGTCGCCAGTAACATCTCTGGCTTCGTACTCGGGTCGAAAGTTCTTGTCCTGCCCCGTCTGTTCGACAGTATACTCAGTGCCGGACAGGCCAAGCCCGGAGATCTCGTATTGTTGTAGTGTTCCCATTGCGTAGATGCCATTTGGAAAATGGATAAATCCGGGGTATCCTAGCCGAGGTACTGTGAGTCCGACCAGTAGATTTCGCTTGTTTCAGGCGTTCTCTGTAAAAACAGTCTGCAAGAAACTGTAGCACCGGGTTTTTACGCCTGTCTATACAGTGTGCGTAATATGGAAACAATTTATTCTCTTCATTTGGTAGGAGTCGGAATGGCTCTAACCGGCAGCGTTCTGCTATTTGCCTCGGGGAGCGTGTCATAGAAACGTTCTCAGAGAAGGAAGCAGGGTGTTGGAACTGTGTCTACGAGCGCCAGCACCCTGCAAGACGTAGCTTCGGTAGACGACTTCTTGAATGTCGCGGCTACCGAGACAGTCCCGCTGTTCGAGCACCTTGAGTTCGAGTTTCTGCTGAATTACGACGTGTTCGCCCCCGCTTTGAGGGGGCGAACACGAGTGCATCAGCCACCAGACCTCTTTTGCGGCTTTCTGCACTGCTATTACAAGGACATCTACGGAACGCGTCCGGTTGCACGAGAACTCCAACACGGCCTCGTCTGGTACTACTGCGGACTCGACAAACCTCCATCCAGAGACACGGTTGACCGCTTTCTCACCGACCTCGAACACGTCATCGACGATGTCTTCGACAGGCTCGTCGAGCAGGCCGCCTGTCGGGGCCTGCTCGACTCGACGTACTCTATCGACTCAACGCACATTGAGGCGATTCAGTACAACGACGCGGCGTCATGGAACTACGATCCAACGGCCGAAGATTACTACTACGGCTTCGGCTGTACGATTGTCTCAACCGGTCCAAAGATACCGATTGCAGCGGAGTTCACACAGACCAAGCAAGCAGACCAGGAGACGGCGATGCGCGTCACGCGTAACGCGCTCGCCGTCGATACACCAATTTGGATGCTCGGAGACAGCGCCTACGACGTCCTCGACTGGCACGACCACCTGCTGGCCGCAGGGGTCGTGCCAATCACCCCATACAATCCGCGAAACACCGACGACCCGAAAGACATCGAGTACAGGGTCGAAGACCGCATCGAGGAACACAGCCAGGACGTACAGCTGAAACAATCCCTCTTGGACGAGACGTACAACCACCGGACAGGAGTCGAACGGACCAACGACGCAGTCAAGGACTGCGGCCTCGGGCACGTCCGCGCCCGAGGCCGCGTCCACGCACGAACAGAAGTGTTCCTTGCACTGTGTCTCCGGCTCGTCGTTGCAATCACCAACTACGACCGAGGAAACGAACCGGGCTGTGAGAAGCTATGAGATGGATTCTATGACACGCTCTCTTGTACGCTAGGTTCAACTCTCACAGAACCTGACAGAACCGCCGTGCAAGACTCAGAGAGTGGATTCAGCAGAGCGGCCACCACAGAGGGAGGTTCGTTCGGCACAGGCGGTCCAATTTGCGAGACGAGTGTGTTGGGCCGTTGTGCTATCGCCCGATGAGCCCCAGTATCCGTCTGTGAACGTCCTCGGCTGAGTCGTATATTTCGTCATCAGTTGAAGCGAGTACGTCCTCTAGGGATTTCTTGCCGTCCTGCGTTCCAAGTTCATAATCGCCATAGGCCGCAACCAACTCAGTTTTCGTGGCTGGATAGTCGTGCGATGTGAGCCCTACATCAAGATCACCAAGCCCCTCACCAGCGTCGACGCGCATCGGCTCTTCTTCATCGGCGCGGGTACGTGCCTCCTCTTGCATCCGCTCTCGCTGGCGGCGTTTTTCGTCATCGGCTTGTTCATCTCGGCCCTGTTTATCATCTGCCATACACTACGGTAGGGGATTCAGGCGGATAACAGTAGGGCTACCTATTGGAGATGCGGGTCGAACTTCCCGTCCCGACAGCCCCGGATCTCGAAGCCACTCCCCAGGACGTTCAGGATCAGGAAAACGACCTCGTCGCCGACGAACGCGATCCCGGCGGCCCTGGCGCTGTTGCTGGTCTTGGGTTCCCACCGCTGGGTGTAGACCTCCTGGATCGAGAGGTCTCCCGAGTCGCTAACGGCTCGGGAGCACGACTCATGTAGTTCGCGCGCGGTGTTCGGTGGATTCAGCTACGGTTAGGGTTTCATCCCGGACCACCTTCTGGAGGTTCTTGACTCCCACCAACGCCCACCCTACTACCGCCCGCGTTCCTCCGTTACCTCGCTCTACTCGTCGCGCTCGCCAAAGGGTTCCTCGTTCCGGTCGGAGGCGTCGCGGGTCCGCTGGAGGTAGTTCTGGAGCGTCTCGTGGACGGCCCGGCCGAGGTCATGTAACTCGCCGTTGATGGCCGAGACCGAACTCGAATCGAGCGATTCGGTCACGTCGCGCTCGCGCCAGTCCTCAGGCACTGTCGGGGCGTCGAAGCGAAGGTGATCGTCCGTTGGATCACGATAGAAGTCGAAGGCCTGGAACAGGTCGAGGTCGTCGACGACTCGGACCTTCTCTTTATCCAGGTCCGTGTACTCCGCCCACTCCTCGAATCCCTCACGCCACGCGCCTTCTTGGAGGAGGTTCTCGAGGTCCTCGCGGTGGAAGTCCTCGGATCCGAGGGTTTCCGATTCTTCCCAGTCGAAACCGCTCGGTCGCCCCCGGTTCGAGAGCTCGGGCGGCTCCGGGATGGATACGTCGAGTGTCATACCGATAGTAGAGCGGACACGACAATAAAGCCCCGTAGCGATTCCAGGAGAAGGGAGCCCGAGTGAAGTGGTAATCGATAGATCACTCCTCCCCGACACGCTCCCAGTCCCGGGACGGACAGTCACGGTGACTTGCCTGGTCTGCCAACCGATTCCCGTGCAAGATTCGCGCTTTCGATGTAGCAGACGCTGAACGGAACCTCAGGCGATCGTCAGAACAGGCGTGGTCGACTTGGAGGCAGAATTCAGCAGATCGGTAACGTTAGGCAACAGCGTTGACAGTATGATTCGTGGCTAACAATAATAACTCGTGACCCTGTTACTCCATTACATGGTCAAATGTACTCGATGTGGCCGTGATGTGGATGACGTTCAAAATATCACGCCAGATGTTATCACGAAAGAACTGATCGACTCGATCGACCACGGCGAAGAAGACCTCGCCGGGGGCGGTATGGAAGTTTGCGCCGAGTGTATGGATGAATTGAAGGGAGACTGAAAACAGAGCAGGTATGATTACCGATTATCTCATCTGTACACGGTAGCCTCGGAGAAGTCCGTAATCGGCATCGTCCGTCTTTGCTACCGCCTACGTCACGCTCCTACTTCAACGGGCAAAGCTGGGTGATGATTTCGGCATGATCTGGGTTACAAGATCCGTGCCCTGTATGCAGCATAGAGTCCGAAACGTACCATCGTGCGAGGGTTTCAACAGACTCACTTTCCACTAATCCCCGCCCCGGACAACGTGGCCGTATTTCAACAGGGCAACGAACACAACCCCGCCGACTGCGTTTCCCATCGTGGCTAACGCGAGGAACGAGACGTAGTCCATCGCTGATATTTGGGGCGACAGAAACACGCCGAATAGCACCTCAACGTTACCGGCAATTGAGTGCGGGAGATGGAGGATCCCGATTACCCCCGTGACGATCCAGATAATAATGAGACGGCTTGTCGTTTCTTGCGCAGCGGTAACCAGCCACGCGAGCAGTCCCATCAGCCACCCCGCGAGCAGGCCAGCGGCGAATAGCCATGTGAAACCATTGTTAACGAGTGAGAGCGCGATGGTTTCGAAGGCCTCCGGCGAGGCGACACCTAGATCGGGCAGCAGCGTGACGATGAGTGCGACGAACGCCGCACCACCGACGAGATTACTGACATAGATCCAGCCCCAGAGACGGCCTAATTCCGCGAGTGACGCTCGTCCGGCGAGAACCGGCATCACGGCGACGGTCGTATGTTCGGTGAACAGTTCTAACCGTCCCAGGATGACAAAGGTAAATCCGACGGAGTAGACACTCGCAAGTAGCAACTCCGTCCCGAGATCACCATACCCACCCGGTGAGAGGGTGAGTATCACCGCCATCAATAACGGTCCAAATCCAATATCCAGCCCAGCAGAGAATCCAGACAGTAACAATCCGTTCGTCTCACGGTTGATTTCGTGGAACCCGCTTTCGATCAACGAATCGAGGACCGCTGTCACTCGCGTTGGATCACCCGTGTCCCTGCTTTCCGGTCCTGATTCTGTCACATACGTTTTCTGTGTCCGTCGCTGCAAAAGCATAGTGACCGGCGTGAATCAGACGCATCTCCGTGACCCGTTCGGGAGAGCGCTACCCCGACCAAGACAGAATGAACGGCCTCCAGTAATAGATACGCGCTGTGTATCTTGCACGGCTTCAGGAAAATGATATAACGTTGTTATCTTGGTTGCTGGGCGGTTTACTCGCAAATCCACGATTGAAGCTACACTCCACCCTGCTGTGTGCCTCGTTCGCTGGCGCGCACTGCGGTGCTCCATTAACACGAGAGTTCACGCCTGACGAGAGTTCACGCCCGAAATCACCTACGTACGTACAGGAGTTCGATAGCCACGAGCCATCTCACAGAACCGCTACTCCCCACGTCCAACCGTGATGACGGGAACTGGTGCAGAGCGGACGGTCTTCTCGGCGACGCTCCCGAGAAGGATTCGATCGCTCCCGCGTCTCCCTGTCGTTCCCATCACGACGGCGTGGATAGCGTTCGAGTCGATGGTGTCGAGTATCACCTCGATAGGGGACCCGTGCTCGACGTGCCGGACACTATTCGAAACGCCGCGTGTCTCCGCCTCGGACACGACGTCGTCCACGGCATCGGTCGCTGCCTGTCCACGTTCCCGTCCCGAGACCGTGGAGCGAACGTCCAGACCCAGGGAGGTATCGTCGACGACAGACAGCACGTGAACGGTCGCATCGAGCGCCGCTGCCAGGGAGAGGCCATGCTCGGCAGCGTGGGCCGCACCGGCACTCCCGTCGGTCGGTATGAGAATGTTCTCGTAGGGGAACACCAGTTGTTCGTCGGGCTGCATCCGCGCTGCGATGACAGGGACCGAAGACAGACGGACGACCTTCTCCGTGACGCTCCCGATGAGGTATCGTGACACCCCCTCCCGACCGTGGGTCGGCATCACGATCACGTCGTACTCGTATTGCTCGGCGTACTCGACGATTGTCGGCGCTGGATGCCCCTGGACGACGTTGGAATCGTAGTCGATACCGAGTGTGTTCAGTGTCTTCTCTGCTTCCTCGACGATGTCCTCGCCCTCCTGAACAAGAGCATCAACGACCTCGGTTTCGACGACCGTGACACTATCGCGTGTCGTATCCGCGACGAACAGAACGTGGATCGTGGCGTCGGCCCAGTGTGCAATCTCGGCAGCGTGATGTAATGCCTCCGCAGCCCCATCGCTTCCATCGAACGGGAGCAGAATGTCCTCGTACATGTGCACTGCGAGTACCTACGTGCATCACGCTCAAGTGGTTTGTCACCCACCAGCAGAGGGGTCTCACCTACCACTCGAGTCCGGCTCCCGAACTCACATCACCGGAACTGGCGACGTTCGGACAATCTTCGCACTTACCCCACCCATCATGTATCGGCTGAGATCAGTCTGACCGAGCGTACCGAGGATCGCGAAGTCGATGTCGTGTGCATCGATGTAGTTCCGGATTGCTTTCGACGGGACACCGAATTCGATTTTACTCTCGACGCTATCGACCGTCGCCGCCTCTGCGGTCTCGATGGCGTCTGCGATGATCTCGTCCGCTGCAATCCACGCCGTCCGTGGGTCGGTATCACGATCAACTCGATGGCTGACTGCGTACGATACTCGACAATCGCCTCAGAGGGGTCACCGTGGAGTCCCCTCCGAGATCACGGTGATACCGCGTTCTGTCGCACGCTGTGCTGCTTCGTTCACGACCGCTTTCCGTCCTGGTCCAGAACGGCACTCACATCCTCTTGTGCTCTGGTAGGGGTGTCGTGCTGGTGTCTACGACATTGAGGACGTGGATCGTTGCCTCGTGCTCGGAGGCTATCTGGAGAGCATAGTCGAGAACAGCTTCTGCTGGCTCGCTCCCATCTGTGGGAAATAGAATCTGGTCGCACGTAGAACGGTCTGAGAGGATGAGCGGGCGTTACTGACCCTCTGTAGTGATATCCAACGTTCCTTCCTCTGCCGTCTGGGCCTCACGCCACCAGACTAACTCGAACTCGATACTCTGTTTTGCCTCGGTATCCCCTTCAGACCAGTCTGACTCGCCCTCCAGCTTGAACGTCACCGGGTTCGTCGGGTCCAACTGAACCTGCTGCCTACCGAGTTCGAGTGTCACAGCGTCGTCGCCGTCGAGTTGCTCGGCCAGGTCGCGAAGGGACGATGCAATTTCGGACCGCGTTTTCTCGGCTTCAGTTTCGAGTTCTCCCATGAATACAGATACGCGGAAAGACCCGATAAACAAAGGCGGAGATTCTCCTGCCGGCGGAATCGCTCACCGGTGCTAGAGCAGAGATACGCTGCATGAGACCGGTCGATGAGGCATCTCAGTTTTCTTCCGAGCAACAACTCCAGCACGTATGCATTGAGAGCCCCAGTCTCAGCTTCTGGGGTTCAGTAGCCGAACCCCGGCCACAGTAGAGTCCGACAGTGAGGCGACGAACGGCGACTGGATGTATCAAGCGTCGCTCGCGCGGTCGGCGACGTGGACCGCGAGCGTCGCTGCCGTCGTCACTCGGTGCTCGCCGTCCGGCCGAGCAGCGTCTCGGTGATGGCGTCGGACTGCTGGATGAGCACGGACCCGAGGATGCTCATCACGAGGACGTAGCCGACCGTGAACGCCGGGAGGACGGTGCCGAGGCGGCCAGTCCCGATGCCCGCGGCGAGCGTCGCGATGACCAGCGAGAACTCCCCGCGGGGCACCAGGCCGATGCCGACGCGGAGCGAGCGCTGTCGGGTGAGGTCGTAGACGCGACCCGAGAGGGTGCCACTGACCAGTTTCCCGAGCGTCGTCAGGACGACGGCGACCCCGACGAGGGTGGCGACGCCGCCGAACAGCGTCACGTCGGTGGCCAGCCCGATGCTGAAGAAGAACACGGCCGCGAAGATGTCTCGCGCGGGGGTCACGATGTGCTCGATACGCTCGACGTGCGAGGTCTGGCTCACGCCGGTCCCGAGGAAGAACGCCGCGACGGCCTCGCTGACCCCCAGGGCGAGCGCGGCACCCGCGACCAGCGTGGTGACGCCGACGATCCGGAGCACGAACAGTTCGTCCGAACGGGTGGCGAACACGCGATCGAGCCAGCCCGCGCCGTACCACGCGACGGCGGCGAGCCCGCCGAGAAACAGGAACGCGGTCCCGACCGAGACGGCGGCGTCACGGAGCCCCCCGCCGCCGGCGACGGCCGCGAGCAAGGCGAGGTAGACGGCGATGAGGATGTCCTCGAAGACGAGCGTTCCGAGGATGGGGCTGGACTCGTCGTTGGCGATCCACCCCTGCTCGATGAGCGACTTGGTGACGACGGCGCTCGAGGAGATGTAGACGATCCCCGCCAGAAAGAGCGTCTCGACGATGGTCCACCCGAAGGCGAGGCCGATCGCCGCGCCGACGCCGAAGTTCACGACGAAATCCAGCACCCCGATGGTGGTGATGCGGTTGCGGTCCTGCAGGAGCTGGTCGACGCTGAACTCCAGGCCGAGGAAGAAAAGCAGGAAGACGACGCCCAGCTCTGCGAGGACCTCGATGAACTCCCGGTCGCCGACGAGCGTCAGGGGCAGGCCGAACAGCGAGGTTGGTTCGTTCGGGCCGATGAGGATGCCCACCAGGATGTACGCGGGGATGACCGAGAGCGTAGAGCGGGTGGCGAGGGTCCCGGCGAGAGCGATGCCGGTGAGCGCGATGCCGACCTCCAGCAGCAGTTCGGCCATCAGTCGCCGTCCGATTCGACCAGCCCTTCCAGGGCGTCGAGTTCCGCACGGGTCCCGAGCGCGACGAGGATGTCGCCCGACTGGAACGTGTCGTCGGGGCCGGGATTGGGGATGGTTTCCTCACCCCGCCGGATGGCGATGACGGAGGCCCCGGTTCGCTGTCGCAGGTTCGCGTCCGCGAGGGTCTGACCCTCCAGGGAACAGTCGGCCTCGACGTCGACCCACTCGATGATGGCGTCACCCAGTGGCACCTCGACGTCGCTCAACTCGACGGGCTGGAAGTACGCCCCCTGGATGATGGCCCCGACCTCGCGGGCGCGCTGACCCGAGAGGGTGAACAGTCGCTCGGCGTCCGCGTCGGGGCTCGACTTGTGGAAGAACTCCCGTTTGCCGTCGTGGTGCATCACCAGGACGAGTCGCTCCTCACCGTCGAGTTCCACCTCGAACTTCTTGCCGACGCCCGGGACGTCGGTCTCGTAGACGGTCATACCAGGTCCACTCACCGGGCAGAAATAAACGTCCGGGACCCGGTCACTCGACCGAGATAATCTCGACCTCGAAGGTCAGCGTCTCGCCGGCCAGGTCGTGGTTGAAGTCGACCCTGACGAGTTCGTCGTCGACGTGGGTGACGGTCCCCGGGAGACCCTGTTCGGTCTGGATCTGCATCCCCTCGCTGGGCGTGTGGCCCTCGACCATCGCCGCGAACTCCCCGGCGTCGTACTCGACGACCCGATCCTCGCTTCGCTCGCCGTATCCCGCTTCGGGCGGGATTGTCACGGTGTCGGTGTCGTCCTCGTCCATGCCTTCGAGGGCATCGTCCAGGCCCTCGATGACCTGGCCGGACCCGACCTCGACGGTGAGCGGGCTGAACTCGCGGGCCGTCTCCAGGCCCACCTCCTCGGCGACAGACTCGCGGGAGGTGTCGAAGACGGTACCGTCGTCTTGGCGGCCAACGTACTCGATGGTGACGGTGTCACCTGCTGTGATCGGCATATCGTCGAGACGCGTGGCTGGGGGATAAGGAGTCTGGTCGCTGCCCCGACTCCGGGACCACTCCCCCGTCGGCGGCCGGGCGTCGCTCAGAACTCCGAGCGCGGCGCGGGAACGCCGCCGTCCTCCTCGTCACCGCCGTCGAGGTCGAACTCCTCGCGCAGTTCGCGGATGCGGTCGCGGATGTCCGCGGCGAGTTCGAACTCCAGGTTGCTGGCAGCCTCCTGCATCCGTTCCTCCAGGTCCGCCACCATCCGTTCGGCCTCGTCTGCGTCGGCCGCGCCGTCGCTCGCGACCCCGCTGGTGTCGGTCTTGCTCCCGGGGAGGTTCGTCTCGCCGACGGCCTTCTCGATGGTCGTCGGTTCGTGACCGTGTTCCTCGTTGAACTGCTGCTGGATGCGCCGGCGGCGCTGGGTCTCCTCGATAGCGGCGTTCATCGCGTCGCTGCGCTCGTCGGCATAGAGGACGACCTCCCCGTTGACGTTCCGGGCCGCCCGACCCATCGTCTGGACGAGCGTCGTCTCCGACCGGAGGAACCCCTGCTGGTCGGCGTCCAGAATCGCGACGAGCGAGACTTCCGGGATGTCCAGGCCCTCCCGGAGGAGGTTGATACCGACGAGGACGTCGATGTCGCCCAGACGGAGCGACCGGACGAGTTCGTGGCGCTCCAGCGTGTCGGTTTCGTCGTGCATGTAGGCGACGTCGACGCCCGCCTCCTCGATGAACTCGGTGAGGTCCTCGGCCATCCGCTTGGTGAGCGTGGTCACGAGCACGCGCTCGTCGCGCTCGATGCGCTCGTCGATGCGGGCGAGCAGGTCGTCGACCTGGCCGGTCGCCGACGCCACCTCGACGGCGGGGTCCACGAGGTGGGTCGGGCGGACGATCTGCTCGACGATCTGGTCGCTGTGCTCGCGCTCGTAGTCGCCAGGCGTCGCCGAGACGTACAGCGTGCGGTCGGTCTTCGCCTCGAACTCCTCGAAGGTCAGCGGGCGGTTGTCGAACGCCGTCGGCAGGCGGAACCCGTTCTCCACGAGGCTCTCCTTGCGGGACTTGTCGCCAGCGAACTGCCCGCGGATCTGGGGCAGGGTCTGGTGGGACTCGTCGACGACGGTCAGGAAGTCCTCGGGGAAGTAATCGAGCAAGGTGTAGGGTGCCTCGCCGGTCTCGCGGTCCGAGAGGTGGACCGAGTAGTTCTCGATGCCCGAACAGTATCCGGTCTCCTGCATCATCTCGATGTCGAATCGGGTGCGCTCCTCGATTCGCTGGGCGGCGACGGCGTCGCCCTGGCGCTCGAAGTAGCGGATGCGCTGTTCGAGCAGTTCCTCGATCTCCTCGATGGCGCGTTCGAGGCGCTGTTCGGGGATGGAGTAGTGCTCTGCGGGGTGGACCAGCGCCGCGGGTTCCTCGCGGACGACCGTCCCCTCCAGGGGGTCGACCTTCAGCATCCGGTCGATCTCGTCGCCCCAGAACTCCACGCGGATGGCGTAGCGGCCGTACATCGGGTAGATTTCGAGCGTGTCGCCACGTACGCGGAAGGTCCCCTGGGTGAAGTCGACGTCGTTGCGCTCGTAGTTCAGGTCGACCAGGCGACCCAGCAGCTCGTCGCGGTCGATCTCCTGGCCGACTTCGAGCGAGAGGGACATGTCGACGTAGTTGCGCGGGTCACCGAGGCCGTAGATGGCCGAGACCGACGCGACGACGATGACGTCGTCGCGGGTGAGCAGGGACCGGGTCGCCGAGTGGCGCAGGCGGTCGATCTCGTCGTTGATGGAGGCGTCCTTGTCGATGAAGGTGTCCGTCTGCTCGACGTAGGCCTCGGGCTGGTAGTAGTCGTAGTAGGAGACGAAGTACTCGACGGCGTTGTCCGGGAACAGATTTCGAAATTCCTCGTACAGCTGGGCGGCGAGCGTCTTGTTGTGGGCGATGACGAGCGTCGGCGTCTGCAGTTCCTCGACGACCCAGGAGACGGTGTTGGTCTTGCCCGACCCCGTCACGCCCAGCAGGGTCTGCTTGTCCATCCCGTCGCGATAGCCCGCGGCGAGTTGCTCGATGGCCTCGGGCTGGTCGCCGGCCGGGTCGAACGGGGCGTCGACCCGGAACTCGCTGTCTGCGTCCGGTCGGTCGATGGAGAGCGGGCCTCCGGCGTCGGTCATTGTGTGGGGGTAGGGCTGGAACGTCTTGAGCAGTACGCTCTCCCGGCCCGGTCAGCAGACCGGTTTGGGGTTGACGCCGAGGTCCTCGAGCGTCTCGAAGAACTCGTCGTAGGCCGCCTCGACGACGGCGGTCGCGCTTTCCCGGGCGTTCGCCCAGTCGTCCTCGCCGTCGCAGACGGCATCGAGCAGGTCGCTCACGTCCTCGCGCAGGTCGACGACGTCGCCCCCGGCGCTCCGGAACGTGCTCGCCGTCTGCGGGTCGGCCTGTCCGGTGAAAAAGCCAGTGAGCTGTTCCTTGACCTTCTTGTCGACGAGCGTCCAGGCGACCAGGCCGCCCAGGCGGGCGACGGTGCCCTCGAGGTCGTCGAGCGTGTCGTGCATCGCCGGCGTCCAGTCGGCGGGCTCGGCGTCGAGACTCGCCAGGCGGCTCTCGGCGGCCTCGGCGGTCTCGGCGAAGAGCGCTGCCGCCTCGTCGTGCTCCTCGTCGTCGGCCCACGCCGCGAACGTCCCGCTGGCGGCGGCCTCGCGGGCGGCCGCGGCGGCGAAGACGGTGTCTGCGTCCATCTCGCCCCGCGTGTCGGCGTACAGCGTCTTCGAGGACCCGATACGCGAGAGTTCGGTCTGCTGGTCGTCGGTGACGTCGTCGATGAGGGCCGCTGCGTCCATACCCGCCACTCCGGGCGGGCCGTGCTTGTAACCATCGCTAGCGTCGCTGTGCGCTCGCCGGATACGGCGTAGACACTCGCAGCGTCGCGGCTGAGGGGAGTAAGCCCCCTTCTGTTCGGGCCGGCATTCGGCTCAGCGGCCACGTCCGAGCGCTCGCGCGCGGTGTCGAACTACCTGTCGACGCGGCCTTGCACCGGTGAGGATTCGCCGTTCCATCGGTCCGTCGCGAGCGTCGGGCGCCGTCAGGCGGCCAACGGTGGCCCTCGGTGGGTTAACGCTCCGTCGCTTCCGGGGCGTGCGTGCCACGGTGTGACACAACGCCCCGTCGCTCGGGATCCGCGCACCTCATCGGTCTCGCGACGACGTGTCGTTGCTGTTCCATCGCCGACGGTCTCCCGCCCCGGGCTTGCGCCCGGTCACCTGTTCGACGGGTGGGGGGACTTTCCTCATGCCTCGCGGCACGGGAGCCGGCCTCCCTCTGCCACTGCCGAGTAGACGACTGGTGCCGATAAGGCTTGCCACCCACCGTTTTCGGCGTCGGGTTTCCTCGCGCTGCGAAGCGGCGCTGCGGGAGTAGCGTGGCGGCTTCGCCGTCACGTCAAACGGTTGCGGGTCGAAGACCCGCAAACCCGCCCCCTGAAAAACGTGGTCTTACTGAGCGAAGCGAGGCTCAGAAGACGAGCGAAGCGAGTCTTCCGGTGGCGAACGAGACGGACTCTCGGTCTTCGACCTCGAGTCCGGTGAACCGGCGGCTTCGCCGCCGGATGCTGGTTGTAGACCTGCCTGTCCCCGTCGCCGTCACTCTGCGGACTCGACCACGGTGACCCGCCGGTCGGCCGAGACGGTGACGCGGTAGCCGGCGTAGCGGAAGGTCACCTCACCGTTCGCCCGGTCGCCCGCGAAGAGGGCGTCGAGCGCGTCCGGGTCGACCACGTCGGTCAGACTCGGAAGCGCCGTCGGGGCCGTCCCCGCCGCCTCGGCGACCGCGTCGACGACCGCGCGACCCGTCTCGCTGCCCGTTCGGTGTTGCGTCCGTGCTCGCGGTTCCCCCGCCTCGGTCCCCACCTGTGAAGACATGACAGACATACCTTATGTTCAATTGGATATAAAATCGCGTCAGACGGCCGTCAGACGCCCGAATCGTCGCCGGGGTGCTGATCCGGTCAGTCGTCCGAGGCGATCGGCTGGCCCTGCCCGTCGGTCGGCGCGGGCGAAGCGTCCATGTCGTCGTCCTCGGCGTAGGGGTACCACGTCATCTTCGTGTTGTGCATGTACGGATCGTGGTAGTCGGTCTCCTCGGGTTCGACCAGCTCGGCCAGCGTCTCCTCGTCGCGCGCTTCGACGAAGTCACGGAAGGTCTCGTCGCCGTCGCGGCGTTCCTCGAAGTTCGCGACGAGGTTCTCGATCGCACCGGGCACCTCGTCGGCGGGGACGCGCATCTTCACCCAGTCGGCGAAGCGCGGGTCGTCGCCCAGGCCGCCGCCCAGGCCGATGTCCAGCGCCTCGACCGGTTCGCCGTCCTTGCGGGTCTTCATCCCGCGCAGGGAGACGTCGGCGATCTGGGGCTGGGCGCAGGAGGCCGTACAGCCCGAGAGGTGGATGTGGAACTCGTCGTGGTCCGCGGGGAGCGAGACGTTGTCCTTGAGCCAGCGGGCGTAGCGGACCTGGCGGTTCTTCGTCTCGACGATGGACAGCGAACAGAACTCCGTGCCCGTACAGGCGATGGAGCCGCGCATGAACGGCGAGGGGTCGGGCGAGTAGTCCTCGAGCAGCGGCTCTGCGAGGAAGTCCTCGAGGTCGTCCTCGGGGATGTCCGTGACGATGACGTTCTGGCGCTGGGTCAGGCGGACCTCGCCGGAGCCGTACTCGTCGGCGAGTTCGGCCAGTTCCAGCGTGTCGTCGGCGCCCATCCGGCCGACGAGGACGTTCAGGCCGACGTAGTAGTTGCCGTCTGGCTGTTCGTGGACGCCGACGTGGTCGTTGTGGCCATCCTGGGTGCCGGTGTTGTAGGTGTACTGGTCGCGCATGTCCTCGCCCGCGGTGGGCAGTTCGAAGTCGACGAACTCGTCCTGGAGGACCTCGCGCATCTTCTCGGTGCCCCACTCGTCGACGAGGAACTTGATGCGGGCGTTGAAGCGGTCCTCGCGGTCGCCGTACTCGCGGAAGAGCGCGGACATGCCGTGGGCGACGTCGGCGGCCTGCTCGGGGGGCACCCAGACGTCCAGCGAGCGCGCGAGCCGCGGCTCCTTCCGGGAGAGGCCGCCGCCGACGCGGACGTTGAAGCCCAGTTCGTCGTCCTTCTCGGCGGGCTCGAAGGCCAGGTCGTTGATGTCGCCCTGGCCACAGCCCTCGTCACAGCCGGTGACGGCGACCTTCCACTTCCGGGGGAGGTTCGCGTAGTCGTCGTTGCCCTTGAACGTCTCGTGGAGGTCCTCGGCGACCGGCCAGGCGTCGACGTGCTCGTGTTTGTCCTTGCCGGCGACCGGGCAGCCGACGATGTTGCGCCAGGAGTCACCACAGGCCTGCTGGGTCGAGAGGCCGACGGACTCCAGTTTGTCGAAGATCTCGGGGACGTCCTCGAGTTTGATCCAGTGCAGCTGGATGGACTGGCGGGTCGTCCAGTCACAGTAGGCGTCCCCGAACTCGGGGTTCTCGGCGGGGCCCTGTGCGTACTCTTTTGCGACCTCGCCGATGACCTCGAGCTGGCCCGGTTCGATGACGCCGTTTGGCGTTCCGATGCGCATCATGAAGTACGACTCCTGGCCCGAACGCTGGTGGTACAGCCCCCACCACTTGAACCGCTCGAACCAGGCGTCCTGCTCGTCGTCCGGGATGGCGTCCCAGCCCTGCTGGGCGAACTCCATGAGGTGGTCGCGGATCTCGGTACCGTAGACGTCGTCCTTCCAGTGTTCTACCTTGCTCGGCATCGTTAGTCGTATGCCAACCTCTAGAGAGCCACCCTTATACGACGCTCCTTGCCGTCAACCGTCTCCCCCACTACCGGAAAACGGAGAATCCTGCCTACTCCTCGGGGCGGGCCAGGCGGGTGCGCTTTGCCGGGAAATGGACGCTCTCGGGGACGACACCGTAGAACTCTCCCGCGTTCGGGTCTACGACGCGGCCGACGGTCAGCCAGTCCGTGACGCCGCTGACCCCACACGCGATACACTGCCCGGCGATACGCGCCTGGATATCGGGGTGGTCGACGCCGACCTCGACGAATCCCTCGGCGAGGAAATCGGTCGTCTCGCACCCACAGAAGTCGCTCCGTGCCAGCAACCACAGGTCCGAGACGTTCACTTCGCGGGCGTCGTTCACCGAGATCCAGGCCCCGTCGTCGAGCTGGTGAACGTCGGTCGTCATTACATCTCATTAGGTCGCCGGCGTACCTTAGCCCGTCGCCGGTCGCAAGTTTCACCGGAGACCGGGTCGTCCCCCTCCCGTCCCGCGGTGGGTGGCACGCGCTGGCACGCTGAGGGGCGTGCACAAGATAGCGGAATCTGTTGCCTGTAGGCCGCAGTGCTGGTCGTTGTTGCAGGGGAGACCGCCATTAAGAGGGACGGGGTGATACAGTGGGACACCAGCGGGTCGGGCCGCGCCCGGCCCGGCCGAGAGAGCAACGATGACGAAGGCACACCAGACCCACGACGAAACTGACGCCGAGACCGACGCCGAAGCCGAAGCGCCCGCGACCGACCACCTCGAGGATGTCGAGGACGGCTGTGGCTGTACCGAGATCTGGGAGCACCTGAGCGAGGAGCGCGAGAGTCCCGCCGCCGACGATTGACGGGACGCTTTTATGAGTCGGCCGCCAACACCGTACTGATGTCAGAGGGGCCAGACGACCACGCGCCGTCGACCGACCGGGAGTCGCCGGTCGGGAAACCGGTCATCCGTGGCGATCCGACGCTGACCGGCCAGCGGGCCAAGGAGGCCGTCGAGTTCGACCCGGACGACCCCGAGAGTCTCGCACTCGCGGCCGAGACGGTCCGCCGGTTCTCCGAAAACACCGCCGGTGCCGACGACAACGTCTACATGCTCCGGGGTGCTGCGGCGTGTGCGGCGCTGGTCCGCGGCGAAGGGTCCTACAAGGAGGCCGCCGCCCGCGCCGGCGGCGACGCGACCGTCTCGTTCATCCGCAAGTGGTCCCGCGTCCACGACCTGCCGCGCTCGATCCGCATCCACGTCGCGAAAGGCGAGATCGCCCCGACGGCCGCGAAACACATCGCCCGCGTCTCCGGGGAGGCCCGCCTCCTGCTCGCGTGGGCCGCCCTCGACCACGACCTGACGGTCCGCCAGATCCGCGCGGTCGCAAGCAGGGTCAACGACGACGCGTCGGTCGAGACCGCTCTCGCCGAGGAAGGATACACGCTGGGCGAACTCACGGTCCACATCGACCGCGACGCCTACTGCAAACTCCGCCGCGAGGCGGCCCTGGACGCCACCGACCCGAGTGCCGTCGTCACCGAGTCCCTCGAATCGACGCTCGGCGACGGACCGTAAGGCCTTAGCCGTCTGTCCCCCCAGCGAGTACCGTGGGCCGGTAGCTCAGTTAGGCAGAGCGTCTGGCTTTTAACCAGATGGTCGGGGGTTCAACTCCCTCCCGGCCCGTGCAGCGAACTGACGAGCGCAGCGAGTCAGTGAGCGAACCGGCAGGAAGGCGTCGAACCAGGAAAGTCGCAGGGTCGAGCGGAGCGAGACCATCGTCTTTCCGTTGTTCAACTCCCTCCCCGTCGTCCTGCGAACGACAGTGAGCAGTGCCGCCGGTACGGAGGGCGTTGAACGCTGGAATGCGCGCGCAGCGAAGCGAGCACGTCTGCCTCCGGCTCGACTCCCGACAGACGCCGATGGGTCTGTCGACCCCCGCGAACGTGCTGCGTTGTTGGTCCCTGCCGACCGGAGACCGGACCATTTACCACCGCGTCGGTGGACAGGGCCAGTATGAACCTCCGATCGGAGTACGTCACGGACACGCTCGAACCGCTCGGTGTCGGCGTCGGGGCCTTTCTGGTCCTGGCGGCGCTAGGGACCATCGCGGGTGCGCCGTGGGCCACCCACGCCAGTGTCGTCTCGGCGGCGGTCCAGGTCGTCGGGGCGGTCCTGATGGCCGTCGTCGGACTCACCCTCGCCTACGTCAGCTGGACGGGGCGGGAGTAAGTACGCGCCCGGGGCCGAAAATCGGGAATCCAGCGGCGCTCGAAACGACGAGTTCTCAGCCGCGGGTCGGCATGTAGGCCATCCCGAGGAGCAACACGGCGGCGAGACCGCTCAGGATAGAGACGCCCCAGAGGCCGTTCTTGCGTTCGTGGAAGTAGTCCTGGCGCTCGAGTGTCGTCTGGTACTCCGGATACTCCTCGACGCTGACGACCTGGACCGTGCTGTGGTCCGGGAAGTGAGCGAAGTACTGCTGGCCGCTCAGCGTGACGTTGCCGCCCTCGCTGAGTTCGCGCGTCTGCTCTTCGGGGCCGGTCCACTCGAGGGTGGCCCCGCTCCCGGAGACGGCGGCGACGGTCGCCTGCTGGGTGCCGCTGTCGGTCGTGACCTCGTAGGTGTCGCCGGGCGAGAACTTCAGTGTCTCGGGCTCGGGGAGCCACTCCTCGAGGGGGCGAAGCGTCTCGTTCTCGCGGTAGACGACGTACTGGGTCCCGTTCTGGGTCGCCAGCGAGTTCCTGACTGCCGGGTCCTCGCGGAGCAGCCGGGAGACGTTGAGCTCCTGGCGCAGGGTGACCGTGCTGGTCTCGTTGTCGGTCAGCACCAGGTAGGTCTCGTTCTGGTACGTCGTCGTCGTGTTGTGCTCTACCGTCTGGGTGAACCTGGCGGACTCGTTCGTCCAGGCCAGTTCGGCGGCCATCGACCCGCCGCCACCGTGTCCACCGCCGCCGGACGCCATGTGGATGTTCGATGCCGTGTAGGTCGTCCCGTCGACGGTGAACGTACTCCCGTTGGTCAGTTCGGCGGTCTCGTCGAGGTTCACCTCCGGCCGCTGACTCTCCGCGACGCCAATGTACGCGTAGGCTGCGACACTGACGACGAGGAAGAACACGAAGTATGCCGCGGCGGCTCGTCGTTGCATATCCGGACGGTCGGTCGGCGCGCGGTTTAATGATTACTTTTCGGCTGGACGGTGTAGCGTCGACATCGTCGGTTCTCTGTGCCCTGCCGGGCCGGAGAGGCTCCCTGGACGACGCCGACAGAGGAACGTTCCACACTGTACGAGAGTGATCTCTTCCGGGCGCAAGTACATCCAGATCTGCGAACTGTACGGCTATAAGATAGGGTTTAGACGTTTTAGTTACTCGTATTCCAAGTTTACGACAGTATCTAGTGTCTAGTCGCCCATAATAAACAGATATAGTTACTATATCGACTCACAAACTCTAGTATTGGATATATTTTCGAGAAGGTAAGGCTCGAACTGGTAGAAGGCTTCAAACTGCCGTCGTATCGTCTTTCTTTGGTGTTAGAAGCCGCGGAGTAGCAGCAGACGTCGTGCGTCGCCAGTTTCGGGACGCCGTCGGACAGCTCGACAGATGCTCCGTTCTAGCAGTACCCGACGGCCCGCTGAGTATCGCATGGCGTCACGAACGTGCCGGTCAGCGGATACGCGGGGTCCACCCGCGCGGCGAGGAGAGAACCGCCGCCGAGCGCCGCTGGCGTCTCGGCAGCCACGCCCGAGAGCGTCCGACCCGGCACACCGGGCGAACGGAGAGCTACCCCAGGCTGGTCGTGTCGGCCCCCGAATAGTCGGGGGTCAGTCGACCGACAGGCTGGACCGTGAGGAACGCGATGCCGTCGGACCAAGGACGGCCGATCGGCCGTCGTGGCACCCTGCGAGCCGTCGGACGGTTCGAACGCAGTTGAGTACCCGGATAGCGCCTCGGACGGCGGCCCGGAACCCGGAGTGCCAGCGAGAGCCCGTCCGAGCCGGGCGGCCGGCATCCGGAATATCAGGTGCACGACCAGTACTGGCGCTGGGCACCGAGCGAGAGCCCTGCGAACACGAGATGGTGTCAGCGGTGCCCGGGAAGAGTAGAGGGTCTACCGCCCCCTCGGAGGTCAAGTAGCCGGCGGGAACCGTGTCCGAACCGGCCGACCGAACTTTCAATAACAGGCGTACACCCGTTACTATCAGGGTTCAGACGATGCGAGCCGCGACGCGACTGGTCGCAGCTGTCGTTCACCCCAGATGAACGTAATTCAATGAAAGATTGTGTCTGATGCGCGATGATGTCAGCAATGATGCGAGTCGAGATCGACCGCGTCCGGGGGACTGCGTCGCAGAACCAGGTGTCAGGGGACTCTCTGTGGAACCGGCAAGGCTGAGTTGCCCCCGAGAACCCCGCCGTGTACCGAATCGGGCCGGCGATACGGTGCGGGCGCTGAAGATCCCCCTCGTCGGGGAACGCGAACCGTCGGTCGAGAACCGGCACATCGAGGTCCGGGAACAGTAATCGGACCTGGGAGGTCGTTCTCTCCTTCCACCTGTGAGCATCCTGTGCGAGCGTCGCGGGACAGTTCCGGGTGGTGCGATTGAGCGAGTTTCGGGCGCGAACAGCGTCGTCACGTCCGCACGACCGACTGGTTTCAACTATTCAACAGTAGTGAACGGACCGTCGATAGATTCACTGGATTCCGTGCATAGGTGCCCACAGATATCACCAAGTAATCAAATATCGAAATCGTGTTCAGCAGTCCGGAACTGCTGTTCGCCGAGACGTCTCGATACTCGACTCGTCGTCCCAACCGATAGAAACACCCGGAGGCGGCGAGTTCGTCCCTCGGTCAAGTCACCGAGAACGACACCCCGTCTGAACTGCGCGCACCGCTCGATAGCGCCTTGTCGTCATCTAGGAACACGTTCCGTGCGAAGTGGGACACTGGTATCGGCACGTTCACTCAGGCCAAACGGGTTATGTTACCGAGTGGCAAGGAAGAGTAGCCGGATGGCTCGGGATTCCCGGACCGTGTGCTCGCGGCTCTCCGGTTCGAATCGACGGGGGCTCAGGGTGTCGGCCGCGACGTCGTCACCGCGTGAGGACAGAGCTGCCCGGTTCCACTGATTCGCGACGGTTCGAACCGGTTCGTGTCGTCGAGACAGCGGAGCATCGCCTGCTGGACCATCGTACCACTGGAGCGGTACCCGGCGTGGCAGTCCGGTTACGGGGCCACAGTTTCACTGGTCGCCTGCGCCCCACGCGTAGGCCTTCCACCCGCCGTCGGCGTAGAGGACCTCGCCGGTGACGAAGTTCCGCGTGCTCGTGAGGAACTCCGCGCACTCGGCCATCTCCTCGACGGTACCGAACCGTCCGAGGGGCGTCCGGTCGCGGATGTCGTCGTCGGTGTAGCCCGCCGACCCCTGTGTCTGGTCCGTGATCTCCGTCCAGATGTATCCGGGCGCGAGCGCGTTGACGTGGACGTCGTGTTCGGCCCACTCGACGGCGAGGGTCCGGGTGAGGTTGTTGACGCCGGCCTTCGACGAGCAGTAGGGGGACCGCCGGTGGAGACCGCGCGTACTCATCAGGGACGAGATGTTGAGGATGGCCCCACCCTCGCCCTGGTCGATGAACTGCTTGCCGGCGACCTTCGACCCGACGAAGGTCCCGGTGAGGTTGACGTCCACGATCCGGCGGAACTCGTCGACGTCGAACGACTCTGCGGGGCCGATGGTCGTGATGCCGGCGTTGTTCACCATGACGTCCAGTGCACCGAACCGCTCGACCGTCGTCTCGACGAGCGCCGACATGGCGTCCTCGTCGGTGACGTCGGCGGCGACGGGGATCGCCTCGCCGTCCGTCTCGTCGGCGATCTCGGTCGCCGCCGCCGCTGCGCGTTCCTGCGAGCGGGAGTTGACGACGACGTTCGCCCCCTGGGAGGCGAAGTGCTCGGCGATTCCCTTCCCGATGCCCGCGCTCGACCCGGTGACGATGGCAGTCTTGCCGCTGAGATGTGACATGACATACGAGACCAATTCCTATCGATGCTTGGTTCTATCGGTGTTCCATGCAGACGCTTCACGGGGGCGCCGGCGGTCGTCGCGGTCCGGCGGCGGACGCGTTCGACGTTCCCGAGCGGGCACTCGGCCGCGTCCGGGCCGTCTGTGTGTCCCGAGCCCGGGCGAGGAGCGACGCCGGCGCTCGCGGTGGGTTCTCGAGGTTCCGTCGACCGCTACGCCCGGAGTTCGGAGACGTCGAACACCGGTTTCACCGTTTCACCGGCGAGGAACGCCTCGAACGCCTCGTCGGCGTCGAGCAGCGAGAACCGATCGTCGACGAACGTCGCTGCGTCGACCTCGCCCCGCCCGATCAACCGGAGGGCGTGCTCGAAGTCCCGATACGTCGAGGCGTAGGAACACTGGACGTCGATCTCACCGCGCACGAGCGGGGAGTACGGCATCGTGGTTTCGCCGGTCTGCCCGACGAGGACGATCTGGCCCCCCTTGCGCACCGCATCGACGGCCCCGGTGAGTCCGGAGGGATGGCCCGTCGTGTCGAAGACGACGTCGTACCCGACGCCGTCCGTCAGTTCGTCCCGCCGACCCTCCGCGTCGTCGTCGGCGACGTTGATCGTCTCGAACCCGAGGTCTTCGGCGAGCGGGAGTCGGTAGTCCGCGTCCTGGCCGACGCCGGTGACGACGACGTCGCCGCCCTGCGCGCGGGCGATCTGGGCCGTGAGGAGGCCGATCGGTCCCGGTCCCTCGACCATGACGCGGTCGCCGGCGCGGACCCGCGAGTTCTCGATGACGGCGCGCGCACCGACGCTCGTCGGTTCGACCATCGAGGCGTATCGCTGCTCGACGTCGTCGGGGACGGGGTGGAGCGCGCGCTCCGGGACGGCGAGATATGGCTCGTAAGCCCCGTCGTGGTCGACGCCGGTGATGACCGCGTTCTGGCAGACGTTCTCCTCGCCGATATCGCACTGGTAGCAGTCACCACAGGCGCGGATCGGACGCTCGACGACGCGGTCACCGACCGCGAACTTCGTGACGGCGTCGCCGACCTCGACGACGCGTCCGGCGTACTCGTGCCCGATGACGGTCGGGAGGTCCATCCGCTCGAAGGCCGACTCGAACTCGTAGATGCCGGCGTCGCTTCCACACATGCCGGCGTAGTCCACCGCGACGAGTGCCTCGTCGGGGGCCGGGTCCGGCTTCGGTCGGTCGATCAGCTCCATTGACGCGTGACCACGGCTGGTCTTGGCAAGCCCACGCATACGGGGACATCAGTCCCCGGCCGTATTATCTCTACGGACCCTGCCGGGCGACACGATGGGGGGCCCAGGCGAGTGATACCTCGCGGCGTCCGCTGGACCGGCGGGTGGAGGTCTCCGGTGGGGGCCGAATGGCGTGGCCCGTTCAGTCCACGCCCGGTCACCGCCGGATTTCGTGTCCAATAGCAGCCGCTACGGGTCTGGAACGGCGAAGGGACCCGTCGCTGGGTCGCCGCCGTCGCCGAGCGGTTACTCGCCGTCGACGACCGGGTTCGACAGCGTGCCGATCCCCTCGATTTCGACCTCGACGGTATCGCCCGCCTCGAGCAGTTCAGGCGGCTCGCGGAAGATGCCGACACCGCCGGGGGTGCCCGTCGAGATGACGTCGCCGGGGCGGAGCGTCATCGCGTGGCTGATGTACTCGACGAGCTCGTAGGCGTCGAAGATGAACTCCGACGTGTTCGAGGACTGCATCGTCTCGCCGTTGACCCGACAGGCGACGTCGGTGGCGTTCGGGTCGAAGTCGCCGCCCTTCGTCAGCGCCGGTCCCATCGGCGCGAAGGTGTCGAAGCTCTTGCCGCGGAGGAACTGGCCGTCCTCGAACTGCGCGTCCCGACCGCTCACGTCGTCGACCACGGTGTAGCCCGCGACGTACGACTCCGCGTCTGCGGCGTCGACGCGGTGGGCCTCCCGGCCGATGACGACGCCCAGTTCGACCTCGAAGTCGACCTCCTCGATCTCCGGCGGGCGGCGGATCGGCGCGCCCGGGTTCGTCACGGCGGTAGGGGCCTTCCCGAAGAGGAGCGGCTTGTCCGGGATGGGTTCGTCCTGTTCCTCGGCGTGGTCCCGGTAGTTCATCCCGACACAGACGATCTTCCCCGGTTCGGGAACGGGGGCGAGCAGGCGAACGTCGGCGACCGGGAGCGTGGTCAGCGCCCCCTCGTCGACGAGCGTCCGGGCGTGTGACCGGTAGCTGTCGTTCGTGATGTCCTGTAGCGACGGCGGCCCGGCCGGGTGATCGGCCAGTGAGTGGACGTCGTCGCCGTCGAGCACACCCCAGTGGCCGGCACCGCCGGCACTGTATCTGACAAATTGCATCGCCTAAGCGGAGTCCTCGTTCGTACTTAACCCTTGTTGTGGCAGCAGCATCGGCGCCTCGTCGCTGGAAGGCGAATCGTTTTATGATAGTACACCGCGTTGCCTACGTAATGACCGCGCGAGACGACTTCGTCGCCGGGGTGCGGACGATGGCGCCGGTGTTACCCGGGATACTCCCCTTTACCCTGATCTTCGGCGTCGTCGCGGTCAGCGTGGGGATAACCCCGCTGCAGGCGGTCGCGATGTCGCTGGTGCTGTTCGCGGGCACCTCCCAGCTCGCGGCCATCGAACTCATCGGCCAGCACGCGCCGGCCGCGGTCGTCGTCCTGACCGTCGTCGTCATCAACCTCCGGGTCGTGATGTACAGCGCCTCGATGGCGCCGTACTTCAGTGACCTCGGGGTCCGCTGGCGCGGCGTGCTCTCTTACCTCCTCACCGACCACGTGTACGCGCTGGCAATCACGGAGGCAGAGGCCACAGACGGGTCCGTCTCGCTGCGGTGGTACTTCCTCGGGCTCGGCACCGCCATCTGGGTCGCGTTCCAGGCCGGAACCGTCGCGGGGGTCGTCCTCGGAGCGACGGTCCCGGATCGGTGGGGACTCGAGTTCATCATCCCGCTCACCTTCCTCGCAATTCTGGTTCCGGAGATGAAAGAGCGGACGAACGCGGTGGTCGCCGTCGCTGCGGGGGCGATCGCCGTCGTCGGTGCGGAGCTCCCGGTGAACCTCGGTCTCTTCGTCGCCGCCGTCGTCGCCGTGCTCCTGGGGGCCGTGCTGGACGGGGTGAGCGGCGAGTGACCCCCTCGTCCGACTGGCTCATCTGGATGGTCGTCGTCGTCGGTGGCCTGGCCACCTTCGCACTGCGCGCGTCGTTCATCTTCCTGTTCGAGCGGCTCGGCGATCTGTTGACGCGACTCGAACCGGTACTGGACTACGTCCCCGCCGCGGTTCTGGCGGCGCTGGTCGCCCCGAGTTTCGTCGTTCTGGACGGAGCCGCCGTCGGTGTCGGGAACGAACAGCTCCTGGCCGGCGTCGGCGCGTTCGTCGTCGCCTGGGTGACCGAGAACATGCTGGCGACGATCATCAGCGGGATGGCCATCTTCTGGGCGGTCCGGTTTTTGGCGTAGTGGGCCGGCGAGACCGAGCGGGCACCGGTCCGGCGCCGAGAGGCCGTCATCAGCACGAGCAACCCGACGAGGGCAGTCTCGGGGTCCGACACCGGGGAGAATCGGTGCCCCGCCGCTGGGGAGATGTGACAGTATATCGGTATAGCGGGCGACTCTGGGGACGCCGAGCGCTCCGGTCGACCGGATACCTTTAAGCGTGGTCACGAATAATTCCCGCTCGTGACCCCACTGATCGACGGTACGAATTGCACGCAGTTGAGTCACCCGCGCGGTCACGCGGGCACCAGCGGTCCCGAATCGGCAATCACCCACGAACACGCATGACCTACAGAGCAGGCATCATCGGTGCAGGCGGCATCGCGGGAATGGGTGTGCTGGGCTTCCACGACGACGACGCCATCGGGAAGGAGAAGATCGACTCGAGTCACGCGGGCGGGTACAACAACACCGACGACATCGAACTCGTCGCCGTCGCCGACGTCGACGAGGAGAAACTCGCCACGTTCGGCGAGGCGTGGGACATCCCCCCGGAACGTCGGTACGTCGGCCACGACGGGATGCTGGCCACGGAGGACCTCGACGTCGTCTCCGTCTGTACGCCCTCGTTCCTCCATCACGACCACGTCGTCGACACGGTCCGGTCCGAGGCCGACCCCGACGTGATCTGGTGTGAGAAACCGATCGCCTCCTCGGTGACCGACGCCGAGAACATGATCGAGCTGTGCGACGACCACGGCACGGAGCTCGTCATCAACCACTCGTTCCGGTTCACCGACAAGCTGCAGACCCTCGAGGAGCACATGCGCGACGGCGACCTGCTGGGGGACGTTCACTCGGTGGCGACCCAGTTCCGGATGGAGCTGCTCCGGAACTCGACGCACCTCCTCGATACGCTCGTCTACCTGCTGGACGCCCGCGCCGAGGACGTGAGCGGGTACATCACGGGCGAGAACCAGGCCGTCGACACGCTGGAGGCGGGACAGACAGTCGACGACTCGGGCGGCGGCGGCTACGTCGTCATGGACGACGGGACGTTCACGACGATCGACTGTACGCCCCCGCGCGACGAGTCCTCGATGACGCTGAACTTCATCGGGTCGAAGGGGAAGCTGTACATGAACAACGACGACGGCGAGTGGCGCTACTGGAACCACGACGGCGACGGCTACGTCGAGGAGTCACTCCCGGGTATCGAGGGCGCATGGACCTGGGAAGACGACTACACGCGCTCCTTTGCAAACGCAGCACAGCACGTCGAGGCGCTGCTCGATGGGACGGCGGAGAACCACTCCACGGGCGAGGAGGCCAAGCGCTCGCTTGAGATCATCGTCGGATTCTACATCTCACATTACACGGGCGGCGACGTCTCGATTCCGCTCGACCGGCCCCTTCGCGACGTAGAGATCACCTCCTGGTGAGAGCCCGGCGCCTCGTCGCCGGTTCCCCGGGAGCGACAACGTCTCCCCGGAATCCCTGCACGCAGCGTCGGCTGTATCGGCGGCTCAGTGGTCCCGGGGTACCGGCGAGGGCGCGGCGAACGAGCCGTCGACGAATTCGATGGGAGCGGGCTCCCTGGTGACCTCCAGGTCGGGTCGCCCCCGGGCCTCCTCGACGAGGGCCTCGGAGACGTACAGCTCTTCGAGCCGCATCGTATCGGTGACCCGTGCCACTCTGGCGTCCTCGGGACCGACGACGCCGACGGTCGAGAGCGAGGCGACGAGTCCGGCCCGGTCCGACGCGACCGGGGCTGGCACGCGGGTCCCCGGGAGCGTGCTGGCCGTGATACAGTTGATCAGCGACTTCGAGACGTCCATCGACTCCAGGAGGTCCGCGTGGATCAGGTCTGCGGAGCCGAGCCCGGTCGCGTTCCCGTGGGAGGGGTCGGTGAGCGACCGGACGTAGATGCGCTTGATGTCGGGCCGGTCGGGTTCCGGTTCGTCGAATCCGAACACGAGCCGCCCGATGACGTTCGTGTCCATGCCGGAGCCGCTGATGTCCTTCCCCATCTGGTCGACGACGAGGACGTCGAGCTCGTCGAACGGGATCGTGGGCATGAGCTCGTAGGACTTCTCTAGGAGTTCCGCCTCGCGGTCGAGGAAGCCCGACGGCGGGACGCCCTCGACGATGGCCGTGTCGTCGTGCTGGTCCTCGACGATGGCGACGCCCCCGACGACCGGGAGCTCCTCCCGGAGGAGCGTGGATATCTCGGGCAGCATCTCACTGAGGCTCCAGTCGACGGACCACTCGTGGGCGGTCTTGGCGCCGCGTTGCTTGCCCATCCCGATGACGAGCATCTTCGAGAGCCCGCTCTCGACCGCACCCTGGAAGTCTGTGTGGGCCTTGATTCGGTTGATCGGGAGGATGGCGTCGGCCGCCGCCGCGTTCGCGTCGGCGACCGCCGGGATGTCCCGTTCCGGCGTCCGTCCGACCTCGACGACCTCCATCGTCGCCCTGACTTCACAGCCGACGGTCTCCTCGTTGACGCCGAGCGCATCGAGTTTGGCCCGCTGGCCGTCGGCGGTCGCGCCGCCGTGGCTCCCCATCGCGGGGAACACGAACGGTTCGTACCCCTGCGCCTGGAGCTCGTCGACGACGCCGCGGACGATCGCCGGCAGGTTGTTGATACCGCGACTGCCGACACCGACGGCGACCGAGCCGCCGTCAGGCACCCCTTCGAGGGCGAGGTCGTCCAATGTGGTTGCCGCGACTGCCGCCACATCGTCGTCGGGGATGGGGTCCGTCTCCCACGTCTGCCTGACGGTCCCCATCTCCGGGAGCGGGCGGTCGTGGCACGCCTCGAGCACCGTCTCCTCGGGGACCGGATACACGCCGGGCTGGTTCTGGTCGGACATGGCTCGGTAGAGTCGTGGAAGAGTGATAAATGCCCCGGCAGGGACGCTGGACGGGGACGGTTCGGGGCAGGGCGACGGCCCCAACGGCCCCGACGGACGCGTCGACGCGGCTACGCAGCCGCTCCGTCAGAAGGCGCTGTCGCCGAAGCCGCCGTCGACCGTGAGAACCTCGCCAGTCACGTAGGACGACGCGTCGCTCCCGAGGTAGATCGCCGCGCCGACGATCTCCTCCCGGTCGGCGACTCGCCCGAGGGGGGTTCGCTCGTCGATCTCGGCCCGCTTGTCGGTCCCCTTCGCGTACGTCTCGGCGTTCTGGGGCGTGATGACGAACCCGGGTGCGATGGCGTTGACCCTGACGGTCGGTGCGAGTTCCTTCGCCGACGCGCGCGTGAACGCCTCGACGCCGCCCTTCGCGGCGGAGTAGGCCGGCAGGTTCGCCATCGCGAGTCTGGCGGCCAGCGAGGAGATGTTGACGACGGACCCGCCGTCGTCCATCCCCGGGACCAGCGCCTGTGTCACCGTCCGGACGCCGTCGAGTGCCACGTCGGTGACGAATTCCCACGAGTCGTCGTCGATGCCGAGGACCGTCTCCCGGGAGATGGCGCCCTGCGAGGCGACGACCACGTCGATACCGCCGAGTTCCTCGACGGCCGTCTCGCGGACGCGGTCGAGCGAACCGCGGTCGGTCACGTCGCAGGTCACGCGGGCCGTCTGGGCGCCACGTTCCTCGAGTGCCGCGGCCGTCGTCTCGACGTTCTCCTCGCTCCGGCTCGTGGCGATGACGTCGGCCCCGTCGGCCGCGAACCCGAGCGCTATCGCTTCGCCGATGCCGCTCGTCCCACCGACGACGACGGCGCGCTTCTCGCTGACAGTCACCGGCGTGTGCTCGTAGTCGACCATACGTAGGTCCCGTCGCGTCCACCCATTACGTTTGTGGACGGTCGATGGTCGACAGGTTCGCGCCGGCCGCTCGAAACCGTCCGGGGTGAATCGTACCGAGGGCCACCGTGAGCGAGGTGGCGTATCGAGATGGCGGCCCCCCACGTCCCGCCCAGCATAGCGTATAGTATTATATGTGCTGGCCGAAAATCATGGGGCATGCCAGAGGACCTCACAGGAGAGACGGCGGTAGTCACCGGATCGAGCAGCGGCATCGGCGCAGCCATCGCGAAGCGATACGCGGCGGCCGGCGCGAACGTCGTGACGAACTCGCGCTCGTACGACCGGGCGAAGTCGACGGCCGACGAGATCGAAGCCGACGGCGGCGCCGCCATCGCGGTCGAGGCGGACGTGACCGACCGCGACGAGATGGACGACCTCGTCGCGGCGGCCATCGACGAGTTCGGCTCGGTCGACGTGATGGTCAACAACGCCGGGACGACGGTCATCGACTCAGCCATGGAGATGGACCCGGAGGACTGGCAACAGGTCGTCGACATCAACCTCACCGGCGTGTTCTTCGGTGCGCAGGCCGCAGGCAACCAGATGATAGAACAGGAGACGGGCGGCCAGATCATCAACGTCGGGAGCATCTTCGGCGAGATAGGCGTGCAGGGACGCGCCCCCTACAACGCGACGAAGGGCGGCGTACACAACCTGACTCGAGCGCTAGCCGTCGAACTGGCCGAACACGACATCGGCGTCAACGCCCTCGCGCCGGGGTTCATCAAGACCGCGATGGACGAACAGACCAGGGAGAGCGACGACGAGGACGAGGACGAGGACCCCCCCGACCGGTCGGACTGGCCCTACTACGGCTACGAGGACCAGCACATCCGCAACCGCGTGCCGCTGGACCGCTACGGCTCTGTCGAGGAGATGGCGAACTGCGCGCTGTTTCTCGCGGCGGGCGACCACTACATGACCGGCGAAGTGCTGACAGCCGACGGCGGCTGGCTGGCGTTCGGCTGGGGCAGCAAGGGGACCTGAGCTAGGTCACCACTGCGGTTGGCGGCGTTCTGTGACCTTCTTCCGGGCCGAGTCGACGTCCTCGATTCGCTCGCGGGCGATCTCGTTGGCGATGGCGTAGGTGGGGCGCCCCTCCCGCTCGGCCCGCTCGCCGATGACGACCATCCGGTCGTATATCTCGTCGATCATCGCCCGGGACCTCGTGTGGTTGTACCCGCCCTTCCGGAGCAGGTCGGTGTCGTCGATGGTGCGGCCGGAGTTGGCGAGGTAGTCCGGCGCGTAGAGGATCCCCGCCTCGTGGAGCATGGTCCCGTGCTCGTCCTCGTCCTCGAGCTGGTTGTTCGCGGCGCCACAGACGACGTCACACTCGAGGCGCGGGATCGTATCGTCGTTCAGGGCGCCCCCGAGCGCACAGGGGGCGAGCACGTCGCAGTCGACGTCGAATATCGCATCCGTCGAGACGGTGGTGGCGCCGAACTCGTCTTCGGCGCGGTCGGTCGCGGCCTCGCTCACGTCGGCGACCGTGATCTGTGTCCCGCGCTCTGCGAGGTACTGGACGAGCGCCATCCCCATCTCACCGACGCCCTGGACGGCGACGTGACAGTCCGAGAGGTCGCGGTCCTCGTAGGCCAGGTCACAACAGGCCTCCATCGCGCGGACGACACCGAGGCCGCCGCCGTGGAACCCCTCGGGGTGGTCGAACTGCTCGGGGAGTCCCACGACGTAGTCCGTCTCCATGTTTATCCACCGGAGTTCGCGGTCGTCCGTGCCCACGTCGGCCCCGGTGATCCACCGGCCGCCGAAGGAGTCGACGATGCGCCCGTAGCTCCGGTAGAGCTCCTCGGTACAGTGGTCGGGGTCGTCGACCCAGATGACCGCCTTCGCGCCCCCGAGGTTGATCCCCGAGATGGCGTACTTGTAGGTCATCGACCGCGAGAGTCTGAGGACGTCGCGAACGGCTTCCTCCTCCGACGCGAACGCGTAGCGCCGCGATCCCCCGGCCGCCGGGCCGAGCGTGGTGTCGTGGATGCCGACGAACCCCTTCAGCCCGACCTCGTCGTCCCGGAACGCCTTGAACTCGTTGTGGCCGTATTCGGCCAGCTGGTCTTGTAGAGTGACCATAGCTGGCCTGCGGCGGGTGGTGGCTTATTTCTTTGCACCCCGTCGGATGACGGGGACCGGTCGGGTCAGCGGTTCCAGGGCGCGTACTCCCGGTCGATGATCCGTCGTTCGCGGTCGATCGAGTCGATGCGAGCGAGGTCGGCGTCGTCCAGGCCGAGGTCCGCCGCGGCGAGGTTGTCACGGAGGTGGTCGGGACTGGACGCCTTCGGGATGACCGCGACGTTGTCCTTCGATAAGAGCCACGCGAGACTCACCCGGGCCGGAGAGACGCCGTGTCGGTCGGCGACCTCGCGGACCTCGGGCACGTCGAACACCGCGCCCTGAGCGAGCGGACAGAACGCGACGAGCCAGTAGTCGTGTGCCTGGGCGTCCGCGAGGAGGTCCGCCTGCTGGAGCAGCGGATGCATCTCGACCTGGTTGGCGAACAGCGGCGGGTCGAGCACCTCGCGGGCGCGTTCCAGCTGATCGGGTTCGAAGTTACACACCCCGGCGTGACGGATGGTCCCCGCGTCGTAGAGCTCGTTGAACGCCCCCAGCGTCGTCTCCGGGTCGTAGAGGTCGGCCGGCCAGTGGACGTACAGCAGGTCGAGGTAGTCGGTCCCGAGCCGGTCGAGACTCCCCCGGACGCCCTCGATGACGTCTTCGCGTTCCGGCCCCGGCTTCACCTCGTGGACCGTCTTCGTGGCGAGAAAGACGTCCTCGCGCGGGACGTCGGCACGTCGGATCCCCTCGCCGACGTACGTCTCGTTCCCGTACACCTCCGCGGTGTCGATGTGTCGGTAGCCGGCCTCGAGCGCCCGGGACACGTGCTCCACCCACTGCTCCCGGTTCGCTTCGGAGTACGTGCCGAGCCCGATCCGCTGGAAATCCGTGGCCATACCCCGACGACTCCCGCCACCCTTATCAGCGTACTGACGGGACGTCGTGCACGCGTCGCCCCGGTTCCGTAATGTATATCGCCGCCCCGTCACTGGTCCCACCAATGAGTAAGGCGTCGACGACGGGGCTGTTCCTGCTGCTCGGACTCATCTGGGGCGGCTCATTCGTCGCCATCGAGGTCGGACTGGCGGACTTCCCGCCGCTGCTCTTTGCGTCCTTCCGGTTCTATCTCGCGGGCGCCGTCATGCTCGGCTACGCGGTCGTCTCGACCGACCACTGGCGCCCCCATCGAAACGACGAGTGGCTCGTCGTCGGCATCGCGGGCGGCCTGCTGATCGCGGGGACGCACGCGTTCCTGTACCTCGGTGTGCCGTACATCTCCGGTGCCGTCGCCGCCATCATCATCAGTTTCAGCCCGGTGCTGACCGCCGTCTTCGCCAGCGCGCTCCTCGGTGATCGACTCACCGCCGTCGGCCTCGTCGGGTTCGCGTGTGGCCTCGTGGGCATCGGGCTGGTCAGCCAGCCCGACCCGTCGAACCTGCTGTCGGCGAACGTCGTCGGCGTCAGCCTGGTGTTCGTGGCCGCCACCTTCTGGGCGCTCGGCGCCGTGCTCACCCGGCCGTTCCGGACCGCCATTCCGGTACAGAGTCTGCAGGCCTGGGCGATGCTGACCGGTGCACCGCTGTTGCACGTGACCGCGATCGCACGTGGCGAGGCGCTCGCTGCGATCACCTGGACGCCGATCGTCGCGGGGTCGCTCGCGTATCTGGGGCTGATCGCCGGCGCGGTCGCGTTTCTCATCTACTTCGAGCTGCTCGACCGCGTCGGCGCCGCCGAGATCAACCTCATCGGCTACCTCGAACCGGTCGCAGCGACGGGACTCAGCTACCTGCTGCTCGGACGGGTGATCGGCCTGCCGGTCGTCGCGGGGTTCGTCGCGATCTTCGTCGGCTTCGTCCTGATAAAGCGCACTGCGATACGGAAGTCGATCGTCTCGGCCACCAGCCTGTAGCCCGGGCCGGCGTCTGTCCGCGAGGTGTCCGTGGGGTCTCCAGACCGAGTCGACGCGTGCGGTGCGACGAGGGACGGACTCGTTCGGTCCGTCCCGCCAGAGCGCACCGTGCTGTCAAATCGGTATCGTAGCGCGTCGCGCCGCGGGGCGTCACGCGTCTCGCCCTCGTTCCGGGACTGCAGAGGGGGATCCCGCCCGGGTCATCACACGGGGTGGCCGTTCTCAGTCCCAGGGAATTGCGTGCCGCACGCGAGTTGGTTACAGTAAGTCCACAGTATCCGTCAGCGGGTGAGAGAAGCCGGCCGGAGGGCCCCGCTCTCCCGTCAGCGAACGACCGACGCGTCCACCGACCCGAACCGGTCCACCTCGGCACGGACGTGATCGCCGGGACGGACGACGTGTGCGCCGGGCGTCCCGGTGCTGATGACGTCACCGGGTTCGAGCGTCATCACGCGCGAGTGGAAGGCGACCAGTTCGCGCGGCGGGACGTGCATGTTCGCGACGACGTTTCGGGCGCGGGGTTCGTCGTTCACGACGGTCCGGACCTCGACGTCCGAGAGGTCCGTCCCCGGGTCCGGAACCGCGATGTGCGGGCCGAGGACGAGGAAGGTATCGAAGCTTTTCGCCCTGGTGAGAAAGCGCGGATTCCGGCGGAGCACGTCCTCGGCGGTCACGTCGATGACCGGGAGATACCCGGCGATCACCTCGTCGGCCGCCGATTCGTCGACGTCCCGACAGGTCCGGCCGATGACGACCGCCAGTTCGGCCTCCGCGGTCACGCGGTCGGAGATGTCGGCCGGCGGGAGACGTATCGGTCCGCCGGGACCCGTCGCGGCCGTCGCCGGCTTGAAGAAACTCGCGGGCTCCGACGGGGCGTCCTCGTCGAGGTCGGCGGCGTGGTCGGCGTAGTTGAGACCGATTCCGAACAGCTTCCCCGGGTCGGCCAGTGGCGCCCCGACGGTCAGGTGCGCCGCCGGAACGCGCCGGGCGGGCGCCGTCCCCGGGTCGGGGAGCGTGTCCGGTGCCGTCGGGAGGACGTCCCGGATCGACTCGGCACCGGGAACGGCCGCCTCGAGCGGAACGTACCCCCGGTCGTCGCCGAGCATGGGGGTGCCGTCGGTGGTGCGTGCGAGGTAGCGCATCACTCCGCCTCCCGGTCGAGCCAGAAGTCGAACGAACGCCCCGGCGCGAAGGCGTCGATGCCGACCGCGCGGGTCTGGCCGGTGTTCTCGACGCGGTGGCGCTCGTTCGCCTCGAGCCACACCGAGTCGTACGCTTCGAGCGTCACGGCGTCGTCGTCGGTGACCACCGTGAGCTCGCCGGCGAGGCAGAGACAGACCTGCTCGTTCTCGTGGTCGTGCATCGGCGAGGAGTGCCCGGGTGGCTTCTCGAACCACTCGAAGGAGAACGACTCGCTCCCGGCCATCGCCACGCGGCGCCACCCGGCATCCGGCTCGTAGGTCTCGGCGTCGTCGAACGGGACTGGTTCCATACCCTCTGACTCCGGGCGTGCTGTAATCAAGATTGGTGTTGGTACCACGTCGGTCCCGGTGGGCGCCGAGAGCTGTTCGAGGCGTGGGGACGGCGGGACTGACCCGTCGGTCGCGTACCGCCGGATCGGCACGCGAACCCGTCGGGGTGTCGTCGGCCTGCTCCGGCACGCCGGTCGTTACTGGACCGCCGGCACGACCTCGTCGCCAAGCCGCTCGATGCACGTACGGACCTCGTCGGCTTCCAGCCCCGGCACGTAGGGGCGCAACAGCACGTGCACGTCGTCACCCAGTTCCTCCTGGAAGCGACCGACCTCCCGGGCGACCTCGGACGGCGTCCCCACGATCGCCTGCTCCTCCATGTGTCGTTTCCGTTCGGCCGAGAGCTCCTCGATCGGTTCGTCCGCGGAGTACTCGTCGTACTTGCGCTGCATGTAGAAGAGTGGCTCGCGGAACCGTTCCCAGGCCGCCTCGGCGGAGTCGTCGACGAAACAGTACCGCTGGACGTACGTGGTGAACTCGCGGTCGAGTTTCTCGGCCTCGCGGAGCCGTCGCTGGTAGCGGACGCGCTTCGTGATCTCCTCGAACGGGAGGGTCTCGGGCGCCGTCCACCCGTCGCCGAGCATCGCCGCACGCCGGACGGCCGGTTTCGCGGTCCCGCCGAGCGTGATTCTGGGCGGATCGACGGGCTTTGGGGTCACGGTAGCGTCAGCAGTGACCGAGTGGAAGCGGGGGTCGAACCCGAGCGGGCCGTCGCTCCAGGCATTCCGGGCGACGCGGATCGCCTCCTCGGTCTTGAGGGCCCGGTCGCGCTTGTCGACCCCGAACTGCTCGAACTCCTCGTCCCGGTAGCCGTTGGTCACTCCGAGCGTCACCCGACCGTCCGAGAGGAGGCTCAGCGTCGCGGCGTCCTCGGCGACGCGCACAGAGTCGTGCAGCGGCGCGAGTAGCATCGACGTTCCGAGCGAGATGTTCTCGGTCGCCCCGGCGAACGCCCCGAGTGTCGGGAGGAGACTCGACATGTACCCCTCCGGCGTGAAGTGGTGGGCCGAGACCCACGCGCTCTCGAGGCCGACCTCGTCCGCCGTCGTGACGAGGTCGATCATGTCGTCGTAGACCGCCGTCAGCGGGCGGTCGTCGTCCGGGTGCTGTAGCCCATTGAACAGGCAAACGCCGATATCCATAGACGACACCACCGTAGCCATCGGCTTATACTTGGGGTATGGGTGGAGAGCGCCGTCGAACGGCCACCTGACGCGTCTCGCCGGCTGGCCTCGTTAGACGTTACCGAAAGGGGAACCGATATAGTCCCGGCTTCTGTTGGACGACTTACGCATGAGCGCAATCGACGTCCTCGTGCTCCGTCAGGAGACCCACGGACTGCCAGTGAGCGACTACGCGGCGGACCTCCGCGAGCGACTGCCCGACGCGACTGTGGAGGTCGCTCGGACGCCGAAAGAGGAACGCGACCTGGTCCCGGAGGCACGAGTGATCACGTCCGTCGAGTTCGACACCGAGTTGCTCGACCGCGCGGAGAACCTCGAGCTGTTCGCGGGCGTCGCGGCCGGCTACGAGCATCTCCCGCTCGACGCGCTGGCGGCGAACGGGGTCGCCGTGACCAACGCCTCGGGCATCCACGCCCCCAACATCGCCGAACAGGTCATGGGCTACGTCCTCCAGCACACCCGCAATCTCGACGTCGGGCGCCACCGCCAGGAACGGCGGGAGTGGCGCCACTTCCAGTCGGACGAGCTGATGGGGAGCACGGTCACGATCGTCGGTCTCGGTGCGATCGGCGAGGCCATCGCCGAGCGCGTCCAGGCGTTCGGCGTGGACACCATCGGCGTCCGCTACACCCCCGAGAAGGGCGGGCCGACCGACGAGGTCATCGGCTTCGACGACGAGGCGTTCCACGCCGCGCTGGCCGAGACCGACCACCTGCTGATCGCCTCGCCACTGACCGAGACGACGAGAGGGCTCGTCGACGCGGAGGCGTTCAAGACGCTGCCGCCCCACGCGTACCTGGTCAACGTCGGCCGCGGCCCCATCGTCGACACCGACGCGCTCGTCTCGGCGATCCGTTCGAACTCGATCGCCGGGGCCGGCCTCGACGTCACCGATCCCGAACCGCTTCCCGCCGACCACCCGCTCTGGTCCTTCGAGAACGTCACCATCACCCCCCACAACGCCGGCCACAGCCCCAAACACTGGGCACGCCTCGCCGACATCGTCGCGGGCAACGTGGAGCGACTCGACGCCGGCGCGACTGCCGAGCAACTCGAGAACCTGGTTCAGGCGCCGGAGTGACGCGTCCCGGTCGCAGAGCCCGGCGGTGGACCGGCCCGTCCGGCCCACCACCCTTGTCCAACCACGTACATATTTATCGCTCGAAGCTGGACTTTTGGTATGGTCGATCAGGTACAACTGCCGGGCCACGGTACGGTGCGTAATTACGCCGACGGCGAGTGGCGTGAGGTCGATGGCGACGAGGACCAGACCGTCACGAACCCCGCGACGGGCGAGACGCTGGCGACGGTCGCGTTCAGCGACGCGGCGACCGTCGACGACGTCGTCGGGACAGCACTGGACGCGTTCGAGACGTGGAGCGAGCGCCCCGTCGAGGACCGGATCCAGCCGCTCTTTCGATTCAAACAGCTGCTCGAGGAGAACCAGGACGAGCTCGCCGACCTGCTGGTGAGCGAACACGGGAAGACCCGCTCGGAGGCGCTCGGAGAGATACGCCGGGGCATCGAGAACGTCGAGGTCGCCTGTGGCATCCCCTCGATGATGCAGTCCGGGACCCTGCTCAACGCGGCGCCCGACATCGACGAGAGCGCCGTCCGCAAGCCGCTGGGCGTGTTCACGGCCGTCACGCCGTTCAACTTCCCGGCGATGATCCCCCTGTGGTTCATGCCCTACGCCGTCGCGACCGGCAACTCGTTCGTGCTAAAGCCAAGCGAGCGCGACCCACTGACTGCACAGCGCATGTTCGAACTCGTCGACGAGGCGGGGTTCCCGGACGGCGTCGTGAACCTGGTCAACGGCGGGGAAGACACCGTCAACGCGTTGCTCGAGCACCCGGACGTCGCCGGCGTCTCGTTCGTCGGCAGCACCCCGGTCGCCGAGTACGTCTACGAGACGGCCGCCGCGAACGGGAAGCGCGTGCAGGCCCAGGGCGGCGCGAAGAACCACATCATCGTCACGGAGAACGCCGACCTCGAGTTCGCGGCCGAGAAGACCGTGGGCTCGTCCTTCGCGAACGCCGGCCAGCGGTGCCTGGCGAACCCGGTCGCGGTCGTCGAGGACGCCGTCTACGACGAGTTCGCGGACCTCGTCGTCGAGCGCGCGGACGCAATGCGCGTGGGGAACGGCCTGGACGACGACACCGACATGGGCCCGCTCGTCTCACCGGCGGCCAAGCAACGCGTCGTCAACTACATCCAGACCGGCGTCGAGGAGGGCGCGACGCTCCTGCTCGACGGGCGGGAGACCGACGGCGACGGGCGTCAGGAGACGTTCCTCGAACCGACCGTCTTCGGCGACGTGACGTCGGACATGACGATCGCCCGGGAGGAGATCTTCGGGCCGGTCCTCGCGCTCGTCCGGGTGTCCGACTTCGACGAGGCCATCGCGACCCACAACCAGAGTCCCTTTGGCAACGCCGCCAGCCTGTTCACCAACGACGGGGGCGAGGCGCGCCGCTTCCGCCACGAATCCACGGCCGGCAACCTCGGTGTCAACGTCGGGACGGCGGCGCCGATGGCGTTCTTCCACTTCGGCGGTCGGAAAGACTCGTTCTTCGGCGACCTGCACGCGCAGGGCGAGGACATGATCCACTTTTATACCGACAAGACGATCTACATCGAGCGCTGGCCCGACGCCTGAACGGTCGCCACACCGCGGTGTCCGCAAGTACTAAGCGCTCCTCTGCGTTGTGTCTTCGTATGTCACACTCGAGTCCAGCCGATGGCACTCGCGTCGTCGTCTCGCCCGGGAAGACGGTCCTCGGCGTCGGCGCGGTCGAGGAAACCGGAGCGTACGCGGACCTCTACGGCACGAAAGCACTGGTCGTCGCCAGCGAAGTCATCTTCGACATCCACGGGGAGCGGGTGGTCGAGATTCTCGAGGACGCGGGCGTCGAAACCGCCACGTTCACCGGGGTTCGCCCGGACCCGACGGTCGAGAACGTCAGGGAAGCCTACGAGGTGTGGGAGGAGGAGTCCTGTGACGTCATCGTCACCCTCGGCGGCGGGTCGTCCATCGACACGGGCAAGTCGGTCGGCATCCTCGCGACGAACGACGGCGGCATCCGACAGTACGGTGTCGACGAGGCGGGCTACGAGGGCGTTCCCGAACCCATCCCGCCGCTCATCGCCGTCAACACGACCGCGGGGACGGGCAGCGAGACCACCCGGACGGCCGTGCTGACCGACGAGTCCACGTCGACGAAGTTCATCATCGTGTCACAGAACATCGTCCCCGACGTGGCCATCGAGGACCCGGAACTCACCGTCTCGCTCCCGAAGAGTCACACCGCATTCACGGGGATCGACGCGCTGACCCACGCCATCGAGGCGTTCGGGTCGGTCAAGTCCTACAGCGTCACCGACGAGTTCGCCCGCGACGCGATGCGTCGGATCACGAACTCGCTCGTCCCGGCGTGGGCGAACGGCGAGGACATAGCGGCGCGCACCGAGATGATGATCGGCCAGTTCAAGGCCGGCAAGGCGTTCGGGAACTCCTCGGTCGCCCTGGTCCACGGGATGGCCCGCCCGCTCGGCGCGCAACTGCACATCCCGCACGGCCTCGCGAACGGGCTCATCCTCCCGTACGTCGTCGAGTTCTCACAGATGACGAAACCCGCGAAGTACGCCGAGGTGGCACGGATCCTCGACGCCGCCGACGAGGACGAACCCGACCGGGTCGCCGCGCGGAAGGCCGCCGACGGCGTCGAGGCACTGTGCGAGGACATCTCGCTGACGGGCTACCTCGACGACTTCGGCGAGGTGCCGTCCCGGGAAGAATATCTCGGCCTGGTACCGGAGATGACCCAGGACGCCTTCGACTCGGGATCGCCGGACAACAACCCGCGGAAACCGACCCACGACGAACTGGAAGCCCTGTTCGTGCGGGTGTACGACGACGCCCTCGCACCGGACAGCAGGCGCCGGTCCTGACGCGCCCCGACTCCCGGACGCCGCCCGTCGAGGATGCGCCTGCGTGTCTCGCAACCGGACGGGCAGATCGGGCCGGGACAGGCCTGTGCTCCCTCTCGCACGTCTCACAGCCACGTCTCCCCCGCTCGCTGCCCGCGCCGTTCGCGGTCGCTGGCAAGCGGCGGTCGACCGAACCGCGATACACGCGATAGTTTTAATGAACCGTGCCAAGTCGGATGTCGTATGGAGTACGTAACTCTCGGCCAGAGCGACCTCGAAGTGAGTCGCATCGCGCTCGGACTCTGGAACATCAGCGGCGGGTCGGACTGGGACCGGACGGACCGCGACCAGGCGATCGAGACCATCCACACGGCCGTCGACGAGGGCATCACCTTCCTCGACACGGCGGAGGTCTACGGCGACGGCTACTCCGAGGAGGTCCTGGGCGAGGCCCTCGAATCGCTCGACAGGGACGACGTCGTCGTCGCGACGAAGGTCTACCAGAACCACCTCTCATACGAGGACGTGAAGGCGTCCTGCGAGGCGAGCCTCGACCGCCTCGGGACCGACTACGTCGACGTGTTCTACGTCCACTACCAGGACCCGGAGACGCCGTTCGAGGAGACGGCGCGCGCGTTCCGCGAACTGCAAGACGAGGGGAAGATCCGCTACCCGGCCGTCTCCAACACGGGCGTCAACGACCTCGAGACGACCGTCTCCGAACTCGACGTGGTGGCGAACCAGCTCCCCCTCAACCTGCTGTGGCGAGCGATCGAGTACGAGGTCGCCGACGCCTGCCGGGACGCCGGCGTGGACATCGTCGCCTACAGCCCGCTCGGGATGGGGCTGCTCACCGGGAAGTACTCCACCATCGACGAGTACCCGGAGGGGCGGATGCGGACGCGGCACTTCTCGAGCGACCGCCCCGAGGCGAGACACGGCGAGTCGGGCGTCGAGGACCTGGTGTTCGACACCGTCCGCCGGGTCGAGGACATCTGCGACGAGTACGACCGCGACATCGTGCAGGTCGCGCTGGCCTGGCCGCTCCACCAGGACGGCGTCGCCTGTGCCATCGCCGGCGCGAGCAGCCCCGAACACGTCAGGGACAACGCGGCCGCCGTCGACGTCGACCTCTCCGACGACATCCTCGCCGACTTGGACGAGGCGACGGCCGAACTGAAGGAGGCGCTGGGCACGAACCCGGACCCCTGGAACCACCGATACAACTGACGCCGTCCGGAGACGAGCGTAACTCGCATGTACTGATGACTGACCGGTGGGAGCCACGTCGGCCAGTCGAGCGATGGACGCCGCCTCCCCAGGGAAAACTGTTAACACGAACCGCTCGGTAGACCGGGTGTACCACATGACACAGCCACCAACCGTCACACTACCGAGCGGCGACGAACTCCCCATGGTCGGCGTGGGGACCTGGGACATCGGCGGCGACACCGTCAAGGGATCCGTCCGCGCCGGGCTGGATGCCGGATACGGGCACGTCGACACGGCAGAGGGATACAAGAACGAGGCGGAGATCGGCGAAGTCCTCTCGGATTACGACCGCGAGGACGTCTTCCTCACCTCGAAAATCCTGCCCAAGCACCTCGGGTACGAGTCGGTCATCGAGGCCTGTGAGGCCTCGCTGGACAGGCTCGGTACGGACTACCTCGACCTGTATCTCATCCACTGGCCCAACCCGGCCATCTCGCTGCGCGAGACCATGTCGGCGATGGCGACGCTGCACGACCGCGGCTGGGTCCGCAACGTCGGCGTCTCGAACTTCTCGGCCTACCAGCTGAGCTGTGCCCAGCACGTCTCGGACGTGCCGGTCGCGGTCAACCAGATCGAGTTCCACCCGCTGTTCCAGCGGCCGGATCTGGTCGACTACTGCCGCGAGACCGACACCGTGATCGAGGCCGCCGCCCCGCTGGGCCGGACCGAAGTCTTCGACCACCCCGTCGTACAGGACCTCGCCGAGAAGTACGACAAGTCCGCCCCCCAGATCGTCCTGAAATGGGAGCTCGAGCGGGACATCGTCGTGTTACCGAAGTCCTCGACGCCCGACCACGTCCGGTCGAACTTCGAACTGTTCGACTGGGAGATGGACGACGGCGACCTCGAACGCCTGGACGACGCCGACGAGGACGAGCCCGTCTACGACTTCCCGGCACGCGACTGGAGCCCCTACACCTACGGCATCTCCGAGTAGCTCACCGCCGCCCGATTCACGCGTCGCCCGACATGGAGCGGCGGCGTCCCCTGGTCCCGGACCGCCGCACCGCTAGAGGGAACTGTGACCCTCGGCACGCTTTAGTCACGTCACGCAGAAGCAGAGGGTACGCATGACCGACGTGCCTTCGGACCTCATCGAGCGAGTGGCAGCACACACCGTCGCGAGAGACATGGAGAGCGAGGAGTGGGAGAAGGGCATCGCCATCCTCGGACTCCTCGCGACGGGGGACCAGCGGTTCGTCGACGCGGCACGGTCGCTGGTGGACCGTTCGATCGAGACACAGACGAGCGCGGGCCAGTACTCCTACGGGTCGCTCGACGTCAAGCCCCACCAGGGCTGGACCGACCTCGAGGACTTCAAGGGCCTCGTCGACCCCAGCGTCATCGGGGTCTCGGTCCTGGAGTTCTACCGCCGAACCGGCGACGAGGACTACCTCGACTCCGCGACCCGCCAGTACGAGTTCCTCCGCGACGCGCCACGCACCGCCGATGGCGGCATCCCACAGCACAAGGGGGCCCTGGAGCTCTGGGTCGACACGATCTACGAGATCTGCCCGTTTCTCGCCGCTTACGGTGCGGTGACCGGTGACGAGGCGGCGTTCGACGAGGCGGCTCACCAGATCGCCGTCCAGGCAAAGCACCTGCAGGATTCCCACACCGACCTGTTCCGACACGAGTGGCGCGAACAGCCCGACACGTTCCCGGAGAGCGCCTTCTGGTCGCGCGGGAACGGCTGGGCCGCGGCGGGCATCCTCGATACGCTGGAGCACCTCCCGGACGACCACGACGACCGCGAGGAGCTGGTCGATATCTTCCGGCGACTGGCCGCGGCCATCCGTCCCCTGCAGGACGCCAGCGGCTACTGGCACAACGTCCTCGACGACGACCAGACGCCGCTCGAGACATCCGGGACCACCATGTTCGCCTACGCCTTCCACAAGGGATACGAGATGGGGCTGCTCGAAGACGAGGCGTACCTCGAGGCCGCGGACCGGGCGATGGCGGTCTGTACCGGCGTCGTCGACGACGACGGTGCCGTGCGACGGGTCGCCGGCCCGCCGGGCGGCCCCGATGCGCCCCTCACCGTCACCTCCTACGGACAGGGCTGGTTCCTCAAGGCCGCCTGCCAGATGGACTAGCCGGTCCGGACGTCCGGCCGTCGGCGCCGGTGTCGGTGGTGTCCGCACCGCTGGACGCCGGAACGGCTAAGGGCCTGTGTAGAGGATACCGGTCATACCGTGACAGACGTGAGTACCCGGACAGCCGACGAAGAGAAACTCCTGATGGGGTACTCCGGACGGATGCTGGTCGTGATGTCCGTCGGGACGATGTCCATCATGGCGGGCCGCCTCGTCATCTCGCCGCTGCTCCCGTCGATAATCGAGGACCTGTCGATCACGCCCTTCGCTGCCGGCATCGCACTGTCGCTGATGTGGGCGCTCACGGCGACCCTCCAGTACTTCAGCGGCCGGAGCGCGGACGAACTCTCGCGGAAGACGGTCCTCCTGACCGGACTCCTCGTCGCCGTCGTCGGCCTCTCGCTGCTCTCGACCGCGACGAGTTACCCGCTTTTCTTGCTGGCTACCGCGACGATCGGTGCGAGCGCGGGGATCTATCCCGTCGCGGCGTACGTCCAGACGACGGACCTGTACGTCGAACGGCGTGGCGCGGCGTTCGGCGTGCTCTCGGCGTCGATGGACCTCGGAGGGGCGGTGGCACCCGCTATCGCGGTCGTCGTCCTGACCGTCTGGATCTGGCGGGGCGCCTTCCTCCCGATTCTCGCAGCCGTGCTCGTGGTCATGTTGCTGATGCACGTCTGGAACCGGGAGGAGTACGTGGTCGAGCGCGTGAACCTGAACATCCGCGAGACGGGTACCCGGATCCTCGGCAAACAGAGCACGCGACGTATCCTGGTGGCTGCCGGGCTGGTCGCGTTCACCTGGCAGGGGATGGCCAGTTTCCTCCCGACCTATCTCCAGGTGGAGAAGGGGTTCTCGCCGACGGTCGCCAGCGTCATCTTCACCGGTCTCTTCGTCGTCGGGGCGACCGCGCGGCCGGTGAGCGGGCGACTGGGCGACCGGTACGGCTACCTCCGTATCTCGGTGCTGATGGCGCTCGTCGGCGCGACCGGCCTCGTCTCGCTGCTGGTCACGGAGTCGTTGCTGGCCGCCGTCGCCAGTACCGCCCTGTTCGGGGCCGGAATCGCCGGCTTCTGGCCGACCACGCTGACGATGATCTCGCAGGTGTTCCCCGACGGGAGCATGGGCGGTGACTTCGGCGGGAGTCGGATGATGTACGTCGGGTTCGGGAGTCTCGGGCCGGCCTACATCGGCTACGTCGCGGGAGAACTGAACTACACGGTCGCGTTCATCGGTCTCATCGGCTGTCTCCTCCTGAGCGGGACCGTCATCTTCTGGCAGCTCCGCTTCGGGAGCGAGGTGTGACCCGGGCGACCGGAGAGAGGCGGCGGGACCGGGGAGACGGGGTGACAGCCTCCCCCCGCGTGTTCCCCTCACTTCTGAAACACGAACGCTGAAGTGTCTGTCGAGCGACGGATGTTACTATGTCACTCGACTTGACGGGTGTCCATCCCGCCCACCTGGTACCGTTCGACGACCGCGGCGAGATCCACGAGGAGTCGCTCGGCGCGCACGTCGCCGCGTTAGACCGGGTCGACGGCCTGAACGCGATGGTGACCAACGGCCACGGCGCGGAGGTGTTCGCGCTCTCGCACGACGAGCGCGTCCGCCTCGTCGAGGTCGTCGACGCCAACGTCGGGTCGGGGACGCCGGTCGTCTCCGGACTCGTCGCCGGGTCGACCCGCGAGGCCGTCGAACAGGGCCGCCGACTGCGGGCCGCCGGTGCGGACGCGTTCCTGCTGTTCCCGCCACACACGTCGATAAACCACCGCGCCGACGCGGCGATCGAGTACGTCGAGACGGTCGGGCAGGCGCTCGACGTGCCGCTCGTCCTCTTCCAGCATCCAGTGTGGGCCGGCGGCACGTACGACTCGGACCTGCTGGTCGAGCTCGCGGGGCTGGATGAGGTCGTCGCGGTGAAAAACGCCTGCTGGGACATGGATCGGTTCCAGGACGACGTCTACGCGCTGGGGAACGCCGAGGCCGACATCCAGTTGCTCGTGGCCAACGACGAGCACCTGCTTGCCTCGTACGCGCTCCGGGCCGACGGCACGCTGTTGATCCTGGCGGCGGTCATCCCGGAGCTGATCGTGGACCTCTTCGAGGCCGTCCAGGCGGGCGACCTCGAGGCCGCCCGGGACGCCTACGAACGAGCGGACCCGTTCATCCGGATGGCGTTTGGCGAGCCACGCGCCGACTCGAACGCCCGGTTGAAGAAGGTCCTCGAGTTGCAGGGGGCGTTCCCGAACGCAGCACCGCGGCCGCCGGCACAGCCGGTCGACGACGACGAGGTGCCAGCGATCCGACGGGCGATGGAACGTGTCGGGCTCACCGTGGCGTAGGCGCCGGGTCACGCCCGCAGGAGGATTTATACGTCACTCGAGAGAACCCGAGTCGTATGTCCGACGCACTCGAGGGAATCACTATCGCCGATTTCAGCCAGATGATGCAGGGGCCGTGGGGGACCATGGCGCTTGCGGACATGGGCGCAGACGTGATCAAGATCGAGCCGCTGGGCGGCGAGTACGAGCGCCACCTGCGGGTCGCCGGCGAGATGTACGAGGGAAAGAGCCCCTACTACCTCGCGATGAACCGGAACAAGCGGAGCGTGGCGGTCGACCTCAAGGACGACCGGGGGAAAGCGGTCGCCCGTGACATCGTCGCCGACGCCGACGTCGTGGTCGAGAACTTCCGGCCGGGCGTCATGGAGAAACTGGGCTTTGGCTACGAGGACGTCTGCGAGTACAATCCCGACGTCGTCTACGCGTCCGGGTCGGGATACGGGTCGTCCGGGCCGTACGAGACCCGGCCCGGCCAGGACCTGTTGATACAGGCCATGAGCGGCCTCATGGACGCGACCGGGCGGCGAGACGACCCGCCGACGGCCGCCGGGACGTTCGTCGCCGACCAGCTGTCGGCCCTCTTTATCGCGCTGCACGTCGTGATCGCGCTCTACCACCGGGAACAGACGGGGCAGGGCCAGAAGATAGAGGCCAGCCTGCTGAACTCGATGATCGCGGGGATGTGCCAGGAGGTGGCCGCCACGACGAACTTAGACCGGGAGTTCGAGCGGCCCGAATCGAGCCTCTCGCACGTCCAGTTCGACGCGCCCTACGGCGTCTACGAGACCGCCGACGGACACGTGGCCATCTCGCTCGGCGACCTCGACGACTTCGCGGACGCGCTCGCGGTCGAGGGGCTCGAAACGGACGACTCGCCCGAGGCGGCTTACGAGCGACGCGACGAGATACACGGCATCATCGAGCGCGTCACGCGCGAGCGCGAGACGGACGCTTTGCTCGACCAGCTCCTCGAGGCGGACATCTGGGCGGCACCGGTCAACGACATGGCGGCGATGATCGACGACCCGCAGGTCCGGCACAACGACATGATTATCGAGATCGAGGACCCGGACGTGGGGTCGTTCCAGACGACGGGGTTCCCCGTGGACATGTCCGAGACGCCCGCGAGCGTCGAGCGCCCGCCGCCACGCGTCGGCGAGCACACGCGGGACGTGCTCACCGAGCTGGGATACGACGCCGACGTGATCGAAGAGCTGGTCGGCGACGACGTCCTCGAGGCGTTCGAGGCGGAGAGTCACACGTGAACCAGGCGGTGACGACCCCCGTCCGTCGAGCATCACCCTGATTGCCACCCGGTGTCCAGTGAGCGCCCCGAGCGTCGGGAACGGGCCATCGCCAGTGAACGCGTCCCAAATCTACCCGATCGACCCCCTCCCGAGCGAGCCAGATCGGTGGGACACGGCAGACAGAATCCGAATCCGAGTTAATATTTCGGCCCTTGGCCCCTGAGGACGGCACCTTCGGCCCAATATATCACTGTAACGGGAAAAGATATAACTATCAGTACTTGGTTGTACACCTTGTATGTCATCTGATAACAACCGCGATGCGAATTCGACCAGTGGTCGGGACAAGAGCTCGACCAGTGGGCTGTCACGCTCGTCGTTCGGTGGACGGCGAAAGTTCATGAAAGCGACAACGGTCGGCCTCGGGACGCTACTCGCCGGCTGTGGTGGCGACGGTGGCAGTGGCGGCGACGGCGGCAGTGGCGGCGACGGCGGCAGTGGCGGCGACGGCGGCAGCGACGGCGGCGACGGCGGTGACGGCGGCGACGGTGACGGCGGCTCCACGAACGGTGACCAGGGTGACGACCTCTCCGGGGTCAGCATCGACTACTGGGACGTGATGAACGTCCAGTCACAGACGGCGTCCGAGCGGGTGAGCCAGTTCATCCAGGACTTCCAGAGCGATACCGGCGCCCGCGTCCAGCTGAACAAGTCCGGCTACAGCCAGATGAGCGGCCAGAAGTGGGTCCAGGCCTGGCAGAACGAGAACTACCCGGTCGCGTTCAACTGCGAGGACTTCTACTTCGGGCGTATCATCAGGACGGGCCACCTGATGCCCTTCGACGACTACAAGTCCGACATCGACGACGCCCTCATCGACGGGATGGACTGGGCGATGAGTCTCAAGCAGGACGCGTACCGGTTCTGGGACATCCCCGGCGAGAGCAACATCATCAACTTCCCGCACGCGACCGGCGTCCGCAACCCGCTGACGGTCCGAACGGACCTGCTCGAAGAGGCCGGGTACAGCCTGGACGACATCCCGGACACCGGCAGCGCGGTCGACGACTACGAGCAGATGATGGAGATGGCCGTGGAGGTCCAGAACAACTCCGGCGCCCGGTACGGGTTCCACGGACACGGCACCTGGCCCGACTACAACGACAACATGGCACCCTGGATGTCCGCCCAGCTCGGGTCGGGCAGCCGCTACATCAGCGAAGACGGCACGGAGCCGTACCCCGCCGACGAGTGGACGGCGTGGACCCAGCGGTATCAGGACATCGTCCACGAGTACGAGGTCTCCGGCCCGGCCACGGCGTCGACGTCCGACGAGGAGGTCGCCAACATGATGTACGCGGGCGACGTCGCGATGGGGACCATCGAGACGCTGAACTACCCGACCTTCCTCCGTCGCGCCCCGGACCTCATGGAGAACGGCGACCTGCAAATCGTCCCGTACCCGGGCGGAGAAAGTGGTGCCCCCGGCCACGTCGGGTTCCACGACAGCGGGCTGAACAAGAAACCGAGCAACGCAGACAGCCAGCGCTGGGAGCGCAAGCTCGCCGTCGGCAAGGCGCTCCTGAACAAGCTGGGTTCGTCGGACTTCCAGGTCGGGTACCCGGACATGGTCGGCTGGATGCCCATCCGGCAGGACCTCTGGGGCGATACGGAGGCCACGCACGACGAAGCGACAGGCTTCAGCGAGACGAACACCACGATGCTGGAGAACGCCGAGACCACGTGGCCCTACCACCGCTTCAGCAACGCGATCATCTTCCGGACCATCGCACCGTACATCCAGAGTGCGATCAACCAGGAGATGTCGCCGGAAGACGCGATGGCACAGGCCCGGGAGGAGTCCAGCGCGGACATCCAGTCTGCGAGCGACGAGCTCGGTGAGGTCGGCAGCTGGCCGATCTCGTAAGCAGGACCGACTGCACCGGTTACTACCACTTCGTTCCCACTATCGCCAATATTATTAGGACCCACATCAAGATGAATAACTATGATAAAACACCGTCCCAAGGTGTCTATCCATGAGTAACGTGACCGCACAACGGCAAGAGACCACGCAGGTGTCACGGGTGGACCGGTTCGTCGGTGCCATCCGGGAACACTGGTTCTCGTACCTGCTGTTCCTGCCGACGCTTCTCTACCTCGTCTTCCTGCTGTGGATCCCGTTCTTCCGCGGCGTGTGGATGAGCTTCCACGAGTGGTCGTCCGGTGGTGCCAACCCCACGTGGGTCGGGCTGGAGAACTACATCTACCTGCTCAACTGGGACCCGTTCTACACGTCGCTCCAGGCGACGCTCGGGTTCGGCATCGCGACGTTCTTCCAGCTCGTGTTGGCCGTCGCGGCTGCCTCCCTCGTCGCGAACCTCGACAAGTTCAAGGCCATCGTGAGCACCGGTCTCATCATCCCGTACACGATGCCACCAGTCGTGACGGGGACCATCTGGCTCTATCTACTCGACCCGAACTACGGACCCATATTCGGGTACCTCATGGAGTGGGGAGTCATCAGCGAGCCCATCTACTGGTCCTCGAGTGGACTGCCCGCACTCAGCGTCGTCTCGGGCGTCCTCATGTGGACGTTCTGGCCGTTCATGTTCCTCATCATCCTCGCCTCCCGGGAGTCCATCCCGGACGAGTACTACGAGACGGCCCAGGTATACGGCTCCAACCGCGTCCAGACGTTCCTGCGGATCACCCTGCCACAGCTCAAGTCGGCCATCCTGGTCGCGCTGAGCATCCGCCTCGTCTGGAACCTCGCGAAGGTCTCACAGGCGTTCCAGCTGACCCAGGGTGGTCCCGGGTACGAGACGTCGGTGCTCGGTGTGCTCCTGTACCGCTTCGCGTACAGCGATGGCCAGTTCGGGATGGGCTTTGCCGTCGGGATGTTCCTCCTGGCGGTGACCATCGGATTCGTCGCGCTGTTCATCCGTGAGTTCGAGAAGGCACGCAAGGAGGGTTCGACGGCATGAGTAGCGCCACCGCCAGCGGGCCGCTCTGGTATCAGGACCGGGGGGACGCCCTGTTCGCACTGCTGAAGTACACCACGATCATGTTCTTCACAGTGATGGTGCTCGTGCCCCTGATCTCCGTCGTGGTGGTCTCGTTCTGGTCACCGCCGGAGTTCTTCGGTGCGGGCCCACACATCATCCCGCAGGAACCGACGTTGGACGCGTGGGTAACCGCGTTCACCGGCTTCCAGGACAACCTGATCAACTCGGCGCTCATCGCGACGGGGACGACGGCGCTCGCGCTGCTCATCTGTATCCCCGGCGCGTACGTGTTCGGTCGGCAGGAGTTCCCTGGCAAGGAATGGGGCTTCCGGGTCATCATGGTGGCCCTGCTGTTCCCCTACATCCTGCTGATCATCCCGCTGACCGACACGTGGTACGGCCTCGGGCTCTTCAACACGATCCCCGGGGTCATCCTCGCCTACCAGGTGTTCGTGACGCCCTTCGCCATCTGGATCCTTCGGGATTTCTTCGAGGGCCTCCCGGCGAACTTAGAGGAGGCGGCCCAGGTATTCGGCTGTAGCCAGTGGCAGGCCTTCTACAAGGTCATCCTGCCCCTGTCGCTCCCGGCCGTCATGGCGACGGGCTTCCTGGCCTTCCTGGTCGGCTGGAACGACTTCCTGTTCTCGAACATGCTGACCACCGGGACGGGTCCGCGTCCGGCCGTCGTGACGCTGTACCTGCAGACGGTCGGCGGCGAGAGCCGCTACTGGGGACTGGTCATGGCACAGGCGCTCATCGTTGGCACCCCGCCGACGGTCCTGTACATGATCGCCCGCCGGCATCTCACCCAGTCGTTCGCGGTCTGACCGCGAACGAATCCTTCGCCGCGTCGTTTTCGAAGCAAGTTTTATAATGGATGGCAGCGTCCGTTCGGGCAATGTTACAGCGACTATCAGGTGCCAAGGCGTCGAGATTTATTCAGATCACGTACGAGGTACTGGCAGTGCTATTCGCCGTCGCCTGGTTCGCGCTCATCGGTTTCATCCTGCTCCAGGGCGCCTACCAGGTCGCCGGCCTCTTCATCCTGTTCACGGTGTTCATCGCCGGGCTCGCGTTCGCCAACGAACGTCCCGACTGACCACATACCGCGCTCTCGTTTCTGGAATCTCCGCCGTTCGTCGATAGCCGCGCTCGCGTGCTGCTCGGTAGTCTCCCGATCTCAGGGATCCACGTTCGTCATCGACTGGCACTGACCAGTACACGAACGTGGAAGCAACATCGACTCGATCTCCCGTCGCGGGGCATCGGCGGCGACGGAGACAGGGAACGCCCGTCAGGTCGACCGCGCCGGCAACCGGCGTGAGTCACGCCGGGTCAGTTGAACAACCGCCGGAGCGACAGGGGGACGCGCTGACCGGAAGTCGTCCCCAGCTTCAACAGCCCGATGATCCCGGCACCGGCGAGGAAGAAGGTGGCCACGAGGAACATCGACACGCCGACCCGCGTGACGTCGATGGCGGCGCCGATCATGACGGGGCCGACGGTCCCACCGACGGCGGCACCGGTGAACACGAGTCCGAAGCTCTTCCCGACCGACTCCGCCGGCGAGTACTCGGCGACGAGACGGTCCCGCGCCGGCATCGCCAGGCCGTATCCGAGACCGATAGCACCGAAGAGGGCAAGCGAGGCCAGAACCGTGGCCGGCAAGATCTCGAGAGTAAGCAGGAACGTAACGGCCGCCGCACCGCCGATGCAACCGAAGATTACGTTCGCAGGGGGGAATCGGTCGGCGAGATATCCACCGATCAGGACGCCGAAGGACGCGAGGACGAAGAACGTCGTCAGCGCCGTGTTGCCCGTCGACTCGGTGAGGCCCAGCGACTCCACGAGGAAGACGATGGTAAAGGACTGGATGCCGGCCTCGGCGACGACGATGACGACGAAAAACAGGAACATCGCGAGGATTGTCAGCCGGAAGAAGGGACGGAGGAGCTCCCGAACGACGGACTCGTCGTCGTCGTGCTCGTCGTCGTCCGTCGGTTCGGTCCGGGTCTCCAGTTCGTTCGCGTAGACGGTGTCGACGCCGAGCTGGACGAGGATGGCGTAGACGATGCCGACGATGCCGGCGAGGACGAGCGCGACCCGCCAGCCGTACCGGAGCCCGAGTCCGCCGATGACGACGGGCGCGAACCCGGAGCCCGCGTAGCCGGCGAACGTGTGGAGGCTGAAGTTTCGCCCCGCGCGTTCGTCGGTGCTCACGACGTCGATGAGCGTGTAGTTCGCGGGGTGGTACGTGGCCTGGCCGACGCCCGAAACCAGCGCGAACGCGAGCAAGGCCGGATAGGACGTGGCCGTACTTGCACCGAGCAAGCCCCCTGCGGTGAGGAGCAGGCCGGCGACGAGGACGGGCTTTGCGTATCCCTTGTCCACGACCCACCCGAACGGGATCTGGAAGACGAACATCATCGCGAACAACGACGAGACCAGCAGTCCGAGTTCGGCGTAGGTGACGTCGAACTGTGCGAACAGGAGCGGGAACAGCGGCGGGAACGTCAGGAAGTACGCGTGCGAGAGGAAGTGGCCGAAGCTGACAGTACCGATGAGCGCGTTCGGCGTCTCGGCGGACAACCGCCTGGGGAGAGACCAGCTCACTGTCAGGTTGTCAGTCGGTCGTCTCGTCGGTGCCTTCGACGGCGGACGCGGATTTCGCGATGAGCATGTGGTGGTCCTCGACGAGGACGCTCTCGCCGTCCTGGTTGGTCAGGTCCACGTCGAGGGTCAGGAGTCCCCAGGTGTCGTTCTTGCTCTCGGTGTCGGCGACGGTCACCGCCCCCGATATCGTATCGCCGACGTACACCGGCTGCAGGTAGCGGACGTTGTCGTGTCCGTAGTTCATCCCGTATGTGGCGGGTCGGGAGATGGTCTTCGCGCAGAAGGCGTCGGCGAGACTGAGGGTGTAGACGCCCGGGGCGACGATGTCGTCGAACACCGGGTGGTCAGCGGTGTACTCGCTGTTGACGTGGTTCGGGTGGGTCGCGTCGGTGGCGCCGATCCACATCCGGATGTCGGAGTGAGTGACCGTCCGTCCGACCGTGGTGTGTGACTCACCGATCTCGTAGTCGTCGAAGACTCTCTCGCTGGCCATGCGTCAACGTCTGTCGCACCGGTAATCAACCTTCTGGATGGGAGACCGGGAATTCGACGGACAGCACCGCTGCCTGTCCAGTTCGACAGGAGAGAAAGAGTACAGAGCCGGGGTCGTGACGGGGGGGAGAACTGGCGTCAGGGGCGCCGCTTGACGAGCAGTGTGTGCCGGTCGACGAACACCGTCTCGCCGTCCTGGTTCGTGGTCTCGTAGTCGTAGATCGCGCGGCCGTAGTCGTCGTCGTAGGGTTCCTTCTCGACGAGTTCACGGCGGGGCGAGAGCGTGTCGCCGGGGTAGACCGGCTTGACGAAGCGGGTGCCGTCGTGTCCATAGGAGAAACAGTGCATGTTCTCCTCCATCGCGATGCTCTCGGTGATGTCCGCGATCATCTGCCCGTGGGCGATCCGTCCGTCGAACTGGGTCTCCTTGCGCGCGAACTCGCTGCTCATGTGGATCGGGTGGAAGTCCCCCGTGAGGCCGGCGAAGTTCGCGATGTCGGCTTCGGTGATCGTCCGCGCGTCCGGGAACGAAGCCGTCTCACCCACCTCGAGTTCCTCGAAGTAGCGGGCCGGTTGCGATGGTGAGTCGGACATAGAGCCCCGTTCAGAAGATCCGCTCGCCATCCTCGTCGAAGAGCCACGCGTCGGCCATGTCGAACGAGACGGAGACGGACTGGTTGGGCTCGATCTCACCCTGCATGACGGTGGTCCTGATCGCACGGCCTTCGGTTTCGAGGTGAACCACGTCGCGAGCGCCCTGCGGTTCGATGACCGAGATGTGGGCCTCGAAGAGGGTCTCGTCGTTGAGGCGCAGATATTCCGGCCGAATCCCGATCGTCACGTCGTGTCCGACGTACCCGGACAGGTCGTCCTCGAGCTCGGAGGGAACCTCCTTCGTGAACAGGTCGCCCTCGAGCGCGATGCCGTCGCCGTGGTCGACGAGCCTGCACTCGAAGATGTTCGTCGACGGGGATCCGATGAACTGGGCGACGAACTGACTCTCCGGTTCGTTGTAGATCTCGTGGGGAGAGCCGATCTGCTGGATGTGCCCGTCGTCCATCACGATGATCTTGTCGCCGATCGTCATCGCCTCGTCCTGGTCGTGGGTGACGAAGATCATCGCACAGCCGATCTGGCGCTGGAGCTTTTTCACCTCGGTCTGCATCTGGTCGCGCAGGTTGGCGTCGAGCGCCGAGAACGGCTCGTCGAGCAGGAACGCGGCCGGTTCCATCACCATCGCCCGGCCGATACTGACGCGCTGTTGCTGCCCGCCCGAGAGTGCGGCGGGCTTCCGGTCCAGCATCTCCGGGATGCCGAGCGTCTCTGCCGCCTCTTCTACGCGGCGGTTCTTCTCGTCCGTGCTCAGGTCCGTCTTCATGTCGAGTCCGAACCGGATGTTCTCGCGGACGGACATGTGGGGAAAGAGCGCGATGGACTGGAAGACGAACGCAAGATTTCGGTCTTTCGGTTTGGTGGACGTGACGTCCTCGCCACCGATCTTGATGGTGCCCTGGTCGGGCGTCTCGAGCCCCGAGATACAGCGGAGCGTCGTGGTCTTCCCACAGCCCGACGGGCCGAGGAGGACGACGAACTCGTCGGGACTGATGTCCAGATTGATGTCCTCGGCGGCGATGATCGAACCCCCGCCGAACGTCTTGCGAACGTTGCTCAGAACGATTTGTTGCCCCCCGGTCTCGGATGCGGTGGTTTCGCCCGCTCCTTCTGCATCTTCGACGGACGGCTCGCTACTTTGTGCCATGACGGTTGTTCACGAATTTGCGGGCATGCTTGTTAACCCTTGCGGAGCCCCGATCTCTGGACGACGAGCGAAACTGGCAGGCCGGCCCGAATCGGGATGAAAACGCTATTGTACGGTACGTCACCACTACCCGATGTGACATACAGCCTTTCGGCGGAGCAGTCCCAGCTCCGGCAGGACGTCAGGGAGTTCGGCGAGGAACGTATCGAACCGGTCGCCCGGGAGTTCGACCGCACCGGAGAGTACCCGCGCGAACTTCTCTCGACCGCCGCCGCCGAGGGGTACGTCGGCCACATGATCCCGGAGGAGTACGGCGGCCCGGGCTACGACATGGTCGAGAGCGCTATCGTCACCGAGGAGACGTGGCGAGCCGACACCAACCTCGGCTGGGCGCTCGGACTCAGCGGGTTCTCGACGAACGTCTACGTCGTCGACGAGTACGCCGACGAGGAACTGCGAGCGGAGTGGTTCTCCGGCGTCGCGAGCGGTGACATCGTCGACGGGATCGCCGTCACCGAGCCCGACCACGGATCCGACGTGGCGGCCATGGAGACCACCGCCGAACGCGACGGCGACGAGTGGGTCATCGACGGCGAGAAGAAGTTCATCGGCAACTCGACCATCGGCGACCGGCTCCTCGTCTTCGCGAAGACGGACCCCGACGCGGGCCACCGGGGCATCAGCGCGTTCATGGTCCCGACCGACCGGGACGGCTACTCGGTCACGCCGCTCGACGGCCGCCTCGGCGGGAACTCGGCGCCGCTCGGGCACGTCGTCCTCGACGACGTCCACGTTCCAGCCGACCACCTCGTCGGCGAGGAGAACGCCGGCTTCTACTACTTCATGGAGTCGCTCGGCTACGGGCGCATCACCGTCGCCGCACAGGCGGTCGGCGCCGCCGGCGCGGCACTCGACGCGACGAAAGCGTACGTCCGCGAGCGCGACCAGTTCGACCAGCCCATCGGCGACTTCCAGGCCGTCCGTCACACGGTCGCGGACATGCAGACGACGCTCAGCGCCGCCCGGAGCCTCCTCTACCGGGCCGCGACCGCGGTGGCGGACGACGAGGAAGGCGCGGCGGCCCTCGCGAGTCAGGCCAAGCTGTTCGCCACCGAACGGGCCTCGGATATCATCGACGACGCCATCCAGCTCCACGGCGGCAACGGCTACCTCGCGGAGTACGACGTCGAGCGGTACTTCCGCGACGCCCGGGCCACGCGCATCTACGAGGGGGCGAGCGGGGTTCAACGCAACATCATCGCCGATTCCGTGCTCGACGACGGGTGAGCACCCGTCGCGATCGCCGGCACAATCCCGAGGGCGACGCTGACGTCGACGGTCGGCGGAGAGCGCGCCGGTCGACCACGAGAAAGCTTTTAATCGCTTCTCGCGATGCACTAAGCATGGAAGACGCGCTCGAAGACCTCACAGTCGTCAGTTTCGCCCAGCTCGCCCAGGGGCCAGTCGCCGCCCAGATGCTCGGAGACCTCGGCGCCGAGGTCATCAAGGTCGAACGTCCCGGCGGCGAGTGGCAGCGCCACTGGTCGATGGCAAACAAGTACCCTGGCGGGGAGAGCGCCGTGTTCCTCTCGTTCAATCGGAACAAGCGCAGCGTCGAACTCGACCTCAAGGACGACGAGCACAAGGCGGTCGCCTACGACCTCATCGACGACGCCGACGTCGTCATCGAGAACTTCCGGCCCGGCGTGATGGAGCGCCTCGGCTTTGGCTACGAGGAACTGCGCGAGCGCAACCCCGAACTCGTCTACGCCTCGGCGTCGGGCTGGGGCCGCGAGGGACCGTTCTCCGACCGCGCCGGCCAGGACATCATCATCCAGGGCGTCTCCGGCCTGGCGAGCATCACGGGCCGCAAGGACGACCCGCCGACGCCCCTCGGGGCGACCGTCGTCGACTTCTTCTCGTCTGCGTCCATCGCCTTCTCCATCCTCGCCGCGCTGCACTACCGCGACCGGACCGGCCGGGGACAGCGGGTCGACGGCAGCCTCCTCAACGCGGCGCTCGGGCTCATGATGCAGGAGATATCCACCTACGCCAACGGGGGCGAGGAGCCCGAACGCAGCGAGGCGGGCATCGGCCACGTCTACAACCAGGCGCCCTACGCGGTCTACGAGACCGCCGACGGCTACATCACCATCTCGCTGTCCCCGCCCGCCGAGGTGGGCGAGGCGCTCGGCCTCGAGGAGCTCGCCGCCGTCGACTCCTGGGAGGAGGCCTACGAGCGCCGCGACGAACTGAAGCGCCTCATCGAGGAGTTCACCCGCGAGCGGACGACCGAGGACCTCCTCGAGATGCTCTGGGCGGAGGACGTCTGGTGTGGCCCGGTCAACGACCTCCCGGACGCCCTCGACCATCCGCAGGTCGAGGCCAACGACATGATCCAGACCGTCGACCACCCCGACCTCGGCGAGCTGGAGTTCCCCGTGCTCCCGGTCGAGTTCAGCGAGACGCCGGCGGAGATGCGGCGGCACCCGCCCCGCTCGGGCGAACACACCGAGGAGGTGCTCCGGGAACGGGGCTACTCCGAGGAGCAGATCGAGCGCATCACCGCCCACCGAGACGACTGACCACGCCCCGCACACACCACCCACATGCCCCTCGTAACCCACGACATCGACGGCGACGTCGCGACCGTCACGATCGACCGCCCGGACAAGCTCAACGCGTTGAACGCCGACGTCCTCCGTGAGCTGGAGGACGCCTTCGAAGCGGTCGAGGGCGAGGCCCGCGCCGTCTTGCTCCGGACCGCGGGCGACCGGGCCTTCGTCGCCGGCGCGGATATCAAGCTGTTCGACGAACTCGGGAGCCAGACCGAGTTCATGGAGTTCATCCGCCTCCAGAACCGCGTCAACGACTACGTCGAGGCCCACCCCGCCCTCGTGGTCTCCGTCGTCGACGCCCTCGCGTACGGCGGGGGGTTCGAACTGGTCCTGGCGACGGACCTCGTCGTCGCGGACGCCGAGGCGGAGTTCGGGCTCCCGGAGGTCAACCTGGGGTTCGTCCCGGGCGGCGGCGGCACCCAGCGTCTCCCGCGCGTCGTCGGCCCGAACGTCGCGAAGGAGATGATCGTCACGGGGAACCCCATCACGGCCGAGGAGGGGCGCGAACTCGGGCTGGTCAACCGCGTCGTCGACGACGGCGACGTCGAGGGGGCCGCCCGCGAACTCGTCGACGACGCCATGGCGAAAGCGCCCCTCGCCGTCGAGGAGGGGCTCCGCCTGGTCGACGAGGGGATGGACGCCAGCCTCGACACCGCGTTGCAGTACGAACAGGCCGTCACCGCGTACCTGTACACCACCGAGGACAACGCTGAGGGGCTCCGAGCGTTCAACGAGAAGCGGGACCCGGAGTTCGAGGGGCAGTAACCCGTCGCTTTCTCGACCCGTCGCTCGCACCGGGTCCTTCGAGCGCGGCGACCGGTCCGACGAGAGCGGGAGTCGAGCAACGCTTTTACTGGCTGTCGCCCATGGTGTACAATATGAGTTCCCAGCACGCTGGATACGGCCTCAGCGACGAGCACCGCGCCGTCCGACAGATGGTGCGCGAGTTCGGCGAGAACGAGATCGAACCGGTCGCCGCGGCGTACGACAGGTCCCACGAGTATCCGTTCGAGATCATCGAGCAGGCGGCCCAGCTGGACCTGGTCGCACCGAGCGCCCCCCTCGAGTACGGCGGTGCGGGGATGGACACCCTCTCGGCCGCCATCGTCACCGAGGAGCTCTGGCGTGCCGACCCGGGCATCGGCTGTGCCATCGGGAACAACGGGTTCTCGACGAACGTCTACCTGCTGACGGAGTACGGCGACGAGTGGATGTGTGAGGAGTGGCTCTCGAAGATCGTCGCGGGGCAGGCCCACGACGCGATCGCCGTGAGCGAGGCCGCCCACGGCTCGAACGTCGCGGGCATCGAGACGCGCGCGGAGAAGGACGGCGACGAGTGGGTCATCGACGGGAACAAGATGTGGATCTCGAACGGGACCGTCGCGGACGTCGTCGTGGTCTTCGCGAAGACGAATCCCGACGCGGGCCACCGGGGCATCAGCGCCTTCCTCGTCCCGACCGACCGGGAGGGCGTCCGGGCCGAGCCCATCGACGACAAGCTCGGTATCCACGCGGCGGACCTCGGGGAGATGCTCTTCGACGGCGTGCGCGTCCCCGAGGACCACCTCATCGGCGAGGAGAACAAGGGGTTCTACTACTTCATGGAGTCGCTGGAGGACGGACGCATTACCGTCGCCGCGCAGGCCGTCGGGACGATGCAGGCGGCACTGGACGCCGCCATCGAGTATGCCCGGGAACGCGAGCAGTTCGGGCAGCCCATCGCCGAGTTCCAGGGCGTCAAGCACATGATCGCGGAGATGGCCACGAAGGTAGAGGTCGCCCGGGGGATGGTGTACCGCGCGGCGACGGCCGTAGAACGCGGCGACGACGACGCCACGCGGCTGGCGAGCATGGCCAAGCTGTTCGCCAGCGAGCGGGCCGTCGAGGTGACCGACGACGCGATCCAGGTCCACGGCGGGGCGGGCTTCGTCTCCGACTTCCCCGTCGAGCGCTACTACCGTGACGCGCGCATCACGAAGATCTACGAGGGGACGAGCGAGATCCAGAAGAACGTCATCGCCGACCAGATGCTCTGAACGGAGGACTGGCGGCAGTCCCGTTCCGGGTCACCTCGAAGCGAGTGCGACGGCCTCACCGGGCGGTGGCCGTTCACACCCTCGTTTTATGCGCTGGCGCGTGGACTGTCGGACTGTATGAGTTCGACGCTCGAGGGCAAGCGAGCCCTGGTCACCGGTGCGAGTCGCGGAATCGGACGAGCCATCGCAACGGCCTTCAGCGAGGCGGACGCGGACGTCGCGCTGCTCTCCCGCTCGCGGGACCAGCTCGAGGCCGTCGCGGCCGACCTGGACGGCGAGACGCTCGTCACGGTCGGCGACGTCGGCGACACCGAGTCGGTGAACGATTGCATCGACGAGGTCACCGATACGTTCGGCGGACTGGACGTCGTCGTGAACAACGCCGGCATCGTCACGCGCGACGACCTTTCGGACACGCCGGACGAGGACATCGAGCGGGCGTTAAACGTCAACCTCCACGGCGTGATCCGCGTCGCCCGGCGCTCGCTTCCCCACCTGGTCGAAAGCGGCGGGACCCTACTCAACGTCGGGTCGATGGCGGCCGAGCGCGGCATCGAGGGGCTGAGTTCCTACTCCGCGTCGAAAGGCGGGGTCTCGAGCCTGACTCGCCAGCTGGCCATCGAATACGGTGACAGGGGCGTCCGGGTAAACGCCATCGTGCCGGGGACCATCAAGACGCCGGTCAACGAGGCGGTGCGCCAGTCCGACCCGGAGTGGACGGAGACCCGACGCGAGCAGGTCCCGCTCGGCCGTCTCGGCGAGCCCGACGACGTCGCGGACCCGGCGGTCTTCCTCGCGTCGGACATGGCGCGATACGTGACGGGACACGTGCTGCCGGTGGACGGCGGGGTGCTCGCGAGCGCGTGAGAAGCGGCGTGGCGCCCGCCTCGCGAACGATCCCGGCCCGTAACTCGCCACCACCGTTAAGAGATCCGGACGGGAACGGTCGGTCATGGCAACGCAGACATGAGCCGGGCAGAGACGGCGCTCGCGGCCGCGGAGGCCGGCGCCGAGGTCGCCGGTGAGCGCTACCAGACGTCGCTGTCGATCGACACGAAGTCGGGGAAGATGGACTACGTCACGGAGGCGGACAGACGCGCACAGCGGTCGGTCGTCGAGACGATCCGCGCCGACTACCCCGAGGCGACGGTCGTCGGCGAGGAGGACGACGAGCTGAAGGCCATCCCCGAGGACGGCGACGCCTGGGTGGTCGACCCCATCGACGGCACGACCAACTTCGTCCACGAGATACCGCTCTGGACGACGAGCGTCGCCGTCGTCCGCGGGGGCGAGACGACGGCCGCCGTGTCGGTCGCGCCAGCCCTCGACGGCGTCTACCGGGCCGACAGCGACGGCACGACCTGGAACGGCGATCCGGTCGCGGTGAGCGAGAAGACCGACGTCGAGACGTTCACCGTCGCCCCCATCCTCCGGTACGGCCCGGAGCGAGACGACGAGTTCGGGGACCTCATGGCCGCGCTCATCCGGGCCTTCGGGGACCTCCGGCGGTTCGGCTCCGCCCAGGTGACACTCGCGAAGGTCGCCACCGGGTCCCTCGACGCCGCGGCCTCGGCACAGCCCCGGCCGAACCCCTGGGACACCGTCGCCGGCGCGTACATGGTCGAGCGCGCCGGCGGGACGGTGACCGACGTCCACGGCGATCCGTGGGCCCCCGGCTCTGAGGGGCTCGTCGCGTCGAACGGCGCCGCCCACGATCGGGTCGTCGCGGTCGTCCAGTCGACGATGGCCTGAGGGAGGCTGTTCGGACGCGTCGTCGGGAGACAGGGGCGACGGCACAGCAGGCCGGACAGATTCAAGAGGGCTCGTCGGCTACACCGTCTCGATGGAGCGAATCTCGCTCTCGAACGCGGCCTTCGAGGGCAACAACAACGTGTTCGTCTTCGACGACGGCCCCGAGACGGTCCTCGTCGACACCGGGGACGGGACCGAGGCGACGCGGCGCCAGCTGACGGCCGCCCTCGGCGACCTGGGCATCGCGTTCGCGGACGTCGACCGGATCTTTCTCACGCACTGGCACGGTGACCACGCGGGCCTGGCCGGCCAGATTCAGGCGGCCAGCGGCGCCGAGGTGTACGTCCACCCGGCGGACGCGCCCCTCGTGGAGGGGGACGCCGGGGCCTGGGACGACCTCCGCTCGCTCCGGGACGCGGCCTTCGACGACTGGGGGATGCCCGTCGAGAAACGCCAGGCCCTCCGGGCGTGGCTCGAGGCACACGCGATCGAGAGCGACACCCCGAGCGTCACCACCTTCGAGGACGGCGAGACGTTCCGCGTCAACGGCCACGAGCTCACCGTCGCCCACCGACCCGGCCACGCCGCCGGCCTCTGTGTCTTCGAGTGTCGGCTGGACGGGCGACGGGACGTGTTCTGTGGGGACGCCGTCCTGCCGGTGTACACACCGAACGTCGGCGGCGCCGACGTGCGGGTCGAGCGACCGCTGGCGACGTACCTCCAGTCCCTCCAGCGGATCATCGAGGCGGACTACGACCGGGCGTGGCCCGGTCACCGCTCGCCGATAGACGCGCCGGCGGCGCGAGCCGCCGAGATCGTCACCCACCACGAGGAGCGTGCCCGGCGAGTGCTCGAGGCAGTGGCGAAGCGAGGACCCGCCGACGCCTGGACGGTGAGCGACGAGCTGTTCGGCGACCTCGAGGGGATCCACATCCTCCACGGGCCGGGCGAGGCGGACGCCCACCTCGAGCACCTGGCGCGGGCGGGCGAACTCACCCGGACGGCGGGACGGTACCGGCTGACAGACGAGACGGCAGCCAGGCTCTCGGAGACGGACGGAACGCGCTGGCCGATCGAGTATTGAGTGGCGGCCCGTTCGCCCTCGAGGGCGACTGGTCCGGTTTCTTATAGAAGTATATTTGTTGCAGGTGGGTATACGTGTAGCCGGTAATGGCGTGGTACATGTCACTCGAGGACTCGTATACTGCGGCCGTCGACAGCTTCGACTGGAATCTGCCGGCGGACTACAACGCAGCGACCGACCTGGTCCGCAAGCACGAGGACACGTCCCGTACCGCGCTCGTCGAGGTGACGCCGGACGGGAACCGGTCGTTCTCCTTCGCGGACCTCGACGACCGGTCCGACCGCGTCGCCGAGGGACTGGCCGACCGCGGCGTCGAACGCGGTGACCGCGTCGCCGTCGTGCTCTCCCAGCAGGCGGAGAATCCAATCGTCCACCTCGCCTGCTGGAAGCTCGGGGCCATCTCGATACCCCTCTCGGTGCTGTTCGGCCCGGACGCACTGGAGTACCGACTCGCGGACAGCGGCGCGAAGGTCGCGGTCGTGGACGTAGACGTCGCCGACACCGTCCACGACGTCGCCGACAGGTGTCCCGAACTCGAACACGTGTTCGTCGCGCCCGGGCCGGGCGAGGAGACGGCCGCCACCGAGACCTTCGCGGACCTCGAGGCGGCCGGGAGTACCGGCTTCGACGTCGCCGAGACGACGCCCGACACGCCCGCAATCGTCATGTACACCTCCGGGTCGACGGGCCCGCCGAAGGGCGTCCTCCACCGGCACGCCGTGTGGGCCGGAACCTGTCCCTCGTTTCTGGCCGCCAACGAGCTCGACGTCTCGGCGTCGGTCTTCTATACGCCCGCCGACTGGGCGTGGATCGGTGCCCTCGGGAACGTCGTCTTCCCGCCGTGGCACTTCGGGCAGACCATCGTCTGTCACAAGACCGAGCGTTTCGACCCGGAGCGGACATACCGCGTCTTCGAGGAGTACGGGGTGACGAACGCGTTCGTGCCGCCGACAGCCCTCCGGATGCTGCGCGACGCCGGCGACCCGGAGGGGTTCAACCTCTCGCTCGACGTCGTCGTCGCCGGCGGAGAGGCGCTCACGCCCGAGCTCCGCGAGTGGTTCGACGACGTCCTCCCGTCGGTCACCGTCAACGAGATCTACGGCCAGACGGAGGCGAACGTCTTCGTGTGCACGTGTCACAGGTGGTTCGACCCGAAGGCCGGGAGCAGCGGGCGAGTCGTCCCCGGCCACGAGGCGACGATCCTGGACCCGGAGACCGGCGAGGAGGTCCCCGACGGAGAGGTGGGCGAGATAGCCATCGACTACGAGGGCGACCCGCTGGTGTACGTAGAGTACTGGAACGCGCCCGAGCGGACGAAGGCGGCCCGCACCGGCCGATGGCACCGCACGGGCGACCTGGGGTACCGCGACGAGGACGGCTACTACTGGTTCAAATCGCGCAAGGACGACGTCATCATCACGTCGGGGTACCGGGTCGGGCCGGGGGAGGTTGAGACGACGCTGCTGAAACACCCGGCCGTCGCGCAGGTGGGCGTCATCGGGGTCCCCGACGACACCCGCAACGAACGGATCAAGGCCTTCGTCCAGACGACCGCCGACGTCGACGGCGACGACGAACTCAGGGCCGACTTAGAGGAGTGGGTCCGGGACCGGCTGGCGGAGTACGAGTACCCGCGCGACATCGAGTTCGTCTCGGAGTTCCCCCAGACCACCAGCGGGAAGATCAAACGGAAGGCCCTCAGAGAGCGCGAGCAGAACACGTAGGCGGCGGAGGCGGTGGGTTTACATGTCTCTGTCGTCGAATCCACGTACGATGAACGGTAGCATACGGGAGGGTATCACGGGACCCGAAGACAGCATCTCCGAGTTCGGGCCCGACGAACGTAGCGTCCGGCAGGCGAACATCGCGGCCGGTCGGGCCGTGGGCGACCTCGTCCGGACGACGATGGGACCGCGCGGGATGGACAAACTCCTCGTGGACCGGTCCGGGATGGGGATCGTCACGAACAACGGGGCGAGCATCCTCCGCGAGACGGTCGAGCACCCCGTCGGTGATCTCATCGCGGACGTCGCGGTCTCCCAGGAGGACGAGGTGAACGACGGCACGACGACGGCGGCGACCGTCGCCGCCGAGCTCCTCGCCGAGGCCGAGGCGCTCATCGACCAGGACGTCCACCCGACGACGATCGTGAACGGCTATCTCGCGGCCGCCGAGCACGCGACCGAGCAACTGGCGGGAGACGCGGTCGAGATCGACCCGTCGGACACCGAACGGCTGACACAGATCGCGAGGACCGCGATGTCGGGCAAGTCGGTCAAGGCCGATGCCAACATCCCCGAGCTCGTCGTCGAGGCCGCCCAGCAGGTCGCGACCGACGACGGCGTCGACGTCGACGACGTGCGGACCGAGAAGATCACGGGCGCGCAGGTCGTCGACTCCTTCCTCGCCGACAGCATCCAGGTCGGGAAGGAACGGGCCGACGCGTCCTCGCCGTACCGCGTCGAGGACGCCGACGTCGCGGTGATCAACAAGCCCATAGAGGCCCGCGAGCTCAAGGGCGACTCCGAGGTCAACTTCCTCTCGACCGACGAGTTCGACGGCATCCGCGACGGCGAGCGCTCGGAGGCCATCGCCATCGCCGAACACCTCGACGACCTGGGCGTCGACGCCGTCATCGGCGGCGAGGACATCCAGCAGGTCACGCGCTCGTTCCTGGCCCAGAAGGGGATCTACGTGGTCCGTCGCGCCGACGACGAGGACGTCAGGGCCGCCGCGAAGGCGACGGGCGCCGAGATCATCACCGACCCGCGGGACATGACAGTCGAGGACCTCGGCCACGCCGATATCGTCGAGGAGATAGACGTCGGCGGCGAGCGCAAGACGAGTATCAAGGGCCCACAGACCCAGCAGATCGCCACGCTCGTCCTGTACGGATCGACGACGGACGTGGTCGACGAGGTCGAACGCGCCGTCGAGGACGCCCTCTCGGCCGTGGCGCTCGCGCTCAACGAACCGAAGATCCTCCCCGGTGGCGGCGCGACGGAGACGGCAGTGGCCCTCGAACTGCGGGAGTGGGCGACCCAGCACGAGACCCGGGAACAGCTCGCCATCCAGGCGTTCGCACACGCACTCGAGGTGGTGCCCCGGACGCTCGCCGAGAACGCCGGTATCAACCCCGTCGACGGCGTCGTCGACGTCCGCGCCGCGCAGTCGACGGGCACGCCGACGGCCGGTATCGACGGCGAGACCGGCGAAGTCGTCGACGCGCTGGCCGCCGGCATCGTCGAACCGCCCGCGGTGAAGCGCCACTCGATCCAGGCCGCGACGGACGCGGCAGCGGCCATCCTCCGAATCGACGACGCGCTTCCCAAGCGAGAAGAGACCCCGGACGAGATGCCCGGTGGCGGGATGGGCGGCGCAGGTGGAATGGGCGGCGGGATGGACGGACTGTAGTCAGACGAACTGGCTGGCGGCGAGCAGGAACCAGCCCTGTCCGTACGAGGTCACGGCGAACGGGACGCCGGGCCCGCCCGGCGGGCCGACGACGCGATTGACGGCGCCGTCGTCTCCGACGACGTCTTGCGTGACGTCCATGGCGTCTGTCGCCGCCTGTCCGTACGCCGATTCGTCGAGGAGTCCGCGGTCGATGCCCTCGCGGAACGCGTAGGCGAACATCAGCGTCCCCGAGGTCTCCAGTGCGGACTGGTCGTCGTCGAGGATGTTGTGCCAGTATCCCGAGGCGTCCTGGAGCGGGCGCACCGCCGCACAGAGGTCGGTGAATATCTCGACGAGTTCGTCGCGGTCGTCGTGGTCCTCGGGGACGTACTCGAGGGCGTCGAGGATGCCGGCCGCGACCCAGCCGTTCCCGCGCGACCAGAACGTGTCCTCGGGGAAGGTGTTTGGCTGTTCGCGCCACTCGTGGCGGTACAGGCCCGTGTGGGGGTCACGGAGGTACTTCGTCTGGACGCGAATCTGTCGAGCGGCATCGTCGATGGCGGCCGGCTCGTCCGCGACGGCGCCGTAGCGTGCCAGGAACGGGGACAGCATGTAGACGGCGTCGACCCACAGTTCCACCTTCCCGCGGTGGTGCCCGATGCCGCCGTCGGCCGTCCGCTGGGCCTCCTCGGCCAGGTAGTCGTACTGGCGCTCGGCGGCCTCTAGGTACGCCTCGTCGCCGGTCCGATCGTAGAACTCCAGGACGGGGTAGCCCAGCGCGGCGGGGTCGGTCTGGGACTGGTACTCGACGTCGTCCGTCCAGGACTTGGGATCGAGCGACCCGTAGGAGAACTGCCCCGCCGAGGTCTGGGTCGCGATCGAGCGGTCGACGAGTCGACGGACCGCGTCGTCGTAGCCGCCGACGGCGAGGAGGCCGTTCAGCGCGACGGCTTTCTGCCACGTCTCGGACTCCATGTCCCGCTCCAGCGTGTGGTTCGCTACACGTTCGACTACTGCGGGTAGCTCCTGGTGTGCTGCCATACCGCCCGAACAGCACGGACGTACAAAATTGTTAGGTTCACCCCGACCGCATTCCCACCGCTGTCGGTGGGCCTGGCCGGCCGGCCCGCGACGACCCGGTCCCGGGTCGCAGCGTCGACGGGGTCGGTCGTGCACGTCCGGTCCGCCGCGACGAGACGCCTGCCGAGCGACAACAGAGGGGGGTTTCAAGAGAACCCCGACCCACCGTCCAGTATGATACGAGCAGTCGACGGCATGACCCCCACGATAGCCGACTCGGCGTACGTAGACGAGGCGGCAGTCGTCATCGGGGACGTCGTCATCGAGGCGGGGGCGAGCGTCTGGCCGAACACCACCCTCCGGGGCGACCACGGACAGATCGTGGTCGGCGAGCGAGCGAACGTACAGGACAACGCCGTGCTCCACGAAGACGCCGTACTCGGGCCCGAGACGACGGTGGGCCACAGCGCCATCGTCCACGCGGCGACCGTCGACGAGGGGGCGCTCGTCGGGATGAACGCGGTCGTCCTCGACGACGCCCACGTCGGCGAGGAGGCCATCGTCGGCGCCGGGTCCGTCGTCACCGAGGGGACCGAGGTCCCGCCGGCGACGCTCGCCGTCGGCACGCCGGCCGAGCCGAAGACCGAACTCGACGACCCGGACACGCGGGTGGCGGCCGAGCACTACGCCGAACTCGCCACCCGATACGAGGAGACGTCCGAACGGCTCGACTGAGCGGAGCCACCGGAGCGACGCGTCTCGCTGACGCCCGACCGACCGCCACGACGGGGGCGGCCGCGAGACGGCGTACCGGGACACGTCTGGTCACCACAATTTTATAGACTGGGTGAGTCCCTCTCGCATGGGTCCAGAACCGACACTCCCGGAGTCCGAGTACGACCGCCGTATCGGCGCGGTCCGCGAGGCGATGGTCGAGAAGGAGTACGACCTCCTCGTGGTCTACGCGGACGAGTACCGGGTCGGCGACGGCTTCTACCTCTCGAACTTCAAGCCGATCAACGTCCTCGAAGAGGCACACCAGCTCGTCCTCGTCCCCGTCGACGACGACCCGGTGTTACTCACGGGAACGCTGAACAGCCACGGGGCGCGGGAGCGATCCTGGATCGACGACGTCCGCCCGTTCGCGGCGTTCACCGAGACGCTCACCGACGTCGTGGACCGCTCGGACGGCGTGTCGAGAGTCGGGCTGGCGGGGGAACGGCTGCTCCCGGTCCGCTGGTACGACCGGCTGGCGGACGCCCTCGGGTCCCGGGAGATCGTCCGCGACGACGAGCTGCTCGCTCGCTGCCGTCAGTTCAAGAGCGACGCGGAGATACGGATGCTCGAACACGCGGCGGCGATCGGCGACCAGAGCATCGTCGACGTAGTCCAGGAGATGGCAGTCGGCGACAGCGAAGCCGACCTGGCCGCGGTCGGCGAGTACGGCGCCCGTCGCCGCTCGGCGGAGATCGGGTCGGCGTACGTCGTCATCACCGGCGCGAACACCCGCCACCCGACCTGGCGGCCGTCGCCCGACCACCACGTCGACGACGGCGACTACGTCATCATCGACGCCTCGCCCCAGTATCGCGGCTACGCGGCCGACGTGGCTATCACCGCCATCGCGGGGGACGACCCCGAGAAGGCCGAGACGCTCGCGCGGGCGAACCGGGTCACGAACGAGCTGATCGAGGAGCAGGTTGAACCCGGTATCCGGGCGGGGGACCTCTACGAGCGGGTGCTCGACCGGGTCCAGCGGGAGGGCTGGAGCGAGGAGTTCGAACCGTTCGCGACTGGCGTCCGGGCCATCGGTCACGGCGTCGGCATCGACGTCGTCGAGTGGCCGAACCTCGGTCCGGGCGTCGACGTGACGCTCGAACCCGGGATGGTGGTCTCACTCAAGTTCGACCTGCACGGGATTCCCGGGGGCGGCCTCCGCGTCGAGCGGATGCTCGCCATCGAGGAGGGCGGCGCGCGCCCGCTGAACTTCACCGACCCCACCACGCTCCCCGAGGACGTCCGGGCGTTTCTCTGAGCGCTATCAGGGACCCGTCGCTGGGACGGTCCGCCACCGGTACTTAGATAGGCCCATTCGCGCAATGGCCTGTAATGGCAACTGCGGCGACGATCCTGGACCGGGTCGAAGACTACGTGACACCGATGGGCGCGCTCGCCGTCGCGGTCGTCGCGGTCAGCACCAGCGCGATCCTCGTGAGGTGGTCTACGGCGCCGTCGTCGGTCGTGGCCTTCTATCGCGTGCTCCTGACGACCGTCCTGCTCGCGCCGCTGGTGATGACCCGCCACGCAGGGTCGTTGACGAAGCTCTCCGGCCGCGACCTGCTGGTCGCCGGCGCGGCGGGGGTCGCACTCGCCGTGCACTTCGCGACCTGGTTCGAGAGTCTCGACTGGACCAGCGTCGCGGCGTCGGTCACGCTCGTCCAGGCCCAACCCCTGTTCGTCGCGCTCGGGGCGTGGGTGCTGCTCGACGAGCGTATCAGCCACCGGACTGCGATCGGCATCGGAATCGCGGTGGCGGGCATGGCCGTGATGTCGATGGGGGACTTCCTCAGCGGGACGGCCGTGGGGCCGCGACCGCTGTTCGGGAACTCCCTCGCGGTGCTGGCCGCGGTCATGATGGCCCTGTACGTGCTCGTGGGCCGGTCACTGCGCCAGCGGCTCCCCCTGCTCCCCTACGTGACCGTCGTGTATCTGGTCGCGGCGGCGACGCTCCTGGTGTACCTGCTCGGCCAGGGCCACCCGCTCGCCGGCTATCCCCCCCGCGAGTGGCTCCTCTTTCTCGCGATGGCCGCCGGGCCGGGCGTGTTCGGACATACGGTCCTGAACTGGGCGCTGGCACACGTCGACTCGAGCGTGGTCAGCGTCTCGCTGCTCGGCGAACCGCTGGGGAGCGCCCTGCTCGCGCTCATCCTGCTCGCGGAGATCCCGACGCTCTGGACGGTGGTCGGCGGCGCAATCGTGCTCGGCGGTATCACCCTCACCGCTCGCACCGGCGGTGGCGCCGCCGAGTGAACGGGGCCGATTCGCACCGCCACGACGGCTGCTGCCCGGATGCTTCGGGCCGACGTCACGGCTGCTGCTCGCTGCAGCCGATACGAACCGGGTGGTGTCGAGGAACCGTGTGCCCACACCTCCGTCTGTCTCGAACCACCTCCCGATGCACCAGCGACCAGTCTAGCGCATCCACGTCCAGAGAATAGTTGGATAGAGAGGAGATACCACTATTTAGAGTTCTAATTGGCAGTTAATAGATCGAGATTGCCTAATGTGGCCGCTTAATAGACCTCTGTATACAGATATCCCCCATTCTAGAATTTTTTCTGGAATTTCTAATCTGTCTTCTCCCAACCTGTATTGAAACCGGAGTGTGAGGGGAGCCCTCGTCGGGGCACAGCAATTGCACGGCTGCGTTCCTGTATCGCGCACGCAATTGCTGGCTGAGTCCCGATCGTCCATGGAGACGTTGCTGCAGACAACGCGGATATGCAGCGAGGGGTTTCGGGTCAGTCGTCGGTTGATTCTACGACTCCGGTAAGTTCGTCGGTGCGCAGACGCACAAGCGTGAACAGCAGCTCGGACGGGGCCTCGAATACGTGGTAGAATGGGATCTTCTGTTCGTGTTCAGCATCGCTGCGTTCCGAATCGGCTGGGGTCACTCGGTCCAAGTTCTCGGTGGTATTGCGGTGCTCAAGTTCACCGCTCGCGACGACGCTCTTCCACCCCGATTCTGTTTCGGCGGCGACAACGAACGTCGCTCGCTCGGTAGTTTCGATGTACTTCCGTTTGCGACTTCCCACGCCGTAGCCGAGTCGAAAATAGAAATCCTCGGTCTCCGGTGCGAACGTAAACGCGACGGGGATCGCATAGGACTCGTCCTCATCCGCCAGCGCGAGGGTCCCCGTCGATCGGTTCTCGAGGAATGCTTCGATTGCTGGCTCGTCAAGAACCCCGGCAATCTGTTGGTTCATAGAATAAAATTATGGCAAATCTGAATAAATCTATCGGGCTTCACCAAGTCGAGACACAGCGAACAGATCCGCTGTATCGGGTAGTAGGCTACGTGCCATCTGTTGGATAGATCGATGCGTAGTGGGTATAGCGAGTCTGTACCGTTCCAGTGACTCGAGGTGCGGGGGACACGCCGTGAGACACCCTCGCTTCGTGACAGGTTCCCGGACGTAACCGCAACGATCGCCATCGGCGTGTGCACGATACCGGGCGCGTATCCTCCAGGTTACAACTCATTGTGCCGTAGGGAGAGATCTGCCCCGAGTTTTATTTGTGTGTGATCGTGTGACTATCGTATGGCTGCATTCGATTCCCTCCTGGGAAGTGAAGTTGACGATGCTGAGATCGAGGAAGTGTTGCTAGACGTGGGTTTCGGGGTGCTCTCACTGAGTGCCGACGGAGTCCCCTATGGCGTCCCGCTCTCTTTCGGCTACGACGGCGAAGACCGGCTCTACTTCGTATTTCTCGATTCGAGCACTGAACTTCGGAAGGAACAGTACGCCGAACAAGCCTCCATTGCAAGTTTCACCACCTTCGATGTCGACCCCGACGGGTCGTGGCGGAGTGTGATCGTTGCTGGATCACTCGATAGAATCACCATCGACGAATGGGACACCGCACGTGAAGCGATGGCCGACAACGCGTACCAATCGGACCTTCTCTCGGAGTATGAACTGCAGGAGAACACCAATGTATGGGCACTCACAATCGAAGAGCGGTCTGGACGTGCTATGGGGCAATAGCTAATCGGCCCGTCACTGGTGGATAGAAACGCTGCATTCGGCACGCGGTTTCTGCCGGGATCCGTATGGGTCGGGTCCAGTCGAAGCGATCGTTTGAATCGGCCAGACCGACAAAGCGTGTCCCGGAAGCGGATTCGACTTGCTCACACCCGGACGTAACTCGGTTGCAAGACAGAGACGTCGCTGCCAACGCCACTGGAACCACCACCAGTCCAGATATGTGAACAACCAACATTTATACCAATATCCGATAATGAGAACGTATGGGAGATACCAAGGGTACTGCGGACGACGCATCGCATTTCGGTGAGGAACGGGACCGCACGAATCCGGATTTCTCGATTATCGATATCTACGCCGAAGAAGGAGACGTCTGGATCCAGACGGGTGGGATACACGAGCCATACAGCGTCGACGTCGCCGAACGAATCCGCGACCGGCTCGACAGCGTAATCGAAGACGCGAAAGGTGACGAGTGAACCAGTCGACCGAACTGTCGGGGTGACGGAAGCGGTCCCGGTACCGACGTACCGGACGGCGACCTGGTGAGTGACAGAGACGACCTCGCCGACCCGATGCCGACGATGCTATTGACGCCACAGAGTTGATCGTCGGGGGTGTCACCGTCGAACCGATCACCGATCCGTAGCTCGCTCATGACCGACACCACCCTTCCAGAGGGAGAGGACTCACGACGCACGCTAGCACAGGAACTTGCCTCGCAGTCCAGCGACAGGCCCGAGAGCATCACGGATTCGGAGATGACGCAACTCGTCGCGTTGCTACGCGTGCAGGATGTGGAAACCCGTGTCCAAGCTGCCCAAGCCCTGCAACACCTGTACGACCGTCCGACACTCTTTGCCCCGGTGATTGCCGAGCTTGTCGTGATCGGGGACACGTATCCTGAAACTGTCGACGGGATTCCCTCCCCGCAGTCGATGCTGCGTTCGCCGGAGATCCGCACTGTTGTATACGTCGCCGACTCGCTGGCGCGGGTTGCCCAAAGCGATCCGTCGCTGTTCGTTCCGGTCGCCGACCAAATCGCCGAGGCGGTCCTCAGTGGTGACCGGACACCAAAGTACTACGTCTTCATCCTCGGGTTGATCCACGATGTCGTTCCAGCGGCTGTTCCGGAAGCAGTGGTGAAAGAAGAACTCTGTACGTTGCTTGACCGCGGGCACGGATTCGGCTATCCATCGTGGGCGGCGGACACACTCCGTCGGTTGGGGGATCCGGCCGTCCTCCCCGAACTAGAGGCAAACTATCCCGAGAACCCTGTCGACGAGACCACGCAGGAGGCATTCGATGAGGCGATTGCTGAGCTACAAACGCAGTAGCCGTAGTCCCGTCCCGGACCAGTGCCGAGTCGACTGACGAGAGAATTAGCGTCGGATTCCGCTCGATATGCATCGATTACGAGAGACACACGGTGTGGCCTGCAGGGCTATCGATATACCGCTGGGAAGTAGTACGAATAGGCAATCTGGACACCGACTGAGGAGCCGACTCACTGAGAACTGAGATCGCTATTGGCCGAGTACTGCATCCGGCCTCTGCAATTATCGTTGCCCCCGAGTATGCGCATCGAGTAGCGGTAATGAAAAAGCCATGCTGCGAGGAGCCTCCGTATCGGTCACGTCGGTTCTGGCAGGCACTCTGGCGTTCGTTTGCGAACTGCTGCATACAGCGTGCACAGTCGGCACCCGGCACAGATCTGTACTAGTACATGGTAGGTCCGGATAGTGGGATCGACCGGGCCAGGGAAGCCTTCCCGTCTCTTTCAGGCCCACTCCTCTTCGAGTACCTGATACGATTCTTTGAGTCGCTCCGTGTACGCAACGTCTGACCACGTCTCCCAGCTGTATTCGGTGGTGTGGAGCTCGCCACTGGTCTGACGTGGGACTGCGTGGGTGAGATTGGTCCCGCCAGAGACGGACTGTGCCTGATCATCCGCATTCGGACGGTACGTCGCAGCGCCGACAGCGACCGATTCGAACGGTACCGCAGCGAGCCCGTCGGCCCAGTCCGAGGCGATCCGCTGTTTCGTCGACGGGTCAGCTACATTGAGCAACACCCACGGGAGTCTGACCTCAATGGTCCGTTTTGAAGGGGCAACGTGAACATCTGTGAGCGAATTGTGCGCCGGTTGGGAGGGGTTCCCATTCCCGTAGGTGAGCTGTCCGGTTTCGACGGCCTCGAATGGGACGTCGTCGCCCGTTGGGGGAACCGTGTACCCGAGATTGACCGGTTCACGAACGGGTACGAAGCCGGCGGTCCCATCCCGATAGTCCGCCATCGGGAGGCCGGCCGTGGTGCCAAATTCACGAGCGAATGCGTCGTACGATGACTCCACCAGCAACCGCGACTGAGAGTCGCCAGCGAGGTGGACGACGAAATCCGCGACGGCCGTCGCATCCGTATCAAACGGCAACGTAGTCGACTCCCCACGGAGCCCGATTGTGAGAAGGACGTTCACTCGGTCCCACGCGACCGGTTCGGACAGCTCGGAGAGGGTGACCCGCAGTTCCAGCCCTTCTAGACTGTGAGAGATACGCAACTCTTCGAGTTGTCTGATAGCGTCGACCCCCGACGTTGCCGACGGTTCAGTGACGGTTGCGTCGCGCCACTCCGACTCGTTGCCCGACAACGAGATAGCGTCCTCGGGGTCGAACGCCAGCAGACCGAACCGCTGTTCCGGGGTCTCGATGTTCGACCAGTACGGCCGTCGATCCGGAACCGAGCGCGCGTCGAGATTCCACGTTCGTTTGAACCACTCGTTTTGCCACGCGAAGGCGATACCCCCTGCTGTGTCGGCTTCGAGAATATCTTCGTACATTGCCGCGACGATCTCGCCTTGCCGCTGTTCGGTGTGTCGTCCCTGGTCGCGGCCGTGGACATCGTGGTGGGCGATCCCACGGGAACTGGGCACGCCGAATTCGGCGACGAGCAGTGGGAGCGCTGTCGCGTCAGCGAGGTCGTTCAGATAGCCGGCGTAGCTGTTGGGTTCGCCCCGGTGGTCGATGTAGTCGACATACTCCGGTGTCTCGTTGAGCAGGTCGGGATAGTACGGGTAGACGTGATACGCGGCAAACGTCCCGGGCGAAAACTCCTCGGTCGTGGTAACGGCATCAGGGTCGAGGCTGACTGCATCCTCGGCCTCGAACGGCTCGTATGGATGGTCCAGCGGGTCCGTTGTCACCCAATTAACGAATCCGGCGGGAGCCTGCGAGCTGTACGTGGCAGTTTCGTGGGCAACCGCACCATCCAGTCGCTCGGCGAGCCATCGCTCGAATGGACTGCCACCGCTTTGGAAATACGTCCCGGCGTACGAGCCATCGGCGAGGGCCCGGTTCGTGGTGTCGACGACATCCGGTGGCCACTCGACGCCAAACAGATACCCTGCGAGCCAGTCGTGGACGTCGGCATCGTAGACACCGCTCGCATATCCCGGCCGGTCAGGGAGCGTCGTCGAACCGTGCACGACATCGACGGTTCGCTGCAGCTCTCGATCGACCATCCCGGAGATGGCGGTTATGTCACTCGCTTCGACCATCGGCTGGTGTGGCACCCACGTACCCTGTAGTAAGTACAGCGGGTCGGTGGTGTCGGCGTTGTAGGCCGCCAGTGCGCGATAGAACGCCGGTGGATGGATCGTGTACGTCCGAATCACGTTGGCGATCGCACCGATATCTGCGAGCCATCGGTCGTACTCGGATCGGGTGATCGCCGCGGACCCCGGGAAGTGGCCTGGCTTGGCCATCCCGATGTTGAGGCCCCGGACGGGTACCGGCTGATACTCACCGTCGGTAAGCCGTTCGAATCCCCCGTCGCGGACGCGGACTGCTGTCGGGTCCGTGCCGCCCTCGAGACAGCCGGCGGCGCCGACTGTTCCGGTAAGGCCGATACCTGCGAGAAACCGACGGCGGTTCATACTGCTGGTATGGGGTCGTGTGTGATTATTCCAGCGTCTTCGGCGGCGTACCAGGTCGAGAATACCGATAGTATCAGACGTAATATTCGCTGGGGATGATTGATTACCGTACAGCCGATACGTGGCTTAATGACAGAGACGGATGGCGATCCGGTTGGTCCGCTCCGTGTTCTCTACGTGAACGACGACGGCGAATTTTCGGAGTTGGTCCGGACGAAACTATCGACCAGTGATCTCGACTTCGAGATCACGACCGTCAGTACCGCCGAGGAGACACTCGAACAGCTCTCGCTGACGCCTATCGACTGTGTCGTTACCTGTTACTCCCTTCCGGAGACGACCGGGGTAGAACTGAGTCAGACGATTCGATCCGCCGGATACGATCTGCCAGCGATACTGTTCACCGGCCGTGATACCGAACCGGTCGTACGAGAGGCGATGGAAGCGGACACGCTGGAATATATACCGATTCACGCGACAGAGGACAGTTTTTCGTTGCTCGGGAGCCGAATCCGGACGCTCGTCGAAGCGGCACGTGACCAAAAGAGAGCCGAGCAGATGTCGAACCGCTTCCGGCGCACGCTAGAGCGTGCCACTGACGCGATTTACGCAGTCGACGAGGAGTGGCGTATCGAATATATGAACGAAAAGATGGCACAGCGGGTCGATCGGAACCCGGAGGCGGTGGTCGGTACCACACTCTGGGACGAGTTCCCGTCGATAGTCGGGACCGACCTCGAGGACCGGTATCGGACGGCGATGCAGACCGGTGACTCGGTGACCTTCGAACAGCGCCTCGGGGAGCCGTTCGACTACTGGGTCGAGGTCCGTGCCTTTCCCGACGAGGACGGACTGACCGTGTTTTCACGCGATATCACGGCCGAGCGCGAACGTGAACTGGCGCTCGAACGCAGTGAGACGATTCTGCAGAACATCAACGATATCGTCCTCGTGATCGATCGGGAGGGCGTCGTCCAGTTCTCGAATGCAACCGCGGAGCGACGTATCGCAGCAGACGATTCCGGACAGCTGGAGGGACGACCACTAGCCGATGTCGTCCGTGATCGGTTCGCTGAAGCCGATGCGGAACGGTTCGCTTCGGCAGTCACGTCGTCGCTTCGCCAACTCGAAGGAGATACCGAAGTCGCTGGACTCCACGAGTCGGACCTGCAACTCGATTTCGAAAGCGGGCGGGGAGAGCGAACGCTCGACGTGCGTTTGACACCGTTCGAACGGTCCCAGGACGGCCGCGTGCTCGTCGTCGCCCGGGATGTCACCGACCGGAGCGAAGCCACCAGACAGATTGAGCGGGAACGCGATGCACTGCAGGAGATCCAGTCCGTGATGGCACAAAGCGACATTTCGGCGGAGGCCCGTCTCGGGGAACTGCTCAAGGTGGGCTGTCGGACGCTGGGCCTGGAGATCGGCATCGTCTCGCGAGTCAAGGACAGTGACTACACCGTCAAGGCCGTCCACGCACCGAGTGCGGAGATACACGTTGGCGACCAGTTCGATGTCGAATCGACGTACTGCGCGGAGGTGGCTACCGAAAAAGAGGTCTGTGCGTTCACCGATGCGGTTACCGATCGGAAAGAGACCCCTCCGGCATATCACGAGTTCGAGATTGAATCGTATATCGGCGCACCGCTGGTCGTCGACGGGGAACGCTACGGGACGGTTAATTTTTCCAGTCCGACAACTCGGGTAACCCCGTTCGGGAGGCTCGAACAGACGTTCGTCGAGTTGCTGTCGGAACTCGTGGCCGCCGAAATCTCTCGAGACCGGACTAGACAGGAGCTAGAACGGCAGGAGTTCCTGTTCGAGCGGGTGCAGGAGACGGCAGAAATCGGCATCTGGGAGTACGCTCCGACGTCGGGCGAACTACACTGGTCTGACGGCGTCCGCCGGATTCACGGGGTCGACGGGGACTACGAGCCGTCACTTGACGATGGCATCGGGTTCTACCACCCGGACGACAGAGCAGCGATAGAGTCTGCCGTCGAGCGGGCGATCGAAGACGGTGAGCCGTACGACCTCGACCTGCGAATCGTGCGGCCCGACGGTGACGTGCGAGATGTCCGTGTACAGGGAGAGCGGATCGATAGCCCCCGAGGAGACGGCACCGCGGTTCGGGGGGTGATTCAGGATATCACGGACCGAAAAGCAGCGGAACGCGAACACAGGGAACTCGCCGGGGAGTACGAGGCGCTGCTGGACACCTCAGGGGATGCCATCTTCTTGCTCGATGTCGAGACGAGTGGTGAGACGCCGACCTTCGAGTTCGCACGGCTCAGTCCGGGATACGAGACCCAGACCGGAATCACAACCGAGGAGGTGCGGGGCCAGACACCGCGAGACGTCTTCGGGGAGGAGGGGGGTGCCGCAGTCGAGTCGCACTATCGCCGCTGTATCGAGCGTCGTGAACCCATCTCCTACCGTGAGGAGTTGGCCATCGACGAGGACGCGCGGTTTTGGGACACGAGTCTCGCTCCGGTCATCGTCGACGACGAAGTCGTTCGGCTCGTCGGCATCGCTCGGAATATCACCGAACAGGTCGAGCGGGAGCGTGACCTCGAGACGACGAACCAGCGGCTTGAGTCGCTTATCGAAGCCACGCCCCTTACGGTCATGGAGATCGATCCGGAGGGGAACGTCACCCGCTGGAACGACGAAGCTGAGACCATGTTCGGGTGGTCCCGCGAAGAGATTCTCGGGGAATTCAACCCGATAGTTCCGGAGGAGAAACAGTCCGAGTTCGCCGCATATCGCCAGCGCGTTTTGAACGGCGAACGGATCCGCGGTGCGGAGATTCAGCGAGAGACGAAACACGGAACGGAACTTGACCTACTGCTGTCTGTCGCCCCCATCACCGGACCTGACGGCGACGTCACGAGTATCCTGGCCGTATTAGACGACATTACCGAGCAGAAACAGCTAGAGCGAAAACTCCGTTCGCTACAGGAGACTGCGCAACGACTCAGCGGGGCACAGTCGGCCGAAGAGATCGGGTCGATTGCCGTCGAGGCAGCCAGAGAGATACTCGGCTTCGATCTCACTGCCGTCTGGGAATACAACGAACGGGCGGAGACGTTGGACCCACTCGCGGCGAGTACCCACACACGGGAACTGATCGGTGAGGTCCCGCGACTGCGAAACGAGGACAGTCCGGGGTGGAGCGCGTTCGAGGATTCCGAACTGCGTATTCACGACGACCTCGTGTCGGAGACATCGCTCGACGTCCCGAGTGCGAAATTGGACGACGGCCTCTTCGTCCCACTGGACGATGTTGGCCTCATTGCTGCCGGGACACACTCCAGGCAGGACTTCTCGGACACGGATACCGACCTGTTCCGGATCCTCGGTTCGACCGTCGCCGCAGCCCTTGGCCGGGCAAACAGGGAAGCACGACTGCAGCGCCAGAACGAACGACTCGACCAGTTCGCAAGCGTCGTGGCCCACGACCTCCGGAATCCGTTGAGCGTCGCGATGGGCTTTACAGATATCGCTCAAGAGAGTCAAGACCCGGCCCACTTCGAGAAAATCGAGAACGCCCACGACCGTATCGAACGCCTCATCGAAGACCTGCTCACGCTCGCCCGGGGTGAAACGACGATTACGGAGCCAGCGCAGATAGATATCAGTACCGTTGCGACCGAGGCGTGGGGATACGTCGACACACACGAGGCGGATCTCGAGATCGACGACGATATGCCGGTCGTGTCGGGAGACGACGGGCGGTTGATTCAACTGTTCGAGAACCTCTTTCGCAACGCGATCGAACATGGCGGGAACGACGTGACAGTCACTGTCGGCCTGTTACCCGATAGTGAGGGGCTCTACGTGGAAGATGACGGGACAGGGATTCCGACTGACCGCCAGGAGACGGTGTTCGACCACGGTGTCACGACAAACACGGACGGGACGGGATTCGGACTCTCGATCGTCAGCGACATCGCGAAGGCACACGGCTGGACGGTCAGAGTAACGGACGGGACTGACGGTGGTGCACGGTTCGAGTTCGAACTTTCGTGACAACCCGATGATGAGCCGAGAATCACACTCCGGACCGACGAGCGTCACCCAGTCGGGGGACCGACCAGCAACGTATTTACGACTGGGTAACCCTTTGTCTGTTGACTGCTTACCGTATAGATACCAATGAGCAACGATATACTCGTGGTCGACGACGACGAGGTCATTCGTCAGTTGCTCACTCATCGATTTGAAGGCGCCGGATACGACGTCCGCGTCTGTGAGGACGGACGAGCAGCTATCGAGTTGTTCGATACGGGATACGAACCGGCGCTGGCTGTCGTCGACGTAATGATGCCACGACTGGACGGGACGCGACTCCTCCGGATGGTCCGGAATGGCGAGACGGCCGTCCGTTCGGACCTTCCAGTGATTATGCTCACCTCCCGTGGACAGGAGGAACACGTGCTCGAGGGGTTCGATTCCGGTGCTGACGATTACGTCACAAAACCGTTTCGCGGACAGGAGCTGTTAGCTCGGGTTCGGAGATATGCGGGCACGTAATCGGGTGCGGTGCTGATGCAGGGCAGCGTCACCCTGGGCGGGTATCTCGTCCCGATGACGACCATCCTCGTCGTTCTCGGATTGCTCGTCGGCCTCGGGTTGGTGGTCTCGTTTGCGCTCACGGTGGGGCTGTCGGGATACCGGCATCGCACGGCGACGCGGCGCGAGCGTGTTCGAGGAGCCATACAGAACGCGTTGCTCGACAGAGCGTTCTCCCCGGACCCGAACTGGGCGGAGTGGGTGTCGACGTTGTCGGCGACCGAACGAAGCATGGCGAAGGACCTCCTCGGTGAGTACCTCCGTGAACTGGACGGGAGCGAAGCCGAGTCGCTGAAGACGCTCGGGACGGCGCTCGGGATTCCCGAACAAGCCCGAACCGACCTCGAACGAGGACGTACGTTCGAACGACTCCAAGCGTTGACGTGGCTCATCCGGCTAGCCGATCCGGAACCCTATCGGACGGCCGCATATGAACCACAGACACCCGCAGAGCGGGCGAGCGTGGCCCGACTGCTCTTCGAGACGGAGACGTGTACCCCACAGGAGGGTGTCGAGTTGCTGCTAGATGGAGCCACAGCGGAGTTCAGTGTCTTCGGACAGGATACGTTGTACCGCCTAGCGAGTGAGGCACCAGATACCATGTTCGCGCTCGCGGCGGAACAGTACGAGTCGTGGCCACCGTCCCTCCTGGCACAGGTTCTGCTCGTCGCCGGCCACCTCGGCACCGGAATCCGGACAGCCGACATATCGTGGTTGACAGCGAGCCTCGAAGCTGACGACGAGGGCGTCCGTGCCGCTGCAGCGCACGCGTTAGGTAGTTTCGGCTGGCGGCCGGAGTTCAGGGATTCGAAGTTTCTCGGCCGGGCCACGGCCGACCCGTCGCCCCGCGTCCGCGGTGCCGTCTACGAAATGCTTGGCGAGTGGGGCGACAGCGAAGCGTTGACCGTCCTCATGTATGCACTCGTCTCCGAAGACGACCCTCGCGCACTCGTTCGCGGAACGAACGCGCTCGTCCGACGACAGGACCGAATCGATGCTGGCGCGCCAGCCGTGCTGGGCGCGCCGTGGGAGTGGAGCAGCGAACACGCCTCCTACGACAGTGTCGCCCGCGGTCGTACCCAGCGGGTGGGGGGGTAACCCGATGCACACGTCTACCCACGTCGCTATCCAGCTGTTCACTGTTACTGGTCTCTTCGTCCTCGTCTATTACCTCGTCATCAACGGCTACTACCTCACGATCCACACGTTGGCACTCTTCGAGTTGCGCGACAACGTCCGCGAAGCGAGCTGGGACCAGCCGTTCCGCCGGTTTGCCAGCCCGTTCTATCCGGGTATCGCCCTCGTCGTTCCGGCGTACAACGAGGCTGCGACTATCGAGGAGAGCGTGCAGTCGATGCTGTCGTTGAACTATCCGGAGTTGGAAGTGGTCGTCGTCAACGACGGGTCGACGGACGAGACGCTCGCTCGACTGACCGACCGGTTCGCGCTCGAAGAGGTGACCGCGGACGTCCCCTTCGAGGTGCCCAGCGAAGAGATACACGCGACCTATCGGTCGACCACGTACGAGGAGTTGCTGGTGGTCGATAAGGCCAACGGCGGCAAGAGTGACGCGCTCAACGCCGGGATCTGGCTCACGGAGATGCCGCTGTTCTGTGCCGTCGATTCGGATACACTCATCGACAGAGACGCGCTCTTACAGATTGTCAAACCGTTTCTCAAGCGACCGGGGACGACGGTTGCCGCGGGCGGGGTCATCCGGGTCGCCAACGAGTGTACCGTCGAGGATGGATTGGTCAAAGAAGTGAATCTCCCCAAAACCGGGCTGCCAGGCCTCCAAGTCATGGAGTACCTTCGCGCGTTTTATTCCGGGCGACTTGGACTCAACCGAGTGAACGGACTGATCCTCATCTCCGGTGCATTCGGGCTGTTCCGGACTGACGTCGTTCGGGAGATCGGCGGGTATCGCCACGACACGATTACGGAAGATTTCGATATCGTCGTGCGATTGCACCGGTACCTGACGGACGAAGACCGTGAGTATACGGTCGATTTCGTCCCCGAACCGGTCGCCTGGACCGAGGTCCCGGACAGTCGCCGCGTGTTGGGCCGCCAGCGCAGGCGCTGGTTCCGTGGCATGGTTGAAACCGTCATCACGAACCGGGGCGTGCTGTTCAATCCGAAGTACGGTCGTGTCGGGACAGTTGTTTTCCCGCTCTTCGTTGCAGCCGAGATGTTCGGCCCCCTCATCGAAGGCCTCGGGTACGTCCTGCTCGCACTTGGGTGGTACTTCGGCGTCTTGAACGTCGAGTTCTTCCTCGTGTTCTTCCTGCTGACGACCGGGTTCGGTATCTTCCTCTCGTGGTTCGGAGTCTTCAGTGAAGTCTGGAGCTTCAACCGATACGGGGATCCACGACAGATACTGCGGTTGCTGTGGTACGGTATCCTGGAGAACTTCGGCTACCGGCAGTGGAAAACGCTCGTTGCGTGGCAAGGTCTGCTCGAATACGTCCGTGGCGTCGAAAGCTGGGGTGTCATGGAGCGTGGCGGGTTCACTCGTCCCAACGAGGAAGAGAACTGACCGGGCAGGGAAGCCATATCCACGTCACAGAAGTCGGGCGACCAGTCCAGGGGCCTGTACGAGGTGGGTGCCGACAAGTCCGTATCCTGGCTGAGAAGTCGAGCAAGCGGGGAGACTGGGTCGTGGTCGTCTAGATCTCGCCTACGGCGTCCGTTCGTCCACCGCTGACGGCGCGTCCGAGGGCGCCGGACCGACGATGCTGATGGCGAGCATTCCGCCGCCTCCGGATCCAGATAGAGGAGCCGTGGCGTCGGCACGTCGGTGACGATCAGGAGACGATAGTGGTGGCTGATGCAGGGCCCTGCGTATGCCGACGACGTCGCCCGGGGCCCCACCGGAGTGCAGCGTGACGTGGGCACACAGACCGTGGACGACGGGGGAACAGACGGAACCCGCTGGCATGCAGACGAAGCACCGCGGGACCGTGGATTCGGTGAGACCGGACACCGTTTCGTCGAGCTCCTGACTCGGTGGTATAGCTACGAGAGAGAACGCGAGAAGCACCATCGAACCGTCGAAAGGCAGCACGAGCGCCGCAGCCAATGTGGTGGTTTCCTTGCCCATGGTATCCGAAACCGGCTCGCGGCCGCAATCGGCCACACCGAATCCGCGACCGAAACCGCACCCGAATCGCTTGCGGCGCATCGCCAGACCGTGCCTGCCTCGGCCGGCGGATTGAGGATCTCGCAACGAGTACACGCTCTGTGGCTCGTGAGGGCGTGGACGTCGGTGAGCGTGCTGCCGTCGATTTGGGCCACATTGCCCACGGAGCATGGGAGTTCGTTTCGCCATCGAAGACGACACCGGAGGTAGCTGAACGTCGAATCGTACCCGCTGATGAATCACGGCCGGGACCGTTGATGGAGAACACATTCCGGAACGTCAAAGCGCACCGCGGTGGCGAGGTGAAAGGTACCGTGGAACTGATGCCGGGTTCGAGACTGTCGAGGATGGCCCACAGTGCCAGCCGAAATCGCCGAATCGCTATAACGACGGCTTGTGTTACGTGCGGTCTGCTGCATACAGAGCGCGTATCTTGTGGCCATCCCATAGTGTCAAAACAACTAATCGACGGCCTGAGATAGACGTTCTCCCGGACAAGATAGACGTATCTAACGAGATGTATATTTATTATATTTGAGTGGAAACGACCGATATGGAAAGAGAGATTGAATGCATGCTCTGTGGCGAGAGTGCGAGATGGGCTGAACCACTCCACCTTCGTGAACTCTCTGACAATCATCCCAAAAAAAAGGTTCGAGTTCAAACACCTCTGCCACCAGTGTCGATCGGTGTACGCACCTCCAAGATGGTTTCCTGAAGTGAAAGACGACACGGACAACGAATGGAAGTCTGTCCAGATCAAACCAGCAAAATGTTCTCTCTGTGACACCCAAACGCTATTTTGGGTCGGTACAGCGGAGTGGGCAAATTCACAGGCGGTAATCGATACAGCCAAGAACGGAGTATCAGGGTCAAAAGAACAGATGTCATGGTCGCGTGACACTACCGATGCGGCAACGAGACCCGAATGGAATGATCCACCGGAGATGACAGAAGTGCTCACAAGAAGCGCACCAGTCTGTCATGACTGCGTGTGCTCCCACGAGCCGGACACAGTGTTTGAGGCGATGCAGGACGCAACTCAACATTATCAAGTAACCAATCCGATGTGGGAGGAAACAACTGCCGAAGAATACGGAGACACTTCACTCACCGATGTCGTGAGGAATATTGCGCGAGAATCACCGATGAGAGATCGCTAAACTCAGCCTCTGTATCGGTCACGCCGGTACTGACAGACGTTGGGTAGTTCGAGAAGACACTGCTGCATACACAGCGCGAATCGGTCACGGAGCGGTAGGTCTAAACGGATTCATCAACCAATTAATTTGAGTGTTTTTAGCTCATGCTGTAGAGTAGGATCTTCCCACCTGTCACGGAGCCAGTAATGCGATTAAAGCTATAAATAAAATAACCACTGCGAGTACAATGGCACCACCACTCACGAGTACTATTGTTGAAGCCGAGAGATTAATATCAAATCGAGTCTGTAACCTTCGCCGGCTTAGAGGGAACGCAAGCACGCCGGCGAACATGGTTAATAATCCGACAAGTATGAGAGTTGCTCCACCGGTGTGTGTTCCGACCAGTATCGCATTACCGCCGACCCACCATGTAGTGGTACTTGCGAGCACCAAGCCGAAACCGAACAGATAGCCTACAATCGTTCGGAACAAGATGTTCGGATATGATAGGACAGTAAAATAAAATTTGGCACAAATGAGTATGCTCGGATACAATACGGTTCTCAACAATCGGTGCGGATGGATTTCCCACTTGCTGACTTCACCCTCCGTATCTTGCACAGCATTCGTATCTGATGGTGGAGAGTGCAGGACAGTTGTTTGAACCGATTGGCCACTGCACCTCTGCAAGACCCTCCGGTAACCCCTGCTTTCGAGACTGCACCTCGATCCAGATCGAGCGTGACAAGCTGCCCGGCGAGTGCTGCGGGGTCGTCTCGAGACTCCACAAAAGAGCCACCGCTCAGGAAGATCCCCGGCACCGAATCGAGCGCCGGCGATGGCGCCGGTACCCGCACCGACCGTATCCGTATCGCCACCGCGGTTCACAACGACGCCATCGTTCGCGCTACTCGCTTTCGGGCGTCGTAGAGCGCTGTCTGGAGTGTATGGACAACGTAGCCCGTCGTTTCTAATTGCGAACTGTCGGCGATATCTGGGACGGGTCTGAGTGGTTCGGCGAGTTCGACCGGAGCGTCACCTGTGACACGATCGAGCGCATCTGGCAGTGGGTCGCTGTCGTCTCGCAAGTGGCCGGCGATCGGGAGGTCGCGAACGAGCTCTACGCGACAGGATACACGGTGAGAGTCGGCGATCCCGAATCGGACTCGGCACTCCGACGTGCCCGGGCTAGAACGCGCCGATACGCTGATAGCAACCGTCGATGACGAAACGAATCCGGGTGTCCTCCTCTCGGCCCGCGAGGTCGACCCCGACGTACGGGCGGTGAGCCTGACAGAGGAGCCGACCACCGCGGACGCTCACCGGTATGGGGGGCAGACCACGTGATCTCGCCCGAACAGATACTGCGGGAACAGCTCGCGGGCAAAGCAGTCGGCACATTCGATTCGGCGGTCATCGATGTCATCGAGATCGACGAGAGGATTCGCTCCCCGGGCACGCAGTTGAAACTCGTCCGGACGACGGCCCCGGATGCTGATGGTGGATCACCCGCCGACGCGGACGTCCGGAACCGGACCGGCTGTACAGTGGTCGCCGTCGAACGGGACGGCAGCGTCGTCACGACGCCAGGAGCCTCGTTCGTGATCGAGCGCGATGACCAACTCGTTGTCGCCGGGACCGACGAAAACAGCACCCGGTTCCAGACCGAGTTCGTTCGATGGGTCTTCTGCCGGCTGACGACGATGCAGGCGTCCCGGAGTGCTCCAGCTGATCGAGAGAATCGGTCGGGTGGCCGGCTTACAACAGGAAAGCGAAGAGGAGATACGATCCCACGACCGAGAGCGACGGCGTGAGGACCCAGAGGATGACGATTCGGCTCGTTGCTGCCGGGTCGAACAGGCTCTCGGCGGTCAGTTCTTCGATGTCCTCCTCGCCGATCGGGGGGACTGACGGGGATTCGCTGTGCTGCTCCGCGGTATCCGGGGTCTTTCCGGACGCGAGGTCGCCCACAGTTGGACCTACTGGATCGTTCTCCTCGGTCGACGGGGCTGCGAGGGCGCCAGTCGTGAGATTCGGCCCCGGCTTGGCCCTGGACGGCGGTGTCGCGAGCTCCGCGAGCGTGACGGCGCGACTTGCCCGCCCCCAGCCCAGGCCGATGATACAGCAGGTCGTGCTCACAGCGAGACTCGCCGGAATACCGTAGTACGAGAGGACGGTGATGATCGTCGCACCCACGGTGGAGACGATGAGTGCTGCCAAAATGGGGAGGTCCGTGATGCCGTCACCGACCGTCGCGAGGGTACGCCTCGCGATCGTGAAGCCACCGAGGCTGATGGCGCCGACGGCAAGAAGCACACCCTGGTCGATAGTGACCGCGCGGTTGCCGACGAGTGGGGCGACAGCGTTCGCGGCGTTCGAGGCACCCGCGCTGAAGCCCATGTAACAGGCGATGCCGAGCACCAGCGCCGATCCGACGAGGTCACGTGGTGCAGCGTTCGTGTTGAATCGGATGCGCGGCACACGGCCCGAGCGGTCGACTTGGAGCAACTGTCGCTGGAGTCGCGTAAACGACAGTCGAGCTTCGAGTTGCGGATAGACGTACCGTCCGATGACGGCACCGATCGCCAGGCCGACGAGCGGAGCGACGATCCACGCGGAAACGATCGTGAACATCAACGCCTCGTTGAGCGACCCCGTCGCGAGGCCCAGACCCACGATTCCCCCTACAGCCGTCATCGAGGTCGAGGCGGGGACGCCATAGACGTTCGAAATTAGTAACGAAGCCCCGGTGAAAAACAGCACACCGACACCGGCTACGGGAGTGAACTGTGCAGCCGGCACGATCCCCTCGCTCATCGTCACAATGACGTTGCGGCCGACCGTCCACGCCCCCAGAAACGCGAAGACGCTGAAGAGCGCTGCCGCGGTCGCCTTCCTGACGAGTCGGCTCCCGACGGCCGGCCCGAACGCGACGCCTGTCGACGACCCGCCGATGTTGAACCCGACGAACGCTGCGACCAGCAGACCGACGATGACGAGCAGTGAGACCATGGTGAGCGTCCTAGAAACTCCATTCAACGTACAGACATATTGGCCTGTTCATCCGCAGCCTGTGCCCCAGACCACCGAGATGACTCCGTCAGTTCCGGACGACGTTCAGCGCAATTCTGGGCCAGTACGCTCCTGCTCCCCGTCGAACTGCTTTGCGTATACACGCGGCCGGGCAACCGTCGGCGGTTTTATCTGACAGATGGAACTATCGTCGTCGTATGACTGAACAGCCTGTCGACGTCGAATCAGCGGGCGAGAACGTCGCCGGTGAGACGCCCGTCAAGGAGCCAGAGGCCGTCACCGACGACGCGACCGTCCACGACGACGACGTCGAGCTCGAACGGACCATCGGGCTGGTCGGCGGGCTGGCGATCGGGATCGGGACCATGATCGGGGCAGGAATCTTCGTCTTCCCGGGACTGGCGGCGTTCAACGCGGGGCCGGCTGCTACACTCTCGTTCGCAATCGGCGGCCTGATCGCGCTGCTGGTGGCGCTGCCGACCTCGGAACTCGCCACGGCGATGCCCCGGAGCGGTGGCGGCTACTATTTCATCTCGCGGGGAATGGGGACGGCCTACGGCTCGATCGTCGGGTTGGGGCTGTGGCTTGGTCTGATGTTCGCGTCCGCGTTCTATCTGGTCGGACTCGGTCACTACGCGAGCGCCGTGTTCGCCGAACTCGGCGTCGGATTGCCGTTCAGTCCCGTCATCGGCGTCGGGCTGCTGTTCGGCGCTGCACTGACGGCATTGAGTATCGGCGGTACGGAGAACACCGCGAAGATCCAGAACGCGGTCGTCGGGATCCTTCTCGTGGTGCTCACGGGCTTTCTCTCATACGGGGTCCTCGACGCTGTGGGCGTGTTCGGGGGCGGAACCGTTCCGGAGCAGTTCTTTTCGAGAGGATACTTTCCGGTGTTGACGACCGCGGCACTCGTGTTCACGTCGTATCTGGGGTTCGCCCAGGTCGCGACCGTCGCGGGCGAGATCAAACAGCCGGGCCGGAACCTCCCGCTGGCGATGGTCGGCTCGGTCCTCATCGTCACGGTCTTTTACGTCGTGACGATCTTCGTCGCGACCAGTGCGTTCGGAGCCGACCGGCTGGGCCAGTACGGGGAGACGGCGATGGTCGAGGTCGCCCGCGACTTCCTCGGGCTACCCGGTGCGGTCGCAATCCTGGGTGCCGGGTTACTGGCGACGTTCTCGAGTGCGAACGCGTCGATACTCAGCGCCTCGCGGGCAGTGTACGCGCTGAGCCGTGACGCCCTGCTCCCGCGCAAGGCGAGCGAGGTCAACCTCCGCTACGGGACGCCACATATCGCCCTGCTCGTCGCTGGCGGTCCGATACTCGTCCTCGTGGCGACCGGACAGGTCGAACTACTCGCGGAGGTCGCCTCGTTCCTCCACCTCATCATGTACGGGCTGATGTGTGTCGCGCTGATCGTGTTGCGACGGCGGAATCCGGACTGGTACTCACCCAGCTACCAGGTACCGGGCTATCCGGTGGTTCCGGCAATCGGCGCGCTGGCCAGCTTCGGACTGATCGCGTTCATGCAGCGCGAGTCGATCGGTATCGGTATCGTGGTCATGATCGTCTCGTACCTCTGGTACCGTTATTACGCTGGAGACGTCACACTCAAAGGAGATATCTGATCATGACGGACCGTCCATCGATACTCGTCCCGATTCGCGTACTCGAAGGGGAGTCGGTCCCGGAGGGTGTTCCTGAACTCCTCGCGAACGCTCACGTCGTCCTCCTCGGGTATCACGTCATTCCGGAACAGACAGCACCGGGGCAGGCACAGATGCAGTTCGAGGAGCGCGCCAAGAACCGTCTCGACGAATACGAGACGATATTCGAGGAGGCGGGAGCGACCGTCGAGCGGCGGCTCGTCTTCACTCACGACGGCCAGAAGACGATCGACCGGATGACGACCGAGCACGACTGTCTGGCCGTGCTCGTCCCGAACGCCACCGGCCCGGTAGAGGACGTCCTCGTCGCCGTCCGTGGTGCCGTGGGAATCGACCGCCTCGCCCGTGTCGTCGCAGGCCTGTTCGCGGAGACGGACGCGTCGGTGACGCTGTACCACGTTGCAGAGCCCGACGAGACGGACGAGGACGTCGGGACACTCCTGGATGGGATGGTGAACCGGCTGGAGGGGCTGGATATGGACGCCTCGAGAATCGAGACGCGGGTCGAGCGCGAACAGGCGGCCCTCGACGCGATCGTCGATGTTGCCGACGCGTTCGACGTCGTCGTCATGGGTGAAACTGATCCGTCGTTAGCGACGTTCGTCTTCGGTATGCCGGCCGATCAGGTCGCCGACCGGTTCCTCGGTCCTGTTCTCGTCGTACAGCGCGAACCTGCCCCGAACGAGGGGGAAATGGAGATGGACGATTAGCGTCAGAGTGGTGAGTGCCGATGCGCGGCACCCGGGGAGCCGTTGAAATCGTCAGAGTCCCACCCGATAGCTATCGCCCACGTCTATATCATAGACCTGGTGTTTGATCTGTGACTGCTGGAACTGGGCTTCTCCCTCTCGTCGTCATCTTCGTCGGGACGGTCGCTCTCGTTCCCCAAGTCGGTGACCGGCCACTCGCTCGCGTCGCAGTCGCGTCGGGTGCTGGCCGGTCGCATCGACTCGTCGAGGTCGTCGGCTAGGGTCGCGACGTCCCGGTCCGCGACGACGTGATAGATGCCGCCGGTCAGATGCACAGACCCGACGCGACCACAGACCAGTTCTCGGCGCGTATCTCACCCAGGTTGTCGCCCACGCGGTCGTTCCTGATTCTGTAGAACTCGACCTCACAGTGGAGAAACACGAAAGGGGGCGGAGAGATGACGTCTGAGGAGACCTCGCTTGCGTCGAAGGAAGAATTAAACGCGGAACTGAAAACCCACCTTCGCAGGGCCTGCGAGAATGGAATCGATGTGGAAGGCGGATTCGAATGTCGGAATGGGGTCGAACATCCTGACTGGGACGTGATCGTCACCGAAGTCGAAAAGAACGAGCATTCGGAGTGAACGACTTCGAGCGTGGCCGAATCGGTAGCAACTACTGGAAAGAAGAGTCGACAGAATGCCAGAGGGCGGTAGAGCCAGTGGATATTTGCGGATAATATAGAAGAGTAGCCAATGGCCATAAACCGGCCCTGTCTGGGAGTCTGTACGTCTATTTCTGTATCCCAGAGATAGCCAATTCTCAGCGTGTCATAGAAGGGTTCGCAAACCCTGTCGCGTTCAGCAAGGAACGCTCAGTACAGGTGGCCTACTGAGAGGTGAACGAGCACAGACCGTCATAATCACGATCACAGCCACTCCCAATTTGAAATTCCAGCCCATCGAAGCGATACCTGACGCCCACAACTACACAGTCGGTTTTGGAACTCACTACGCTATCTGCGGGAAGTAGCGACTGGTTCTTCCATTCATTGCTGTCAACCCGGGCGGAGACTGTATAGTTCCCGGCGGTACTCCCCCATGTACATTCGACTGCCTCACTGTGAACGACGTTTCCCTCTTTTCCAGCAATGCTGTGAGAAGAAGAGTGTACTTGTGTACCGTTCCGTTCGACTTGAACCTCGAATTCGTGCTGCTCACCGTCGAAGTTTCCAACGTCAAGATACCCCAACTGAATTGAAGAATCATCTAACAGAGACAAGCAACCTCCACCAAACAAACTCACCGAAGTACCGACAGTCGTAAGAAACGAGCGTCGATGCATGCTCCGAAGATATTAATGGTAGAGTTATAAATCGGGATGTTTGCAGACACATTGAGCGTCTATTTCGTTCTATCTGGGTCGAAATCAAATCCCTGTGAACGTTTCTATGACAGGCTCAATTCTGGTAGGTTTATTGTGTATCGTGGTGGGATTGCGAATCATTGAGCCCACGAGCACCCCATCCCACGATAGATTATTAGGTCCGTAGACCCGATACCTACGTACGATGGCCTCTTCCAGTAGTGGGCCCTCGGACGAACTTGCGACCGCGGTGGGCCGGTACGTTCTCGGCGACCTCTCGCTCGGACGTGCTGCCCAAGTGGCCGGACTGTCCCGGTGGGAGTTCGAAGAAGTGCTGGAAGACGCTGGCTTCACGGCGCTCTACGGGCCGCGAACTGACGACCAGCTACAGCGGGAGATCGACGTTGCACCCGACCTCGACGAATAGATGCCGGACGGATACCCGCAACCGGTTTTCCTCGACGCGACCGTCATCAGTAATTTCGCTAGTACGAACTTGATCGGGTTTATCGTCGACGTACGCGAAGCACCAGTCGTGACACCCGCAGTCCGTGACGAAATCGAACAGGGGGTCGATTTCGGCCACGAGTATCAGACCAGCGCCGTCGATGCGTTCGACGGCGGACTGACAGTCAGTGGCGTTCCACCCGAAACAGGTGGGGAGAGTCTCGGTAAACGACTCGATCCAGGCGAGACAGAAGCGTTGCGGGGAGCATTTGAACAAGACGGAACACTCGCCACTGACGGTCTCGCAGCACGCCATCTCGCGACGGAACTAGACGTACCCGTCACCGGATCAGTCGGCCTTCTCGTTCTCGGCATCAAGCGCGAGTACGTCGACAGTGAAACTGCAGACGAGTGGATCGATATCTGGCGGAACGAACGCGGATACTACGCCCCCGTCGAGAGCGTCACCGAAGTACTAGACGAATAGAGCCACGACCTAGCGGGAACAGGATCAACGAATCGGCCCCAGTCATGGACCTCAACAACGCAAAAATTCGGGAGACCTGTACCGACGCGGTGTTCGAGCGCGGGCAGGACTACCGCGACGAAGGGCACATCCAGCGAATTGAACGGTTTGGCGACGTGGTTACAGCCGCGGTTCGAGGAACGAATCTGTACGACGTGACCGTCGATCTGAGCGAATACACCATCAATTCGCAGTGTACGTGTCCCTACGAGGGTACGGGCGAGTGTAAACACGTCGTCGCGGTGCTGCTGGACGTCGTCGCCGATCCGCCCCAAGACGAGAGCGAACGCGTCGAAATGGTTATTGAAGATGTCTCGTCCAACGATCTACGCGCGTTCGTGCGCGATGCACTCGCCGAAAGCCCGAACCTGCGTGAGCAGTTCCTCGCACGGTTTGGCGACGGCGGCAAGTCGGTCGAAGCGTACCGTGACGAGATCGAGGAGCTGTTCAACCAGCACACACAGCACTATCCAGTCGTCACGGAAGCCATCGACTTTTCTCACTTCTTCGAAGTAGCTGAGCAGTACCGCGAACGCGAGCGCTACCGGGCGGCCGCGACCGTCTACCGTGCCTGTTCGAAGGAATCGACGACAACCACGACCGCATCGATGCCGCATACGACCACTACGCGAAGACCTTACGTTCTGCGCTCGATGAATACGTCGACTGCGTGCTCGCTGCCGACCCAAGCGACGACGAATTCGAACAATACGCCGGCGCACTCGAAGCTCAGTCAATGTCCGAACCGCGAATCAACGAGGAGCAGTTCCGACGTGCGTTCGACGCCCTCGAAGAGAGACGATGACCTTACTCGGTCCAGAAAGCCCGCTGTCGATCATCGATTTCGCCGAGGACCATCGACAGCGCGTCACGCCATTCCTCCGGATGTGACGCGTCGTCGCCGGGTGTTCGCGCGTCAGGACCCGGGTGAACGTGATCGCGAGTGTTGTGATCCGAGGGATGCCGATCCCATCGGTAGTCAAACGCGCCATCCCCGAGCTCTTCGTGGTAATGTAGCGAAAAGTCCCCGTTCTCGAACCACACGATCTCAAGGCGAGCACTCTGCACACGCTGCGGATAGAATCCGGAATCGTAGCGACAGACGATGCGATCCGGTGCGAATTCTGGTTGGATTTCGATCCCAGTGAAGCGATCGTCGGTAGCGAATCGCTCCGCGATGATGTTCAGACGGGCGAAGTCGATCGGTGTACCGCTGACGTCGTCCCTTCCGCCGCTCATGCGACAGGGCGCTGCCCGCCAGCGCCGTCCGTGTCAGTCTGCAATGCCCGTTCGAAAAGAGAAATTCGGCGGCGCGTCGTCTTCCACGCTGACACCTCCCGCCACACCGCCTCGACAGAACGATCGGTGTCAGTTGCGTGTGCAACGATCGCTACTGCGTCCGGAAATTTGACATCGAACTCCTCCGCAAACGACTCATCACGCTCCACTGCGTCTTCGAGGAAGACGAGGAGCTCGTCGTCGTCGTACTGGTTCCGGAGCTGTTGGACACGCCGCCAATTCAGGTACTCCTGATTCCGTTCGTACGTCGCGGGAGAGTCTGTGACCTGCGTGACGATCCCCATGCGTTCGAACCACGCTAAATACTCACGGGCAGCGTCCACCCCGTGTCCCGCGAGATCAGCAACCTCACCTGCAGTCGCGGGGCTGTCCAGTCCGAGCACGGCATCGAAGAAGTCGTCCCGGGTGCGGTCTCCAGAAACGAGTTCTTCCGGAGGGACGAGGTCGTCGAACTCTGGCGCGTCCCGACGCTCGTCTGAATCTGCCTTTAGTTCGGTACGTGGGTCGTCCATACTAGAGACACGTTCCCCTAGCGGGATAAATCTTTTCGCGGGCGGGATATTCCGAAAATATGGTTTCAAAACAGGCTAGTAGCCAGCGTGATCACACTGTCCGATCTCCGAGAAGTTGAGACCAGAGAAGAAACGTGCCAAGACAAGGTCGTCTTGGGCTTTAGGGTACCGTTGAGAGCCAAGGGCCGGATTTGAACCGGCGATGGGCGGCTCTGCAGGCCGCTGCGTTAGGCCGGACTCTGCCACCTTGGCGCACTCATCAGTAGTCGAGTCGCTCGCTTAAGGCTAGCGAATTCGACTAGCCCTCGCCTTCCGATTGCCCCGGTTCGTCGACGCCCGCAACGGGGACGACGTTGAGAATCGACGACCGCACGTCTTCGACGAGTCGAAGCGCTCGTCGGGGACCCGCTCGAGTAATTCGGCCAGCGGTTCGTCACCGTCGGCATAGACGAGCTGGACGTCGTCGAACTGCTCGTGTACGTCGGTTTTCGAGAGCGGAAAGTCGCGGTCCCGACCAGCGAGTCCAGTTCGTTCAGTTTGACGGTGCGAGTCATAGACGACGTTGGACCTCCAGGCGCTTGGTTACCTATCGCCTATCTGCGCCTGGCCGTGGGTAAGCGCTGTGGGTCCTGACGCTGATCTGTATATGAAAAGAGCCCTCGCGGAGAGTCGGTGATGACTCTCTGCGAGGGCTGAAAGTATGAGTGGTCGGCGGCGAACCGAGTTTCCCAGAGGCTCGCGCACTCCAGTACTCACCGGAACGCTGGCGGGCTTATCTTCCGTGTTCGGGATGGGTACGGGAGGCAACCCCGCCGCTATGGCCGCCTTAACGCCGAGTCACGGAGTCGAACCGTGATGATACCGGTCTCGGTCGGTCCTAGAACCGTGTGTCCGTGCGATCCAGTTTGCGCCTGGACTCGTTCAAATACTCTCGACGAGTCACAGTGCGTATGATTGATGGCTTCAGGTTGTTAGTACTCGTAGGCTCAACACTTCGTTACCTCAGTGCGTACACCTCGAGTCTATCGACCGCGTCTTCTACGCGGACCTTCAGCGGTGTCTCTTTTCCAGGTGGGTTTCGAGCTTAGATGCGTTCAGCTCTTACCCCGTGTCGCGTGGCTACCCGGCACGTGCTCTCTCGAACAACCGGTACACCAGTGGCGACCAATCGTAGTTCCTCTCGTACTATACGATCGTTCCCGTCAGACACCATAACACACCCAGTAGATAGCAGCCGACCTGTCTCACGACGGTCTAAACCCAGCTCACGACCTCCTTTAATAGGCGAACAACCTCACCCTTGCCCGCTTCTGCACGGGCAGGATGGAGGGAACCGACATCGAGGTAGCAAGCCACTCGGTCGATATGTGCTCTTGCGAGTGACGACTCTGTTATCCCTGTGTGCTTTTCTGTCATCAATTGCCCGCATCAAGCAGGCTAATTGGTTCGCTAGACCACGCTTTCGCGTCAGCGATCCTCGTTAGGAAGATCACTGTCAAGTCATCTTTTGCTCTTGCACTCTTCGCCGGGTCTCTGTCCCGGCTGAGATGACCTTAGGGCGCGCTCGATATCTTTTCGAGCGCGTACCGCCCCAGTCAAACTGCCCGGCTACCGGTGTCCTCCTCCCGGAGTGAGAGTCGCAGTCACCGACGGGTAGTATTTCACTGATGGCTCGGTGGCCGCTGCGCGGGTACCTGTGTACCGCCTCCTACCTATGCTGCACATCGGCGACCACGTCTCAGCGACAGCCTGCAGTAAAGCTCCATAGGGTCTTCGCTTCCCCCTGGGTGTCTCCAGACTCCGCACTGGAATGTACAGTTCACCGGGCCCAACGTTGGGACAGTGAAGCTCTGGTTAATCCATTCATGCAAGCCGCTACTGATGCGGCAAGGTACTACGCTACCTTAAGAGGGTCATAGTTACCCCCGCCGTTGACAGGTCCTTCGTCCTCTTGTACGAGGTGTTCAGATACCTGCACTGGGCAGGATTCAGTGACCGTACGAGTCCTTGCGGATTTGCGGTCACCTATGTTGTTACTAGACAGTCCGAGCTTCCGAGTCACTGCGACCTGCTCATTTCCTGAGCAGGCATCCCTTATCGCGAACTTACGGGACTAACTTGCCGAATTCCCTAACGTCGGTTGCTCCCGACAGGCCGTGGCTTTCGCCGCCATGAACACCTGTGTCGGTTCTCGGTACGGACATCATGCTCGTCTTTTCACGGGCCCCAGGTTGAACCACGTTTCCCTGTCTCGCCGTTCGTCCGCTTCGTGCCGTTATGGCTTCCACGGAGTTGGACGATTCGACCGGGCGAAGGCCCGGCGTGGTCGACCCCAGGGCGTCAACTTTGAATGCATGATGGCACGGGAATATTAACCCGTTTCCCATTTCGTCATAGTCGAGTTGCGGTATGACTTAGGACCGGCTAACCCCCAGCTGATCAGCAGTGCTGAGGAACCCTTATTCATGAGGCCGTCGGGGTTCTCACCCGACTATCGCTGCTACTATGGCCAGGATTTTCGTCACTATTCGGTCCACAGGAGTTCTCACCCCTGCTTCCACCCAAATAGAGCGCCAACCTACTCGGTCACCCTGTGACGGGTGCGGATAGGTCTCGGTGGTGGATTTGAGTCCCGATCATTTTGGGCGCCTCAAACCTCGGCCGGTAAGCTGTTACGCTTTTCTTAGAGGGTAGCTGCTTCTAAGCTCACCTCCCGGCTGTCTAGGGCTCGAGACCACCTTCAGAGGATTACACTTAATCCACACTTGGGGACCTTAACCTATCTCTGGGTTGTTCCCCTCCTGGTGCACAGGCTTACCCCGCACACCGGAATCCCCGCGTCAGCGGCGTTCGTAGGTTTGGAGTTTGACAGGTGTGCCGACTCCTCTCGGAGGCGGTCACACCAATCGGTCGCTCTACCCCACGAACTACCTCGGCGGAGGTCATGCTTCGACATGTTTCGGTTGGAACCAGCTGTTGCCGGACTCGATGGGCCTTTCACCCCTACACGTAGATCACGAGAGGGTATTGTAGGACACCAACTCTAACAGGCCTCCACGTGCCTTTCGGCACGCTTCACCTTGTCCACGCGTAGATCGTCCGGATTCGGGTCGTGTCCATATGGCTCCCCGCCCTTGAAGACGGCGGCCCTCGCCGTGAGGCTGCGGCCATGTCGGTTTCCCTGTGCCTCCCCGGATGCTCCGGTTAGACTTGCCATGTAGACACACTCCCTGGCTCGTTTTTCAAAACGTACGATAGAACATCGGCTTCCCGTGAGTCTTACTGGAGACTCGCGTCTCGGTCATTCGTCAGGGGACCTTGTATGCCCTATCGCTCCATCGCCAGCTGAGTTCAAGCTCTATTTCACCTCCCTTCTGAGGGTACTTTGCAGCGTTCGTTCACACTACTTGTGCACTATCGGTCTCGAGGAGTGTTTAGCCTTCGCAGTCGATGCCTGCGACATTCGCGAGGGATATCCAACCCCCGCTACTCTGGAACCACCGCACAGCGTACTGACCTCGAGTACGGGACTGTCACCCTGTTTCGTGCTCTGTTCCAAGAGACTTCGTCGAGATGGTCGGCTGATGAGGGGTGGCCCTGACACCACATTGCCCGTGAGGGCTTCGGTTTGGGCTGTATCGCGTTCACTCGCGGTTACTAACGACATCGCGTTACGCTTTCTTTTCCTGCCGGTACTAAGATGTTTCAGTTCCCGGCGTTCCTCATTGCGCGAGGCAATTGCTGAGGAGATTCTCATTCGGAAATCCGTGGTTCTTGGCCTCCGTGCGGCTCCCCACGGCTTATCGCAGCTTGGCACGTCCTTCATCAGCTCTCGAGCCGAGCTATCCACCAGCTGGCATAGTAGCCAACGTCAATTGTGACTCGTTGAACTGTAGTTGAACGAGTCCAGTGGACGCCTGGATCGCACGTACACACGGTTTCATTCTCGCCCCCAAGGTGGGAGAGGTGGGCGAGTCGACCCTTCCCAACCGCGGTTTCACCCGGGTTGGTGCATCAGTCGTCGTACCAGTCCCGAATCCCGTCCCACACTTAAGGGGAGCGATTCGGGGCCGGCACGTCGTATGGACCCACTGGGATTCGAACCCAGGGCCTCCGCCTTGCAAAGGCGGCGCTCTCCCGCTGAGCTATGGGCCCGGCAGATCCGCATTCGTTAGCCCTGATAGTTCTTAGGTGCTCGGTCGGCGACAGTCCTCGAACCCCGTGTAAGGTGGGCTGGGGCAGTGCCCCAGTCCCGTTCTGTAGGAGGTGATCCAGCCACAGATTCCTCTACGGCTACCTTGTTACGACTTAAGCCCCCTTGCGGAGCCCAGATTCGACCTGGGTATCCAGGCCTCATCCGGACCCCACTCGGGTGCTTTGACGGGCGGTGTGTGCAAGGAGCAGGGACGTATTCACCGCGCGCTTCTGACACGCGATTACTACCGAATCCAGCTTCATGCGGGCGAGTTTCAGCCCGCAATCCGAACTACGATCACGTTTGGAGATTAGCTCCGCCTCTCGGCGTCGCATCCCACTGTCATGACCATTGTAGCCCGCGTGTTGCCCGGTCCATTCGGGGCATACTGACCTACCGTTGCCCATTCCTTCCTCCGTTTTAACAACGGCAGTCTCCGTAGTGTACCCGACTATCGCTAGATATCGCTGGCAACTACGGATGTGGGTCTCGCTCGTTGCCTGACTTAACAGGACGCCTCACGGTACGAGCTGACGGCGGCCATGCACCTCCTCTCAGTAGCGTCGAGTAAAGTCGTCAACCTGACTGTCATCACTACTGTCGGGACCGGTGAGATGTCCGGCGTTGAGTCCAATTAAACCGCAGGCTCCTCCGGTTGTGGTGCTCCCCCGCCAATTCCTTTAAGTTTCATCCTTGCAGACGTACTTCCCAGGCGGCTCGCTTCTCGGCTTCCCTAGGGCGCAGCGCAGGCTCGTAGCCTGCGGCACACCGAGCGAGCATCGTTTACAGCTAGGACTACCCGGGTATCTAATCCGGTTCGAGACCCTAGCTTTCGTCCCTCACCGTCGGGTCCGTCCTCCTGAGGTGCTTTCGCCATTGGTGGTCCGTCCAGGATTACAGGATTTCACTCCTACCCCGGACGTACCCCCCAGGTCTTCCGGCCCCAAGCCAGACAGTTTCCGCTGGACGCCGACGTGTTGAGCACGTCGATTTCCCAACGGACTTGTCTGGCCGGCTACGGACGCTTTAGGCCCAATAATATCGGTCATCACTCGTGCTGCCGGTATTACCGCGGCGGCTGGCACCGGTCTTGCCCAGCACTTGTTCCTGTACCTCCCTACGGTACAGAAAAGCGAGGACTATATGCCCTCGCACTTGGAGTCCCCTTATCGCACTGTCGTGCAGTGTAAAGGTTTCGCGCCTGCTGCGCCCCGTAGGGCCCGGAATCTTGTCTCAGATTCCGTCTCCAGGCTCTTGCTCTCACAACCTGTACCGATTATGGGCATGGTGGGCCGTTACCCCACCATCTACCTAATCGGCCGCAGCCACATCCTATGGCGCCGGGGCGTTTCCAGCTCTCGGCACTCCAGCGTGAGAGCTGTATCAGGGATTAGCCTCAGTTTCCCGAGGTTGTCCCTGTCCATAGGGTAGTTTGGCCACGTGTTACTGAGCTATACGCCGCGGGTCTAACCCGCGCGACTAGCATGGCTAAATCGGACTCCAATAGCAATGACCTCCGGCAGGATCAACCGGAATGTATCCCGGCACAATGCCGGGGGGTTAGGCGGGTCACACCCACTGTGGGGTGTGGTCGCTATCGAAGGGTGTTCGAGGACACTCGCCGACCGAGTGTCACCGAACTATCAGGGCTAACATCAGATTCCATCTTGACGGCGGACCGCAGGGGTGGAATCCTCATGTACTCCGGACCTGTTCGTTACGTCGTAGCCATCTTAAAGGCTTCGAGTCACGCCGGCGAGTCGACCTCGCCGCGGTCCGATCGTGGACGGGTTTCGGTGGCCCCGACCAGGCCTCGTTCGCGTTCAATCCGAGTGCCCTGTTACACTTAAGGGCATCGGAACGGAGCTCGCGTCGGAACCGCCCGACGCGAATCGCCTTCGCGTTTGCATCCGAACGCCCTGATGTAGTTAAGGGCAACGGATGCCGTCCGACCTGGCGGGGGGGCGTCGCCCCGCGCCACGTTCGCATTCGATTCCGATGGCAGTGTCACACTTAACCCCGTCGAACCGGACCGGCTTCGGCACGCGATTACACGGGGGAGGGAGTCCCACGCGGTCGCTGGTGACCCGCCGGGGCCGACCGCCTCGTGCACTGCAGGCCGGCCGGTGGGACGCTGCCGCGGTCCGGCCCCTGAGTATTCAGCGTCCGGGGAGGCACGGAGCGGGTGTGGTGGGGCAGTGAGCGTCGCGCGCGCTGCGCGCGAGGAGAGGAGCATCCGAGGGCGAGCGCAGAGACGCCGGTGCCACACGAGACGAAACACTGCCGGGACCGGGCGGTGCCCCTCGCCGCCTGCTGGAAACCACGACGTCGTCACTGCCTGTGATTGCGCTGTCGGAAAAGACTCGTCCGGAACGGATGGGTCTAGATGTCGTCGAGGTGTTCGACCCCCTGCTTCGAGACGTTCCCCTTCGTGATGTCGCCGGGCATCCAGTCGGGCTTGTCGTCGGGGGCCTCCTCCACCCAGGCCCACGCCTCGTAGATGTGGACCTTGTGTGTCCCCTTCTCGCGGAGTCGAATCTCCTGGCGCTCGGCCGCCTCCTCACTGCTTGCGGGTTCGAGCCGGCGGGCCGCCTTCAGTGCGGCCTGTCGGGGTGTCCCCCCAGAGAAGACGCTCGATTCGTTGCCATCCTCACGGAGCGCAAAGTTGCGCTTATCACTGTCACGTGCCATGGTTTTCACCGCTCCATGTCAACTCAACACATGACCGAACATAAATATACCCCCGGATTCGCCGGTCCTGCTGCGGTACTGTTATATACCAGAAACCGACAGGATGGAATCGCCCCCCCTGAAGCGGGCGATTCTGACGGGGTCGCTCGCTCGCGCGCGCCGGTTCGAGGCGGTGGAGCGGCGTGGCACGGTAGACTTAAGTGTATCCTGCAGCGAAGCACCGTGTAGGATAGCTCGATGGTGCGAAAAAAGAAGCTTCAGCCCGAGTGGCGCCAAAGACGAAGACGGCGAGTACCACAACGTACACATCAACATCCACGAAGACGAACTCGCAGTCGCCGGCATGGAGATCGGCGACGAAGTGTTCGTCCGGGTGCGTGACAACAAGATCATCATCCAGAAGGCCGACCCCGACGAGGTCGAGCACGACTTCTGACGCCGGTGTTCTCGCTCGAATGACCTGACGACGATACGCCCCTATGAGACCCTACGATATCGCCAGACCGCTCCTCTTTCGGCTCCCGGCAGAGACCGCCAACGGCGCGGTCCACCGCCTGCTCGAGACGGTCGACGGGACGCCGGTCGCGACCGCGATGGCGCGTCGATACACCGTCGCTGACGACCGCCTGACCGTCGCGGCGATGGGGCAGTCCTTCGACAACCCCGTCGGCGTCGCCGCCGGGTTCGACAAGAACGCGACGATTCCGACCGTGCTGGCGTCGCTCGGCTTCGGGTTCGCCGAGGTCGGCGGCGTCACGGCCGAGCCACAGTCCGGCAACGCCCGCCCGCGGATGTTCCGCCTGCGCGAGGACGAGGCCATCATCAACCGGATGGGGCTGAACAACGACGGCGCGGACGTCGTCGGTCAGCGCCTGGCGAACACCGACGCGCCGTTCCCCGTCGGCGTCAACATCGCCAAGAGCGAGCACGTCGACACCGGAGCGGCCCCGGAAGACTACCGCTATACCTACGAGCGGGTCGCCGAGGGCGGGGACTTCTTCGTCGTCAACGTCTCCTGTCCCAACTCCCAGGGCTTCGAGGAACTCCAGAACCGCGACGCGATGGCGGCCATCTTCACCGAACTCCAGGACGCCGGTGCGGCACCGCTCCTGGTGAAGCTCTCCCCGGACCTCCCCGACCCGGCCGTCGAGGACGCCTTAGAGCTCGTGACCGACCTGGGCCTCGACGGCGTCGTCGCGACCAACACCACGATGGACCGCCCGGCCAGTCTGCGCTCGTCCAACCGGGTCGAGCAGGGCGGCCTCTCGGGGAAGCCGATCGAGGACCGAGCGACCAGCATGGTCCGGTTCGTCGCCGAACGCGTCGACGTGCCCGTGATCGGCGTCGGCGGCGTCTCGACGGCCGAGGGGGCCTACCGCAAGATTCGTGCCGGCGCCTCGCTGGTCCAGCTGTACACCGGCCTCGTCTACCGCGGACCGTCTATCGCCCGCGACATCAACGAGGGGCTGCTCGAACTGCTCGACGACGACGGCTTCGACAGCGTCGAGGACGCAATCGGTGCGGACCTGTAGCGGGAACGTTGAAGATGCGGGTGGGCGAACGGCCGGCGTGGCCGAGACACCTCGCCAGTTGCACATCGCGTCGTGGGACGACCGTTTTCTCGCGAGGTTGCTCGAGTCGTCCCGGTCGGGACCGTCCTCGCCGGATACGCGTAGCGTCCCAGTGCGTGTTGATTACGACAGCGCGTCGAGCCGGAACTCGAAGGCCGCCACCGGCAGTTCCAGGTCGTGTTCGACGAGCACCCGTGGGTGAACCTCGCCGACGACGCCGGCGGACTCGCCGTCCAGCACCACCTCGGCCGCCCGGCCGTCGATGAACGACGGGTGGGTGGTCGGCGGCGTCTCCAGTTTCGTGTCGAAGGCCCCGGCGAGGGCCTGCAGGCGGGCCTTCGCGTCCTCGTAGGAGGCGTCGGTGCGTGCGAGCGCCCCGGCTACGGTCCGGTGCTCGGCGACGCCGGTGTTCTCCGAGTCGTCGAGCCCCGCCGCGAGGCCGATCTCGGCGAGGTCCTGCGGGTAGCGCCGGTGGGTGTTGTTCTCTAAGACCATCAGCAGCGAGGGGAGTGCCCAGGTCCGGAGGATAGTGTAGTCCTCGCTGTACGGTTCCTGGATGGTGACGGGGTCGGCGGCCCCCACGCAGTCGTCGTCGGGGGAGACGCCCATGCGAGTGAAGTTCTCCGCCTCGTCTGTCATGTGGAAGTTCAGCAGGTCCTCGAAGCCAAGGCCAACCAGCGCGTCGCGAGCGGCGTCCTCGAGGCGCGAGCGCTCGTGGCGGCCGCCGACCGTCGAGACGTCGGGGTAGGTCGGTTCGAGCGTGTTGAACCCCAGCGCCCGGCCCACGTCGTCGACGAGGTCCAGCGGGTGGAGCACGTCGACGCGGTAGGGCGGAATCTCGACCTCGAAGGCGACGCCGCCGTCCTCGGTCTCGACCGCTTCGGCGTCGAGGCCGGCCCGCTCGGCGTAGTCGACGACCTGCTCTGGGTCCAGGTCGACGCCGATGATAGACCGGACGCGGTCCAGCGTCACCGTCTTCGAGCGCACCGAGAGGTCCGGGCGCTCGAGCGTGCTGCCGGCGTGCTCGCCGGGGGCGTCGTCGGCGTACTCGACTTCGACGCGTTCGACCTGGCCGCCACGCGCCTCGAGTGCGTAGCAGACGATGTTGCACATGTGGTCGATGGTCCACTGGTCGGTCCCGGTCATCTCGATGAACAGGTCCCGGGAGTCCTCGCTGACCTCGGTCCGGCGGCCGTTGATGACCGGCGGGAACGAGAACAGGCCGATGGAGTCGTAGATGGCGGGCACTCGGTCGAATTCCGCCACGAGGTCGCCGTAGGTCCGGCCCGTCTCGTGGTCCTCGATGACCTCGGCCGGCGTCATCTCCGCGTCCGAGTCCAGCGGGACGAACGTCTCGCCGTCGGGGTCGACTCCGGTGTAGCGGATCGACTTCCCGGAGCCCTCGACGGCGGCCTCGCCTTTCAGCATCGTCAGGTCGTGGACGCCGATGGCGCCTTTCGCGCGCTTGCGCCCCATCGTCGCGTGCAGTTTCTCCTGCAGCTGGATGAGAGATTCCAGGGCGTCTTCGCCCATATCGAGGCCGCGAACGATGGCACCCGTGACGTACGGTCGTTCCTCGGGCTGGTCCTCGACCTCGATGGTCCACTCGGCGGTGTTCGTGTTCGGGACGTACACCCCGCGGTCGTCGCCGTAGTGGTAGCGCAGCGACCGGGCGACCCCCTCCACGGAGAGGCGGTCCAGGCGGTCGGGCGCGAACTCCAGCTGGAACTCGTCGTCCTCGGTCCAGCCCTCGAACTCCAGCCCGAGGTCGAAGAGGTCCGATTTCAGCTGGTCGTCATCCTTCTCGTCGTGACCGGTCAGGTAGCGCAGTTCGTCGGGGTCGACGTCGACGACGGGCATCAGTGCATCACCTCCGTCTCCCGCAGGAGGTCAAGGTCACACAGCGTCCCGTGGACGTCGCGGATGTCCTCGAAGCCGTACATCAGCATCAGGAGACGCTCCAGCGAGAGGCCCCACGCCATCACGTCACAGTCGACGCCAAGCGGCGCTAACACCTCGTCGCGGAAGATGCCGGAGTTGCCGACCTCCACGATCTCGCCGGTCTCGGGGTGGGTCCCGAACAGCTCGAAACTCGGCTCCGTGTAGGGGTTGTAGTGGGGCTTAAACTCCAGGTCGGTGATGCCGAACTGCTCGTAGAACTCGGTGAACGTCCCCATCAAATCGCGAACGGAGAGGTCCTCGGCCATCACCCAGCCCTCGATCTGGAAGAACTCCAGCAGGTGGGTCGGGTCCAGCGTGTCGTTGCGGTAGACCTTCTCGACGCTGAAGAACCGCTCGGGCGGTTCGAGCTCGCCGATCTCGTGGCCCGAGAGGTAGCGCATCGACAGCGAGGTGGTGTGGCCCCGCAGGTCCAGACCGCGGGCGACCTCCTCCTCCCACGGCGAGTGGTAGCCCTCGCCGTCGGGGCCGACGCCCTCCAGGTGGGCAGATTTGACGCGCTCGACGAGGTCCTCGGGCAGCTCCTCGATCTCGTCGGGCGTCTCCAGGGCGAACTGGTCCCAGTGAGTCCGCGCGGGGTGGTCCTGGGGCATGAACAGGCAGTCGTTGATCCAGAACTGCGCGTCGACGTGGGGCCCCTGCATCTCCTGGAAGCCCATGCCGACGAGGGTGTCCTTGACCCGGTTCGCGGTCTGTCGGAGGATGTGCTCCTTGCCGTGGGAGACCACCTCGGCGTCGGCCGCGACGTTGTACTCGGTGAACTCGACGTCCGCCCACTCGCCGCTGGTCAGCAGTTCCGGCGTGACCTGGTCGACGGTCGCTGCGACCTCGATGCCGGCCATCAGCTGGGTGACGCCGTCGTCGGTCAGCACGACGGAGCGGACCGTCGCCTCGCTGACCTCGAGCAGCCCCCGGCGTTCCAGTTGCGAGAGCGCCTCGGTGTCGGCGTCCTCGACGCGGCCGTCGGCGACAGCTTCGAGCGCGAGCATCTCGGGGTCGTCCCCGGTGTCGGCGTCGGGGTCGGCGGTTATCTCGCCGCTGTCGATGTGCCCGTACCCCTTCCGGGCGTAGTTCGACAGCGCGATGTCGACGGCCGCGCCCTCCAGTCCCGAGGCACCGATGACCTGCCCCATCGACACCGGGTCCGCGTCGGCCCCGGCGTCCATCGCGGCCGCGTAGAGGTCCTGTTCGGGCAGACTCTCACAGATATAGGACTCGCCCTCCTCGGTCAGTGCGTAGTGCTCGACAGTCTCCTCGGTGACGTCGAGCAGGCCGTCGGCCTCCAGTTCGAAGGCGGCGCGGGTGGCCGCCTCGGGCTTGAGGCCGGCCTCGTCGGCCACCTCGTCGATACCTCGCTGCTCCTGTGCGTCGGCGGCCTCGAGGACGGCCACCTGTGCCTGTGGTCGTTTCATAGCGTGTGTCGGTCGTTGTGAACATCACTGCGGGTCGCTCAGTTAACGGTTCTCACTTGGTCCTCGCGGGCCGTTCTCCCGCTCGGACATCCGAGGTCCCGTCGAGTGGGCGGGACCTCGCTCCCCTCGGAGGGTTTCGTCGGCGCCGACCGGTCGGTCGGCCCCGAATCCACCACCCGTCAGGCAGCGACGAAGAAGCCGAACCCCGGACTGCGTGGCGACTGGCGCGCGACACCGGCACTGCGGGATTCGGATGCCATGTGCGAACGGTTGTGACGGGGCAGTAAAAGCGTTGTGACGCCGGCTAGCAACCGATTGGTGTGCCGCAGCGTACGCAACGCCAGCAGATAACATCGAAACCCGCCAGAAAGTCCCCGGGCGCTTTCAGTCCACCCAGGATAAATGACCAACCGGCTACGGGTGGACTGAAAGGGGCGACGCGTTCGGCAAACCCGGACGACGCAAGCACTGGAGCGAACGGAGTGAGCGAAGCGCGCAGCGAGGCCCGGGAGTCGAACGCGTCGGGGCTTTCTGGCGGTTCGCGGTCACCACTGTGCCCGCACCACCGAAACAGAAACCGAGGAATATTAGTCGCGTCGTCGGTCGGACTCGAGTTCGATGTCGAGTTCGTCGAGTTTCGCCGCCCACTCGTCGCGTTTCTCCTGGTGGTCCTCGAGGAACTCGCGCATGAGTTCGGCGGCCTGCTCCTTGCACCCGCCACAGAGGCGCTCGCCGCCGACACACTCCTCGTAGACCTCCGTAGCGAACTCGTCGTCGTCGCCCGACAAGAGGTACGCGTATAGTTCGTAGACCGGGCACTCGTCGGCCTTCCCGCCCTTCTCACGCTGTTCCGCGGCGGTGGCCCGGCCGCCGGTGGTCGCCGATTTGACCTTGTCGTAGCCGTCCTCGGGGTCGTCGAGCAGGGAGATGTGTGACGCCGGGATCGAGGAGGACATCTTCCCGCCGGTGAGGCCGGTCATGAAGCGGTGGTAGACCGAGGACGGCGGGAGGAAGCCGTACCCGCCGTTGTCGAGTTCGACCTCGCGGGCCAGGTCCGCGGCCTCGTCCTGCGAGAGGTCGAAGGCGTCGACGTGTTCGTCGTAGACGCGCTTCTCGCCGTCGACGGCCTCGACGAGCGCGTCGAAGGCGGCGTCGGTCGCGCGTCGGTCGAAGATGCGCGTCCGGGGCCGGATGGGTTCCTTCCCGGCGTTCTCCAGTTTCTCGACGGCAGACTCGCGGGCCTCGCCGGGTTCGAGGTCCTGCTCGCGCAGCCAGTCGGCGGCCTCGCCACAGCGGGGCCGGTCGGCGTCCTCGGCGTAGTCCGTCCGGGCGTTGTAGGCCTTCCGCAGCAGGCCGCGCTCGGCCGGGTTCGCCTCGAAGCTCGCGTACGCCTCGGTCACGCCGAAGTAGCGCATCCGGGCCGCGAGGTCCCGGACCAGGCGCATGTGGGGGTCCTGGTCGGGGCCGACGGGGATGACGGTCGGCTTGGGCTCGTCGAGTTGCGGGTAGAGGATGTCGGCCATCTGCGTGACGACCGACTGCATGTGCGAGACGTCCGTCTCGCCGTCGAAGTCGTAGATGGCCTGCAGCTCCGAGAAGTTGGCCTCGACACCCAGTTCGAACGCGAGGTCCTGGACCTCGCGGTTGGTCGACTGGCGGTAGAGTTCCCCCTCCTCGGGGTCGAAGCCCAGCGCGAGCAGCGAGAGGACGTAACTGCGGGTGTGCTCGTCGATCTCGGCCCACGAGAGGTCGCGGGCGGCGTGGGCCTCCAGATCGGCGATGAGGCCGTAGGCGTCCCCGCCCTGCTCCTGGTGCCAGATTATCTCGTCGAACACCATCTTGTGGCCGATGTGGGGGTCGCCGGTCGGCATGAACCCCGAGAGCGCGGCGAAGTCCTCGCCCTCGCGTATCGCGCGGGCGACCCGGTCGTAGTCACGGTGGCCGAAGATGACGCTCCGGCGCATCAGGTAGTGGGGGTTCGGGACGCCCGGGAGGATGTCGTCGAAGGCCCCGATGCCGAACTGGTCGAACAGTTTGCGGTAGTCCGCGACGGTCGAGGAGCCCCAAGGGTCAAGCGCCACGTCGTCGGCACCGGCGGCGTCGGCGCCGCCGTCGGTCCGGAAGTCCTCCGACTCACGCCACGGCGCCCCCGACTGGCGGCGGTCCTCGGCGGGCGATGCGTCGTCGTGGGGCGCGTCGTGGTCGGTCATGGTGTCAGTCGGCTCACGGCGAGCCAGCGTACCTCCCCATTGGCCCCGGTCAGCGCAAAAACCATTCGCTTCCGCACGCCGTGGGCGAGTCGCACGTCCAGCGCGAGGTCGCGGGGCTCGAAGGCGTGGTCGGCTGGCAGCACCCGCACGAGCAGTTCGGAGTGGCCAAGGTTGTCGACGTCCTCGACGTCGGCGTAGGTCCGGAAGTCCGCGCCGAACTTGAAGCCGGTCTTGGGCACGACGCCCGCCTCCCGGAGCGTCGAGTAGACCGCGAGCCGGCGGTCGAACCGGTCGCCCTCGACGTCGCGGCCGCGGGCGACGACGGCGTCGGCGCCACCCTCGACGGCGAGCCTCCCGTCGCTGGCGAGGTACGCCGCCTCCACGAGCGACAGCTGGACGGCGTCGTCGAGCCGCTGGCCGTAGAACGCCTGCTCGTAGAGTTGTGCCGGCGGGTCCCAGCACAGCACCCGCTCGGCAAGCAGCTCGCCCTCGGTCGGGGGGACCGTGCCGTCGCTGGTCCCCGAGACGTCGGGGCGGTCGGTCGCCAGGTAGGTTATCTCGCTCTCCTCGTCGACCACCGCGAGCACGCAGTCCCCGAGGCTCGCCGCGGGCACGCTGTCGCGCTCGCCGACGACGCGGACGCGGTAGGCGACGGCGTCGTCCCACGGCCCCTGCCCGCGGGGGTAGACCACGAAGTCCGCGCCGTCGGGGTTCTCGACCCACCCATCGCGGGCTGGCGAGAGGTAGAACCCGCGGTCCCGCAGGTCCTTGTAGACGAGGAAGGCCACCCCGGAGACGGCCGTCGACCCGAGGAAGGCCCGGAAGTCCATCCCGTCGACGCGCTCGATGTCGCCACGGTACAGCAGGTGGGCGGCCTCGACGGGCGCGAGGTCGAGGTCGCCGTTCCGGACGCGACCGTAGCCACGCGAGTCGTAGAACCGCTCGCGGGCGCGCGGGCCGGCCCGGACCACGTCACCGTCGAGCGTGAGGTCCATAGCGGGGACTGTCGGGCGGGGGACAAAGCCCCTGCGGGTCGCGCCGTGGCGTCGTCCCGGTCAGTCGGCGTGGTCGCAGGTACTGTCCAGACAGCGCCGCCCGCCGGCCGTCTCGAACGCCGGCAGGCCACAGGCACAGTCGTCGACGACCACCCCCGAGGGCACCGAGAAGGCGGTGTCGCAGTCGGGGTACCGGTCGCACCCGGCCAGCAGGCCGCCCCGGCGGACGATGCGCAGGTCGCCCTCGCAGTCGGGACAGCCCCACTCGCGGTCGAAAGCGGCCTTCACGCGGTCGTCCAGCGAGTCACAGTCACGGTCGAGACACACCTCGAAGGCCGCGCCGCGTTCGACGCGCATCGTGGGCAGGCCACAGTCGCCACAGCGGCCGCCGGTGACGGTGGCATCGCTCGGCAGGCCATACGACGCCTCGCAGCCGGTACAGGCGACGTCGCCCCGCGTCCGGACGAGCGTCCCCGAACAGTCCGGACAGTCCGCGACCGGGACGCCGGCGTTCGAGGCCGGGAACCTGGCGCTCCCGTGTTCCTCGTGGGCGACCACCCGCAGGAACTCCTCGCCGTCGCGGGCGGTGACCACGCCGTCCTCGACGGCGACGCTCTCGGCCCGGGTGAGCCACGCCACGGGCTGGTAGCCCGCGGCGTCGTGGACGAGGACGGTGTTGTCGGGTTTGACGACGACGAGGACGTCGCCCCGCTGTTCCCGCTCACGGGAGCCCTCGAAGACGGTCGTACACTGGCCGGCCATCACGCGCGTGCCGTCGTGCATGGACCGGTCTGGTCCCGGGTTCGGATATAAACTCTCGGAGGCGTCGGGAGCGGTGGCCGGGCGTGTGTCGCCGAACGCGACCGGCTCACCGGGGCCCAAACATCCAAACCGGTCGAGCGTGTGGGAGAGGGTAATGAGCCCGCCGCAGGCGATCTGTTTCGACATGGACGGCGTCCTCGTCCAGTCCGAGGACTACTGGGTGGAAAAGCAGCGGAGCCACATCCTGCCGACGGCGGCCCCGAACGACGACATCCCGCTGTCGGTCATCACCGGGCGGAGCTACAAGGAGGTCTATCCGGAGCTGGCCGAGCAGTACGAACTGGCCGTCTCGCGCGAGGAGTACGAGTCGCTGTTCGAGGCGGCCGGCCGCGAGATATACCGCGACCACGCCACGCTGCTGGAGGGCGGGCACGACCTGCTGGCGGACCTCCGGGCCGCAGGCGTCGCCCTGGCGCTGACCACCTCCTCGCCGTGGGACTGGATCGAGGTCGTCGACGAGCGGTTCGGCCTCCTGGAACACTTCGACGCCGTCGTCAGCGCCGACGACCTGGAGGGGGCCGGCAAGCCCGAACCGGGCATCTACGAACGCGGCGCGGCGGAACTTGGCGTCGAGCCGGCCGAGTGCTGGGCCGTCGAGGATTCGACCGCGGGGGCGCAGGCGGCCGCCGCCGCAGGCATGACGACGGTGGGCTTCCGGGGCGACGGCGACGAGACGGACCTCTCGGCCGCGGACTACGTCGTGGCCGGCGCGGCCGAACTCCGGGGGCTGCTGTTTGGCGACGCGGGGGCGTCTCAGGAGCAGTCGGCGTAGCCACGGCCCAGGAGGAGGCCACAGACGTTGAGCGCGACGACGGCACACAGGAGACCGAGCGACTGCGTCGTCAGTTCGCCGACGAGCAAGAGCGGGTACGCCAGCGGGGCCAGGACACCGGTCCAGAAGCCGACGGTCTCGACCGGCCCGCGACGGGCGGCCCAGGCCACCGAGCGGAACCTCCCGGACGGCGATTCAGCGGGGGAGTCGAAGGGCGGGGTGTTTGCCATGGTGGACCTCCTCGCCCAGCGGTTGTGGGTGACCGCTCGTATAAGGGGGCGACGCTCCGGGACCGTTCAGAGGGTTCAGCGCCGTTCGCCGCCGCTCGGGGGCAGATTCGGGCGGGACGGTCGACGAGAACGGTCCCGGCTGAACAGTTCACTCCGCCGGTAAGACCGGCTTAGTCGACGCGGACGGTCCGCTGCTCCGTGACCGACGGGAGCGGGAGGTCGGGGAAGGCCACCTCGACGGTGTAGGTCAGTTCGTCGGCGTCAGCGCCGAAGACGGCCACCGGGAGCGTTGCCTCACCGAGGTAAGAGGGTTTCGCGGTCATCTCGCGGCCGTTGACCGTCACCCGCAGACCCGCGCGGGCGGCCCCGCCGGTATTCTCGACGGTAACCTCCCGCATCTCGTTTGCACCCGTGGCGATGGCGTCGGGGAACGCGCCCCAGTCCACGTCGACGACCGGGAGGTCGCGGGCGTTCGAGAGCACCTGCTCGGCCACGCCCTCCGAGAGCCCGGCCCGGACGAGGCCGTCGACGCCGGCCGCGACCACGTCGGCGGGCGTCTGGAGCCCCTCGGCGGCGAGTTTTCCGGCGCGACCGGACCCGACGCCGTCGATGGCAGTCAGACCGACGGCGTCGGCGCTGATGCCGTGTTCGACGCGGGCCTCGACGCGGCAGGCGAGGTTGGCGAAGCGTGCCGGCGCGAGGTCGTCGAGGAACGCCCGCAGGGCCGAAAGCAGGCGAAGCGCGTTCTGCCGGATGACCCAGGCGTCGCTCTTGAGTTCCGTCGGCGTCGTCCCGGTCATCCCCGCCTTGCAGATGGCGAGCACCTTCCGCTGGCCGGCGTCTAAGTCCGCATCGACGTCACCCAGCACCGCGGCGACCGCGTCCTGTTCGTCCGAGCGGGCGCTGACGCTGTCGAACTCCGTCGCCCCAGCGACGGTGGTGAGGAGGTCCGCGGGCTCGATGGGAGCCGTGGCCCCGCTGTCGGCCTGCGCCTCGCAGCGCTCGGCCAGGTCGGCGAACCGGCGTGCCGTGTCGAGTCGAAGGTAGAACGTCGAGGCCAGATGCCCCAGGCGGGTCGGTTCGACGCGGAGGCCGTCCTGTTCGACGAAACCGTCGGCGACCAGCTCCGAGAGGGTGCGGCTGACCCGCTCGCGGAGGTCGCTGCCGGCGGCGTACTCGTCGGGGGCCGACTGGGCGCGGGCGAAGTAGAACGTCGTCCGGAGCCACGCCATCACGTCGTCGACGTCCCGGATCGTCCCCAGCGCGATCTCGGCGTTGAGGTGGGCGTCGAGTTCGCCCGCGAGCCGGGACTCGATCTCCTTGCCGTCCCGGAGCAGCGCGCGGTACTTGTCGGCGTCCGCGCGGTCACAGACGACCCAGGCGTAGCCCATGTCGTCGTAGCCCGGCCGCCCCGCGCGCCCGAGCATCTGGAGGATGTCGAGCGGGCTCATGTCGACCTCGCCCTCCAGGGGGTCGTGGAGCTTCGTGTCGCGGATGACGACACAGCGCGCGGGGAGGTTCACGCCCCACGCGAGCGTCGAGGTCGAAAAGAGCAGCTGTATCTTGCCCTCCTTGAACCAGTCCTCGACGCGGTTCTTGTCCTCGCGGGCGAGGCCGGCGTGGTGGAAGCCCACGCCGTCGAGCACCGATTGACGGAGCGTGTCGTTCCCCAGGTCGGCGGCGTCGTTGTGGAAGTCGTAGTCGCCCCGCGCCCCGATGGGGACGTCGCGTTCGGCCAGTTCGTCGCGGGCCTTCTTGGCGGCCTGGACGGTGTCCTGCCGGGAGGAGACGAACACGAGCGCCTGGCCTTCCTCGCGGATGTGGGGCTCGGTCAGGTCCAGCGCCCGATAGAGTCGGCGGTACTTGTCGGCGAAGGCGTTCTCGCCGTGCGAGTAGGTCTTCACGTCGGCGTTCAGGGGCACCGGACGGTAGTCGTCGCCGAAGGCGAAGGTGGTCTCGGCGGGGGCGTCCAGCCAGTCGGCGACGTCGTCGATGTTTGGCATCGTCGCCGACAGGGCGACCACGCGGGGGTCACAGAGTCGGCGCAGGCGCGAGACGGTGACCTCGAGCACCGCGCCGCGCCTATCGGAGTCGAGCAGGTGGACCTCGTCGATGACACAGCAGTCGACGTCGGTGATGAACGCGTAGCGATGGGTGTCGTGTTTCCTCGTCGCGGAGTCGGCCTTCTCCGGGGTCATCACGAGGATGTCGGCCCGCTCGGCCCGACGGGGGTTCAGGTCGCGTTCGCCGGTGACGACGTACACGGAGTAGCCCATGTCCTCGAAGCGCTCCCACTCGCGCTCTTTCTCGTTGGTGAGCGCGCGCAGGGGGGCCAGAAAGAGCGCGGTCCCGCCCGCCGCGAGGGTCTTGCAGATGGCCAGTTCCGCCAGCGCGGTCTTCCCGCTGGCGGTCGGGGCGCTGACCACGACGTTGTCCTCGCGTTCTAAGAGCGCGGGCAACGCCTCGGACTGCATGGCGTTGAACCGCTCGAAGGGGAAGGCGTCGGCGAACTCGGGGAGGGCGTCCGCGACCGCGACGCTCGGCTCGCTGTCGGCTCGAGGTGGCACGTCAGACAGCGAGCGCCGCGACGGCAAAGGCGTTTCCATCACCGAACGTGAACCCCGCTGCTGGCGAGGTGGCAGGCCCTCTCCTCGCGGGCAGCGCAGAACCATGTACTCCGGAAATCGGCGTCTCCGAGTGCTAACACGGAGGCATACGCAGTTATATAGATATAGTGTGTACCGTAGAGTATGGTGAGGGCGTTCCCTCACCGACGGCCTGGGCCCCGGCGAGCCGTATCTGTCTCGTGTGGGCCGGCCAGTTGCTATCGGGCCCGGTGTAGTGAGCCGGGCACGCCCGTGCGGTGTTCGCGGTGCTGAACTTTCCGGGACCTCGACCCCTCGAGTGGACACCGCCCTTTTCTGTCTGGCTCCGTGACCCCGGAACGTGAGCGGAGACTGGGACCCCGAGACGGTCTTCGAGGTGCTCGGGAGCGAGGAGGTCCGGCGAATCCTCGCGGTGGCGAACGTGAAGCCGATGTCGGTGCCCGAGCTCGCGGACGGCCTCGAGGCCTCCGAGCCGACGCTGTACCGGCGAATCAACGTCTGTCAGGAGTACGACCTGCTGACCGAGGCCACCCGCGTCGACGAGGACGGGAACCACTACAAGGTCTACGAGACGGCGCTCGAGCGGATCAGTTTCGAGCTCGACGGGGGCGGGTTCGAGGTGGACCTGGAACTGCGCCGGGACCTGGTCGAACAGGCCGAGGACGCCTGGGACGACATCGGCGAGGGGGGTGAGCGACGCGGGGGCGACCGGGACGCGCCGTGAGTCCCCAGACGACCCCGACGGCGATTGTCCGGAGGCTGTGCACGGCTTCACGAGGTGAAACAGCCACGAGAGCGCCCGTGACCGCCGCGTTCGGGCCGTGGAACGGGCAGTTTTCGTGCGGAATCCGGCGTACAAACTGGCGTGGCCGATGTCGGGAGTTTCGACGGCTGAAACGCCCGGCGGGGTTATAACACGCCGGCGACGCATTGGTGGCAACGGAGTCAATGTCCGTACTCGAAACTATCCGGGAGACAGTCGGGCTCACAGACGAGAAGACCGAGTACGAGTGTGACGATTGCGGTCACACGTTCCACTCCGACGCCGACTCGGGGTCCTACTGGTTCCAGTGTCCGGAGTGCAAGTCCGAGTCGCTGACCGAACTCGAGTAACGGGGCCCAGGGCGTATCGTGCGCGAACTGCGGCGTTCTCTCGCTAGTCGTCGAGGCGGGCGCGGACGAACCCAACGTCTATTGCCCGGTCGCCCCTAGCGGCGACCGATGGGACGCGCCCGGAAACCCGACTGGCTGAAGATGCGGCCGCCGTCGGGCGAGCGGTTCACCGACATCAAGCGGAGCCTCCGCGACCGGGACCTCCACACCGTCTGCGAGGAGGCCAACTGTCCGAACCTCGGGGAATGTTGGAGCGGCCGGGACGGCCCCGGGACGGCGACGTTCATGCTCATGGGCGACCGCTGTTCGCGCGGGTGTAACTTCTGTGACGTCGAGACCGGCGGGATGGAGCCGCTGGACCCCGAGGAACCCGAGCGAGTGGCTGACGCCGTCGCGGACATCGGCCTGGACTACGTCGTGCTGACCAGCGTCGACCGCGACGACCTGTTCGACCAGGGCGCGGGTCACTTCGCCGAGACCATCCGCGCCATCAAGGACCGCGACGCCGGGATCCTGGTCGAGTGCCTGATTCCGGACTTCCAGGGGGACCCGGCGCTGGTCGACGAGATCATCGACGCCGACCCGGACGTGCTGGCCCACAACGTCGAGACGGTCGAGCGCCTGCAGTGGCCGGTGCGGGACCGGCGGGCGGGCTACCGCCAGTCGCTGTCGGTGCTGGCGCGGGCGGCCGAAGCCGACGTCTACGCCAAGACCAGCCTGATGCTGGGGCTGGGCGAGTACGCCCACGAGGTCTACCAGACCCTCTCGGACCTCCGGCAGGTCGGTGTCGACGTGGTGACCTTCGGGCAGTACCTCCAGCCATCGCGGTCGCACCTCGAGGTGAGCGAGTACGTCCACCCCGACGTCTTCGACACCTGGCAGCGGGTCGCCGAGGCGGAGTTCGGTTTCGCCTACTGTGCCTCGGGACCGATGGTCCGCTCGTCGTACAAGGCGGGCGAACTGTTCGTCGAGGCCGTCGCCGACGGCCGGAGCGTCGAGGACGCACGGCGGCTGGCGCGGAGCGACTGAGCGCCAGCCGACGTTCCCACGTGGGCAGTGTCGACGTCGGGCGACACCGCGGCCCGCGAAAGCCCTAAGCGTGGTGCCCGTGAACTAGTCCCACATGTCACCCCGAGGCAGGTGGTCCCGCTGAGCGTGCTCCAGCGCGACCCCACGGACCAGGTACAGATTCTCGACGAGGAGGGGAAGGTCCGGGATGGCGCGACGGTGCCGGACCTCTCTGACGACGACCTGGTGACTGTCTACCGGCAGCTGAAACTGGGGCGTCACTTCGACCAGCGGGCGGTGAGCCTCCAGCGCCAGGGCCGGATGGGGACCTACCCGCCGATGGCCGGCCAGGAGGCCTCCCAGGTGGGCAGCGCCACCGCCCTGGCCGACGGGGACTGGGTGTTCCCGAGCTACCGCGAACACCTCGCGCTGGCAGTCCGGGGCTGGGACCTCTCGGACACCCTGCTGTACTGGATGGGCAACGAGCGAGGGAACGCCCCGCCGGAGGGGGTCCACGTCTTCTCGCTGGCGGTACCCATCGGGACCCAGATACCCCACGCCACCGGCGCGGCGTGGGCGGCGAAGCTCCGCGGCGACGACACCGTCGTGCTGACGTACTTCGGCGACGGCGCGACCAGCGAGGGGGACTTCCACGAGGGGCTGAACTTCGCCGGCGTCTTCGACGTGCCGGCGGTCTTCTTCTGTAACAACAACCAGTGGGCCATCTCGATGCCCCGCGAGCGCCAGACCGCAAGCGAGACGCTGGCCCAGAAGGCGACGGCCTACGGCTTCGACGGCGTCCAGGTCGACGGGATGGACCCCCTCGCGGTGTATCAGGTGACCCGCGAGGCAGTCGAGAAGGCCCGCGACCCACCCGACGGGCAGTTGCGTCCGACGATGATCGAGGCCGTGCAGTACCGCTTTGGCGCCCACACCACCGCCGACGACCCCTCGGTGTACCGTGACGAGGCGGAGGTCGAGCGCTGGAAGCGCAAGGACCCCATCCCGCGGGTGGAGCAGTTCCTCCGGGACCGGGGTCTGCTCGACGACGAAGGGGTCGCCAGCATCGACGAATCGGTCAAAGAGGAGGTTGCCGAGGCCATCGACACCGCCGAGTCGACCGAGCGACCCGCCCCGGAGGAGATGTTCGCGGACGTCTACGCCGAGATGCCCCAGCGTCTCGAGGCCCAGCTCGAGTACCTCCGGGACCTGCGTGACCGCCACGGCGACGCGGAGGTGCTTGAATGAGCGCGCAGACCCAGAACCTCACGCTCGTCCAGGCGGTCCGGGACGGCCTCTACGGCGAACTGGAGCGCGACGAGGACGTGCTCGTGCTGGGCGAGGACGTCGGCCGCAACGGCGGCGTCTTCCGGGCGACCCAGGGCCTCTACGAGGAGTTCGGCGAGGACCGCGTCGTCGACACGCCGCTCGCGGAGGGCGGCATCGTCGGCACCGCCATCGGGATGGCCGCCTACGGCCTGCGGCCGGTCCCCGAGATACAGTTCTCCGGGTTCATGTACCCGGCGTTCGACCAGCTCGTGAGTCACGCCGCCCGTCTGCGCACCCGAAGTCGGGGGCGCTACACCTGCCCGCTGACCGTTCGAGCCCCCTACGGCGGCGGCATCCGCGCCCCGGAGCACCACTCCGAGTCCAAGGAGGCGTTCTACGTCCACGAGCCCGGCCTGAAGGTCGTCGTGCCCTCGACGCCTCGCGAGACCAAGGGCCTGCTCGCGGCGTCCATCCGCGACCCGGACCCCGTCGTCTTCCTCGAACCGAAACTCATCTACCGGGCGTTCCGGGAGGAGGTCCCCGACGAGTCCTACACGGTCGAGCTCGGCGAGGCGAACGTCCGCCGGGAGGGCAGCGACGTCTCGGCGTTCACCTGGGGCGCGATGACCCGGCCGACGGAGGAGGCCGCCGAGTCGCTGGCCGAGGAGGGCATCGACGTCGAAGTCGTGGACCTGCGGACGCTCTCGCCGATGGACACGGACGCAATCGTCGAGTCGTTCAAGAAGACCGGGCGGGCCGTCGTCGTCCACGAGGCGCCCAGGACAGGGGGGCTCGCGGGCGAGATCATCGCGACCATCCAGGAGGAGGTCCTGCTGTATCAGGAAGCGCCCATCACACGGGTCACGGGCTTCGACGTGCCCTACCCGCTGTATGCCCTGGAGGACTACTACCTCCCCGAAGCGGCCCGCATCGAGGACGGCATCCGCGAGGCCGTCGAGTTCTGAGCGGGGCCCGAACGCCTGGGCGGGTCGGGCGACGAGTATCTTTACCACGGTCCGGCGAGCAGTGTCCCCCATGTTCGAGTTCAAACTCCCCGACCTCGGCGAGGGCGTCGCCGAGGGCGAGGTGCTCGAGTGGCACGTCGCGCCGGGTGACCGCGTCGGCGAAGACGACCTGCTGGCCGAGGTCGAGACGGACAAGGCCGCCGTCGACGTGCCCTCGCCGGTCGAGGGCGTCGTCCGCGAGCTCCACGCCGACCCGGGCGACGTCGTCGCCGTCGGCGACGTCATCGTCACCATCGACGAGGACGGGGGGACAGAGGCGACGAGCGAGGGGGACAAAGCGCCCGACGAGACGGCCGTAAGTGGGGCCGAGGGTGGCGACGGCGAGCGCGGCGGCCGGGTCTTCGCCGCGCCGAGCGTCCGCCGACTGGCCCGCGAGAAGGCGGTCGACATCGCTGACGTCGAGGGGACGGGCCCCGGCGGCAGGGTCACGGAAGCCGACGTGGAGGCGGCCGCCGACGCCGGGGGGCCGACGTCGGTGGTCTCGCGCGTCGACGAGGACGCCGGCGGGGACGAGCGCGACGAGGGGCCCGCGGTGAAGTCAGCCGTCCGGCGCGTGTCGGACGACGAGGACGCGCCGCGCGACGGCGAGCGCCGCGACCGGACGCTTGCCACGCCGGCGACCCGCCGACTCGCCCGGGAGCTGGGCGTCGACATCGACAGGGTACCGACGGACCAGACCCGCGACGGCGAACCGTACGTCGACCAGCCGACGGTCCGGGCGTTCGCCGAGGCCGGGTCGGCCGAAGGCGGGGTCGAGGCGGCGGCCGCCGCGGAGTCGGCCGCGGCCGGCGAGAAACCCGAGCGCCGCGAACCCTACCGCGGCGTCCGTCGCACCATCGGCGAGCAGATGGCCCGCTCCCGGCGGGAGGTCCCCCACGCGACCCACCACGACCGGGTCGAGGTGTCCGGCCTGGTCGAGGCCCACGAGCGCCTCGAACCGCTCGCCGAGGAGCGGGACGTCCGCCTGACCTACACCCCGTTCGTCCTGAAGTGCGTCGCCGCCGCGCTGACGGAACACCCGGTCCTCAACACGGAACTGGACACCGGGGCCGAGGAGATCGTCTACAAGGACTACTACGACGTCGGCGTGGCGACGGCGACGGACCACGGCCTGCTGGTGCCCGTCGTCGAGGGCGTCGACGAGAAGGGGCTCCTGGAGCTGGCACGCGAAGTGACCGACCTCGTCGCACGCGCTCGCTCGCGTGACCTGGCCCGCGAGGAGATGCAGGGCGGGACGTTCACCGTGACGAACTTCGGTGCCATCGGCGGCGAGTACGCCGACCCCGTCATCAACGTCCCGGAGACGGCCATCCTCGGCATCGGCGCGCTGAAAGAGCGCCCGGTCGCCGAGGACGGCGAGGTGGTCGCCCGGCCGACGCTGCCGCTCTCGCTCGCTATCGACCACCGCGTCGTCGACGGTGCGGACGCCGCACAGTTCGTCAACACGCTCAAGACCTACCTGGCCGACCCGACGCGGCTCCTCCTGGAGTAGCGCCTACGCGTTCACCCGCTCTAAGTAGTGGGTGACCACGATCTGTCCCCGGGCGGTGAGCACGGGGCCGCCGTCCTTCGACTCGATGAGCCCCTTCTCGTGGAGCGAGTGCAGCAGGCGCTTGACCTGGTTCGGTTCGGTGTCGAGGACGTTCGCGAGCGAGACGTCCATGTCGCCGGTCGAGTAGATAGTCGCCAGCGCCTCCGTCTCGGCCTCCGAGAGGGACAGCTGCGAGAGCGAGTCGATCACGCGCTGGTAGACCCGACGGATGTACCGCCCGAGCAGCGAGAGCTTGCGGTTGGAGTCGACGGCCGCGAGCGTCGTCAGCGCCGTCCCGTCGTCCATGTGGCTGACGACCAGCACCGGGCGTCGCTGTCCGTCGACGGCCCGTTCCTCCCGGTTGAAGTCGATGACCGAGTCCAGCGGAATCGTCACCGGCCCCTCGTCGGTGTCGAACTCGACGGCGCCGGTCTGCAGCGTGAGCAGGCCGCCCTTGAATCCGGCGTCGGTGACCCGCCCCCCGACCTTCGCCGGGTGCTTGAGCGTCACGTCCGCCCCGTTGAGCATCGCCTTGTACAGCACCGTCACGAACTTCTCGATGGCGTCCTCGCCGGCGGCGACAGCGACGGCCAGCCGCTTGTCACGCTCCCGGTAGGCGACGGTGACCGGTTTGCCCGGCATCGGGTCGAAGAAGTTCGGGGTGGTGCCGACCGAGACGTCGAACACCGAGTCCAGCGGGACGCGCAGGGTATCGTCCTCGCCGGCCGCCAGGACGAGCTGGCCCTTGCCGAGCAGGATCCGTCCCTCGACCGGTCCGTCCCAGTCCGTCGTCTCGGCGGCGAACGTCCCCGTGAAGTCGGCGAGCACCGATGACATGTGGCGGTCAGATAGTTCACCTGACGGGCGCGGATGTATTGAGCTTTCGTTTCACGGCGCGAGCCGTGAAGCGATACAAGAGTTAAACCGCCCCCGTCCGGACAGGTGGTATGGTCGTCGGAGACGTCACGACGGGGACGGAACTGCTCGTAATCGGGGGCGGCCCGGGCGGGTACGTCGCCGCGATACGGGGCGCACAGCGCGGACTTGACACCACGCTCGTCGAGAAGAGCGACGTCGGCGGGACCTGTCTGAACCACGGCTGTATCCCCTCGAAGGCGCTCGTCTCGGCGGCCGACGTCGCCCACGACGCCAGACAGGCCGAGGACATGGGGGTGTTCGCGGACCCGGCCGTCGACATGGCCGGCATGACCGCGTGGAAGGACGGCGTCGTCACCCGCCTGACCAGGGGCGTCGAGTCGCTGTGTGAGAACGCCGGTGTGAACCTCGTCTCGGGGACCGCCTCGTTCGTCGACGAGGAGACGGTCCGGGTCGCCCACGGCGGCGAGGGGCAGGGTTCGGAGTCGATCGCCTTCGAGCAATGCGTCGTCGCGACGGGGAGCCGGCCGGTCCAGATACCCGGGTTCTCGTTCGCCGACGACCCAATCCTCGCCTCGCGGGACGCACTGGCCCTGGAGTCGGTGCCAGACGACCTGGTCGTCGTCGGTGCGGGCTACATCGGGATGGAGCTCTCGACGGTGTTTGCCAAGCTGGGTGCGTCGGTCACCGTCGTCGAGGTGCTCGAGGACGTGCTGCCGGGCTACGAGGACGACGTCTCGCGCGTCGTCCGCGAGCGCGCCGAGTCGCTGGGCGTCGACTTCCGCTTCGGTGAGGCCGCCCGCGACTGGGAGGCGACCGACGACGGCATCCGCGTCCAGACGACCGACGAGAACGACGACGTCGTCGAGTACGACGCCGAGACGTGCCTGGTCGCGGTCGGTCGCGAACCGGTCACCGACACGCTCGACCTGGACGCCATCGGCCTCGAACCCGACGACGACGGCTTCCTCCGGACCGACGAGCAGGCCCGGACCGACGTCGAGGGTATCTTCGCCGTGGGCGACGTCGCCGGCGAGCCGATGCTGGCCCACAAGGGCATGGCCGAGGGGGAGGTCGCCGCCGAGGTGGCCGCCGGCGACCCCGCCGCGCTCGACCACCAGGCCATCCCCGCGGCGGTGTTCACCGACCCCGAGATCGGCACCGTGGGCCTGACCGCGGCCGAGGCCGAGGCCGAGGGATTCGACCCGGTCGTCGGCCGGATGGCCATGCGAGCCAATGGTCGCGCGCTCACGCTCGACGAGAAGGAGGGGTTCGTCCGCATCGTCGCCGACGCCGACACGGAGTTCGTCCTGGGCGCCCAGATCGTCGGGCCCGAGGCCTCGGAACTCGTGGCGGAGGTCGGCCTGGCCATCGAGATGGGCGCGCGACTCGAAGACGTCGCCGGGACGGTCCACACGCACCCGACGCTCTCGGAGGCCGTCCACGAGGCCGCCCTGGCCGCACGCGGCGAGCCAATCCACACCCGGTGAGCGACGGGCGGCCGATATCAGCAGAAAAGTTATAATCGATGTTGGGTAACGGGAGGCTAGTGTCGGTACGATGGCTCCCCAAGACCACCTCCCGGACGACCGGATTGCACAGTCGGTGCTCTCCGGATCGGCATACGAGCGCGTCCGGTACCAGCGATACGCCTTCTTCAGGCAGTCGGTACCCCGGACGCTGACCGCCCAGAGCGGCATCCTGGCGCTGCTCGCGCTCACACTCCCGATGTACGGCCTCTACCCCGAGAGCGCGGCGGCACTCCTCCCGGCGACCGACCCGGGCGTCGCCTCGCCGAAGGCCATCCTGCTCGCCGTGTTCGGCGGCGGGATGCTCCTGCTGAGCGCCGCGTTGCTGGTCGGCGCCGGCCTCTACCGGGCCCGGTACTCGCCGCTGACAGAGTCCCAGGCACACAGCGTCATCGACGTGGAGGACTTCGCCAGGTACGTCGGCCTCGGGACCGGCGCGCTCGCCGTCGTCCTCTCGGTCGCCATCTTCGCCGTCGGCCTCGGCGGCGGCGGAGCCGTCGGCGCCTACCTCGAGGTGACGGGCCGGAACCCGTTCGTCGACTCCGGGACGGGCGTCTCGGTCCAGGCGGTCGCGCTCGCGGCCTTCGTCGCCAGCGTCCTGCTCTTCTTCGTGGGGCGCTACCTCTCGGTGCTGCTTGCGGTCACGGCGCGGTGACCCGACCCACGCACCTATAGGACACGCGGCCGTCATCTGACGAACATGGTCTCGAACCGGAGCGGTACCTTCGACATCGGCGGCGACCTCACGGTCAGGCGACTCGGCTTCGGCGCGATGCGCATCACCGGCGACGGCATCATCGGTGAGCCGGACGACGTCGCGAACGCCCGCGCCGTCCTGGAACGGGCGGTCGAACTGGGCGTCGACTTCATCGACACCGCCGACTCCTACGGCCCCGGCGTCTCCGAGCGTCTCATCGGCGAGACGCTCGACACCGAGCGGGAGGACCTCGTCGTCGCCACGAAGGGCGGCCTGTTGCGCAACACCGACACGGACTGGCTCCCCCACGGCGACCCGGACTACCTGCGCAACGCCCAGCTGTGCTCGCGCGACCGCCTGCGGATGGACCCCATCGACCTCTACCAGTTCCACCGCCCCGACCCCGACACCCCCTTCGAGGACTCGGTCCACGCGCTCGCGGAGTTGAAAGACGAGGGGCTGGTCCGTCACGTCGGCCTCTCGAACGTCTCGGTCGACCAGCTGGAGCGGGCCCGTGACATCGTCGAGGTCGCGACCGTCCAGAACCGATACAACATCACCGACCGGGACAGCGAGGCGGTGCTGGAGGCCTGCGAGTCCTACGACGTCGGCTTCATCCCGTGGTTCCCCCTCGGGGCCGGCAGCGTCGACGAGGTCGAGGGCATCGACGCGGTGGCCCAGCGCCACGACGCCACGCGCCACCAGATCGCGCTGGCGTGGTTGCTCGAACACTCGGACGTGACGCTGCCGATTCCCGGCACCGCGGACATAGCGCACCTCGAACAGAACGTCGCGGCGACCGAGATCGACCTCAGCGACGCGGACGTGGCGCAACTGCGCTAAGCGAGACGGCGGTCCACCACAAGAAGGTTACCGCGCCGTCGTGACGGTCGGCGTACAGATGGCCCGCCCGTTCCGGCGCGAACGTCCCCTCCAGACCGCGAAACTCGCCGGGGTAGTGGTCACGCTCGGGTACGCTGTCGGCGTCTATCTCGGCATCGTGTCGTCCGGGAGCATCACGAGCCTTATCGTCGTGCCGCTTCTCGGACTCGGCCTCGTGCTCGCCGTCGTCGCCGAGTCGCTTCTCGCTGGTCACAGACTGGTCCGCGACGAGACCACGGTCGGCGACCGCCTCTCGGCCCGGCCGTTGTACACCGCCGTCCGTGCCGTCGAGGCGCTGAGCGTCGTGCTGGCGGTGGCGTTCTTCGGAGCCCTCGTCGTCTGGATTCCGTCGGGTCCGATGGCCGGTCCGGGCGCTATCGGGGTCTTTTTCGTCGTCCTGGGTCTCGGCCTCCTCGTCGTCGTCGGGACGCTCTGCCGGACGCTGGCGGAGTACTACTTCTACCGACGAGCGAGCACGTAGGCGGTTTCCCGACGAGCGACCGGGGTTCTTTTCATGTCGAGCGGTCTACCGGCTGGTATGACGACCATCACGCTGGGCCCGTCCGGGACCTACTCCCATCGGGCCGCACAGGCGCTCGGCGACGAGGACATCGAGTTCGCCGAGTCGATGACCGCCATCGTCGAGGCCGTCGCCGAGGGCGAGGCGGACCACGGCGTCGTCCCGGTCGAGAACAGCATCGAGGGCTCCGTGACCGAGTCGCTGGACGCCTTCGCGACCTACGACGTCGCCGTCGTCAGGGAGATCATCACGCCCATCCGTCACGCGCTGCTGGCCCAGGGCGAGGAGTTCGACCTCATCGCCAGTCACGCCCAGGCGCTGGCCCAGTGCCGGGGCTGGCTGGAGGAACACTACCCGGACGTCGACGTCGAGGCCGTCGCCTCCACCGCCCGCGGCGTCGAGCGCGCCCGCGAGGACGCGTCGGTGGCGGCCATCGGCCACCCCGCCAACGCCACGAACGGGGCCGAGCTCGAACTGCTGGCCGAGGACATCCAGGACAAGTCCTCGAACGCGACCCGGTTCCTGGCCGTCGCGCCCGCCAGCGAGCGCTCCCGGGCCGGCGGCAAGACCTCGTTCATCGTCTACCCCAACGACGACCACCCCGGCCTCCTGCTGGAACTGCTCAGGCCCTTCGCCGACCGGGACATCAACCTCACGCGACTGGAGTCGCGCCCGAGCGGGGAGCGCCTGGGCGATTACCTCTTCCACATCGACATCGCGGCGGGGCTCTACGAGGAGCGCACCCAGGCGGCCCTCGAGGACATCGAGGCCCTCGCCGAGAACGGGTGGGTCCGCCGGCTGGGCTCGTACGACTCACAGACGGTGTTGGACTGACCGGCCCGCGGACGGTCTGCCGAGAGAGCCGCCGGCCGGCGAACCTGACAGTCCGTTCTAGAGTTAAGTCCACGGGCGACGTACGCGTGGCCATGAGCGACAGCGACCCACTCGGCGAGCTCGAACGAGCGCTCGACCTTATCAACGACCAGTTCGGGACCGGCCTGGCGGGCGTGCCGACGGACGTCGTCGACGAGGGCGAGGCGTTCGTCGTCCACGCCGACCTCCCGGGCTACGCGAAAGACGACATCGAGGTCCAGCTCGCCGACGAACGGAAGCTCACCGTCAGCGCGACGGCGAGCGAGGACCGCGAGACCGGGGCGGGCACCTACGTCCAGCGCGAGCGCAGCCGACAGTCGGCCAGCCGGACGGTGGTCCTCCCGGAACCCGTCGACGAGTCGGCGACCAGCGCCGCCTACGAGGACGGCGTGCTGACGGTCCGGCTGACCAAGGCGACCCGGACCGACGACGGGGGGACCGATATCCCGGTGAACTGACGATGGTACTCCATCCCGGGACGGCGGTCCCGACGATACGTGCACGCAACCAGCGGGGCGAGTCGGTCCGCCCTGACTTCCGGACGCCCACCGTGCTGTACTTCTACCCGAAGGACGACACCCCGGGCTGTACGACCGAGGCGACCCAGTTCAACGAGCGCTACGAGCGCTACGCCGAGGCCGGCGTCGAGGTGTACGGCGTCTCGACTGACACCGTCGACGACCACCGCGAGTTCGCTCAGGCACAGGACCTCTCGTTTGACCTGCTTGCGGACCCCGACGGCAACCTCGCCGCGGCGTTCGACGTCGACCTCGTCGACGGGCGCGCCCGGCGGACGACGTTCGTCATCGCCCGGGGGCAGGTCGTCGGCGTCTACGAGGGCGTCCGGGCGGCGGGGCACGCCACGGAGGTCCTTCGTGACCTCCAGGACGCCGGCCTGATTCAGCTGCGCGAGCCGTAATCAGGCCTCGATGTCGATGCCCGGGCGACCGGGCGCGGCCTTCTTCACCAGGTCGTCGTCGGCCGCCTCGGCCGACTGGACGACCACCTCGGCGTCGAACTCGCGCTCGACGAGCCAGGTGGCCCGCCGGAGCGCCGCCAGCTCGCCGGCCGGGTCCAGGTGCTCGTCCAGCGACTGGGCGCGACCCGCGATCTCCTTCGCGAAGTCGGCGGCCGCCTCGCCGTGCTGGCGCAGGTCCTCGTCCTGCATGACGGTGCCGACGACGTTGCCGTCGGCGTCCCTGGCGAGTTCGACCACGCGGTGCTTCCACTGCGGGGCGACGGCGAGCGTGATGCGCTGGGGGTCCTCGATGCCGACGGTGTCGACGATGTCCCGGACGTCCTCGCGGGTGTTCTCGACCAGGCGCCGGCCGACGTCGTAGTCGGCGGGCACCTCGCCGTCGGGCCAGTCGGCCTCCGCCAGCAGACCGTCGTTGCCCAGCAGGTCCCACACCTCTTCGGCGACGTGGGGAGCGACCGGCGCGAGGAGTTTCGCGGCGACGCGAATCCCGCGTTCGAGGGTCTCGGCGTCCGGCGTGGTCGCGTCCTGGTAGCGCCGCAGCAGCGACACCAGTTCGCGCAGCGCCTGCATGGCGTGGTTGAACCGGAACTGCTCGTACTCCTCGCTCGCTCGCGCGGCTGTCGCGTCGATCTCGCGGGCGACGTAGGCCGCGATGTCCGCGCGCTCGTCGTCGTCGCTCCCGGCGTCGCTACTCGTCTCTATGTCGCCCTCGACGTAGGCTTCGGCCAGCGTGTAGACGTTCTGGAGGAACGAGTGGGCCGCCTGGACCTCCTCGGCACTCCAGGCCAGTTCCTTCTCCGGCTGGGCGGCCTCCATGATGAACAGGCGGGCGGTGTCGGCCCCGTACTCGTCGACGATGCGCTGGGGCGAGACGCCGTTGCCGCGGCTCTTGGACATCTTGTGACCGTCCTCGCCCAGCACCATCCCCTGGTTCGTGAGGTTCGAGAAGGGCTCGCGGATCCCGGAGAGCAGGTCGATGTCGTCGAGCACCTTCGTGAAAAAGCGGGCGTAGAGCAGGTGCATCACGGCGTGCTCGATGCCGCCGACGTACTGGTCGACGGGCATCCAGTCGGAGGCCCGCTCGGTGTCGAACGGGGCGTCCGCGAGGTCCGGCGAGGTGTAGCGCAGGAAGTACCACGAGGAGTCGACGAACGTGTCCATCGTGTCCGTCTCGCGCTCGGCGGGTTCGCCACAGTCCGGACACTCGGTCTGCTTCCACGCCTCGGCCGCATCGAGGGGATTGCCCGTCGTGTGGATGAACTCCGGCAGTTCGACGGGCAGGTCCTCGTCGGGAACCGGGACGTAGCCACACTCCTCGCAGTGGACCATCGGGATCGGCGTCCCCCAGTAGCGCTGGCGGGAGATGCCCCAGTCGCGCAGGTTGTACTCGGTGCGGTGCTCGCCGTCGAACGCCTCGACGAAGCGGTCCCGAGCCTCCTCGCTGTGGAGACCGTCGAACTCGCCGCTGTTGACGAGCAGGCCATCCTCAGGGTAGGCGGCCTCCTGGACGTCGACGTCCTCGGCGTCGACGTCGGCGTCCTCGGTGGGTTCGACGACCTGTACGATGTCGATGTCGTGGTGCTCGGCGAACTCGTGGTCGCGCTCGTCGTGGGCCGGTACGGCGTAGAGTGCGCCCGTGCCCACGTCGGTCAGGACGTAGTCGGCGACGTAGACCGGAATCTCCTCGCCCGTCGCGGGGTTGACGGCGTACTCGCCGGTGAACACGCCCGAGGTGACGTCCAGGTCGTCCTCGTCGGCGTGCTCGGCCATGTGGATGTACTCCGCGACGTCCTCGTTGTCCTCGGCGATTTCCTGGGCGACGGGATGACCGGGAGCCAGCGAGAAGAAGGTGGCCCCGTAGATGGTGTCCAGGCGGGTCGTGAAGATGTCCACGTCGCCGTAGCCGGGGATCTCGAAGGCGACGCTGGCGCCCTCCTGCTTGCCGATCCAGTTGCGCTGCATCTCCCGGACGTTGTTGGGCCAGCCCTCCAGATTCTCGAGCGCCTCGAGCAACTCCTCGGCGTAGTCGGTGATGGTGAGGAACCACTGGTCCATCTCGCGGTGCTCGATGGGGGAGTCACACCGCCAGCACAGTTCGGCCTCGCCTTCGACCTGCTCGTCGGCCAGGACGGTCTCGCAGGAGGGACACCAGTTCAGCTCCGAGGCCTGGCGCTCGACCAGGCCGGCCTCGCGGAACTGCGTGAACAGCCACTGGTTCCAGCGGTAGTACTCGGGTTCGCAGGTGGTCACCTCCCGCTCCCAGTCGTAGCCAAAGCCCATGTCGGTCAGCTGTGCCTTCATCGAGTCGATACACTGCATGGTCCACTCGCGGGGGTTGGTGTCCCGCTCCTCGGCAGCGTTCTCGGCTGGGAGGCCAAACGAGTCCCACCCCATCGGGTGCAGGACGTTCTCGCCGCGCATCCGCTCGAAGCGAGCGAACGCGTCCGTGATGGTGTAGTTCCGGACGTGTCCCATGTGGAGACTCCCCGAGGTGTACGGGAACATCGCCAGCACGTACTCCGGGTCCTCGGCGTCGTCGTCGATGCGGAACACGTCGGCCTCCTCCCAGGCGGCCTGCCAGGCGGGTTCGATCGCCGAGTGGTCGAACCCACGCTCGCGCTCCTCGCCAGTCGTGGTCATAGTAGTGGGGATTCGGACACCGAGATTGCTATACCTTTCCCTTCACGGGGCCACCGAGCGACGACTGGAGCCACGACCCCGCCGACCCGCTCCCGGCCTGCGTTCGTGACAGCGAAGCTATCCTTATGCGCACAGCGGCCTTACTGACGGGTATGGCCGAAAACGAACCGTCGAACGACTCGATACTCCCGGAGCCGATCCGGTCGGTGACGCCCCTCACCGGAACACGCCCCAACCAGAGTATGGACGTCATCGGGTGGGGGATCTTCCTCGGGCTGGTGCTCCTCCTGGTGCCCCTGCTCCCTTTCATCATCGTCGTCTGGCTCATCTCGAAACTCGTCGAGGCCCTGACGCCGAGCTAGGCCATGTCGGTGCCCACGAGGGAGAAGTCGAGTCCGTCCCCGGCCTCCCGGGCGTTCTCGTAGACGACGTGTGCGGCCGCGACGTCCTGGATGGCCAGCCCCGTCGAGTCAAAGAGCGTGAGAGCGTCCGCGTCCGTTCGGCCGTCGAGGTCGCCGGCGACGATGGCGCCGAGTTCGCCGTAGACGTCGTCGTCGGTGAGGCGCCCCTCGCTCCAGGGGACGTTGATCTCGCCGGAGTGGGTACACTGCTCGTAGTCGTCGATGACGAGCTTGGCGTCGAGCAATGTCCGGTCGTCGTGTTCGTGCTTGCCCGCGGCGTCGGCGCCGATGGCGTTGACGTGGGTGTGCGCGCCCAGCCACTCGCGGTCGACGATCGGCGACTCGACGGGCGTTATCGTCGAGAGGACGTCACAGCCCGCGGCGTCCTCGATGCTGCCCGCGCGCACGTCGAACTGGTCGGCGAAGTGGTCGACGAACGCCTGCTGTTTCTCGTCGCTCCGGTCGGCGACGACGACCTCGCGGATGTCCCTGACGGCGGCGATGGCCGCCAGTTGCGTGTACGACTGGACGCCCGCCCCGACGAGGCCGAGCGACGTCGCGTCCGGAACCGCCAGGTGGTCGGTGGCGACGGCGGCGGCCGCGCCGGTCCGCACCCTCGTGAGGACGGTGCCGTCCATCACCGAAAGCGGGAACGCCGTCTCGGGGTCCGAGTAGATGAGCGTCCCGAGCACCGTCGGCAGGTCGTGGTCGCTGGGGTTGTCCGTGTGGACGTTGACCCACTTGACCGCCGCGGCGTCCCACCCGTCGGCGTTCACGTAGGCCGGCATCGACCGGAAGTCGCCGTTGTACTGTGGCAGGTCGATGTAGGACTTGGCCGGCATGATGGTGTGTCCGCGCGCGTCTGCCGCGAACGCGGCCTCGACGGCGTCGACGACCGCTGGCAGGTCGGCGTGTGCTTCGACCGCGTCGGGACCGAGCAACAGCGTCTGCATACTCGACGGTGGGTCGTCGGCCCACTTATACCCCACTCGCCAGTGGCGTTTTATCGCGCCGGGTCGTGCGCTCCGTATGGACGCGGGCGTCCCGACCGCCGTACTCGCGCTCTGCCTGGTCACGGCCGGGTGCACCGGGTTCGTCGGGAGCGACCCGGCCGCGTCGGAGACAGTCACGCCTGCACCGGTGCCGGAATCGCCGCCGACGGCCGTCGCCCCCGGCCTCTCCGAGGAAAGGGTGCGCGACGTGGACGCCCTCGTGCGGGCCCACGTCGCTGGCCTCTCGAACACCTCCTACACCGTCGAGCACCGCCGGACGGTCGACGACGCGACGGGGGCGCGACGCGTCGACCAGACCACCCGCGCCGAGATCAGCGCCCAGTACCGGTCGTACACGGCGGTCCGGACCATCACGGGCCCGGCGGTCACCGACCAGGTGATCCGGGCCCACTCGGAGGACCGCCGCGCCATCCAGTGGATACTTGGCGACGGGACCAACAGCAGCAGAATCGTCGCCGACGGACGCGGTATCGGCGCGCCGCCGCGACCACCCCGCGAAGCGCTGTTCTTCGAGCCGACCTACCACTCGCGCATCAGGGCGCTCTTTCTCGGGGCGAACGTGACCGCCGTCGTCCCGGTCCACACCGGCGACGCCGAGACACGCGGGACGCGCGTCGTCTGGGTCCACGCGAGCAGCGCGGCCGACCGGTCGCAGTTCCCGGTCGCCGCTGCCGACCGGGTCGGCGACGTCAGCTTCACCGCCACGGTGACGCCGTCTGGCGTCGTCCGGTCGTACGACCTCCAGTACACCGTCGTCCGCAACGAAACCACGCTCCGGGTGACGGAGTCGCTTCGCTACACAGACCTCGGCGCCACGACCGTCGACACGGACGCCGTGGGTCCTGACGGGGCGACCGGGTGAGCGCGACGGGTCGCCCGGCCGTCGTGTAATTCAGACAATCTTTTTGCCCCCGCGAGTGGTAGGCGGTACCGCGGTTGCGGGGCGACCGAGCGCGGCAGTCACCGGCGGCAGTGACACAGGCCACCCCAGCGCGACCTGCACCCGCGGCAGGGGGCCTCCCGGAATCGCCACGATGGCTGTCGGGCGACGCCAGGGAGCAGTGACACTGATGACAAACACCGATACGCCGGACCGAGCGCAGTCGACGAGCGAACAGGTAGTCAGGGCGGTTGCAGACCACCGGGGCGTCGACCCCGGCAGCCTCGAGCAGTCGCTGTACAGCGTCATCAACCCGGACGCCCTCGATGCGCTCTTCGCTCACACCACGGGAGAGTCCGGCGTGCGGCGCCTCCAGTTCCAGTACCTCGAACACGAGGTCACCGTCGAGGGCGACGGCACCGTCACGGTGACCGACTGACGGCGGCGCCGTCGCTGGGGTCGGTCGGTCACAGCGTCGGGTTCGAGCGCGGACGCCGTCGAAATAAGAGGGAGAACGTCAGTGAGCGTTCGGTGCGGCGGTCGACGGGGAAGGCTGGCATCCGCGGCCGGAGGCCGTGGTTCTCGGAATCGCCGCGGGCGAGGTCGCAGGGCGACCTCGAACGCGAACGGCAAGGCCGTGAGCACGGCGATTCCGCCTTTTTCCCCAAGTTTTTACGCGGGGGTCGAGCGCTCGCCGGAGGCGGGCGCGAGGCCCTCGCGTAAAAAGTGGGTCTACATCATGCCGCCCATGCCGCCGCCCATACCGCCCATGCCGCCACCCATGCCGCCGCCCATGCCGCCGGGGCCGCCGGGTGCGCCGCCTTCGTCGTCGTCGTCGTCGCCCTGGCCACCCTTGAGGTCGCCCGCGGCGATGACGTCGTCGATGCGCAGGATCATGACGGCCGCCTCGGTGGCGGACTCGATGGCCTGGGTCTTGACGCGCAGCGGTTCGACGACGCCGTCTTCCTCCATGTCGACGACTTCGCCGGTGTAGGCGTCGAGGCCGGAGGTGACGGCACCGCCGTCGTGCTTGCTGCGCAGGTCGACCAGCGAGTCGATGGGATCGTGACCCGCGTTCTCGGCGAGGGTACGCGGGATGACGTCGATGGCGTCGGCGAAGGCCTCGACGGCGAGCTGCTCGCGCCCACCGACGGAGTCGGCGTAGTCACGCAGGCCCAGCGCGAGCTGGGTCTCGGGGGCACCGCCGCCGGGCAGGACCTTGCCGTCCTCCAGCGTGGCGGCGACGACGCCGAGCGAGTCCTCGATGGCGCGCTCGACCTCGTCGACGACGTGTTCGGTGCCGCCACGGAGGATCATCGTGACGGCCTTGGCGTCCTCGACGTCCTCGACGAAGATGCGCTCGTCGCCCGCGATGTCCTTCTGGGCGACGGAGCCGGCGAAGCCGAGGTCGTCGGCCTCGACGTCCTTGATGTTCGAGATGATGCGGGCGCCAGTCGAGCGCGAGAGGGCCTCGAGCTCGGACTTCTTGGCGCGGCGCACGGCCAGGATACCCTCCTGAGCGAGGTAGTGCTGGGCCATGTCGTCGATGCCCTTCTGGCAGAAGACGACGTCGGCGCCGGCGTCGACGAGGTAGTCGACGTACTCCTTGAGCTGTTGCTCCTCCTGGTCGAGGAACTGCTGGAGCTGGTCGGGGTCGGTGACGTTGACCTCGGTGTCCAGCTCGGTCTCGGGGACCTCGATCGGCGTGTCCAGCAGGGCGATGTTGGCGTCCTCGACGGCGAAGGGCATGTTGTCGTGGACGCGTTCCTTGTCCACGATGACCCCCTCGACGAGTTCGGACTCGTCGGTGGCGCCGCCGACGACGGTCTCGATCTGGATGTTGTCGGTGTCGACGGTGCCGTCGTCGTCGGCGACAGACTGGACCGCGCGCACGACGAGCTCGGAGAGGACGTCCTTGGAGGACTCGGCGCCCTTGCCGGTCATCGCGGTGCCGGCGACCTTCTCGAGCGTCTGGGTGTCCTCGGGGTCGACGTCGATGGCGTTCTCCTCGAGGATCTCCTTTGCCTTCTCGGCGGCCTGGCGGTACCCCTGGGCCAGGATGGTGGCGTGGATGTCCTGGTCCAGCAGTTCCTCGGCCTTCGAGAGCAGTTCACCGGCGATGACGACGGCCGTCGTCGTGCCGTCCCCGACCTCGTCCTCCTGGGTCTGGGCGACCTCGACGATCATGTTGGCCGCCGGGTGCTCGATGTCCATCTCATCGAGGATGGTGACGCCGTCGTTCGTGACGACGACGGACCCGGAGTTGTCGACGAGCATCTTGTCCATGCCCTTCGGCCCGAGCGTGGTCCGGACGGCCTCCGCGACGGCCGTCCCGGCAGTGATGTTCATCGACTGTGCGTCTTTCCCGGATGTCCGCTGGGACTCCTCGGAAAGTACGATCATGGGCTGGTTGCCCATCTGCTGTTGAGCCATAGTCAAGACGATGATTGAATGTGATTCTATATAACTGTTTTGGTGCCGGCCGACGTATCGTCGGGCAGTCCCCCACTCGCCGGGGTGTGACAGTAGATACCGTGGTGGGTTTAAATACACGCTCTCGCCGCCTGCAAGCGGGTAAGCGTGAACTATCGGGCGGCTTTGTATTCCGTCCGGCCGAACTCCCACCGGGAGGACACCGATGGGCGTCCTCGAGAGCATCTCCGACCTGTTCGGGACCGAATCGGCCGAGAAGTACCGCTGTGACGACTGCGGCGCGGTATGCAAAGTCGAGGCCGGATCGGACGACCCGACCTGTGGACAGTGTGGGTCGACGGCGGTCGAGTTCGTCAACCGCGTCTGAGCGGGCTGACGACGGTTACGCCGGTTTTCAGTACCCCATCCCGAACCGGCGTTCGCGCAACTCGGGTGTGATCTGGATGCGCTCGACCGACTGGCCCGTCCGGTACCAGACGAACGCCGCGCGCGTGAACAGTTCCCGGCAGTCGATGCGGACCTCGCGGGGGTTGCCTTCGGTGTGCTCGTGGATGTCCTCGATGGCCGCCCGGGTGAACAGGTCCGGCGCCTCACCCTGGTAGGGTTCGTCCCGGAAGTACGCGAACGACCGGGCGATGTACTCCGCGATGTCGTCGGGGCTGAACGGGTCGATGTTCTCGTAGTAGCGCAGGCGGGAGTCGAGCGTCCCGCGTATCTCGGCGACCCGTCGCTTGCCCTCGGGGGTCCCGGTCAGGAACAGGCGGACTCCGGCATCCCCGGCCACCTGCAGCGGCGACAGGAGGTCCACCTCGAGGACCTCTATCTCGTCGACGACGAGCAACAGCGTCTTGTCGTCCTGTCGGATGCGGCGCATCACCTCGTGGACGGCCGCCTTGGTGTCGGCGGTGGCCCACGGGATCCCGTTGCGGACCTGCGAGTAGTTCGACGGGTCGATGGAGTAGCCCGCCCCGTACGCCGCCGTCAGCACCGTCCGGTAGAGCTGGCGGGCGGTCGTCTCGCGGGGATTGTCCAGGTGCGTGACGATGAAGTCGTCGTGTTTCGAGAGGTCACGCAGGACGATCTCGCGGAACGCCGACTTCCCGGTCCCGTAGGGGCTCACCAGCCCGATGTGCTGGTCCTGCAGGAGCCAGGAGGTGACCTGGTTCAGCATCTCCGTGTCGTGGCGGACGTAGAGCGGTTCCGGCATGTGGTCGAGTCCCGCCTCCTCGGTGAACGGGAGGTCGGTGACGTCCTCGATGTCGCCCCCGAGCGCCTCGCCGAAGGCGAGCAGCCGCTCTTCGACCTCCTGTAACTGGTCGAGCAGGACGCCCTCGGAGGGTGCTTCCGAGCGCGCTCGCTCGCCGGCACGGACCTCCTCGAGTCGGTCCATCACCTCGTCGACGGTCTGGCCGGCCTCGCCGTCGGTCCCCGCTGGGCCGTCGGAATCGTCAGACACGGTTGTACTCCAGCGTAGTTGACCGCCTGCAGCGTTATATGTTACGGAGAATCAAGGAGAAAGCCCCTCCGAGCCTGTCATAGAAAGCTTCGCACACTCTGCCCGTCCAAGCCTTGGTACGATCACGTTCAAGCAGAAAGGCTTCAAACTCGACACCGAGCACAACCGCGTCCGACTCTCCAAAGGCTCGAACCTCAAAGAGTATTGGTCGGACTTCATCCTCTGCGAGTACCAGACTCGTCCCGATGTTGACCTCTCCACCGTGGAGAACGTCCAACAAGTTCGGGCGGTTTGGACCGGTGTCGAATGGGAGCTACACTTCGTCTGCAAAGTCGAAATCGAAGTGTCAGAGGAACCCGGTAACAAAACCGTTGGTGTTGACCTCGGCATCAACAATTTCGCCGCCCTCGCCTACGAAGACGGGCACAGCGAACTGTACCCGTTGAACTGCTTGAAACAGGATGACTACTACTTCAGCAAACGCATCGCCCAGTGTGACGACTCGACTTCCGAGCAAGCCACGCGGTTGAACCAGAAAAAATCGACTCGCCGCACTCATTACTTCCACGCGCTCTCGAAACACATCGTTCAGCGGTGTGTTGGTGAGGGGATTGGAACCATTGTGGTAGGTGACCTCTCCGGTATCCGTGAGGACGAGGAGAACGATGAGTCGAAGTATTGGGGAAAGCACGGCAACCTCGACCTGCATTCGTGGGCGTTCGACCGCTTCACCGACCTACTCGAATACAAGGCCGAAATGGAAGGTATCACGGTCGAACAAGTGTCCGAGCGGGATACCTCGAAGTCGTGTTCGTGTTGTGGTCGGGAGCGTGACGCGAACCGTGTTGAACGGGGGTTGTACGTCTATGATGAGTGCGACTTGGTAGCGAACGCGGACGTGAACGGTGCTGAGAACATACGACAGAAAGTATCTCCGAGTCTCGCCACGGATGGCGGTGATAGGAGTAACGGCTGGTTGGCACAGCCATCGACGTTCCTGTTCGACAAGGAAACTGGTGCGTTCGCACCTCAAGAAGAGGTCACGTCGTAAACCACAATATCCCAACGGCGGTTGGGAATCCTCGCCCTCTAGGGCGGGGAGGATGTCAAGCCGGTCAGGCCCAGTCTTCGAGGACGACGACGGCGGTGGTCGAGAGCCACTCGCCGTCGGCGTCGGTCCGCAAAATTGCCTTCTCGTCACGTTCCTCGTAGGTCACTTCACTCATCGTATTACACTATATGGGCTGTCCGAAGGAGTTCTCTACACCTACCCAGTTAGGGACGCCCGTGCGGGCGGATGCACTGACAGCGGTGACGCCCGCTCACCCGGTGAACTGGTGGTACTCCAGCTCCTTGTGTTTCATCTCGTTGTGCTTGCGCTCCAGGAACGAGTAGACCGAACCGTGGGGCGCGCCGTCGAGCAGCATCTCGACGGCCTCCCGGACGGCGTCGACCTGTTCGGGGCCGCCGATGATAGAGAGCGTCGACCCGTAGATGACGACGGCCGCGCCGGACAGCTCCTGCATCAGCTCGCGGGTGCGCCCGCCCTCGCCGATGAGTCGACCCTTGTGGCGCCGGAGGTCGTTCTTGTTGCGCGAGGCCGCCTCGATGTCGATGACCTCTAACATCATCATGTCGTCTTCGAGCAGTGCCAGGGCGTCCTCCGGCGCGAACCCGCGGCCGATGGCCTTCACGATGTCCGGCCCCTTCAGCGCCGTCACGGGGTCGCCGACGGACTCGACTTTCACCGACCCGTCCTCGGAGTCGATGTCGAGACGCACCTCCGCTCGCTCCTCGATCTCGCGCATCGTCTCACCGCCCTCGCCGATGAGCACGCCGATGCGGTCCTGCGGAATCTTCACGTGTTGCATAAGTATACGTCTCTGTAGGGCGCTCAGCCTGTTTAAAACTTCGGCGTCGGGACCGGGCGGTGTGGCGTCGGGCGATTTTGGCGGGCGCCGGCTATCGACCGCGCGCTCGGGCCTCACACCGGTGGCCGGCCAGCCGGGCGACGCCCTGCCTGACCGTCCCCGTCTTCGTCGTCCGGAGCGTGACGTACTCGAGCTCGACGCGCTCGACGTCGACGGCGTGGTTCCGGTTCCACCGGCTGCAGTGATACGCCAGGAACAGGCGTCGCTCGTCGCCGTACCCGGGTTCGAGCAGGTTGCTCACGTACTTGCGCCAGCGCTGGTTGGGGTACTGGGCCGCCAGGTCGTCGGCCAGGGCGGGGGGTCGTTCCTCGGTGACCGGCCCGCCGCGGGCGACGTCGACGGTGGTCCCGTTCTCCAGGCGGCCGGGCAGGCGGTACCACCCCGTCTCGCGCAGGGGGTCCGGCGCGAACATCGTCCAGTGCTGGGTCAGCGACGCCGTCTCGCCGTAGGTCTCGAGCGGTTCGGGCACCGTGTCCTGCGGGCCGACGTCGGCCCGGTTCGTCAACACCTGAACGTTGTAGAGGCCGACGAACAGCACCGAGACCACGATGACGACCGCGGCGAGGACCCGGAGCCCCCGGCGCACGCTGTCGAACCGCTCGTGGGGCGCGGCCGTCGGATACAGCCCGCGCGCCAGCGCAGTCGCGCCGGTGGTCCGTAGCCGCGCTCGGCCACGCTCGACCCGGGCGGCCGGAAGCAGGCGGTCCCAGACCGTCGGCGGGAGAAAGAGGAGCAACGTCGTGACGACCACGAGCGGGAACAGGCCCAGGTGCATCGAGAGGGCCATCCCGACGTGCATCGCCACGAACGCCGCCGCGAGCGCGGCCCGCTTCCACCCGGTCAGCAGGACCAGGCCGGGCGAGAAGGTCCACAGCACGTACACCGCGTACCCGAGCGCCGTCGTTACCAGCGGGAGCGTGCTCAGCAGCTCGCCGAACGGCGTCGTGAAGTGGCCCAGCTGGAGGGCGTAGGTCAGGCCGTCGCCCGCCCGCCAGACGACGCCCATGTGCTTGAGCGCGACGTTGGTGCCGTACATGAACACGACCTGGCCGAGCAGCGCGGCGGTCCCCATCGAATGGACCGTCTCGGGCGGGGCCTCGCGGTGGAGGGCGTCGACGGAGAAGCGCGCCCCGAGGGGGACGAACAGCGACCAGAACAGCGACATGCGCAGGAGGGTGTCGCCGCCGTTGAGCACCAGCGGGAAGCGAGCGTGCAGGGAGAGCCAGAGCACCCACGTCAGCAGCGTCGCCAGCCGGGTCCGGTAGCCGACGAGGAAGCAGACGGCCACGAGCGCCTGGAGGGCAAAGAGGGCGGCGAGTGCCGGCCCGTCGCCCACGGCCAGGTGCACCGAGAGCGGGTCGTAGAGGCGAATCGCGGCCGGCCGCGGGAACACCCCGCCGTCGCTGTAGTGTGCCCCCAGGTCACGCGCTCGCAGGAGGACGTCGAGGACGAGCAGCGTCCCGAGAAGGATGCGAAAGACGCCCAGCGCCCGCGCGTCGACGGCGACCCGTTCGCGGATGCCGGCCCGGACCCCCGACGGGAGGTGGCGTCGCCACGTGGCCATACGTGCTGTCGACAGGACCCGGCCTTAGGGCTTTGGCCCTACTCCTCGTCGCGGTCGGCGGGCGTCCCCTGGGGCACCGCGTCGTCGTCGCTGCCCGGCGCGGTGTCCTCGTCGTCCCGCGGCGTGGCGTACTCCCGCACGTACGAGAGAAGGTCCTCGGGCGTGGCGTCGGCGCCCTGCCGGGCGAAGAAGTTCGCGACGTTCCGGCAGTCCCGCTCTAAGAACTCCTCGGCGTTCGGGTGGTAGACGGTCACGGCCTGCCCGAGGTCGATGATGTAGAGCTGGCCCTCGTGGAAGACGATATTGTACTCCGAGAAGTCGCCGTGGACCAGGCCGGCGTCGTAGAGCCGGCGCATGTACTCCTTGACGACCTCGTAGGCGGTCTCGGGGTTCTCGATGTGGACCTCGTTCAGACGCTTGGCCCGGCCCTCCTCTGTCCCCAGATACTCCATCACCAGGACGTTCCGCTCGACGGCGATGGGTTCGGGCGTCCGGACGCCGGCGCGGCGGGCCCGCTTGAGGTTCGAGGACTCCTTGCGGACCCAGGCGGTGACGACCTTCTTCTTGTCCGACCCGATGCCCTCGAATCGGGGGTCGCCGTCGAGGTAGCCCCGCATGTCCTTGAAATCGGAGGCGTTGATGCGGTAGACCTTCACCGCGACCTCGTGGTCGCCCGACAGCGCCGTGTAGACGTTGGCCTCCTTGCCCGTCGAGATGGGGCCGCCGAAGGCGTCGATGTGGCCGTCCTGGACCAGCTTGTAGAGCGCGCCGTAGGTGGCGTCGTCGAAGACGCTGGCCTCGACCTTGAACTGGTCTGCGTCCTTGATGCGCTTGCGGAACTCGCTGAACTCGCGGTCCCGCTTGCGGGCGATGCGGTCGGCCTCCGTGTCGGAGACGTCGAGTTCCTCCCACTCGTCACCCGGGGCCTCGGCCTCGTCGGTGTCGAGCAGGCCGAAGTCCGCCTCGCTGTCGGTCACGACTCGACCTCCGTCGGCGCGTGGGCGCGGGCCATCAGTGGGGCTACTCCTGGATGTGTCCCTCCTCGCGCAGCTGGTCTGCCTCCTGCTTCTCGTAGCGCCACGTGATGTCTGCCTTCTCGTCCTGCCAGTCCCACGGCTCGACGAGCACCACGTCGTCTTCCCGGATCCAGATGCGCTTCTGCATCTTGCCGGGAATCCGGGCCGTCCGTTCGACGCCGTCCATACAGCGTACCTTCACGCGGTTCGCGCCGAGCATGTCTGTCACGACAGCGAACACCTCGCTGTCGTCGGGCATCCGCAGGTCCTTTCGGCCGTCGTTGTCGCTCATACCAGACAGTTCGACCCCGGGAGGTTTAGTTTCTGCGAGGTTTCCCCGGGCCGAGGGGCCGGCGGCGTCGACCGGCGTTGCTCGCCCGTCGCGGCCCGACAGCGCCGGCCGACAGCGAAGTGGCAAAGCCCAAGGTCCGACCGGCCCACGCCCCGACAATGACGTACACGTTGCCGACCGACGCCGGAGACTGGGTCGCCGCCTGGCGCGAGCGAATCAACGACCGCGAGGCGTTCGCCGCGGCCGCCGAGGGGTTCGACGCCACCTTCTGCTTCGAGATCTACGACGACGGCCGCTACGACGGCGAGCCGATAGTGTTCACCGTCGCCCTCGACGACGGGACGTGTACGGGCGCGCGACTGGCCGACGACGACGCCGACTACGACTTCGCGCTGCGTGGCCCCTACGATGCCTGGGCGGCGCTGCTCCGGGGGGAACTCGACGTCGCCGAGGCCGTGATGGACGGCACCTTCGATATCGAGGGGAACACGATGACCCTGCTGAGTCGCCAGGACGCCGTCGCGGAGATGATCACGGCGGCACAGAACGTCGACACCGAGTTCGCCCACTGAGCGGCAGGACCGGGGGGCTTTTGATGCCACGCCGACCGTTGGAAGACATGTTCGACAAACTCGGCACGGTCGGTCTCGCCGGAGTCGTCGTCCTGCTTGGCGGCATCAGCCTCGTCGCCTGGCAGAACCTGATCCTCGCCGCGGGCCTGGCGCTGGTCGTCGGCGGCGTCGGCCTCATCGTCTACGGCCTCGTCACCAGTCTGCTGGGCGCGTTCGGCCTCGGCGGCATGGGCGGTGGCGGCATGGGTGGCGGCGGCATGGGTGGCGGCGGCATGGGCGGCATGTAAACACGGGACGGGAACGATCCCCGAATCGCGGGGCCCGTCCGTCGCTGGAACCGGACGACGCGACACGAACGCCGTCTCGCTCGCGACGTGACTCACGCGTCGGCCCGGCCGGCCGGGACGGTGTGAACCTCGACCGGCGCCGACCGGACGACGCGTTCGGTGACGCTGCCGACGTGCCGGAACCGGTCGAGGCCGGTCCGGCCGTGGGTCCCCATCACCACCAGGTCGGCTGCGTAGTCGTCGACGGCGTCGAGTATCTCCTCGTGGGGGACGCCCCGGCGGAGGTGCTTCTCGACGGAGACCCCGTGTTCCGTACCGCGATCGCTCGCCGCCTCCAGGGCGGCCGTCGCCTCGCGCTCGGCCGCCTCGACGGGGGCGTCGAACTCGTCGGCCACGAACCGCTCGTCGACGACGTACAGCGCGTGGACCGGCGCGTCGAACCGGCCCGCGAGGGCGAACGCCACGTCGGTCGCTGCGGCGGCACCCTCGCTGCCGTCCGTCGGGAGCAGTACCTGGTCGTACATCGTGTTCCGTGTCACCACGCGACTACAAGTAAGCACCGGCGGACGCCGACACCCGACCGGCCCACGCCACGCGTCGCAGTCAGTTCTCGCCGCTGGCCGGGCGGTCGGCGCGGTGTTCGCTGATTATCTGGTCGACCATCTCGGTCTTGCGCTCCTTCGTGCGCTCCTCGGCGCGGCGCTCCCAGTCGGCGACGGCCGCCTCGACCTCCCGCTCGCGGGCGATGGCCAGCTCGTCGACCTCCTGGACGGTGACCATCTCGGCGGGAGCGACGGGCACCTCGTTCTCGAAGAGCACCTCGTCGGCGGCGTCCGAGAGGTTCCCGTTGCGCAGGACGACGCGGGGGTCGACGTCGGCGAGGCGCCGCGCAGTCGAGCGTCCGGCACCCGAGGCGTCCCGGAGCAACACGATGTCGTCCCGGGCGAGGCCGAAGCGCTCGTCGGCGTCCTCGATGGCGTCGCGGGTGAACTGTGCGACGACCTTCACCGGGACCAGTCCCTCCTGTTGCTCGGAGACGTCGGCGAAGTTCGAGTGGTCGAGCTTCCACAGCGACTTCAGGCGCTCCAGTTTGTCCTCGAGCGCCTCGCGTTTGTCCTGCTCGTCCTCGACCTGCCGTTCGAGCGCCTCGTTGCGCCGCTGGAGGCGGGTGACCTCGCGGTCCTTGCGCACCTCCCGGCGGCCCTCGCTTCTGGCCTTCTCGAGTTGCGTTTCCTTCTCGGCGAGTGCCTCGTCCTTGCTCGCGATTGTCTCTCTGAGGTCCTCGACCTTCGACTCGAGGCGACGGGTGCGGGCCTCCAGGCGCTTTATCTTCTTCTCCTCGGCGGTCAGCTCGCGGGGCTGGTGTTCGGACTGCTCGGGTTCGGGCTCCTCGTCGCCCTCGAGGTCCCGCAGGACGCTCTCGACGGACTCCTCGCCGGCGACGACGCGGGCGACGACGCGTCCTACCTCGTGCTGGGGCGGGACCTTCTCGGCCACGCGGTCGAACTGGCTCTCGTGGGCGTCGAACGCACAGAGCGCGGCGGCCATCGCGTCCCGTTCGTGGTCGTTGTCGTAGGCCGCCTCGCGGGTGCGGTGTTTCTTCTCGTCGACCGGCAGGTCCCGCTCGGGTTCCCACCCGGCGGCACTGAACGATCGCCGCAGTTTCTCGACGGTCTCGGGCATCGGCGTCACGTCGGCGGCGACGACGACCGGCCGGCCGTGTTCGATGATCCACTCGGTGACCTCGGCCGTGTCGTTGGTCCGCGAGGAGTAGACGTCCAGGACGCTGCCGTCCAGGCCGACGACGGCGACGGCAGTGGTCGTCCCGGGGTCGACGCCGACGACGACGTGGTCGCGGCGCTTGGCCAGCGGGCGGAACTCGATGCCGTCCCGGCGCATCCGCTCGATCTCGATGCGGACGTCGCCCGAGCGCTCGGTCGAGACGGGGATGTCCTGCGGGCGCGCCTCGACGCGGAAGACGGCGTTCGAGAACCCGCCGTACTTCTCTGTCACGTCGCGCTCGTACTCCAGGCCGGCCCCGTCGAGCTCGGACTCGACCTCGCGGGCGCGCTTCTTCACGGAGCCGTGGATGCGCCGCGTGTAGCGGTCCTCGGACCACCCGCCCTTGCCGGTCGAGCGGCCCCGGGAGACTTTCACCTCGGTCGTGTCGGTGAACGCGGACACCTCCTGGCCGACGCTGGCGGCCGCGAGTCGGGCGGCGGCCTCGGCCTCCTCCATCGGGTCCTTGCCGTAGGGGACGCCGTGGCGTTTGGCCACCCGCGAGAGGGGTTCGGGCCGCTCGTCGCCGGTCACCTGCACCAGTTTCGTCCCGTCGGGGAGCGACCCGAGGAAGTGGATCAGCTGGTCCTTGTCGGCGGCCAGTTCGTACATGTTGTCCGTCGCGACGATGGCCGGTTCGTCGCTCTCTATCTGCCGTCGCAGTTTCCGTCGCGAGACGACGTCCCGCTCGACGTGCTCGCCGTCGAACGTCACCAGCGCGTAGGAGGGGGCGTCCCCGCGGACGTCACCGCTCTGGATGTCGACCCCGAAGACGACGGCGTCGAGCGCTGCCGTGCGGTTCACACCCACGATAGGGAATACGTGCTAATAAATCCGTTTCCGAACCGCCCCAGCGTCGCTGAAACCAGCGCTTGAGCGTGCGCCAGCCATTTTTTACCGGCGATCCCATCACCGCCGATGACAGCCTCACAGATCTCCGGCACCGTCGGGGACCGCCTCCGCTGGGCGCTCTCCGAGGCGGCCGTGCTCGCAGGCATCCTCGCCTTCTGGCTGGCCGTCGCCGTGGCCCTGACTGTCGGCCTCTCGGTCCTGGCCACAGTGGTGCGGGCACTCCGAATCGAACAGTTGCGCCCGGTGTACGAACTGGTCACCCGCGTCGAGTTGCTCTGGCCGGCTGTCTTCGCGCTCACTGTGGCGACGGCCGCGCTGTACGTCCTCGCCCGGGTCGGGACGCTACTGATCGCCCGGTTCCGTCGCGGCGAGTCCTGATAGTAATTGCTGTGACTGTGTACCGGCACGACCGCACGCAGTCGTGCGGTCGATGCCGAAATGACTCACAGCAGTCACTATGACTCGTCGCTGCCCGTCGCCGCCGCACCCCGTCGGGGGTCTCGTTTATGTATTCCCCGTCCGACACGTCGAGTATGTCCTGCCGTGCCAACTATGCGCGCTGTACGTTCCAGCAACATCTCGGCCCGTCGGCGGCCTCGCTCGACGTCCCCTGGGCAGAGTTCACCGGTGACGCGTCCGACGAGCGGACCTTCGAGGTGCCGACGGCCGACCCGCGCGACCCCTACGTCGAGATGCAGGTGTTCGACGTCGGCGACTACGGCCACGACATCCTGGTCAACGGGGCCGCACTCTCCGGGTTCGACATCGCGACAAGCGACCGGTGGCAGTACTGGATGGATACGCTCGCAGTCGATCACCTCGGGGCGGGCGAGAACACCCTCCAGTTCCGTCGGAACACCGACAGCGACGACGCGTTCGTCGTGGGCACTGTCATCGTCAACTGGCGCGAACCGGTCGAGTGAATATATAAAGACTCCCGCGGTCTGCCGCGGTAGCGTGCTACGCAGTACCACACGAACGCCGGTTATCCGTCGCAGTACGGTGGTTCTGCGCGCTCGCTGACGCCGGTCGGCCGTCCGGCCGTCCGGCCGTAACCCCTACATTTATATAGAACCACATGCAATCTCTCGACTGATTATGAGTCAGCGCCAGATGCAGGGCCAGCCGATGATCATCCTGGGCGAAGACGCCCAGCGGATGAAGGACAAGTCTGCACAGGAACACAACATCTCGGCCGCCCGTGCGGTCGCCGAGTCGGTCCGGTCGACGCTCGGACCGAAGGGTATGGACAAGATGCTCGTCTCCTCGCTTGGCGACGTAACCGTCACGAACGACGGCGTCACCATCCTCAGAGAGATGGACATCGACAACCCGACGGCCTCGATGATCGTCGAGGTCGCCGAGACACAGGAAGACGAGGCCGGTGACGGCACCACCTCCGCGGTCGCCATCGCCGGCGAGCTCCTGAAGAACGCCGAGGACCTCCTGGATCAGGACATCCACCCGTCGGCCATCATCAGCGGCTTCGACATGGCCGCCGCCGAGGCCAAGTCCGCGCTCGCCGAGATCGCCACCGACGTCGACCGCGACGACGAGGAGCTGCTGAAGAAGGTCGCCGAGACCTCGATGACGGGCAAGGGCGCCGAGCTCAACAAGGACCTGCTCGCCCAGCTCATCGTCGACGCGGTCCGTGCCGTCACCGTCGAGGCCGAGGACGGCAGCGTCGTCGCCGACCTCGAGTACCTCGACATCGAGACCCAGACCGGCCGCTCGGCCGGCAACTCCGAACTCCTGGAGGGCGCTGTCGTCGACAAGGACCCCGTCCACGAGGAGATGCCCACGGAGGTCGAGGACGCAAAGGTCCTCCTGATGGACACCGCCATCGAGCTCGACGACACCGAGGTCGACGCCCAGCTCTCCGTCGACAGCCCCGACCAGCTCCAGACCTTCCTCGACCAGGAGGAAAAGCAACTGCGCGAACTGGTCGAGAAGGTCGAGGCAACCGGCGCCAACGTCCTGCTCTGTCAGAAGAACATCGACGACATGGCCCAGCACTACCTCGCCCAGAAGGGTATCCTGGCTATCAAGCGTGCCAAGAAGTCCGACATCGAGTTCCTCAAGGAAGTGCTCGACGCCAGCGTCGTCTCCGACCTGGACACCGCCAGCGAGGACGACCTCGGCCACGGCACGGTCACCCGCGACGAGAAGCAGGGCCTGTTCTACATCGAGGGGACCGGCGATGACGCCCACGGCGTCACGCTCCTGCTCCGTGGCTCCACCGAGCACGTCGTCGACGAGCTCGAACGCGGCGTCGAGGACGCGATGGACGTCGTCACCTCCACCGTCGCCAACGGGCGGGTCCTCGGTGGCGGCGGCGCCCCCGAAATCGAGGTCGCCCGTCGCCTGCGTGACTACGCCGACTCCGTCGAGGGCCGCGAGCAGCTCGCCGTCGAGGCTTTCGCCGACGCGCTCGAGATCATCCCGCGCACCCTCGCCGAGAACGCGGGTCTGGACAGCATCGACACGCTCGTCGACCTGCGTGCGGCCCACGAGAGCGGCGAGGTCAGCGCCGGCCTGAACGTCTTCTCCGGCGAGGTCGAGGACACGCTCGAAACCGGCGTCGTCGAACCCGAACACGCCAAGCGCCAGGCCATCTCCTCGGCCGCCGAGGCCGCGAACCTGGTGCTCAAGATCGACGACATCATCGCCGCGGGCGACCTCTCGACCGAAGGCGACGAGGACGAAGGCGGCCCCGGCGGCGCGCCCGGCGGTATGGGCGGCGGCATGGGCGGTATGGGCGGCGGCATGGGCGGCATGATGTAGGAGACGAGCGGAGCGAAGTCTCCGAACTGCCGAGCGGGAGCGTAGCGACACGCGAGGTAAACCCACTTTTGCACCTCACTCGCGCCGCTTCGCGGCGCTCGTTCGGGCAAAAACCTGGGGAAAAATCGCGGCTTGCGCTCCCGTCGCGCGCCTCCGGCGCGCGGTAGTCGCTCGCCGCGGTTGAATCGGCGGCTTCGCCGCCGAATGCTTTCCCGTCTTGCCTTCCGCCGTCTCGCACCGCTCGTCAACTGACTTCTCTCCCCGCTTCGACACCGCGAGTCCCTACTGTTCGACGGTGAACTCCTCGAAGACCGCCTCGAAGCCGTCGCCCTGTGGCGCCGCGGCCATCAGTCCGACCTGTAGCGCGTCGGCGTCGCTCAGGTAGCCCTGGCGGATCATCGTGTAGTCGACGCCGTCGAGCGAGTAAGACACCTCGAGGGTCGCGCCGATTCGCTCGACGCGGACCCACACCGGCCCGGGGGCTTCCTCGAGAGGCAGGACAGACCAGTCCGAGTAGTCACGCGTGAGGACGGCGCTGGCCTGCTGGACGCCGTCGAGGACCTCGACGCCGCACTTCAGCCAGTGGGTCTCGCTCTCGCGGACCATCAGCCCCACCTGATCGTACTGGTCGTCGTAGTCGCCGGTCACCCGGACCGTCGCGGTGAAGTCGCCGTCGACCGCGCGGTAGTAGAAGGGCGCGTCGTCGGCGACGAAGTCGTGGCGCGTGACGCGCCAGCAGTCGGTGTCACCGGGGACGGTCAGTCGGACCTCGTCGTCGGTTGCCGCCCACGTCTCGGGTTCGTTGTACCACTGCATGGGCGTAGGTCACCCGGCCGAAGCAAGAACGCTGGGGTCGGTCCGGCGGTCCCTCGCTGCCGTTCAGTCCCACCAACACTGGCTGACCACCTGGCTGTGAGTGGACTGATAGTGACTGCTGTGAGTCATTTCGGTACCAACCGCACGACTACGTGCGGTCGTACCGGTAAACAGTCACAGCAATCACTATGAAAGGGGCGTTATCGGCGCGTCGCGCCCGACAGCAGCGGGGATTCCTAGGTGTTTACACCCGCGATCTCGCACCTAAACGCGAGGGTGAACGACCGGGAACGCTTTTCTCCCACCCGGGCAAACGTCGCCTGTGTCCGATTCCCGACGGCCCGTCCTGCTGGCGACGCTGCTCGCTGTCGCCTGCCTGCTGGCGATGGCGATGCTCTCGAGCGTGCTGGCGACCATCTTCTTCGCCATCACCGTCGCCTACGTCCTCTATCCGCTGTCGGGGTGGCTCGTCGACCTGGGCCTCTCGAAGCGACTCGCGGCCGCGGTGGCGACGGCCGTCGCCTTCGGTGCCGGGACGGCCATCGCCGTCCCGCTCGGTGCGGTGGTCTACCTCCGCCGGCGCGACCTCTTCGCGTTCTTCCGGCAGCTGCCCGACACCGTGACGCTAGAGGTCGGTGGGATGGTCTACGTCCTGGAGGTGGAGGCCGCGCTGGCCAGTGCCAGGGGAGCACTGACAGACGCCGCCGTCGCGCTCGCCGCCGAAGCCCCGGTGCTCGCGCTGAAGGCGGTCCTCTTTACCATCCTCGTCTACGCCATCCTCTGGCGGCCGACGGCGCCGCGCGAGGAGATTTTCCGGATGGTCCCCCCCGGGTACCACGACGTCTTGCACCGCCTCCACGAGCGGCTGCGCTCGACGCTGTACGCCATCTACGTCCTGCAGGCGGCCACGGCCTTCGGTACGTTCCTCGTTGCCTGGGTGTTCTTCGCGGTGCTCGGCCTGCCGGGCGCGTTCGCGCTGGCGGTGCTGGCAGGCATCCTCCAGTTCGTGCCCATCGTCGGCCCGAGCGTCGTCGTCGTGGCCATCGGCGTCGCCCAGGCCGTCGCCGGGGACGTCGTCGGTGCCGTCCTGGTCGTCGTCTTCGGCCTGATCGTCATCGGCTTCATGCCGGACGCGGTCATCCGCCCGCGTCTGGCGCGGTACACCACGGGGATGCCGACGAGCCTCTACTTCGTCGGGTTCGTCGGCGGGTTACTCTCGCTGGGCGCGATCGGGTTCATCGCCGGCCCGGTCATCATCGGCCTGCTGGTGGAGTTGCTCCACCTCGTGACCGACGAGCAGACGGCGAGCTAGCGGGAGTACGCCCGAACGCAGCGCGGCGGGCCGCTCACTCCTCGACGAGCGGGCGGTCCTGGGCCTCCCACTCGGTGAGGCTGCCCTCGTAGAACGCCACGTCCTCGAAGCCGAGGTGGCGGAGGACGACGTAGGTGTGACTGATTCGCCGGGCGGTGTTGCAGTAGAGGACGACGCGCGTCTCGGGGACGACGCCGACGGATTCGAGCACCGCGAGGGCGTCCTCGCGAGGGAGGACGCCGCGCGTCTCGTCGTCGACCAGGTCGCGCCAGTCGAGTACCACGGCCCCGGGGATGTGGCCCGCGTCGTACTCGGCCTCGTCGCGGGTGTCGACGAGCACGGCGTCGGGGTCGTCGACGGCCGCCGCGACGTCCTCGGCCCCGACCAGCGGCGTCTCGTCGGGTCGCTCGACGACGTACTCCGTCGGCTCGACGTCGGGCGCCTCGCCCGTGGTCTCGTTGGACTGCTGCCAGCTCGAGAAGTCGCCGTCGAGCAGGTGGAGGCGGTCCGGGTCGTGGCCCAGCAGCTCCGCCGTGACCAGAAAGCGCGCCGCGAAGACGCCGTGGTGGTCGTCGTAGGCCAGGATCTCGCTCTCGCGGTCGATACCGGCCGCAGAGAGGAGGGTTACCCAGTCCTCCGTCGTCGGTAACAGCCCCGCCGTACCCCCGTTGTCGGCCGCGCGGAACTCGTCGAACGGGACGTTCACCGCGCCCTCCAGGTGGCCGAGGCCCTCGTACTCCCAGGCGTCGCGGACGTCGACGACCCGGAGGTCCTCGAGGCGGTCCGCGACCCACTCGGCGGAGACGATGTCGGTCATTGCCCGCGTGTACCCGCTCGTCACGCTTGAAAACTGCCATCCCCGGCGGTCGAAGACCGTGGCAACATTCGCCCGTAGTTCTGCGTCACGGGGGCGCCGGCCACCCCTCGTCTGCGACTCCCCTGACATGTATTCTCATGGAACTGTCGGCCGTTCGAGGCAACATCTGCCGTCAGGGGGTACGAGTGGCCGAACCTGCCGAAAGTCGTAGTAATATATGGCCGGGAGACTAGTACTCGAGTGCATTATGACCGATTACGCTAACGACGTGCTCGTCTCGGCCGACTGGGTCAGCGAGCACCTGGACGAGTTCCAGAGCGACGACCCCGCCCACCGCCTGGTCGAGGTGGACGTCGACACGGAACTGTACGACGAGAGCCACGCGCCCGGCGCCGTCGGCTGGAACTGGGAGACGGACCTGCAGGACCAGACCACCCGCGACATCCTGACGAAGGCGGACTTCGAGGCCCTGCTGGGCGAGGCCGGCATCACCGAGGACTCCACCGTCGTCCTCTATGGCGACAACTCCAACTGGTTCGCCGCCTACACCTACTGGCAGTTCAAGTACTACGGCCACGACGACGTCAAGCTGCTCGACGGCGGCCGCGAGTACTGGGTCGAGAACGACTACGAGCTGACCGACGCGGTACCGGAGTTCCCCGCCCAGGAGTACACCGCTGCCGGGCCGCGCGAATCCATCCGCGCCTACCGCGAGGACGTCGAGAACGCCATCGAGCGCGGCGTCCCGCTGGTCGACGTCCGCTCGCCCGAGGAGTTCTCCGGCGAGATCCTCGCACCCCCCGGACTCCAGGAGACCGCCCAGCGCGGCGGCCACATCCCCGGCGCCCGTAACATCTCGTGGGCGGCCGTCACCAACGACGACGGCACGTTCAAGAGCTACGACGAGCTCGAGGAACTGTACGCCGAGGAGGGCATCGACGGCGAGTCGACGACCGTCGCCTACTGCCGCATCGGCGAGCGCTCCTCGGTCGCCTGGTTCGCGCTCCACGAGCTGCTGGGCTACGAGGACGCCATCAACTACGACGGGTCCTGGACCGAGTGGGGCAACCTGGTCGGCGCGCCCATCGAGAAGGGCAACTAGGCCGCCGAGCGTCGCGAGGGCTGACCGGCGGGACGACCTCGAATTGCAGGCGGGCAGTTGCCCGTGAGCGGTTTCGCGCGAGAGCGTAGGTAGCTTCTCGGGGAGCAGGGCGACTGCGCGGGCGGACTCGTCCTGTTTCCGCGCCGCGTGCGAGCACCCGAGTAGCCACGCCGTAGTCGTCTGCGTGCCACCGTCGTGACGCGCACCCGGGACACATTCAATACGGGGGCCGCCCAGACACGGACGTGGACCGGAGTGCACTCGAGCGCGAGCTCGAAGCGACGTTCGACGCCGACGGGGACGTGGTCACCGTCGTCGCCCGGCAGGCCCGTGACCTCGCGGACTCGGGCCGGTTCGACGCGGACTTCGACGCCGAGTTGACCGTCGCGGACGTCGTCGAGAACCTCGAGGACGCCCCCGAGGGGTACAGTCTGGCCGAGCGATGGAACTGGTGGCTCGGCGCACTGGAGGTCTCTCACGGGGGGTACACGGAGTTCGGCGTCCGCCAGGACCGCGGGCGGCGCTCCTGACGGGTGCGGGCGACTGAAAACCGGCCGTCGTCCCGGTCGACCGGGACCGACAGTGTCGACGCCAGCCGTTAGAATACCGAGAGTCGGTGCGACTCCCGAGCGTGTTCGAGAAGCGCCTCCGTCGTCTCGAACTGCTCACCACAAGAACACGTGTGATACGTAGTCGTCGGAGTCTGCTGGCGTGTCGCCATACAGAGTAATGTTCCTGCCGGAGTATAATAATTGTTTGTGGACGTTTGGTAGCAATACACAACCGACGTGCTACCGGGACACAACGTCGGGAGGCGCCGGTCGAGCGAGACGGACGCACGCGGCGCTGAAGCGGTGAGCGACGCGCCATCGGGGCCGCTCGTGGCGGTGCAAGAATGGCTTTATATCGGGTGCGGTCAAATCCCGACCCGGTGACAACAGATGCCATTCAAGGGCGGTTCTGAGCTCTCGGACGTGTACGACGTCGCGCTCGAGGAGGGCTTCGGCCTGGTCGCGAGCAACATCGCGGAACCGAACATCATGATGGGCCTGATGGAGGGGGCCTCGCGAGTCGAGTCCGACCTCCTGTTGCAGCTGAGCAACGGGGCCTGCACGTTCGCCGGCAACGGCGACCCAATCGCGGGCCTGCAGGCGATGGGCAACTACATCGACATCATCGCCGAACAGTACGACATCGGCGTCTTCCTGAACATGGACCACCAGACCGACCTGGAGACCATCCAGGCCCAGATCGACCTGGACATCCCCTCCTCGATCATGATCGACGCCTCCCACGAGCCCTTCGAGGAGAACGTCGCGACGAGCAAGGAGGTCGTCGAGATGACCGACGAGGCCGACAGCGACATCTTGGTCGAGGCGGAACTGGGTCAGATCAAGGGCGTCGAGGACGAGATCGAGTCCGAGGACGCCTTCTACACCGACCCCGAGCAGGCCGTCGAGTTCGTCGAGCGGACCGGCTGTGACCTGCTGGCCATCTCCGTGGGCACCCAGCACGGCGTCGCCAAGGGCAAGGACCTCGAACTCCGCCCGGACCTGGCACGCGACATCCGCGAGGCGCTGAACGACCACGGCCTGGACACGCCGCTGGTGCTACACGGCTCCTCGGGCGTCCAGGAAGACCAGCTCCAGCAGATGCTCCAGCACGGCATCTGCAAGGTCAACAAGGACACTCGCTACCAGTACGAGTACACCCGCACCGCCTTCGACCTCTACAACGAGTCCCCGACCGACATCGTCCCGCCGACGGACGTCGACGGCGACCGCGATACCTTCTTCAACGACGTCGACTGGTCGCCCAACAAGGACCGCTTCGACCCGCGGGTCGCCGGCCGGGAGATCCGCGAGCGCATCGCCGACGTCCACGTCGACCTGGCCGAGATGGCCGGCAGCGCCGGCCACAGCCGCTACGTGTAAAGGCCCGGAACCACTCGTCTGTTTCTGTCCGGTGTCGGCACGGTCGGTAGTCGTCGTCCGGACGCTGTGGCCCGTCCGACGACGCTGTTCCGGTGACGAACCGACGGAGGGAAACCCGCGCGGGCGATACGGTGGGGTGATGGACGTCCAGTTCCTCGGCGGGGCCGATGAGATCGGGCGCAGCGCCGTCCTCGTCGACGACCGGTTGCTGCTGGACTACGGGATGGCGAGCGAATCGCCACCCCAGTACCCCGTCGGGGACGTCGACCCCGAGGCGGTCGTGGTCAGCCACGGCCACCTCGACCACGCCGGGGCCGTGCCGGCGCTGATGGGCGCGGGCGACCTGCCGCCGGTCCACTGGACGCCCCCGACGCGCGACCTGGCGGTGACGCTCGCAGAAGACACGCTGAAGCTCCACGGGTCGACGCCGCGCTGTCCGTTCACCGACACCGACGTGCGCCGGGTCACGCAGGCCTCGCGGACCCACAGCTACGGCGAGACGTTTTCGGCCGCCGGCTACGAGGTGACGCTGTACAACGCCGGTCACATCCCCGGAAGCGCCCACGTCCTCGTCGACGATGGGGCGACGCGACTCCTCTATACGGGGGACTTCCACACCGGCCGCCAGCGCCTCGTCGAGGCGACGACGGCCCGGCCCGAGGCCGACGCGGTCGTCTGCGAGTCGACGTACTCTGACGTGACCCACGAGGCCCGCGACGCCGTCGAGCGCGGGTTCGTCGAGAGCCTTCGACAGACCGTCTGGCAGGGCGGGACCGTCGTCGTCCCCGCCTTCGCCATCGGCCGCACGCAGGAGGTCATGCTCGTCTGTGCCGCCAACGACGTGGACTGCTACGTCGACGGGATGGGCCAGCGCGTGACCGACCAGCTGCTCTGCCACCCCGAGTTCCTCCGTGACGCCGAGGCGCTGCGGGGGGCCCGCGCCAGCGCGCGGTACGTCGACGGCCGCGACGGCCAGCGGCGACGCATCGCCGAACAGAACGCGGTCATCGTCACGACGTCGGGGATGCTCTCGGGCGGCCCGGCGATGACCTACGTGCCCGCCATCCGCGGGCACCCGACGAACAAAGTCGCGCTGACGGGCTACCAGGTGGATGGCACGCCCGGCCGGGAACTGCTGGAGACCGGCAGCGCCGAGTTCGACGGGCGGATGCTGTCGGTGAGCGCCCGGGTCGAACTCCACGAGTTCTCCGCGCACGCCGACCGCGAGGGACTCGCCGACTTCCTCGAGCCCTACCGGGACAGCACGGTCCTGGTCACCCACGGCGACCGCTGTGACGTGTTCGCGGCGGCCCTGCGCGAGGACGGCTACGACGCCGACGCGCCGGAACTGGGCGAGACCGTCGCCCTCTGAGGGCGTCGACAGGGGCGCACCTCGGCGTCGGCCGTCGCCGGGAGACGGGGCGCGTGGGGTCACGCGGGGCGGCGGTCACACGGCTCGGCGGGGAGCGTCGGGAGACGGACACAGAGCAGGCGGGGAAACGACGGGGACGAGTCGGGGCGACTACTCTCGACGGTCGATGTCGAGCTGCTCGTCGAGCTCCTCGATCCAGTCGGCGTCCTCGAGTTCGGCCATCTGCTCGCGGAAGTGCTCCGTGCAGACGCCGACCTTCACTCCGTCCTTCTCGACGGCGACGTCGGCTTCACGATCGCAGTAGTGACACTGCATACCTCCAGGTAGCGTCCGGCAGACATTGAACCCTCTGATTCCGGCTGCCGAGCGTCAGACGCCGAGGGCCGCGCGGACTCGCTTCCAGGCCCGCTCGTCGAGACCGGTCTCGCCGACGGACTCGCCGTGGGCGTCGCTCCCGCCGGTCGGGAGCAGGTCGTCGTCCTCGATGGCCGCATCGAGTGCGGCGTCGTCGACGGGCCGGCCGTAGGGGTACCAGTACTCGACGGCGTCCAGCGTGCGACAGCGGGCCAGCGCGGCCTCGGGGTCGGGGTACCGGAAGGGGTGGGCGAGCGCGACGAGGCCACAGGCGTCGGCGAGCAGGTCCCGGCCCCGCTCGAAGGAAGGGACCTGGCGGGCGACGTAACAGGGACAGTCGTCACCGATGAGATCGTCGAACGCGCTCTGGACGGTGTAGTCCGTGGCGTCGGCGATGGCTCGGGCGACGTGTGGTCGGCCCAGTCCGTCGCGCGGTTCGACGTCGAGCGTGACGCCGAGACGGTCCTCGACGCAGTCGATGATGCGCCGGCCCCGCTCGCGACGATCGCGCTGGATGCGGGCACACTCGGCCTCGAGTGCGTCGGTCGGGTCGACCCCGTACCCGAGCAGGTCCAGACGCTGGTCGCCGGCGTCGACCCGCAGTTCGATCCCGTGGACGACGGTCAGCCCGTCGTGGGTCGTCACCGGGCTGTCGAGGTCAGGGTGGATGCGGTCGTGGTCGGTGACGGCGACCACGTCGACGTCCGCCGCCACCGCGGCGGCCGGGAGCGTCTCCAGGGTCAGCGTCCCGTCCGAGCGCGTCGTGTGCACGTGCAAGTCGGCGACGACCATACCGCCGACAGGACCGCCGGAAGCGAAGAATCTTGGGGTCGCGGGCCGGACGTCGCTGGCCGGGACCGGTCAGCGAGGCAGCTGCCCCACGGGTCAGTAATCCAGTTGACACATCCCTGTGGGCGTGGGATTCCGTACCGTGGTCCTTAAACACATTGTACAACTCATAACAATAGATGGTGAAGGTTTATTATCGACCATTAACTTTCTCCCCCCATGAGGCTACTGACAGAGGTTCAGACCGCGTTCGAGGCACACACCTACCCGATGACGACCGAGGAGCTCATCGAGGCCGACGGCGACATGGTCCTGGAGCTGCCAAACGGGACCGAGACGCTGGCCGACGCGCTCGACCGGTCGGGCCCCGAGACGTTCGAGACGGCCGAGGACGCGATGCTGACGGCCTGCTCTGGGATGTCCGACAAGGCGATCGGCCGCGTCGGCTACTCCGACCGCGACCCGGTCGCGATGGGCGAGGACGGTCCCGAACAGGTCTCGTTCTGAGCGACCCGGCGCCGGGGACACCCGGCAGTACGACTCGTTTCTTTCGACGGCTACTCCGTGAGCGGCGCGTCCGTGCCGACCGCTACCGGTCCAGGAAGTCCGGCCGCGAGGTCGCCTCGGTGCTGTCGACGTCCTGTCTGTCGAGCAGTTCCGTCGGTTCGAGCGCCTTCGGGAGGCGGTCGCGGCCGCCGGTCGGGACGTCGTCTGGGTCGACGTAGGTCGTCTCGCCCTCGACGAGCTCGTTCCAGACGGCCTCCTTGTCGGCGTCGTCGGCCGTCGCGGCCTCCTTGGCCTCGTTTCGCCCCTCGTCGTAGGCGAGTTCGACCATGCTGCGGTGGTACGCCGAGTCCATCTCCCGGTAGATGGCCTCCAGTTCCTCGCGGTTGTACTCGCCGAAGCGTTCGGCGACGCCGATGGCGTAGGCCCGGTCCGTCGCCTCGTCCTTCTCGAGCGTGGCCCACCCCGTGTCGTACTTTCGCTCGTAGAGACTCATCTTGACTACGTCTGGACCTTCTCGTCGATGACGTTCAGGCCGTGATCGGTGAACTCTATCTTGCGGATGTCACAGTCGATGGCGGTCCCGCGCATCTTGATGACCTGGACGCCCCGCGTCATGCTCCCCTTCTCCAGGAAGTTGTGGAAGAAGATGACGCCGTGAGCGAGGTAGTGCTCGTCGCTGTACGAGGAGGGGTCGGTCATCTCGGAGATGAGCAGCGTCGTCGCCTCGGTCTGTTTCAGCGCCGAGAGGAAGCCCGTGATCTCGCTGTCGACGTCCTGCATGAAGTGCTGGAGGAGCATCGTCGAGTCGATGACGACCCGCTGGATGTCGTTTTGTTCGATGAACGCGACCAGGCGGTTCGTCAGGCCGCCGTCGGTGCCAAACTGCGTGATGGTCCGCTTCCCGGACTCGGTGACGAGGTTGAGAAACTGGATGGCGTCGGACTGCATCGCCCGGTCGAAACCGAAGTCGTAACCGGCCATGTCCTGCATCAGCTCCGCCTTGGTCTCGTGCATCGTGACGTAGAGACAGGACTCACCCTCTTTGGCTCCCTGGGTGATGAACTGCGAGGAGAAGGTGGTCTTCCCGCTGCCGGGCGGTCCGCTGACGACGTAGAGACGGTTAGAGAGGAGGCCACCTTCGACGAGAGTATCGAATCCGGGGACGCCGGTCGAGAGACGCATACCACCAGCCTGTGCGCGTCTGGACATATGCTTTCGTACTCGGTTTTCAGCCCTGATAACTCATTTTGACTGGTCGATTACAGGAGCGGCGTCGACGGCCGCCAGCAGGCGCCCGGTCCCCGCCTCGTCGAACCGGAGCGGGCGCCGCCACCAGGGCCCCTTCCCCGAATCGGCCGAACAGTCGGTGACCAGCCAGTTGGCCTCGGTCCCGGCGGCGGGCGTCGACAGCGGGACGGCCGCGTCGTAGAGCCGCGAGTCCTCGGGGTCGCCGAGGACGAGCACGCGGGCGTCGAAGGGGTCGCGCCTGACGTGGGCGTTGGAGGCAAAGACCGCCCGCTCGTCGGGCGGGAGGTCGGCGTAGGCCTCGCCGGTCACCGGCGGCCGGGCCAGGCGGAAGTGGCCGATGCAGAAGGCGCCCCACTCGGGCGGTGCCCAGTCGGGCGGGTCGGCGGGCGTCGACAGCGTCGCGTAGAAGACGAGGTAGTCGCCGGTCGAGAGCGACGCGATGGGGCCGGCCTTCACCCCGTGTTCGTCGCCGTACGTGTAGCGCTCTCCGCCGACCTCGGGGAACTCCGGGTCGAAGTGGACGGGCCGGTCGGCGACGTCGCGGACGTCCGTCGCCAGGTCGAGGTCGGCGTAGGTCGGCACCGCCTCGCTCGTGGGCTTCGACTCGGGGATGGGGACGTACTCGAACGACCCGTCGGGGTAGAGGGGGCCCCGAAAGCCCGGTTCGTTGGTGTTGGCGCCGACGTTGATAGCCAGACTGCGCATGCGTGAGGTAGTGGCGGCGGGGCGTTACTCGAGTGGTTCGACGCAGGTCCGACAGTATCGGACGGTCCGGTGGGCCTCGTTGTGTGACCCGCAGTGGCGACACTCGACCACCGGCGGGCCCGACGCGGGAGTGTCGCCCGTCACACTGGCGCCCCGGCTACTGCCCGGCGTCGGTTCGCGACGGCCGAAGTGGCGATAGAGCAGGACCTGCAGGAGTCCGAACCCGACGAGGGAGACGAGGAGCCAGCCAAGGGGCTGCATGGGACGGTGTTGCGACCGGGGGTACTTCGGTGTTGCTCCCCGGGACCGGGGCTACCGGTCGGGCGGCGAGCGGTCGCGCTGGAACTCGTCGAACCGGTTGAGGCCGTCGGGCACGTCGTACGGAATCTGGCGCTCGGCGCGGCGGTCGACGTTCGCGCCCTCGAGCGGGTCGGCGACGGACTCCCAGCCGTCCTTGACGGCGATGGACTTCGCGGGCGTGCCCGCGGCGATGTGGTGGGCGGGGATGTCCGAGCCCGCGATCGACTTGGCCGCGAGGACGGCGTTCTCGCCGACGCGGACGCCGGCCCGGACCATCGAGTCGTAGGTCAGACGGACGTCGTCCTCGACGATCGTGTGGTAGTTGTCCACCTGGGTCTGGTCGACGACGTCGTGGTCGTGGCTGTAGACGTGAGCGTCGTCGGAGATGGAGACGCGGTCCCCGATGGTCAGTTTCCCCCGGTCGTCCAGGTGGACGTCGTCGTGGACGACGACGTTGTCGCCGATCTCGATGTTGTGGCCGTAGGTGAAGCTGATGTTCTTGAAAAAGCGGCAGTCGTCCCCGCAGTCCGCAAAGAGGTGCTCGGCGAGCATCTGCCGGAAGCGCAGGGCGAACTCGACGTTGTCGGCCATCGGCGTGGCGTCGAACTGTCGCCAGAGCCACTGGAGGTGTTTGGAGTGTTTGAACTGCTCTTCGTCTTTCTCGGCGTAGTACTCGCTCTCTAGGGTCGTGTTGCACGGGTCGTAGCCCTGCAGGCGGACCCGCTCGGCCGGCGAGACGTCGCCGCCGGCCTGCCAGCGCTCGTATGCCCCCCGGTCCCCGTGGAGGTCCACGAGCACGTCGGTCACCACGTCGCAGGTCTCTTCGGGACCCGACAGGCGTTCGTCGACCTCGTCGATGAACGTCTGGAGGCCCTCCTCGGCCATCGGTGGGAGCGACACGTGGCGTTTGGTCATGTCCCGTACCTGGAATCCAGGGCAGATAGTGGTTTCCGTTACCGTTGCGATACCCGGTTACGCCGCCGCCACGACAGGCCGTGCCACGGGGCCCCTGTGGCGTGCCTGTTAAGACGCCGCCGGGTGAGTCCCCGCTATGGTCAGGTCGGATTTCATCATGGAGATTCGGGGGTACATGGTCAACCCGGCCGAGCGGCGGCTGCGCTCGCCGTGGCGCGTGACCATCTGGGTCTTCGTCGCCGGGTTCCTGACCATCGTCTTCGCCGGCCTCGCCGGCGCGGTGCTCCCGGCGGGGAGCGGGACCGGCATCGGGGCCGTCCTGCGCAACGCCGCCCGGACGACCTGGGTCTGGGTGGCCGCGCTTGGCAGTGGCCTGGGCGTGGGCTACCTGCTCGACCGGCGCCACCTCGAGGACTTCGGCCTGCAGCTCGACCGCCAGTGGTGGCGCGACGCCGCCTTCGGCCTCGCGCTTGGCGTCGCGCTCCCGACGGTCGTCCTGGTCGTCGAGCTCGCGGCCGGCCTGGTGACGATCACCGACGTGCTCGTGACCAGTCCGGGTGGCCCCATCGGGTTCGGCACGACCGGGGCCCTGACCCGCCTGGCCCTGCTGGCCGTGTTCTTCCTCGTCCAGGCCACCACCGAGGAGGTGCTCGTCCGGGGCTACCTGCTGACCAACGCCGCCGAGGGGTTCTCTGGGCCCTTCGGGAAGTGGCGGTCGACCGTCGCTGCGACGGTGCTGACAGGCGCCCTCTTTGGCATCCTGCACGCGACCAACCCCAGCGCGTCGCTGCTCAGCGTCACCAACATCACGCTCTACGGCGTCCTGCTGGGGGCCTGCTACGTCCTCACCGGCCGTCTGGGGATCGCCACGGGGTTCCACGTCGCCTGGAACTACACCCTCGGCCTCTATGACTTCCCGGTCAGCGGCATCTCGACGGGCGCGGCGCTCATCGGCACCGAGACCACCCGCCTCCCACTGGTGACCGGCGGCTCGTTCGGTCCGGAGGGCGGCCTCGTCGCCCTCCCGCTGCTCGCGGTCGGCGTCGCCGCACTCGGCTGGTGGGTCCGCCGCGAGTACGGGTCCGTCGAAGTTCTTGAGTCCGTCGCGACGCCGAGGCTGCGCCACGCCGTGCGCTCTATCGACTGGCCGAAGAACCAAGATGGCTAAGTGCGCAGCGCCGTAACTGGGTCACATGAATTACCGCACACTCGGGGACTCCGGTATCGAGGTCTCGGAAGTCGGCTTCGGGGCCTGGGTCGTCGGCACCGACTGGTGGGGCGACCGCACGCGCGAGGACGCTGTCGAGATGGTCGAACACGCGCTCGAACAGGGCGTGACCTTCTTCGACACCGGCGACGTCTACGGCCACGGCGACAGCGAGGAGATCATCGGCGAGGCGCTTTCCGACCGCCGCGAGGAGGTCACCGTCTCGACGAAAGTGGGGTACGACTTCTACAACAACCCCCAGGCGGGCCACGGCGAGCTCCCCAAGAAGGTCACCCCCGACTGGATAGAGACGGCACTGGACCGCTCGCTCTCCCGCCTGGAGATGGATCACGTCGACCTCCTGATGCTCCACAACGCCAACGTCGACGAGGTCGACGCGGACGTCCTGGCGACGCTCGACGACCTGCGCGATGCCGGGAAAGTCGACGCCGTCGGCTGGGCGCTCGGGCCGTCTATCGGCTGGCTGGCCGAGGGCGACGCCGCCGTCGCAGAGGAGTTCGACGTGATCCAGACCGTCTTCAACCTCTTCGAACAGACCCCCGGCCAGCACTTCCTCGACACCATCCGCGAACAGGACGCCGACACCTCGCTCGTCGCTCGCGTGCCCCACTCCTCGGGCCTGCTGAACGAGCAGGTCACCCCCGACACCGAGCTGGGCAAGGGCGACCACCGCGCTCACCGGCCGACCGAGTGGTACGAGACCGGGTGGGAGAAGGTGGAGTCGATCCGATTCCTCGAACGCGACGGCGAGCGCACGCTGGGCCAGGCCGCCATCCAGTGGCTGCTGTACCACGACGAGATGGCCTCCGTGACGCCGACGTTCCGGACGACCGACGACATCGACGAGTGGGCGGCGGCCAGCGACAGGCCGCCGCTCAGCGACGAGGAGTACCAGCGCGTCCAGGACCTATATGCCGACAACTTCGGCGTCGACCGCGACGACGGCATGGACGCCCTCCGCTCGTCGGTGGGCGGCGCGGACCTCGAGGGGACCGGCATGAAATCCGCCGGCGACTAGACGGGCGACGGGACGCCGGGGGCGACCCGGCAGGTCGTGCCGGACGTGCAAGGATCTGGCGACGAGCAGACGGGGCCGCGATGGAACGACGTTCGGCACACCGTGACGGAGTGCTCGCTCGGAACCCCTTCGTTTCGCGAGGAGATGCCGCCCCGTCTTGCGGTTCGGTACCACCCAGACCACTTTCACTCCGGTGCGTCAGACGGCCGACAGACGCCGGACGGCGGGCCGGTGGACTCCAACCGGGGGGTCCGACGGAAGTCGCCCGGCCAACGGGCGCGTGGGACAGGTGCGCCGGCCGATGCGCGCGGCTACTCGGCCAGGGTCACGCCGGTGACGACGAACATCGCGCCGCCGTCCGGTGCCGCCGACGCCTCGACGGCCCACCCGTGTGCGTCGGCGATGCGCTCGACGATGGGCAGGCCGAGGCCGGTGCCGCCGTCGTCCCTGTTGGTCGAGTAGCCCGGTTCGAAAACCTGCTCGAGCTTCTCCTCGGGGATGCCCTGCCCGTCGTCTGCGACCACGAACCCGTCCTCGAGCGGTTCGACGGTCACCGTCAGGTCGCCGTCGCCCACCGCGCCGTGTTCGACGGCGTTGCGAAAGAGGTTCTCGAACAGCTGGGCCAGGAGGCTGGCGTCCGCCCGGACTGGGGCGGTGCCGGCCACCGAGAGCGACGCGCCGGCGGTCGAGACCTGGTCCCAGGCGTCCCGGGCGGTCGATGCGAGGTCCACCTCGTCGACGTCCGTGACCTCCGTGCCCCGCGCGAGCAAGAGCGCGTCGTCGATGATGGCGTTCATCCGCTGGAGGGACTCGAGAATCTGGGTGTCGTGGTCCTCCTCGGGGGCCTCGCCGTCCACGACCATCTCGGCGTGGGCCAGCGCCACCGACAGCGGGTTCCGGAGGTCGTGACTGAGAATCCCGGCGACCTGTTCCAGCTGGTCGTTTCGCTCGCTGACGCTCTGTTCGGCCAGGTGGCGCTCGGTGACGTCTGTGTGGACGACGAGGACCAGCGACTCGCCGGCCAGTTCGAACGGGGTCACGCGCACGGTGAACCAGCGTTGTGCCTCTGACGTGTGACACGGGTACTCCAGAGAGAACTCGTCGGTCTCACCGGCGATGACCGACTCGATACCGTCGGCGATCGTCTGCGACCGATCGCCCAGCGAGTCGTGACAGACCGTCAGGTAGTTCTGCCCGACCATGTCGACGTCGCCCTCGATGCCGTTCTCGAAGCCGAAGGAGTCCCACGTGTGATTCGTCAGGCGGATGACCCCGTCGGTATCGAGGACGGCGACCTGGTCGGGGAGTTCGTCGAACGCCGCCTCGGCGAGGCGAATCCTGTCGGTCGGTCGGTCGCTCACTTGGACACCGTTAGGAGTCAGAGACCAAAAGTGACCCGTGTCGGTGAGGGGGCCTACTCGTCCATCAGGCCGCCTTCCTCGACGCGCATGACGGCCTCGCCGTCGGGGAGGTTGGGCGCGTCGACGAGCTTGACGATGCGCTTGTTGCCCTTGGACTTGCGGAGGTACATCCGGAACGTGGAGGTGTGACCCAGGATGTTGCCGCCGATGGGCTGGGTCGGGTCCCCGAAGAACGAGTCGGGGTTCGAGGCGACCTGGTTCGTGACGACGACGGCGGTGTTGTTCAGGTCGCCCACGCGCATCAGGTCGTGGAGGTGCTTGTTGAGCTTTTGCTGGCGGTCGGCCAGTTCGCCCCGGCCGACATACTCGGCGCGGAAGTGGGCGGTCAGCGAGTCCACCGCGAGCAGGCGCACCGGGAACTCGTCGTCCTGGGTCCCGCTGGCGATCTCCTGGGACTTCTCGGCAAGCAGTATCTGGTGGTTGGAGTTGAACGCCTTCGCGACGTGGATCTTGTCGAGCATCGACTGGACGAGGTCGTCGAAGAGTCCGTCGTCGGTGGCGTCGGCCTCGCCGTCCTCGGCGACGCCGTGGAGGACCATCGTGTCCTCCATGACCTCGTCGTCGAGGCCGCGGACCATCTGCTCGATGCGTTCGGGGCGGAACGTGTCCTCGGAGTCGATGAAGATGGCGCTGCCCTCGAGGCCGCCGTGTTCGGCCGGAATCTGGACGTTGACCGCGAGCTGGTGGGTCACCTGGGACTTGCCGGCCCCGAACTCGCCGTACACCTCGGTGATAGACTGGGTCTCGACGCCGCCGCCGAGCAGGTCGTCCACCTCGTCGATGCCCCAGGAGAGCTTGCCGATCTGTTCGCGGCGCTCGAGCACGGTCGACCCCGTCTCGAAGCCGCCGATGTCGGCTGCCTCGCGGGCGGCGTTGATGATGTCGGCGGCCGACGACTCGCCGATGTCGGCCGTGTTCGACAGCTCGCCGGGCGAGGCGACTGCGATCCCCTGGTAGGAGTCGAACCCGTTTTCTTTGAGCTTCTCTGCTGTCGCCGGACCGACGCCCGGCAGGTCTTCGAGGTCCTCGCTTGCGGACATGGACGTGGCTTGTGCGTCCGGGGTGATAAAGGCTCGTTAACAGGAAGGTGAAAGTGAAAGTGCCCGAGTGCGGACTGACCGGGCCGACGTGGACCACGGCATTGAAAGGCGATGGGCGCGCCGGGACGCGAGACCGACACGCTTTCGACGCGTCCGGCCCGACGGTGGCGCATGTTCCCCGAGTTCGAGGTGGTCCCCGCCGTCGACATGCAGGACGGGCAGGTCGTCCAGCTGGTCGGTGGCGAGCGTGGCACCGGGAAGACGTACGGCGACCCCGTCGAGGCGGCGCGCCGGTGGGTCCAGGCGGGCGCGCGGACGCTGCACCTGGTGGACCTCGACGGCGCGTTCGCGGGCGAGCGACGGAACGCCGCGGCGATAGACGCCGTCATCGACGCCGTCGGGGCCGACGTCGACGTGCAACTGGGCGGCGGCATCCGCACCGTCGCGGACGCCGTCTCGCTGCTGGACCGCGGCGTCGACCGGGTCATCCTCGGGACGGCGGCCGTCGAGAACCCCGACATCGTCGCCGACATCAGCGCCGACCACCCCGGGAGCGTCCTGGTGAGTCTCGACGCGAAAGCCGGCGAAGTCGTCGTCTCGGGGTGGACGGAGGGGACCGGCCTGGACCCCGCCGAGGCCGCCGCGCGGTACGCTGACCTCGGCGCCGGCGGCATCCTCTTTACCGACGTCGACGTGGAGGGCCAGCTCGAGGGGGTCCGGACCGACCCGGTCAGGCGGGTCGTCGAGGCAGTCGAGGTCCCGGTGATCGCCAGCGGGGGCGTGGCCACCGTCGACGACGTCCTGGCGCTCGCGGACACCGGGGCCGCCGCAGTGGTCGTCGGCAGCGCGCTCTACGAGGGGGCGTTCACGCTCGAGGCCGCGAACGAAGCTGTCGAAAGCGCGCGATAGCGGCCCCTAGAGCGGCCAATATGACGGGGTTCGTGAAGTAATACATAGAGTTATCCCGCCGACTATCGAACCGCCCGTATGCAACAGGGAGGGCCAACGACGGTGCTGTTCGTCGACGACGAACCACTGGAGCTGGAGCTGTACACCGATTTCTTCGAGACCGAAGCCGGCATCACACCGGTCGCGGCCGGGTCCGCGGAGGAGGGCCTCGCGGCGCTGGCGTCGACGTCCGTCGACTGTCTCGTCAGCGACGGCCTCCTGACCGAGGACGGCAGCTCGTTCGTGACGGTCGCCACGGAGACCTATCCAGACCTGCGGACCATCCTCTACTCGGGGAGCAAGCGCGAGGCGCTCCCGGTCGAGCGCGTCGCGCGGTACCTCCGGAAGGGGACCTCAGAGGCCGGCCCGGCCCTCGAGACCCTCGCGGCCACGATTCGCGAGGTGACGACATCGAGCGACGCAGTCGCGGCCGACGGCGCGGGCGAGGAGTGGCGCGTGCTGGGGACCTACTCCTGGACACCCGAGATGGACGTCGGGAGTGTGGTCGTCCGGGCACTTGCCGAGCAGGCGGACCGTGAGGTGCGCGAGTTCCCGCCGCTGTACGACGCCGTCGACTCGGACGCCCTCTCACGGCTCGTCACCGGGACGTTCGACAGGGACGCCGACGAGGCGGTCCAGGTCCAGTTCTCGTACGACGACTACCACCTCCGGATCACCTCCGACGGCGTCGTGGCCTGCCGGTCGGCGCCGGCGGGACGATAAATTCTCACGCGCTGCGAATTGTAGCCGTCTTTTTTTGCAGTCGGAGCAGATACGCTGGTGGAATGTTAGAACTGTACCAGTCAGAGGGCTGTCCGCACTGTGGGAAAGTTCGTCAAACGCTCTCCGAGCTCGGCGTTTCGTACGTCGTCCACAATCCCCGCCTTCCCGGTGACGAAGGCGGCAACGTGACCAACGAGGTCACGTACGGCGAACTGGAAGCCGGCGGCGCCGACCAGATTCCCTACCTAGTCGATACCGATCGCGGCGTGACCATGTACGAGAGCGACGACATCGTCGAGTACCTCGAGTCGCACTACGGGTGACCTCCGCCACGGTCTCGTACGTTTACCGACCGGTTCAGTCAGATTGATATCCGTACAGCCAGCGGCGGTTTTTTGTCGGTCACAGCGAGATTCGACAGCGCCGAGGAAAGCGACTACGCCCCGTCGTACAGCGTCACCGACTCGGCGGCGTAGCCCTCGTAGAACGGCACGATACCCCCGTCGCCGCTGCCGGCCGCGAGCCGGCCGTCGGGCGTCGCGAAGGTCATCCCGTTCTCGATGGGGAAGTCGTTGGTCGCCTCGCCGACGAGGTTCTGGCTGACGCCGACGACCGGGACGCGCTCGTACGTGGTCTCCGCGCCGGTGTCGACGTCACGGAGGGTGACGTCGGCCAGCAGGTCCCGCCCCGCGGCCCGGTGGAGCGCCGCGTTGGTCACGGCGGTCCGGAAGTGGTCGTACGACGCCGGCAGCGGGTCGGGGTCGGCGACGTACCGCGTGGTCGCCATCGGCCAGAAGTTGCTCACCGCGTTGCCGTAGAACGCCTCGCCGATGTCGGGCTGGGCGAACCCGAGCGCGTACTCGGCGCCGTGCCGGCCCGAGAGGACGCTGTGTGCCCCCATCAGCCCCCGGGTCCCGTCGGTGATGACGTGGACCGGCCCGGGCATGTCCCACGTCCGGACCACGTCGGCGTACCGGCCCCAGTCGACGGCGACGTCGTCCAGCGGCGAGACGGCGAGCAGGTAGACGAAGACGCCGCGTTCGCGGGCGGCCGACAGCGCGTCGGACAGCTGCTCGAACTCCGGGAACGGAAGGATGAGGAACGCCTCGTCGGTGGCGTCGGCGAGCGCGCTCCGGGCACGCTTGCGGACCGTCGCGCGCGAGTGGAGCACCTCCACGGCCGTCTCCGGGTCGGGCGTCTCGTCGTACAGCGTCTCGATGCGGTCGCCAAGCTCCTCGAGGCGGGCCGACAGCGACCCGACGGCCTCCTCGGGTGGACGAGCACGCAGGACGGTCGGACTCGCCGTCTCGTCGATGGTCACGAGGCCACGCTCGGACAGCGACCCGGCGATCTCGTAGACGTAGCCCTGCGAGACGTCCGCGGCCCGCGAGACGTCCTTCGTCGTCGCCGCACCCGCCCGCAACACGGCGAGGTAGGCGGCGACCTCCTTCTCGGAGAGGCCGAACGTCGTCAGGTGGTCCCGGAGCGCCTGGGCAGTCATGGAAGACGGTTGTACAACTATATACAAAATATTTTTCCACCAGTACCTGCAGGCTCGTGTATGGCCGAGACGACCACCGACAGCGAGCCCGCTCGGACGGAGACAGGCGCCGGGCGGGGCAACCGCCGCTGGTGGACCGCGGCCGTCTTCGCGTACATCGTCCTCGAGGGCGCTGGCCTCCAGATGCGCGGGGCCGTGGTCCCGGAACTGCGCCGGACCTTCCCCGTGACGGACTGGCAACTCGGACTGGTCGCGCCGGCGGGCACCCTCGGCTTCCTGGTCGTGGTGGTGCTCGTCGGCGCCGTCGCCGGCCGGTTCCGGACCCGGAGACTGCTCTTCCTGGGCGTGGTCGGTACCGGCGTCGGCGTCTTCCTGATGGGACTGGCCCCGTCGTTCGGCCTCTTCCTGGCAGCGCTCCTGGGTCGGGGGATGCTGACCGGCGTCGCGCGCGGCACCGACCGGCCGCTGTTGAGCCACCTCTACCCCGAGGCCCGCGGGCGGATCTTCGGCTACTACGACATGATGTGGGCCGTCGGCGCGACGGCGGGGCCGGTGCTCGTCGCCGTGGCCGTCTCGCTGGGGAACTGGCGCCTGGCGTACTTCGCGCTGGCGGTGGCCTTCGTCCCCGTCGCGGCGCTCGTCTGGTGGCTCCCGGCACCCGAGGAGAACGGCGGGGACGCCCCGCTCGACGTTGCGGAGCTGCGCCGCATCGGCCGCCGCCCGGAGGTGGTGGCGATGGCGCTGGCCGTCTTCCTCTCGACGGCCGTCGAGGGTGGCCTGTTCACCTGGCTGACGACCTTCGCCGAGGGGCGGCTCGCCGGCCCGCTCTCGACGGCGTCGCTGAGCGTCATGCTCGCCGCGTACGTCCCCGGCCGCCTCGTCTCGGGCCAGCTCTCCGAACGCTTCGGGTACGTCCGTCTGAGCGTCGGGCTCGCCGCCGTCCTGATTCCGGCGCTCGCGTACACCTTCTTCCTCGCCGAGGGGCTGTGGCTCCTGGTCGGCTTCTTCGCGGTGGGGCTGACGGTGTCGGGGCTCTACCCGACGCTGCTGGCCTACGGGACCGAGGCGGTCCCCGAGCACAGCGCCCCGGTCAACGCGATGGCGGCCGTCACCTCCGCGATGGGTATCGCCGTCGCCCCGGCGGTGATGGGCTTCGTCATCGGCGACGCGGGCGTCGCCTTCGCCATGCAGCTGCTCGTCGTCCCGGCCGGGCTGTTGCTCGGCCTCGTCGTCGCCACCGACCTGCTCGCCGGTCGGGCGAGCGAGACGTGAGGCCGCCGACTACCTGCCCGACGACCGCCCGGACGAGCGCACGAGGCGCGGCAGTAACAGGGTGTAGGTGCCACCGCCGACCAGAAGCGCGCCCAGGAAGCCCGTCTCCGTGTCCGTGGCGAAGAGAAAGCCCGCAAGCAACAACGAGCCGCCGACGGCTTCGGCCCGGGACGTCACGTGAGAGACTACCACGAACGCGGTGAAGAACCCCGGGCAGACGGTCGGCTGACGGCCGGCAGACGCCGCAGGCCGGTTCGGGTGCGGGGCGTGAACAGTCAGGACGGAACCTCCCCTGGCGTGTCGCCCGGTGACCGACCACCGCGACCGGGGGCTTTCGGAAGCTCTACCGGCGTCGGGATACCGACCAACTCATCCGCTAGCGGGCGCAATCCCCAAATACGCGGGCCGTGACGTGTCGGGTATGACCGACCGCACGGCGGCCGTGACGCGCGAGACGGCCGAGACGGACATCGACGTGACGCTCGACGTCGACGGTGACGGCGACAGCACCGTCGACACCGGCGTGGGCTTCTTCGATCACATGCTGACGTCGTTTGCGACACACGGCCTGTTCGACCTCACCGTCGACTGCGACGGCGACCTGGAGATAGACGCCCACCACACCGTCGAGGACGTGGCCATCACCGTCGGCCAGGCCTTCGACGAGGCGCTGGGCGAGAAGCGCGGTATCCAGCGCTTCGCCGACCGCAAGGTCCCGCTGGACGAGGCCGTCGCCAGCGTCGTCGTCGACGTCTCGGGCCGGCCGTACTTCTCGTTCGACGGGGAGTTCTCCCAGGCCGAGGTCGGCGGGATGACCAGCCACATGGCAAAGCACTTCTGTCGCTCGCTTTCGACGAACGCCGGCCTCACCCTGCACTGTGGCGTCGAGGGCGAGAACGCCCACCACGAGGTCGAGGCGCTGTTCAAGAGCCTGGCACGGGCGTTAGACGACGCTACGCGCATCGACGAGCGCCGGTCGGACGTCGCGAGCACGAAAGGCGAGCTGTAGTCAGTCGGGGCTCTCGTCGCGCTCCCAGAAGCGGTCGACGAGGCCGACGCCGACGGCCAGCAGGAGGACACTCGCGGCGACCGCGACGGTCCCGTCGCCGAGGCCCAGAAGTGCCGCCACCGGGGAGTCCCGGCCGTGGCGGGAACCGAACACGAGGATGCCGGCGAGCCCGACGTCCCGACCATGCCGCCGACGTTCACCAGGGGGTGGGCCATAGCGGTGACTTGCTCCAGGGGCAGGCAAACAGGTAGGGCCGTGGCTCGCGGACTGCTGGCGTGCTCGGTCGGTTGACCGCCTCCGGGACCCGCCACGAGCGGTGCAATATTACCCCCGGGCCCCGTGGCTCCGGGCATGTTCGACGAGATCATGCAGAAGTTCGAGGACTCGCCGGGCCAGCAGGACGTCATCCGTCTCCTGCTGGAGCGGGGGTTCTCGGTCAACGACGAGGGGCGGGTGGTCTCTGGGGGCATCGAGATCCCAAACACCGGCATCGCCCGCGAGGCCGGCGTCGACCGGCGCGTCGTCAACGCCACGACAGACGCCATCCTCGAGGACGACGAACTGCGGCGCATCTTCCGGAACATCTCCGCCGTGCCGAGTCTGCTGGACCTCGCCCCCGTCCTCGATTTGACCGCCATCACCGTCCACGTCCGGGAAGCCGAGGAGGCGGGCATCGTCGCCACCGTCACCAGCGCAATCGCCGACCACGGGATCAGTATCCGGCAGGTCCTCACCGAGGACCCGGAGTTCACCGACGAGGCGGTGCTGTACGTCATCACAGACGAGGAGCTGCCCGGCGACCTCATCAACGAGATCCGCGCGCTGTCGTTCGTGCGGACCATCGAACTGGCCTGACCCAATGGCCGCTCTCACCGTCCACACGCCCGACGGCGAGACCCACGAACTGACCGCCGAGGCGGGCGCGGTCCTGCGTGACGTGCTCCTGGAGGCGGATCTGTCGCCACACGGCCGCTACGCCCGCCGGGTGAACTGCGGCGGCCGTGGTCTCTGTGCGACCTGTGGCGTGCGACTGGGCGACGCCCCCGCACCCGACCACTGGCACGACGACCTGGCGGATCGCTTTGGCTACCCACGTCTCTCCTGTCAGCTCCGGGTCCGTGACGGGATGACCGTTCGACTGCTGGACAAGCGTGCGTGGGGCGGGCGGAAGTAGGACTGTCGTCGCTCGAAGGAGGTCGGGGATTTTTAGCGAGTCGGCGGATACGTCCTCCAATGGCCGACTACGAGGCGATCGATCCGGCTGTCGAGGTTCACGGGCAGACGATACGGACCGTAATCGAGGACGCACTGGCTCGGTTCTCGGTGGAGTACCAGGAGCTGGCGCGCGAGGCGCTGGCCGAAAACGGGGTCGAGAACCCGTCGACAGAGGAGTGGTATCCCCAGCAAGCGTGGCTGAACACCTTCGGGACCCTCGCCGAGGAGACGGAGCCACACATACTGGATCGCCTCGGTGAACAGATCCCCGACGTCGCCGAGTGGCCGTCGGACGTCTCGAGCGTCGAGGAGGGGCTGGCGGCTATCGACGAGGCGTATCAGCTGAACCACAGGGGGAGCGACGAAATCGGCTACTACCGCTTCGAATCGGTGGACGAGCGAACCGCCAGGGTGACGTGCAGGAACCCGTATCCCTGTCCGTTCGACCGGGGGTTGATACGGTCGGTCGCGCGGCAGAACGCGCCCGTCGAGTCGTTCGTCTTCGTCGAGGAGCGCGGCGACGAGTGCCGGCGGACGGGTGGGGAGACGTGTACGTACACGGTCTCGTGGTAGCGGCCCGGCGACAGATCGCTAGTCGAGATCCGACTGCTCGATCGCAGTGATGAGGTCCTCCGGGGAGTGGTTCATCGCCATCGTGAGAAGCGTCTGGAACTGCTCGTAGGTCTCCGCGAGGTCTGCGATCTGCTCGCGGCGTCGGTCGCTCCGGTCCTCCTCGAGGTCCGCGAGGTCGTCGAGCGCTCGCTCGAACGTCCGCTGTGTCAGTTCCATCTCCCGGTCGACGTACTGTCTGAAGACGTCCTGGACGACGAACCAGAGGTCCGGCTCCGGAGCGAAGCGGACGCGGCGACCGCCGCCCTGGGACGACCGCCGGTGGATCATCCCGATACGCGTGAGTTTGCGGGTGACGGTGCTGATCGTGGACTTCGCGTAGCCCGTCTCCTCGACGAGTTCGGGGATCGAAAGGGGGCCGTCGGCAAAGTAGAGCACGCCGTAGACGCGTCCGGCGCTCCGGCTGAGGCCGTAGACTTCGGCCGACCGTTCGATCGATTCGATCACGTCCTCCGTGACGACCGCCGTCTCGTCGCCCGTCATCGGTAGCGGATCGGCGGCGTCGGGCAGTACGGTTGGGTCTCGTCCATCGGATTCATACAACAGACCGTAAGTATTAAATTGTTTGGATTGTTTGTTCAGTACGAGCCGAACAAACAGAACAATCGGCTCGTACCCGGCGGCACGTGACCGCCACCGGGCGTGATATCATGTCAACACCATTCCCGCTTCGCCCCGCTGTCGAACACACACCGGAGTCAGTGTCGACGTTCGCCTTCGGAGACGACGAGACGGCAGCAGTCCTCGAGACACTCACGTCGGAGAAGGCCCGGGCCATCCTCGCAGCGGTGGCCGAACGGCCCGGGACCGCATCCGACGTCGCGACCCGCGTCGAGACCTCCCTGCAGAACGCCCACTATCACCTCACGAACCTCTCGGACGCGGGTCTCGTCACCGACGCCGGAACCTGGTACTCCTCGAAAGGGACGGCGATGACCGTCTACGCGGTCACGAGTGAACGCCTCGAGCTCCACCTCGAGCCGAACGACGCCTCGGCGGCGATGGAACCGACGCTGGCACCGGCCTCGGATTCGCCGCCGACCGACACCACGACGATGGGTGAGTGACGCTCACCGCTCACTGCTGGTATCCGGGTCTCGGCTGTGTCGTCTCTTCCTGCCGATCACACCGAGCAACCGGGGTCCGGCTGTCGGCTCACCCGACCCGGGCCGGCGCGGCGTTCGAACGGCAAGGGCTATCGGTCCCCCGGCGCTACCGGCGGGCGTGACAGACACGTACCGGACCGTCGCGGGCCGCGGCGAGGCCCGTTTCGAGGTGCGGGGGTCGGCGTTCATCGGTCACGTCGCGCCCGCGGCCACCGTCGAGGCGGCCGAGGCGTTCGTCGAGTCGGTCCGCGAGGAGTACGGCGACGCGACGCACAACGTCCCCGCCTACCGCGTCCGCGCCGACCCCTTCCGAGAGTACGCGAGCGACGACGCAGAACCCTCGGGGAGCGCCGGCAAGCCCGCACTGAACGTCCTCCAGCAGCGCGAGGTGGAGAACGTCGTCGCCGTCGTCACCCGGTACTACGGCGGGACCAACCTCGGGGTGGGCGGACTGGCCCGCGCGTACTCGAGGGCCGTCAGGGACGGTGTCGACGCGGCCGGCGTCGTCGAGGAGGTGCCCCACGAGACGTTCGGCGTCACCGTCGAGTACGACGATTCGGGGAGCGTCCGGGGACTGCTCGAATCGGCCGGCGTTGAGTTCGAGGCCGCCTACGAGGCCGACGTGACCTTCGACGTGCGGGTACCGGTCGCCGAGGGCGCGGCCCTTCGCGACCGCATCCGGAGCGCGACTAGCGGGCGGGCAGACATCGACGTCGACTGACGCCCTTCGACAACTGTTGACAAGTGTGACGGCTGTCCGGCGCCTGACCCGTCATGCGTGCGTCTGACGCGAGTTCGGGTGGAGATGTTAACCGGCCGCAAGCTATCGAATTTCCAATCGAAAGAAAGGGGTTCGACGCCTGACGAACAGGCGAGGTGAGTCGCCGAGTGCCTGCCTGTTGGCCCATCCCACGCAAAAGGGTGTCGGCTCGCGGGTCAGCCGGTCCGGAAGGCCCGGTCGCCCGCGTCGCCCAGGCCGGGGACGATGAAGCCGTCCTTGTCGAGTTCGTCGTCGATGGCCACGGTCAGCAGGTCGACGTCCGGGAACGCCTCGGTGAGGCGGACGATGCCCGGCGGCGCGGCCACCGCCGAGAGGACGATGAGGTGTTCGGGCGTCGGCGCGTTCTCGGTGATCTCCTCTAAGACCGTGCACATCGTCGACCCCGTCGCGAGCATCGGGTCGGCGACGATGACCGTATCTTCGGGGGTGATCTCGGGCATCTTCACGTAGTCGACGGCGATGGGGAACTGGCCGTCCTCGTTCATCCCGGCCGACTCGTCACGGCTCGCAGAGATGACGCCCTGCCGGGCGCGCGGGAACGCCTTCAGGAGCCCCTCGACGAACGGCGTGGCCGCCCGGAGGACGTTGACGATGACCACGTCGTCGAGGCCCACGACCCGCTCGCCCATCGTCGTGGTCAGTGGCGTCTCGATCTCGACGTACTCGGTCTCCATTCGTCCATCGATTATCTCGTAGCCACAGATGCGACCCAGGCGGACCAGTCCCTTGCGAAAGGACACCTGTTCGGTCCCCACGTCGCGGATGCGGGACAGTTCGTCCTTGGCGAGCGCGTGGGTGACGAGCGAGGCCTCACCGCGCTGTTCGAGTGACATAGCCCGGCTGTCGACCGGCACGGTGTTAAGTCGTTCTCTCAGTCCGACTCGGGCGAAGACGGCTGGTCGTCCAGCGCGCGCCCCGCCTGTCGGTTCTTCCCGACCAGTGCCGCGAACAGGACCAGGTCCATCGCCAGGGTCATCTCGCCGCCGCCCAGCCCCAGCAGGCCGCTGATGTCGTAGACCGTCGGGAAGTTACCCACGAACAGCAGGGCGAAGATGCCCGCGAGTCGCGCGCGTCTCGTGCCGCTGTAGGCCGCCACGACCGCTCGTCCGGCACCGGCGGCGACCCGGTCGGCGCCGCGACGGTGACGTCGACGCCCGCCTCCGTGAGCGTTGTCAGTGGCCCGATGCACTCCTCGCCCCAGTACCCGTGCTCGCTGACGACGAACAGTGCGGCAGGTATCGCGTCCGTGTTGTGTCTCAAGACGCAAATACGACCTGGCCCGCCGGGCGGAACAGTTATTCGACCCCAAGCCAAAGGGGGGCGGTAAGATGGACGGTCACAACGGAGCGACGCGGCGACTGCCCAGGGGTTCACGATTCTACGATGGCTGACATCGAAGAGAGCGTCTCGGGGTTCAAGACGCAAGGCGGCTGGGTCGACGTCGTCGAACACGGCGAGCGCATCACGGAGGCACTGAAGGATGTGCTCGCCGACGGGGACGTCGACGCCGACATCGACAGCGACGCGCTCACCGAGTTCGACGAGTGGCGGCCCAAGAGCCACGAACGGCTCGACGAGGACGTCAACAAAAAGACCGCAGAGCAAGCAAGCGTCAACGAGGGCAAGGGCGAGCAGGCGGGCAAGGACCCCGACGAGGACCTACAGACCGCCGGCGAGAAGCTGAGCGAGTCATACGAGAACCTGGACGAACCGAGCGAGGCGATGGACAAGTGGGGCGAGTCGGTCGACTACGTCACCCGCGCGGCCGACTCGGCCGGCCGGAAGGCGCTTCGCAAGGTCGAGGACGTCGTCTACAAGAACGTGATGACCCAGATCGCGCCCTACTACTTCGACAACGAGCTGGTCAGTGCGAACCTCCGGCGCATCAACGGCGACGACCGGCCCGAGTACGTCTTCGAGGTCAACGTCAACGACGACGACCTGAAGATGCGCGTCTCGAACACGCTGGCGGACTTCGAGCAGTCGGTCGACCGCTGGCACGTCGACACGGAGAAGGCCACCGACGCGGTCGAAGCCGCGGAGGGCGTGGAGGCGACAGAACCCGGTGACGAGACCGACGCCAAGACGAACTGAGCGGGCGGCCGAAGCGGGCCCGCCGGCGGGAGCGTGGTACTCCATCACAATCCCCTTCGCTTCGACTGGAGATAGCGGACGCGGAGCGGTACCCTCATTGCTCGCGAGCAGAAAGCGCCGGAACAGATGGTAGCGACGAGTGTACTGGTGACGCTTGTGGTGGCGTCGATGGCGAGTCTGTTCATGGCCTGGGCCATCGGCGCGGGGTCCTCGGGGTCGACGCCGTTCGCGCCGGCGGTCGGCGCCAACGCGATATCCGTCATGCGCGCGGGCTTTTTCGTCGGCATCCTGGGGCTGGCCGGTGCGGTGTTGCAGGGCGCGAACGTCACCGAGACGGTCGGAAGCGGCCTCGTCCTCTTCCCCGACGGGGGCGGGCTCTCGGCGGCGGCCTCCATCGTGGCGCTGATCACGGCGGCCGTGCTTGTCGCCATCGGCATCTTCACCGGCTACCCCATCGCGACGGCCTTTACCGTCACGGGGGCCGTCGTCGGCGTCGGCCTGGCGATGGGCGGCCAGCCCGCCGTCGCGAAGTACACGCAGATAGCGGCGCTGTGGATCGCCGTCCCGTTCGTCGGCAGCGGCATGTCGTACGCGCTGGCGTGGTCGCTACGCCACGAGCAGGTCCCCGAGCGACTGCTCGTGCCCGGCCTGGCGGGCCTCGTCGGGGCGGTGCTCGCGAACGTCGAGTTCGTGTTGCTGGCCCCCGGCGACGAGCAGGCGTCCGTCGCGCGGGCGGCGACACGGGCGCTCGGGACGGCCGGCACGCCGACGATGGTCGCGATAACGCTCGCCGTCGCGGCGGTCGCGGCGGGGTTGCTGTACCGGGACGTTGGTATCGACCCCGCCGCCGGCCAGCGACACTTCCTGCTGGTGCTTGGCGGCCTCGTCGCGTTCTCGGCCGGGGGGAGCCAGGTGGGGCTCGCGCTCGGGCCCCTGCTGCCCGTGCTGGGCGAGGGACCGATGGCCGGCGTGCCGATCACCGGCGTCCTCCTGTTCGGTGGGATCGGCCTCCTGGTCGGGTCCTGGACCGGGGCGCCACGGATGATAAAGACGCTCGCACAGGACTACTCCTCGCTCGGTCCACGCCGGTCCATCGCGGCGCTCATCCCGAGTTTCGTCGTCGCCCAGACCGCCGTCTTCTTCGGTATCCCCGTCTCGTTCAACGAGATCATCGTCTCGGCCATCATCGGGTCCGGCGCGGCCGCGGGCGACGGCGAGGTCAGCGGGGCGAAGATGGGCAAGACGGTGCTGGCCTGGATCGGGTCGCTCGTGCTCGCCTTCGCCCTGAGCTTTGGACTCTTCCGTGCCGTCGACGCCCTGCTCTAGCGCAGGACGACCAGGTAGGTCAGCGCCGCGAGCGCGAGCGTCGCGACGGCGACGGACTGCAGGGTGAACGTCGCGAGGTCCACGAGCGACAGCCCCCACAGGACCACGGTCGCGAACGCGGCCGACAGTAACAGGTCGAGCACCAGCAACACCCGGATGTCTCCGTCGGAAGCCATACGTGACCTGGCGGACGGGAGGGACTTAGTTCGAACGTCGTCCGAGAGAGATATTTTTACTCCAGCAACACGTAGTGGACGCCATGAAGGTGCGGAACAGTCAGGGACGGGCGGTCGACCCGGTCCCTTTCCTCGTCGTCGCGACGACCGGCGTCCTCCTGAGTTACGTCTTCTTCCCGGCGTACTTGCTGTCGTTCGGTGCGTCGCTGTCGGTGGCACTGGCCGGCGCGACGGCTATCGCTACCCTCGTGAGCATCGCCGCGTTTCACCGGTACTGCTGGTCGGTGCGGCCGGAGCTGCGCCGCGAGGTGCCCAGTCAGCAGCGGTTCAAGCGCCTCGTCTACGGGATGGGCATGCTCGCCGGCGTGTTACTGTTGCTGGCGCTACCGTTCTTCCACTGACCGGGTTTTTTCTCCCGGGCGGTCCACGTGAGCGCCATGCGCACCGTCGAGGTCACGCGAACCGTCCCGGCCACCGTCGTCGCCGTCGACCGGGGACTCTCGCCCGCGGCCGTCATCGAGGCCGAAGGGACGTTCAACGTCGTCGACACCACGGAACACGACGACGGGCGGACGACGGTGACCGCACGGGCGAGCGGTCTCGGGGCGACGTTCACCTTCGAACCGCTCGAGGACGGCTACCGGTACAGTCAGGAGGGCGCGGCCGGCCCCTTCGAGGCGATGGAGACGACGCTCACCCGAGACCGTGCCGACGGCGGCGCGCGCCTGACCGCGCGGTCCTCGGTGAGTCTGGGACTCCCGCTGCCGTCGGTGACCGACCGGCTCGCCGGGTGGAAGCGACGCGGCGAGCTCGAGCGACTGCTCGACACCCTCGCGGTGGAGCTGCGGTAGGGCGCTGCGGCGGTTCTGTGTCGGCGGCGCAAACGTCCACGAACGTTTATGTGAAACGGGGACAGACCCACAGCCATGGGAATCCTCGGCACCGTGCGGGAGGTACTCGAAGCATCGACGGAGTCGGCCAACCGCGGCGACGTCACGGAGGGGGCCTCGAAGGGGGCCTACTGGTGTGACGACTGCGGGGAACGGATCAGGGACGTCGACGTCGAGGGCGAGGCGACGCCGGCGTGTCCGTCGTGTGGCGACGAGATGCGCTTCGAGCGGTCCCACACCTCGACAGGGTGTGCGTGCTGACCGACGATGAACCTCGCCGACCGCATCGACGCGTACCTCGACGTCCTAGAGGAGTGGCTCCACGGGCTCTACCACGGGATGATAGAGCACCCGTCGGTCGAGAAGATAGAGAAGGAGGCCGAGGACACGACGGACGTGTTCATGTTCGCGTGTTTCGCGGACGCCTTCGGCATCCCCAGTCCCGTCTCGTACTACACGGCCGAGCTCCTGCCGTACCTGGGAGAGGAGTTCGTCGCCTGGGAGCGACGGATGTGGGACCGGGAATCGCTGGTCGAACGCAAGGGACAGCAGTATCACTTCTGACATGGACAAGTTCGTCTTCTTCGGCGGCAAGGGTGGCGTCGGCAAAACGACCGTCTCGAGCGCGTACGGGCTGAAGTGCGCCCGTGAGGGCATCGACACGCTCATCGTCTCGACGGACCCGGCCCACAGCACCTCGGACGTCTTCGACCAGCAGTTCGACGACGACCCGGCGCCGGTCGATGGGTACGACCACCTCTGGGCGATGGAACTGGACCCCGACGAGGAGGTCGAACGCCACATGCGCGAGATACGCTCGGAGATGACCGACCAGGTGAGTCCGGCCATCGTCAACGAGATAGACCGCCAGATAGAGCTGGCCCACCGGACGCCGGGCGCCTACGAGGCGGCGATGTTCGACCGGTTCATCGACGTCATGCGAAACAGCGACGACTACGACCGCGTCGTCTTCGACACCTCGCCGACCGGCGGAACCCTGCGCCTGCTGGCGCTCCCGGAGTTCCTGGAGTCGTGGATCGATCGGCTCGCCGAGAAGCGCCGCGAGAGCGTCGACCTCTTCGAGAAGGCCGCCATCGGCGACAAGGAAGCGCGCGCGAAACTCAGGGACGACCCCATCATCAAGCGCCTGGCCGAGCGCAAGGAGCTGTTCGAGTTCGCCGGCCGGACGCTCCGTGAGGAGGCGGCGTTCTACCTCGTGTTGAACCCCGACGAGCTCTCGATCGAGGAGTCACAGCGCGCGATAACGGAGCTGACCGAGGCCGGCCTGGAGGTCGGCGGCCTGGTGGTCAACAAAGTCGCCCCGGAACCGGACCCAGAGGAGTCCGGGACCGGCGCGACGTACTTGCGCAAACGTCACCGTACCGAACAAGAACGACTCGCGCGCATCCGCGGGGAGTTCAGCCAGCCGATCGTCGCGACCATCCAGCAGCGCGTCTCCGAGGTCAAAGGCGACCTGCTATCCACAGTCGCAGACGAGGTGGATATCAGCGTCGGCGCCGAAAAACATACACGTAGGAAATAGGATGTTATTCTGCACTTATCTGTATGGATTGTCGACAGGTTCGGGCTAAACCAACACTAATAATTAAGTACCTTTTGCACACACGCAACATTGGGGAGACATACCATGGTACAAGTAATCTGGCTCGTGTTGGCCACGCTGATAACATTCACGGCCGGATACCTCGGCTACTCGCGGTATCTGGCACGCTTCGTCGAGCTCGACGATAGCAACGAGACACCCGCACACAAGTACGAGGACGGGCAAGAGTACGTGCCGGCCAAGAAGCCGGTGCTGCTGGGACACCACTACTCCAGCATCGCCGGCGGGGCACCCATCGTGGGCCCCATCACTGCGGGCGTCGTCTGGGGGTGGCTGCCCGCACTCCTGTGGATCGCCATCGGCAACCCGCTGATGGGGAGCGTCCACGACTTCGTCTCGCTGTCGGGAAGTCTCCGGCACGAGGGGAAGTCCATCGGCTACATCATCGGCGAGTACGTCGGCGAACGCGGCAAGAAGATGCTCCTGTGGTTCGCGTTCCTGACCATCATCCTGGTGGTGGCGGTGTTCGCGCTGGTGGTCGCCATCGTCTTCAACGCGTACCCGCAGGCCGCGACGGCCAGCATGGTCTACATCGCGCTCGCGCTGCTGTTCGGGGTGTACCTCTACCAGCTCGACCTCCCGTTCATCCCGGGGACGGCCGCGTTCGTCCTCGCGGTGTTCGGGGGGGTCTTCGTCGGCATCGAGTTCCCCATCGCGCTGTTCCCGGCCGCGGAGGCGGGCACCTACCCCGCCGGCACCATCGTGCTGTTCGGGTCGGGACTCAGCTCGATAATCCCGGCCGCGGGCACGCTCGGGGCGAACACCGCGGGCTGGATTCCGGTCATCCTGCTGTACGCGGCTATCGCCTCGGTGCTCCCGGTGTGGACGCTGCTCCAGCCGCGTGACTTCCTCTCGTCGTTCCTGCTGTACGCGGGGGTCGGGGGCGCGCTGCTGGCGGTCATCGTCGGCACCATCCTGGGCACCTCGGCCGAACCGCTGGTCATCAACCTAGACGCGTACTACGGCTTCATGGGGACTGCGGGCCTGCCGCTGTTCCCGCTGCTGTTCGTGACCATCGCCTGCGGGACCATCAGCGGCTTCCACTCGCTGGTCTCCTCGGGCACCACGGCCAAACAGCTCAACAAGGAGTCCGACGCCCGGACCATCGGCTACGGGGGCATGCTCGGTGAAGGGTTGCTCGCGACGGTCGCGCTGGGAACCGTCGCCATCGCCGGCGTCACGGCCGGCGGGGGAATCGGGCGCGCACTCCCGAACTTCGCGTCCGGTGGCTCGGTCATGCTCACCAGCTTCGGCATCCCGACGGCCGTCGGCGCGCCGTTCATGGCGCTGGTCCTGGTTAGCTTCCTGCTGACCTCGACGGACACGGCGGTGCGGCTCGGGCGCTACATGGCCGAGGAGATCGTCGGCACGCCCGACGCGAGTTCGAGCGCCATGCGCTCGGTCCAGGAGATCGGCGTCAACCGCTACTCCAACGCCGTCATCCAGTGTGTCATCGCGTACGCGCTCGTCGCGAGCGGGTCGTGGGCGAGCCTCTGGCCGCTCTTCGGTGGCGCAAACCAGCTGCTGGCCGCACTGGCGCTGCTGACCGCGACGGTCTGGCTGGCCAACTGGGATGACGACAAGCAGCTCATCAGCACGGGCGTCCCGATGGCGCTGATGACGACCATCACCGTCGTCGCCCTGCTGTATCTCGCGCTGTACCAGAACCTCTACCAGCAGTTCATCCAGGGTGGCTTCGCGGAGAGCGCGGGCCTCGCGGCGCGCATCTCCGTCGGCGTCCAGATCGTCCTGGCGCTGGTACTGGTCGGCCTGGCGCTGTCGCTGGTCAAGATCGGCTACGACAACATCCAGAACGTCCGCGGCCAACCCGGTGCCGTGGCCGCAGACGGCGGCGAACCGAGCGACGACTGACTGCCGCGCCCGAGTCCCGATTTTTTTAGTGCGTCACCCCGGCCAGGAGCCGCCGGACCCGGTCCCGGTCGAGCGTCGCCGGCCCGGTGCTCGTTCGCGCGGTCGTCTCGTTGCCGAGCACGGTCACCGTCGTCGTCGACCGACGCTCGAGCGACTCGACGGCGTACGTCGCCTGGACGTACCCCACGAGGTGGCGCGTCCCCGCGGTGACCGACCGCCGGGCGTCCATCTCCACGTCGCCGCTGATCGTCGCCCGCACCGTCGTGTTCAGCGTCCGGTTCGTCCGCGAGACGCGTTCGTACCCGGTCGCAGCGAGTGCCGCGTCCTCGACGGCCGCCGGCGACCCGCTGGCGACGACGCGGTCGGACGCGCCGCCACAGCCGGCGAGCACGAGCGCGCCCGCGAGGGCGAGGGCGAGGGCGCGCCAGTCCATCAGCCAAGGAGCCGGCGCAACCGTCCCAGCAGCCCGGTCTGTTCCGCCTCGCCGTCGCGCCAGAGTTCGAACGCCGCGGCGACGTCGGCCTCGCTGCTAGCCACGCTCGCTTCCCGGTCGGGCGCGACGACGACGAGGTTCACCTCGTAACTGCCGTAGTAGCCGTAGCGCAGCAGGGTCCGGTCGCGGAACCCGGCGACGAACGAGCGCACCGCCTCCGGTATCGAGGGGACGACGAGGACGAAGGTCAGCTCCGTCTCGCGGTGTTCCTCGTCGGCCTCGATGTACTCGTCGGCCAGGTCGTGGCCCAGGTCGACCAGCGCCTCGAGGTCGGCCACCGAGACGCCGCGGGCCCGGCGGGCAAAGAGGTGCTCGTTGGTCCGGTAGTTCGCCCAGTTGAGCGACTGGTGGAGCACCTGCTTTTGACTCTCGATGTGGAGGCGGCCGTACAGGTCAAAGCGCTCGCCCCCGGCCGTGGAGTCACGCCTGAGGTCGTAGCTGAACTTCAGCCGGTCGGCCACCCGGTCGAGGTACTCGTCGTCCCATTCGGGGACAGGGTCCCCGGCCGCGTCGACGGCCTCGTCGCCCTCCTCGCGGCCCTCGGCGGCGGGGCCGGCGTCCTCCGACTCGCCCATCCGCTCACCCCCCGTCGTAGGCGTGGGCGTCGTCGACGGCCGGCGCTCCGACGACGAACGCCCGGGCCGGGCCGTCCGCGTCCGCGGGGACGAACGCACGCTGGGGGCTCTCGGGCTCGACGGCGAAGGCCTCGTCGGCGCCCACGCTGTAGGTCCCCTCGGGCGTCTCGACGCTGAGTGTCCCCTCGACGACGTAGAACAGCTCCTCCTGGTCGTCGTGGTAGTGGTAGGCCAGCGGTACCTGCTCGCCGGGGTCGACCTCGTAGACGTGTGCGCTCAGGTTCTCGAGGCCCGCCGCGGCGCTGACCGGGCGCTGCGTGCTCGGCCGGTCGGACGTCGGCTCGAGGTCCTCGACGGCGACGTGATGGTACGCCATGTCCTCTCTCTGGACGCCCGTCTACCTAAAACGTCGGTGTGTGCGGGGGTCGTGGGGGCTCGATTGCAGCCCCGCCGTCGGGTAGCCCCGCCGGCCCCCGACCCGTCCCCGCGGCAACGCGGTCGGCAGGAACTTTTATTCCATTGAGCCGAGAAATGGGACTTAGTAGCATGGGCAAAGACACCGAAGCCTGTGGTCGGTGCAGCATGACCACCGTCGTCGACGCAACGGACGGCGGCGAGCGCGAGGACCCGTTCGGCGACCGCCGCATCGAGGTCGACGACTCGGCGGCCCGACTCGTCTCGCCCGCGGCCTGGCTCTCGGGGCTGAAAGGGCGCGTCGACGACGTCGCGACGCGGCTCACGTACGGGCGCTAGGTCATAGAGCCGGCACAGAACGAGCGAGCCGTGAGCCCCTGCTGTCGTCACAGCGCCACCGAAGAGCGCCCGCAGTGCACGTCAATCGGTCGAGACTTCCTCGGGATCCGACTGCTCCGCGTCGCCGTCGTCGCCGTCGTCGCCGTCCTCGCCAGCGCCCGGGTCGCGACGGACGACCCGAGCCTTCATGATGCGGGTGTTCTCGACCTGTTCGACCCGGATCTCGACGCCGTCGTAGGTGATGACCTCCCCTTCCTCGACGAGGCGGCCGGCGCGGTTGAAGATGAAGCCCGCGATGGTCTCGAACTCCTCGCCCTCCGGGAGTTCCAGGTCCAGAGCCTCGTTGACCTCCTCGATGTTGACCTCGCCTTTGACCATCACGGTGTCGTCGCCGATGTAGTCGATTGGCTCTTCCTCCTCGCCCTCCAGGATCTCGCCGACGATCTCCTCGGTGAGGTCCTCCATCGTCACCAGGCCCTCGGTGGTCCCGAACTCGTCGATGACGATGACCATGTGGAGCCGTTCGGCACGCATCTCGGTCAGCAGGTCGTCGACGTTCTTGGATTCGGGGACGTGCAGGGTCGGTTCGATGAGGTCCTCTAGCACCATGTCCTCGGGGATGGCCTCGCCGTAGTTGAGGTCCCGCACGAGGTCGCGGATGTGGACCACGCCGATGACGTTGTCCAGGCTCCCCTCGTAGACCGGCACGCGGGCGTGCCCGCTGTGGATGCAGGTCTCCAGGGCCTCCTCGATGGTGTCGTCTTTCGCGACGGCGGTCATGTCCAGTCGCGGGGTCATCACCTCCTTGGCGATGGTATCGTTGAACCGGAGGGTGCGCTGGAGCATCTCGCGTTCCTCCTCGTCTAAGACGCCCTCTCGCTCGCCCGTCTCGATGATGTCCTGTATCTCCTCGCGCGTGACATAGGAGGTCTCGATGGCCGAGCGGCCGCCGGTCACCTTGTTGACCAGGCGGGTCAGATAGTCGAACAGCAGGATGAGCGGGAGCAGGACCTTCTCGGCCAGCTTCAGCGGCTTCGAGATGGTCAGCGCCCACGACTCCGTGTTCTCGACGGCGTAGCTCTTCGGGGCGCTCTCGCCGAACAGCAGGACGATAGCGGTGATGCCGAAGGTGGCGACGGCGACGGCCTGGCCCTGTGAGAGATAGAGCGCGAGCAGCCCGGTGGCGATAGACGACATCGCGATGTTGACCAGGTTGTTGCCGACGAGGATGGTCACGAGGAGGCGGTGGGGGTCGGCCTTGAGCTCCTTGAGTATCTGCGCGCCGGGCACGTTGTCCTCGACCAGCGCCTCTGCGCGGTGGGCCGGCAGCGAGAACATCGCTATCTCGGACGACGAGAAGAACGCAGAGAGGATGATGAGGACGACGATGGTGGCGGAGCCGGCGACCAGAATCAGACTCCGGGAGAGGGGCACACCGGCGAACTCGACGGACTGGAGCAGCGCTCCGGACAGCATCGTCACCGTGGGTGGGTCCAGGGCCATCAACGGTCTGAGTTGTAATGCACGCGGATTAAGGCTTGTCATGGCCCGGCAGGTGCCGAAGCCCTTACACGGACCTCGCACGTACGCAACTCCGAAGAATGAGCGAGCCAGACATCACGCTGTACCGGTTGCAGGCGTGCCCGTTCTGTGAGCGCGTCGTCCGGCGCCTCGAGGAGTACGGCATCGAGTACCGGTCGCGGTTCATCGAACCGATGCACTCCGAGCGCGACGTTGTCAAGCGGCTCACGGGCAAGCGGACGGTCCCGGCCATCGTCGACGAGTCGACCGGCGTCACGATGAGCGAGAGCGCCAACATCGTCGCGTACCTGGACAGGACCTACGGGGGGGAGACCTGATGGACCTCGAGTTCGACGTCGTGGACCTGGACGCGGCCGACCACCCCGAGGCGGGCGACCGCGCCCCCGACTTCACGCGCCCGCTGGTCAACGAGGAGTTCTGGGAGGACGTTTCCCTGTCGACGCTCTGTGCGGACAGCGACGGCCCCGTCGTGCTGGTCTTCCACGCGATGGACGGCGCGTTCCCGGCGACGTACGTCTGGAACGAGATCCGCGACCGCGGGTGGCACGCGGACGCCACCGTCGTCGGCCTCTCCATCTCGACGCCCTACGAGCACAAGACGCTGCTCGAGGAGCGGGACATCGAGGGACAGTACCGCCTGTACTCGGACCCCGCCAACGGCGTCGCCGAGGCCTACGGCATCGACATGGACCTAGACGGGATGACCGGCCTCGCCGAGCCGCGTCCGGCGGTGTTCGTCCTCGACGGGGACCGGACCGTCGAGTACGCGTGGGTCAGCGAGCAGTGGCCGGACTTCCCCGACTACGACGCCGTCGAAGCACAGCTGTGACCGGGGACGACGTGGCGGCGGCCGCCGAGGCGATTCGCCGGGGCGAGCTCGTCGTCTACCCGACCGAGACGGTCTACGGCCTGGGCGCCGACGCCACCGACCCCGCGGCTATCCAGCGGGTCTACGAGGCCAAGGGACGGGACCGGGACGACCCCGTCTCGCTCGCGGTGCCCGACGTGGAGACGGCACTGGCCTACACCCGCCCGACCGAGCGCGAACAGCGGTTCATGCGCGAGTTCCTGCCCGGGCCGGTGACGGTCGTCGTCGAGCGCCGGGCGTCGGTCCCGGACGAACTGACCGCCGGGCGCGATCGGGTGGGCGTCCGCGTCCCCGACCAGCCGGTGGCACACGAACTGCTCCGGGCGGTGGCGCCACTGACCGCGACGAGCGCGAACGTCTCGGGGTCGCCCAGCGCCCGGTCGGTCGACGAGCTGGACGCTATCCGCGACCGCGTCGCGGTCGTCCTGGACGGCGGGGAGACCGGCGGGACCGGGTCGACGGTGGTCGACGTCGAGGCCGGGACCGTCCATCGCCGGGGGGCCCGGGCCGACGCCGTCGAGCAGTGGCTCGCCGATACAGCGGAGCGCTGACGCGTCGAGACGGGGGGCCGGCCCACGTCCCGTTCACAGTATCGAGCGCAGCGACCGGGTCCGCACCCCGCAGTCCTCGCGGTAGTCACAGGGGGAACACTTCGCGTCGTTGGCGACCCGGGCCGGCGGGCCGTCGACGCTGTCCGCGGTCCGGACGGCACGGCGGTACCGCCCCGTCCGGCGGGCCGAGAGGTCGATGCGCCGTATCGTGCCGTAGGCCGGGTACTCGGCGTAGGCCCGCTCGACCGCACCGCCGTGTTCCCAGGCCAGGGCCTTCGCGGCCGCGACCAGACGGACGCTCTGGGGCTCCCAGACCCCCTGGTCGGGCGGCGCGCCGGCGAACGCCAGCGACGGCCGCGGGCCGTCTTCGGGGGGCGCGAGCACCTTGTGTGCGACGCCGCGGGCGTCCTTCCCCGAGAGGAAGACGTCGCGGCCGGCCGGGTCGACGAGACGGTCCCAGTGGTCGAGGCGGCCGCGTGCGGCCCGGACCCGTTCGCGGAAGGTATCGGGGGCGACCTCGATGGGGGCTGCCAGCAGCGCCGCGTCGTCGGAAAGCAGGCGCTCGTAGTCGAAGGCGAGGTCGCGCACCTGGCCCACCTCGTCGGGGACGTCCGGCGGCCCGTCACGCCGACGGTAGTAGAGTTTCCGCGGGCAGTAGGCGGCCGTCTCCAGGTCCCGGAAGGTGTGTGGCGGCATGGGAACGGGTGGGCCCGTCCTGGGTCAAAAACGTTCGCCGGCTCACATCGAGACGTCGGCGTCGGAGTCCAGCGAGTCGATGTCCTCGGTGGCCTCCTCGAGGCCGTCGTCGCGGACGGCCGCGGTGTGCTGTGTCGCGAGGCCGGCGTCGGTCAGCACGTCCTCGAACTCGCTCTGGAAGCGGTGGCTGACGCGGCGCGCGGCCGTCTGTGCCTCGACGACCCGGCGGTAGCGGGCCACCGTCGCCTCGTCTGCGTCGAACGCGTCGGCCAGGTCGGCGTCGTCGGCGCCCTCGCCGACCCGGCGGCGGAACTGCGCGACGTCGAAGGGGGCGTCGTCGTCCGTCTCGCGGACGAGGTGGAGGTCGAGTCGGGCCTCGCGAACCGCCGCGGCCGAGACCCCGAGGTCGGCCGCGATGGCCGCGTCCGCCCGGCCCTCGTAGACGGCTCTGACGAGCGCCACGAGCGACTCGTCGTCGAGGTCCGTGTGGAACTCGTAGCGGTCGCGCATCCGGGCGACGACGTCCCCGAGGCGCTCGTCGACGGTCGCTTCGTCGACGTCGGTCAGCGACCCGCGACCCGCGTCCTGTGATTCCGTGACCGAGTCCTCGCCGGCGACGTCGATGAAGAGGTCACGGAGTGATTCGGTCTTCTCGTCCATCGGACCGGAGAGAACCGGGTCCGCACGTATATAGTTGTCGGCTATCCGACGTTATCTCTGGTAAACTCTCAACGGACGCAAAATTCCCGCCGGACGGCGCGGGACCGTGGCAAGGTTTAAGCCCGAGCCTCTCGCGTGAGAATACATGTCAGTCGCGCTCCAGACGGTCACGCGACCGACGTTCTGGCGCATCGGGGACGTCGGCAAGGCCGTCTTCTACTACCTGGCGGCCGTCGCCCTCCTGGTGTTCCTCTTTGGGACCTACGAGCGCGTCCGCCGGTACACGCGCGGGAGCGAGGACCCGTTCGATCGCCTCGACGACCTGCCGGGGCGGACGCTCGCGGCCGCCCGCCTCGCGCTGTCGAACCGCAAGCAACTGGACCGGGACGTCGTCGCCGGCGTGATGCACGCCTTCGTCGTCTGGGGCTTCCTGACGCTGCTCATCGGCACGACGATACTGGGCATCGACATGGACCTCTACCGGCCGCTGACCGGCGACTCCTTCTTCGTCGGGGACTTCTATCTCTCCTATTCGTTCGTGATGGACGCGATGGGGCTGTTGTTCGTCGTGGGGGTCGGTGTCGCGCTCTGGCGGCGCTACGGGCGCCGACTGGAGCGGCTCCACGGCCGGCACACCTCGCGCGAGGACGGGCTCTTTCTCGGCGCGCTGTTCGTGCTGGGCGTCGGCGGCTACGTCACCGAAGGCCTGCGCATCCTGGGGACCTCGGCGGTCCGGGACGTGAGCTTCGAGACGGTGAGCTTCGTCGGGTGGTCGATCGCAGAAGCGTTCTCGGCCGCCGGCGTCACCCCCCAGATGGCCACGACGGCCTACCCCGCCGTCTGGTGGAGCCACGCGCTCGTCGCCCTGTGGTTCGTCGCCTGGGTCCCCTACGCCAAGCCGTTCCACATGCTCTCGTCGTTCGCGAACCTCGTGACCCGCGACGAACAGGCCGGCGTCCGCCTCCCCGGCGTGCCCGCCGACGCCGCGCCCGAGGACATCGGCCCCAGCGAGATCGACGACTTCTCCTGGAAGCAGTTGCTCGACCACGACGCCTGCACGAAGTGTGGCCGCTGTTCGTCGGTCTGTCCCGCGAAGGCCTCGGGCCGGCCGCTCGACCCGCGGGACGTCATCCTGGACCTGAAACGCTACCGCGAGGACGTCGACGCCGGCGGCGAGTCGGTCCCCATCGTCGCCGACGGGGGTGCCGCGAGCAGCGCGAGGGGCACGTCGTCGGACGCCTCCGACGGAAGGACCTCGGTCATCGACGCGGAGACGATGGAGTCCTGTATGTCCTGCATGGCCTGCATGGACGCCTGCCCCGTCGACATCGAACACGTCACGCAGTTCACCGAGATGAACCGCCGGCTCACCGAATCGGGCGAGATGAACGAGCACGTCCAGGACGCGATGATGAACGTCTTCCAGCACGGCAACACCTTCGGCGACCCCGGGCGCACGCGACCCGACTGGACCGACGACCTCGCGTTCGAGGTGCCCGACGCCCGCGAGGAGCCCGTCGAGTTCCTCTGGTACGTCGGCGACTACCCGAGTTACGACGAGCGCAACCGGCGCGTCGCCCGGGCGCTCGCCCGCGTCTTCGAGGCCGCCGACGTGGACTACGGGATCCTCTACGAGGCCGAGCAGACCGCCGGCAACGACGTCCGCCGCGTCGGCGAGGAGGGCCTCTACGAGATGCTCGTCAAGGACAACGCCGCCGCCATCGGGGACTGCGAGTACGACTCGATCGTCTGTACCGATCCCCACGCCTACAACACCTTCAAAAACGAGTACCCCGAGTTCGAGGCCTGCGAGTGGGAGGCCGGCGACGTCTACCACTACACGCAGGTCGTCGCCGACCTCGCCGAATCGGGCGCACTGGGGCTGCGGGGCGACGAACTGGACTACACCGTCACCTACCACGACCCGTGTCACCTGGGGCGGTACAACGACGTCTTCGAGGCTCCCCGCGACCTCGTCCGGGCGACCGGTGCCGACCTCCACGAGATGCCGCGCAACCGCGCCGACTCCTTTTGCTGTGGGGGCGGTGGCGGCGGCCTCTGGATGGACTTCGAGGAGGACACCAAACCCAGCGAGGAGCGCCTGCGCGAGGCGCTGGAGGACACCGACGCCCCGGTCGAGACGTTCGTCGTCGCCTGCCCGATGTGCATGACGATGTACGAGGACGGCCGCAAGACCGGCGGCTACGAGGACGACATCGAGGTCGTGGGCATCACCGAGCTGCTCGCCGAGGCCGTCGACGCCTGAGTCGGGGAACCCTTATCCCGCCGACCCATCTCCCCGGGGTATGGAAGTCGCGCTGCTCACCGTCGGCGACGAACTGCTGTCCGGCGACACCGAGAACACGAACGCGACGTGGCTCGCCCGGCGCCTCTCGGCGGCCGGCGCGACCGTCCCGCGAATCCTCACCGTCCCGGACGACGAGGCCGTCATCGCCGAGGCCGTCCGCCGGTTCCACGGGGCCTTCGACGCCGTCATCGTCACCGGCGGCATCGGCGGGACGCCCGACGACGTGACGAAGGCCGGCGTCGCGGCCGCCTTCGACCGCGACGTCGTCGTCCCCGAGGACGTCCGGGCGCACCTCGTGGCCAAGGCCGAGCGCTTCGCCGACGAGAACCCCGACGTGGTCGACCGCTACGAGCTGGACCTCGACCTGGACGCGTGGGCCGCGATCCCCGAGGGCGGCGAGCCACTGCTCACCGAGGAGAGTTTCGCCGCCGGCTGTGTCGTCGAGTCGGTGTACGTCATGCCGGGCATCCCCGAGGAACTGAAGGCGATGTTCGCCACCGTCGCCGCGGACTTCGGCGGCGACCGGACGACCGAGACCATCCACACGCCGGCCCCCGAGGGCGCCGTCGTCTCGACGATTATCGAGGCCCGCGAGCGGTTCAGCGTCGCCGTCGGCTCGTACCCCCGGAACGGGGACACGCCCGGGCGAGTGAAGGTCACGGGCGACGACGCGACGCTCGTCGCGGAGGCGGCGGCGTGGCTCCGGGAGCGCATCGAGACGGTCGACGGCGAGTAGTCACAGCAGCTCGAGGACGCCCATCGCCGCGCCGGCCAGCAGCAGCTCGAACGAGAGGGTCCCGAGCGCCGACAGCGCGACGAACCGCCGGGTCGACATCCCGGCGACGCCGGCCGGGACCGTCAACATGCCGCGGGTAAACAGCAGCGTGTTCGAGAGCGGCAGGGCGAGCACGCCAAAGCGGTCGAACATGTGTCCAAAGCGGTCCAGGCGGTCCTCGTCGACGCGGAACCAGGGCCGGGCGAGCAGCCACTCGCGGCCGCCGCGTTTCGCCAGCAGGAACAGGCAGGTCTGTCCGACGGTCGCGCCGGCGACGGCCACGCCGAGGATGGCGGCGACGACGGGCAGGTCGTAGCCGCCGGCCGTCCGCGCGAGCACGGCGACGGCCGCCGGGACGAGCGCCTCGCTGGGGGCGAAGTACAGCAGCATCGCACCCTCGAGGACGAAGACGAAAAAGAGCGCGGCCAGCCCGTAGCGGTCCAGCAAGGTCCGGGCGTATGCGGTGTCACCGAAGACGTACAGGCCGACGCCGGCGACGCCCAGCACCGCGAACAGGCCGGCGACCACGAGCAGGCCGTAGTCCTCGGCGAAGGTCCGGACCGGGCCGCGGGCCGTGACCTCGGAGGCGTCGGTAGCCATTCGTTCGTCCAACCGTCCAACGCGGCTATATGTTTTCTGCATCCCACCGGGAGAGCGGAGCCTTGATTGGGGCGAGTACCCACACGACCGGTATGGACATGTCACGGCGACCGCGCCGCCTGCGCCGCGACGGCGTGCGACCGCTGGTGCGCGAGACCGACCTCGCGGCGTCGGACCTCATCGCTCCGGTCTTCGTCGACGCCACGACAGACGAGCGGGTGCCCATCGAGACGATGCCCGGCCACGAGCGAGTCCCCGTCGACGAGGCCGTCGCCCGAGTCGAGGAGATCCGCGAGACTGGCGTCGAGGCGGTCATCCTCTTTGGCGTCCCCGAGTCGAAGGACCCGGAGGGCAGTCGCGCCTGGGCCGAGGACGGCGTCGTCCAGGAGGCCACGCGGCGCATCACCGCCGAGACCGACGCCTACGTCGTCACGGACGTCTGTCTCTGTGAGTACACAGACCACGGACACTGCGGGGTCCTCGAGGCCGACGCCGAGGCCGACCCACGACTCACCGTCCGGAACGACGACACCCTCGAACTGCTGGGCCGGACCGCCGCGAGTCACGCCCGCGCCGGCGCCGACATGGTCGCGCCGTCGGGCATGATGGACGGGATGGTCGGGGCCATCCGCGAGTCCCTCGACGGCGACGGCTTCACCGACGTCCCCATCATGAGTTACGCCGCGAAGTACGAGTCGGCCTTCTACGGCCCCTTCCGCGACGCGGCGGACGGCGCGCCGGCCTTCGGCGACCGGCGGCACTACCAGATGGACCCCGCGAACGCACGCGAGGCAAGCAGGGAGGTCGCCCTGGACGTCGAGCAGGGCGCGGACGTGCTGATGGTCAAGCCCGCGCTTCCCTACCTCGATATCGTCCGGCAGGTCCGCGAGGAACACGACCACCCCGTCGCCGCCTACAACGTCTCGGGCGAGTACGCAATGTTGCACGCCGCCGCCGAGAAGGGGTGGCTGAACCTGGAGGCGGTGGCCTACGAGTCGCTGCTCGGGATAAAGCGGGCCGGCGCCGACCTGATTCTCACCTACTTCGCCGAGGACGTCGCCGACCGCCTCTGAGCAGGATCACTGCTCGGCGGACCGGGCGCCCGCGGCCGACCGCTCGACGTCCGGGACGAACACGTCGTCGGCCTCGGAGGTGCGCAGTCCCAGCGAGACGGTCGTCCAGCCGTCGCTGCGGTCGTACCGGATGTCGCCGCCGGCCGTCTCGGCGACCCAGCGGGCCAGCCAGATACCCAGGCCGCTCCCGTGTTGCAGCGAGGTGATGTCGGCGTCGTCGAAGACGACGGCCCGCTCGATGGCCGGGATGCCGTCGCCGGCGTCCGCGACGCGGAGGACCGTCTCCTCGCCGGTGACGTCGACACCGATCCGGACGGACGTCCCGGGCGGCGTGTGCTCGACGGCGTTCTCGACGAGGTTGTCGAGCGCGGTGTAGAGGGTCGTACTGCCCGTGACCGGCGCCGTGTCCGGGATGGCCGTCTCGACGGGCGCGTCGTCGCGGTAGTCGTCGGCGACCATCCGGGCCAGCGCCGCGGCATCGACGGGTCGGTTCGAGACGCCGTCCAGCGCGCTCTCGACCTCGCGGGCCTGTTCGCTGACCGAGGCGAGGCGGTCGGCGGCCGCGAGGATTCGGTCGAGTGCCGCACCGACGTCCGGGTCGGCAGTCGTCCGCTGTGCGTGCTCGGCCATCCCCAGCACCACGGAGAGCTCGTTGCGGAGGTTGTGGCGCAACACGCGATGGAGGACGTGCAGCTGGCGTTTCCGCCGCCGGCTCTCGGTGACGTCGGTGTAGATGGCGAAGCCGAACCGCCGGCCGTCGTCGGTCTCGTAGGGCAGTCCGCGGTAGATGAACTCCCGGGGGCCGTCGACCGTCTCGCGCGAGACGGTGGCGTAGTTGACCTTGCCGCGGGCGGTCCGCTCGTCTAGGTCCGCCGCCTCGCTTGCATGGCCCGCGGGGACGATGAAGTCGTTGAGCGACTCGCCGACGACCTCCGTGGCACTGTAGCCGAACGTCTCCTCGAAGGCGGGGTTGACGGCCCGGACGATCGGCACCGTATCGTCCATCTCGAACCGGACGACGGCGTCGTGGACCAGGTCGAACAGGTGGCGGAACCGCTCGTTGGGCGAGGAGACGTGGACGCTGCCCACCACGCGGGCGCCACCGGCTGCCGTGAGCTCGACCGTCGCTGGGACGTGTTCGCCGTCGTCGACGACGTCGACGTGACACCGGCGCGTGGCCCCCTCCCCGCTCCCGCGGACGGCCTCGGCGGCCGTCTGGACTCGCCGCGCGTCCGCCGGCGTGAGCAGCGACTCGAGTGTGGCCCCCCGGACCGATTCGGGCCGGCGCGAGAGCACCGACGCGAACGCCTCGGTCGCGAACGTCACGCGGCCGGCCTCGTCGAGGCCGAACATCAGTGGGGGCCCACGCGGAGGAACGGCGGCCGCTGGCGGACCCGCACCGGCCGCTCGACGCCGGGCCGGCCAGACGGTGAGGCCCGAACCGCCACGTACGGCCCTCGTTCGTTCGTCCCGAGCAGGAGGTCCTGGTCGGCCGCGCCGGCGTAGAAGGCCGCCAGCGTCTCCGGGACCTCGCCGTCGGCGACGACGTTCAAGACGGTGTCGGCGGGTTCGAAGACGCCGTCGTCGTTCTCGTAGCGAGCCTCGCGGGCGGCCTGTTCGCCGACGGTCGCGACCTCGCCGGCGACGTTGCCGACCACCAGCAGGGGGGCGTCGCGCCGCTGGGCGGTCGTCTCGTTTGCCGCCGACAGCGAGGTCCGCCCCAGGTCGAAGACGTTCCGGCCGGGGTCCCAGGCGTCGAAGGCGTCGAGGACGAACAGTCGGTCCGTCGCCAGCGCCCGGTCGAGGCCGGCGTCCGTCGCGTCGAAGGCCGCCGCGAGCGTCTCGCGCTCGAGGGTCGCCGTCGGCGTCAGCGAGACGGCCCGACCGGTCGCAACCGCGTTCGCACACACCTGTGCGAGGAACGCGTCGACCGGTGCGCCCTCGGTGTAGCGGACGACGGCCTGGCCGCCGACGACGAGGCCGCCGCCACAGAGGTCATCGAGGCCGTCGATACCGGTACCGAGCGTCGGGGCGTCAGCCAGTCGGTCGCGGCGGTCGGCGTCGGCCACCGCGAGCACCTCGTCGATCTCACCGAGCATCGCGGTCTGTTCGGTCCGGGCCGAGCGGATGCGCGAGAGGTCCCCCTCGATTGCGGTCGCGCGCTCGGCGAGGGTCTCGCAGCGCTCCGCGACGGCCTCGCTGGTGCTCGCCTGTTCGTCGGTCGCGTCCGAGACCGACGTGACGCCGTCGGCGGTCTCGGCGACGGTGTCGGCGAGGCTGTCCAGGTTCGTCATGGCGGTCTCGACCTGGTCGGCCCCGTCGTCGATGGCGGCGACGGCGGCCTCCAGTTGCTCGACGGTGTCTTCGGTCGCCGTCCGGACCGCCGACAACGCGGTGTCGATGTCGTCGGCCTGGGCCTGTGACTCCTCGGCGAGTTGCTTTATCTCGTCGGCGACGACCGCGAACCCGTCGCTCTCGCCGCCGGTGCGTGCGGCCTCGATGGAGGCGTTCAGCGCCAGCATGTTCGTCTGGTCGGCGATGCGGTCGATTCCCCCGAGCGCCGCTGCGATGCGGTCGATTCGGTCGCTCAGCGCATCGACCTCGGTGAGAACCGCCTCGCCGACCTCGCGGACCTCGTCCATCGTCTCGATGGCCTCGCGGGCGGCCGCGCGCCCCTCACTTGCCTCGGCGGCCGCCCGGTCGCTCTGCTCGCTGACCTCGGCGGTCGTGGCGGCGATCTCTTCGATGGTCGCCGAGAGCGCCGACATCTCCTCGACGACCCACTGTGCGTCCGACGCCTGCGCGCTCGCCCGGTCGTCGATGGCCGCGAGCTGGTCGTCGACCTCGTTCGCGGCGACCTGGACGACGTCAAGCGCTCCCTGTGCGTTCGCGACGGTGCGCTCGTCGGTTGCGGACCCGTCCGGCGCCCGCTTCGTCCCGGAGTCCTGCATCGTCATTTTTCCGTGTTTTCGTCGATTTTGTCCAATGGTTGGTCCAGTAGGGGAGATATACTATACGAATTTCTTATTATCCTACCCATTCGAGTCAGTTTATCGAATTGCAGCCGCCCCCATAATTCTGCCGGCAGCGACAATCTTGCCGGCCGGGGCGCGCACGAGCGAAATCGGCCTTCGCGGCCCACAGCGGTAGAATAGGCGGTCGACGTTCGTCCAGAATTCCGGTGGCCAGATGCAGTCTTTCTTTACGGAGAACAACCTTATATCCATAATATCATACCCTAATTTGGACATTCGTCTACCAAACTCCCCCCAATCGGCGAGTCTCTAAAGCAAATCTTTATGTATGGAACGGTGGAGAGGTTTTCCCGTGAACGACTTGACGAAGTTGGCACTCGCGACGATAAAGTTGGACATTCAAACGCAATAAAAACGAAAACCGAAACAAACAATGGTACTATCACCACTCCAAGCAACGCCGGAAACGCTCGAAACGATAGTCACGGGGGTCAACCTCCTGTGGGTACTCGTCGTAACGTTCCTGATCTTCTTCATGCACGCTGGCTTCGCGATGCTCGAGGCCGGCCAGGTGCGCTCGAAGAACGTCGCGAACCAGCTCACGAAGAACCTCCTGACCTGGTCGGTCGGGGTATCGGTGTTCTTCGTCATCGGGGCTGGCATCTCGTCGCTCGTCGGCGGGAGCGGCTTCTCGCCGGCCTTCGTCGCCGAGAACCCCAACGACTGGGTCGGCTGGCTGTTCGGTGCCGTCTTCGCGATGACGGCGGCCACCATCGTCTCCGGGGCCGTGGCCGGCCGCGCGAAACTCCGCGCGTACGTGGCCTACACGTTCCTGCTGGCGGCGGTCATCTACCCGGTCGTCACCGGCATCACCTGGGCCGGCGGCTACATCAGCTTCGGCGGCGCCGTCTTCCACGACTTCGCGGGCGGCATGATCGTCCACGGGATGGGCGGCATCGCCGGCCTCACCGCAGCGTACGTCCTCGGTCCGCGCATGGGCCGGTACAACGAGGACGGCAGCGCGAACGTCATCCCCGGTCACTCGCTGACCTTCGCGGTCCTGGGGACGCTCATCCTCGCCTTTGGCTGGTACGGCTTCAACGTCGGCACGGCCGCGAGCGTGTTCGTCTTCACCGACGGCGGCATCGAGCTCGGTGCCTTCGCGTCCGTCGGTCGCGTCGCCATGACGACGACCATCGCGATGGCCGCCGGTGCGATGGGCGCCGGACTCTTCGCCTGGTCCAAGACCGGCAAGGTCGACACGCTCTACGTCGCCAACGGCCTGCTGGCCGGCCTGGTCGGCATCACCGCGATTCCGGACACCACCGCGTGGTGGGGTGCGTTCGTGGTCGGCGGCCTCGCCGGCGCCCAGCTCCCGATGGTCTTCGAGTTCGTCGAGAAGCGCCTGAAGATCGACGACGTCTGTGCGGTCTTCCCCGTCCACGGCAGCGCCGGCGTCCTGGGGACGCTCCTGTTCCCGTTCGTCGCCGCGCCCGGCGTGGTCGACTCGGTGCTCAACGCGTTCATCGCGCAGGTCATCGGCGTCGCCGCCATCGGCATCTGGACCATCGCCGCAACCGCGCTGGTCTGGTACGTCCTCAAGGCGGTCGGCCAGTCCCGCGTCACCCCCGAACACGAGCAGGAGGGCCTCGACGTCAGCGAACACGGCGTCGAGACCTACCCCGAGTTCGGCTCCGGCGACAGCGTCGTCGCCGACGGTGGCATGGTGAACGGGACCGTGCGGACGGACGGAGGGTCCAAAGATGACTGACGAAACCGAGATCAAGATGGTGGTTGCGATGGTTCGCCCGGACAAGCTCAGCGACGTCAAACAGGCACTGGCCGAAGTCGGCGCCCCCTCGCTGACAGTCACGAACGTCTCCGGTCGCGGCTCACAGCCCGCAAAGAAAGGGCAGTGGCGCGGCGAGGAGTACGTCGTCGACCTCCACCAGAAGGTCAAAATCGAGACCGTCGTCGCGGACATCCCCGCCGAAGACGTCGTCGACGCCATCGCCGAGGGCGCTCACACGGGCGAGAAAGGCGACGGCAAGATCTTCGTCCTCCCCGTCGAGGACGCCTATCAGGTCCGGACCGGCAAGAGCGGCCCCGAGGCTGTCTGAGCGCGGGCGATGGTCGACGACATCGACAGACAGGTCGTCAACGCACTCCTCCGGGACGGCCGGGCCAGCGCCCGCGACGTCGCCGCCGAGACAGGCGTCGCGGCGACGACCGTCTCACGACGGATGGACGAACTGGTCGCGTCCGGTGTCATCGAAGGGTACACGCCCCAGGTCGACTACGGGTCGCTCGGGTACGAGGTCACCGCCGTGTTCCACCTCTCGGTGGAGGGGACGGGACTCCAGCCGGTGACCGACCGGCTTCGAGACACGCCGAACATGATCGCCGTCTACGAGGTGACCGGGAGCCACGACGTCGTGGCCATCGGCAAGTTCCGGGACACCGCGTCGCTGAACGCCGCGATCAAGGACCTGCTCACCGACGACGAGATACGGTCGGCGTCGACGTCGGTCGTGCTCAACGCCGTCCGCGAGTACGAGCAGTTCCCGGTCGAGGAATCGGGCGGGTGACGCCGGGTCGCTGCCATCGTCGGGCTACTCCGGCGTCCGAAGTCACACGACGAGTTCTACTCGGGTAGCACGGCCGGCGAGCGCTCGTCGGCTGTGCGGTTCTCGGATCACGGGTCCCCAACGCCCAACACCGAGCGCGCCACAGTGGGCCCATGGCCCACACCCGCCTGATCGAGGACTATCTGCTCGGGTGGGTGCTGCTGGCCGTCGCTATCGGCGTGGTCGTCCCCGAGGTGGCGATAGTCTCCCAGGCGGCCACGCCGATTCTCGCCGTGATGGTCGGCAGCGTCTCGCTGACGCTGTCCGTCGAGCGGTTCCGGGCGATCGACCCCGGACCGCTCTCGACGACGCTGCTCGGCCACCTCGCGATGCCGGTCCTGGCGTTCGGCGTCGCTCGCCTGCTCTCGCTGTCCCCCGCGTTGACCGTCGGGTTCGTCCTGCTGGGCGCGGTCACGCCGGAACTCGTGACGCCGACGATGACCGAACTGGCCGGGGGAAACACCGCCCTCTCGTCGGTCGTGCTCGTCGTCGCGGGCGTGGGCAGTACGGTCGTCGTCCCCGTCGCGACGGGGCTGTTCGGCGGGGGCGTGACCGTCGCCACGTGGCCCATCGTCGAGCAGTTGCTCGTGGCCCATCGTCGAGCAGTTGCTCGTGGCCGTCGTCGGACCGATGGCCCTCGCGATCGTCGTGCGCAACCGATTTCCGGCCCGGGTCGAACCACACGAGGACGTCTATCCGGCGATCTCGGCGGTGATGGTGGTGCTCATCATCGGCGGCGTGACCGGCGCGAACGCGGCGCTCCTCCGGGACGCGGCCGGCGTGCTGGCAGCCGTCACCGTCGGGGCGCTGGGACTCAACCTGGCCGGCTACGCGCTGGGCTGGCTCTCGACTGCCGGGAGCGATCGGCCGACGCGTATCGCCGGCGCGCTGTCGGTCGGGATGCGCGACTTCGCCGTCGCAGCGGCGCTGGTCGTCGCGGCCGGGTTCCCGCCGGCCGCCGCGGTCCCTGCCGTCGTCTTCGGCGTCGTCGAGATGACGACGAGTGCGGCGGTCGCGAGATGGATATAGAACGTTCGAATCGGCACCGTCGCCGTTCAGCCGTCGGCTCCCAGTCGCTCACTGCGACGTACGTGCCCGGTGCGCGCTCGTTCAGCCACTGGAGGGGCGTGGTCGGAACGCGTTCGAATAGTCTGTAACTAGTTGGTAGGATAGAATCGTGGTCGAAAACAGAATCTCTGAACGGGATTCGACATCCACAGTCGGCTCTGCACGTTCGTTCCGATCCGGATGTCACGGCGCGAACTACGAGGGGTAACTTCTTTCTTCGGGCAGGCGAACCCCGAGATATGAACCACGAGCAGTCGCGTTCGCTGTACGACCGGGCGCTGTCGGTCATGCCGGGCGGTGTCAACTCCTCGGTGCGAGCGGTCCGCCCGTACCCCTTCTTCGTCCAGTCGGGCGACGGCGGCCACGTCGTCGACGCCGACGGGAACCGCTACATCGACTTCGTGATGGGCTATGGCCCGCTCTTGCTTGGCCACGACCTGCCCGAGCAGGTCCAGTCGGCCATCCAGCAGCGCGCGGCCGAGGGGCCGATGTACGGTGCACCGACGGAGGTCGAGGTCGAACTCGCGGAGTTCGTCACCCGGCACGTCCCGAGCGTCGAGATGGTCCGGTTCGTCAACAGCGGGACCGAAGCGACGGTGTCGGCCGTGCGCCTCGCTCGCGGGTACACCGGTCGCGATAAAATCGTCGTGATGCAGGGAGGCTACCACGGTGCACAGGAGTCGACGCTCGTCGAGGGCGAGGGCGCCCACACCGCCCCGTCCAGTCCGGGCATCCCCGAGAGCTTCGCCGAGCACACGCTGACGGTGCCGTTCAACGACCCCCGGGCCGCCCGCGAGGTGTTCGAGGAACACGGCGACGACATCGCCGCGGTCCTCACCGAACCCATCCTCGGGAACTACGGCATCGTCCACCCGGTCGAGGGGTACCACGAGACGCTGCGCGAGCTCTGTGACGACTACGGCGCGCTGCTGGTCTTCGACGAGGTCATCACGGGCTTCCGCGTCGGCGGCCTCCAGTGTGCCCAGGGCAGGTTCGATATCGACCCCGACATCACGACGTTCGGGAAGATCGTCGGCGGGGGCTTCCCGGTGGGCGCCATCGGCGGCAAGAGCGAGATCATCGAGCAGTTCACGCCCGCCGGCGAGGTCTTCCAGTCGGGCACCTTCTCGGGCCACCCGGTGACGATGGCCGCCGGCCTCGAGACGCTGCGTTACGCCGCCGAGAACGACGTCTACGCCCACGTCAACGCGCTCGGCGACCGCATCCGCTCGGGCCTGCAGGACCTCGTCGAGGACCGCGCGCCCGAGTACACCGTCGTCGGCACGGACTCGATGTTCAAGCTCGTGTTCACCCGCGACGCCCCCGACTCCTTCGAGGGCCACTGCGAGGCCGGGTGTACCCAGCGGGAGTCCTGTCCCCGCTTCGACCACTGCCCGAAGACCGGCGCGGACATCAAGCGAGCCGAGACCGAGCGCTGGGAGCGGCTGTTCTGGCCGGGGATGAAAGACCGGGGCGTGTTCCTCACCGCCAACCAGTTCGAGTCCCAGTTCGTCTGTGACGCCCACACGGAGGAAGACATCGACGAGGCCCTGGAGGCGTACAAGGAGGCGATATGAACGACGACGACATCGCCCTCTCCGAGAAGCGGCTGTACGGCGAGAAGCGCCCGGAGACCCACGCCTACGTCGCCTCGGGCCTGGGCGTGACCCGCGTCGAGACGGCCGGCGGCCAGGTCGGCCGGTTCAGCCTGGCAGAGCGCTGTACGGCCCGCGACGTCGCCGGGTCGACCGGCGAGGTGGCCGTCGCCACCGACGAGGACGTGCTGGTCACGACAGACGACGGGTTCGCCCCCACCGGGTTCGGCCCGGCGACGGCCGTGGGATACGACAACGACGGCCTGCTCGCGGCCGGCGCGGCGGGCGCCGTCGCCCGCTACGTCGACGGCGAGTGGACGACGCTCGGGACCGTCGCCGACGTCCGCGCCATCGACGACGGCCTGCTCGGGGCCGACGGCGGCGTCTACGCCCTGCCCGCGCTCGACCGCCTCGGCCTCGCGGACGTGACCGACGTGGCCCCCGGCTACGCCGCGACGACCGCCGGCCTCTCCGAACGGGACGGCGACGCGTGGACCGAGGTCCGGGCGGGGGGCCACCGGGCGATCGCCAGCGACGGCGAGCGCGTCCACGCCGCGGCCGACGACGGGCTGTTCGAACTGGCCGACGGCGCGTGGGAACGGTGTGCGCTCCCGGTCGACGAGCGCGTGGTCGACGTGGTCCACGGCGTGGACACCTACGCCGTCACCGAGGCTGGGACCTTCCTCGTCGAAGCCGACCCCGAGGCGACCGCCGACGGTCGCGGTGGCTGGCGACAGCGCTCGCTGGGCGTCCCGGACGTCGTCGGCGTCGCCGTGGCCTGAGGACGCGGCGCGGCCCCGGACACAGCCGCTGGCCTGCTCACGGTTGGACGGCTACGCATGTACTCACTCAGACAGACGTCCGTGACCTAACCGCGCGCCACGGGCGGGTGTCCGGCGGTGAATTCGGCGCTCAGAACGGGAGCCGATCCTGAAGGTGCTCGGCGAGCGACCTGTCCTCGGTCCCGTGCCACTGCACCTCGTGTGTCTGTCCCTTCCCGGCACTCAGATACGGGACGGTCTCCGCCGGGTGGTCGTGGTACGCTTGCACCGCGTAGACGAGGTTCGTGCGGGCCGCCTTCTCGAACTCGCCGACGCCCCGGCAGTCCGTCTCGGGGTCGACGGCGACCCACGTCATCCCCTCCGCGCCGCCGGGGAGGGGGTCGCCGGGTCGGTGGATCAGCTCGGCCCGTTCGAAGATAGCGTCTGGGTCCATGGGTACACTTCGCACGCGAGCGTAATGGCCGTTCCTCCTGGCCAGGCGCCGAAGGCTACAGCAGCGGAGAACGCTCGAATCGAAAAGTGGTTTAGCCCGGCCGGAGACCCATCGCACATGATTATCCCCGGCGCGGAGACACAGGCGTTCGCGGCGGCGCTGGCCGACGCGGCCGAGGAGCGACTGGGTCGCGTGGAGTACGAACGGTTCGCCGACGGCGAACACGTGGTCCGGGTGCCCGAGGCCGTCGCGGGCGAGCGGGCCGTCGTCGTCGCCTCCACAGTCAGCAGCGACGCCCACGTCCAGGTACTCCAGTTGCAGGACGCCGTGCGCGAGGTCGGCGCGAGCGAGGTGGTCACCGTCCTGCCGTACATGGGCTATGCCCGCCAGGACGAGGCCTTCCGGACGGGCGAACCGGTCTCCTCGCGCGCGATGGCGCGGGCCATCTCCTCGGGCACCGACCGCGTGGTCACGGTCAACCCCCACGAGCCCGCGGTCTGTGACTTCTTCGACGTGCCCGCGGCCCACGTCGACGCGGCGAGTGTGCTGGCCGACCCGCTGCCCGAGACGCTCGAGGACCCGCTGTTCCTCTCGCCGGACTCGGGAGCCATCGACCTCGCAGAGACGGTGCGGGACGCCTACGGCGAGGGCGAGACGGACTACTTCGAGAAAGAGCGGGACTACGACACCGGCGACATCGAGATCCGGCCGAGCGACGCGCCGGTCGAGGGCCGGGACGTCGTGCTGGTCGACGACATCATCGCCACGGGGTCGACGATGAGCGAGTCGGTCGCCGTGCTGAACGAGCGGGACGCCCAGCGCGTCTACGTCACCTGCGTCCATCCGATGCTGGCGAGCAACGCTCTGACGAAGCTCTCGGCGGCCGGCGTCGAGGCGGTCTACGGGACCGACACCCTGGAGCGGGCCGCGAGCGCGGTCAGCGCCGCGCCGGTCGTCGCCGAGGAACTGTAGTCACCACTGGGCCAGCCCGGTTCGTCCGTGCTGGTAGGTCAGGATGCCGAGGAAGACGGCGACGCCGGTGAAGGCCGCCGCCGCACCGAGGTAGAAGACCCACTCCATGCCGACGTTCGTCGTGAGCCAGCCGCCGGCCAGCGGCGCGAGCACGGAGCCCGGCCGCCAGACGAGTGACCGGACGCCGAAACTGGAGGCGACGCCGTTGCCGGTGCCCTCGTCCGCGAACAGCGCCATACTCGCGGGTTCGCGGATGGAGTCGGCGACCCCGAGCAACGCGTTGAGCGCCACCAGCGGCAGGAAGGCTGCGGTGAGCGTCCCGAAGAAGGGGAAGGTCGCGGGCAGCGACAGCGCCCGGCCGATGGCGGGCGTGAAGGGGACGACGAGCGCCACGAGGCCGTAACAGAGGCCGCCGGCGAAGACGAACCGCGCCCGGCCGAAGCGATCGGAGAGCCTCCCCATGTAGGGCTGGGCGAGCATGTTGGTGAACTTCTCGGCAGCGAGGACGACGGCGACCGCCGTCGCCCCGTTGACGGCGGCGTTGAACCCCAGGCCGCCGCGAGCGGCGGCGACGCCGGCGAAGATGGGTACCCACGTCCGGACGAGCGTCACCGCGACGGCGTACTGGGCGCGAAAACTCGTGATGGTGAGGATTCGGCGGTTCATCGCCAGGTCGGCGAAGGCAAAGCCCTCGGTGGTTGTCTCGTCGGGGTCGACCCACCGCCAGACCGCGAGGAAGGCGACGCCGGTGATGACCATGAGCAGCCCGAAGACGGCGTCGAAGCCGAACTGGTCGTACAGCAGGCCCGCCGAGAGCGACCCGCCGATGGCCGCCGCGAACCGCCAGGCGTTCGCCGTGCCGATGGTGGTCCCTCGCTCGGTCTCGCGGGCGAGTTGCCCCACCAGCGCCAGGCTGAGCAGGCTGGCGACGGTGAACGCGACCCCCTGGAGGCCGCGGACGAAGACGAACTCCCAGCTCGAGCCCACGAGCGGGAAGAGCCCGTAGACGACGGTGGCGAGGCCGAGGCCGCCGAGCAAAATTAGTCGCTTGTCGAAGCGGTCTCCCAGATACGAGACGGGGACGACGGCCCCCGTCTGAGCCAGCGTCAGCCCGGTGGCGAACATCCCCAGGACGAATCCCTGGGGGTCCAGCAGGTCGATGTACGTCGGCAGGAGCGTCAGCAGCGTCACGAAGCCAAAGGCGTTGGCGAACCGAGTGAGATACAGGGCGTAGAGTTCGCGGGAGGTGGTCACTACCGCCGCCAATGAGGGTGCCTGTCTAACACTTTTCGAATCGGTTCAGACGCCGACCGCTTGTCCGGCCTGTCCTATTCGGATGCTTCGGCGGTAGCCACAGGTGCAATCGCGATGTCCATCTCGGTGTCCTCGACCTTCCAGGTCTTGCGGTGGCCGTCCTCGACGGCGCGGAACTCGTCGGCCCGGACCTCCTCCCTGATGAGGTCCTCGTGGGCGCGCACGAGGTCGTCGACACGTTCGTCCGAAACTTCGAGGTCGACGGCGATACGGGCCTCGATATCGAGTTCGAGGTCTTTCCGCATCTCCTGGACGCGGCGGATGACCTCGCGGGCGTACCCCTCGCTCTCGATGTCCTCGGTCAGTGTCGTGTCGACGTAGACGACGCCGCCGCCGTCCAGCGCGGTGAACTCGGTGCCGGTGACGCCGTCGGGGGTCTCCCGGCGGAACGTCACCATCTCGTCGGTCAACTCGACGGCCTCGCCGAGCGTCTCTGCCACATCGCCTTCGAGGGCATCGATCGACGGCTCGTCGATGCGGGCCTCGTTGAACGCCTGCATGACGCGGCCGGCGTCGTCGCCGAAGGTCGGGCCGAGTTCGCTCATGTCGGCCTCGGCGGAGTAGTGGAGCTCGCCCCACGTCTCGTCGGGGCCGACGACCTCGACCGCGCGGGCGTTGAGGCGGTCGCCGATGATGCCTTCCTGGGCACGAACCGCGTCTGCGACGGCCTCGCTGTCGACGTCGACGACGACGCGAGTGACGGGCCAGCGGAGTTTGCGTTCGGCCTGCTGGCGGGCGTTGGACCCGGCCTCCTCGACCTCGCGGACGACCTCGATCTCCTCTTCCAGCTGCGGGTCACGTAGGTCTTCGTCGGCCTCGGGCCAGTCGCACATGTGGACCGTCGGGTGACCCGACTCCCCGGTGAGCGCGCCGTAGACCTCCTCGGCGACGAAGGGCGTGAACGGGGCAAAGAGGGCGGCGACCTCCTCGAGGACGCGGTAGAGCGTGGCGTAGGCCGCCAGTTTCGAGTCGCTGTCCTCTTCTTCCCACATCCGCTCGCGGACGACCTGGATGTAGAAGCGGGAGACGTCCTCGACGACGAAATCCAGCAGTTCGCCGGCCGCCTTGTCGTTCTCGAAGTCGTCCATGTGCTCGGTCATGGCCGCCTCGACGCTCTGGAGCCGGGAGAGGACCCACTCGTCGGCGAGTTCGAGGTCCTCGCGGACGTCCTCGACGGTCGTCTCTCCGGCGGCTTCTTCTCGCGGGCTCTGCCCGCTCGAAGTGTCCGAGGCGCTCCGCGCCTCGCTATCGCCGCCTCCGACTCGTTGCCCTGAGAGGGCAACGCTTTCGGGGTCGAAGTCGTCGGCACGCATGTACGGCAGCGGGAACCGGGCGACGTTCCAGAGGATGTTGAGCCGCCGTTGCATCTCCTGGGTCTCCTCCCAGGAGAAGTTCATGTCCTCGCCCTGGGCCGTGACCGAGAGCAGGAACAGGCGCATCGGGTCCCGACCGTGCTTCTCGATGACATCGTGGGGGTCGACGAGGATGCCCTTGGACTTGGACATCCCGCGGCCGTCGGGCATGTTGGCGTACCCGTGCATCAGCACCTGTTTGTAGGGGATCTCGCCCATCGCGGCGGTGCTCATGCCGAGTTGCGACCAGAACCAGCCCCGCGTCTGGTCGTGGGCCTCCATGATGAGGTCGGCGGGCCACAGCTCCTCGAAGGCCTCGGTCTCCTGGGGGTAGTCCAGCGTGCCCCAGGTCGCCACGGAGGAGTCGAGCCAGACGTCGAAGACGTCGGGGACGCGGGTGTAGGTCGTCCCGTCTTCCGTGATGGTCAACTCGTCGACCGTACCCTTGTGGAGGTCGACGCTCTCGGGGTCGATGTCCTGGTCGACGCGTTCGGCGAGTTCCTCGCGGTCGCCGACCACGACGACGTCGTCCATCGACCCGTTCCAGCCTCCGGCGGCGTCGCCGCCTCCGTTCGCGGACGAGTCCGCGCTACCCTCGGGCGTCCAGATGGGGATGGGGATGCCCCAGTAGCGCTGGCGCGAGACGTTCCAGTCGGGGGCGTCCTCGACGAAGTCCCGGAAGCGGTTGTCCCGTGCCCACTGCGGGTACCACTCGCTGTCCTCGATGTTCGCCAGCAGCTCGTCCTTGATGTCGGTTATCGTGATGAACCACTGGTCGGTGACGATGCGGACGATGCCCGTGTCACAGCGCCAGCAGTGGCCCTCGTTGACGGTGTAGCCCGACTCGCTGGCCAGCAGGTGGCCGTGGTCGTCGAGGTCGGCGATGACGTCGTCGTTGGCGTCCCGGACGAACGTACCTTCGTAGGCACCTCCCTCCGCGGTGTAGACGCCGTCGCTGCCGACCGGACAGAACACCTCGAGGCCGAGTTCCTGGCCGCGCTCGAAGTCCTCCTCGCCGTGGCCGGGTGCGGAGTGGACCAGGCCGGTCTGGTCCTCGGCGTCGACGTAGTCGGCGGTGTAGACCTGCAGCGCCCCCTCGCCGCTGGCGTGGGCCGGGACCTCCTCGGCCAGCGGGTGGTCGTAGGTCCAGCCGACCATCTCCTCGCCGGTGACCTCTTCGACGACCTCGTAGTCGTCGTAGCGGCCCGTCTTCAGGACCTCTTCCACGCGGGGTTCGGCGACGTAGATGACCTCGCTCTCCCCGTCCTTCTCGGCGCGGACGCCCTGGTAGGTCACGTCGCCGTCGACGGCGACGAAGGTGTTTGCCGGGATGGTCCACGGCGTCGTGGTCCAGATGACGAGGTTGCCCTCGCGGTCGGCTAAGGGGAACTTGACGTAGATAGACGGCTTGCCGACCTCGCTGCGTTCGACCTCGTTGTTGGCGATGGCGGTCTCACACCGGGGACACTGGTTGATCGAGCGCATCCCCTGCTCGACCAGGCCGCGCTCGTGGGCGCGCTGGAAGCCCCACCAGGCGGCCTCCATGTACTCCGGATTCACGGTTTTGTAGGGGTCGTCCCAGTCCATCCAGACGCCGAAGTCCTGGAAGTCGCGCTGGAGCCCCTCGAGTTGCTCCTCGGCGAAGGCCTTGCACTCGTCGATGAAGTTCTCCTCGCCGAAGGCCTCGATGTCCTTCTTGTTCTCGAAGTCAAGGCGCTCCTCGACTTTCGTCTCGATGGGCAGGCCGTGCATGTCGTAGCCCGGCCGGTCGGTCACGTCGTAGCCCCGCATCCGCAGGTAGCGGATGTAGAGGTCCTTCAGCGTCTTGTTCCACGTCGTCCCCATGTGGGCGGCCCCGGACGTGTAGGGCGGCCCGTCGACGAAGAAGTACGTCTCCCCGTCCTCGCGATGGGCTTTCGTCTGCTCGTAGGCGTCGACGTCGTCCCAGTACTCGAAAACGTCGTTCTCGACGTCCTCGGGGTCGTACTGGTCGTCGACCGCGGCGAACCGTTCCATACCCGGGGTAATCCGCGCCGGCAATAAAGGACAATCGGTTAGTCACGCGGTGACCCCGCCGTCGGCCCCACAGCGGCAACGGGTATTGGCTGTGAGCAGTAGAGTATGTTCATCGTATTGATACGACGTGGGTCGAACAGCCAGGCACGAACAGCGGCCTGATAGCACGTCGGAGGCGGGTCGACGGTGGATAGCGACAGGGCGGTCGGCGACGACGTGCGAAGCGGCGCGGACGCGCCGGCGGACCACGGGCGAGGCGCTGGCCGACTCGCTCGACATCGCCGCCTCGACGAGCACGTCTCCCTGGCGTCGAGAGCGACGACCTGCCCCTTGAGGAGGGCGAATGGCTCGAGATGCCCGTCGTCGAGGCGCTCGAGGAGTGGAACGGCTACCGGTAGTCGGGGGAGACCCGGCGACGACAGTCTCGGCACTGCCACGGTCTCCCGGAGGGGGGCAGGCCGACGGGCGGCGGCGGGAGACGCCGTCCACGCACGACCGCGTGGGCGGCTACGCCTCTCGCTTGAGCACGAGCGCGGCCGTCTGACCGCTCTTCTCGGTTATCGGTGCGACGACCTCCCAGCCGTCGGCGCCCAGCTCGTTCAGCCGTGCCTCGGGGACACTACTGGAACCGAACATCCCCGTCTCGACGGCGAGGACGCGGTACTCGAAGGAGGGGGTACAGTCGTCGGTGTCGGCGTCTCGGAAAAATCTTGTGCCGCCGCCGGACGCGAGATGAAAACACAGTTAGTCCCTGCATCTCGTGGGATGGACTAAGAACATGGTACGTACGTGTGTCATCGGCTGTGGAAATATGGGCAGTGCGCTGGTCAGGGGCCTCGACAAGGCGGGCGACCACTCCGTCATCGCCATCGACCTCGACCCGGACGCGCTGGCCGCCGTCGAAGACTACTGCGAGGAGACGACCGACGACCTCTCGCGGGCGAGCGAGGCCGACGTGGTGTTCGTCGCGGTCAAGCCCGACATCGTCGAAGCGGTGCTCGACGGACTCGACCTCTCGGCGGACCAGACGCTGGTCACCATCGCCGCCGGCGTCCCCACGGACTTCGTCGAGCCGCGGACCGACGCCACCGTGGTCCGGATCATGCCGAACCTGGCGGCCGAGACCCGGGACATGGCGACCGCCGCGACCGGCGACCTCACCGACCAGGTCCGCGAGATACTCGACGACGTCGGCGAGTTCGCCGAGGTCGAGGAGGCACAGATGGACATCGCGACCGCCGTCAACGGGAGCGGCCCGGCCTTCGTCTTCTACTTCATCAAGGCCATGACCGAGGCGGCCATCGCGGGCGGCATGGACCACGAGGAGGCCCAGTTGCTGTCGGCCCAGACGTTCAAGGGTGCCGCCGAGACCGTCGTGCAGGACGAGCGCACCGCCGACGAACTCATCGACGCGGTCTGCTCGCCGAACGGGACGACGATCGAGGGCATGCACGTGCTCTGGGACAGCGGCGCCGACGAGGCCCTGAAAGACGCCGTCGCAGCCGCCGAACGGCGCTCGAAAGAGATGGCGGCCGACTTCGCAGATGACTGACGCCGTCGACGCCCAGACCATCTCGAACGCGCGCCGACTGGCCGCCGACGCCGAGCGCGTCATCGTCAAGGCCGGGACGAACTCGCTGACCGACGAGGACTCGAATCTCGACGACGCGAAACTCGACAAGCTCGTCGACGACATCGAGGACCTGCTCTCGCGGGGCAAGGAGGTGCTGCTGGTCTCCTCGGGGGCCGTCGGGGCCGGCATCGGCCGGGTCGACCACGAAAGCGGGACCTTAGAGGAGTCACAGGCGCTCTCGACGGTCGGTCAGAGCCACCTGATGCACCGCTACACCGAGAGCTTCGCTCGCTACGACCGCAAGGTCGCCCAGATACTCATCACGGAACACGACCTCGACAACCCCGAGCGGTTCACCAACTTCCGCAACACCGTCGAGACGCTCCTGGAGTGGGGTATCGTCCCCATCATCAACGAGAACGACGCCGTCGCCACCGAGGAGCTCCGGATCGGCGACAACGACATGATCTCGGCCTCCATCGCCATCGGCGTCGAGGTCGACCTCCTCATCACCCTGACCGACGTCGGCGGCGTCTACACGGACAACCCCAAGGAGAACCCCGACGCCGAGCGTATCGAGGTCGTGAGCGACAACTACGACCGGATCGAGGAGATCGTCTCGGCCAGTGGGACCGGCGAGTTCGGCGGCATCCAGACCAAGGTCAGCGGTGCGCGGGACGTCAGCGAACACGGCATCCCCGCCATCATCGCCGAGTCGACCGAACCCGACGTGCTCCGGAAAGTCGCCGACGCCGAATCGGTGGGCACAATATTCGTCCCGGTAAACGGTGAGACAGATGACTGAGACGACCGAACAGCAGGTCGAGGCCGCACAGTCCGCAGCCCTACGGCTCGCCAACGTCGACGCCGACGAGCGCGACGCGGCGCTCGCGGCCATCGCCGACGCCCTCCGCGAGAACAGCGAGGCCATCCTCGCGGCCAACGGGGACGACGTCGAGGCCGCCGAGGAACTGCTCGCGGAGGGCGAGTACACCCAGGCGCTGGTCGACCGCCTCAAGCTCGACGCGGGCAAGCTCGAGTCCATCGCCGAGATGGTCGAGTCCGTCGCCGAGCAGGACGACCCGCTCGGCAAGACGCTCGCGGCGCGCGAACTCGATGAGGACCTCGAGCTGTACAAGGTCGCGGTCCCCATCGGCGTCGTCGGGACAATCTTCGAGTCCCGCCCCGACGCACTGGTCCAGATCGCCGCGCTCGCCCTGAAGTCGGGCAACGCCGTCATCCTCAAGGGCGGCAGCGAGGCCAGCGAGTCCAACCGCGTGCTCTACGAGACGATCATGGAGGCCACCGGGGACCTCCCGGACGGGTGGGCGACGCTCATCGAAGCCCACGAGGAGGTCGACCGCCTGCTCGAGATGGACGACGAGGTCGACCTGGTGATGCCCCGTGGCTCCTCGGAGTTCGTCTCCTACATCCAGGACAACACCCAGATTCCGGTGCTGGGCCACACCGAGGGCGTCTGTCACGTCTATATCGACGACGAGGCCGACCTCGAGATGGCCGCGGACGTCGCCTTCGACGCGAAGGTCCAGTACCCCGCGGTCTGTAACGCCGTCGAGACCCTGCTCGTGAACGAGGGCGTCGCCGAGACGTTCCTGCCGGACGTAGTCGAGCGCTATCGCGACGCCGGCGTCACCCTTCGCGGCGACGCGGCCACCCGCGACGTGGTCGACGTCGACCCCGCGACCGACGACGACTGGGCGACCGAGTACGGCGACCTCGAACTCTCGATCAAGGTCATCGGGGACGTCTACGAGGCGATCGACCACGCCAACACCTTCGGGTCGAAACACACCGAGTCTATCATTACAGAGAACCCCGACCACGCCGAGGCGTTCATGACCGGCATCGACGCCGCCAGCGTCTTCCACAACGCCTCGACGCGCTTCGCCGACGGCTACCGCTACGGCCTCGGTGCCGAGGTCGGCATCTCGACGGGCAAGATCCACGCCCGCGGCCCCGTCGGCCTGGAGGGGCTGACGACCTACAAGTACTACCTCGAGGGCGACGGCCAGCTCGTCGCCTCCTACGCCGGCGAGGACGCACTGCCCTTTACCCACCGCGAGTTCGACGGCGAGTGGACGCCGGGTCATCTGGCCGACGAGTGAGTCGCGACGGCGATGGAGTTCCCCGACGCGAGCCGTCGCAACGCGCTCGCCAACGACTGTCGGCGCTGTGCCGAACTTTCCGAGAGCCGGACCTGCATCTCCTGGGGGAACGGCCCGCTCGACGCCGACGTGGTCGTCGTCGGCGAAGCACCCGCCGAGGGCGACCCCGATGCCGACGAGTGGCGCGGCGGCAACCTGACCGGGCTGGCCTACACCTCCCGTCGGTCGGGCCGGAAGATACGGCGCGTGCTCGACGACGCCGGGTTCGGCCCCGACCGGACGTACTACACGAACGCCGTGAAGTGCCATCCGCCGGGGAACCGCGACCCGACGGACGAGGAACTGGCGAACTGTCGGCCGTATCTCGTCGAGGAAGTCGAGACCGTCGAGCCGCGGGCGGTACTTCCGACCGGGAAACACGCCACCCGGACGGTTCTCGCGCTCGACGGCGAGTCGCTGAAGGGCTTCCTCGACAGCGTTTTGACTGCACACCGGAGCGAGACGCTCGGCGTACCCGTGGTACCGCTGTTGCACCCGAGCTACCAGGAGGTCTGGTTGTCCAGGCTCGGGTATTCCTACGAAAGATACGTCGATGAACTTTCGGCAGTTGTGAAAGAAATCGCTTGACTGTCGCCCACCGACCAACCGACACGGGTGGGACTGAAAGGCATCGAGTGACCGGCGGTCCCTCGGGCCGTGCGGACGGGCACGGCGCCCGTGAGCAGAGGCCGTGTTCTGGTTCTCTACGAACGAGGCACTGCGAGAGCGAACACCACCGCACGCGGGCCAACCTTGATGTAACGCCCGTTCCACCCCTCGAATATGAGCGCTGACTGCATCTTCTGTCAGATCGTCGACGGCGACATCCCGAGCCGGACCGTCTACGAGGACGACGACGTGCTGGCGTTCCTCGACGCCAACCCGCTCTCGCCGGGCCACACGCTCGTCATCCCGAAGGCCCACCACGAGCGGCTAAACGACCTGCCCGCGGACGTCGGGAGCGCGGTGTTTCGCACGCTCCACGAACTGACACCCGCCGTCGAGGACGCCGTCGACGCGCCCGCGAGCACCGTCGCGTTCAACAACGGCGAGGAAGCGGGCCAGGAGGTCCCCCACGTCCACGGCCACATCGTCCCGCGGTTCGAAGCCGACGGTGGGCGCCCCATCCACGCGCTGGTCAACGACCGGCCGGACCTGAGCGACGCGGAACTGGACGAGATCGCCGACGCCATCGCAGGCCACTAAATTCTTCGTCGGCTGGCGCGAAAGAATCCACACCTTTTTGTCCGAAGACGGCCCCCAGCATCGCCTATGGGGGTATCCACACTCGCACTCGTTGGTGCGACGGGCGGTGCGGGCACCACGACGGTCGCGGTCGAACTGGCGGCGACGCTCTCCCGGGCGGGCCGGTCGGTCGCCGTCGTCGACGCCGCGTTCGCCACGCAGGGGCTCTCGACGTACGTCTCGGGGCGCATCGACGGCGACGTGACGGCGGTCGCGACCGGGGAGGTGTCGACCGAGGAGGCGGTGTACGACCTGGAGTTCGAGACGTCGGGGGAGGCGCTGGCCGTGCCGGCACACGCGTCCTTCGAGCGCCTGGCCCGCGCGAAGGCACCGGAGCACGCACAGCGGTTCGAGTCGCTGGTCACGGACCTCACTGACCGGGTCGACCACGTCCTGGTGGACGTCCCGCCAGTGGCGGCCAACCAGGCCGTCGCCGCCGTCACGGCGGCGGCGCGGCGGGCGCTGGTCGTCCCGGCGACGCGTCGGGGCGCGGACCTGTTCCCGCGACAGCAGGGCCGCCTGCGGGACCTGGGCGCCCCGGCCGACACCGTCGTGGCGACGCGGACCGACGCCGACGGCGCGGTCGACGTCGCGGACGCCGACCACGACCTGCCGGTCGCAACGGGTGACCCGCTCCAACCGTCGTCGCTGGACCCGGAGACCGACCTCGCGCCGGCGGCGGCCGACCTGGCCGAGGAGACGCTGGCGGTCTCGCTCGGTCTCGAGTTCCCCGACGGCGGGTGGCTCTAGAGGGACGGCAGCGGCACGACCACGACCGGCCGGTCCACCTCGCCGAGCAGCGCCCGCGCCGTCGACCCGACGCCCTCGCTGCCGGCGGTCCCGCGGTGGGCACCGATCAGCACCTCGTCGGGGTCGTGGGTCTCGATAGCCGCCCGTATCTCGGGCACGGGGTCGCCGTCGTTTATCTCGGTCGTCGGCGCCAGCGACGCGAGCCGCGAGCGGGCGACGTTGACGGCGTCGCCGGCGTCGCGCTGGGGGGCGTCGGGGTCACGGACGCCCACGACGACGACGTCGTCCGTCGCCGGGTCGGCACGGGCTGTCAGGTAGTCGGCCGCCGCCGCGGTCACGTGGACCGACGACGTGGCGACGAGGAAGTCGGTCATACCCGCCGTTGGGGGGCCGGCGGCTTCGTCGTTTCGACCGGGGACAGGACGTGCCCGCGGGGATATACAGATAGCGGCGGCGCCGTGGGAGGCGAATACACGTAGCGAGGAGCGAGTTGCCCGCGGGGACCGAAGGCGAGGTATGTCCACGACGGCGACCCAGCCCCGGACGCGGTACGTCTGCCCGCTCTGTGAACGGACCTTCGACCGCCCGCACGACGCGTGTGCCCACTGCGATAGCACGCTCGTGGTGCCCCTCGAGAACCGGTCGGTCTACGCCTCGGTCCTCCCGATGTGCGGGGAGTAGCGTCGCCGGAGTCCGGCCCACCGACGAGCTTACATACGCGGCCGCTGGTACCGGAGAGCGTGCGCGTCGAGAACAGCTTCATCGGAGTGGACGGCGTCGGCGAGAAGACCGAGCGGTCCATCTGGGAGCAGGGGGTCACCCACTGGGACGAGTTCGAACCGGGCGTCGTCGGCGGCAAGCGCGGCGAGCGAATCCAGTCGTTCATCGGCGAAGGGCGGGACCGTCTCGCGTCGACGGACGTCGGCTTCTTCGACAGCGCCTTCCCCAGCGGGGAGCGCTGGCGCCTCTACCAGACGTTCCCGGAGCGAACCTGCTTTTTCGACATCGAGACCACCGGCCTGGACCAGCACCGCAACCGGGTGACGACGGTGAGCCTCCACCAGGACGGCGACACCCGGACGCTCGTGGCCGGCGACGACCTCACAGCGGGGAACCTCCGGGCAGCCTTCGCCGACGCCGACCTGCTGGTGACGTTCAACGGCAAGCGCTTCGACGTCCCCTTCCTCGAGGCGAACTTCGACGTCGACCTCCAGCGGCCCCACCTGGACCTGATGTACACCTGCAAGCAGCTGGGGCTCTCGGGCGGCCTGAAACAGGTCGAACAGGACGTCGGCATCGAGCGCGACCGGCCGGACATCTCCGGGCGGGACGCCGTGCGCCTCTGGCACGAACACGAGCGGGGCGCCGACGGCGCGCTCGAGACGCTCATCTCGTACAACCGCGAGGACACCGTGAACCTCCGGACCCTCGCCGACGAGGTGACCCAGCAGCTCGACGAGGAGCGGTTCGTCCGCTGACCCCTCCCTTCGACTGCAGATACGCCGGACGAAAGCGCCGTCTCCCGGCCCCATACCAGTCGTTCTGTTTACATATCATGCAGGCCGGAGCAGGTGGCGCCGGCCGGACAGCACACCCAGCAACAGGCCGGTGAAGTGCGCGACGAGGGCGACGCCGGGCGTCGCCGTCCCGAGGGTTATCGCCACCGCCAGCACGCCGGCCAGTGCCAGCTGGGTGCGCGGGGCGAGTTCCAGTCCGGCGACGACCATGTCGGTGACCCGGTTCGACGCGAGCACGTAGCCAAAGAGCGCGAAGATGGCGCCGCTGGCACCGAGGACGCTGACGTTCGCCGCCAGGCCGGGCACCAGCGGCCCGAGGACGGCGGCGGCCGTGACCTGTGTGACGCCCGCGAGCATCCCCGTCCCGAGGAAAAAGAGGTGGTACCGGCCGCGTGTGGTCTGGCGCTCGACCAGCAGGCCGACCAGCGCGAGCATCAGGGCGTTGGCCAGCAGGTGCGAGAGGCCGGTGTGGGCGTAGACGCTCGTCACGAGCGTCCAGGGCCGGACCAGCAGTGGCAGCGAGAGGGCGAGCAGCGCCCGCTGCGGGACAAACAGGCCCAGCACCTGCTGGCAGGCGAAGACGGCGACGAGTACCGACAGCGTGACCGCGGTGGGGCTGTCGGTCAGGCGGCGACCCATCGGCCGGAGGTAGGGCCACCAGACTCAAGAATCGTCCGGCCGGGCGGGGTCCAGAACGCCTACGCCGCCCCGGGTCCTGTGCCCGCCCATGGCAACGAACGGGACGTCGACGGGACGGGTCTCGACGGGGGATCGGTGATGGCCGGGGGCACCTACACCCTCGTGCTCGAACGGTCGCGTGAATCGACCATCGAGGTGGGCGCACTCGGCGACCACCGGTTCCCCGCCGGCTGGTACGCCTACACCGGGAGCGCGCTCGGCACCGGCGGCTTCGGCCGCGTCGACCGCCACCGTGCGGTGGCCGCCGGCGAGAACGACACCCGCCACTGGCATATCGACTACCTGTTGGGCGAGGCCGCGACGCGCCTCGAGACGGCGGTGACGACGCCGGCCGACGTCGAGTGTGCGGTGGCCGAGCGCGTCGACGACGGTCTCGAGACGCCGGTGGCGTACGACGACTTTGGCTGTTCGGACTGTGGCTGTCGCTCGCACCTGGCCTTCCACCCGGACCGGAAGGCGTTGCTGGCGGCCGTGCGGCGGGCCCACGACGCGGTGGCGTAGTCAGGCGACGAGCTCGTACCCCGCGTCCTCGATGGCCGCCGCCAGCGCGGCCTCGTCGACGTCGCCGCTCGTCTCGAGGTCCACCTCGTCGGCGTTCTGGTCGGCGGTCGCCGATTCGACGCCGTCGAGGTCTTCGAGCGCCCCTTCGACAGCCTCCTCACACCCGTCGCAGGCCATCCCCGTGACTGTGAGCGTTCGCGTTGCCATACCCGGTCGTAGGACCCCACGGGACAAAGGTGCTCGGCTCCCGGCACGACGCACGGACACCACACGGTTATCTCGCGGGCGGGCCAACTGTGGCCCATGCCCACCATCTCGCATACGCACATCGTCAACCGCGAGCGCGTCCAGCCCAGCCACGCCAACAACTACGACAGCGCCCACGGAGGCATCGTGATGAAGTGGATGGACGAGATCGGCGCGATGGCCGCCATGCGGGCCGCCCGCGAGTCGTGTGTCACCGCCCAGATGTCCCGCGTGGACTTCGAGCGGCCCATCCCCATCGGCGACAACGCGCTTGTCGACGCCTACGCCTACGAGACCGGGCGCACGAGCGTCAAGGTCCGCATCCAGGTCGAGCGCGAGCACCCCCACACCGGCGAGACGGAACAGACGACCAGCGCCTACGCCACCTTCGTCGCCATCGAGGACGGCAAACCCACGCCGGTGCCCGACCTCACCGTCGAGACCGAGGAGTGCGAGCGCCTGCGCGAGGCCGCACTGGCCGACGGACCCGACCGGGAGTGACAGCCCGACCGTCTGCTCGCCGCGACTGTTATCTTCGTTGACAGCATCTCGGTAGTATGGCATCCGAACGCGAGGCAGTGGCGGAGACGGTCGAACGGCTCGTCGACGACGTGGCGGCCTGGGAGGGCGTCACCGTCGGCGAACACCGCTTTGGCGGCACGGAGTTCCGCGTCGGTCCCCGCGAGATCGGGCACGTCCACGTCTGGGGGATGCTCGACATCGCCTACCTGCGGAAACTGCGCGACGTGCTCGTCGAGGCGGGCCAGACCGGCGTCCATCACCTGCTGACCGAATCCGGGTGGACGACGTACCTCATCGAGTCACCCGACGACTACGGGCACGCCCGGTGGCTGCTCCGGCTGTCGTATCTGTATCACGTCGCCATCGCGAAGCAGACGCCCACGGGCGCCGAGGAACTGGCCAGCGTCGACATCGCGGCGGAACTGGCCGAACTGGACCCCAGCGAGGCGGTCCAGGCAGCCTTCGAGCGTCGGCCGGTCAGCGAGTGAGGCGGCGGTTGGCGACTCGCGCCGGGACCACCGCCGCCGCCAGGAGGAGCGCGGGCCCGACGAGGTAGCCGGCCCACGTCAGGACGCTCAGCACGGCGGCGCCGGCGAGTCCAGCGCGCGCGAGTGTCGTCAGCGGCCCCGTGCCGACGGCGACCCTGAGTGCCCACGTGCCACAGACCAGCGGCACGACGACGAAGACGGCCGTCACGACCGCGCCGGCGGTCGGTCCGGTCTTCGACAGCGCGATGCCGGTCTGGACGAGCGTCCCGGCGGTCGTTCCGAGTATCAGGAGCGCGCCGAGACCCAGTGCGTACCGGGCGACCGGCCTCGAGGGGGTCGCTGCCCGGCGTCGCCACCCGACCACGACCCCGCCCAGTACCGTCGCTACGAACGGCCCCACGACGACGAGCGGATGTTGCCCCTCCCAGAGGTGGACGCCCACGAGGTCGAACGGCACCCGGACGTACTCCGTCGGGGAGAACTCCTCGCGGTAGCCGATGGCGACGCCGACCTGTCCGCTCCGCCCCTGGGGTTCGTAGACGGCGACCAGGAACGCCGTCTCCTCGTCGACCGGCCGGTCGAGGCTGGTCGTCTCGTAGGTGGCCGACGGCGCGAACGGCTCGTAGGACGCCCGCTCGGGCCGCTCGCCCTCGACGACGACCGCGCCCATCCCCTCGGGGACCGTCACCCGGTCGGGCACGCCGTCTGTCGCCCCGAGCGACTCGCTCAGCACGACGAACGACGGTGTGAAGGGGCCGTCCTCGGGCGTGAACGTGCTCACCCGAAGCCGTTCGCCTGGCGACAGCGAGAAGCGGTAGTACGCTACCTCGCCCGTGTCGAGGTGGTCGTAGAACGACCACGACTTGGCGGCGTCGGGCACTTCGACGGCGCTGTCGGGCGTCGTGTTGTCCGTGGGGAAACTCGGGACGTGGGCGAGGGCCGGCGTTGCGAGGAGCGCTATGGCGAAGACGAGGAGGACGGGCCGCAAGGTAGTCACATCGCTCCGTAGGCGGGGCGACGATATAGAGGCCCTGCCGACAGCGCACGACCCGCGAGACGACGGGCTCGGTCAGGACAGTCTTTGCGTGGCAACCCTGAACAGACGTCACAGGAGCGAGGGCCGACTGTTCACGCGGGCCGACGAATCGAGTACTGGACGTGGCAGCGTCGGGACCGACTCGTCCATCGTCGCGAGTGCCGCGACTTCGGCCGCGGAGAGGACACGGTCGTCGATGCCGACCTCGTCGAGGAGCAGGCCGGTAGCCGGGAGCGGGAACCGATAGCGTCGCGTCGTCGGGAACAGGATGCGTTCGCTCTCCGAACTCAGCGGTCGAGGTCCCGCGGCGTGTCGAAGTAATCGAGCATGTCCAGCACCGCACCCATGACGAAACTGAGGACGGTGATGACCAGGACGAGCCCGGTGAGCAGTGTCGAGATCGGGGGATTCAGCGTGAACTGGAACGCGGCGATGAAGACGCAGGTTACCATCCCGACGACCAGCAGGAACGACCCGGCGCTGGGGTCGTCACCGGTGAGGAATTCGAGCCCGGCGAGGAATCCGGAGGTCTGTGGCGGTTCCTCGGCGACGTCCTCGGTCATTGCTCGGCCTCGGGCTGTGGCGTTGCCGCGGCCCGCTGAACGATCTGTACCAGGTGTGACACCCAGAGCCCGCCGGTGAATCCGAACAGCGCGGAGACGACGACGGCTTTCGTGAGTGTGTCAAGCGGGGCGGCCGCCGCTAGTAAGCAGAGTCCTCCGAAGAGGAGCATCATCCCGTACTGGATTCGGGTGTCAAGGTCGAGGCGTGTTATGGTCTGGGCGAGGGTTGAGCGCATGTGGCGATAGTGCTGGGTGGTCGAGCGGCGGCTGGTTGTAACGCGATACGACGGCGGAAACCGGCGGCAGCACCTGTTCAGTTAGCGCCCTCTTCGAGGAGTCGTTTGACTTCGCCGAGTTTGCGGTACGCAGCGAGGCCGAGAATCGTCGCGGGCCAGAGACCGACGAACTGCCCCCGCTGTTTGTCGCCGCGGACGTAGTAGAAGTACAGTGCCAGGGCGACGGACGCGACAGATGCCAGCGTGGTGGGGTCCATGCGGCGGCCGCTCCCGTCTTGTGATACCGCGTCTGTCGTCTCGTCGTGTGTGCTACTCACATGCATGGTTAGGTCCACAGGTGTATATCCCTTTGCAAAAGGTCAGCAGAACTGGAGGTTCCGGAAGTCCCACGCTTCGGTCTCGTTTCGGGAGATCAACTGCCCCTGGCGTGTCCTGCGTACGGCAATCCGCCGCTCTGTACAGCTAGTTCGTCACAGGAAGCCCCGGCCGGTATGTGAACTACGCGAAGACGGTCGCCTCACTCTGTTCGGCGCTGGGTCTGCTCTCGATTCGAATGCCGCGTCAGTCCCACACGTCGAGCGGGACGCCGCGACGGGACGCGCCGCTCGCAAGTCGTCTCCCAGAAGAGCCTAGGCCGGAATTTGAACCAGAGTCAGACGTGCTCGCGTTGCTGCGTGCGACTGACAGGGATTCAAATCCGCGTCCGGCGGTCCACTCGCGACGGACCCGTCGCTGCCGCTCCGGGTCAGTCGCTCGGAGAAAGCCTAGGCCGGAATTTGAATCCGGGGTCTCGTCCTTACCAAGGACGCGCTTTACCGCTAAGCTACCCAGGCGCACCTGATTCTTTCCGGCAAATGTCTTTAGGCGTTTCGATTCGGGCCCGGTATGGCGGTCGGTGTCAGTGGTCGGCGGCGGCCTCGGTGCCGTCAGGATGGTAGTCTGAGTTGGCGCGGGTCACGAGCGCGTCCCCGACCTCCTCGCCGAGGATCCAGGCGTTCTCCGGGAGGCCGTCGGCGGCGAGGCGGGCCGCGTACTCGCGCAGCGAGGGCGAGGGATGGACGCCGGCGGCGGTGACGCCGGCGACGACGGCCAGTTCGCAGATGTCGGCCTCGAGGTTCTCGTCGATGGTCTCGTCGCCGGTGGTCTCCCGGACGGTCTGGTCGTGGCCGAACGAGCGGACGACGTCGACGGCCGCCTCCGCGGCCTCGGTGCGAGCGAGCAGGTAGAAGCCACGCGAGACGAGGACGTCGGCGATGAGGATGTCCAGGTTGGCGGCCTCGCGGTCGCCACCCTCCCAGGGGTCGTCCTGTGCGAGGTGGCGGGTGAGGGTGAGGCCCTCGTAGATGAGCTGGACGCCGGCGGCGCGGCCGGTGATGCCGTCGTCGAGGTCGGCCGGCCCGTCGGGGGCGGCCCGGGCGCTCACCAGGGTCAGCACGCCGGGCGTGAGCGGGGCATCGGAGAGGCGGTCGGTGATCCGGTCGCGGAACCGGTCAGGCTCGACGTCCTCGACCGCGGCCAGGGCTGCTCGGCGAACCGCCGCGACTTCCTGCATTGGCCCTTTCTAGCGGCGGGAAGGCCAAAGACCTTTGGAAACGGCAGAGACAGGGGAAGGCATGATACGGACGACGGCAGCCGGTGACGTCTGCGAGGTGCGCCTCGACCGGCCCGAGCGGCGCAACGCGCTCACACGCGAGGGGCTTTCGGCCCTGGAGTCGGCCGTCGCGGACGCCACGGCACCCGTGCTCTACCTCGCCGGCGCGGGCCCGGCCTTCTGTGCGGGGGCTGACCTCGACGTCGTCCGGTCGCTGGATGCCGAGTCGGCAAGCGAGTTCGCCGCGCTGGGCCAGCGGGTAGCACGCAGGCTGGCGACCTACGACGGGGCCGTCGTCGCGGGCGTCGACGGGGCCGCCCGCGGGGGCGGGGTCGAGCTGGCGCTGGCCTGTGACCTGCGGGTGGCGACACCCGACGCGACGTTCGCCGAGACGGGCGTCAAACTCGGCCTGTTCGGGGCCTGGGGCGGGACGGCGCGACTCCCGACTGTCGTCGGGCAGGGCGAGGCGCTGGACCTGGCACTCTCCGGGCGCACCGTCGACGCCGAGGGGGCCCTGCGGATGGGGTTGGTCTCGCGAGTGACTGACGACCCACAACGGGTGGCCGACGAGCTGGCGAGCGTCGACCACGACGCCCTCCGGCGGGTGAAGGCGCTGGTCCGCGAGGACACCCCGCTGGCGACCCAGGAGCGACGCGAACGCGAGGCCTTCGCCGCGCTCGTGTCCGCGGGGGCCCCGTGACCCGCGGCGGACCGCACGTTGAAACCCCCCGGCCGCCTACGGGACCCAAATGGTCGATTGTGACTACTGTGCGGCGTCCTTCGAGGACGAGGACGACTACCTCGACCACCTGGCCGCCGAACACGAGGAGGAGCTCGGGTCGATAGACCGGCGCCGGGTGGCACAGCACACGAGCGACGACGAGAGCGGGCCGCCCCTCGCCCTGCTCGCTGTCGGCGCCGTCGTCGTCATCGGGGCCGTCCTGGCGGTGTATCTCACCACCAGCAGCGACGGCCCGGCCGTCAGCGGTATCGAGGGGCAGTCCCTCGACGAGCGAGGCGACAGCGACCTGCTCGCGGGCGTCGAGGCGTTCCCGAACCAGGGCACCGAACACGTCGAGCGCGGGACCGAGGTCCAGTACGACCAGATGCCGCCGCTCTCGGGCCCCCACTACACCGGCACGGTCGACGCGGGCCTGTACACCGACGAGCAACCGCTCGGCGACCTGGTCCACACGCTCGAGCACGGTGCGGTCGTCGTCTACTACGACCCCGCGGCGCTGACAAACGAGTCCCGACAGAGTCTGGAATCGTTCGCCTCGATCCACACCGGGACCTGGCGCAGCGTCGTCGTCGTCCCCAACCCCGACGAGAACCCCGAGGCCGACTTCGTCCTGACCGCCTGGCGCCACCGCCTGTACCTGGACCGGTACGACGCCGAGACGGTCCACGCGTTCCTCTCGGAGTATCTCGGCCGCGGCCCCGAGAACCCGGTCCGCTAGCTCAGTACAGCGGGTCGGGGCCCGGCGGCATCGCGCGCTTGTGCGCGCTGGACTCGTACATCTCCCTGACCTGCTCGATCAGGGACTCGGGGACGCCGATGTGTTCGGCCGTGGCGGCCTGCGGGACGCCGCCGTCGACGTGGAGCGCGAGAATCGAATCGAGGGTGTCGTAGTCCATCCCCATCTCGTCGGCGTCGGTCTGGCCGGCCCACATCTCGGCGCTGGCGGTCTTCTCGGCGAGGTCTGCGGGGACGCCGAGGTGGCGGGCGAGCTGGCGGACCTGCTGTTTGTACAGCGTCGCGATGGGGTTGCAGTCGACGGCGCCGTCGCCGTACTTCGTGTAGTAGCCCACGAGCGCCTCGCTGCGGTTTCCGGTCCCCAGCACCAGCGCGTCCTCGTGGTTGGCGACGAGGTAGTTCAGCACCGCGCGACAGCGCACCCGGAGGTTGCCCACGGCCAGCTGGTCGCCGTCGGCGTCGGGGTAGGCCTCGAGGAATGCGTCGACGAGCGGGTTTATCTCGACGACGTCGTACTCGATGCCCAGCAGCTCGTCGGCGACGCGTTCGGCGTCGCTCATGTTCTCGGCGCGGTTGACCTCGCTTGGCATCACGAGGCCGCGGACGGCGTCTGCCCCCAGCGCCTCGACGGCCAGATGAGACGTCAGCGTGCTGTCGATACCGCCCGAGAGGCCGATGACCGCGCGGTCGGCGCCCGCTGCCTCGAGCTGGTCCCGGATAAACGCGGTGGCGTGCTCGCGGTGTGCCTCGAGCTCTGCCTCGGAGAAGGTCAGGTCCAGTGGCGTGTCCGCCCTGACGACCGTTTCGGCGTCTGCCATACGCGTTGGTAGGTCGGTGTGAACTAATAGCCACTCATCGTGGCGACATTTTCGAACGGACGTCCACTCCCGACCGCCGGCGAGTCCAGCGACGGCGCCCGGAAGCGCTACGTTGAAGTGCGACCGACGTGGACTCTGGGATGCAAACCGAGTGACGTGCGCCTGTGGTGAGCGATTCCGCAGGAATCGCGAGCCTCGGGGCGCGAACGAAGTGAGCGCGCCGGTGGTCCAGTGGTAGGACATTGGCTTCCCAAGCCAATAGCCCGGGTTCAATTCCCGGCCGGCGCATCCTGCAGGGCTGCTCGCGACAGTTTTCTGGCTTCGTCGGGACACAAGAAAGATAGCACCGATAGCACAGCCGGTAACACACAGTCTCCAATGCCGCCGCCATCTTGTGATCCGGTGGTGTGGCAGACCGAGTATAGAAACCAGCAGACAGCGAAGATACTCGAACGCATGGAGGGCCGCGATGCGGGGAAGCGAGACAGAAGCCCACTGGTTCCAGTAACCGTCGCGCACACAGACCACTGCTATTGACCTCGCCGAGCGGTTCCGCTGATCGTCGATACGAGCGGGATGTTGGATACCATCGGTGGCGTCTCGGTGGCCTCATCAGCGGGGTCGCTCCTGGGACGCTCGGCCGTCTCGAGACGGAGTCGGCGAAGGCGACCAGGCAGAGTACGACCTGGCTCAGGTTTCGGCGACGCCGACGACCTGTTTCCCGACGTTGTCCCCCGAGAACAACCCGAGGAACGCCTCCGGTGCGTTCTCCAGCCCGTCCACGACGGTTTCGCGGTGCGCGAGGTCACCCGAGGCCACCCAGGTACCGAGTTGGTCACGCGCTTGGCCGAACCGTGTTTCGAAGTCGCTGACGAGGAGTCCCTGTACCGTCGCCCGCGGTGCGATAAGCTGTGGTAGCTTTCGTGGGCCCGTAGGGACCGATTCGTCGTTGTAGTGGGCGATCTGCCCGCAGACGGCGACACGTGCGTCGAGATTCAACTGCGTGAACACCGCGTCGGTGATCGGCCCGCCGACGTTGTCGAAGTAGACATCGACACCGCGGGGCGCGACGTCCTCGAGGGCCGCTCGGTAGTCGTCGGTCGCGTTGTAGTTGATGCCGGCGTCGAACCCGAGGTCGTCCGTGAGCCACGCGACTTTCTCGTCCGAGCCCGCGAAGCCGACGACGCGACAGCCGTTCAGCTTCGCGATCTGGCCGACAGTGGAACCGACAGCCCCGGCAGCCCCCGACACCACGACGGTCTCTCCGGGGTCGGGGTCACCGACGTCCAGGAGCCCGAAGTACGCCGTCCGCCCGGGCATCCCGAGCACGCCGAGATACGCCGGTGGGGCCGCGATGGAGGTGTCGACGGGGGCGACGTCATCGGCGTCGAGGAGGCTGTAGTCCGCCCACGTCCCGGTTCCGGTCACGAGGTCCCCCGCGTCGTAGGCCACACTGTTGCTTTCGACGACCTCCCCGACGACGGCCCCTTCCATCGCGTCACCGACGTCCCACGGGTCCGCGTACGATGCGCTGTCCGACATCCGCCCTCGCATGTACGGGTCGACCGATAGGTACTGTACTTCGACGAGGAGTTCCCCGTGCCGTGGCTCTGGAACCGCAGTTTCGCGGAGTTCGAAGCTACGCAGATCCGGTTCACCGGTCGGCCGCGCAGCGAACACCCATTGTCGCGTCGAATCGTTCACACCTCACGTTGCGCTCGTCGCCGTAAGGGGGTGTTGCTTTCCGCAGCCGTCCGGCCGGACAGCGGGTCGCAGTCGCCCGCTCGTCGTCGCCGGGTGCGCCTCGCTGCCCACGAGAGGGGAGCGCAGAACGGGGTCGAGACGGCATCGAACCGGCACCGAACGTCGGGTTCGTGACCGCAAGTGCCACCGCTCGAGGACGGCCCGCCCCCACATCTCTTAGTGCATCGACAGCGTAGCCCACGCGCATGACCGACCTCCTGTATCTCCCCGACGAGGACGACGTCACGGAGTTCACCGCGACGGTCAGGGCGGCGACGGAGGAGTCCGTCGTGCTCGACGGCACGTACTTCTATCCGGAGGGCGGCGGACAGCCGGCCGACCGGGGCGAACTTCGCTGGGAGGGGGGCCACGCCGACGTCGTGGACGTGCGGAAGGACCACGGCGACGTCCGTCACTACCTCGAGTCGCTCGAGGGGGACCCGCCCGCGGAGGGGACCGCCGTCGAGGGCCACGTCGACGCGGCCCGTCGAGACGTGCTTCGGCGGATGCACACCGCCCAGCACGTCGTCTCGCGGGTGGTGCTCGAGGAGTACGGTGCGACGACGGCCGGCAACCAGATCCACGAGGACCGCTCGCGCATCGACTTCGAACCGGCGGACTTCGACGAGGAGGACCTGGCGTTCATCGAGCGCGAGACGAACGCCGTCATCGAACGGGACCTGCCGGTCGCGAAGGAAAACAGGGCACGGGCGGCCGTCGAAGCGGGGGTGGCCGAGGGCCGGACGCAGCTAGACCTCATCCCCGACCACGTCGACCCGCTTCGTGTCGTCGAGATCGACGACTACGACATGTGTCCCTGTGGCGGCACCCACGTCGACCGACTGGGCGAGGTCGGCGCCGTCCACATCACGAACCGGGTGTCGAAAGGCGCCGACGTGGAGCGAATCGAGTTCGAGCTGGTCGACCCGTAACCGCCTGCCAGAGCGGCACTCGGGAGGCCCGTCGAGCGCGTCGGACGGACAGCGCCGTGAGGATGGCGGACGCGACGCCACGCCCGTCCAGGCACGGCCGCTGAGCCCGACCGATACCGTTCCGCGGTGTGGCCCACGGGTGTAATCACACAAACAATTTTGCCGGTGGGGGAAGTAGTGAACGGTGATGCTCGACACAGAAGCCGTCTCACAACTGACGTGTCTCAGCTGCGGGTTCGAGGCACCGGCCGGCGACGCGTGGGACAGGGTCGCCGTCCCGCCGCTGGGCGTGACCACGCAGTGTCCCGAGTGTGGCAGTACCAACATCCACAGCCACCAGTAGGGCACGTCGGCGGCGCGCTCACGGGCACGGGAACAGCGCGTGTCGCCGTCAGAAAACTACACGAACGAGGACGTTTTTCTGTCGTAGTTGTGTGAACGGGCGGTATCTCCGCCAATATCGTACAGAACCATAGTTTTAAGACGGTGTGTCAACAATACACACGCCAGGTATGGCAGAGTGTGACCACTGCGGGAACGACGTAGTACACGTCTGGAAACACCGGCGAGCCACCGGTACGATGACCTACCGGACAACCGAGTGGCTCTGTTCCGGGTGTCACCCCGAGATGGGCGAGGTGTTCGCTGGCGGCCACTGTTGAGGGGGAGCCGGACTGTCTCGGCCCGGCGGTCACTGGCCGGAAAGGCGGAACCGGACGGACGTCGTTCTCGGGCGAATGCTTCGACCGATAGCCGCCCAACCGAACACGGCCGGGTGACCGACCCGTACCTTCATATGTAGTCGTTGCTAACCAGTTAGGTATGGGCAGCGGAGCGTGCGTGCTGGTGTGTGGCGACGACGAGGCGCAGGTCTCTCGGGCGGCAGCTGCGCTCGAGCGCGTGGGTGCGGGGTTCGACGTGCGGACGGCCGGACGCAACGCCCCTGCGGCAGGGCTCGAGGACGTCGACTGCGTGGTGAGCACGCAGGTCGACCTCCCGGCGTTCGTGACCGACCTGCGGTCGGACCGGCCCGACCTCCCGGTCGTCGTCTTCGGGCACGACGACGCGGCCATCGTCCGTCGGGTGTTGCGCGACCGGGACGTCGAGTACGTCCAGCGCGGCCCCAGCGAGCAGTACGTCGTCCTTGCCGACCGCATCGAACGCGTACTCGAGGACGGGGCGGCCGACGACGGGACCTTCGACCGGCACGAGGAGGTCATCGGGGCGCTCGACGACGGCGTCTACGCGCTCGACGACGATGGACAGTTCGTCTTCGTCAACGGCGCGATGACCCAGCTGACGGGCTACACCGGGGCTGAACTGCTCGGCGAGCACACGCGCATCATCAAGGACCGGACGACGGTCGAACTCGCCGAGGACAAGCTCCGGGAACTCCTCTCGGGCGACGGGCGCGACGACGTCGGGACGACCTTCGAGTTGACCATCCACCGCAAGGACGGCGAGAAGGTCCCCTGCGAGGACCACATGACGGTGCTGTACGGGGACGACGGCGAGTTCCGCGGGACCGCAGGCGTCATCCGGGACATCACCGAGCGGAAGCGCCGCGAGGAGATGCTGTCTAGCCTCCAGGAGACGTCCCGGGCGCTGATGCAGGCCCCGAGTCGGGAGGAGGTGGCCGCCATCGTCTCCGGGGCGGCCCAGCGGACCCTGGGCCTGGACCTGAACGTCGTGCGCCTCTACGACGCCGAGGACCAGGTCCTGCGGCCGGCCGCGACCACCGAGGCCACCGACGAGCGACTGGGCGAACGCCCGGTCTACGCACTCGACGAGGGGTACCCCGGCGAGGTATTCGCGACCGGCGAACCGGTCTTCTACAGCGACGCGGACGGCATCGACGTGGGCGGCGACGAGCGAATCCGGTCGGCGATGTTCTTCCCCATCGGCGTCCACGGGACGCTGAGCGTCCTCTCGACGGAGCCGGACGCCTTCGACGACATCGACCGCCAGGTGGCGAGCCTGCTCGTGACCAACACCGCGGCGGCCTGCAACCGCGCGAAACGGGAACAGGAGGTCCGCGAGACCCGCGAGCGCATCGCCACCATCCTCGAACGGATAAACGGCCTCATCGAGAACACCGTAGAGGTGCTGGTCGAGGCCACGACTCGGGAGGCCGTCGAGTCGGGCGTCTGTGACGAACTGGTCGCGACCGACCCCTACGTCTTCGCGTGGGTCGGCCGGCCCGACGTCCGCGACGAGCGCCTGGAGGCGACCGCGTGGGCGGGCGACGTCGACGTCCGGACCGAATCTGTCACCCTCGCGGACGACACCGTCGGCGCCCGGGCGCTGGCCGAAGACGACCCGGAGATACACACCGCCCTCGAGGAGAGCGGGACCGAGTGGGTCCGACAGGCCCACGCCGCCGGCGTCGAGTCGGTGATGGCCATCCCGCTTTCGTACACAGACTCGACGTACGGCGTCCTGTTCGTCTGTGCCGACCAGGCCGACGCGTTCGACGACCGCGAACAGGTCGTCCTCGAGGCGCTGGGGCGAGCCGTCGCCAACGCCATCAACGCCATCGAGAGCGGGAAGATACTCTCGGCGAACAAGGTGGTCGAACTGGAGTTCACCGTCGACGACCGGCGCCTGCTGCTGAGTCGCCTCTCGGCGAATACCGGTGCGACGCTCACGTCCGAGGGGACGGTCATCAACGACGACGGGTCGCTCCGGCTGTACCTGACCTCGACGGGGGCCGACTCCGACGAGGTGCTGGAGGGCTTCGAGGGCGACGAGTCGGTCACGAAGGTCAAGCGCGTCGCCGAACACGAGGGCGAGACCCTCTTCGACGTGACGGTCACCGGGTCGCTGCTGGCCAGGCTCGTCGACCACGGCGCCGTCCCCAGGGCCGTCGGCGGTGAGAACGGCGTCGCCCGCTACACCGTCGAACTGCCCTACCAGGCCGACGCCCGCGAGGTCTTTGGCATCGTCGAGGACAGCTACGACGGCGTCGACCTGACGAGCTACCACGAACACGAGCGGCCGGTCCGGACCCAACAGGAGTTCCGGGCCGCGCTGGCAGAGCAGTTCACCGACCGCCAGGAGACAGCGCTGCGGACGGCCTACCTCGGGGGCTTTTTCGCCTGGCCCCGGGAGGTCGACGGCGACGAGCTGGCCTCGGCGATGGACATCTCCCGGCCGACCTACCACCAGCACCTCCGGGCGGCCCAGCAGAAGGTGTTCCGCGAGCTGTTCGAGAACTGACGCCGGGCGGCACCAAGCTATTTAGTCACCTGAACTGATAATTGTAGTACGATGTCACGCTGGGTGGGGGGCGACCACCGGTGGGACCGTGTCGTGGAGTGGTGGGTCCCGACGGTGAGCCTGATGGCTATCGGGGTGCTGACGGTGGTGGTCTGGGTGCAGGTGCCAGACCCCGGGTACGCGCTGCTGGACATCGCGCTGCCGACGGCGTGTGCAAGCGTCGCCGTCTGGCAGGGCCTCCGGTTGCGCCAGCGTGCGACGGTCGAGGACACCGAGACGGTGGTCCGCTGGTTCACCGGCGGCCTGGTCGTCATGGGCTGTCTCGGCCTGTGGCCGGTCGCCCTGCGCGCCACCGGCCAGCCGGCGGTGCCGGTCGGGGTCAGGCTGCTGACCGAGATCGTCGGCGGCGGCCTCTTCGGCCTCGCGGTGGGCGTCTACAGCGTCAGGGCCCGCGAGTCGACGCAGCGAGCCACGGAGGAGGAGGTCAAGCGGGAGCTGCTCGAACGCCAGCGTGAGGCCAACGACCTGCTGAACCGAACGCTACGCCACCAGCTGCGAAACGGCCTGACGGTCGTGCGGGGTCGGGGCGAACTGCTCGCAGCCGAGGGCGGCACCGACCAGCGACAGTGGGCTCGGACCGTCGTCGACAAGAGCGACCAGATGGCCGAGACGGTCGACAAGATCGCCGACATCACCGAGGCGATGACCGAAGAGACCGACCTCGAGCCCGTCGGCCTCCCGACGGTCGTCACCGCCCAGGTCAGGGCCGTCCGGAGTGCGTACCCCGAGGCGTCGGTCACCGTCGAGTCGGTCCCGGACTGTGCGGTCCGGGCCGACGACCTGCTCGAGCGGGCCCTGTACAACGTCCTCGAGAATGCCGTCGAACACAACGACAGCGCCCGCCCGACGGTGGTCGTCGACGCGACGGTGACCAACGCGACGGCCCGGGTTCGGGTCGCCGACGACGGGGACGGCATCCCGGAGGCCGCCCGCGACCGGGTGCTCGAAGCCAACGAGCGGGGCCTCGAGAGCGACGGCGACGGCCTCGGACTGTTCCTGACGACGTCGATACTCGAGCAGTACGGCGGCGACGTGACGGTCTGTGAGAGCCGTCTGGGCGGAGCGCGCGTGGACCTCTCGCTCCCGCTGGCGGCCGTCGACCGCCCCGGCGTCGCGAGCGACGACGCGGCCGGGGCGGCAGTCGGCCTGCCCGACGGAGACCGGGGCACCCCGCTGTGACCCGGGCCGGGACCGCCGATTACTTGTCGGGTGGTGCCCTACCGGTCGACGACCAATGGACGCACCGCTGTGGACCGAGACCCACGCCCCGACGCTCGCGGACATCCCCCAGCAGCAGGCCCGCGAGCACCTCCAGGGGGCCATCGAGGAGCCGATGAACCTGCTGGTCCACGGACCGAAGGGGGCGGGCAAGACGGCCGCCGTCCGCGCCTACGCCCGCGAGGTCCACGCAAACCCCGACGCCGACTTCACCGAGATAAACGTCGCCGACGTCTTCGACATGACGAAAAAGGAGGTCGCCAACGACCCCCGCTTTTCGTCGTTCATCGACAGCAAGCGCCGCCGCGAGTCCTCGAAGGCCGACCTCATCAACCACGTCCTGAAGGAGTCGGCCAGTTACGCGCCCGTCTCGGGCACCTACAAGACCATCCTGCTGGACAACGCCGAGGACATCCGCGAGGACTTCCAGCAGGCGCTGCGTCGCGTGATGGAGCAGTACTACGAGGCCACCCAGTTCGTCATCGCGACGCGCCAGCCCTCGGCGCTCATCCCGCCCATCCGCTCGCGCTGTTTTCCGGTCGTCGTGCGCGCGCCGACCCACGAGGAGACGGTGGCGGTGCTCCGGGACATCGCGACCGCCGAGGGGGTCGACTTCGACGACGACGGCCTGGAGTACGTCGCCGGCTACGCCGAGGGCGACCTCCGGACCGCCATCCTCTCGGCACAGACGACCTACGAGGACGCCGGGGAACTGACGATGGACGCCGCCTACGAGACGCTGAACGCCATCGAGGCCGACGACCAGGTCGAGGCGATGGTGGCGGCCGCCGAGGCGGGGCGGTTCTCCGACGCCCGCTCGACGCTCGACGACCTGCTCGTCGACGAGGGGTACGGCGCGTCGGACGTCCTCGAGGACCTGCTCTCGGTCGCCCGGTCCCGGTACTCCGGGGCGCGCCTCGCCGAGGTCCACCGGCTGGCCGGGGAGACCGACATGGCGCTGGTCGACGCGGCCAACGAACGCATCCACCTCTCGCACCTGCTGGCCCAGCTGGGCGAGTAGTGAACCCCGTTCGGTCGGATTCGGCGGCTTCGAAATCCTTTTACCCGTTTCGCGGGGAAGTAGAGCCAACGAACTATGGACATCGACATCATCGAGGAAGACGAGAACCCGATGTTGCACCGGACGGACGTCCGCTTCGAGGTCGTCCACGACGAAGCGACGCCCTCGCGGCTCTCCGTGCGCGACTCGCTTGCGGCGAAGCTGAACAAGGACGCCGAGGAGGTCGTCGTCCACAAGCTGGACACGAAGTTCGGCATGCGCAAGACCGTCGGCTACGCGAAGGTCTACGACAGCCCCGAGGACGCCCGCGACGTCGAGCAGGACCACATGCTCGAGCGCAACAAGATCGTCGCCGACGGCGAGGCCGACGAAGAGGCCGAGGAGGCCTAGCATGGCCCGCAACGAGTACTACGAGGACGGCGAACTGACGCGGGAGACCTGTCCCCGGTGTGGCGACACGCTGCTGGCGGAACACGAGGACCGTCAGACCTGCGGGAAGTGCGGCTACACCAACTGGAAGTAAGGCCCCACATGCGCGTTCTCGGTATCGAGGGGACCGCCTGGGCAGCCAGTGCTGCGATATTCGAGACCGACCGGTGGGCGGGCGCGACTGCGCGGGAGAACGACCGTGCTCCCGGTGGTTTCGAGACGACGGACCCGACAGCCGCGAACGACGCCGATCACGCGTTCATCGAGACCGACGCCTACCAGCCCGAGAGCGGCGGCATCCACCCGCGCGAGGCCGCCGAGCACATGGGCGAGGCCATCCCGCAGGTCGTCGGGACGGCGCTCGAGCACGCCCGCGAGCGGGCCCGGGCGGCCGGTGACGACGGAGGCGCGCCCGTCGACGCAGTCGCCTTCTCCCGCGGCCCCGGCCTCGGCCCCTGCCTCCGTATCGTCGGGACCGCAGCGAGAGCGGTCGCCCAGCGCTTCGACGTGCCGCTCGTGGGCGTCAACCACATGGTCGCTCACCTGGAGGTCGGGCGCCACCAGTCGGGCTTTTCCTCGCCGGTCTGCCTGAACGCCTCCGGCGCGAACGCCCACCTGCTGGGCTACCGCAGCGGCCGCTACCGCGTGCTGGGCGAGACGATGGACACCGGCGTCGGAAACGCCATCGACAAGTTCACCCGTCACCTCGGCTGGTCCCACCCCGGCGGGCCGAAGGTCGAGGCCCACGCGAAGGAGGGGGAGTACCACCCGTTGCCCTACGTCGTCAAGGGGATGGACTTCTCCTTTTCGGGCATCATGAGCGCCGCCAAGCAGGCCGTCGGCGACGGCGTCTCCGCGAGCAATGCGAGCGGAGGCTCGTCGGGCGAACGACGTGCGTCCGACGGTGTACCGGTCGAGGACGTCTGTCGCGGCTTGGAGGAGACCATCTTCGCGATGCTCACCGAGGTGTCGGAGCGCGCCCTCTCGCTGACAGACGCCGACGAACTGGTGCTGGGCGGCGGCGTCGGCCAGAACGAACGCCTCCAGGGGATGCTCCGGGAGATGTGCGAGCAACGTGGCGCGGACTTCTACGCCCCCGAGAACCGCTTTCTCAGAGACAATGCCGGCATGATCGCGATGCTCGGCGCGAAGATGTACGCGGCGGGCGACACGCTGGCAATCGAGGATTCGGGCATCGACGCGGACTTCCGGCCCGACGAGGTGGCGGTGACCTGGCGCGGCGACGAGGCGGTCGGGGCCGGCCACCGCGGCGCGGCCGCCGACGCCGCAGTCCAGGGCGCGGAGGCGACCGTCTCCTTCGAAGGCGACCGTGTCGTCAAGGACCGCGTCCCCCGCTCGTATCGTCATCCCGAACTCGACGACCGCCTGCGCGTCGAGCGCACCCGCCAGGAGGTCCGGCTCACAAGCGAGGCGCGCCGTCACGGCGTCCCGACGCCGCTGGTCCGTGACGTCGATCCACAGAACGCTCGCATCGTCTTCCAGCGCGTCGGCGACTGCGACCTGCGGGCAGCGCTGACGGCCGACAGGGTCCGGGACGTGGGCCGGCACCTCGCCCGCATCCACGACGCCGGGTTCGTCCACGGCGACCCGACGACGCGGAACGTGCGGGTCGGGACTCAGCGGGAGAACGCCGACCGCCCGCGGACCTTCCTCATCGACTTCGGGCTGGGCTATTACACCCGGGAGGCCGAGGACCACGCGATGGACCTGCACGTCCTCTCGCAGTCGCTGGCGGGGACGGCCGACGACGACGCGGCGCTGGTCGCGGCCGCCGAGGAGGCCTACCGAGAGACGAGCGACCACGCCGACGATGTGTTCCAGAGCCTGGCGGACATCGAGGGACGCGGGCGGTACCAGTAGGCGGCCGTCACCCGTAGTTCGGGTCGGCCTCCAGGTCCTGGACCTCGACGGTGACCCGGCCGTTCCCCCAGAGCACCACGATGGCGCCGTGTGTCGCGAACTCGACCTTTATTCGGTCGCCCTCGCCGTCCTGGCGGAAGATGCTGTCCAGGCCGTCGGGGTCGATGGTGTCGTAGAGGACACAGTCGTCCCGGGAGATGTCCCTGCCCTTTGCCTCCGAGAGCGCTGAAACGATGGCCGTACTCAGCGATTCGTTCTCTTCGACGGGGCGTCTGACGACGGATTCCGTGTTCACGTGACGGGGTATGTAAGGTGGGAAGAAAGTATTGATGCCTTATTTATCCGACGGAGCCGGGTCGACGACGGCGGCGAGGGTTCGAGACGGAATCGAACCCTGTGAGGACGCCGTTCGCATGGCGGTTCTCGCTCCCCTCAAACCGCCCATTCGCCGCGCGCGACTGGCAGGGTTCGAATCTTCTGTTCACTACGGCACCCGCTCACGGAATGCGAGCACACGCGAGGCGGTGCTCGCCGGGTGGTTCGCGGAAGAAGTAGTCCCAGAAGGATTCGAACCTTCGTCGAAGCCCCCAGAAGGCTTCTGCCCATACCCGACCATATTTGCTAGTGTTTGTAAAAATATTCATCATTAAACGGCTTCTCCGACACCCCTTAATACCATATTACTGAATCAATTCGGAAAAAGAAACACGAGCACAATTGCTGAGTTTCACTCCCGAGAAGCTTCGATGACTTCCGGCGATATGTCGAGCATCATCTCGGCCTTTGAGCCGAGCCTGTAGATGGCCGCCTGTTTACTTTCTCGGCGTAACCAGCCCTTGTCCTGCATTTCTCGCAAGGTGCGCCTCACCGTGTGTCTCTGCTCCTCTTCGAACGGCAGGTCGCTTATCTTGAACTGCCCACGGTTGGCGACCTCCATCAAAGCCGCATCCCAAACGTCGTCTCTCAGGGTCATATTTTCGCCCCCGGGCACGCCGCGAGTGTGGTGTTACTGGGAAGTCCCATTAAGTGCCTCCAGACTCCGCTTGATAGCCTCGGTATCATTCTGCACGTAGCGACGTGCTGTTTCCACATTATTGATGCGAAGCTGTGTCATCACCGCTGAGAGCCCCTCGGTATTCCCAATTACGGTTCCGGTTCCCCTGCGTATCATGTAGAAGCCGGTCTCTCGATTGGTGGTATCGATGCCTGCCTCTTGCATCAGTCGCCCCATAACACCCTTCTCACCGCCGAGAGAGTCCGCCGAATACGGGTTGCCCTCGCGCGTGAGCCACATCTCGTCCCGCCCATCGTACATCTCGATGGAGTTACGCTCCTTGAGCCAGAGCTTGAGCAGGCGAACTGCCTCCTTTGAGAGGATGCACTTACGGTTATCCCCGCCTTCCTTGCTATCCTCCTCGGGATTTATCCCGATGTGACCCTCGTCGCCTCGGAGATTGAACCACGAGACCTTGGCATCCTCAATCTCGCAGGGGCGGAAGCCGAGGTCGAGCGCCGCGAAGGTCAGAGAGGGGATTTTATAGCTGTTTGCGCGCTCCCAATCCTCCTCTGTGAGGTCTAATACGGGCTTACGAAGCCTCTGGGCGAGGTGAGCCGCCCACTCCTGTTCTTTATCACCAGATTCCATCTGTTCCCTGTCCGGTACAGCGTACGCTCGAAGTGCCGCAGACCTCACGTCTCGCAATTCAGTGGGCAGGAGGTAATCCGAAAAGCCCGTAACTTCCTCCTCAGCGATTTCTTGGTACACATCCTCGCTATCGGGAATCTCGTACTCGATGCCCCGACGTTTGAGGATAATGGCGACGTTGTTAATCGTCCGCCGGTCGGATTTGAGCATGTTATCGCCCGGGGTGAGATGAGTCTTCCAGTATGCGTCGAGCATCTCTGGTTCGATAGCCGTGGTGAACCCGTACTCGTCCCACGCCCACAGCAGGAACGTTTCAATACGGGACTTGATATTCCGCATACTCGCCTTCGAATAGCCCTTCGGCTTGACGTAGTTCGGCTTGCGGCCTCGGTCGAAGGCCCAGCGGAGGATGTCCATCATCCACTCTTCGTACATCTCCAGTTCGAGCGGAGCAAGCTGTTTCTTGATTTCTTCCCGCGTGTCCGGCACACCCATCTCCTCTCGCGTGTACTCTGGGATGTCTGTGTCTGACGAGTACGGCCCACCGATTGTCTGGTTGTCTGAACTCATTTGTCCTACGCTGTGCGAAGAAACCCGACCAAATAAGTTTACGTATTTTTCTCCGTATTCGGAAACAGGAGCTATAGGCTTGCTATAGCGCCGCTATAGATACAGTAGAAATAATCGATATAGGCACATTTGCTCAGATTGTTCGTCATGCGGGTTGCAGTTATCGGCGCGCCCGCGATGTTGTTACACCCTGACCCGGGTGTTCAAGTTGATTGCCTGATTCTGGGGAAATATGCCTGAGTACAGTGAATCAGACCTCCCCTCGGAGACACTCTCGATTAATAGCCGAACATGGCGGCGAGAGAAATTTGACCGTGATGGGTACCAGTGGATTCGCGAGATGGATGATGACGAATATGACTGGAATCCAGAGACGGATGACGTGTCTCTGGTTGGAACCGACACTCCGATTCGCGCAGTGAACCTGCAGTTCCTCGATGGAGAGTGGCACGTTGAAGGTGCGGAGACAGCCGGACCAGACTATCATCGTCCGGGATTCACCGAAACCATCAGTAGTGACTTCTCCGCGTCAGTCCCCGAGGGGTCAGAGGCCGAAGCATTTGAGAAGGTCAAAGAGTTCGCTCGTCGCCTTTCCTGACTCTGATTCACGGGAGCGAGGGTCCAGAATCCCCTCAGTCGTTGAATTCGACGCCTGCTGAGTCGAGTATCAGTTGAAAGTCCTCCTCGCATATCTGGTGGATACTGTGCTGAGGGACTCCAGTCAATCCGGGTCTATCGCAAAGGAATGAAATCTCGTCCTTGAGCCCAGAGTCTCCAATTCCCTTCAGGATGACTGGCGGTTCAAATGCAGTATAGTTCGTAATATGCGCGAAGTAATCAGTCGTCACGCCCGACCCGTTCCCGGATTCTCGCTTGTCTATGTGTGATATTTCACCCGCGCCGAACAGTTCGTATTGTCCGACCCGGTAGTACACGAACCTATCGCCCGCAGTCAATTGCTGGGCCCCGGGGGTATTCCCCCGATAATGGTACACCTCTCCAACCTCGTCATTATAATTGCTCCCGTCAGTTCCCTTCTGATTGAGCCAGTAGTACGCCATGTCAAGCAAGCTTTCCCGAATAGTAGTGACAGGCCTTGTTAATAGGACACGCTTCGCAACTCGGGTCGTTCGGAGTACAGACCAGCGCTCCCAAATCCAGTATTGCAAGGTTGAACGCTCGGGCAAGTGCGGGTTCAGATGGGACGAGGGCATCCAGAAGTGCGTACACTTCATCGCTCTTGTGGGGTTGATTCGGCATGTCGTATCCCAGAACTCGACTTAACACGCGTGCGAAGTTGGAGTCTACGAGAGCGAGAGCCTCTCCTCGTGCAAAAATTTGGACGGCCCGCGCGGTGTAGTCACCAACTCGCCACGGTTCCTTCAGAGCATCAATTGACTCTGGTACCTCTCCACCGTGGTCATTACAAATCATCTCCACCGTTTCGTTGAGCGTTCGAACACGGTGATTCACGAACCCCAGAGACCGAATTGTCTCGCGAACGGTATCTTCCGGGGCGGCGTGAAGGTCCTGAGGCGTGTTGAATTGCTCGAAGAATTGGTCATAGATGGCATCAACGGCATCGGCTCTTGTGCGCTGTAACAGTATTTCCGTGGCATATATCGCCCACGGGTCTGTCGTCTCCCGCCACGGGTACTGACGCCCGTGCTCCTCAAGCCATTCTAACAGGGTAGGGATAGAGGAAACGAACTGGCGGACCCGAGTAGAGGCGTCGTCGATACCTGCCCCGGATGCGACATCGATGGCCGCACCCACATCAACCACCTCGAAGATTTCGTCTTCAGAGACCTGTGTTCGTCCGAGCATTCGTGATTGAGTTGTCCCTCCCCTATGATGAATTCTCCGCAGATTGCGGACCGTTAAGTAGGATGAAGCAACATGCAGTGATAGAACACGATGACGGAACTGACAGCGATTGACCTTTTCTGTGGTGCTGGTGGCCTATCGCAAGGGCTGGAAGATGCCGGGTATGAGGTCATCTGGGCCCTTGACCATGAAGAGAACACCAAGCCGACCTTCGACGAGAATCACGGCTGTGAAATGGAGGTCGGGGACATCCGTGAGACCGAGCCCCCGGACCTTGGTCTTGAGCAGGGTGAGCTAGACCTCGTTGCTGGTGGGCCTCCTTGTCCTACGTTCTCCTTGGTTGGTCGGTCGAAGATTAATTCGCTTGAGGGTCAGAATACGAAGACGGACGACCGACACGCGCTCTACGAGGATTTCCTTCGCTTTGTCTCTCACTACGAGCCAAAGGCGTTTATTATGGAGAACGTCGAGGGGATGCTGTCTGCGACAAATGAGGATGGTGAACAGGTTGTTGATGTTATCCTTGAGCAAATGCGGGACCTCGGTTACGAGGCAGACGCACAACTGCTAGATGCCGCCGACTACGGAGTTCCCCAGCACCGAAAGCGTCTGTTCTTTATCGGAAACCGAATTGGAGCCGAGAATCCCGACATGACCGAGTGGGAGACTCACCGCGAGCCCCGCAACGAGGAAGAGAAGAAAATTAAATACAAGCGCGACCCGGAGGCTCTCGCCGACGAGGACCAGAGTACTCTCGGTGGTTTCGCTGAGGACGAGGAGGAAGATGAGTTCCCTACGTTCAAGAAGAATATTAGCAAGGAACCGTGGAATACGGTTGCTGACGCCATTCTTGACCTGCCTCCTGTCTCTCCAAGTGGGGAGACGCCACCGACAAAAGCAGAAGAATACGAACTTGGTCCAGTATCGGAGTATCAGTACTGGGTGCGTGACATCCCCGAGGACAAAGAGTGGGACGAGATGCCACTTCTCAATCACGAGTGTCGAGGGCACAATATGCGTGACCTGACGCTGTACAAACTGCTCGGAGAGGGTACCTCGTATATAATTGGAGATATTCCCGAAGAACACCAGCCGTACCGGTCAGATATATTCCCGGACAAGTTGAAAAAGCAGAACCCGAAAGAACCCTCGACGACCATCGTGGCCCATTTGTACAAAGATGGCCACATGTTTATCCATCCGAACGAAGCGCGCTCGTTCACGGTTCGCGAGGCGGCTCGGTGCCAGTCATTTAAGGACTCATTCGAATTCCCCGGAGCACGTACACATGCGTTCAAACAGGTTGGTAACGCAGTCCCGCCACTTCTCGCGCAGGCTCTTGGTACAGCGGTCAGAACTGAGGTATTCGACAGTCCAATCAAACAGCCGCAGAAGGCTGATTAGTCCGCCGTCGCTTCTTCCGACAACCGACATCCCGCGAACTCTGCAACATCGCTCAAGAATTCGTCCGCCGGTCGAAGTGCGTACGTTAGTTCATCATCGTCGCTGTATCGTTCCCACACAAACGAATCCCGGGGCACGTAGATACGCCCACCGTCGTCTGCGATAATCTGGAGTTTTTCGCGGCTGATGTCTGCCATCATCAGGGATACGAACCAGACCTCATCGGCTCCGATTTCGGACTGACGAGCGAGCGACTGTTTGAACCGTTCGCGGAGCGTCCGCTTGCAACTGAATCCGATGGTCGCGTCCGGCCCATCCACGATGTTATCGACTTCGAGGTCCCCGAAATGCTCCGGCACGCCAGTTGCAGGAATTCCGAAACGGCTGAAGACGCGCTGGAGACCTGTTTCAAGGACGTTGCCTGCCGTTGCCGTCCGACTTTGACCTGCTCTCCGTTCGTATTCTTGTATTATTCCTGATACTATTCGGATAACATCAGTTTCGCTCCAGTCTGGGTCGTTCTGAAGGTCGTCGAACAACTCACGAAGATACCTGATGAGCACTGCTCGCTGTGCCCCAAGCTGATATGCCTCGCCGTCCACGTCAACGTCAAACATCGCGTCGAAGGCTTTCGTCGCGTCTATCGTGCCATCTTCGCCTTCCAGAGTATCATCAACAATCTCGTGGATTTCATTTTTCCCGAAGGAGGGCGTCGTCTTCATTATACGACTCGTTCGAACGACCGCCCGTGCCGCGATGACGAATTCTTCCACGTCCTCACGGTCATCGATACGGTGAAGGATACGCTCGGTCATGTCCTCCGTCTGGCGGTACTTCTTGCTGATGTCGCCACCGTAGAGCTTGTTAATGGAGTTTCGGATGTGGTCTCGAAGAGTCTCTTTGAGCGAGTCTACGTCCGCCCCTGCATCTAATTCGTCGGAGAGCTTGTCGGAGAGTTCCTCCAAGGCGTCTGCTTCGTTAGTCGCGTACCCGGAGAACCGCGAGGCAACGAGGTCGCGAGCAAACCAGTATGTCTTGTACTCGGCTGGATTCAACTCATCGTCGTCCATAGGGTGGTCCAGACATGTTGGGGTCCTAAATCTATCCAAATCTGGATACATTAACGCGAAATCGCGTATATGTGGAAATTATCTATGCTGAGTCTTCTACCGGAGCTATGTGGGTTTCAAAACTCATCAGTCGGTTCACATCTGCTGGTCAGAAAGGCTCTCGACCTGAAATGAAGGGGTTCGGCTGGGGCCCCAAAATAAACCGAAACATCGTCGTGACAACTGCGCTGGCAGTGGTCTAATTTAGCTTTCATGACCGACACTGAGGTCGCGTATCTCCCCTGTTTTCCGGTAGTGTTGCATATCCTCGGAAAACTCCTCATTCGAGCGCAAATGGAGTTTCCCGTTGGTCTTGTGTTCGTGGGCTTTCTTTCCTCCGTCTATGTCTGGAACCTGTTGAAGAGTTTTTGGCGGAACGTATGATGCGATAGTTGATTTAGCCCATGCCGGGCTCTGCACCGTTCCCTCGAACATACAGTTGTTTACTTCGCTTGGGTCTTGGAAAAATGAGAACAGCACCCACGGAACATTATTAGATACGGCACGGCTCGCGCGTTCGCGAGACGCCGCAGACTTGATTTCAACGTTCAATTGGTCAGTGGATGGATTAGCCCTGTAAACTATCGCATCTGCATTATCATCGTCCGTATCGAACTCATCGCCTTCAGTAAATCCGTCTGCTACAAGACATCGACTACAGATTACCTCATTTGCGTTGCCAGCCATCGATTTTGTTCCGTTGTTCATCGCGGTGACTCGACTGGGGAGTTCCTTCGCACAGATGTGTGCCGTCTCCTCCATCACTCCCTCGATGACATCGCTAAGGCCCTCTATTGTATCGGGGAATCCATCTTGGAGAGCACGTGACTGGAATTCACGAAGACTTGCTTCAGCATACCGTTCTTTCTCTCGGTCTCCCTCAGCAGTACATGCCTGTTGAACCTCGTTGAGGTTCTGGCTGTTTACTGAATCAACGCCTATAGATTGTGCGCAAAGGTCAACCCACACGTCTGATTTCGGGAACTGACCTGCAATATGCCAGAACAGGTCAGGATTCCACCTAAAGAGCGCCTTCACTTTTGATTTGAACGGCCCTTTCCCATAGGTGAGACCCCGGTCCTTTGCCAGTGTAAACGCGTAATCGAAGGAAAGTGGTTTATCTGATTCGTTGACCAGTTCAATAACTATTTTGTAATCATTATACACTCGTGAATCAACACTTTCTTTATTTAGAGCATCAGCCAAGTCATCATCATCGGGGAGACTGAACTCTTCGGTATCTCCACTCATGCGAGGCTGTTGAAGATGTCTCGTTCTGGGTGGATAGACTGAGGACGAGACATCGAGCAGGTCGCGGAATCGCTCTGTCTTCTTTGATTGATGTCGTGAAGACGAATGACCGCATCATCAAATGATTGTGCCATGAGAAGGTCCAGACATGAGATGGTCCTATTTCTTTCGCATATATTGTAAGATAGAGAAGAGAAAATTTGCCAGTATTTCATCAGGCGTTAAGAAAGCCAATCGCAAGTATATTTGAAGATGTGTAGTCATCGTTTCGGTATGACACGCTTCAACGCCGGAGACAGGGTACGAATAGATATTCCCGACAAGGACGACCCAGACCATGAAAAATATCATGGAAGACAGGGCGAAGTCATCGAAATTTTCGAGGATGCGGCGAGCGATGTGACTGGTGACGAACGCGACAACTTGCTCTACAGGGTAGAATTCGACGGTGATGAAGAAATGGACTTCAGATGGCGCGACCTCCGTCCCCCGGAGGACACATGATGTTTTGATTATTGCACTCGTTGGCAAAGATATGGCCGAATACAAGATTGACCTATCGTTTGGTTCTGAAGGAGTGGTTCATTTGCACGTGTTCGACCTTGACGACTTAGAGCCCGGACCAATTGAGACATGCGAGGTTGGCGAGGATTTAAATACAGAGGCACTCCGGCGGGCTTGGAGTCGGTTCTACGATGGATTCGAGACGCCCGATACGGGCGAGTATCTTGAAGAGAATCAGGACGCAGACGAGCTTTGACCTAGGTAGCCTTGTTGAAACCCTCAACAGATGATAAATTCTATTCCGGTGCGGTCAATACAGGCTATAGCTATATCAGTATTAATTACAAAATCTTCCTCCTAATTTACATTACTGTGGCCAGACGACAACATCGTTAACGAGAATTTGTCGAACTTGTCCATCACTATCCATATCAACTTTCACTACCCTACTACCATCGTTAATTTTCACATCAGCGGATTCATCAGACATTTCGACCTGCAAGTCAGCGGTCCCTGAATTAGCAACCAGTTCTGCCATCATGGCGCGACCGTTCGTTTTCGTGCTAGTTAGGGTATTTAGAGTGATTTCGCCGGGCATACATTCTCATTATTCCGGGTGGAGATAATATCACCGCTCTCATTTGGCAGATACGCACATCTTTTCCCGACTGTTTCACACGGGAACCCACCCTAAAAATAGGATTTCAACAGAGCCGACTGGCTGTAATGGTCATTTCGGTTTCATTCGATTCAGTGAGGCACGAATGCGGTTTCTATTCAAACTGTTCTTTCTGGCCCTTGATAATCGAAAGCGTAGCGGCATTCTTAGTCTCGAACTTGTCGCCATCATAGACCGGGAGTTCAATATCTTCTTCCCTGCCTTGGAGAAGTCGGTTCTTACACCAGAGAGCCACACATGCGACACAAGCCCCTAACACGATTGGCAGTTTCAGGCCTTGGAGTTCCTTCACATCCACATCAAGTAACTCAGTAAGACCACTACCAATTGCTTGGATGTTGAGTTTCCCGGCATGCCTCGCAACCCGAGCTAATATAGGTTCAACGCGTCTGTAAGTCTCTTCTGAGAGAACCAGATTCCCTTTGTGGAAACGGTTCATAACGACAGTGGGTGTCACGAGCACTTGAGTTTCTCGCTCAGTTTGGGATTCTTCTCGTAGACTCCCAAACTGAGCCCCGTTTTACCCCCTATATCGAACCAATATCGGCCTGAATGATGGGTGTATTGCAGACTCCCAAACTGAAGGAACACTCATATAATTGGAAGCTAATTGATAATTATGGCGAAGGCCCTCTTCTACCCGTTCCACAAACTGTGGCACAAGCACGACGAGACATGCCCCGAATGTTCCCCGCTCCCGATGGGCGAAATCGAACTGTTCCCGAACGAGGTGGTGATTCGGATGAAGCCGCGCGCCGAAGACCTGTTCAAGAACTGCTACAAGAACGATTCCAACGATGAGTAAACCCGAATCCAAGAAGTCCGTGGTGCATCGCTATATCAACATCCGAGAGGTAGACCTGCTCCGGGACGCCGCACACGACCGAAACCTCCGATACGACTCGCTGGGCCGTCGCCTGCGTGATGAGGTACTCATCGTACTGGCCATCGACCTTGGTCTCCGCGCCAACGAGCTACGTCAGTTGAAGAAGACGATGTTTCGACTGGAGGATGGAGAAGTCGTCCTTCCCGGGCACGTGCAGAAGGATTACCCGAGGGAAGACATCACTCCGGGAGCGGTTACGATGCGCCTCGACCCGTACGGCCACTTCGGGACAGTCCGCCTGCTCCGCTCGTACTTCCAGAGTGAATGGTACCGCGCCCGGGAGAGTGAGTATGTGTTCCCGAGCCGTCAGAGCGCGGTGATGTCGAACCAATCCATCCGCAACGTGGTTGAAGACCTCGCCGTCCACGCGGACGTTACGGTTTACCGTTCCGATGGAGAGCCCGCCGCCCCGTCAGAATTGCACCCTCATGCATTCAGACACTCCCTAGCGAACTATATGCTGGCCGACGAGGAGACCCGGCTTGTGGACGTACGGAACAGATTGCGGCACAGGTCCGTAAATACGACTGAGAGAGTTTACGACCACTTCCAGCGGCGTTGAGAGATTTTAGTCCTCTTCCTGCTCCTGATATACCTCTTCGATTCGCTGAACGGCGTGGAGGTCATGCCGGAAATACCACCGACCATCCTCGGGTTTGTAGACCGCTATTTCCTTGTCTTCTGAATCAGGTCGATACCAGACATCAGGATGTTCTCCGAGGACGCGTTCGATTCGTTCCTCTTTTTTGTCACTACTACAATCGTTGCACAGCAAACGCATCGGCTGGCGAACACCAATCATATAGGGCGCGTCGTAAGTGACCCCGCACCTGTTGCACTCTCGTTCTTCTGTATAGTACTTACTAGGCATATGAGACCCAGTACACGGCACTCAAATGAATGTCTATTGGATTTTCACTTACTCAAACCGAGTGAATGTCCGACTATGACAGCTGGGGTGCCTGTCCACACCTCGCTAGCAAAACCGCGCCACACAATTGATGCACGACGCGGGGACTCGCCTGAAAGCTCACGAAACGTACTCTATTCTGGCCAGTCTTCGAGTGTTGCGTTCGCCCGAGCAGTCAGTTCTCTCTCAACGTACCCGCCGAGGTCGTCAAGCGTGTGGATGTCCGTTGATTGCACGAATTCAACGATGTCCTCTGGGAGTGAGTCAGGTGGGTCGGGATGGTCCATGTCATCGGCCATGACCTGATTCCGCGTTTGTCGAGGATAATGCCGGGGGACGCATCGCTCTGAATGAGGTGGGGGTGGAGACCTCATTCAGACCGGTTTTTGATACGAACGTATGCACGTACGTAGCCACGTACACCACTCTACACACACGTATGTCATACTTCCTATGATTATATTATGTGCCCCCAGTGAACGTGTTTTCTAGGAGGTCATAGTCCCGCCCGAAATTAAGAATTCTACTGTGGCTCGAATAGATACGCAGTCACTGTTTCCTACCGGGTGTAGAATTTGGCTTGAATTCTTACCCTCTTAGGATAGCTCTATAATCAACGACCTGCGTATATTTTCAGTTTCCCCAGACAACGGTCTTCAACCATTATTGGGAGAAGCCTTATACATATATCATCCTGAGCGAATGTATGGTTCCCAAAACCGACGCTGACGTTGATAAAGCCCATCCAGTGCCAAGTATGGAAGTTTCAAAAGACCACACGCAAGTCTCGTGGCGACCCTTCGGGGCTGTTGAGTGCAGTGAGTGTAAGCAGACCAAGCAGTCTGGTGGACGCCTCCGACTCCGTGAGGCTGGTGAGGTCAAACCTCATTACGATGGACTCGTCTGCGAGAACTGCAAAGACGGCCTCATCAATTATGAATGAGCAAGCACCGTGCGACCACAAGTTCACAAAAACCGGCGACACCACTGATGTGGCCGAACTCACTGAGGAATTATTTGCTGAGGAAATCGACACAGTAGCGGATGAGCACGATGTGTCTCGTAATGAACTCACAAAAGTAGTTGCCTCCGACCTCGGCTTCTGGGTTCCGACAGACCGAAGTTATGTTGACGACGACGTAGCGATTGTACTCGGCACTCACAAGGAACTGACCGTCCCTGACACATACCGAGATGCCGTACAGCGTGTCCACAATCGTGCGGCTGAACGTATTACTGCCGACTCTGACTGGAACGTGGCCGAACAAACAGAAGTCTACGTCGCACCGCGTGAACTCCAAGGTCGTTAAGCAAAGCACCTCTTAGTCAATCAATCCGTTTGTCAGATAGTAGATGTGAGGGAGATATTGTAATGAGTCTTCGTCTCCGGCCTTTCAGCGTGACGACGCGAAATTCATCTTCCGCCCTCACATACGTATCACCAAGTTAATCTACCTCGCTCACTGGATAAATCAAGATAAGTAGTTATATATCGTTCATATTTCGTGTCGGACAGTATGGAGAAAGACAGCGATGAGATGCCTGCCCTGCGCGATGTGTGGACCGAAGAGAATCCGTATCAAGAAACAGAACAAGATGTGTTCTTAGAGTGGGAGAACGGGGCACAGGCTCACGTACACATTACCGAGACTCTGGAGTACGCGCTCACAGTACGCTGGCCTGATGGCGGCGTCGCTGGGACAGAACCGCTGGCCAGCGAAACCAGTTCCGCGTTTGGTGCCTTGAGAACCCTGAATGCTGTTCTGGCTCAAGACGAGAATAGACGGCTCCGCGATGAGTATCCCGCCGTCCACGCGGTGTTGACGCCGTGAGATTAGTATCAAATTCTTGCTCTGAATGGGGTGTGTTGCGGTCTGAATGAGGTGTGTCCCCAGTGCAACCCAAACAATCCGGGCACCCCGGGAAGCACCCATGTAGTGGATGATTTGCGTCATCTCCGGCGGCCCTGCCAAATGCCGGGCACTCTGTTATCGTGGTCACCCCATCCCGCACGCGATACGAGGGTACCCTCCATAGAGAGGGGTCGTTAGTTCCCTCAGATAACAGATGAAATCGGTGAGATAACATCTGATAATAAACGCATCTCACCGAACTCATATGTTATCAATACATTTGCACCTTGATTCCCTCATCTCCAATATGTACCCCAAACACGAGCGGATTCTGGGCGCACTACAGTTGCTCGACGGGGCGGCCAGTATCGATGAACTTGCACGGGCAAGCGGTATCTCGAATCGTGACATCAACAATTCCTTGCGAACTATCGAACCAGAGTTCGTCACCATTACTGGAACAAAGTCACGCCGAGGCGACCGCCGCGATGACCCGAAGATGCTCCGACTGACCGACGAAGGCCACGAAGTAGCAAAGGAGGCGTCAGTGAAGCTATACGAAGACAAGCCAACCGTTGCGTTGCATGAGACGATGAACCGACTGAGGGCGCGTGTTACCGCAATCGAGGATGCTCACGCCGCGCTGGAGAAAGAGAATCGAAAACTCAAGCGTATTCTCCTCGACGAACTCTGAAAAAGGTCTGTTGTCCAGTAACAGTTGGAATATTACCCCAGCACAGCATGTACTCAGTCCTTTCTCAGTAGGGCGAAAACTGAAAAGCGAAATTTCAAGGCCAAGTTACGGGACTAAGAGCATTTTTGTTGTATGAGTTTTCCAATTCCTTCTCTCAACGTGAGACCGTCACGCTTGACGTGAGAGGCTCACGTTTCAATCTGCCGACACATATTTGCCATAATACACGAACTAGTCAGTAACCGATTGATGCTTTCCCAGAAATGGGGTGTCACAGCACCCCTCTAGCGTCGGTCGGGAATCCCTCCCTACATGGGATGACCAACATGATAGAAGACGCGCACGAGCCGCATATATCTAGCGGCACTGATACAGCAGAATCGCCTCAGAACAACAGTTTTTCCACTGAATCGAAGGTTTTCTCCCGGGGCACGACTCACGGGTGTGACATCTGGTTCCAGATTAACGATAAGGGCCGCCTCCACCGCGAACTTTCTTCGCTCTGTCGTAACCTCGACCAAAGCACGGGTCACGCTTCGTCAAGCAACAACCCGCACAAGCTCGGTCGTCTCAACGGTAGCTGGACGGCAAGTAGTGATTATCAGGACGTTGGCCTCTTCCCGAGCGGCGTCGAGTACGGCTCGCAAGGTAATTCGGGAAACTGGACACAGAATGACTGCCATGTGCTCAATCTCTACGACAGTATCTGTCGAGGCTCTTCAGGTATTGCGGACAACGCTCGGAAACTCCGAGTCGAAGTTCACGAGCGGGCGGATGGACTTGTGTACGAAGATGGAAATGAGTATTCGTGGCCTGCTGGGTGGCAGACTGAACAACAATATGAGGGAACCGCGATTCGCATTCAAGCGTCGTACGTCTTTGACCTGTACGAGACTATTCGTCACGCGTTCGAGTATCTATTAGTCGCATTCAGCAAAGCGAGGGCCAAACGATACGCTCGGGACATCATCCACGAGACTGTTCGCTTCAGTGGTCTCGAACTGCATCATCGCCACCATCTCCGTACGAAGGATGCAACTGTCCAGACCCTTCGAGATTCGGCCCGTCTAGTCGTGTCCGGTGACGCGAGCGGGAAAGAGAAGGCAACTGTTGAGCGCGGTCACTACCAAATCTATGCGTTTTCGACGACGAATCTTGGAGCAATTGGGTTCGATACGGATATTACGTATGAGCTTCCGAATGGGGAATCTCGGACCGAATCAGTTCCGAAGCACTACCTGAAGGAGTATATGCATGAGGAGGCTCACAGCTTCTCCGACTCGCACGCCTTGGCCCACCCGAAGCTGGAGGTCAAACACCGGGGTGCGTTTCCCGCACCCGCATGGGACGCGATGGTTGAACACCTCCACGAGGTCCTGCACGCGCACATCGAGTGGGCGGGCATCACCGAAGACGACCTCATAAGTGACGAGTGGTACACTCCCGGAGAACCCATCGAGACAGCGACCCCAGAGGATTACAAAATCAAACTCCGCGAGTACTTCGAAAGTGACGGACTCCAGCGGACAGTCATCGGGATGCTGTTCGAGCGCCAGACGATGGCCATTCACGACATCCTCCACCTCGTGGTTCGCAACAGCCGTAACAACCGTATTAGCTACGACGAACTCGCGGAACTTACTGGACTTAGTAAGAGCACCATCGGGAGACATGTGGCCGAGTTGGAAGGACATCAACTCGTCTTACGAGACCACCAAGGCCGTGCGGGAATGTGGGTTACAGTCACCGAGTACGCGAAAAAGAAGGTCGGTGGCCTGCTTGACAAGATGCGGACTTGCGGGGATGTACTTCGTGACATCGCCTCGCGAAAGGAACAGCGCAAGAGGGACGCACCCGCGAAGCGCCGGGCGCAAGATAAGGCCCAGCAGAAGTCAGAGTCGGAATCCGACCAGTCTACACTAAAACCGAGTGACCCGTGGACACCGGAAAAGACTCCGCGTGACCGCTACCTTGGTGAGCAGACAAAACGGAGAGTCTCGGATGACAACCTCGGCCCACCATAGGTCGAATCATTACCCCGGGGTCGCGGGACTCCTGAGCGACAGCTATCTCTTTTTGAGGTGGTTTCCGATAGTACGAGGGCATTCTCGCCCAATTTCTCACCAAATCCTCAAAGTGAAGGTCTCGAATGCCGAGTTTTCGTGCAAGACCTTGGTGCATCTGATAAACTGGACGTGAAAGCATGATTGTTCGATAGAGGTAAAATGGCAAATTTCGGGCTTTCTATGCCTTGTACGCGGGGTTTGGTGATGAAAATGTGGCACGTTCCTGTGCCAGTCCCCCTTAGACTATTGCGGCTAACAAAGGACGGGCAGGGCCGGTCCCGTTGGAGTCGCACTTGTTCGAAGTCAGGGCACGTTGGACACCACATCAAATATGGCATGTAGCCGCCGAAATTCTTAGAAAAATAAAAACCGCTGTGATTTATCGTATCTCCCGGCTGTCCACGATGAGATGCGATGTGGCCCGCCAGTGAGTTGCCTCGGTTGAGTTTGGCACGATGAAGAATCGGCAGGTAATGGCACGGGAAAAGCATACATGATGACGTTCGTCACGACCGAGACCGAAGATTCCGGCGTGGTCGTGAAGCAGGTGACGAGTCGATAAAGGACTCGCGCATGGGCGACCTGATGGCTCGATACGACGAGGAGACATACGAGGTGGTTCGGACAGCACTGACATACAAGGTTGACGGCGTACTCGTGACCGTCCAAGAGCCATCCATCGTTACGAGAGGTATGCTTATTTTACACCATATTGACGAGTTCATATGGATATGGAGAGACCCAACCCACCGGATGGAGTCCGCGACCTCAACAGTCAGCCAGCGGTGGCGAGCGACCGGCGACTGCTCGACCTGCGTGACAAACTGGAGGTGGGCTTGCCCGATGAGGTGTTCGACGACCTTTCCCGGTGGCCGATGCCTGATGAACCCGAAGCTGAGCAAGACGACGCGTATCGTGAGCGGGCGCTGGCGTACGTCAAGGAGTGTATTGAGTACCGCGAGACTATCCGTCCAGATTCGCTTCGCGCGCCCGAGGAACTGCCCGAGGAGGTAGAGCGAGTGACGGCGGGAGCGTGGGTGTGGTATCACGGCGACTATGAGGTGGAACACTCACGCCCTGAGACCGATGCGAAGGACGTGGAGGCTGGGAAGTACCTGCTGTTCGCGCCGGGGGACGCGCGGGTGCTTGAGGATGTTGTGCTGGAGGAGTTTCAGCAGAGGCCGTACACAGGGGCGAAGCTCCCGACGAAGCCGGGGAAGAAAGAAGACTGGGTGCTGTGTCTCTACCAGCCAGATAACCGCTACTGGTACGATGTGAAGGACGCTCACCACAACGAACCGACGGTGCGATTTCGGGGATTCAAGACGAATGCGGCCACGAAACGCGGAGACTACTCCGACCGCTTCGAGAACGCCCAGTAACGCCTGAACTCTTACTGGGACATATTCAACGTGCTTGTCGTGGGGGACTGCGACGTACGGTGGGCGGCTATTTTTCTCTACGTTCTTTCTCTAACAGAACACCGGAATCACAGCCTTTCTCATCGGTCGAATTCGTCCAGTCGTCGGTCACGGTCCAGCTACTTCCCTCTGACAAGCAAGTAACGAGGCTCTCCTCATCCATGTCATATAGCGCCGCCTCAAGAACACGGGACGCGGGTACATCCTCTTCGAACGCCGCCTGCACCCTCTCTACGCGTTGCATCAGCCCGCGAAACGGGGTGGGTTCAGTCTCAACCTCGACGATGACGCAACTCACGCCGTCACGGTGGTCTAACCACTGGTCATTATTGGGGTCAACATGCATCGTCTCGTATCGTCGGTAGTCTATGTCGAAAGACATCAACTTCTCCGATGCGCTGGGTAGTAAAAAATCTATGTCAGACATTTGAGTTGATGTACTTGAGTACGTTTGTTCGTACGTACACCGGCACGTACATGGGTACGTACGCCCGAATCTACGGACCTGAATGAGAATCGTCTAATTCATGCCAGCCAACATGAGTGCTCTCTTATACATCTACATCGTACCCACATTTGGAGAAGAAGAAATGACCCTCAGAGATTCCGTTTGGCACGCCGTGATGAAGCAGTTAATAAAAACCGGCCAATTCCGCATCAGCGACCTGCCGTTCAACGAATCACAGCGTACCACCGTCCGCAGGACGCTCCGAGAGATGGAGAAGCAGAAATGGCTCTCCCGCGAAAGCGACCGCGCGGCTACGTGGCGTATGGGCGAGTTAGCTGAGCTTCACCTGAATGTCTCCGCTGACAAAATAAAGGCGGCTAAGGCATAGTCTGACTCGTTAACCCCCGCCGTGTCAGACTGGGACGGCCATTAGAGGTCTCAGCATCGTCCTGATTCTCATGAGAAAACTCGTCTATCGCTAGGTCCCGGACCCATCATCCGGTCCGAGACGCTCACACCTCGCCGCCGAGGACGGCCAGCGCGTTACAGTAACCTTGGAGCTTAGCCTCCATCTCAGGTGAGAGGTCATCTCGGTCTTGATAGGGTTCAAGCAGGCGACGGACGCGGGCGCGAGCGTCATCAAGGTCCGTGGGGTCGTCTAAATCATCGAGCAAATTGTTGATGTCTTCAAGATTCTCCTCATCGTCAAGGAGGTGCTGGCGCTCCTCGATGGTAGCTCGGTCGTCGGAGCCATCGGAGTCTGACCGGTCGCCCTGCTCAAACATCCACGCCCACGCCGCGTGAAGGTCCCGCTCGCTATATCCGTCGGGCAGGTCGTCGATGTCGATTGTTGCCGTCGCGATGGCCCCGGGCTCATCGGCATCCCGGTCGAAGACAGAGAGCCTTGGTCCGCCTCGCCTGCTATCGAACGATACGTCTATGTGAAGTGGCGTGTCTCGGGGCTTACTACTGCGCTCGACGGCCTCGGGAAAATCCACCGCGAAGTGAAGCGCGGCTCTAACCTGTTCCTCGCTCAGGTGCGGATAAATCTTCTTGCCAGCGATGTCTTTGATGCCGAATCCAGCACGATAAAAATCCAGTATGTGATAGACTGCGATACGATGCCCGTCCAGCCGGGGCGAGCCGCCCAGCGTGTCCCGTGTCGATATGATGTCGATTACCTCATCATCGATGTTGTAGCTGGCCTCGGGGAAATCTGGCATACCCTTCGTTCGATGACTACTGACAAAAGAGCGCCGCACAGTTAATCGTCCGCTGGAGCGAACCTGTGGTCAGAGAAGAGTTGATGAGCGTTCTGAATGAGGGGTGGGTTACGTCAGGTCCGCGCCTGCTGGATGCCTTTCTTGATGTCCTCAATTACCTGCTGGAGATTGTATCCCTCGGCGGGCCGGACTGAGTAGAAGTCTAACCAGACGGTCTGAGTCTCCGGTTCAAGATTGTAGTGGATGTTGTATCCCCGGAACGGTCCGATAGTAATGAAGACGCGCCACTGGTCGTTGATGGCGTCTGCAACCCGCGTCGCGGTCTCCAGTTCGCCCCGGTTGAATTCTGGGCTTTTATAAAACACACGGGAATGGTTAGTGGCCGTTACGTTCGTCGAGTCGTTATCTACTTGACTCATACTCGGACCAACGAAAAACCCATGTATATACTCTGGTATCTTGCTGAAAGCCCCGATAACAGCGTTTAGAAGGCATCTATTCTCATTTTGGCAGTCAGTGGACTTGTCGTGGAACTGGTCGCATCCAGTGTATCCATCGACAAACCAGTCGCTTACAGAGATTGTAGATGGAAGAAGTATAGTCCTAGCTGGATTCGAACCAGCGTCATCGGCCCCAGAAGCCGATAGGATTGGCCACTACCCTATAGGACTGCACCATATTTGCTAGGGTTTCAGTTTCCCATTTCGCTTTCTTGTATTACCGGTTTGACACCGGCCCGACCTTATTTGCTAAGGTTCGAGTTTGTGTTGCCGGTGAAGGCAACCGAACTCAATCAGCCCTTGGGACTTGACCGTTTTAGGCGCTTTGAAACGCCATGTATCCCGTTGCCCCCAGAAGGCTTCAGGATTGGCCACTACCCCATGGGACTGCTGCACCCACGTCTACCCGGTGGTCCCTTGTAAGCGTTGCGCGATGGAATCGGGCGTGTCATACGCCAGCAGACGGCGCATCGACCGGCCGGACATCGACACCGCTTTGCCACGCTGTGTGCCACAGTCGCGTATGTACGTCGGACGCTTCGTCGTCGTCGCGCCCGAGGTCGGCGCGTACCGCGTCTCCTCGCGCTCGTTCCCGAACCGCCAGGCAGTCGACCGCGACGGCACGGTCACCGTCGAACCGACGCCGGACGCCCCGGAGACGGACAACCCCTACATCTCCTACAACGGCGTCCGCGTGACCGGGCGCGGCGCGGTCGTCGGCAACGGCTCCCACGTCGACCCCATCGCCGAGAAACTCGCGCTGGGCTACCCCGCTCGCGACGCGCTGGCCGAACCGCTGCTGGCGCTGGACTTCGAGAAGGACGACTACGACACACCCCGGATCGCCGGGATCGTCGGCCTCGACGAGTCGGACCCCACGACGACCGCCGACGGGCCCGGCGCGGTCGTCGGCACCGTCCGCCGGGACGCCCTGCTCGTCGAGGAGGTCACCGAGCCGACGCTCGTCGCCACCTACGAGGAAGACAGCCCGACTCCCTTCGACCTCGCCGCGACGGACGCCGAGGGCGCGGCCCACGAGGTGTACGACCACGAGTTCGAACACGCTGTCTGTGCCGCCGGCGTCGCCGGGACGGCCGGCGACTTCGACGTCACCGTCTACAACGGCGAGTAAGGTCCCCTCGAGCACCGACACTCAAGACCCTCCAGCGGGTACCGTCGGGGCATGAAGGTTGGGATACTCTCGGACATCCACGGGAACCGCGTGGCGCTCGAAGCCGTCCTCGAAGACATGCCACCGGTCGACCGGCTGGTCTGTGCCGGCGACGTGGTCGGCTACAACCCCTGGCACGCCGACTGTATCGACGCGGTGCGCGGCGAGTCAGGGGCGCTGCCCGACGGCGTTCCCTGGCCCGACGCGCCGGTGCCGACGGTGATGGGCAACCACGACCGGGCGGTCGCCAGCGAGACGCCCTTCGCGTTCAACTCGATGGCCGCCGCCGGCGTCGACCACGCCCGCGACCAGCTCGACGACGCGCAGCTGGCCTGGCTCGCCGACCTCCCCGAGGAACGGCGGGTCTGCGACGACCGGGTGAAGCTCGTCCACGGCCACCCGCGGGACCCGGACCACTACACCTACCCCAGCGAGTTCGGCCCCGGCCTGCTGGGCGACGAGGACGTCCTCGTGATGGGCCACACGCACCACCAGCACCACGAGGGCTACGACGAGGGCGTCGTGATGAACCCCGGGAGCGTCGGCCAGCCCCGCGATGGCGACCCCCGTGCGGCATACGCCGTGCTGGACCTCACCTCGATGACGGTCGAGGACCGCCGGGTCGAGTACGACATCGAGGCCGTCGCCGACGCGGTCGCCGACGCCGGCCTCCCGCGGCGAATCGGGTCACGACTGGCCGAGGGTCGCTAGACGGTCGAACAAAGAGCCACAGGCAGTCCCGTCGAGGGCCGGTCGCGGGTCAGAACTCGTCTTGAATCAGGCTGAGCGCCTGCTCGCGGTCGTCCCACGGGATGAACACGGAGACGGACGTCGCCGAGGTGAGGACGTCGTAGATGTGGACGTGTGCGTCGGCGACCGGTTCGATGACCCGCAGCGCCAGGTTGGGTTTGCTTGGGTCGCCGGCGGTGACCCGGATAACGGCGATGTCGTCCTCGACGGTCACCGAAGAGAGCGTCTCGTCGTCGACGATGCGGTCGTGGAGCAGTGCCTCGACCTGCTGGGCGTCGTCCTCGTCGACGTAGAAGGTCAGCGAGTCCATCCCCGAGGAGTTGGCCTCGATGTTGATTCCCGCGTCGCCGATGGCAGAGGAGAGCTCGGCGAGGATGCCGGGACTGTTGCGGATCGCGCGCCCGGCGACGGTGACACAGGCCACCGGGTTCTCCTGGAGGTCGATGAGGCTCTGGAACTCGCCCTCGATGGAGGTGCCGCCGGTCAACAGGTCGCCGTGCTGATAGTGGGCGACCCGCACCGAGAGGTCCGCGTCCTTGTAGGCGAGCGCCGACGGGGCGACGACCTCGGCCCCGCGGAACGACAGCGACCGGAGTTCGTCGACGGTGATCTTCCCGACGTTGCGGGCCCCCTCGACGACGCGGGGGTCGCCGGTCATGACGCCCTCGACGTCGGTGACGATGACGACCTCGTCGGCGTCCATGTAGTTGCCCATCATGACCGCCGACGTGTCAGAGCCGCCGCGGCCCAGCGTCGTGACGTTGCCCTCGTGGTCCTGGGCCAGGAAGCCCGTGATGACGGGCACGACGTCTTTCAGTTGGCCGGCCAGCGCGTGGGCACGCTTCCTGGTCTCCTCGACGTCGACCTCGCCGTACTCGTCGGTGATGATGGGCCACTCGTCGCTGCCCGGTTCGAGGAAGACGGCGTCGATCCCCCGGGCAGAGAGCGCCCCCTTGAGCATCCGGACCGAGGTGCGCTCGCCCATCGAGACGATCTCGGCGCGGTCGGCGTCGTCGGCCTCGTACTCGATCTCCTCGAGGAGCTCGTCGGTAGTGTTGCCCATCGCCGAGGCGACGACGGCCACCTCGTGGCCCTGTTCGACCGCCGTCGCGATGGAGTCGGCGGCCCGGTTGATGCGGTCGCCGCTCCCCAGACTCGTCCCGCCGAACTTCGCGACTACCCGCATACTATCACCCGCACGATGTGAGTGTGAGTCATTGGCAGCGCGTTCGCCGTCGTTCCGGTTAACTGTGTTCATCTGCTGTGGTTTCCGGAGTGGTAGGGACCGACACACCGTTTATTTGGATGGAAGCCTGAGTGACAGGTATGGAGATTCGTGACGCCGTCGAGTCAGACGCTGGGCGTCTCGCCGAGCTCGCCGACAGCCCACCCGACGTGATGCGCAACCTCATCCACGACCGGACCGTGCGCGTGGCGACAGTGGTCGGCGAGGACGGCGATGACCCCGAGGTCCGTGGCTTCATCAGTTTCGACGCCGGCCGGGGGACCGTCCACGTGACACAGCTCGCCGGCCCGGCCGACGTCTGCGAACGACTGCTCGACGAGCCGATCGCCTTCGCCGGGCGCGAGGGGATGGCCGTGGAACTGCTCGTCCCCGACGGTTCCGACGACGTCGAGTCGGCCGTCGAGGCCGTCGGCTTCGACGACACCGGGTCCGGCCCGCAGTTCGACGGGCGGCCGACGGTCCGCTACCGACTCGAGTCAGAGCGCGTCCGGCAGTGACCCGGGCCCACCGCCCTCCCCGCGAGTGTAGCCGGCATGAGTAACACAGAGCGCGTCGTCGTCGGGACGCTCGTCGCCCTCGTCGCCCTCGTCGCCGTCGGACTGCTCTTTCTCGGTCCCGTCGGCTGGTTGCTGGCGGCGGCCGTCGTCGTCGCGACGATTGTCCTCGCGGACTTCAGCGGCCTCTTCGAGGACGAGACGCGACCCAGGCAGTGCAACTGCGGCCAGTGCGGGGCCCCGAACCCGGTCGACAGCGACAGCTGCGGGCACTGTGGCGCGGCGCTGGCGAGCGAGTAGGCGGGTCGCAAGCGACACCCGGGTACGCAAGCACGGGGGCGTGTTTCGTCCGAGTGCCGCCGGCGCGCTCACCGCGGCGGGAGCGTCTCGAGGTGCCGGAGCGGGCGCAGGTCGCCGGCCGCGTCCCGGTCGGTCAGTTGCTGGGTGAACGCCCCCCGGTAACTGAGGACGTGCCCGGCAAGCGGGTTCTCGACGGTGGCGAGGACGTGGTACCGCTCGCCCGACTCGTCGTAGCGGTCCCGAACCTCGAGGTCGGCCTCGAGCGGCCCCGGCAGTTCGACGTATCGGTCCCCGAGGTGGGCCCACTGGCGGCCCGCCTCGACCACCAGCGCACCGTCCTCGACGCGGGGGTGCAGTTCCGTGGCGACGGGCCCGCCGCGTCCGAGGAAATCGAGCAGGCGCTCGCCTGCCTCGTCCCAGACGGTCACGGTGTCGAAGCGTCGGGTTCGCCGGTCGAAGTGGAACTCCCGGCGCGTCGTCATGGCCTCGTGGCCGTCGAGGTCGTAGCCGGCCGTCGTCACCGTGAACGGGACGTCGTGGCCCGCCTCGGGGAAGAGCATGTCCCGGGCCGTCATCGCGTACAGCGCCGGGAGGACGTGGGTGCCCCGGAGGATGTCCATCTCGCCCCGGCCCACCGTCACGCCGTCGTCGGGCCCGATGTCGTAGCGCTCACGGACCTTCGGGTGGAGGTCGGCGGCCGCCGACCCCAGCGCCCGTTCGTAGACGCCGGTCATCGGCACCACTCGCGGCGACCAGTTTCGACACTCGGCGATGCGTCCGTTCGGTTCCGGAGGGCGGTGTCCATACGCGCGACTCTTCTCCTCCAGATGACAAAAAGTCCCCGTCGACGCCCGCCGGCGTTACTTCTTCTTGCGGAGTTTCCGGTAGAGGTACGCGAGGCCGATCCCACCGGCGATGAGGGCCGGAATCGACGCCGAGTCGGCGGCCTTCGACGCCTGTCGCCGGACCGTCTCCCCGACCGACGACCCCTCGTCGATGAGTTCGAGGATGGCGTCGGTGTCGTTGGGCACGGGTTCGGGGTCGTTGCCCGCCTCGGCGGCCGCGTCGGGGTCTTTCAGCAGGTGGCCGGTCGTGAGACAGACCACCGATTCGTCGTCCTCGACGTCACCCCGGTCGCGGAGTTTCCGGAGGGCGGCCACGGACGCGGCGGAGGCGGGTTCGACGCCCACGCCCTCGCCGGCCAGGGCGCGCTGGGCCTCGGTGATCTCCTCGTCGGAGACGGCGACGGCGGTGCCGCCGGTCTCGCGGATTCCGGGCAGGGCCTTCGGGGCGTTGACCGGGTTGCCGATGCGAATGGCCGTCGCGCGCGTCTCGACGTCCTCCCAGCGGCGGGTCTCGTCGTACCCCTCCTCGATGGCCTCGACCATCGGCGCGGCGCCCTCGGCCTGTGCGCCGGTGAGTTTCGGCACCTGGTCTTCGGTGATGGCTCCGGACTTGACGAGTTCGCGGAAGCACTTGTACAGCGCCGCGGTGTTGCCGGCGTTGCCCACCGGGAGGACGATGCGGTCCGGGTACTCGCCGTAGTCGGCGTAGTGTTCCTCCATGATCTCGAGGCCGATGGTCTTCTGGCCCTCCAGGCGGAAGGGGTTCAGCGAGTTCAGGAGGTAGGCTTCCCCGCGCTGGGCGAGGTCCTGCACGCGGTCGAGACACTGGTCGAAGTTGCCGTCGACCTCGAGGATGCGGGCCTGGTGGAGCGCGGCCTGGGCGATCTTCCCGGCAGCGACCTTGCCGGCGGGCAGGAGCACGAGCGTCTCCATCCCGCCGCGGCTGCCGTAGGCAGCGAGTGCCGCGGAGGTGTTTCCGGTCGACGCGCAGGCCAGGCGGTCGACGCCGACCTCCTGAGCGACGCGGACGCCGACGGTCATCCCGCGGTCCTTGAACGACCCCGTGGGGTTCATCCCCTCGTGTTTGACCCGGAGGCTCTTCACGCCGGTCTCGTCCTCGAGTCGGGGGACGCGGTGCAGCGGCGTGTTCCCCTCGGGCAGCGAGACACCCTCGTCGAAGGGCAGTGCCGCCCTGTAACGCCAGACGCCGTCGCCCTCGCCCTCGAAGTCCTCGAAGGTCGGCAGGTCGGCGTAGCGCGCCTCGAGCAGTCCGTCACAGGACTCGCAGGTGTAGATGACGTCGTCGAAGGGGGCGAAAGTCTCGCCACACTCGATGCAGGCGAGCCAGACGCCGTCGTCGGCTTCCGGAGGTACCTCGTCGGTGAGTTGCAGGTCGGCCATTGTCGGTGCCACGGCGCGGGGAACAAAAAGTCGGGCGGTTGCCGGCCGGACCGTTCAGGCCGCGTCGAACCGGTCGATCTGCTCGTGGACGGCCTCGGCCCACTCGTTTAGCGTCTCGTGCATCAGGTCGCGGGCCTCCTCGAGCGGCGTCGCGGTGTACTGGTAGACGTGGCCGCCGCCGTCGAGCAGGCGCCGCCGGCGCTTCGCGAGGGACTTCTCGCGGAGCGTCGACAGCGACCGGTTGACGTTCGACCGGTCCCGGTCGAGCTCGTTTGCGAGCTCCTCGACGGTGCTGCCCGGATTCGACAGCAGCGTCTGGTAGGTCCGTACCTCGTGAGACTGGATGCCGAAGACACACGCCATCACCTCGTCGAGCGAGGGGTCGTCGTCGACCATGAGTTCGCGGAACCGGTTCGGTGAGGGGTTGACTGCCATGTGGGTACAGTAGCACCGCGTGCCGCATAAACGGGGTCGTTACCCGGAGCTCACCTGGTCGGGGCCTCCGGGATCAGGCCTGCGCGTAGCCCTGTCGTTCGAGACAGGTCCGCATCTCGTCGCGGCTCTCGTGTTTGTGGAGCCGGGTGGGTGTATCGCAGTACCAGACGTCGTCGTACCGGAGCGTGACCTCGTGGGAGCCACCGAGGAACTCCGTCGTGACGACGACCCGGCGGCCGCCCTCGAGCACGTCGAGTATCTCCTCGACGTCGGCTTCGCCGGCCTCGATTTCGAGCGGGTCCATCGCGCGTCTCTACCGCCGCCAGGCTAATAGTACCCACCCTGACCTGTCAGCCGCGGCTGTGTGCGTTGACCGGGCAGGCACATCGCCGCCACACCGGTATGTGTCGCGAGCCGTCCCGGTATGTAACCGCTTCCGGTGGGTGTACGCCGCCCACCCTGTCGGGGCACCACTTTTGAACGGAGCGGTGAAGCCAGACCTACGATGTACGACAGACGGACGATACTCGCGGGGACGTTCGGTGCACTCGCGGGCCTGGCGGGGTGTCAAGCGCCCGGGAGCGCCGGCGACGAGAACACCCCCACGGGTACGGCACGCGACGGCGCGACGGGAGCGACAGACACCGCGACGGCGGCTGACGTCGACTACGGCGGCTGGTTCGCCGACACGAGCAACTTCGACGGGACGGTCGACCGGACCGGGCAGTCCTCGGTCACCGTCTCGGTCGGCACGTCGGGCAACGGCGGCGCGTTCGCCTTCGACCCGCCGGCGGTCCACGTCGATCCGGGGACCACCGTCACCTGGGAGTGGACGGGCGAGGGCGGCGCCCACAACGTCGTCGCCCAGGACGACTCGTTCCGGAGCGGCGACCCGGTCGGTGAGTCGGGGACGACGTTCGAACGCACCTTCGAGAGCCCCGGGACGACGAAGTACTTCTGCTCGCCCCACGACTCGCTGGGGATGCGCGGCGCGGTGGTCGCCGGCGACCCGTCGGGCGGGTCCGGTAGCCAGGCAGCCACCTACGACTTCGCGGCGGCGACGTTCGACGCCTACTGGTACTCGCTGTACAACATGTCGACGAACATCGCGATGAGCGGGAACGGCGTCCCGTTCCCCCTGAACGACCAGATGGCACAGCTCAGAGATCAGCGGCTCCCGGCGATGCTCGAGACCGCCGGCGACGAAGGGCCGCCCATCCGGAACCCGAACCTCTCGTTGGCGGCATTCACCGAGGGCGACCCCCACTTCACGCAGCGACCGGACTTCGGGGGCGAGTCCGGGCGGCCCGACGCCGAGACGCTGGCGTGGGACCCCGAGCAGTCCTCCGGTATCGTCAGCCCGTCCTCGCTCGCGTGGACCCACCTGAAGGGCGTCACCTGGGCGAAGAACTTCCAGGCGCACTTCGACCTGTTGCCCGACGAGATACAGCCACAGTTCCGCGCGCAACTGCTGGCGACGCTGGCACAGGTGGGCATCAACGCGGCCGTCCTGGTCGGTGGTTCGCGGGGCAACGGCGCGCTCACCCACGGCGACAGCTTCGAGTTCCTCTCGGAGTACCGGCCGGCCGCGGGGGAGATCGTCGACGGGACGAGACGGCCCCACCACCACGCGGCGATGCTGTGGTTCCTCTCGGACATGACCAGCCTCGCCCAGAACGGGTGGTTCGGGTACGAGAACCCGCGCCCCCTGCTCCCGCGGGAGGCCGGCGCCGACGCCGTCTTCGACCCGCCGGTGGGCATCCAGGAGATAACGGACGGCGTCGCCGAGACGACGATGGGCCTGTTCGACCCGGCAACGGTGGCCCAGCAGGAATCGACCCGCTCGGTCGGGCTGTTGCTCGGCGCGGTGGGGTACTACGGCCCCCAGGCCGGGAGCGGCGAGTCGCGGTCGGCCGCCGCCGACTACGCGAACGGTCTCGCCGGGGTCATCGAGACGAACCTCGCCGGCAACGGTAAGGTCACGAACGGCGCCGCCAACCAGGCCGCCACGCAGGGCACCGTCGCCCAGGGGCTGCTGTGGGCCTCACAGCTCGACGGCGTGGACTACGAGGACACCGCCAGCGACGTCGTCGGCTACCTGGTCGACGAGCTGTGGCACGCCGACGCCGGCACGTTCGCCTCCGGGAGCGGTGACTCGACGTACACCATCACGGCCCGCGACGCGGGCGACATCACCGGCGGGCTCAATGCGGCCGACGCCGTCCTCGGGAACACCGAGGTGCGCCCGCTGTTCGCCGAGTTCTTCGACGCGACGTTCAACCGCGGCCGGCTCCAGCGCGCCCAGCGCCCGCCGTCGGTGAGCCAGTCCAACCCCGACGAGCCGCCCCTGCCCCCGGAGGCCGGCGGCGAGTTCGGGCAGGCCGCCGTCTACAACGGCGAAGTCGAGTACGACATCGGTGCCGGCGAGTGGTCGGTGACCGACGACCGGTTTTACACCGCCGACGCGCTCTATCTGGCCAACCAGGACATCTGGGTCGGGAACTGGGGCGGCGAGTTCTACCAGGGTCGCGGGGTCCCCGGCACCAGCGACGAACCGCCGCGCTGACGCCCGTTCCCCTGTGAACAGTTGGCAAACGTATCGGAAAGGGTAACGTTTCGGGTGGAACCACAGTCGCCACGCTGTGCGAGTTCGTGCTCGACGATCGTCCGCAGTCCCGCACGGAACGGGCGGTGGTCCGGACCGAGCGGCGCGGCGGCCGTCGCGGGGTCGCCGACGGAGGTGACGCCGGCGGGACGGATGACGGTGCCTGCCGTCACCCGGGAGTCGAACCACAAACCCCACAACGGACCGCGACGGCAGTCCGGCTATGGCCAGGACCGTCCACGAGCTGCGAAACGAGATTCGAACGTCCGTGGGGCGCTTCGAGCGGGAGGTATCCTCCGGGTTCACCAAGGAGACGCTGGCGGCCGTCTGCGAGGCCGTCGGTTACGAGATCGACACCGATCGCCTCCCGTCCAAACCCCGGATGCGGGCCGGCATCCTCTGGAGGGTCGGCGAACTCGAGACCGACGACCCCGCGAAGGCCGACGGGGCCTTCCGGAAGGCCCAACTCGAGGCTATCACGGACGCGTTGCGTGGGGAGTGAGCACTGGCCACGAGATCAAGGGCCGAATTTTTTCGTCGTATTTACTCCCATATTCCGAACAAACTTCTATTTTTTCTACATTTACATCGTAACATGCTAGTATAATACCCAGTAAAACTTAATATCCTGTGCCGAGGGGATTGGAACGTCGGAGATGTCACTCAAATCGTTCACGGCCGCGCTGACGCTGTACGAGAGCCAGACACTCACGCTCGAGCAGGCCGCGACGCACGGCGGCGTCACGGTGTCGAGGTTCGAGACGGCCCTCCAGGCACGTGGGATTCCGGTCCGCGAGACCGGACGGAACCGGGCGAGCGCGCAGACGGCGAAGTAGCCCCACTGCGATACGGGGTGGGCTAGCAATCGGCGCAAGTTCTATTGCCCGGTCGACCGGGGGTGAGAGTATGGGAGCGACACCGCTTGCAGGACAGGCCGTACTGATTACGGGCGCGAGTTCGGGCATCGGCGCGGCGACGGCCCGCCGGGTCGCCGCCGACGGGGGCGACGTGGCGTTGCTCGCCCGCCGCGAGGGGCGCCTCGAGGACCTTGCCGACGAGGTGGCCGACGCCCACGACGTCAGGGCCCACGTCGTCCCGGCGGACGTGAGCGACCCGGCGGCGATGACGGCGGCCGTCGAGTCGACCGTCGAGACGCTCGGGTCGCTCGACGGCGTCGTCGCCAACGCCGGCCTCGGGCGCGGGGACGAGGTCGAGACGATGACCGACGACGACTACCGGACGATGATGGACGTCAACGTCGACGGCGCGTTCTACACCGCCCGCGAGGCCCTGCCGTACCTCGGCGAGGCGGCCGGGAACATGGTCTTCATCGGGAGCTTCGCCGGCCAGTACCCCCGTCCGGCCAACCCCGTCTACGCCGCCACGAAGTGGTGGGTCCGCGGGTTCGCGATGAGTCTGGCCGCCCAGGTCGGCGACGAGGACGTGGGCGTCACCGTCGTCAACCCCGCGGAGGTCCGCTCGGAGTTCGGCAGCGAGGACGGCGAGGCCTTCGAGGAACGGTTCGAACCCGGCGAGGTGACCGAACCGGAGGAGGTGGCCGACGCCGTCGCCTTCGCGCTCGCCCAGTCGCCGCCGACGATGGTCAACGAACTGGACGTCTACCGCCGGGACAAGTTCGCGCACTTCTAGACCACGTTTTACTTCGTCGGGTCGTTCGCTCCGCTCACGACCACTCCTCGCAAAAACGTGGGGAGAAACTGCCGGACCCGAACGAAGTGAGGGTCCGGAGAAACGGCTCGCTGCGCTCGCCGTATGCTGGTTACCCGCTACGCTTGTTCTGCCAGCCACACCAGCAGCCCCTTCTGGGCGTGCAACCGGTTCTCCGCCTGGTCCGTCACCCACTTTTTCCGCGTCGGGTGTCCTCGCTCGCTGCGGACACTATTCGCGCAAAAACATGGGGAAAAAGCCGCTCACTCCGTTCGCGCCCCTCGCTATTGCTCTGCCAGCCACACCAGCAGCCCCTTCTGGGCGTGCAACCGGTTCTCCGCCTGGTCCCACACGATGGCGTTGTCGCCCTCGACGACCTCGTCGGTGACCTCCTCGCCGCGGTGGGCCGGGAGACAGTGCATCAGTCTGCGGTCGCCAAGCAGGTCCGACGTCACCTGGAAGCCGTCGAACGCCGCGAGCTTCTCCTCGCGGCGGTCCTCCTGGCCCATGCTGACGAACACGTCGGTGTAGACCACGTCGGCACCCGCGACGGCCGCCTGGGGGTCGTGAGTCGTCTCCGGAGCGTCGCCGAGTTCGGCGGCCCTCTCGAGGACGTCGTCGTCGACCTCGTAGCCCTCGGGCGTGGCGACGGTGAGGTCGATACCGGTCATGGCCGCGCCCAGCACGAACGACTGGCAGACGTTGTTCCCGTCGCCGACCCAGGCGACGCCGACGTCGAAGTCGCCGAACTGCTCGCGGATGGTCAGCAGGTCGGCCAGCGTCTGGCAAGGGTGGGCGTCGTCGGTCAGGGCGTTGATGACCGGCACGTCGGCGTACGCGGCCAGTTCCTCGACGTCCGCGTGGTCGTAGACGCGCGCCATGACGAAATCGACGTAACGGGAAAGCGCCCGCGCGGTGTCCTTGACCGGTTCGCCGTGACCCAGATGGATGTCGTCGGGCCCCAGGAAGATCGCGTGGCCGCCGAGCTGGGTCATCCCCGTCTCGAAGGAGACGCGGGTCCGGGTCGAAGGCTTCTCGAATATCATCCCCAGCGTCTGCTGGTCGAGCAGGTCGTTGCGCGTGGCCGGCCCGGTGCCGGCCTTCATGTCGGCGGCACGGTCCAGCACGGCGTGCAGTTCGTCGGTCGTGAGGTCGTCGACGTCGAGTAGGTGCATCGTCTTCAGTCCTCCAGGAGGCGTTCGGTGACGTCGGTCAGAACGCTGACCGAGCGGTCGTACTCCGCGAGTTCGATGTGTTCGTCGGGCGCGTGGTCCAGGTCGGAGTCGCCCGGGCCGTAGGTGACCATCGGGCAGTCCCAGGCCTTCGCGTAGACGTTCATGTCGCTGGTGCCGGTCTTGCGCAGCATGTGCGGTTCGCCGCCGTGCTGGCGGATGGTCGCCCGGAAGGCCCGCGCGACCGGCGTCCGGGGGCTCTGCATCACGGGTTCGACCTGGTCGTTCCAGTTGACCGTGCCGTTCTCGAGGTAGCCGTCGGCGATCTCGCGGATCTCGTCGGTCGTGTACTCCGGTGGCACCCGCAACTGGACCTCCATCGTCGTCTCGACGGAGAGGCCGTCCTCGGAGATACCGCCGTCGATGTCGACGGGCTTGCAGGTCACCCGCTCGAAGACGGGCATCCACTCGTCGGGGTCGAACTCGGCCTCGACGGCCGACCACCAGTCGATGGCGTCCTGGATGGCGTTGTTCTCCGGCCGCGAGGAGTGACCCGACTCGCTGGTGGCGACGTAGGTGCCACCGAGCAGGCCCCGGTAGCCCAGCGTGATGCCCTCCCAGCCCGAGGGTTCGCCGTTGATGACGGCGTCGGGTGCCGACTCGCGGTCCTCGACGAGGTACCGCCCCCCGGTCGAGTCGACTTCCTCCATGACGACGCCGGCGAAGGAGGCGCCCGTACGAACGGCCGCGACGGCCATCGCACACAGCGGTCCCTTCGCGTCGACGGAGCCACGGCCCCAGAGCACGTCGCCCTCGTCGCCGTCCTCGACGCGGACCGGGATATCGCCCGGCACGGTGTCGACGTGGGAGGTCAGGAGGACGCCGTCGTCGGCCGGGGCGCGGACGTTGCCGACCTCGTCGATCCACACCTCGCGGCCGTGGGCCTCGAAGAACTCGGCGAGGTACGCCGCCGCGTCACCCTCGTCTCCCGAGACGGAGGGAGTGCGGACGACGTCTTCGAGGAGTTCGCGGGCCTCGCCGTCGACCTCGCGGGTCTGGGCCTCGCTCATGTCAGCACCTCCGTCAGCGCGTCGACGACCTCGTCGACGTGGCTCTCGTCGATGGTCAGCGGCGGCAGCAGGCGCACGACGGTCCGGCCCGCCGGTAGCGCGAGCACCTGGTGGTTCAGGGCCAGTTGCTTCAGCGCCGTGTTGGCGCCGCGGCCGACCTCGACGCCGACCATCAGGCCCTCGCCGCGGACCTCGCGCACCTCGTCGCCGATGGCCGCTTCGAGTTCGGTCTGGAGGTACTCGCCCATCACGGCGGCGTTGCCGGGCACCGACTCCTCGATGAGCGCCGAGACGGTCGCGCCCGCCGCGGCCGAGATGACCGGCCCGCCGGAGAACGTCGAGGCGTGGGAGCCGTAGTTCTCGGCGATCCAGTCACGGCAGAGCGTCGCTCCGATTGGGAAGCCGTTGCCCAGGCCCTTCGCCGAGGTGATCATGTCCGGCGTGACGGCGGCCCGCGTGGAGTTCCAGAGCGCGCCGGTCCGACCCATCCCGGTCTGGACCTCGTCGAAGATGAGCGCCGCGCCGACGTCCTCGGTTATCTCACGTGCCGCTTCGAGGTATTCCTTCGACGCGGGGTTGATGCCGCCCTCGCCCTGGACGGGTTCGACGATGAACGCCGCGGTGTCCTCGTCGACGGCCTCGTCCAGCGCCTCGCTATCGTCGTAGGGGACGAACTCCACGTCGCCGATGAGCGGCTCGTAGGGCTTCTTGTACTTGGTCTTCCACGTGGTCGCCAGCGCGCCCATCGTCCGGCCGTGGAAGCCCTGCATGGTGGCGACGATCTTCGAGTCGCCCGTCGCCGACCGGGCGAACTTCAGCGCCGCCTCGTTGGCCTCCGTGCCGGAGTTACAGAGCCACGTCTTGTCGATGGGGTCCGGCGCGGTGTCCGCGAGCAGTTCGTACAGCGCCGTCCGCTCGGCGTTGGGGTAGGACGCCTGGACGTAGGTCAGTTTCTCGAACTGCTCGGTGACGGCCTCCTGGACCGCGGGATGGCCGTGGCCCAGCGGGACGCAGGCGTAAGATGCGCCCATATCGAGGTACTCGGTGCCGCTGTCGTCGGCGACGTACGCGCCGTCGCCGCGCTCGATCTGGATGGGTTTCTCGTTGAAGACGAATCCGGTCATGCTGTGTCCTCCTGAATCGCGCTCGCGTGGACGTGCGTCCCGCTCCCGTCAAGCGCCGAGAGAATCGGCTCCTCGGCGTTGGCGTCGGCCACGACCACCTCGGGCGCGCCGCCCGAAAGCGCCTCCTCGGCGGCCATGATCTTCCGGCCCATGAACCCCTCGGCGGCGTCCTCGAGGGCGGCCCAGTCGTCGGTCGTCTCGACGGACTCGATGAGCGTGTCGGGGTCGTCGGGATCTCCGTAGACGCCCTCGACGTCGGTCAACAGTACCAGGGTGGCGTCGAGTTCGCCGGCGATAGCGGCGGCCGAGCGGTCGGCGTCGGTGTTGACCGGGATAATCTGTTCTCGCGGCTCGTCGCCGCTCGAATCTTCCGAGGCGCTTCGCGCCTCGCTACCCGCCATCGGTGGCGCAGCCACCGGCGTGTAGCCGTCGGACAGGAGCGTCTCCAGCAGGTCGCCGTTGACCTGCTTGATGGTCCCGCTGTGGTCACCCCGGCGGATCTTCTTCGTGCCGTCCTCGACGACCCGGACCGCGGACTTGCGGGGGCCGTAGAGCAACTTGCCGTCGACGCCGTTCAGCCCGACGGCGTCCACGTCGAGGCTCTGGAGGCCGGCGACGAGTTGCGTGTTGAGGTGGCCAAAGGCCATCTCGAAGACCTCCATCGTCGTCTCGTCGGTGAACCGGCCGACGACGCCCGAGGGCGTCTCGACGTACTCCGGTTCGACGCCGAGTCGTTCGAGCGTCTCGTCGACCTTCGTCGAGCCGCCGTGGACCACGACGACCTGTTCGCCCGCTTCGACCAGCGTTGCGACGTCCGCAAGCGCCCCCGCGGGGTCGACCGCGCGAGCGCCGCCTACCTTGATAACTACAGTCATGAAAACACTCTCCAGTGGTCACGGTGCGCCGACGGGGTGGAGCCCCTGGAACTCCAGACCCGCGGTCTCCTCGATGCCGAACGCGACGTTCGCGGCGTGGACGGCCTGGCCGGCCGACCCCTTCATCATGTTGTCGATGGCCGAGAAGACGACGATACGCTTGTTCCCGGGGTCGAGTTCGAAGCCGACCTCGGCGTTGTTCGTCCCGGCGACGGCCTTGGGCTCGGGGTAGCGATAGACGCCACCGCCGCCCGCGACCAGTTCGACGAACGGTTCGTCCTCGTACTCCCCCCGGTACGCGCCCCAGAGGTCGCCCTTCGAGACGGGGCCGTCGGGGAAGACGTGACAGGTCGCGCTCGCGCCGCGGACCATGTCCACCGCGTGGACGGTAAAGGAGACGTCCAGACCGAGGAACTCCTGGATCTCGGCCTCGTGGCGGTGGCCCGTCGGCGCGTAGGGGCGGACGACGCCCGAGCGCTCGGGGTGCGAGGAGGCCTCGCCGCCGCCGGCCCCGCCCTCGCTTGAGCCGACCTTCACGTCGACGACGACCTGCTCGTCGCCCGAGAGGACGTCGTGTTCGAAGAGGGGGAGCAATCCGAGAATCGTCGCCGTGGCGTTACAGCCCCCGGAGGCGATGAGGTCGGCCCCTTCGAGGTTCTCGCGATTGAGTTCGGGCAGGGCGTACTCGCTCTCCGCGAGCAGTTCCGGGCGCGTGTGCCCGTCGTACCACTCGTCGTACTGTGCTTCGGTGGAGAGGCGGAAGTCCGCCGAGAGGTCGACGACGGTGCCGGCGGCCTCCTGGAAGTCGTCTATCTGTTCCATCGAGACGCCGTGGGGCGTCGCGGCGAACAGGACGTCCACCGATTCCAGGTCCTCCGGCGAGGAGAAGCGCAGGTCCGAGTGGCGCAGGTTCGGGTGCTGGTGGCCGATGGTCTTGTTCTCCTTCGACCGGCTCGTGGCCTGTGCGAGTTCGAACTCGGGGTGACCGTCGAGCAGGCGGAGGAGTTCGCCGCCGGTGAACCCGGAGCCGCCGACGACGCTCGCGGAATACGTCATGCCGACACCTCCGTATCGCGCTGGCTTTCGACCGTCGATTCGAGCCAGTCGACGACGGTGGCGGGTACGTCGACGTCGGCCACCTCGTTCAGCGCCTTGAACTCGACGGTGTGGTTGACCTCGTGGACGGTGTAGTCCTCGAACTCGCCCGTCTCCTCGTCGTACCCGACCTCCATCAGGTCGATGCCCAGCAGGCCGCCCCCGACCGCCTCGGACGCCTGCTCGACCAGTTCGAGCGCGCGGTCGTCCAGGTCGAAGGTGTCGGTCTCCGCGCCCTTCGCGGCGTTGGTGAGCCAGTGGTCCGACGAGCGGACCATCGCCGCGACGGGTTCGCCGTCGGTCGCCAGGACGCGGATGTCCCGGCCGGGCTTGTCGACGAACTCCTGGACGTAGAAGATCTTGTGCTCGTAGTGGCCGAGCGTCTCCTTGTGCTCTAAGATGGCCTCGGCGGCCGAGCGGGAGTCGATCTTCGCCATCAGGCGACCCCAGGAGCCGACGACGGGCTTGAGGACACAGGGGTAGCCGAACTTCTCGATGGACTCCAGCGCGGCGTCTTTCGTGAACGCCACGTCCGTATCGGGCGTGGGGACGCCGGCCTCGACCAGCGCGAGGCTGTTTTTCACCTTGTCCGCGCAGGTCTCGGCCACCTCGGGCCCGTTGACGACCGGCACGTCGTAGGCTCGCGCGAACTTCGTCGCGTAGACGCTGCGCGAGGTCGCCAGACAGCGGTCGACGACGACGTCGAGGTCCGCGAACGCCTCGGGCGGGTCGTTGATGTTGAACTGCTGTTTGCGGACGTCGATCTTCACCACGTCGTGGTCGCGGTCGCGCAGTTCCGAGAGCAGGAGCTTCTCGTCCTTGCGGATGCGCGAGTAGAGGAGTCCGACCTTCATGCTGTCACCTCGGTGTGGGCCGGCACGTCACGCCGTGCCGCCACCGCCATCACTCGCCCCAGTCCTCTTCGAGCTCGGGGGCGCTGTCGAGCTCGACCGGGTCCGTCTCGACGACTTCGAGTTCGGCCCCGCAGGTGGTGCAGTCGACGATCTCTCCGACTTCCAGGTCGTCGTGCAGGGAGACTTCGGCCCCACACTCGATGCAGTCTGCCATTGTACCTCACTCTCACGTAGCGACCCACTTAAAGACTTCGAACTTATCAGAAAACAATAGTGAAACGTACTACCGTCTAACGGAGCGACGCGGCCGATTGCAGCACGTGACTGATTCGTATATCAGAATTTTTGTATTTGAGCCCCTCGCGGGGGTCGTCGTCGCTCAGGCAAGGCGCCTCACCTCCGTCTGGCGGCGCTCGTGGGCCGCCTCGACGGCAGTCTGTCGTTCGACGAGCCCTTCCCGGTCCGTCGTGAGGGTCTCTTCGGCGACTGACACCTGCGCGGCGACGGCCTCGGGGGCAGGCCCTCCGCGGGAGTTCCGCATCGCGACGCTCTCGGTCGGGTCCAGCGCCTGTTCGACGGCATCGCGCTCGACGTACGCAGACAGCGGGTCGCCCAGCACGTCCTCGGCGACCGTCGACAGGGCCTCGTAGTCCGGCGCGTTCTCGTCCGGCCCCAGCTGTGCGGCGGCCTCGGCGACCACCTCGTGGGCAGTGCGGAACGGGACGCCGGCCATCGCCAGCAGGTCCGCGACCCCCGTCGCGGTGGCGAACCCGTCGGTTGCGGCAGCCTCGAGTGTCTCCTCGGGCCAGTCGGCCGTCGCGACGGCCCCCGCCGCCACCTCGACGCTCTCGGTGACGCTGTCGATGGCGTCCCAGGCGTGCCGGCCGGCGCGTTGCAGGTCGCGGTTGTACGCGCGGGGCTGTCCTTTGAGGTTGGTGAGCAGGCCGTTCAGCCCCGCCGTCGCGTCGCCGGTGCGCCCGCGGACCAGCTCCAGCGTGTCCGGGTTCTTCTTCTGGGGCATGATGGAACTCGTCGAGGAATACTCGTCGTGGAGGTCGACGTGGCCCTTGCTGGCCATCACGACGAGGTCCTCGGCCAGGCCCGACAGGGTCGTCGCAAGCGTCGCGACGGCGCTCGTCACCTCCACGAGGAAGTCGCGGCTCGCCGAGGCGTCCATCGAGTTCTCCGCGACCGAATCGAACCCCAGCAGCTCGGCGGTGCGCGACCGGTCGACGTCGAACGGCGTCCCCGCGAAGGCGGCCGACCCGAGGGGGTTCTGGTTGACGCGACGGTAGGCCGAGAGCAACCGTGCGGTGTCGCGCTGCAGCGCCTGTTCGTAGGACAGCACCCAGTGGGCCACCGTCGTCGGTTGCGCGGGCTGGAGGTGCGTGTAGCCCGGCATCACCGTCTCGTCGTGGTCGCGGGCGACCGCGAGCAGCTGCTCGCGGGCACCGACGAGCGTCTCGAGGAGGGTCAGCAGGTCCGCGCGCAGGCGGTAGCGGATGCAGGCCGCCACCTCGTCGTTGCGCGAGCGCGCGGTGTGCATCTTCCCCCCGTCGGGGCCGACGCGCTCGATGACGGCGCTCTCGATGGCCTCGTGGACGTCCTCCCCGTCCGGGAGGGCGTCGTGACCGGTGGCCTCGACGTCGTCGAGGGCCGCCAGGATCTCGCCGGCGACGTCGGCCTCGATTATCTCCTGCTCGACCAGCATCACGACGTGGGCGCGGTCGACGGCGAGGTCGGCCGCGAAGATGCGCTCGTCGTCTGAAAGCGACGAGAGGAACGCGCGGGCCGGGCCGCCGGCGAAGCGGTCGCGGCGGACGACAGTCTCGTCGGCCCCGCTGTCGTCGGCGTGCTCGTCCGTGCTGGGGTCCTCGCCGTCGGTCATGGCTTACTCCTGGTCGGCCTCGCCGCTCACGGCGGTGCCGTTCGCGTGCTCCGGGGCCTCCCCCTGGTCGGCCCCGCTCCCGTCGGGCACGGCCGTGTCTTTCTTCGCGTCCTCGAGGATGTCGTTGGCCAGGCGGGACTGGAAGCCGTGGTACTTCGCGACGCCGGTGGCGTCCTGCTGGGTGATGCCGCCGGTGATGGTCTCCTCGTCGAAGGAGGCCGCCGACTCGCTGTAGACGGCGTAGGCCGATTCGCGGGAGACCGGGCGGCAGTGGCCGCCCTCGAGTTTCATCGTCACGGTGCCGGTGACACGCTCGTTCGTGTCGTCGATGAACGCCTCCAGCGCACTGACCAGCGGCGCGTCGACCAGGCCCTCGTAGGCCTTCTGGGACCACTGCTGGTCGACCTGGGCCTTGAACGCGCGTTCCTCCTGTGTGAGGACGAGCCCCTCCAGTGCCTCGTGGGCCGTCAGGAGCACCGTCGCGGCCGGGTGCTCGTAGTTCTCGCGCACCTTCAGGCCGAGCATCCGGTCTTCCATCATGTCGGTGCGGCCGACGCCGAAGGAACCGGCCTGCTCGTTGAGCTGCTCGATGAGCTCGACCGTCCCCAGCGCTTCGCCGTCGAGCGCGACGGCCACGCCCGCCTCGAAGGTGATCTCGACGAGTTCCGCCGCCTTGCCGGAGGGGTTGTCGGTCCACTTGTAGATGTCGTCCTCGGGGATAGTCGAGGGGTCCTCCAGCTCCGAGCCCTCGATGGAGCGGCTCCAGAGGTTCGTGTCGATGGAGTAACGGCCGCCGTCGCCGCCCTCGACGGGCAGGCCCTGCTCTTTGGCGTACTCGTTTTCCCACTCGCGGGTGAGCCCGAGTTCGCGCACGGGGGCGACGACTTCGAGGTCCGAATCGCGCCAGATGGCCTCGAATCGCAGCTGGTCGTTGCCCTTGCCGGTACAGCCGTGGGCGATGCCGGCACAGTCCTGCTCCTGGGCCACCGAGAGGATGGCCTTCGCGATGACCGGGCGGGCCAGCGCCGTCCCGAGCGGGTAGCCCTGGTAGTCGGCGTTGGCCTTGACGGCGTCCATACAGAGGTCAGCGAACTCCTCGCGGGCGTCGACGACGTACTGCTCGACGCCCAGCGCCTCGGCGGTCTCTGCTGCCTCCTCGAACTCGTAGTCGGGCTGGCCGACGTCGACGGTGACGCCGATGACCTCGTCGTAGCCGTACTCCTCTTTCAGCAGCGATACGCAGACTGTCGTGTCGAGCCCCCCGGAGAAGGCGAGCGCGACGGTGCCGTTTCCGTCTGTCATTGGTAGGTCGTGGGTGGGTTCCGTGGTGTGACTGTCGATTTCGCTTCCCTGCCGGACAGCCGACGGCGGTGGTCGGCGACGAACGAACCGTGAGACGAAGTGTGGGTGGTAGTGGGCCTAACGGAGGGCCCGTCGTCGCAGTCGCAGAAGGGTGGTGGACCTCTCGCTGGCGTCGGCAGCCGTGCGCCGAGAGGTCACGATCATGTACGTGGTGGTACCGAGAGTCGGCTACAAATAACTTCCGTGTTCGAGAGAGTCTGCGCCGCGGTACCACGACAGATGTTCACACGACGTCAGGGGTTCCGGGAGTGATCGCCGTCGGCCGTCGCCGTCCCGTTCGGGGTCCGCCGGGTGCGCATCGTCTCGTCCGCGGTGCCCTCACCCATGTGCGGACCGTGGTCGTCACCCGCGTTCGGGCCACGGTCGTCTCCCGGTCCGGCGTCACCGCCCATCGGGCCGCCGACCGCACGGTCCTGACGGGGCGGGTCGCCGGCGTGCGGGCCGGCTATCTGCCGGGCCATCTCGGCCACGTCGGGGCCGGTCATCCGGTGGGCCCGGTCGGCGAGGTGTCGGACGGTGTCGACGTCGACGCCGTTGGCCCTGAGCGTGTCGGCGGGGAGCCGGTCGGCCGTCGTGGCGGTCTGGTTGGCCAGTCGGCCGGTGGCGCGGGTCTCGGCGTGCAGGTGCGCCATGCGAGCGCGGTACTCGCCCTCGCGCATCGAGCCGTTCGCCCGGGCCTGGTCGAAGGCGGCCCTGCGCTGTTCGAGGCGCTCGAGTCGGGTCTCGACGTCGCCGGCCTGCCTGGCGACGACGGCGGCGCGAGCATCGTCGGAGTGCGCCCTGGCGACGCTGATGCCGTAGGCGCGGGCCTCGACGTCACCGCCCAGTTCCGCGCCCTGAACGCCGACGGCGCCGGCGAACTGTGCACCGGGTGGGACGGCCGTCGATTCGGTGGTGGTCGTCTCCTGTGCCATCGTGGTGGCCGGCAGGCCGACCAGGGACACGGCGACGAGCACGGCGACGACCACTGCGGGGATACTTCGTCTCATCGTACGCTACACTTGGCGCGGGACCGCCGTATAACCGACAGACGGTCAGCCCGGATTTCCCCGGATTAAGGCGGATTAAACCGCCAGAAGGCGGCCACTTCCGGGCGAACACCACCACTCGCCGTCGAGCCCGGAGACAGCTAGGGTACAGTTTTGTCGGGCGGTCTGGTACGGACGGGCGTGACCGACGACGACTGGCGCGGCGACGACGAGGACGAGCCGGACAAGCGGGAGGTCGAGGAGCTGCTGGAAGACCTCAAGGAACTCGAGGACGTCGTCGACTCGCCGGTCGAGCGGCGGGTCATCATGCGAACCATGGAGACGCTCACCCGGTTCACCGCCGGCCGCATCTTCGGTCTCGACGACGTGGCCCAGCAGATCGTGGGCGGGTTCATCCTCTCGGCCCCGTTCGTCGTCACCGAGGAGGTGTGGAGCCTCGCCACGACGATGAACTGGGTGCAGTGGGCCGTCACCGTGCTGATGGTCCTGGGCATCGGCTACGGGACGCTCTATCGTGCAAACGACGACCGTGACCCCGACCAGGAGCGGTCCGTCCTCGGGATTCCGCTGCGTTTCGTCTCCCTGATACTCATCTCGTATCTCTCGGTGGCGGTCCTCGCGTTCGTGTTCAACGCCCCCGAGACGTTCGATGCCGGGCCCTCGACGACGCTGAAGGCCATCTGTATCGGGGCCATCTTCGGCGTCGTCGGGGCGGCGACGGCCGACTCGCTGTTCTGAGCGGGTTACTCGTCGTCGTCGGCGTCGGTCACGTCCACGTCCGGCAGCATGACGACGTTCTCCCGGCCGATTCGGAACGTCTCGACCCGCTCGTCGTCGCGCAGACCACCGATGACCTGGCTCGTCTTTGCGTCGGTCCACCCGAGTTCGCTGGCGACCGCCTGTTGCTTGATTCGGCCGCCGTTACGTTCGAGCAGGCGCAGCACCTGCTCCTCGTTGCTGAGGAGGTCGTCCGGCGGCGCCGTCTCGGCCTGCGCAGCGGCGTCCGCGTCCCCGTCGTCGGTCGCCGTCTGCGTGTCGCCGCCGTCGGGGCCGTCACCACCCTCACCGGCGAGGCGCCGACGAGTGAGGACCGCCGCGGCCGCCAACGCGAGCAGCACCACGAGCGCGCCGCCGACGACCAGCGGGTCGAGGCCACCGCTGTCGGAGGGCGCGCCTTCGGTGGCGACGACGCGGGGTTCGTCGGTCCCGAACTGTTGCTGGCCCCGCCAGGTCACGGAGGTGTTCGTCCGGTCGTCGGGCTGGGGGGTGACAGAGGTGGCGGTGTAGGCGGCCGGCCAGCGAAGCGTCAGCGAGGTGTCGCTGTCCAGGAAGAGGCCGGCGAGCGCGTCGCCGCTCTCGAGTTGCCCGTCGCTCGTCGCCGCAAAGTTGGTCCACCGGAACCGGTAGGTGACGACGCCGTACGTCTGGCCGAACGTCTCCTGCCGGGCGGTGACCGAGACGTTCCGGACGGCCATCGACCGGCCGGTGGCGTTCTCGGCCGTCGCAGCTGTCCGCCCCATCCGGTCGCCGAAGCGGTCGGTGTAGACCGACTCGTTGGCCTCGATGTCCGCCCGGAGGTCCCCGAAGGCCTGGGTGTCGTTGTCGTCGTCGAGGCGGATGCGGTAGGCGACCGTCCACCGGGCGTCCCCGTCCGCCTCGACGTCGGCGGTCATCACGACCACGTCCGGATCGACGGACTGCTGGGCGAGCGCATCGAAGACGCCGGCGGATGCAGTCGGGACGAGGAACAGCGTCACGACCAGTGCGAGCGCCAGGAGGCGGCCAGTCGGTGGCATCTTCGCGTGGCTTTCGAGGCTCGGATGAAATACCTTACCACCGAGACCGGGCCACAAGGGATATCTCCGTCCGTCGACAGGGCTCACCCATGGATCGCGCGAAACTCGAGGTCGAGACGCTGCTGAAGGTACTGCTGGTCCTCATCATCGTCTGGATCGGGCTCGAGGTCGTCGGAGAGGTACTGGGCATACTGGGGTGGTTGCTGGGACCGCTCCAGCCACTGCTCGGCATCGTTCTCATCGTCCTCATCATCCTCTACCTGACCGGTCGCCTGTAACGCCCGACCGCGCCCCTTTTGCCGTCCGCACGACTCCACACCACCGTGTACAGTCTGAACGTCTCGATTCCCGCCGCCGTCACCAGGCGTGCGAGTGAGCTTGCCCGCGAGCTCCCGCGAGCACGCGCCCGGCCTCGTGGCGAGCACACGCTGGTGATAAAGCGCCTCGGCGGGGGCGACCACACGGCCTACGCCCGCCTCGAGGGGCGAGCGCGGGACGCACTTCGGGGAACCGCTCCCTTCCAGGTCCGGGTGACGGGAATCGAGCAGTTCGAGACGGCCGTCACGGGCCCCTCGCCCGTCGTGTACCTCGCCGTCGAGAGCCCCGGACTGCTCGCCCTCCACGAGCGACTCTGCGAGTCGTTCGAGGCGATCGACGGGCTCGAAGGCGACGACTACACCCCCCACGTAACCGTCGCGCGCGGCGGCGACCGGGCGGCGGCCGACCGCCTCGTCGCCCGGGAGATCGACCCCGTGGAGTGGACCGTCGAAGAGCTGGTCTTCCAGGATGCCGAGCGCGGGCAGTCGGTCTCGCGGGTGTCCCTCCCGGCGTAGTGGCGAACAGGTGACACTCCCGGTCCCGGAGCGGCGTGTCACGCTATCGCGGGACGCCCCGGGGCGACGTTCAGCGCACAGCGGAACTGGTCCCGGGTTCGCATATGAACCTTCGGCGCGGGTGGCAACGTTTTTGCCCTCGCCTGCCGTGGCAATCGCGTATGGATTATCGCGAGGTCGACACCGCCTCGGAGTTCGTCTGCCGACTGGACCACGGCGCCGACTGGCGAGCGGAGATCGAGGGGCTCGCCGACGACGAGGACCTCGACGCGGCCTTCTTCTACGGGCTCGGCGCGGTGCAGGACGCCGAGATATGGTTCTACGACCAGGACCGACAGGAGTACGACCCCGTCACGTTCGACGAGGAACTCGAGATGGCCGCCTGCATGGGCAACGTCTCGTGGCTGGACGGCGAGCGGTTCGCCCACACCCACGCCGTCCTCTCGCGGCCGGACGGCGAGGCCATCGCGGGCCACCTGAACAGCGCGACGGTGTTCGCCGGCGAGGTGTACGTCCGTGGGTTCGACACCCACCTGGAACGCGCCCACGACGAGACGACGGACCTGGACCTCTGGGAGCGCTGAGATGCGAGAGGCCGACGAACAGTACTTCGAGACGCTGGAGACGCAACTCGACGAGGCGATGGCCGTCGCCCAGCGCGCGAAGAAACGAGGTGGGGACCCCAAACCCGAGGTCGAGATTCCCACGGCCAGGGACATGGCCGACCGCGTCGAGAACATCCTCGGCATCGAGGGCGTCGCCGAGCGCGTGCGCGAACTCGAGGGGCAGATGTCCCGCGAGGAGGCCGCCCTGGAACTCGTCGACGACTTCGTCGAGGGGACCGTCGGCGACTACGACACCCGCGAGGGGAAAGTCGAGGGCGCGGTCCGCACCGCCGTCGCCCTGCTGACCGAGGGTGTGGTCGCCGCGCCGATCGAGGGGATCGACCGCGTCGAGTTGCTCGAAAACGACGACGGGACGGAGTTCATCAACGTCTACTACGCCGGCCCGATCCGCTCTGCGGGCGGGACCGCCCAGGCACTGTCGGTGCTGGTCGCCGACTACGCCCGCGCGCTGCTCGGCATCGACCAGTACAGGGCCCGCGAGGAGGAGATCGGCCGCTACGCCGAGGAGGTCGACCTCTACGACAAGGACACCGGCCTCCAGTACTCCCCGAAGGAGAAGGAGACGAAGTTCATCGCCGAGCACATGCCCATCATGCTCGACGGCGAGGCCACCGGCGACGAGGAGGTTTCGGGCTTCCGGGACCTCGAGCGCGTGGACTCGAACTCGGCGCGCGGCGGGATGTGCCTCGTGCTCGCGGAGGGCATCGCCCTGAAGGCCCCGAAGATCCAGCGCTACACGCGGAACTTAGACGAGGTCGACTGGCCGTGGCTCCAGGACCTCATCGACGGGACCATCGGCGACGAGGACAGCGAGGCCGCCGAGGAAGCAGACGACGACGGCGAGGACGGGAGCGAGGACGCCAGGGAGGAGGACGACGACGCGAGCGAGGAACCGAGTGGGCCACCGCGCGTCGACCCCGCCAAGAAGTACCTCCGGGACCTCATCGCCGGCCGACCCGTCTTCTCTCACCCCTCGAAGCCGGGCGGCTTCCGCCTGCGCTACGGCCGGGCCAGGAACCACGGGTTCGCGACGGCCGGCGTCCACCCGGCGACGATGCACCTGGTCGACGACTTCCTGGCGACCGGGACCCAGATCAAGACCGAGCGGCCCGGGAAAGCCGCCGGCGTCGTCCCCGTCGACACCATCGAAGGGCCGACCGTTCGCCTCGCCAACGGCGAGGTCCGGCGCATCGACGACGCCGAGGAGGCCCTGGCGGTGCGCAACGGGGTCGAGAAGGTCCTGGACCTCGGCGAGTACCTGGTCAACTACGGCGAGTTCGTCGAGAACAACCACCCGCTCGCGCCCGCCTCCTACACCGTCGAGTGGTGGGAGCAGGACGTCGAGGCCGCCGGCGCCGACGTCCAGGCGCTGTGCGACGACCCCACCGTCGACCTCGCCGAACCCAGCGCCGAGGAAGCCCTGGCGTGGGCGAACGAGTACGACGCGCCGCTCCACCCGAAGTACACCTACCTCTGGCACGACGTCACGGTCGACCGAGTGACGGCCCTCGCCGACGCCGTCGAGGCGGCACGGGTCGCACAGACCGACGGGGCGGCGATGGAACGCGAGGCGGCCGTCGACGGAGCGCTCGTGCTCCCGAAGTCCGAGCCAGTTCGGGAGACGCTGGAGCATCTACTGGTCGAACACACCCAGGACGAGGACTCCCTGATCGTCGAGGACTGGGTGCCGCTGGTCCGGACGCTTGGCTTCTCGGGGTCGCTGGACCGGGACTGGACCCCGGCGGATCTCTCCGAGCGCGCCCGCACGTACGACGACGGCGACAACGCCATCGAAGCGGTGAACGAGATTGCCCCCTTCGAGGTCCGCGAGCGCGCCCCCACCCGCATCGGGAACCGGATGGGTCGCCCGGAGAAGTCCGAGCGCCGGGACCTCTCGCCGGCTGTCCACACCCTCTTCCCCATCGGCGAGGCCGGCGGGGCCCAGCGGGACGTCGCGACGGCGGCGAAGCACGCCGACTCGATGAGCGACACGCCGGGCCGCGTCGAGGTGGAGGTCGCCCGCCGGCGGTGTCTGGAGTGTGGCACCGAGACCCACATGGCCCGCTGTCCGGAGTGTTCGGGCGCGGCCGAGACCGTTTACGAGTGTCGCGACTGCGGGGAGGAGGTCGAACCCGACGAGTCGGGCCGGGCCGAGTGTCCTCGCTGTGAGACGCTGGCCTCGCCGGTCCAGACGAAGGAACTCGACATCCACGCGGCCTACCGCGACGCCCTCGAATCGGTCGGCGAGCGCGAGACGGCCTTCGAGCAACTGAAGGGCGTCAAGGGGCTCTCCTCGGCCGAAAAGATCCCCGAGCCGATGGAGAAGGGCGTCCTCCGGGCGAAACACGACGTCTCGTCGTTCAAGGACGGCACCGTCCGCTACGACATGACCGACCTGCCGGTGACCGCGGTGCGGCCGTCGGAACTCGACGTCGAAGCCGACCGACTGCGGTCGCTGGGCTACGAGTACGACATCCACGGCGAACGCCTCACCCACGAGGACCAGCTGGTCGAACTCAAGGTCCAGGACGTCGTCCTCTCGGACGGCGCGGCCGAGCACATGCTTCAGACCGCCGCCTTCGTCGACGATCTGCTGGAACAGTACTACGGCCTCGAGCGGTACTACGAGTTCGACGGCCGCGAGGACCTCGTGGGCGAACTCGTCTTCGGGATGGCCCCCCACACGAGCGCGGCGACGGTGGGCCGCGTCGTCGGGTTCACGTCGGCGGCCGTCGGGTACGCGCATCCGTATTTTCACGCCGCTAAGCGCCGCAACTGCGATGGTGACGAAGATTGCGTCATGCTCCTCATGGACGGCCTGTTGAACTTCTCGCGTGCCTATCTCCCCGACAAGCGCGGGGGCCGGATGGACGCCCCGCTGGTGATGTCCTCGCGAATCGACCCCAGCGAGATCGACGACGAGGCCCACAACATGGACATCATGGACGCCTATCCCCGGGAGTTCTACGAGGCGACCCGCGAGATGGCCGACCCCGCCGACGTCGAGGAGGTTATGACGATCGCGGAGTCGACGCTGGGCACCGACCGCGAGTACACCGACTTCCGGCACACCCACGACACCACGAACATCGCCGCGGGGCCGGCGCTGTCGGCGTACAAGACTTTGGGGTCGATGGAGGACAAGATGGACGCCCAGCTCGCCATCTCGCGGACGCTGCGCTCGGTCGTCGAGAGCGACGTCGCCGAACGCATCATCGAGTACCACTTCCTGCCGGACCTCATCGGGAACCTCCGGGCCTTCTCCCGCCAGGAGACCCGCTGTCTGGACTGCGGGGAGTCCTACCGGCGGATGCCCCTGAGCGGCGACTGCCGGGAGTGTGGCGGGCGGGTGAACCTCACCGTCCACGAGGGGTCGGTCACGAAGTACATCGACACGGCCATCCGTGTCGCCGAGGAGTTCGGCGCGCGGGATTACACGAAACAGCGCCTGAAGATTCTCGAGCGCTCCATCGAGTCCGTCTTCGAGAACGACCACAACAAGCAGTCGGGCATCGCCGACTTCATGTGAGCGCGGCCGACCGAACCAGTTCTCTGTGCCCCCCGACCCCGCTTGCGGCCACGTACGTACCAGATACGGACGCCGTGTGACGGTCGTGTGACAGTCGTCCGATGGGTGCTTTTGACCCCCTGTGCCGTCCTTGCGATATGGTCACACGCCCTGACGACGGGGCGACGCCCGAATCGCCGGCGGCGCCCAGCATCCAGGTACGCGAGCGCGGGCCGACCTACTCGCCCAGCACGCTCTACCAGCTCGAGATAGCGGTCCTGAAACACCAGGTCGCCACGCTCGAGTCGGAACTGGAACGCAGAGAACAGCAACGACAGGCGCTCGTCGACCGGTACGAGCGACTGTTAGAACAGCGGTAGGGGCCTACTCGTCGCCGAGGGCGACGTAGGTGGTCTCGATGATGCGGTCGTCGGCGTTCAATGTCTCGAGCAGTTCGGCGGGCGGTTTCTCGTCCAAGTTGTAGACCGAGAGCGCCTCGCTGCCGATGGTCCGGCGGCCGTTGAACATCCCCGCGATGTTGATGTCGGACTCGCCGAGTGCCGTCCCGATGAAGCCGATGGTGCCGGGTTCGTCCTTGTTCCGGACGACCAGCATGTGGCCGTGGGGGACCGCCTCGATGCGGTGGCCGTCGATGCGGACGATGCGGGACTCCTCGCCACCGAATCGGGTCCCACAGACGGAGACGGAGTCCTCGCCGTCGGAGACGGTGACGGTGATGAGGCTCTGGTAGTCCTCTGCGGAGCTCGTCTTCGACTCCGTGACGTCGATGCCGCGCTCCTTCGCGATCTGGGGGGCGTTGACCGCGTTGACCTGCATGTCGGAGGGCTCGAAGACGCCTTTCAGCGCGCTGGCAGTGACGTACTCGACGTCCTGGTCGGCGATGTCGCCGGCGTAGGCGACCTCGACGGTGGACATGTGCTTGTCGAACAGCTGGACGGCGATTCGGCCGGCGGTGTCGGCCAGGTCGAGGTACGGCTGGACCTGTTCGAACGTCGCGCGGTCGATGGAGGGGGCGTTCAGTGCGTTCGCGACCGGTTCCTCGTTGAACGCCGCGACGACCTGGTCGGCCGTTGAGGTGGCGACGTTCTCCTGGGCGGCCTCAGTCGAGGCGCCCAGGTGGGGGGTGACGATGACGTCGTCGACGTCCAGCAGCGGACTACCGGGGTCCAGCGGTTCCTCGCCGAAGACGTCCAGCGCCGCACCTTTGAGGACGCCGTCCTCGACGGCCTCGGCCAGCGCCGCCTCGTCGACGATGCCGCCGCGGGCACAGTTGACGACGTAGCCGCCCTCGAGCTGGGCGAGTTCCTCTTCGCCGATCATGTTCTCGGTCTCGGGGGTCAGCGGCGTGTGGATGGTGACGAAGTCGGCGGCCGCGAGACACTCGTCGAGTTCGTCGACAAGGTCGGCGCCGAACTGGCTGGCGCGTTCCTCGCTGATGTAGGGATCGAAGGTCACGATGTCCATCCCGAGGTGACCCAACCGCTTGGCGACCTCCTGGCCGACGCGCCCGAAACCGACGACGCCCAGCGTCTTGTTGTTGAGCTCGGTGCCGAGGAACTCGCCTTTGGCCCACTCGCCGTGCTTCAGGCGCTCGTGGGCCTGGGGGATAGAGCGCGCGGTGGCAAACGCCATCGCGACGGAGTGTTCGGCGGCGGCGCGGACGTTGCCCTCGGGGGCGTTCGCGACGACGACGCCGTGGCCGGTGGCGGCGTCGATGTCGATGTTGTCGACGCCGATGCCGGCCCGGCCGACGATGACGAGTTCGGGGGCGGCCTCGAACAGCGCTCTCGAGACGTCCGTGCCGGAGCGGACGATGAGCGCGTGGGCGTCGGAAACGGCGTCGAACAGTGCCTCGCCCTCGACGTCGTAGGCTGTCTCGACCTCGTGGCCCGCTTGGCGGAGGCGTTCGAGTCCGGCGTCCGCGATGGGGTCCGTGACGAGTACCTTCATACCGGGTCGGACTTCCTGGGGGGCCATAACGCTTGTTTTCTCGTCGCGTGTGTACGCGACCCGAAACCACAGACGGGCGAGAGACGAACGTCGGGGAAACCGGCGGTCCGTGGACCTGCCGACCGGCATCGGGACGTGGGCACGACAGGATCCACTGGTCGAGCGGGGTGATAAGATGGCGTTACCGGGCGAGAACCGTCGATAGCGTCTCGACGACCGGGTCGAAACAGACGCTTACCGCCATGCCGGGAGCGAGGCCGCCTCTACGAGTGGAAGTGTAAGATAGGCGTCGTCCTGCGAGACGTCCGCGATGATGAGGGTGTCGGTCGTGCCTTCCTCGACGGAAGCCATGACCTCTCCGTCCGCAGCAACTTCCACTGGGGCAACCGTGTCCGGCTCCATGCATGATAATATGTAACAATAGTATTTAAGAATAGCGGAACCGACGCACGGCGCGTCAGTGCCCTCAGAATTGACATCGTCCGGTCACTGCGATTCTCGAGTGTGAAACGACGCTACTGTTAGTTTCCAGCAAACGCTCGATTCGAGCGTCTGGGAGGGTAATCCGGGATGAAACCGGGTAATTGCTCGTTATCGTGACCGATTCTCCGAGTGACAGGATGGCGGGGGGCACTGGCCCATCATCCGCGGGTCGGGAGCCGTCCCGGCGACGCGAGGCGCCTGGGGGAGGGCGCCGAGGGCACCGCTGGCGGTCGAACGCGGCGGATGTTAAGGACTTAGTAGGTGCGGGGCGGACCCTTTGGCAGTATGAACGTTGCAGACGTCATGACGCCTCGCTCGGAGGTCGTCACCGTCGAGATTCCCGGCACCCGTGACGACGTTCTCGAGTACCTCCAGGAGCGGGCGTTCTCGTCCGTCCCCGTGATCAAAGCGACCGACGACGGCGAGGAGTTCCGTGGCATCGTCTCCCGGGACGCCCTCATCGACCGGCCGGACGAAGACCAGCTGGCACTGCTCGTCGAGGAAGTCGAGACCACGACCGCGGAGGCCACCGTCGAGGCGGCCGCCCGTCTGATGGTCGAGAAAGGCGAACGCAGACTGCCCGTCGTCGACGGCGAGCTCGAGGGAATCGTCACCGTCACCGACGTCATCCGCGCCATCGCCAGCGGCGACGCCGACGGGGAGACGGAGGTCGGCGACCTGGCGGGCCGCGACATCAACTGCATCTACGCCGGGACGCCACTGACGGTCGCCGAGCGAGAGCTGGCCCACGCCGGCGTCCCCTACGGCGTCGTCCTGGACGACGACGGCGACACCGCAGGCATGCTGACCGAAGTGGACATCATCGAGGTGGCTCGCGTCGTCGAGGGCGAGGACGACACCGGCGACTCCATCGCCGGCCAGGACGACGAGTGGGCCTGGGAGGGTATCAAGGCCGTCGGCGGTCGCTACATGCCGACGCGCAACGTCGAGATCCCGGTCGAACCCGTACGCGAGTTCATGACCGAGGACCTGGTCACCGTCAACAAGCGCCGGACCGCGACGGAGGCGGCCCAGCTGATGATCGAACACGAGATCGAGCAGATTCCGCTGGTCTCCGGTTCGGACCTGGTCGGCATCGTCCGGGACATCGACCTGCTGAGGGCCCTATGAGCGAGGGCGAGCGCCTCACCGAACTGGCCAAGCGCCGGGGCTTTTTCTTCCCGGCCGCCGGGGCCTACGGCGGCGCCGCCGGCTTCTGGACCTACGGCCCGCAGGGCGCGGCCCTGAAGTCGAACGTCGAGGAGGCCTGGCGCGACCGCTTCGTCGTCAAGGAGGGTCACCAGGAGATATCCGCGCCGGACGTGATGCCCGAACCCGTCTTCGAAGCCTCGGGCCACCTGGACGGCTTCGACGACATGATCGTCGAGTGCGGCGAGTGCGGCGCGACCCACCGGGCCGACCACGTCGTCGAGGACAACACCGACATCGAGGAGGCCGAGTCCCTGCCCAACGAGGAGGTCATGGAGATCATCGCCGACCACGACATCGGCTGTCCCTCCTGTGGCGCGTCGCTGGCCGACGAACCCGTCGAGAACTTCAACCTGATGTTCGAGACCAACATCGGCCCGGGCACCTCCTCGCCGGGCTACCTGCGCCCCGAGACCGCCCAGGGCATCTTCGTCGAGTTCCCGCAACTGGCCGAGTACGCCCGCAACCAGCTGCCCTTCGGCGTCGCCCAGATCGGCAAGGCCTACCGCAACGAGATCTCACCGCGAAAGTCCCTCGTGCGAGTGCGTGAGTTCACGCAGGCCGAACTCGAGCACTTCGTCGACCCCGAAGAAGACGAGCCGCCCCTCTCGGCGGTCGAGGACGTCGTCCTCCCGCTGTACTCCGGCGAGGCCCAGCAGGCCGAGGACGGCGGCCAGGTCGAGCTGACCGTCGGCGAAGCCGTCGCCGACGGCGTCATCGCCAGCGACTGGGTGGCCTACTACCTGGGCGTCGCGAAAGACTGGTACGAGCGCGTCGGCGTCGACATGGACCGGTTCCGGTTCCGCCAGCACCTCCCCGGCGAGCTGGCCCACTACGCATCGGACTGCTGGGACGCCGAGGCCGAGATCGACGGCGACTGGATCGAGATCACCGGCTTCGCCTACCGGGGCAGTTACGACCTCGACAAGCACGCCGAACACTCCGGCGAGGACTACACCGTCTTCAAGCAGTACGACGACCCCGTCACGGTCGAGCGACCGACCGTCGACCCCGACATGAGCTACCTGGGGCCGGAGTTCGGCGGCGCGGCCGGCGACGTCGCCGACGCACTCGAAGCGCTGGCCGAACGGGACCCCGGGGCCTTCGACGGCGACGAGGTGACCGTCGAGGCCGACGGTGAGTCCTACACGGTGCCGGTCGAGCGGACGAACTTCGCCGTCGAGGAGGTGACCGAGAGCGGCGAGCACGTCACGCCCCACGTCGTCGAACCCTCCTTCGGCGTCGGCCGGATCGTCTACACGGTGCTGGCCCACGCGTACTCGACCGACGAGGTCGACGGCGAGGCGCGGACGTACCTCGATCTCCCGCCCGAACAGGCCCCGACCACCGTCGGCGTCTTCCCCCTGATGGACAAGGACGGGATGGACGACGACGCCCGGGAGATCGCCGGAGCGCTGCGGGCGGCGGGCCACGCGGTCACCTACGACGACAGCGGCGCGATCGGTCGTCGCTACCGCCGCCAGGACGAGGTCGGCACCCCCTACTGCGTGACCGTCGACTACGAGTCCCTCGAGGAGGACACTGTCACGCTCCGGGAGCGGGACTCGACCGAGCAGAAGCGCGTCTCCATCGACGGGTTGGCCGAGACGCTCGACCAGCTGACCACCGGCGAGACGACGTTCGACGACCTGTAAGATGGCCGACGAGGTCGCCCGGCGACTGGTCCACGCCTCGGGGTCGGCGGTCCCGCTCGCGCATCTGGTGGCCCCCGGCCTCGTCACCTGGACCGTCGTGAAGGCCTTCATGGCGCTGGCCGTGGCGGTCGCCGTCGGCCTCGAGTTCCTCCGTCTCTCGGTCGGCCTCGACTGGGCCATCTACGACCGCCTGACCCGCGAGTACGAACAGGACAACCCCGCGGGCTACGCGCTGTACATGGTCGGGATGGCGGCCGTCGCCTGGGCGGTCGGCCCCGCCGGGATGACCACCGCCATCGCGGTCCCCGCGATGCTGATGCTCACCGTGGGCGATCCAATCAGCGGCCTGCTGGGCTCCGCGGACGCGAGCAACGTCAAGCAGGCCTGGGTACTGTTTGTGATGTTCGGCGTCTGCACCCTGCTGGCCGCGCCGTTCGTGCGCCCGGTCGCGGCAGTCATGGGTGGGGCCGCCGCGACCTTCGCCGACGGCGTCAAGCCCAGAATCGCCGGCTACGTCGTCGACGACAACTTCTCGATTCCGGTGCTGGGTGCGGCCGCGATGTGGGCCGGCGTGGTCGTCGTGCCGGTCTGAGTCCGCGGCGGGGACGTTCCACTTTCACCGCGCTACCTGAACCCTTAACCGCCGCCGGGGCCAACGGTTCGCCAATGGCGACCACCGACGCCGAGTCCGGTGGCGAACACCTCGACCGCCCGCTGGTGACGCCGGGGTTCCTCGAGAACCGGCGATACCAGGTCGAACTGGCCGCGACGGCGAGCCGGGACCACGCGCTCGTCTGTCTCCCGACCGGACTCGGCAAGACCACCGTCTCGCTGCTGGTGACCGCCGAGCGGCTGTCGACCGTCGGCGGGAAGGCGCTCCTGCTTGCCCCGACGAAGCCGCTGGTCCAGCAACACGCCGAGTTCTACCGCGAGGCCCTCGAGGTCGACGCCGACGACGTCGTCGTCTTCACCGGCGAGGTCCGCCCGGACGACCGCGCCGAACTGTGGGCGGACGCCCGCGTCGTCATCGCGACCCCGCAGGTCGTCGAGAACGACCTCGTGGGCAACCGCATCTCGCTCGCCCCGGTCACGCATTGCACCTTCGACGAGTGTCACCGTGCGACCGGCGACTACGCCTACAACTACATCGCCGAGCGCTACCACGCCGACGCCGAGAACCCGCTGGTGACCGGGATGAGCGCCTCGCCCGGCGACGACGAGGAAGCGATTCTGGAGGTGTGTGAGAACCTCGGGCTCTCGGAGGTGGCGGTGATGACCGAAGACGACGCCGACGTCGCCGAGTACACCCACGACACGAGCGTCGAGTGGAAGCGCGTCGAGCTCCCCGAAGTCGTCCTCGAGATACGCGACGCCATCAACGAGGTGGTCGCGGAGCGACTCGAGAAGCTGCGCGACCTGGGCGTGACCCGCAAGACCTCGCCGGACATCTCCGAGCGCGAGATACAGGGGATGCAAGCCGAGTTGCGACAGCTGATGGACAACGACCAGAGCGAGGGGTACCAGGGGATGAGCCTGCTCGCCGAGATCCGCAAGCTCCGGACCGCCGTGACCTACGTCGAGACCCAGAGCGTCGAGTCGCTGATCCGGTACTTCGAGCGTCTGAAGGAGGCCGCCCGCACCTCCGGCGCGTCGAAGGCCGACCAGCGACTCGTCTCGGAGCCGAAGATTCGCGAGGCGATGCGCAAAGCGAACAGCTACGACGACCTGCACCCGAAGTTCCGCCAGACCCGAATGTTGCTCGCCGAGACGCTGGGCATCGAGAACGGCGAGCGCATCATCGTCTTCACCGAGTCCCGGGACACCGCCGAGACGCTCGTGGAGTTCCTCTCGGGACACTTCGACGTCGAGAAGTTCGTCGGCCAGAGCGACACCGACGGCAGCGAGGGGATGACCCAGACCCAGCAACAGGACACGCTGGACCGCTTCCGGGCCGGCGAGTTCGAGGTGCTGGTCTCGACCTCCGTCGCCGAGGAGGGGCTGGACGTCCCCGAGGTCGACCTCGTGCTCTTCTATGAACCCGTTCCGACCGCCATCCGGGCCATCCAGCGCAAGGGCCGGACCGGGCGACAGGCCGAAGGTCAGGTCGTCGTCCTCCTGGCCGAGGACACCCGCGACGAGGCGTACTTCTGGAAGGCCCGGAACGACCAGAAGCGGATGCAAGACGAACTCCAGGAGCTCAAGGGCGTCGCCGGCGAACTCGAAGCAAAACTGGACCAGACCGCCCTCGACGAGTACGACGAGGAGAGCGCCGCGGACGACGAATCGGGCGACGAGGGGGCGGGGAGTCCACCCGAAACGGGGGGTGGACGGGACCCTGATCCGGTGGCCGGGGACGGCCAGGCGGGGCTGGACGCGTTCGCGCCGGCCGACGACGGAGCCGATGACGCCGCCGGGGACGAAGCGGCCGACGACCCCGAGGGTCCCGTCGCGAAGCCCGAGAGCGACGCCGGGGCCGTCGAGATCGTGGCCGACCAGCGCGAACTCGACTCGACCATCGCCCGCGACCTCTCGACGCGCGAGGGCATCGAGACGCGCCTAGAGACCCTGGCCGTCGGGGACTACGTGCTCTCGGACCGCGTGGTCGTCGAGCGAAAGACCGTCGCGGACTTCCTGGATACGCTGACCGGCGGCGACCGCTCGATGTTCGAGCAGGTGGGCGACGCCGCGCGTCACTACGCCCGCCCGGTCGTCGTCATCGAGGGCGAGGACCTCTACGGAGCCCGGAACGTCCACCACCGGGCCATCCAGGGGGCGCTTGCCTCGCTGGCCGTCGACTTCGGCGCGTCGGTCCTCCGGACGAGCGACGAAGCGGAGACTGCCGACCTGCTCGCGGTCGTCGCCGAGCGCGAACAGGACGTCTCCGAGCGCGAGGTGAGTGTCCACGGCGAGAAGCAATCGAAGACCCTGCCCGAGCAACAGGAGTACGTCGTCGCCTCCATCGGCGAGGTCGGCCCGGTCACGGCCCGGAGCCTGCTTGAACACTTCGGGAGCGTCGAGGCGGTGATGACCGCCACGAAGGAGGACCTCATGGAGGTCGCGGGCGTCGGGGAGGTGACCGCCGACCGCGTGCGCGAGGTGGTCGGCGGCACGTACGGCGAGTGACGGACGTCGGGAACGCGTCAGTACGTCAGTGCGTCCAGCGCCTCGGCGGCCTCGCGCGCTGCCTCGAGGTGTTCGCGAGCGCGTCGTGGGTTGTCCGTCTGAGCCGCTCGCTGCGAGAACTCCCGGAGCGTCTGTGCGAGGAGCCGTTCGGCCGCGGCGACGTCCCCCCCGACGTCCGCATTCTCGTCAATGGTTCTAGATGAAACGGAGGGGTCGGCAGAGGGGATCGACCGGGACTCGTCGGCCGCGGGTTCGGGTTCTGTACCGTTCCTCGGCACGTCAGCCGGCCGATCTTCGGGACTCGGGTCATCGGCGTCGGCCACCGTTTCACGTGGACCGGCGGCAGCCCCGGGCTGCGCCTGCGCCTCGTCGGCCCCGCGCGGGTCGTCGGCACGCTCGGCGTCCTGTCGTGGGTCGTCGGCACGCCCGGCGGGCTGGTCGTCGGTCTGATCGTCCGACTCCGCCTGGTTGCCAAACTGGACGCGAGCCTCGTCGCCGGGGTTGGCGACCTCGATGTGGTCGTCCCCGTCGCCGCCCTCGGCGTCCTCCTCGGCCGGTTCGCGTGTGATCGGTTTCTGGCAGGTCGGACAGAACTCCTGACCGTCGTAGCGAAAGACGGGGTCGCCACAGTCGCTGCAGTGGGCGTTGGTCATCGTCGCGCCCTTCAAGAGCAGTTCGCTCATCTCCTCGGTGGCCTGGCGTCGCTCCTCCTCGGCCTCGAACTTCTCGCGGAGTTTCTCGCGTTCGGCTTCCTTGTCGAAGTCGCTCATACGCGTTCGAACGTGGCGGGACTGAAAACCGTTTACGACTCCCGGTAGCCACCGCGGCGTCCGGAGACGTTCCCAGGACGCGCCGGGCGGGACGGCAGACGCCGAGATACCGGGAGTCCGCACCCGTTCGGCAGGGGTTCGACACGTTTAACGTGTGTGCGCGTCGGCATTCGAATGCTATGACAAAGGTAAGCGTAGTCGGAGCGGCGGGCACCGTCGGTGCCGCTGCGGGCTACAACATCGCGATTCGGGACATCGCCGACGAGGTCGTGCTGGTGGACATTCCGGACAAGGAAGAAGACACCGTCGGCCAGGCGGCCGACACCAACCACGGCATCGCCTACGACTCGAACACGACGGTCCGCCAGGGCGGCTACGAGGACACCGCCGGCTCGGACGTCGTCGTCATCACGGCCGGCATCCCCCGTCAGCCCGGCCAGACCCGCATCGATCTGGCGGGCGACAACGCGCCGATCATGGAGGACATCCAGTCCTCGCTCGACGAGCACAACGACGACTACGTCTCGCTGACGACGTCGAACCCCGTCGACCTGCTCAACCGGCACCTCTACGAGGCCGGTGACCGACCGCGGGAGCACGTCATCGGCTTCGGCGGGCGACTCGACTCGGCGCGGTTCCGCTACGTCCTCGCCGAGCGCTTCGACGCCCCCGTCCAGAACGTCGAGGCGACCATCCTGGGCGAACACGGCGACGCACAGGTCCCGGTCTTCTCGAAGGTCCGCGTCGACGGGAGCGACCCCGACTTTTCGGCCGACGAGCGCGAGGAGATCCTCGCCGATCTGCAGGAGTCCGCGATGGACGTCATCGAGCGCAAGGGGGCCACCGAGTGGGGCCCGGCCCGCGGCGTCGCCCACATGGTCGAGGCCATCGTCCGCGACACCGGCGAGGTCCTGCCGGCGTCGGTCACGCTCCAGGGCGAGTTCGGCCACGAGGACACCGCCTTCGGCGTGCCGGTCAAACTGGGCAGCGAGGGCGTCGAGGAGATCGTCGAGTGGGACCTCGAGGACTACGAGGAAGAGCTGATGGCCGAGGCGGCCGACAAGCTCGCAGAGCAGTACGACACGATAGCGTAACCGGGAGAACACCCCGTAGGGGGTGGGTTTTGGGTTGAACGGCCGACCGGGAGCGTCGGGTCACTCCCGGTACGTCTCGGGGACCTGGATGGAGTAGCGGCCGTCCTCCTGGAGGGCGACGATGTACTCCTCGCGGTCGTACAGCTCCATGAGGTTGAGCTCGTACTGCCCGGGTTCGAGCACCTTGATGGACTCGAACTGGTCGTTGAGCTCCTTGCGGAGTTCCTGGAGGTCCGGTCGGTCCGGGTCCTCGTCGGGGTCCTCGGGCGGGTCCGGGTCCGCGCCGACGGGGCGAAACCGGTGTTCCTCGTCGGACTCGGCGGACGTATCCGAGGGGAGTTCGTCCGGCGAGACGACGTCGCCGCGCGCACTCGCCTGCGCGGCGTCCTCGCCGGGTTCGGCGGCCGCCGCGGCGCCGTCGTCGGGCATCGCGGCGTCGGCGCCCACGCCCGAATCTGCCGGGGCGGGTCCGGCCGCGCCCTCCGGATCGGACCCGCCGACGAAGTCCCGGACGGTCGCGGCCGTCTTCCCGACCGTGCGGGCGACCGAGCTGTCCGGACCCGGCGGTTCGGGAGGTTCTGCGTCGGTGTCCGGCGGCGATGGGTCGTCGGCGCCGCTGGGCTGGAACTGGAACTTGTTCCCGCCACAGTCCGGACAGCCCGAGAGCATCTCCTTCGAGCCGTCCTCGAACACGCGCGCGCAGTTCGTACACTGGTGTGGCATTATTTCCTGGAGACGAGCGCGCTGATGAGGGTTTCGTCCTTGTGGAGCGTCTCGATCTGGTTGGCGGGGCCGATGACCGTGAGTTTCTTTGCCGACTCCTTGCCCATGATGCGGTCTAAGATGCTCGCGTCTTTCGTCTCGGATTTCGGGTAGGTCTCGATCTCGATGCCGTTGAACTCGTCGGGGCTGATCTCGGTCATCGTCACCTCGATGAGCCGGGACTCCTCGTCCGGGGAGAGTCCCTCCTCTAAGATGACGATGTTGCCGTCGCGGACGCCGTCCAAGATGGTCCGGATCTTCTCCATGGACGTGAGCCCGTCCATGCGTTCGCCGCTGATGAGGTCGATCTGGACGCCGTCGCTTGGGTCTTTGACTTCTGCCATACTATCTCACCCGAAGTACTCCGCGATCTTGTCGTAGACCTCGTCCATGTTGTCGCCCTCGAGCGCCGACAGCGGGATGGTCTCGTGCTGTGGGTAGGCGTTGGCGATGCGCTGGACCGACGAGTCCTCCAGGTCGATCTTGTTCGCCAGGATGAGCACCGGGAGGTCCTGGCTCTCGATGATGCCGATGAGCATCGTGTTGACCTGGGTGAACGGGTCGGTCGCCGAGTCCAGGACGTAGATGACGCCGTCGACGTCTTCGCGGAGCCAGTGCATCGCCTCGGCGACGCCCTCGGTGGCCTCGCGGGAGCGACGGACGGCGTCCTCTTTCTCCATGTCGTGTTCGAGGAACTCGGTGTAGTCGACCTTCGTCGTCACGCCGGGCGTGTCGACGATGTCGATGGTGACTTTCTTCCCGTCTCGCTCGATCTCGACGTTCTCCTTGCGACGTGCGCGACGCGTCTCGTGGGGGACGTGACTCTCGGGACCGACCGCGTCACCGGTCCAGTCGCGAGCGATTCGGTTCGCGAGCGTCGTCTTCCCCGCGTTCGGCGGCCCGTAGATGCCGATTCGCTTGGGGTCTTCCTCGGAGAACAGCGTCGATGCTGCCCGTGAAATGCTATCTTTGAGGTTTGTGAGTATTCCCATCCTATCCTCCCGCCGCGCGGCATAGCCGGTATGGCGGCGTCTGCACGTAGAAGCCGGCCGAATTCACTTAAGCCTACGTCAGACAAATTAAAATTACGTGACAGGATGGTCACGGACCGGGATCGAGTGAGCCGAACCCGGACGGTACATCGCCGACGAGCAGCGAACGAGCCTGGTGACGGGCCTCGACGACGGCGGGCCCGTGATGGACCGTCCGACGGGGAGGCGACGAGAGACTGGTGTGAAAGCAGGGAGACGACGGAACAGCCCGGACGGGTGCGGCTGCCCACCGGACCACGAGGGAGATAGACCCGAAACGGCGTGGGGGGGAACGCCCCCCACCCCTTCGTTTCGACTGGAACGGGAACCACCCCCGTGGTCGGGACCGGCGATTCGACCGGAAACGGACCGGATCGAACGGACGGGACGGGGCAGTGCGCAGTGGAAACGGTGGAGGCCGCCACGGAGAAACCTCTAGACCCTAGTTCTAGCCCATCTATATCCCTCTATATGTTTTTACTTTCCAGTGCGGGTTTGGTTTTATAGTATACGATATAAATCTTTCCTAGTCTAGAGCGCAATCACCGTAACCGCTCCCCCCCACCCCGTCCCGATTCACCGTTCCACCCGAAATGAAGGGGTGGGGGGTCCACCCGGAATCGTCCCTCCACGGCACCCCCCCGGTCCTGTCACGGCCCGCTCATCTCGGGCGCCCACGAGGTCGCCCCTCGGGTGGGTCGGAGTCGGTGTTCGACGGCCGCCCGACGCCGGACTCCCCTCGCCTTCCCGTCGACGACGCCCGAGATGCCCCCGCGATGGGTCCCGTTCCCCACGCCTGCTTCCTCTCGAGCGTCCTCCCCGCTTCCCGCCGACCGAGGAGTCCAGCAGGTACAGTGACGAATCCCGACGCTGAGCCGTCGCTACACCCCGTCGTGGGATGTCTGGATCTTGATACCGGTGACACTCGAGACCCGCCGGACCGAAATATTTAATATCGAATCACCCACGGGTTCACGTGGTTCATCTGGACGGACCGACGAGTGGCGAAGTCGATATCCACGGCGAATCCGGTCGTATCGAGACGTCTCACTCGGTGCGTCCGACGGTTTCCACCCGAAACGAAGGGGTTTGAGTACAGAGCATGACCGACGAATCCAACGACCACGACACCGACGACGGCCCGACGTCCGGCGAGAGTGGCCCGCTCGACGACTCGTCGAACCTCCTCGACCGTTCTGGCGCCGACCGGTCTGGCACGCCGGACCTCGACGACATCGTGCTCGACAATCTCGACACTGGCGACGAGGACGCCTCGGACGAGGCCTCCCGCGGCCTGTTCGACGACCTCCTCGAGGGTGAACCAATCTTCGAGAACAAGGAGGTGCTCAGGCCGTCGTACACCCCGCACAAACTGCCCCACCGCGAGGAGCAGATCAACAACATGGCGACCATCCTCGTGACGGCCCTGCGGGGCGACACCCCGTCGAACATCCTCATCTACGGGAAGACCGGGACCGGCAAGACCGCCAGTGCGAAGTTCGTCAGCGAGGAACTCGAGACCACCTCCCAGAAGTACGAGGTCCCCTGCGAGGTCGAGTACATCAACTGCGAGGTGACCGACACCCAGTACCGGGTGCTCGCCCAGCTAGCGAACAAGTTCATCAACAAGAACCTCGGGGTCATCGAGGACCGGCTCGCGGACCTCTCCGACCTGCGCTCGCGCGTGCGAGACGACTCCTCGGTGCTGGCCGAGACCTCGTTTGCGTCACTCGACGCACTCGAGGCGGAGATCGACGCCCTCGAAGCGGACCGCGACGAGTTCGAGGAGGTGCCAATGACCGGGTGGCCCACCGACCGCGTCTACTCTTCCTTTTTCGACGCCGTCGACTACCACGAGCGCGTTGTCGTCATCATGCTCGACGAGATCGACAAGCTCGTCGAGAAGTCCGGCGACGACACGCTCTACAACCTCTCGCGAATGAACTCCGAGCTGGAGAACTCGCGGGTCTCCATCATGGGCATCTCGAACGACCTGAAGTTCACCGACTTCTTGGACCCCCGCGTCAAGTCCAGCCTCGGCGAGGAGGAGATCGTCTTCCCGCCCTACGACGCCAACCAGCTGCGCGACATCCTCCAGGCCCGGGCCGACGTCGCGTTCAAGGGCGACGCACTCTCGGACGACGTCATTCCCCTGTGTGCGGCCTTCGCGGCCCAGGAACACGGCGACGCCCGCCGGGCGCTGGACCTCCTGCGGACGGCGGGGGAACTCGCCGAGCGCGACCAGACCGACCACGTCGAGGAGGATCACGTCCGACAGGCCCAGGAGAAGATCGAACTCGACCGCGTGGTGGAGGTCGTCCGCACGCTCCCCACCCAGTCGAAGATCGTCCTCTTTGCCATCATCCTCCTGGAGAAAAACGGCGTGCGCAACATCAACACCGGCGAGGTGTTCAACATCTACAAGAACCTCTGTGAGGAGATCGACGCCGACGTGCTGACTCAGCGCCGCGTCACGGACCTCATCTCTGAACTGGACATGCTCGGCATCGTCAACGCCGTCGTCGTCTCGAAGGGGCGCTACGGCCGGACCAAGGAGATCTCGCTGTCGGTCCCGACAGACGAGACGGAGGCCGTGTTGCTCTCTGACTCCCGGCTGGGCGACATCGAGGACGTCCAGCCGTTCGTCCAGGCACGCTTCGACAACTGACGCCGTTTCTCATACTGCCGGCTGTACGTTCGTACCAATTCTCGGCACCCCGGGGTGCCGAGTATTTTCTACACGTTACAGCCGGCAGTATCAGGCTCCCGCTTCGAACCCCGTCGCCGCGCCGGGGCCGGCCGTCGTCGCATTCATTGACCCGGCGTTCGGCGGGCGGGCGGCCGCCTGATTCCAGCGGAGGCGGATCTGGCCAAGCACCGGCACCCGCAGTTCCGCGGTGCCCACGACCCACTCGGGTTTCACCGGGGCGCTGATGACGGCCGACCCGACCTGGTCGTAGCGGGCGTTGTTGTCACCTTTCGTGATGAACCCGGCGTGGGGGGCCGGACAGTTCGATAGTTCCGCACAGCTCTTTGCGTCCCCGATGTCGCTGGGGTCGGCGCGGTCGTACCAGTTCTCGCCCCGGTCGACCCACAGCATCGCGCGGTGGATGATGGGCGTCGCCCGCCGGTTCCCGTCGGGGGCGTAGACGATGACGTCGCCGGTCCCCTGGAACCGGACGTAGGTGCTGGTGTCGGCCGCCGTCGTCACGCCGTGGCGTGCGTCCGGCCCGGGGAAGCGCTCTTCGTCCATGACGAACACCAGGTCGCCCGTGTCGATGTGGGGTTCCATGCTCGGGCTCTCGATGGCCACCAGCGGGGGCCAGACGCCGCTGACCGAGAACAGTAACAGCCCAACCAGGAGGACGGCGCTGGCGCTGCTGATGACGTCTGTCACGTACACCATCGCGCCGCGGCGGTCGGCCTCGTCCGTCGACGCCTCCTCACCGACGGCCGAGCGGCGCTCGTCCCCGGACATTCCTATCGCGGTTTGTCAGAGGCGCGGTATCAACTTTCCGCTGTCCGGACCGCCGTTGTGCCGTTGGCGGGTCTGATCGGCGTCGGTACGGTCTCGGGGTCGCTCGTTTGCGTCCCGGCCCCGGCCACTGCCTGCGAGCGCAGGCGGACCCAGCCCAGGTCGGGGAGGCGGACCTCGCCGGTCCCGATGACCCACGACGGGCGGACAACGGTGCTCGTGGTGCCGGCCTGATCGTACTCGGCGTTGAAGTCCCCCTTCGTGACGAACCCGGCGTGGGGGGCCGGACAGTTCCGCAGCTCCGCGCAGTCGGTCGCCGTCCCGACGGCGTCGGGGTCGGCGCGGTCGTACCAGTTCTCGCCCCGGTCGACCCACAGCATCGCACGGTGGATGATGGGCGTCGCCGACGCGTCGCCGTCGGGCATGAACACGATGACGTCGCCCGGGCGACCGAACGCGACGTACCCGTCCTGTTCGCCGGCCGCCGCCGTCACGACGCCGTGGCGTGCGTCCGGCCCGGGGAAGCGCTCCTCGTCCATGACGAACACCATGTCGCCCGTCTCGATGTTCGGGGTCATGCTGGCGCTCTCGATGGCCACCAGCGGGGGCCAGACGCCGCTGACCGCAAAGAGGAACAGGCCGACCAGGCAGACGGCGACGACGGCGCTCGCGAGCTCGGTGGCGAGGTGGCCGGCCGCTCCCCCCGACCGGTCGTCTCGCCCGGCAGGTCCGCCGTCGCCGTCCATCACTGGTCCGGATAGTCGGGAGCGGGCTATCAATGTTGGGTCCGCTATCCTTTTGCCCGCCCACACTGAGTAGGGAGTGTGCCCCTGGAGACGCCGGCACGAATCGTCAGGGAACTCGCCAGCCGCGGCTACAACGCCGAGCGGGAAGCGGTGACGCGCCTCGCGGACGCGCCGGACCCCGCGGCCGCGCTCGACCGTGCACTGGAAACGATGCCCGCGGACGCGCTGAAACTGACGACCGATCACGTCGACGCCGTCCTCGAGAGCCACGCAGAACGCCGCGAATCCCACCGTGGCCAGTCGGAACCCGGCGGAACTGGGGCCGACTCCGAAACCGAACGATACCCCCCTGTTTCGACTGGAACGGCGGCGCCGAACCCGCCCGACGACGGTGGGGCCGTTCCACACGAAACAGGGGGGTCTCGGGACGTCGACCTCTCGCTTCGTGCCGTCGAGGTCGCCAACGACATGACCGGCGACTCGACGGGGACCGGCGAGTACGCCGATTTCGTCGCCGTCTTCCGGGACCGCTACGAGAAGCTCGCGAGCAAGCTCCGCGGGCGGGTCAACCACCGGCCGACAGATGCCATCGAGGCGATGGGCGGGGGCAGCGAGGCGGCGCTTATCGGGATGGTCTCGGACATCCGCTCGACCGCCAGCGGTCACTGGCTGGTCGAACTCGAGGACACCACCGGGACCTTCCCCTGTCTCGTGATGAAAGACCGGCCCATCGCCGACCTGGTCCAGCACCTGCTGTTCGACGAGGTCGTCGCCGTCGAGGGGACCTTGGCCGACGACGGCGGCATCCTCTTCGTCGACTCGCTGTACTTCCCCGACGTCCCCCGGACCCACAAACCGTCGACGGCCGACCGGCCGGTCCAGGCCGCGCTGATCTCGGACATCCACGTCGGCAGCCAGGAGTTCATGGCCGATGCCTGGCACCGTTTCACCGACTGGCTCCACACCCCCGAGGCCGAGCGCGTCGAGTACCTCCTCATCGCCGGCGACATGGTCGAGGGCGTCGGTATCTATCCCGACCAGGACGAGGAGCTGGACATCATCGACATCTACGAGCAGTACGAGCGGTTCTCGGAGTACCTCAAGGAGGTGCCCGGCGACATGGAGATCCGGATGATCCCGGGGAACCACGACGCCGTGCGCCTGGCCGAACCCCAGCCGGGCTTCGACGAGGAACTCCGGGACATCATGACCGCCCACGACGCGACGGTCCACTCGAACCCCTCCGTCGTCACCGTCGAGGGCGTCTCGGTGCTCATGTACCACGGCGTCTCACTCGACGAGGTCATCGCCGAACTCCCCGACGAGGAGGCCAGTTACGAGGAACCGTACAGGGCGATGTACCACCTCCTGAAGAAACGCCACGTCGCCCCGCAGTACGGCGGCCACACCCGCCTGGCCCCCGAGAAACAGGACTATCTGGTCATCGAGGACGTCCCCGACGTCTTCCACACCGGCCACGTCCACAAACTGGGCTGGGGCGAGTACCACAACGTGCTCGCACTCAACTCGGGGTGTTGGCAGGCCCAGACCGACTTCCAGAAGTCCGTCAACATCGATCCCGACGCCGGATACGCCCCGATTCTGGATCTGGACACGCTGGATATGACGGTCCGGAAGTTCACGTAACCCCACCTTTTTCGTCGTCGGGTCGGCGCAGGCGACCACTCCTCGAAAAACGTGGGCGAAAAAGGCCGTGACCCGCTTCGCTCGTCACGGTGAAACGACTCCCTCCGGTCGCGTATGCTCGACTTGTCCCGGGACCCAAACTACCGTCCGTATTTGCCGTTGTCTCGGGGCACTGGCGGGGTTCTCCGGTGTGGGGAATCTTTATTCTCCGGGAGGTGAAGATGCGTATCACATCATGAGCGACGACCACGGATTCGAGACAGACGCGCTGCACGTCGGGCAGGAAGAGCCGGGCACCGACGCCCGCTCGCGGGCCCCGCCGATCCACCAGACCACCTCGTACGTCTTCGAGGACGCCGACGACGCCGCCGCACAGTTCGCCCTGGAGAAGCCGGGGCACATCTACTCGCGCCTGATGAATCCCACCGTCGCGATGCTGCAGGAACGGCTCGCTGCACTCGAAGGCGGGGTGGGGGCCGTCGCGACGGCGTCGGGGATGGCGTCGCTGAACCTCGCGACCTTCCTGCTTGCCGACGTCGGCGACAACGTCGTCACGGCCTCGTCGCTCTACGGCGGCACCTACACCTACTACACCCACACCGCGCCGCGCAACGGCGTCGAGACCCGGTTCGTCGACACGCTGGACTACGAGGCCTACGAAGCGGCCATCGACGAAGACACGGCCTACGTCCACTGTGAGACCATCGGCAACCCGGCGCTGGTGACGCCGGACTTCGAGCGACTGGCAGCCATCGCCCACGACCACGGCGTCCCCTTCTTCGTCGACAACACCTTCGCGACGCCGTACCTGTGCAATCCCATCGAACACGGCGCGGACCTCGTCTGGAACTCCACGACCAAGTGGATCCACGGCCACGGCACCACCGTCGGCGGCGTGCTGGTCGACGGCGGGTCGTTCCCCTGGGACGAGTACGCCGAGAAGTACCCCGAGATCGGCGGCGACAACCCGGCCTATCACGGCGTGAACTTCCAGGAACGGTTCGGCGACGCCGCGTTCACCTACGCCGCCATCGCCCGCGGCCTGCGCGACCTGGGCTGTCAGCAGTCGCCCTTCGACGCCTGGCAGACGATGCAGGGTCTGGAGACGCTGCCCTCGCGGATGGACCGCCACTGCGCGAACGCGATGGCCGTCGCTGAACACCTCCAGGACCACCCCGAGGTGTCGTGGGTCACCTACCCCGGCCTCGAGGACCACGAGACCCACGACGCGGCCTCGACGTACCTCGACGGCGGCTACGGCGGCATGATAACCTTCGGGCTCGAGGCGGGCTACGAGGCCGCCCGGACGACGGTCGAGTCGACCGAGATCGCCTCGCTGCTGGCGAACGTCGGCGACGCGAAGACGCTCATCATCCACCCGGCGTCGACGACCCACCAGCAGCTCACCGACGAGGAGAAGGCCGCTGCCGGCGTCACCGACGACCTGGTGCGCCTCTCGGTGGGGACCGAGGCCGTCGAGGACATCAAGGCGGACCTCGATCAGGCCATCGACCAGGCGACGAACTGACCCGACACGGCGTCTAACCCTCTCTCGCTGCCGATCGACTCTCTTTTCCCGACCCACCTCAGCACCCGCTGTCCGTCGCTCGACCCGACGTTCATCTAGCAGTATCGTCCACTACTGAGCGACATTTAACTAACTATGGTGTATTCGAACGGTAATACTGAAACGAACAGAAGAAATAAGTGGATATAGTTGCTCATACTGGATGAACCGAGCCAAAAACACCGACATTCGAAACCCATGCCCGTACTCAGTGCCCTCAAGACCGTCGTCGGCCACTCCCGGTCGACCTACGTCTGTCGGTTCTGTAACCATTCGTTCGAGCGCGAGCTCTCGAACTGTCCCGCGTGTGGCTGTGGCCACGTCGAGTAGGTCCCGACGTCGAGAAGCAGTCTGCCGTCGTCGACCGGTTACAGGACCCCTTCGGCTTCCAGCAGGTCCAGCAGTTCCGCCATCGTCTCGACGGTTACGTCACAGGCCGGTTCGACGGCCGGTTTCGGGTCGAACCCGACGGCGAGGCCGGCGACCTCGAGCATCGGCAGGTCGTTCGCACCGTCACCGACGGCGATCGTGTCCTCGCGGTCCTCGCCGACGACGGCCGTCGCGACCGCGAGCGCATCGTCTTTCGTCCCCTCGATGAGCGGCCCCTCGACCTCGCCCGTGAGCTTCCCGTCCGCGACGGCCAGGCGGTTGGCGACGATGGCGTCGACGTCGACGCCCTCCGCTGCGAGGGCCGCCTCGACGCCGCGCTCGAACCCGCCGGTGAGGATGGCGACGAAGACGCCCGCCTCGCGCAGCGCCCGGATGACGTCGGCCGCGCCGGGACGCAGTTCAACGGCGTCGAACGCCGCCTGTGCCTGCTCGTCGGGCAGATCGGAGAGCAGCGCACAGCGCTGGCGCAGGCTCTCCGCGTACTCGATCTCGTCGTTCATCGCCCGTTCGGTGATATCGGCCATGTCCTTGGCGGTGCCGTTTTGCTGGCCCAGCAGGACCGTCATCTCCGAGTCCGAGAGCGTCCCGTCGAAGTCGAACGCGACTAGCATTACCGGATGGTACCGTGGCCGGGGTTTCAAAGTATCCGGTTTCGACCGGTGTCTCGGCGCGTTCGCTCCGTCCGCTCCGGCCTCAGTGGCCCAGCTACGGCTTCGGCGGTGCCCCGTCGTACGCGTCCACGTCCTGGTAGAAGTTCAGCATCGCGAACTTCAGTTTCTGGGGGTCGATGTCGACCATCTCACTGCGCTCTTCGGGCGGGAAGGCCCCCCGGACGGCGTAGTCGTGCATCTCCATCTCGGCGGCCTCGGTGTAGCGCTTGTCCAGCAGGATGCGGGCTCCGAAGTCCTCGGGCGAACGGACCACCCGTCCGAGCGCCTGACGGGTCTTCCGGACCGTGGGAATCTCGACGGCGTAGCGCCACCCAGCCTCGTCCTCGCCGTCGCCGAAGGCCGTCTCGTAGGCGTCCTGGACGGCGTCCATCCGGTCGTCGAGGTGCGGGTACGGGACGCCGACCACAACGACGGTCCGGGCGTCGTCGCCGTCGTAACTGACCCCCTCGGCCAGCGTCCCCCACAGCGAGGTAAAGAGGACGCCGCCGTCGTCGTCGACGAACGCCTCCCGGAGGTCGCGGGCCTGCTTCCCGGGTTCGTCCAGGTAGCGGGTCCCGCTGACGGCGACCATGTCATGATACCGCTCGGCCTCGCTGTAGGAGGGGAAGAAGGCGAGCGTGTTGCCCGGCGTGAAGCGGACGACGTCTTCGAGCGTGCGGGCGATGGTCCGCTGGGTCTCGGGGTCGTCGCGCTTGCTCGCGAACAGCGCTGGCCCGTCGACGGCGTAGGTCCGCCGGCGCTCCGCGGGGAACTGCGCGCCGTAGGCCATCGTCACCGGGTCCGAGAGGCCGACGACGTTCTCGGTGACCTCGAAGGGACGCAGGGTGGCGCTCATCAGGACCGCTGCGTGCAGGTCGTCGAACAGCGACCGGGTGACCTGCTCGGGGATGCACGTGTAGAGTTCCGCCCGGCCGTACACCTCGTCGGTCGACTCGTCGCGTCGGACGCTCACGACGGGATACTGGCCCGCCTCGTCGGACTCGGCCAGCCAGTCGGCGAGGAACCCCGCCGCCTGCAGGGTCTGACACTCCTTGCGGGTGTCCAGTTCGCCGTCCTTGAACTGTTCGAGGTACCGTTCGTCGAGTTCGCGGCCCAGGTCGACGGCGTCGTCGAGCTCCGCGTGGAAGCCCGGGCCGGAGTACCCCTGGAGGAAGGAAAGCGTCAGGTCGTCCCTGCGGTCCGGGTTGGCGACGGTGACGTCCTCCCAGTGCTCCTCGACCGATTCCCTGTCGCCGAGCCCGAAACTGTCCTCGTAGGTCTCGACCAGCGCCTCCCGGAACGTCTCGATGACGTTCCGTGCCGCCTCGACGCGGGCGTCCTCGACCCCCTCGAGTTCGTCGAGCGCCTGGTCGAGCGTGGTCTCGGTCAGCGTGCGCCGGGCGTGGTCCCGCGCGGCGGACTCGACGTTGTGGGCCTCGTCGAAGACGGCGACCACGTCCTCGGGGTCGCGGCCGAGCCACCGGAAGAACTGCTCGCGGATGGTCGGGTCCAGCAGGTGGTGGTAGTTACAGACGACCAGATCGACGCCGTCCATCCCCTCTTTCAGCAACTCGTAGCCGCACAAGCCCTGGTCGTGGGCGTACCCGTAGACGTCGTCTGGCGTGCGCACGTCGTCGTAGAGCCAGGCGTAGAACGCCTCGGTGTCGACGGTGAGGTTCTGGTAGTAGTAATCACAGACGGAGCGCTCCTCGCGAATCTCGTCGCGCTCGTCCTGCAGGTTCCGAAGTTCGTCGACGACGGCGCTGCGGGCCTCCATGGCCTGGGCGTTGCCCGACTGTCCCTCGTCTAAGAGTTCCCCCTCGCGCCGTTCGAGGTCGGCGATGTCCCCCTCGACGTCGACCAGGTCGCGGGTCGTGTCCCGCAGGGCCTGGCACTCCTGGTAGTCGACGTCGATGTGGCACATCGACCCCTTGCCGCGGAAGACCACCGCGCGCAGGCGCTCCTGGTCCGTGATGGCGCGGGCGTCCGCGACGAACTGGCGCATCTGCTGGTGGACGTTGGTCGTGATGACGACGGTCTTGTCCGTCTCGCGGGCGTGTTCCAGCGCTGGAACCAGCGACGCCAGCGTCTTGCCGGTGCCACAGGCTCCCTCGAAGAGGACGTCCCGCCCGTCGCCCAGCGCCTCGTAGATGGTGCCCATCGCCTCGCGCTGGTGGTCGTAGGGCTCCTCGTACGGGAAAAACCGGAGGTAGCCGTCGTCCGTGGTCGCCACTGACTGCTAGTGGCTCCTCTCGAGATAAAAGGGTTCGCCGGGGAACGGAACTGGTCGCCCTACTCGTCGGGTGCCTCCACCTCGATGTCGTCGGTCGCTTCCTCGACGGTGTCGACGGCGTCGGGGTCCTCGATGGTCGAGAGGTCGCCCAGGTCCGCGTCGAGCATGATGTCCCGGATGGTCCGGCGCATGATCTTGCCCGAGCGGGTCTTCGGCAGCTGGTCGACGAACTTCAACTCGCCGACGACGGCGAACGCGCCGACCTGCTCGCGGACGTTCCCGACGAGTTCCTCGCGGAGGTCGTCGTCTGGCGCCACTGTCTCGCGGGTGACGACGAAGGCGGCCGCCACCTCGGTCTTCTCGGGGTCGGGCTTGCCGACGACGGCGGCCTCGACGACGGCGTCGTGGCTCACCAGGGCGTCCTCTAAGTCGGTCGGGCCGACGCGGTGGCCGGCGATGGTGATGACCTCGTCGGCCCGGCCGCTGAACCAGAAGTAGCCGTCCGCGTCCATCGAGACGGCGTCCCCGACCCAGTACTTCCCGTCGATGGCCCGCCAGTACTCCTTGAGGTAGCGGTCGTGCCCTTCCCAGAGCGTCGGCGTGAGCCCGGGGAACGGCTGTTCGACGACCAGCGCCCCCTCGGTACCGGGGTCGACCGGGTCGCCGTCGAAGTCCGTCACCGACACCTGGATGCCGGGGAGCGCGACCCCCGCAGCGCCGGGCCGGATTGGCACGAGGTCGATGCCGTAGGGGTTTCCGATGATCGGGCCCGCGGTCTCGGTCTGCCACATGTGGTCGATGACGGGCACCTCGTCGTCGAGGACCTCCTCCTGGAGCCACTCCCAGGCGGGCGGGTTGAGCGGTTCGCCCGCCGAGAAGACCGCCTCCAGCGAGGCGAGCTCGGCCCGCTCGTGGTACGCGTCGTCGAAGCCGGACAGCGCACGGATGGCGGTCGGCGCGGTGAAGATCTCGGTGACGCCGTGGCGTTCGACGACGTCCCACCAGACGCCGGCGTCGGGGTACGTCGGGACCCCCTCGTAGACGACGGTGGTACAGCCCACGAGCAGCGGCGCGTAGACGATGTAGGAGTGGCCGACGATCCAGCCGATGTCGGAGGTGGCGAACCACGTGTCCGGGGGATCGAGGTCGAACATCCACTGGGACATCGCGTAGACGTGGACCTGGTAGCCGCCGTGCTGGTGGACGGTCCCCTTGGGCTTGCCCGTCGTCCCCGAGGTCGGGAGGATGAAGGCGGGGTCGGTCGCCGCCGTCTCGACGTGGCTCGTGTCCTCGTCCTGTCCGCGCTCGACGGCCTCGCTCCAGGCAGTGTCGCGCTCGTGCAGCGCCGTGTCGTCGCCCCGCTGGAGGACCACCACGTCCTCGATGCGGTCGCCAGCGGCGTCGTACTCGTCGAGCGAGCGGTCGACGATGGCCTTCAGGTCGACCTCGTCGCCGTTCCGGTAGCCGACGTCCGCCGTCAGGAGCAGCGAGGCGTCGGCCAGTTCGATGCGGTCGGCCAGGGCCGCGGCCCCGAACCCGCCGAAGACCACCGAGTGGACGGCTCCGATGCGGGCACAGGCCAGCATGGCGAAGACGGCCTCCGGGCACATCGGCATGTAGACGGTCACGGTGTCGCCGTGCTCGACGCCGAACGAGCGCAACATGCCCGCCGTGCGCTCGACCTCGTGGAGCAGTTCGGTGTAGGTGTAGACCTCGTTGCCCTCGCGCTCGCCGGTCTCGAAGACCAGCGCCGCCCGGTTCCCGTCGCCGTTCTCGACGTGCCGGTCGACGGCGTTGTAACTCACGTTCGTCTTCCCGCCGGTGAACCACTCGAACTCACCGGGGCCGTCGGTCTCGAGGACGCTGTCCCACGGCTCGGACCAGTGGAGGTCCGACGCCACCTCGGCCCACAGGCCCGCCGGATCGTCCCGCCCTCGTCGCTGGAGGGCTCGCAGTTCTGGTGCGCGGATATCGTGGCTCTCCCCTGTCATGCACGGTGGTTCGACGTAATATCATAAATGATTGTGTGGGATACGTGGTACCACACCCCGTCAGGTACTTGCCCGTCCCGACCGTCTCCGGGCCCATGTGGCGGGCTCTCCCGGTCGTCGCGGCGGTGCTCCTCGCCGGCTGTTCCGGACTTGTCGTCGGGAGCGACGCCGCCACCGAGACGGTGACGCCGGCCCCGGCCCCGGGGGCCGACACGGAGGTCCCGGTCCCGGTGCAAAACGGGTCGGTCGACCTCGACCGACTGCTCGCACGGCACGACGCCGCGCTCTCGGAGCGGAGTTACCACCGGAGCGTCGTCCTCCAGGGGCCACAGAACACTCGGGACGTGTGGGTCGACCGAGATGGGGGCGTGATCCGGGTCCGCCAGACGTTCGGGCCGCTGGTCGACGACGCCGTCCTCGTCGGGAACAGGGAGTACACCAACGTCCGAGACGACCCGGAGACGGACTACGTGACCCGGCCCAGCGAGGGAAGTATTCCGTACGTCCGCACCCTCTCGGGCAGCGCCTTCCTCGGCCAGGTGCTGACCGGGGGAGAGTACCGACGCCTCGGCACGGTCCAGCGCGACGGGCGGACGCTCGCTGTCGTCGGGACCAACCGGTCGGCCGACGCGCTGTCGCCCTCGCGGAACGTGGTCCTCTCCTCGCGGATGTACGTCGACCGGGCCGGCGTCGTCCGCTACGTCGACCACCGGGCGCGCCGCCCCGACGGGAGTACTCTCACCGTCGAGATGACGGTCACGACCGGGCTCGACCGGGTCCCGGTCCCGTGGTGGCTCGACGACGCCGACCCCTACACCTCAGGTTCGATGTAGACTGTCCTGACGTCGCCGTTTCGCTCCTTCAACGCGGCTTCGATGGCCGTGATGTGGTCGTCCAGGTCCTCGGTATCGAGGTCCGGGTCGAAGGTGACGTCCGCCGAGACGACGACCCGGTTGGGGCCGAAGTACACCGTCCGGAAGTCGATTATCTCGACGACGCTCCCGTGGTCGAGGACGACCTCACGCAGGCGTCGCTCCTCGTCGGCCGGGAGACTCTCGCCCAGCAGGAGGCGCTTGTTCTCCCATGCCAGCGCGAGCGCAAAGCCCATCAGCAGGATCCCGATGAGCAGGGCCGAGAGGTTGTCGAAGAAGGCCATCCCGGTCTGTTGCTCGAGGAAGAGGCCGACGAGTGCGATGGTGATGCCGGCCAGCGCGACGGTGTCCTCGGTCAGTGCCGTCAGCGTCGTCACGTCGCTGGTCTTGCGGAAGGCCTCGCGGTAGCCGCTCCAGTCGTTGCGCTTCATCTGGCGTTGCATCTCGGCGCGGGCCTTCACCAGGGCGTAGGTCTCGAAGGCGAAGGCGGCGACGAGCACGGAGTAGTTGACCCACAGCGGGTCGAGCCACGCGGGGGGCTGGTAACTGATGAAGAGGAACTCGATGCTCCCGGAGTGACCGCCGCCGTGGCCAGCCGCTGTCAGCTGGGTCCAGCCGTGTTTCAGGCTCTCCCAGCCGGCGATGCCAAAGAGGAACACCGAGACCAGAAAGCTGTAGAAGAACTGTGCCTTCCCGTAGCCGAAGGGGTGTTGCCTGTCGCTCTCCCGGCCGCTGTACCGGATTCCGATGAGGAGGAACACCTGATTGCCGGTGTCGGAGATGCTGTGGTACGTCTCCGAGAGCATGGCGGCGCTCCCGGTCAGCAGGAACCCGGCGAACTTCAGGATCGCGATGGCCCCGTTGGCGAACAGCGCGGCGAGGACGACTGACTTACTGCCTGCCATTATCGTCGAGTCACGAGCAGGCCTGAAAGTGGTTCTGGATTTATATCTCCCGCCCGTAGCAGGGGTGTGCTCACCGTCGTCTCCGACACCCACGGCACCGACAGCCACCGACTCGACGGCCGGACGCTCGCGGCCGTCCGGGCAGCCGACCACGTCGTCCACGCGGGCGATTTCACGACCGAGACGGTCCTCGACGCCGTCGCGGCCGAAGCCGAGTCGCTGACCGCCGTCTACGGGAACAACGATGCGGCCGGGGTCCGCGCCCGCCTCGCCGACGTCGCGACGTTCGCGTGGAGCGACCGCACCGTCGTGGTCGTCCACGGCCACGAACACACCGAGACGGCCCTGGGCCTGCTCGCCCGACAGGAGGACGCCGACGTCGTCGTCGTGGGCCACTCACACCGGCCGACGCTCTCCGACCTGGACGGTCGTCTGCTGGTCAATCCCGGGTCCTACGCCGACCCACGGCGCTATCGCCCGGCCCACGCCGAACTCACCGTCGACGACGGACTACTCCGGGCGAAACTGCGTGGCCCCGACGGGACGACGCACTCGGAGGTCACGCGAACGGAGTGAAAAGCCGGCGTTACCGGACGTACCAGATGGCGACCAGCGCGACGAGGACGAACGCCCCGCCGGCGAAGAAGGCGAGCCCCGGTGAGAGCCCGCCCGCGACCGCCGTACTGCCCTGTGTGGCGGCGTCGACCGCCCCGAGTGCGGTCTCGGTCCCACCGTCGGCGACGGTGCCGTTCTCGAGGTAGAAGCTCGGGTCCCGGCTCGCCGTGTCCGCGCTCCCGCTGCGGACCGTCGGCCCGGCGAAGAGGCCGGCCCCGAACACCTGCTGGACGAGCAGGCTCGCCAGGCCGACGATGGCGAGGCCACCCAGGAAGTTCGCCAGCGCCGCTCGCAACCCGGAGGTCTCTTGCTCGTCGCCGGCACAGATGACCAGGGGCTGGTTCGCCGGGGCGTAGACGTCCATCTCCCTGCCCTTCTCGGAGTAGGCCGTGTCGACGATCTCGACGGCGCCGGCCTTCTTGAGTTTCTTCAGGTGGTACTGGGCGTTCTGCAACGAGGTGTCGACGCGGTCGGCCAGCTCGCCCGGCGGTGAGGGTTCGCGGTTGAGTTCCGACAGCAGCTTCCGCGCAGTCTCTGCCGAGAGGGCCGACAACACGTCGTCAGCGTCTTCGCTGTCGACCCCGATGACCCGGGGTTCGGCGTCCGGTATCGCCGGATCCCGAGAGGGCAGTAACGACATGATTCTTCATATGTTCTATGCCCATATGAGTGTTATCCAAACTACGACGACTCTTACACATATCGCTCAAAGGTCGATTTTACCTTTCGATTCCGGGCGCTTCAGCCCGCCTCTCGGGAACTGCCGAAACCCCTTTGCCCCGCCGTCGGTAATTGGGCGTATGGCCGAACTGATAACCTACGCCATCCTCGCCGCCGTCCTGGGGTTCTTCTTCTTCATGTACCTGATGCTCCGGCGCACGGTCACCGGGTTCAAAGAGGGTCTGGACGGCAGTAGAAAGTAGCCGCGGACGAAAGGTGTTTGGGGCCGTCGGCGGTGTATCTCCGTATGGACCCGCGCATCCGTGAACACGCAGAAGTCGTCGTCGACCATTCGCTGGATCTGAGCGAGGGCGACGACCTGGTCATCGATGCCCACCCCGTCTCGGAGGACCTGGTCGTCGCACTGCACGAGCTCGCCGCCGACCGCGGCGTGAACCCCTTGGTCGTCCAGGATCGCCTTGGCGAACGCTACACTCGCGCGTACCTGCGCAACCGCGACGAGTTCGAGACGCCCGACCACGTGATGGCGCTCTACGAGGAGATGGACGCCTACATCGCCATCCGCGGGAGCGCCAACGTCACCGAGACCAGCGACGTCGACCCCGAGACCAACGCCGCCTACCAGCAGGCCCAGCGCCCCCTGCTGGACGAACGGCTCTCGAAGCCCTGGTGTCTCACCCAGTACCCCGCGGCGGCCAACGCCCAGCTGGCCCAGATGTCCACCGAGGGTTACGAGAACTTCGTCTGGGACGCCGTCAACAAGGACTGGGACGCCGTCAGGGAACACCAGTCCCAGATGGTCGACATCCTCGACCCGGCCGACGAGGTCCACATCGTCTCCGGCGAGACCACCGATATCCGGATGTCCGTCGCCGGCAACCCCACCCTGAACGACTACGGCGAGCGTAACCTCCCCGGCGGCGAGGTCTTTACTGCCCCCGTCACCGAGAGCGTCGAGGGCGAGGTCCTGTTCGACAAGCCGCTGTACCACCAGGGTCGCGAGATAACCGGGGTCTCGCTCCGGTTCGAGAACGGCGAAGTCGTCGCCCACAGCGCCGAGAAGAACGAGGACCTCCTGACAGAGGTGCTGAACACCGACGAGGGCGCCCGTTACCTGGGCGAGCTCGGCATCGGGATGAACCGCAACATCGACCGGTTCACCTACAACATGCTGTTCGACGAGAAGATGGGCGACACCGTCCACATGGCGGTCGGCCGGGCCTACGAAGACACCGTCGGCGAGGAGAACGAACAGAACGAGTCGGCCGTCCACGTCGACATGATCGTCGACATGAGCGAGGATTCCTACATCGAGGTCGACGACGAACGCGTCCAGGAGGACGGGACGTTCGTGTTCGAGGAGTAGCGAGGCTTCTCACTCCGTTCGAAGCCTCGTACGGAGCGGGGAGCGGTAGCGACCCGCGGAGGAGAGCGAAATTCTGACCTCATCCCACGGACAGAAGGCTCATGATGACCGACGGAATAGTCCTCGACATGAGCGATCAACCCTCCCTCCTCGTCCGCGCGGTGTGGTTCGTCTTCGTCGGCTGGTGGGCGACCGGCCTCTGGCTGTCGGTCGCGTGGCTGTTGAACGTCACCATCGTCGGCATCCCGCTCGGTATCAAGATGATAAACCGGGTCCCGTTCGTGTTGACCCTGAAGCGTCGTGACCCGCTCGTCGTCAAGAGCGGCCGCGGAGCACAGCACTCACTCCCGGTCCGTGCGGTGTGGTTCCTGCTGGTTGGCTGGTGGGCCAGCGGCGTCTGGCTGGGCGTCGCGTACGGTCTCTCGCTGACCGTCGTGGGCCTCCCGCTGGCCATCTGGATGTACAACAAGCTGCCGTACATCGTTTCGCTCTACGCGTACTGACCGACAGGTGACGGGTGTACCGAGCGAAGGATACTCACGACTGGACCACCTTGGTACGGTATGGCACTCGGGCAGGTGGAACTGGCACTCCGGGTCGCGGCCGGCGTCTTCGTCATCGTCACGCCGACGTTACTGTTTCTCGGCCTGTGGAACTGGCTCGAGTCGATTCGGGACGACGAACTCATCCAGCGGGCCCACAGACGGACGAAACACAGAGAGCAGACCGAGTCGGGGTCCTGGCGGCTCGACGCCGCGGCGATGACGGCCGCGGCTACGGGCGACCGGATTCCCGACGGGATGACCTCGTGTGCGAGCTGTGGGGCGCACAACCGCACGGACATGACCTACTGTCAGGAGTGTCTGGGCAAGCTCTCGAGGTGAGTCAGTCCCGACCGTCCTCGACCCAGACCAGGAGCGTCGGCGACGTTCGCTCGCTCTCGCAGTCCTCGCCCCGTTCGACCGCGTAGCCCAGCGGCTCGGTCCGGTTGACGTCGACCAGCACGTCCGCCCGGACGTCGAACGTGAGCGTCGTCTGTCCGCGGATAGTGTTGCCCTGTTCGAAGGCGGTCGATTCGTAGCCGACCCAGAGCTCCCGGGTGGGCGGGTCGGGGACCCCGAGGAGACAGCCACGCAGGTCCGGACGGTCGAGGGCTCGCGTGAAGACGAACTCGTTGCTGGCGGTGACCGTCCCGATAGTGACCTCCACCGGCACGTACCCCCGGTCCGGGCTACGCGGCGGCGGGTCGACGGTGACCGACGACTCCGTCTCGAGGTCATAGGTCACCCCGCCGCCGACGGCGTCGACGCCGATCAGGACCGTACTCAGGACCACGAGGGCGGCGACGACGGCGGTTGCAGTCCGGCGCGACACCGTCAGCTCGCGCACCCGGAGGCCGTACCCGAGCCCCAGGAAGACGGCTGCGGAGGCGGCGAGCAGGAGGAAGGTTCCGGTCTCGCCGGGGTCGTACCGGACGACGACGTAGCCGACGAAGACGACGTAGGCGATGCCCGACAGGGCGAACGCGACCACGTCCAGGACGTCGCGCTGGACCGCCACGCCGGTGACGAAGAAGACGACGAACGCGAGCAACAGCAGGGCGGCCTTCACCGTAATCGAGAGACCGAACACCACGTCGCGGACGAAGTACAGCAGCGCCGCGGCCGCAAAGAGCACGCCCAGCGCGTAGAGGAGTTTGCCGCTGTCGATGTCGAAGTTCATGGGGACCAGCTGGACAGACTCCACACTGTACTATCAAATTGTCGACCAAACCGACTGGCTCCGGCTGTGACTGGCCCATCGACGTCCCAGTGCGCGGTCGCTCGATCACACGGCGTCGTCAGGGTCGTGGCGGGTCCGCATCCGCTCGGCCTCCGTCGCGTAGCGCTCCTGGCGGGCGGCCGTCTCGACCGGTCGCAGTTCCTCGGGTGACGCCTCGATCGCGGCGGTGACCTCGGGCGCGTTGCCGCCAAAGCGGTTGAACGCGCGCTCTTTCTGGAGGTAGCGAGTCCCGTCGCGTGTCGCGTACACGATGACGAGGATGTGCGGGGAGTCCGCAGAGAAGGTCCGCTCGACCATCCATACCTGCTCGGTTTCGGCGGTCGTGTCTGCCTGGCGCATACGGACAGCTACGACGACGGCCGCGTTCAACAGCCGTGACTGTTCTCGCCCTGTGAGAACCGTGGCTCGGCCCCCTTTGTCCCCATCAACTCCGTCGTCGCCGGTCGCCGTCCCCTCAGTCGTCGGCCGTCGCGCGCGACCCGGCGCCTGGCCCGGACAGCGGCGTCCGCTCGACGACGGTCCGCATCCCACCTTTTTCTGCCTCGGGTGTGCTCACTCCGTTCGCACACCACTCGTCGAAAAATCTGGACCAAAAAGCCGACCGCTCGTTGCACTCGCGGTCGGTGAAACGGCTCCCTGCGGTCGCCGTACGCTCAGTCGTCCGCCGTCGCTCGCGACCCAGCGCCTGGCCCGGACAGCGGCGTCCGCTCGACGACGGTCCCGTCGTAGGTCGGGTACTGCTCGACGATCTCCCCTTTCGGCACGTCGCCCTCCTCGACCATCTCCTCTAAGAGCCACCAGGCCAGTTCGACGTGGTCGGACTTGACGGCGTAGAACTCCTCGGGGACGCCGAGTTCTTCGAGTCGGGCCTCGCCAATCCAGGCTTTTCCGTAGACGAGCGTGCCGTCCTCGGTCACGTCGTCGAACTCCCGGCGGATGTTGCGGGCCATCCGCTTGAGCCGCGAGCGGTGCTGGGCGGCGTCCTTGAAGACGCTCGTACAGAAGTAGACCTTCTCGTGGTCGCCCATCGTCTCTAAGATGTCGTGGCTCCCCTCGACGGCGCTCATGTGGTCCTCCTTGAGTTCGAAGCCCGCCTCCTGCATCCGGCGGTAGTTCCCGTCGGACATCTCGAACTCGTTGATGTTACAGAAGTCCGCCGCGCCCTCGTCTAGGAACTCCAGGAACTCCGCCTCGGCGCGGATGCCGGGGATCTCGAAGGCCGGGGTCAGGCCCTCCTCGCGAGCGATGTAGAGGATGTCTTCCCACTCGGTGCCGTGGAGGTCGCCCCACAACTCGAGTGGTGGGTGGAAGCGAATCTCGTCGAGGCCCGCCTCCGAGAGGCGGCGCATGTTCTCCCGGCCGCCGGTGATGCCCGTATAGAGGTGCGTGTGGTGGTCCTCGCCGAATTCGTCTTTCAGGAGTTCCAGGTAGCGACAGGTCCGGTCGAGGGCCTCCTGCGGTTCGCCACCCGTGATCGAGGTGCCCAGCGCGCTCATGCGCTTGGCCTCCTCGATGACGTCCGAATCGGCCTCGACGGGCCGCTCGTTGGCGTACACCTGGGTGACGTTCTTGCGGTTCTCCCCGAGGGGACAGTAGAAGCAGTCCCGCTGGTCACAGTAGCCGTAGACGAACAGCACCATCTTGCCGCCCTTGGCGCACTGTTCGCAGCCCTCGGAGATCATCGTGTACACCGTACCAGTTCCCCGAGTGGCAAAAAGCGTGCGCATCACGCTCGGTGTGGTGTGGGTCGACGTGGGTCGGTCCGCGGGCCTTATCCCGCGTCCGGCCGGACCTCGGGTAATGGCCGATGCCGCGAGGACGCTCCCCGACGCCGCCCGCCGTCGTGGCCTCGCTATCGTGCTGGCCGTCGTCTTCCTCGATCTGCTCGGGTTCGGTATCATCATCCCGATCCTTCCCTTCTACACCCGGTCGTTTCCGGGCGGCACCGAGTTCGTCATCGGCCTGCTCGCGGCGTCGTACTCGGCGATGCAGTTCGCGTTCGCTCCCCTGCTGGGCTCGCTCTCCGACCGGGTCGGCCGTCGCCCAATCCTCGTCCTCTCGCTCGTCGGGTCGGTGCTGGCCTGGACCATCTTCGGCCTGGCCGACGCCCTGTGGTTGCTCTTTGCCTCGCGGATGCTCGCCGGCGCGATGGGCGGGAACCTCTCGACGGCCCAGGCGTACGTCGCCGACGTGACGCCGCCCGAACGCCGCGCGGCCGCCTTGGGCTACATCGGCGCGGCCTTCGGCGTGGGCTTCATCTTCGGGCCGGGTATCGGCGCGGTCCTCTCCTTCGACGCCACCGTCGCGACCGTCGACGCGGCGCTCCCCGCCGTCGTCCCCATCACGAAGTTCTCCCTGCCGAGTTTCGCCGCGGCGTTCGCGAGTCTCTGTGGCGTGGTCGTCGCCCTGCTCTTTCTCCCGGAGTCACGGACGCCCGCGGCAGCGGACGACGAGCGGGCCGCCCGGCCCTCGGCCGTCGCGCAACTCCGGGCCGCCGTCGCCGCGCCGGGCCTGCGCGAGTTGCTCGTCGCCTTCTTCCTCGTCTCCTTTGCCTTCTCGGGCGTCCAGGTCATGTTCATCCCCTACGTCGCCGACGTCTACGGCTACACTGCGGCACAGAGTGCCCTCCTGTTGACCTACATCGGTTTGCTTGCGGTCCTCACGCAGGGCATTCTCATCGGCCGACTGACCGCCCGCTACGGTCCGGTCCCCCTCTCGCTGGCCGGCACGGCGATACTGGTCGGCAGCGTCGGCTCCCTCCCGTTCTCGAAGGGGCTCGGGCGCGTCCTCCCGGACCTCACCGGCCTGTTGCCGTTCCTCGGCGCCGACCTGCTCGGCCTGCTGGTGATCCTGACGTTCCTCCCGGTCGGCAACGGCATCCTGTCGGTGACGCTGACGGCGCTGGTCTCCCAGCGCGCCGGCGCGGACGTCCAGGGCAGCGCCTTCGGCATCACGCAGGGTGCCGGCAGCCTCGCGCGGACCGTCGGCCCGCCGGTGATGGGGGGCCTGTACTTCGCCATCGGCTTCTGGTCGCCGTTCGTCGTCGGCAGTCTCCTGTTGCTCCCCGTCGGCGTTCTCGTGCTCCGCATCGGTCGGACGGACGACCCCCCCGACCACCGAGCGGCGGATCCTGGCCACATCAGGTAGGTACTGCCTTGATGTGTGCTGAGAGATACGATACGGTATGGCAGACGACGAGTCGGAACCGGTCGGCGGCTCGATCTCGTCCGGCGAGCGCCTCGACGAACGGATCCTCGCCCGGAGCGAGGACTTCATGCGCTACGTCGAAGTCGTCGCCGCGGTGGTGCTGGTCATCCTCTTTGCGATCGGCGTCTTCGACCTGGGGCTCCAGATCTTCCGGACCGCGCTCGGCGGGAGCATCACCGACCCGCTGGTCGTCGTCGGGTTCATCGACACCGCTCTGCTCCTCTTTATCATCGTCGAGGTGTACCAGACCGTGGTCGCCTACACGCAGGAGAGCCAGACCAGACGCATCGTCCGACTGGTCATCTACACCGGCGTCATCGCCATGGTCCGGAAGGCCATCATCTTCCGGACCGGCGAGTACGCGAACGAAGAAGCCGCCCTGCTCGCGGCCGCGTCGTACACGCTCATCATCATCGGGCTGGCGGCCCTGCTCGTCGTCGAACGCCAGACCCGCGAGACGTCCGGTACGTCGATCTGAGCGCTAGGCGACCCCACCGCCCGAAGACAGTTAAACGCGCGTGGCCTACTCGGCGACAATGCTGCTGGTGCTGTGTGTCGACCTCGACGACGACCTCGGCCGGAAGACCGGCATCGACACGCCGGTCATCGGGCGCGACGCTGTAGAGGACGCCGCCGTCGCCCTCGCCGAGGCCGACCCCGAGGACTCGGACGTCAACGTCCTCTTTGCGGGTATCCACATCTACGACGACGTCGAGGAGGAGGAAGTCGAGGTTGCCGCAGTCACCGGCGTCGACGGGAGCGACGTGGCGGCCAACCGCGCCGTCGGCGAGGAGGTCGATACGGTGCTGGCGTCCCTGGTCACCAGCGAGGACGTCAGGGTGCTGGTCGTCACCGACGGCGCGCAGGACGAATCGGTGGTGCCGGTCATCCGCTCGCGGGTCCCCATCGACGGGGTCCGCCGGGTCGTCGTCCGCCAGGCCCAGAACCTGGAGTCGATGTACTACACCATCAAGCAGGTCCTCGACGACCCGGAGACCCGCGGGACCATCCTGGTGCCGCTGGGCATCCTCCTGCTCATCTACCCGCTGACCATCGCCGTCGAGTCGCTGGGCCTGCCGGGGTCGGCGCTCGGTATCATCTCCGGCCTGCTCGGCCTGTACGTCCTGGCCCGTGGGCTGGGCGCGGAGGAGCTGGTCGACCGGACCGCAGAGCGCATCACCTCCGGGGTCTACGCCGGGCGCATCACCATCATCACCTACGTCGTCGCCGCGGCGCTTTTGATCATCGGCGGGGTCAGCGGCGTCCAGACGCTCGAATCCCAGCCCGAACCCCGATCGGCCGTCGAGGTGGTCGCCGCGCTCGTCTTCGGGTCGATCCAGTGGTTCGCCGCCGCCGGCGTCACCTCCAGCCTGGGCCGGGTCACCGACGAGTACCTCCACGACACGTTCCGGTTCCGGTACCTCAACGCGCCCTTCTACGTGCTCGCCATCGCCGCCGTCCTCCACGGGGTCAGCGGCTTCTTCCTCGGCCTGCAGGACCTCCAGTACCTCGCCGTCGTCCTCACCGGCGGGACGCTGCTGGGCCTGGCGAGCACCCTCGCCTTCGCCGTCGCCGAGACGCGATTCGAGGCGCCCGACCAGCGCAATCAAGGGCCCGGCGGCCACTCCTCGGAGTGATGTACGTCTCCCGCGCCGTCGAGAGCATCCGTGCCGATCCGATTCCGGGCGAGTCCGTCGCGCTGGCGCTGACGACCGCCGACGACGCCGACCCCGAGACCGTCGCCCGGGCAGTCAGGGCCTGTGACGCCACCGTCGACCGCCACCTCCAGTTCGACGACCTGGCGGTGTCGGTCCCCCACGAGCGCGTCGACGACGTCTGTGCCCTCGACGGACTGAGCGCCGTCGAGACGACCGACGCCATCGCCATCACCACCGCCGAGGCCACCGACGAGGACGTCGAGTTCGAGGGCTGATTTCGCACCCCTTTTGTCACAGCCCTCGTTACGAACTGGTGAGGGCACGTAGCTCAGTCCGGATAGAGCGTCGGACTTCTAATCCGACGGTCGTGGGTTCGAATCCCATCGTGCCCGTCTAACTTTCACTTCGTCGGGGTCGCGTCCCTCCGCACCCGTCCGCGGTTCAGTCGCGGAGCGTGCACTCACCGTCCGTCCCGCCGTCGCCACCAAAGCGCGACCGTCAGCGCGACCACGCTCGCGGTCATCCAGAGCACCGCTGGCGGCGCCTGGTCGCCGGGCCGGCCGTCCGCGTCGATGTCTGTCACGGCCACAGGCCTGTTCACGGCGAAGTCACGCGACTGTTCGGTGTCGGCGGCGACCCCGCGTCGAACAGTGTCAGCCTCGTACCGTGCTGGCGTCCGGCGCGGGCCCAACAGGGTCGTACTCGGTTCGCGCGCCTCGGGCCACGGTTCGTCGACCAGCGGGTCGGAGCCGGCCTTCACCTCGACGCCGTCGTCCAGGCCGTCTCCGTCGGAGTCGGCCCGGAACGGGTGACTCCCGTAGCGCCACTCGGCGGCGTTGTCGAGGCCGTCGCGGTCCGGGTCGTTGCGCCCCTCACGGGTGACGGCGTGGGGTTCGTCGGGCACCAGCGGTGCGGGGCCGGTGACGGCCTGGCGGGCGAAGGCGGCCGTCTCTCTGTCGGCGACCGTCGCGACGGCGTCGACGAACGATTCGAGTGTGACCGGGTCCTCCTGGACGGTAAGCAGTGCGAGCACGTCTTCGAACGAGTGCTCCCATCCGGTCCGGCGCTGGATGCGGACGTCGAGGGCGGCGACGACCCGGCCGCCCTTGTGGTACGGGGCGGTCCGTGCGTCCCACGTCTCGGGGCGCGAGAGGTCGGCCCGTTCCGAGCGCTCGGTCGTGATTCGCGTCCGGAACCGGTCGTAGCCGACGTGGCCCTGCCGTAGCGTGATGGTCGCGGCGTAGTAGTCGGCGCTCCCCTCGGCGAGCCAGCGCATCTCCTCGGTCGTCCGGTAGTGCTGGCGGGTGTGGCGGTACTCGTGGACCCAGACGTTCGCCGGGACGCTGACCGGTTCCCGGGCGTTGACGATGGCCGCCGGTTCGCCGTTGGCGGGCGTGTAGCCGCCGGGGCCGAGCCAGTCCGGGGCGGCGACGACGGTCACCACGCCCTGGGTCGGGCCGATGCGGGTCTCGCGCTGTGCACCCGCGATGGACCCGAGGATGGTCGCCGGCGGCGCCCGCAGTTCCGTCGTCTCGGGGACGACGAGCCGTATCGTCCCGTCGGCCGTCTCCCGGGTCACCATCTCGTAGGCGCCGAGGTAGGCGACGGAGGGGCTCCCCACGCCGGGGCCGTCGACGGTCAGGCGCTCGTCCCACTCGGGTTCGCGCTCGCCTCGCCACTGCCAGCGCGCGCTCAGGGTGACCTCCGTTCGACTGACGAGCGTCCACTCCCGCGTGTCGGCCGTCCGCTGTCCGAACGGGGTCGAGAGGCCGACTGGGACCGTATACGAGAGCCTGGGCCGTTCGGCGTCGCCGTCCCACTGCAGGCCCCTGTCCGTTCGCTCGAACCCATCTCGGGATACTTGCGTCGCGTTCGCGGGCGGTCGGACAGAGAGACTGGCGACGGGGTCGGGGACGGTGACGACGGCCGTCACGCGGACGAGGCCAGGCCGCGCGGGCAGACGCTGGATCTCGTAGCGGACGTCGATAGACGGGGCCGACGCGGCCGGTTCCGACGCGACGGTGGCGGCGACGGCCGGACCGGTCGCGCCGCTACAGAGGGTGAGTGCGAGCCCCAGTGCCACGATAGTCGAACGTATCGTCGTCATCACCCGACTCCGGTACGCAGGGGTTGTGGCCCACCCGGCAAAAGCGTTCGTCGGCCCGGCAGTCGTGCGATACTGGCACCGGCCCGGGGCCCGACAGGTCGCAAGCGTTTTGCCGTCCGCCAATCTACGCTGGGCTATGCCCGACTGTCCGCTCGCAGACGAATGCCCCAGCTTCACCGAACGAATCGAGGGGATGGGCTGTACGCACTACGGCGACCGGGGTGGTGCGGAGTGGTGTAACCACTACAGCCAGCCCATCTCGGAACTCAAGAGTCAACCGGTGAAAATCGGCGAGGAGGTCGTCGTGACCGTCGAGGACATCCACGAGAGCGGTGCCGGCGTCGGCCGCACGGACGACGGGTTCATCATCATGGTCGACGGCGTCCTGCCGCCGGCCAAATCGAAGGTGAAGGTGACGAAGGTGCGGTCGAACCACGCGCGAGCGGACGAGATCGAGCGGCTCGAACTCGACGAGGAGGACGTGGACGACGACGACGCCGACCGGACGGCGGCCGACGAGGACGGTGCGGACGGCGAGGACGACGACCGCCGACGGCTCGGCAGCCGGGACAACTTCTGGGGCAGCTAGGCCGGGCAGTGTTTCGCCGAGCGCCGACAGCCTCAAACAGCCAGCCGGGGCTTTCCGGCTCTGGGAAGCAAGCACTGTAACGTAAATACGACCGCTAGACCGGCACCGGAACTTTTTGACCCCGAGTGCCGTGGCGACTGGTATGGACCTCGAACTCGAGGGGAACGTAGCACTGTGTACCGCCGCGACGAGTGGCCTCGGCCTCGCGAGCGCCGAATCCTTCGCCCGCGAGGGCGCACACGTCGCCGTCTGTGGGACCACGCCCGAGCACGTCGAGGCGGCGCGCGAGCGACTCGCGGAGACGGGCACCGGCGACGTCCTGGCCGTCGAGGCCGACATCACCGACCGCGACGAAGTCGAGGCGTTCGTCGAGGAGACCGTCGAGACGCTGGGCGGTCTCGACCACGTCGTCACGAGCGCCGGGGGCCCCGGCCCCGGCCCCTTCCTCGAGACGACAGAACGCGAGTGGTACACGGCCTTCGACCTGCTGGTGATGAGCGTCGTCTGGACCACCCGCTTTGCCTACCCGTACCTCCGGGACTCCGAGGCGGGGACCGTCGTCAACATCACCTCCCGGTCGGTCGCGGAGGTCATCGACGACCTGGTCCTCTCGAACGCGGTGCGTCGGGCGGTCATCGGCCTGATGAAGACCCAGTCCCGCGAGTGGGGGCCGGCGGTCCGTGTCAACGCCGTCCTCCCGGGGTCTCACGAGACGCCACGCATCGAGGAACTCGTCGAGGCGGCCGTCGAGCGCGGCGAGTACGACTCCTACGAGGCGGGCATCGCCGCGTGGTCCGACGCACCGCTGGGGCGGGTCGGCCAGCCCGAAGAACTCGGCGACGTCGTCGCCTTCCTCTCGTCGGCCCGCGCGTCCTACGTCACCGGTACCGCCCTCCCCGTCGACGGCGGCTCGATGCGAAGCTAACGGCCCGGGCGGTCCAGCGACTGGCCGGCGTTCCCGCTGGAGGTCGCCAGTTGCCAGACGAGTACCCCGAGCGAGACCAGCGCGACAGCCGCCGTCGCGACGTAGGCCTCGCTCTCGACCGGGAACAGCTGGTCCGGAAAGAGGGCCGCGACCACGAGCAGTCCGCCTGCGGAGAACCCGACGAGCAGCGGGACGACGGTCAGCCAGAACCGGCGAGCAGCCCCTTCCATACCCGTGCCACTCGCTCTGGCCTACTGTGTGTTTCGCTAGCTAGAACTTTCCACTCGCTCGCAGCTCGGCGACGACTTCGCGGACGCGCTGGGCCTGGGCCTTCGGGACGACGAGCGTCCGGTCGTCGAACGACGCCACGACGAGGTCCGAGACGCCGACGACGCTCACGTGGCCGTCCGAGGCCAGCACGTTCCCCTCGCTGTCGATGCTCACGTGGTCGCCGAGGACGGCGTTCCCGTCCACGTCGTCGAGGACGCGCTCCAGCGCGTCCCACGACCCCAGGTCGTCCCACTCGACGTCGGCGGGGACGATGTAGACGTTCTCGGCCCGTTCGAGGACGGCGTAGTCGACGCTGACCGGGTCGGCCGCGTCGAACGCGTCGGCGGGACGCGCCTCGAAGCGCTCGACCAGTGGCTCGAGGGGGGTCCCCTCGGTGGCCGAGAGGAAGGCCGTCGGCGTCCACGCGAACATCCCGGCGTTCCAGTAGAAGCCCGCATCGACATACTCGGCCGCCGTCTCGCGGTCGGGTTTCTCGTGGAACGCGTCGACGTGCTGGTAGCCGTCTGCGGCCCGCCCGGGCTTGATGTAGCCGTAGCCGGTCGCCGGTCTGTCCGGTTCGATGCCGAGTGTCACGAGCCCCCCCGTTTCCAGTGCAACGCCGGTTGCCCGCCGGGCGATGGTCTCGAAGTCGCCCTCGATTCGGTGGTCGCTGGGCAAGACGAGCAACACGCACTCGCCGAGCTGTTCGCGGATCGTGTGTGCGGCGTAGGCCAGCGCCGGGCCGGTGTCTTTCGGTTCGGGTTCGGTCAGCACCGCAGCGCCGGGGGCGCGGTCGCGCACGCCGTCGACGTAGTCCTCGCGGGTGAGCACGTACGTCTCGTCGGCGAACCCGGCACGGTCGACCGTCTCGGCCAGCAGCGACCGCTCGCGGCCGAACGACTGGAACTGCTTGGGGCGGTCCGACCGGCTCGCGGGGTAGAGTCGCGTCCCCGTGCCGCCGGCCAGAATCAGCGCGACGAGTGGGCTGTCCATGGCCACCTCTTGCCCGCCGGACGGTTCAAAGGTATGGGTCGGTCAGAAGGTCTCGACACTGCCGGCCCGGATGTCCTCCAGGCAGCCCTGACAGTCGGGGTGGTCGGCGTCATAACAGACCGGGCGCAGCTGCTCGTCGAGCGCCGCGGCGCGCCGTTCGGCGTAGCGCCGGCAGACGATGCGCGCTCGCCCCTCGTCGTCGGAGGGCAACCCCGCCAGTGCCGCCCGCTTGCCGTTGCTGTAGGCGCGTTTGGCGTCGGAGAGCTGCCGGCCGGCGGACCGGAGCCCGTCCCGGATGAACCGCCCGAGCCGGTCGTCGTCGCCCATGCCACGACGTAGCGGGCGACGGCAAATCAATCTTCTCGCGCGGCTGGGTCGCCATGGGGCCCGAATCCTCACGGCAGTCCGCGGTCCGGGTACTTCACTTTCGCCGTGCTAAACGAGCGTTTATGGGGGAAGCCGACCAACGGGCTAGTGTCTCCCGACGAAAACCAAGGTGGAGACAGTGAACGCCAATGACAGAGTCAGATTTACGTACCAACGCAGTAGAGATACACGAGCAGTTTTCCGACCAGCTGGACATCGAGGTGGAGGACGTCGTTTCGCGCCTCGAGACGCTGGTCGACGACTACCAGGTCCCGCTGACTGAGGCCCGCCGGAGCGTCGTCAACACGTACTTAGACGAGGCCGGCATGGACCGCGAGCAGCTGGGCGGTGGCGGCGGCAACGACCAGGTCACGGTTTCGGACGTCGACGCCCCCGAGGAGTGGGTCGACATGCGCGTCACTGTCGTCGAGCTGTGGGAACCGCGCGCCGACGCCGTCGCCCAGGTCGGCCTGCTCGGCGACGAGACGGGCACCATCAAGTTCACCAAGTGGTCCAAATCCGACCTCCCGGAACTCGAGGAGGGCACGTCCTACGCCCTGCGCAACGTCGTCACCGACGAGTACCAGGGCCAGTTCTCGGTGAAGCTCAACCGGACGACGGTCATCGAGGAGCTCGACGAGGAGATCGAGGTCGGCGACGACAGCGTCGAGGTCGAGGGCGCGCTGGTGGACATCCAGTCGGGTTCGGGCCTCATCAAGCGCTGTCCCGAGGACGACTGTACGCGCGTCCTCCAGAACGGGCGCTGTAGCGAACACGGTGAGGTCGAAGGCGAGTTCGACCTCCGCATCAAGGGCGTCTTGGACGACGGCGAGGAGGTCACCGAGGTCATCTTCGACGAGGACGCCACGATGGAGCTCACCGGCATCACCCTCGCGGAGGCAAAGGAGATGGCGATGGACGCGCTCGACACCACCGTCGTCGCCGACGAGATGCGCGAGAAGATTCTGGGGCGCTACTACAGGGTTACCGGCCCCACCTTCCGCCGCTACGTGCTGGCGGACGAACAGGAGCGGCTGACCGGGCCAGTGGACGCCGAGCGAGCGCTCATCGAAGCGAGGTCGATCTAAGATGTCGAGTACCCCCACCCGCGAAGTCGCCCGCCGCGTCTTCGCACGCGAGTTCAACGACGCGAGTTACACGTTCAAGGAATCCGAGGACGACCGGGCGCCAGTGTACGTCCTGCTCCCGACCGGGCAGCGGGCCAACCGCGTGTTCGTCGTCGGCACGCTCACCGAGACCGAGGACGTCGGCGAGGACAGCGAGTACTGGCAGGGCCGCGTGGTCGACCCCAACGGCGACACGTTCTTCATGTACGCCGGGCAGTACCAGCCAGACGCCGCGTCGATGCTGCGGGACCTCGAACCGCCCGCGTACGTCGCGGTCGTCGGAAAACCCCGGACCTACGAGACCGACGAGGGCGAGGTGAACGTCTCCATCCGGCCCGAGTCCATCTCGCAGGTCGACGAGGCGACCCGCGACCGCTGGGTCGTCGAGACGGCCGAACGGACCCTCGAGCGCGTCCAGCGGTTCACCGAGGCCGACGAGACCACGGCCGACGAGTACGTCTCGATGGCCAGAGAGCAGTACGGCGACGACGTCGATGCGTACCGGCGCGCCGCGATCGGCGCCTTAGAGAGCCTGCAGGACGAGCAGGCCGAGGCCAGCGCGGACTAGGTCTCGAGGAGTTCGACGAGGTTCCCCTCGGGGTCGCGGACGAACACGATCGTCGTCCCGCTCTCGGTGGTCTGGGGCTCGCTGACCGTCTCGACGTCGTCGGGGAGTGCCTCGAAGACGGCGTCGAGGTCATCGACCGACAGCCCCGGGTGCGTCGCCCCGGGCCGGTTGAGTTCGGGCCGCTCGTGGGCGTCGCCCTCGGGTTCGTACTCGACGAGTTCGAGTCGCGCACCGCCGGCGTCGAGATGCGCGAAGTCGGCGCTCGCGCCGTCGATACCCACGCCGGTGGCGAAGGCCTCGCCGCCGACGGTAAAGCGCGTCAGTACCTCGAGGCCCAGCACGTCGCGGTAGAACTCGACGGCGCGGTCGAGGTCCGAGACGGTCAGGCCGAAGTGGTGTGCGGTCGCGTCCATACCCGGTCGACGGGCCCCGCCGGGTTAAACGACTTCGCTCCCGTCTGGTTTCTTTCACCGCCGCGATGTACGTGTCATCGTCTGACAAACGATTAAATACGAAGAGCGACGAATGGGAGCTATCCATGGGCAACAAAAACAAGACGATCTCCTTTCGCGTCAGCGAGGACAAGTTCGAGACGCTCCGCGAGATCGCCGAGGAGCGCGACATCTCGCTGTCGGCGGTGTTTCGCGACTACGTCGACACGCTCGTGGCCCACGACGGCCAGGTGAAAGTCGCCCCGGAACACGAACTCGAGGACGCCGCTCAGGAGTCCGGCACGGAGAGCTTCCCGCCGAAAGTCGAGGTCCCGAAGAGCTTCATCCGGGAACACGAGCGCCTCGAACTCGAGGCCGAACACCTCCGGGAACAGCTCGAAGAGCACAAGCGCTACGTGACGAAACTCCGCCAGCAGCTCGACGAGATGGACCAGGACGAGGTCATCCACCTCGAGGACCTAGACGAGAGCGAGGAGGAGGACGCCTCCTACCGCATCGGCAGTTTCGACGACCTCTGAGCACGCTCGCACTGCTCCGGGACCGCTCACGCCCGGTTCTCTCTCCCGTCGGCTCGAAGGCTTATCCCGCTCCGTGAAGTAGTCTCTGGCCATGAGTCTGTTCAACCGGCTCGGCAAGAAGGTCGAGGAGTTCAAACAGGAGGCCGAGTCCGCCTCGCGTGAGGAAGCGACACACCGGTGTCCGGCCTGTGAGTCGCGCTTCTACACCGCCCACGACGAGTGTCCCGAGTGTGGCCACGAGACCGTCGAGCGACTCGACGAGGAGTGAGTCGATTCGGGCCGCTCGACGCGACGGTGGCTGTCGCCCCCGTCACACCAGCCGGTTTCGCCGTTCCTGGACGGTCTCTGCGACCTCGTGGCGCCCGTCGACGTCCGCCAGCGTCTCGATCGCCTCGAGCGTCCGGACCGAGTCGTCCAGGAAAGAGAGGACGTCGCCCGGATACGCGTACACCATGTAGTCGTCGCTCATCACGTCGACGATGGCGTCCGGCCCCAGTCCCTGCTCGCGCAGCTCCAGCAGGTAGGTGACGAACTTCCGCTCGGGACAGCCACAGTGGGGACTGGCCGCACAGTCACAGTCTAAGAAGTCCTCGGCGAAGTCCAGCACCCGCTCGCGGGAGGCTTCGTCGAGCTTCGCCAGACCCTCGCCCTGGAAGAGGACGTCCAGCGTCGCCCCCTTGAACGCTCCCTTCGGGAAGTTCGTCTCCAGCTGCGAGCGGAGCTGCTGGTGGTTCTTGACGTATATCTTGTCCGTGATGGCCACGCGTGACAGGTCGTAGTCCCCGACCGTGTAAAAGCGTCTCGAAGCCACCCCGGAGTCGTAACGTATTTCTGTGGCAGCGAGGTATCTAAGACTGCCTCAGCAGGCGTGTCCGGGTTGGGGTAGTGGTATCCTTCAGCCTTGTGGTGGCTGAGACGTGGGTTCAATTCCCGCACCCGGACTATATAAATTTTCTAACAATTCTTGGCCCGCTTCAGGCTTCGATTTCAGTTCCACTTTCACTCCGGATGGAACGGATTTAATTTCCTCCTGGAATGATTTGATTGTATGTCGGACCACGAATGTCCGACCTGCGGGGCAACGTTCGATTCCCGGCGAGGGCTCGGAGTCCACCACAGCAAAGCGCACGGCGAGCGCCTTCCGAACCGAACGTGCGACGAATGTGGTACGGCCTTCTATTGTGAGTATTCAAAGCGCTACTGTTCGGATGACTGCCGTGAGGTGGGCGTCTCTCAGACTGGTTCGGACAACCCGAACTTCCGTGGCGGAAAGCAAGAGACCGACTGCGACATCTGTGGCGCGTCGTTCGACTACTACCCCTCGGAGAAGGAGGGACTGTACTGTCCGGAGTGCGTCGAGACCGCGGCATGGCGTGACCAACCCGAACAGTCGGGGTCGGACCATCACTCGTGGCAGGGCGGCACGCTGACACTCTCGTGTGATGTCTGTGACGCTCGAGTCGAGCGATATCCGAGTCAGGTGACGGGCGAAGTCACCCTCTGTAGCCGCGAGTGCCACGCCGAGTGGCTCTCGGACGCGTTCACGGGCGACGGCCATCCCAACTGGCGCGGCGGGGACGTCGGCGACTACGGGCCGGGTTGGCGCGAGGTCAGAGCGCGTGCGCTCGAACGGGACGACCACGCGTGTGTCCTCTGTGGGGCCGACGCCGACGACCTGGGCCGGAACCCCGACGTCCACCACGTCGTCCCCGTCAGACTCTTCGCCGAACTGCCGGTCCTTATGGTCCGGGACGCACACGCGCTCGAGAACGTCGTCACGCTGTGTCCGGGCTGTCACCGCCGGGCGGAGTTCGGCCACGTCTCGCGGGCCGAGCTGTGCTGGCGGGCTGGCATCGACGGCGGTCCGGCCGCCCGGGCCCGTGTTGGCTAGACGGTCAGGGTTCGGGGCGCATCGTCTGTGACTCGGACCCGCTCAGCGCGCCGTACTCGTTGCTGGATTTGATGATCGAGAGCGCGGTCATGATGTCCGAGCGGGTCAGCAGGCCCAGGAACTCGCCGTCCTCGTCGGTGACCAGCAGGCGGCCAACAGTGAGGATCTCGGTGGTCATGACGTCGCTGACGGTGTGAACGTCCCGCTCGACCCTCCGGACGGCGCGGACGTCCTGGAGCGCGACCTGGGCCACGATGTCGATGCCTCGTTCGACGGGATGGTCGGTGTTACACTCTTGTCGCTTCTATAGTGCTATTCGATAGTGTATAACGAATATACGACGTTCAAAATCTAAAAACAATTCTATATATCCGAAAAGTTTGCCTACATCTTATTATATGAGTGTGAAAACGAACTATTGCCCTCCTTTTCGAATATTTCGGACCCGTATCTGCTATCTTGACACTCGATACTGCCGGTTTATCGACTTTCAGCGGAGGGCGTCTGGACCAGCCGGGTTACGCGCCACCGACCCACTCGACCAGTCTCGTCCAGAACGGTTGGTAGTGGTCCCACTCGAGGAACGCGGGCGACCCCCAGTGGGGCGCGCAGTCGGTGGTGAACGCCGCAGAGCGCCCGTCGCCGTGCTCGCCGACGACCAGCAGCGGGTCGTCCTCGAAGGAGACGATCTCCGTCGCGTCGTCGTCTGCCGTGACCCGGTTGTACCCGAGCATAGCCGGCCACTCCTCGGGCGTTCCATCGACAATGGGGTGGTCCTCGGTGCGAGTCGGCACGGCCCCGTCCGACCGCTCGACGCGGTCGTCGCACGGTTCCAGCGACACCGGGAGCGCCCGTTCGACCGGTGAACCGCGGTATCCGGCCTTGCCGTTGAACCCCTGAAACGAGAGGTACCCCCCGATCATCAGGAGGCCACCGCCGGCCGTCACGTAGTCGTCTAACAGCTGCAGACGGTTCGGTTGCTGTTCGTACTCCGTGAAAGTCGACGGCGGTATCGCGAGCGTGTTGTAGCCGATGTCGCTCAGCACGACGACGTCGTACTCGGTCATCTCCGCGGCGGTGGACGGGAACTCCGTCGCCGCGACGTGACATGGCTGATAGGTCGTGTCGACGCCGCCGTCTTCGAGTGCCTCCTCCAGTGGGTCGACGGCCTCGTGATACGACGACCGGGAGTAGAAATCGAACCCTTTCATATCGAAGCTAATCGACTGCCAGGACTCTCCGACCAGTAGTGCGCTAGTCTGACTCACGGTACTACCTCCATCACGTACCAGTATTATACTTTCGGCGGTTCAGCGACGTCCGCGTGGCCCGGTTCGCGTCGCCCCGAGGGCGACCGGGGGTCGGCGAACTAGTTCGTCTCGGCTTCGTCGGCCAGTGACGGAGGACGGAGCACCAGTGACCCCAGCCCGCCACCGATGGCGAGGAGGCCGCCGACGGCGAACGCGAACTGCCAGCCCGTCACGGAGACGAGCCAGCCGACGGCCGCACCGCCGAACAGTCCGCCCCACACCTTCCCCGAGTAGACGAGCGCGTAGTTGCCCGACGAGTGGACCTCGCCGTAGTAATCGCCCACCAGACTCGGAAAAAGCGTGTACTGCGGGCTCCAGAAGAACGTTGCTACCACGACGGCCGCGACGAACCCGACACCGTTGCCGGTCCGGGCGAACCAGACGACGGCGAGCAGTCCGAGTCCACAGCACAGGAACGAGGCAAACATCGCACGCTCGCGATGCACCCGATCGGAGAGGTCGCCGAGCGTGAGCCGTCCAACGCCGCCGGCGAGGGGCAGCAGTGTCGCCGACAGCGTCGCCGTCGTCGCTGGCAGGTCGAGCGACTCGGCGAAGGCGATGACCTGTGCCGTCAACATCAGCCCCGCGCCGCTGACTGCCACGAAGATGACGTACATGAGCCAGAACTGCCAGGTCCTGACCATCGCGCGCCAGTCGACTCCACCGCTCACGCTCCGGGACGTCCCGCCGTCCGTCTGCATCCCGTCGCCGGAGTCTGACGCGGACATCGACGGATCCCGCAGGACGAACGCGGCGACGAGGATGACGACGCCGATGAGAACGCCCATGTTCCGGAGTGTCGATGGAACCGCCGTCAGGGACGCGTTCGCTCTGACGTACGGGACGAACATGACGCTCCCGCCGGCGAAGGCCATCGTGCCTGCGCCGGTCGTCAGTCCCCGCCTGTCCGGGAACCACTTGACTGCGGTGTTGACCGCGACCGTGTAGACGATACCGACGCCGATCGCGCCGGTGAAGTAGAGGACGTAGACGTGCCACGCGGCGCTGGCATACGAGAGACCGACGTACGACCCGCCGGCCAGGACCGCCGCTATCGCTGTCAGTCCACGGGGCCCGTGTCTGTCGCGCCACAGGCCCACCGGGAACTGGGTCCCCGCCTGCCCGAGCACGAACAGGGAGAAGGCGAGCCCCAGCGCCTGCTCCCGGACGCCGATATGTGCAGCGAGTGGGCCCTGTAGCGACGACCAGACGTACTGGTACGGACTGACGACGGCCATCGTGAGGACGGCGGCGACGAGGAGCCACCAGCGGGAGAAGGTCAGCTGCTCCCTCAGTTGCTGGACGCTCTCGCGTTGCTCTCCCATGGTCAGTCGTCGCCCCTCTCGTGAACGCTGCCGGTCCCTGCGGCACCGGGAGGCCGCCGGTGGGGCCTCGGTCCCAGGCGATGCCGTCTCACCCTCCCACCACGACGGGGACAGCGGGGCGACGTGTCGAATGGCGCGGGCCGCTTCCGGTTCGTCGTCTGTCGCGTCCCGTCGGTTCGAGGGCGGTCGCCTGTCGGGGCCAGCGGGCTGTCAGTCTGTCCGGTCGGTTCCTGTGAGGCGTTGGCAGTGTCGTTCATCACTTGACGTACTCGAACAGTTCGTCCACGGTGAGCACTGTCTCGGAGAGGCCGAGCTCCGACGCCAGGCGCGTGACGAAGGGTACTTTCACGTCTGTCCGTGCGAGCTGTTCCTCCTGACCGAAGACCGTTCGGACCGGCCCATCGAGCAGCAGGTCTCCCTGATTCAGGGCGAGAATCCGGTCGCCGTGGTCCCGGGCGAACTCGACGTCGTGGGTGATGACGACGACGAGCTTCCCCTCGTCGACCAGCATCTCGACCACGTCTCCGAGGAGGTCGATGCCGAGCACGTCCTGACTCCCGGTCGGTTCGTCGAGGGCGACGATTGGCGTGTCCATCGCGAGGACGGACGCGACGGCGATGTGCTTGCGCCGTGCGAGCCCGACGTCGTAGGGGTTCTTCTTCCGGATGTCGGTCAGGTCCATCTTCTGGATCGCGTCGTCGACCAGTTCGTCGATCCGGTCGCTGTCGTAGCCGAGGTTCTTCGGCCCGTATCTGACCTCCGCCTCGATGGAGTTGTGAAACAGCTGGTTGTTCGGGTTCTGGAAGGCGAGGGCCACCTCGCCGGCGAGTTCAGAGATGTTGTGGTCGGCAGTGTCCAACCCGTTGACCGTCGTCTTCCCCTCGCTCGGTTCGAGGAGCCCGTTGAGATGCTTCAGGAACGTCGACTTCCCGGCGCCGTTCTGCCCGATGACGCAGACACACCCCGCGTCGAGGTCCAGGTCTATGCCACGAAGCGCGTGCACCTCCTCGTCGTAGTAGAAGTGCACGTCGTCGAACTGGATTCCTGCAGACCCCATATCGACGCTCGTCCCGGCGCCATCGGATTGCAGGTCGGGCGCCAGAGGCGGCTGTCCGTCGTCGATGTGGGGCGACAGCTCGGCGACGACTTCTTCGAGCGTCAGGGGCAGCGGCTCGTCGTTCGGAACCTTCCCGAGTTCCCGGAGTCGTTCCCCGATAACCGCGGTCGCCGGCACCTCGAATCCCCACTCGCTCTCGGCGTTCCGGAACACGGTGCGTGGCTCGTCGTTCTCGGCGATCTGTCCCTCCTCGACCACGAGGAGGCGGTCGAGGTGGGGCGCGAGGTGTGCCAGGTCGTGGCTGATCGTGACGACTGTGTACCCCTCTGCAGCGAGGTCCGCGATCACCTGCATCACCTCTTCGGTCCCGTGGGGGTCGAGCTGGGATGTCGGTTCGTCAAGCACCAGCACGTCCGGTTCCATGGCGAGCATCGACGCGAGCGCGAGGCGCTGTGACTGCCCTCCGGACAGCTGCTGGGGGTTCCGGTCGTAGAGATGGGAGATTCCAGTGAGCTCGAGTTTCTCCTTCGAGATTTCGATGAGCTCCTCCCGGGGAACGCCCATGTTCTCCAGTCCGAACGCGACCTCTTCGAAGACGGTCGTGCTCGCACCGGTAAGCTGGTCGAACGGGTTCTCGAACAGGAGCCCGACGGTGTCGGACATGTCCGCGATACTGGTCTCGGTCACGTCCTGGTCACCGACGACGGCGCTCCCCTCCAGCGTCCCCTCGAAGTAGTTCGGGATGTAGCTGGCCAACAGGCGACCCAGTGTCGACTTGCCGGCGTCACTCGGCCCGGTGACGCCGACGAACGCTCCTTCCTCGATGGACAGCGAGACGCCGTCCAGCGCGAACTCGTCGTCCGGCTGCACACGGTAGTTGAACCGGACGTCGGAGAGTTCGATCAGAGCCATTGGACCACCCACCAGCCGACGGCAGCGACGACGGCGCCGCCACCGAGCCACCGGAGTACTCTGTCGACGGGCCTGTCGGGCACCTCGAAGAGATACGTTCGCGCGTTCGTCCGGGTGAACCCGCGTGAGTCGAGCGCGAGCGAACGCGTCTCGGTCGTTATCAGCATCCCGATGAGCAGCGGCGTCAGCAGATCGACGAACGCCCGGATACGTCGTCTGAAGCTGCCTTTCACGTTCAGTCCCCGCGCTTGCTGGGCGTCGATGATGTCGTACGCCTGCTCTCGCATGTCCGGGATGAACTGCAGGGCGGCCATGAACACGTAGGCGAGCTTGGGCGACAGTCCCTTCTGGATCATCGCAATCGCGAGTTTCTTCGGGTGGGTCGTCATCACGGTGGCCAGCACACAGACCATCAGTACCAACAGGGGCGTAAGGATGGTGAGCGCGAACCTGATCCCCTCTTCCCAGACGATTATGGTCTCGACGACGGGGAGGTTCTCGAACACCCACAACCGGGTCTCGTTGGCCGGATTGAACAGTCCGTGGAAGAACAGCAGCGAGAACGCGAGCGGTAGCGCGAGTCCACCGAGGATGCGCGCGACTCGACCGAAGATTCCGGCGAGGACCGTCGCCACGATGGCGCCGACGAAGAATATCGACGGCACTCTGAACGAGGGCGCGAGCAGGGCGACCGTCACCATGCTGGCCGTTACTACTAGTTTCGTCACCGGATTCATACGGTGCAGGAAGCTGTTTCCCGGCTGGAAGTCGAAGAGCCCGCTGGTTCCAGGGGTCGCGTCCGCGAGGGCGTCGATGTCCATTTCAACGTCTGAAGTCATTCTCTCTTGTTCTCAATAAGCGCCGATGGGACGGCAGATAATGATTGTTGGGGGAAGTGACAGCCGGTTGTCTAACCCGACTTCGTGACTACTCGTTCAGCACTTGTTGCCCGAAAGACGGGAGGTAGCGTTCGGGGATCTGCCGCGCGACCCCGTACGCCACGCCCAGACTGATCAACTTGTCCGTGATGTCGATGGTGAACTGGGTTGCGAACACCGCTTCGACGATGCTCGACCCGGTGGCCATCAGCGCCCCGACGGCGGCGTCTTGCCCGGCACCACTGAACCCACCGAGGACGATGACCTGGATCGGCGTCGCGGTCAGCGTGGACACGATAGCGAGGATCACGCCCGCCAGGAACAGGCGCGCGTAGTCTCTCGTGTCAGAGACGTCCATGAACCAGCCACTCGTCGCCATCCATCCAGCGACCAGTGCGATTGCTATCTGGACGACCGCGAAGAACGCCGTGCTCGGCGACGTCGTGACACCCAGTATGAGGTTCGTCGAAGCGCCGGCGACGACCGCCACCCACGGCCCGGCGATGATCGCCAGGAGGATCGTCCCGATGACGTCGAGGAACAGCGGGAGACGCAGTACGCGGGTGAACGTCCCACCGATGACGTTGAGCCCGATCGCGACCGGAATCAGCACGAACGCCCGGGTCGAGAAGTCGAGCGCGACGCCGCGCCAGAACGAGACACCGGTCTCTGCCATTATTCGTCTCCTCCTGTTCGGACTGAACTGTTCGCCTGCTGCTCTCTTTGTGCTAGACTGTCGTGTGTCATCTTACCACAAACGTGGCCACAGAGACAACTATATTAAATCTGTCGGAAGAATACTCATTTAACCATCATTTCTCCCGGTGAATTATACCCTTCTTGTCGTGAGTCCCCGGGGAATCAGTCGACGTCTTCCGGAGTGTTCGACGGTAGCCCCGTCGTCCGGTGCCGATAGACTAAAGACGGTGCTGTGAGACGTCCACGACGAATGACTGGGACAGGAGATATCGACATCTACGGCTCGCGCCGCTCGACGGTGTACGCACGCGAGGGAGTCGTCGCGACGAGCCAACCGCTCGCTGCGGAGGCGGGCGTGCAGGCACTCCGCGACGGGGGCAACGCCTTCGACGCCGCCGTCACCACCGCGGCGGTGTTGAACGTCGTCGAACCCTTCAGCACGGGCATCGGCGGTGATGTGTTCGCGCTCTACCGGACCGCCGACGACGAGGTCGGGGCGCTCCGGGCCATCGGCGGGGGTCCAACAGACGCCTCCCTCGACGCGCTCCGCGAGGCCGTCGAGGCCGACGACACGGAAGGTACACCGGAACTACCGGAGCGCGGACCCCTCACTGTCACGCCGCCGGGCGCGGCGCGTGGCTGGGAGCGGACTGTCGAAGACCTGGGGGTGCGGAGTTTCGCAACCGCGCTCGAACCAGCCATCCGATACGCCCGAGAGGGGTTCCCAGTCACGGAGGTCATCGCGAACCAGTGGGCCGACTGGAGTGATGCGCTCCGGAACGACCACGCGACGGAGACGTTCCTGCCGGGCGGCGAGGCCCCCGACCCCGGCGATGTGGTCCGGTTCCCGGCACTGGCCGACACGTTCGAACAGGTCGTGGACGGCGGTGCAGACGCCCTCTACGAGGGCCCCATCGGCGAGCGAATCGTCGAGACAGTCCGCTCCCGCGGCGGGTTCCTCTCGACCGACGACCTCGCGGCCGTCGAGGCCGAGTACGTCGACCCAGTTTCGACGACGTACGGGGACGCCGAGGTATACGAGCTTCCGGCACCGAACCAGGGCCCAATCGCTCTGGAGGCGCTGAACGTCGCGAACGAGGTCGATGCGGGGTCCTTCCCGGACGGGTCCGTCGAGGGCACGCACCGCTACGTCGAGGCGTTCAAGCGCGCGTTCCACGACGGCCATCAGTACGTCACGGACCCGCGTTACGAGTCGCTCCCACCGCTGACCCAGAGAGAGTGGGCGGCCGAACGCGCCGCGACTATCACGGACGTGGCGTCGGACGACGTGTCCCCGCGAGTGCCCGGTAACGACCGCGCCGAGGACGCCGACACGGTCTTGCTCACCGTCGCCGACGACGAGGGCAACGTCGTCTCGTTCATCAACTCTATCTTCACCGCCTTCGGCAGCGGCCTCGCCGCGGCGGGGACGGGCGTCGTCCTGCAGAGCAGGGGGGCGTCGTTCTCTCTCGACCCGGACCATCCCAACCAGTTCGAACCGGGGAAACTGCCGTTCCACACGCTCGTCCCGGCCGTGGCAAAGTTCGGCCCCGACGACTGGGCCGCCTTCGGTGTCATGGGTGGTTACATGCAGCCACAGGGCCATCTGCAGGTGCTCGCAGCGCTCCTCGACCACGACGCGTCGTTACAGGATGCGCTCGACCGCCCGCGGTGGCGGTATCGGTCTGACGGCCGCCTCGCTGTCGAGGCCCGCCTCGACGACCGCCTGACGACCAAACTCGCTCGCCGGGGCCACGAACTCGCTGTCGAACCGCCGGACGAGTTCGGCGGCGGCCAGATCGTTCGCAATCACAACGGCGTGCTCTCCGGCGCGACGGACCCCCGGAAAGACGGTACCGTCGCCGGATTCTGACCGGGACGACGGCCAGTCGACTCCTGTGTCAGCCGACCCACGTGTGCTTCTCTGTCGTGAACGACCGCTCCCCGGTCCACCCGGAGTCGAACCGGCTCTCGATCCGATTGCGGAGTGACACCACTCCCTCCGCGACCCGCTGTTTCCGTTCTGCTTCCCGGTCGTCCGGGAGCAACACGCCGACGCTCCCGTAACACACGCCGTCCTCGGTGACGATCGGGACGGCCACACTCTCGGTGAGGTTCTCTCCAGCGAGCGGTCCGACGGTGTACCCGTCTGCGTCGAGATCCGTCTTGATCTGGTCGACGTCGTACGTGCTCGGTTCACCGTCCTCGTCTCGCTCCGCGCCATCTACGGCGTGAATTACGAGACCGACGAGCGAATCGTAGAACGGGAGGCTACTCCCTACCTCCACCGCAACCTGTTCCGGAACGCGATGGGCCTCTACGATCGTACAGCTTCTGTTCGCCTGCTCGAAGAGTGCGATGCCGACGTCCAGATGTCCCGCGAACTCTCTGCAGACCTCGGTTGCATACCGGTAGAGCGGCGAGTTCGAACGCGCCTCGAACCCGACGTCCAACAGTTTCGGGCTGAGCTGGTATCGACCGTCGATCTTTCGGACGTATCCCTCCTCTCGGAGGGTACTCAGATGGTTGTGGACGATGCCTTTGCTCATCTCCAGTTCGGACGCGAGTTCGGAAACCCCGGCCTGTCCCACGCCGCTCAGGTGTTCTACTAACGCAAACGTTCGGGCGCTCGTTTCCACCCGGCGATTCGCTTCGTAGTCCATACCGCCACATCACTATCCGCAGGTATAAATACTGGCCGTCGACTCGACCGAAAGCGTTCTACAGAATAGAACTTCGACCCGTGTCCGAACTCACAGCGACCGAGTCACTCGGATTTTGGCGATTTTTTATTATTGTTGATGATTGAAAAAACTGGAACTCTCTACGCAAGGTGTGTGAAGTTGTGACAAGGGCCGGACGTTTGCAAGAATAGAACGACGACCGTCCTCCCTCAGATGAGGCCGGCTTCCTCGGATTTCGCGAGAATCTGTTTAGCGATGTGGTACATCTCGCGGTCGATGACGTTCCCGTCGATCGCAGCGAGCGTGTTCGACCCCGTCTGTTCGTATTCCCGGACGATTCGCTGTGCGCGCCGGGCCTTCTCGACGTCCGGCGTGAACACGTCGTTTGCCGTCTCGACCTGTTCGGGATTGATGACGACTTTGCCGTCGTACCCGAGCGCGCACTCGAACTGACACGTCTGAGAGAACTCCTCTGTGCTGTCCGGGTCCGTGTACGGCCCACCGATGGCAATCAGTCCCGCACTCGCGGCGGCGTGTGAAATCTTCGACAGCGGGTAGTGCCAATAGTGGCCCGGATAGTTCTTCGATCCGTGTGTCGCGCCGATCGAAGCCGAGTAGTCCGCCGGGCCGAATACGAGTGCAGTGAGACGGTCGCTCGCGTGGGCGATGTCCGTCACGGCGTTCATCCCGTCTGCCGTCTCGATCTGTGCGTTGAGCCCTATCGACCCGATGTCGAGACCCGCCTTGGTCTCGACGCTCGTCAGGAGCGTCTCGACCGTCTGCACGTCGGCGACGGTTCGGACTTTCGGAACGACGAGCGTGTCGATTTTCTCCCCGACGGCGGTCACGACGTCGATGACGTCGTCGTACCACCACCGTGTGTCTGTCCCGTTGATTCTGTAACTGAGGACCAGGTCCTCCCAGTCCCGTTCTTGAACGGTCTTGATGAGTTCCCCACGGGCCGGTTCTTTCTCTCCGGGGGCGAGCGAATCTTCGAGATCGAGCACGATCTCGTCGGTATCGCTGCTCATCGCCTCGACGACGAGCTGTCGTTCGTTCCCGGGAATCCCCAGCTGTGAACGGCGCAGCGTCGTGTTAGTTAACATAGTCCAACAACACCTGCGGGTCGTATAAATATGGCGGCAAACGCCTCCGACCGGGGAACGTCTCGATGGGTAGACAGGTTCCGGCAGGCACGCGACTGTTCGAACGCGGCTGACCCGACGAGTCGCCCCGTAGACCGCCGTGTTTCACCATCCCTGGACGCGAGGAATAGACCATCCCGCGACGGACGACTCGCCGGCCGCGTGGATCCTCGTACCGACGGACGGCCGACGCTGTCCCAGCAGGACCGGCGGACTGGTACAGGGAGCGCCCCGGTGTAACGAATGTACGCACGTTATGGGATGGTTCTGATACCGGGAGCGGCATCTCCGGTACACTGCCGTGAGTCTCGCTGTCGTGTTCTCTGCGTCGTGTGGAGCGACACCGGTCTTGGGCCGCTCAGATTCCATCGGTGATATTCCTCATCCGACAGACAATTCGATAGGAGCTATCTGCGAGTTAATCCACCGGATGGATACCGAAAATCGAATTCTGATTTTCAATATCTTCAAAAAGGCTCGAAATTCTCCTCTCTCATCTATAAAAATCATGGATTAACTATACCTTGCAATATTTAGATTTCGAAACAGACTTACCATATCTGTATGGGTGAAATACCTTCGAATATGGTGGCGAACACCACACGCTTCCCCGACCGCCGGTCGATCCTCACTGCCGACCCGACCTCTCGTCTCCCACTCTGAGGGGGGCCGTGTCTGCTTCGAACGACGTACCAGCCCGGTTTTCCCGCCCTTCCGGGTCCCCAGTTTGGCGGCCGGTTCGGTCCGGTGTTTCGACGAGCGCGGTGTCGTCCGCGCTACCCGCCTGGACCACGGCGACGACCATCCTGTCCGTGGTCCGGGCTTCCAACCCGACGGCCGTGTCAGTCGCGCATCCTGGCTTGACGACGTCGGCGACCTCGTCGAGTCTGTCGTCGACCCCGAGCGAGACCGCGCACGTCGAACACTCCGGGTCGTCGAAGTGCCAGTCGGTTATCGTACCACTGTGTGGTTCGCCGTCACGGTAGTGTCCGCTGATGGGTCACGGTAGTGTCCGCCGATGGAGGAGACCCACGCACATGCTCGCGCGGAACGACAGAAAATGTGCCGCGACGTATCGAGGCGACGGTACTTGCAGGAGCCATTCCTCTGCAGGTTTAGGGCTCGGGGCGCATCGTCTGTGACTCGGACCCGCCCAGCGCGCCGTACTCGTTGCTGGATTTGATGATCGAGAGCGCGGTCATGATGTCCGAGCGGGTCAGCAGACCCAGGAACTCGCCGTCCTCGTCGGTGACCAGCAGGCGGCCGACGGAGTTCGACTGGAGTTCGGTCAGCGCGTCCATCACGGGGAGGTCGGGCGCGACGGTGAGTATCTCGGTGGTCATCACGTCGCCGACGGTGTAGGCGTCCCGTTCGACCTCGCGGACGGCGCGGGCGTCTTCAAGCGCGACCAGTCCGACGACCTCGCCGTTTTTCTCGACGGGGTAGCCGGTGTGGCGCTCCTCGAACATCGTCCGGATGAGCTCGTGGATGGACATCCCGGGACTGACCGAGGTGACGTGGTCGGCGGGAGTCATCACGTCCTGGACGGTGACCCCCTCGAAGGCCGCGCGCATCGAGGTCTGTCGGGCCTCGCCGGCCGCCCCGATGTAGATGAAAAAGGCCAGGCCGGCCAGGAAGATGTTCCCGGCGACGAACAGGCCAAAGAGGCCCAGGAAGATGGCGAAGATCTTCCCGACTTCGGCGGCGATCTTCGTCGCCTGGGCGTAGGGGCGCCGACGGGCCAGCAGGGCCCGGAGGACGCGCCCGCCGTCCATCGGGAAGCCCGGGAGCATGTTGAACGCGGCCAGCGCGACGTTCATCAGCGCGAGGTACGCGAGGACGAAGCGCAACGCCTCGAGGACGACCGACTGGGTCCCGGGGATGACGACGAACGCCACGTACGACAGGGCCCCCAGCACGACGCTGACGATGGGCCCCGCGATGGCGATGGCCAGCTCCTGTTTCCAGTCCTCGGGCATCTCGGTGAGCTGGGCGATGCCGCCAAAGAGCCAGAGCGTGATGGAGTCGATCGGGTAGCCGAATCGAATCGCGACCAGCGAGTGGCCCAGCTCGTGGAGGACGACGCCGGCGAACAGGCCGACGGCGGCGGTGATGCCGAGCACCCACACGAGGTTACCACTCGCCAGCATCGCCGGGTCGAGCCCGGCCGCGAGCATCTCGTTCAGGAACCCGGTCGTCTGCTCGACTTGCGTCCCGATGATCCAGGCGAACAGGGGCAACACCAGCAGGAAGGTGAGGTCGAGCTGGATGGGTATCCCGAACGCGCTCCCGATGCGGAACCGGCGCATACCGGATGTTGTCGGCCAGGCGACTTAAACGCGCTGTGGCTGTGGCGTGTCGAGTGACTGAAGTAGGTCGCCGGTCCTACCTTGGGGCGTGTCCCAGCAGGCTGCACAGGTCGATACCCTCTTTCTCCACGAGCGCGGCGAGGAGTTCCGGGTCGTCGGCCAGCGCGACGGGGAGCGACTGTTCCACGGGGTCTTAGAGCTCAAAGAGACCGGTGCAGGCCCCCGTCCGCGCCGGCTCCGCATCAGGGACGGTGCGGGCGAGGACCTCCGGTCGCCGGACCAGTTCGTCGACATCGCGCGCCGTGCAGCCCGCATCCGCATCTCCGAACAGACCTCCCGGCGGGCGCGAGAGCGCGCCCGGGAGATGCTCGACGCCTACCAGCTCGACGCGAAGGTGGTCCGGACCTGCCGGTTCTGTGCCGACGCCGGCCGGTACGCCCCGATAACGAGCGAGACGGCCATCACGGCCGACGACGAGACCATCTGTCCCGACTGCGCGAAGGAGGAACTCGACCGGGAACTGGCGTTCAACGGCGCGATAACCAGCGACGCCAGGGACCGGCTCGAGGACCTCCTGCTGGAGGTCCAGGACCTGGAGCGAATCACGAACCTGCTCTCGGGCGACCTGGACCCGGACCTGACGAAGTTCGACGAGATATCGGCGACGGTCGACGACGTCGACCTCGTGCCGACCGACTCGCTCTCCTTGCATCCCGGCATCCAGCAGCATCTGGAGTCGCGCTTCGACACGCTGTTGCCGGTCCAGAGCCTCGCGGTCGAACACGGCGCGACCGACGGCGAGGACCAGCTCATCGTCTCGGCGACGGCGACGGGCAAGACGCTCGTCGGCGAGATGGCCGGCCTCGACCGCGTGCTCAACAACAAGGGCAAGATGCTGTTTCTCGTCCCCCTCGTCGCGCTGGCCAACCAGAAGTACGAGTCCTTTCGCGACCGCTACGGCGACATGGTCGACGTCTCCCTGCGCGTGGGCGCCAGTCGCATCTCCGACGAGGGTGGCCGCTTCGACCCGGAGGCGGACGTCATCGTCGGCACCTACGAGGGCATCGACCACGCGCTCCGGACCGGAAAGGACCTCGGCACCGTCGGCACCGTCGTCATCGACGAGGTCCACACGCTCGGCGAGGACGAGCGCGGTCACCGCCTCGATGGCCTCATCTCCCGGCTGAAACACTACTGCGAGACCGGCGGCGCTCCGGCCAGCGACGACACGCAGTGGATCTACCTCTCGGCGACGGTCGGCAACCCCGGCCAGCTCGCCCGGAAACTGCGTGCGAACCTCGTGGAGTTCGAGGAACGACCCATCCCCATCGAGCGCCACGTCACGTTCGCGGACGGGCGTGAGAAGATAGATACCGAGAACAAGCTCGTCAAGCGGGCCTTCGACACGAAATCGAGCAAGGGGTACCGCGGCCAGACCATCATCTTCACGAACTCCCGGCGGCGCTGTCACCAGATCTCCCGGAAACTGGAGTACAGCTCGGCACCGTACCACGCCGGCCTCGACAACCGCAAGCGCCAGCAGGTCGAGCGCCGGTTCGCCGATCAGGACATCGCTGCGGTGGTGACGACGGCCGCACTGGCCGCCGGGGTCGACTTTCCGGCCTCGCAGGTCGTCTTCGACTCGCTGGCGATGGGTATCGAGTGGCTCACCGTCCAGGAGTTCGAGCAGATGCTCGGCCGCGCCGGCCGCCCGGACTACCACGACAAGGGAACCGTCTACCTGCTGGTCGAACCCGACTGTTCGTACCACAACAGCATGGAGATGACCGAGGACGAGGTGGCGTTCAAGCTCCTGAAAGGCGAGATGGAGCCGGTGGTCACCCGCTACGACGAGAGCGCGGCCGTCGAGGAGACGCTGGCGAACGTCACCGTCGCCGGCAATCGGGCGAAGGCGCTCAACGACCGGATGGTCGGCGAGGTGCCGACGAAACACGCACTGGGCAAGCTACTGGAGTACGAGTTCATCGACGGCCTCGAACCGACGCCGCTGGGCCGCGCAGTCACCCGCCACTTCCTCGCGCCCGACGAGGCGTTCCAGCTGCTCGATGGCATCCGCAAGGGGCTGGACCCCTACGACATCGTCGCCGGGATGGAGCTGCGCGACGAGCACTGAACCTGCCGCCGGGCTGACGGGACGGCCGTACCTTCTTGTAGGGCCGTCTCCTTCCGGGTTCCATGGGGCTGTTCGACAGTATCAGGAACGCCGTCGGCGGGTCGGCCGACGACGACGGCGACGACGCGTCGTCGCTGCTAGACAGCACCACGCTCGACCCGACGGACTTCCGCACGCGGGCCGAGTCGGTCGCCGAGGCCGACGGTCTCGACTTCTCGCGTGGATCGCTCGCCCACCTCGAGACTCACGTGGCGTCGCTGTCCGACCCCGAGACGGCCGACGACGTGGCTGCTGCGACGACGTACGCGGATCCGGCCCTCCGGTACGGGAGCTACTTCGGCGAGGTGCTCGTTCGCGCGTACGACGGCGCCTGGACGCGCGACGAGGGCTGGGGGGTCACCGTCGCCGGCCCCGACGACGAGGTGACCGTCGCCGTCTTCGACGTCGCCGCCCGCTCGCTCGACGGTGACCCGGTGTTCGCGGCCATCGTCGAGCGTCTCGAGGCGGAGCTCGCGCTGGGGGCCGACGCGAACGCAGACGGCCCGTCCACGGCACCCGAACCCGAGGCGAGTGCCGACGAGGGGGCGAGCGATCCGGCGGCTGTCCCGGAAGCGGACACCGAGGACGCCGCGGCCGCTGGTGACGACGCGTCCTCGGGACACCCCTCCGGGGAACCGGAACCCGACACGGGGACCGACGTTTCGGACCCGGAGGACGGTCCTCCGGGCGAGGCTGACACACAAGCGAATGCCGCCGACCCGGAACCGGACCGGGACGCCGACGAATCGGCTGCCGCCTTCATCGCCGAGGCCGAGTCCGACGCCGCCGAGGCAGGCGACGACGAGGCCGTCGAGACGGCCGGCGCTTCGGCCCCCTCCGCCTCCGAGGGGGCTTCGGGTGGCGGCATCGACCTCGGGAACGACGCCCCGGCCGCGGAGCCGTCAGGGCCCGCGGACGCACCGGACGCCGAGGACCCTGACCCGGCCGCGGGCGACGGCCTGCGGGCCGAGTACGCCGAGACGGCCCAGGAGTTCGCCGCGTTCTGGAGCGAACGCGACCTGGACTTCGAGCCCGACTCGCTGTCCCGACTCGACACGCTCGTCGACGGCGAGTGGGACGCCGGGCGGTTCCGGGACGCCACGTTCGGCGCCGACGACGACTTCGACGACCGGGCCTTCACGAGTCTCGTCACCGAGCTCGGGAGTTACTTCGGCGAGGTGCTGGTGCGCACGGTCGACGGCGAGTGGACCGAGGCGACCGACCACAGGGCGGCCGTCGTCGTCGCCACCGACACCGGGGCGCTCGCGGTCCCCGTGTTCCAGGTCGCCGAGAACTCGCTCCGACAGACCGCTGTCTTCGAGCGGAGCTACGAGGCGCTGCTCGAGGACATCGGCCGGGACGACGTCGCGTAGGCCGCCGCCACCCCGTACCCGTATCCTTTTGCTACTGGCATCGCTCGTACCCGACGTGGTACTTGGACCCGTCACACCGGGCATGGCGTTCGTGTTCGTCGTCATTCTGGCCGCGCTGGTGCTGTTCGCGACGGAGGCGCTGCCGGTCGACGTGACCGCTATCGCCGTCATGGTCACGCTGATGCTGGTCGAACCGGTGACCGCGGTCGCCGCCGACGCCGGCCTGCTGGCCGGTCCGATATACGTCCTTCACCAGCCCGGTGACGGCGTCTCGCCGCTCGCACGCGGCCTCTCCGGGTTCGCGTCGACGGCCACGATAACCGTCCTCGCGATGTTCATCCTCTCTGACGGCGTCCAGCGGACCGGCATCGTCCAGATGCTCGGGCACCGCCTGGCGACCCTGACCGGCGAGGACGAGTCCCGGCAGCTGGGCGCGACCGTCGGCCTCGTCGCGCCCATCTCCGGGTTCATCAACAACACCGCGGCCGTCGCCATCCTGCTGCCGATGGTGACCGACATCGCCCACAGCGGCAAGGTGTCGCCGTCGAAACTGCTCCTCCCGCTCTCGTATGCCTCGATGTTCGGCGGCATGTTGACCCTCATCGGGACCTCGACGAACATCCTCGCCTCCCAGATCTCGGCGGAGCTGCTCGATCACCCCTTCGGGATGTTCGAGTTCACGCAGCTGGGCGCCGTCGTCACCGTCGTCGGCGTCGTCTACCTGCTGACCGTCGGGCGCTACCTGGTGCCCGGCCGAATCGACGTCAAGGACAACCTCACCGCCGAGTTCGAGATGGGCGAGTACCTCACCGAGGTGGTCGTCCGCGAGGACTCCCCGCTCGTCGGCGAGACGGTCCAGGAGGCGCTGGCCGAGACGGAGTTCGACGTCGACGTCGTCCAGCTGGTCCGTGGCGGGCGGACGTTCCTCGAACCGCTCGGCCCCAAGGGAATCCAGGCCGGCGACGTCTTCGCGGTCCGGACCGACCGGGACACCCTGGTCGAACTGCTCGACGCCGAGGGGCTGGACCTCATCCCCGAGGTGCAGGTCGACGACGAGGAATTAGAGAGCGCGAGCGAGCGCCAGAACCTCGTCGAGGTGGTCGTCGCACCCGGGTCCTCGCTCATCGGGCAGACGCTCGCCACGTCGAACTTCCGCCAGCGCTACGACGCGACGGTGCTGGCTCTGCGCCACGGCGAGGAACTGTACCGCCGCCGGATGGACCGGGTCCGCCTGCGCATCGGCGACACGCTGCTTGTCCAGGCGACCCCCGAGAGCATCGACCGCCTCAACGTCAACCGCGACTTCATCGTCGCCCAGGAGGTCGAACGCCCCGACTTCCGGCGCGAGAAGATCCCCGTCGCCGTCGGCATCGTCGCCGCCGTCGTCGCCGTCGCCGCGCTCACGCCGATCCACATCGTCGTCGCCGCGCTCGCTGGCGCCGTGGCGATGGTCGTCACGCGCTGTCTCGAACCCCAGGAACTGTACGACGCCGTCCAGTGGGACGTCATCTTCCTGCTCGCGGGCGTCATCCCGCTTGGCGTCGCTCTCCAGGAGACCGGCGGGGCGGACCTGCTCGCGGACCTCTTTGTCCTCGCGGCCCCCGGCCTCCCGGCCATCGTGGCGCTCGGCCTGATGTACGTCGTCACCGCGCTGCTGACGAACGTCATCTCGAACAACGCTTCCGTCGTGTTGATGATCCCCGTCGCCGTCGAGGCCGCCCAGCAACTCGGCGCCAACCCCTTCGCGTTCGTCCTCGCCGTGACCTTCGCCGCCTCGACGGCGTTCATGACCCCCGTGGGCTACCAGACGAACCTGCTGGTCTACGGGCCCGGCGGCTACCGCTTCACCGACTACCTGCGGGTCGGTGCCCCCCTCCAGGCTATCTTCGCCGTCGTCACGACGCTCGGTATCGCCTTCTTCTGGGGCCTCGCTCCCGCGTGACACAGGCGGCCCGGCAACGAAACCCTTTACTCCGTGACCGCGGGATACTCAGACGCGGGACCGTGGGTTAGTGGTATACTCCGGGCCTTGGGTGCCCGTGACCCCGGTTCGAATCCGGGCGGTCCCACTCCACCTTTTTCTGCGTCGGGTTCGCGCTTCGCGCGAACCACTCCTTGAAAAATCTGGACCAAAAAGGCGGAATCGTCGCAAAGCGGCGATTCCGTGAAACCGCTCGCTTCGCTCGCGGTACAGCTTCTCGGTTGGGTGTCGGTCAGAAGCGTCTGTCATATCTATGGGCCGAATCTCTAGGCTACCACACGGCAATTCCACTGTGGCTGTCCTCACTTCCGGAATTGATCAGTACAGACGGTATGCTACTGAGTTGAAACAAGCGCCCACGTGTTGAACTGAACCTCCCATCTGAGCGCTCCATCCCACCCCACGTAACGCTGATTATCATCGACAGATTGAATAGGAAATAAAATAGTTCTGCTGTGTACGTGACGGTGGATAATATACTGGGGGCCGACGATGCCGTCTCGTCGGTTATCTCTGTCGTCCTCATGGTGGGTATCGTGGTGATACTGGGGGCCGTCGTCTCGGTGTTCGCGCTGGGGATCGGAGAGAGCGTCGATAGCACCGCTCCAAGTGCGTCCTTCGAGTTCAAGATCCTGGACAACGGTGACATGCAGGTCACCCACGCGAGCGGTGACACGCTCGACGGGGGCCAGTTGCGGTTCGCGGGTGCCGCACTCGAAAAAACCTCGTTCGGTGGCATCAGCGAGTGGAGTGGGAAGGTTAAAGCGGGTGACTCGGCGACGGTCAACGTCAAAGCCGAAGAGACGCTGAGACTCATCTGGCGGTCGTCAGCAGGCGACGAGACCGCCACGGTTGCGGAGTACGAGGTTCCGGACGACGCAGGTCCCTCCGGGGCAGTCAGTATCGGCACCGTACAGTCCGTCACCGACGAGGTTTCTGTGTCGGTCGGCACACTGAGTAGAATAAGTGGAAACGCAAACCTCGTGGTCGAAACAGCCGGTGGCGCTAAGACATCACAATCGGTCAGTTCGGGGGCAACGCCGACCGTGTCGCTCTCGGTTGACGAGACTGAAACCGTGACGGCGACGCTGTACGAGAGTGGTGAGACCGGCGAGATTGCATCTGCTTCGGACTCGCCGACAAAACAGGCGTCAATTGGCAGTGTTGACGCAACGGGTGCCGCCGCTAGTAACGGTGACGTTGCTGTTAACAACATACAGTTCAACGGGGTGCAAAATGACAAAGTCTACGTCGTCATTGACGATGACCCGACGCAAGGAAACGGTGACGGTGACGCGCAACCAGTAGAATTTTGGGTTTCGACTTACGGTGGTTCTGTGACGAAGTCCGTTCAGGATTACTTCATCGCTGATGGTGAGACAATCACGGTGACGGTGTACGAAACCGATAGCAAATCGACCAAACTGAAAACCGCCACGGCAACGGCGACGGACTAACTGAGGGAGAGTCTCGTAGTCGTTCATAGACGCGCTCTTGGGAGTATCGAACATCTTAAACGGTCGGACGGCTTGTTCGTTCCGACTGGCTAGGATGAATCTTGATCAATTTTTGTGACTGTGTAACAGCATCTTGAAGCCCAGTCTCGTTATGTGACTTGAGTCTTGAGACCCAGGGCTAGGATTCGTTCAGCTTGCCGATAAACTGACCAATTAATTTGGTTCAGACTATCTGCAACCGATTCCCTACGTGGCGTGTCTATGCCAGCACCTCTTTACTTGGATTGAACGACTGAACACTGCTACGAGCGACCCCACCCCATCGTTTCACGGCCGAACCGTTCGCAGTCCCCGACTTCGACTGGAGCGAAATCCACTTTCGCCCCGGCTTGCGAACCTTCTTAGGTCATCGGGCACAACCACTGTCCACTCAGATGGCGACCGCCGAGAACACCGAGCTCATCGACCGCTTCGAGGAGTTCTACCGCGACTACTACCGCAACGAGATCGGTGAGCTCGCACAGAAGTACCCCAACGACCAGAAGTCACTCTACATCGACTGGCAGGACCTCTACCGGTTCGACCCGGACCTGGCCGACGACTACCGCACCAAACCCCAGCAGCTCCAGGAGTACGCCGAGGAGGCGCTGCGCCTGTACGACCTCCCGGTCGACGTCTCGCTCGGACAGGCCCACGTCCGCGTCCGCAACCTCCCCGAGTCCGAGGACATCCGCGAGATCCGCCACCAGCACCACGGCAACCTCATCAGCGTCCAGGGCATCGTCCGCAAGGCGACCGACGTGCGGCCGAAGGTGCTCACCGCCGCCTTCGAGTGCCAGCGCTGTGGCACCCTCACCCGCATCCCCCAGGCCGCCGGCGACTTCCAGGAACCCCACGAGTGCCAGGGCTGTGAGCGCCAGGGCCCCTTCAGACTCAACACCGACCAGTCGGAGTTCATCGACGCCCAGAAGATCCGCGTCCAGGAGTCCCCCGAGGGCTTGCGTGGCGGCGAGACCCCCCAGGCCATCGACGTCAACATCGAGGACGACATCACCGGCAACGTGACCGCCGGCGACCACGTCCGCGTGACCGGCGTCCTCAAGTTAGACCAGCAGGGCAACGACCGCGAGAAGTCCCCGATGTTCGACATCTACATGGAGGGCGTCAGCGTCGAGATCGAGGACGAGCAGTTCGAGGAGATGGAGATCACCGAGGAGGACAAGAAGGAGATCGTCGAGCTCTCGAACGAACCCGACCTCTACGAGAAGATGGTCGGGGCCATCGCGCCCTCGATCTACGGCTACGAGAAAGAGAAGCTCGCGATGATGATCCAGCTGTTCTCGGGGGTCACCAAGAGCCTCCCCGACGGGTCGCGCATTCGTGGCGACCTGCACATGCTGCTTATCGGTGATCCGGGTACAGGGAAGTGCGTCAACGGCGATACTCGCGTCACGCTGGCCGACGGACGTCGGGTGCCGATTCGAGACCTCGTCGAATCAAACCTACAGGACCCGAAACCGGTCGACGACGGCGTGTGGGACGACGTCGACTTCGAGGTCCCCTCGCTGCAGCCCGACGGAACTATCGCGAGCCAGCGGGCGACGAAAGTCTGGAAACGCGAAGCGCCGGAGTACCTGTATCGGATCCGGACCGCGACGGGGCGCGAAATCGAGGTAACGCCGTCTCATCCGCTGTTCGTCCGGTCGGACGCTTCTTTCGAGGCGAGGACGGCAGAGGACCTCACGGAGGGTACCTTCGTTGCAGTCCCACGCAATGTCCCGACCGACGGCACTGACCAACTGTCCGTCGAGCACCGGACGTCGAAGTCTCACAACCGAATCGACCTTGACGTACCGGATACGTGGACGCCCGGACTCGCACGTCTCGTCGGGTACATCGTCGCCGAGGGCTACGTCGAACAGCGCGCCGACAACACTGGCTTCGTTTCGATCACCAACAACGACCGCGAGGTCATCGACGACGCGACCGCCATTCTGGAGACGCTGAATCTCAACGTTACCGAGCGACACCCACACGAAGGTAAGGACGCGACCGAACTGATGTGTTCGGCCGGCGAGCTGGTGAGTTTCCTCGCGTCGCTGGACGAGTCACTCCTGTCGCCGTCGACCGACCGCCGTGTCCCACCGGCGGTGATGGGGACGAGCGACCGGATTACGGCAGCGTTCCTGCAAGCCTACATCGAGGGTGAGGGACACGTGTCTGGGTCCCAGCGGGAGATTACGGTCGCGTCGACGAGCGAGGAACTCCTCGAAGACGCCCGCTCGATGCTCCTGTCGCTGGGCATCGGCTCGCAGTTACAATCTCGCGCCAACGGGAGCTATCGCCTGCGAATCTCTGGGGAGTCCTTCGCCCGATATGTCGAGCGTATCGGATTCATCACGGAGCGCAAGGCAGATGTGGCCGGGAAGTTCGACCATACGTCGGGCAACACGAATCTCGACGTCGTCCCGAACGTCGGTCCGGGACTGCGACGTATCCGCGAAACCCTGGGGCTCCCGCAGGCAGAGTGTGGGCTTCCACGCTCCACGTACCAGCATTACGAGCGCAGTCGTCGAAACCCCGGGCGTGAGAGCCTTCAGTCCGTCGTCGAGGCGTTCGAAGGACGACTGAACGCGCTCGAATCGACAGGTGTCGACGACGACGGCGCGATTGCAGACGGTGGTAGTCTCGATGCAGTCCGACAGGACGTCAGTGCGCTTCGTTCGCTCGTTGAGGGCGACGTCGCCTGGGACCGGATAGTGTCGATCGAGGCATTTGAACCCGACGAGGAGTGGGTCTACGACCTCGAGGTCGAGGGAACGCACAGCTATCTCTCGAACGGCGTCGTGTCCCACAACTCGCAAATGCTGTCGTACATCCGACAGATAGCCCCACGCTCCGTCTACACTTCTGGGAAAGGGTCCAGCTCGGCCGGCCTCACGGCGGCCGCTGTTCGCGACGACTTCGGCGACGGCCAGCAGTGGACCCTCGAAGCGGGGGCGCTCGTGCTGGCCGACCAGGGCATCGCCGCTGTCGACGAACTGGATAAGATGAGCCCGGAAGATCGTTCGGCGATGCACCAGGCGCTCGAACAGCAGGAGATCAGCATCTCGAAGGCGGGTATCAACGCCACGCTCAAGAGCCGGTGCTCGCTGCTGGGCGCGGCCAACCCCAAGTACGGTCGGTTCGACCAGTACGAACCCATCGGCGAGCAGATCGACCTCGAACCCGCGCTCATCTCCCGGTTCGACCTCATCTTCACGGTCACCGACCAGCCCGACGAGGAGGCCGACCGGAACCTCGCGTCCCACATCATCCAGACGAACTACGCGGGCGAACTCCACACCCACCGGACCGAGAACGCCACCTCGAACTTCACCGAGGAGGAGGTCGAGACGGTCACCGAGGAGGTCGCGCCGACGATAGAGCCGGATCTCCTTCGCAAGTACATCGCCTACGCGAAGCGCAACTGCTTCCCGACGATGACCGAGGAGGCAAAGGAGCGCATCGAGGACTTCTACGTCGACCTCCGCCTGAAAGGGCAAGACGAAGACGCGCCCGTCCCGGTGACCGCGAGGAAGCTCGAGGCGCTGGTCAGGTTGGCCGAGGCCTCGGCCCGGATTCGACTCTCCGACACCGTCGAGGAAGACGACGCCGAGCGGGCGGTCGACATCGCGCTGTACTGCATGAAACAGATCGGCATCGACCCCGAGACCGGCGAGTTCGACGCCGACGTCGTCGAGACGGGCACCTCCAAGACCCAGCGCGACCGCATCCAGAACCTCAAGGGCATCATCGCCGACATCGAAGACGAGTACGACGAGGGCGCGCCCATCGACATCGTCGTCGAGCGCGCCGAGGAGGTCGGCATCGAGGAATCGAAGGCCGAACACGAGATCGAGAAGCTCAAGCAGAAAGGCGAGGTCTACGAGCCTCGGACCGACCACCTCCGGACGACATAATGGACCGCATCTCCGCCCTGCGGAACGTCGAGGAGGCGCTCGCGACCTTCGAGGACGGCGAGTGCTCGCTGTCCGACCTCGAACGCGACGTCCGGGGCATCCTCCGCACCTACGCCACCGACTTCGAGGGCGACCTCGGGGCCTACCGGGCGTCCGGCACCGGCGCGGCCGACGGGCTGGTCGTCATGGCGCCCTCCGAATCGGCCGCCCGCGAGCGGGTCCGGGCCCTCGTCGACGACCCCGGGGAGTTCTCGGTCAGCCAGGTCCGGTGAGCCGCCGGGCGGGCACTCACCCGATATTATTCGGAGGAAGATAGCATAATTTTAGTTCTAGCAATGGCTGCAACCGACCGATGCTGCTGGTCGTCACGTACTCGCGGGCCGCCCGCCGGGACCTGCGAAACGTCTGTCGGCGACACGAATCGTGTGTGGCCCAGCAACTCGGGCGGGCGGCGCTGTTCGAGGGGACCGAGTTCGGTGCGTTCCAGGCGCTGCGCCTCCGGGAGAAACACGATCTGGCGGTCAGGGTCGAGCGGCTCGAGCCGTTCGGGCCCGAGGACGTCCCGGCGCATGTGGCCGAGGCCGCACGCGCGTACGAGCAGCGCACGGAACCGGCGACGCCGTACGAGCGGTTCGCGGCCGGGCGTGACCTGCCCGCGCCGGCGTCGATGCGGGAGGAACCGCTGTGAGGCTCCGGGTCGACGGGGCCTGTTACGAGGGCTGTGTCGTCGACCTCCGGGCGAGTGACGTCGAGGGCGCCGCCGTCGCGCGTGCGGTGCGCGGGGAGGCCCTGACGCCGTCGGTTTCCCCGACCGCTACGGCGGCAGTCTATCGCTACGCGGGCCACGTCCGGCCGGGGATGGGCCTGCGGACCAGGACGGCACTGGCGGCGGCGGCCCGGTCCCGCGGCGTGACGGCGCCCCAGGACGACGCGATTGCAGACCTGCGGGCACGGCTCGCCGACCTCGACGCCGACCGACCCGACCTCCCGGCCTGCACCGACCCGGTCCCCGAGGGGGCCCTCAGGGAGCTCGAGGAGGCCGTCGCGACACACCGAGGACGCATCCGGGCCCACGAGCGACTCCCTGGAGGGGACGCAAGCGAGCCACGCGAGGACCTCCGGGCGGCCGCGCGGCGCCTCTCCGAACGCGAGACCGAACGGACCGCTGCCCGGCAGGCCCGCGAGCGACGGCGCGATGCTGCCCGCGGGTACCGCCAGCAGCTGGAGCGGCGCCGGCGCCTGGCAGACGAGCTGGCGAACCGCCAGCGCGAGGCCCGTGCGCACCTGGTAGAGTCACTCGAGGGCAGGTTTCGCGCGTCGCTCGCGACACTCCCCGGCCCCACCCCCGAGGACCCCTTCGACGCCCCGCCGGTCGACGCGGCGCTCGCGGTACTTCGGGTCGCCCGGACCGAGGCACCGGTCGTCCTCGAGGTCGACCGGTTCGCCACTCCGGTGGCCGCCGCGCGGCAGCTCTCGGCGCCCGTGATCCGGTGCTGAGGTTTAAATCCGAACGGGCGACCACCCGGCGTATGGTCACGTTCGCAAGCGAGTGTACGACTCGGGAGGGCGTCACGCTGGTCACCGCGGCGCTGACGGATGTCGCTGTCCCGACCAGGGTCACCCTCGCGAACCGACTGGACGGGCCGGTCTGGCCGCCACGTCGGGAGGGTCTCCCGGCGTGTGGCTGGACCGACACCGGGTTCGAGGCCGTCGTCGGCCCGGGCCGGCACGCCTTCGGCTACGCGTCGCCAGCGCCCCCGGCGGACCCGGCGGTCGAGCTGGTCGAAGCCAGACCAGCGCCCGACGCCGAACCGACCCGTGACGTGGCACAGACGCCCGAGGCTGTCTGCCGGGACCTCGGCGACCCGTCGCCGCCCGCCGACGCGCTCCCGGCCGTGGCTCTCGCCGGCGACGAGACGAGTCGCGAGGCCGCGGACGCCGGCGATGCGGCCCACGATCTCCCGGCCCCTGTCGCCGGATTCTTCGAGGCGGCCGAACGGCGGGTCCACAGCGCCGAGGCGCTGGCGGAGGCCGAGACGCTTGCGGCGGCGACCGACGCCGTCCGCGACGCGGGCGGGCTGGACGACGTGTACCGCCTCGACGACCGCCAAGGAGTGGACGTCCGGACGCTCCGGGCTATCGCCCGGCGCGCCGAGGCCCTCGCAGAGCGACGGGCGGCGGCGACGGTCCCGACCGACTCCCTCGAAGGGCTCGCATGATTCTGACCGTTACCGGCGGCAAGGGCGGGGTCGGGAAGTCGACGGTCGCCTACAACCTCGCGGCGACACTCGACGGTGTCGTCGTCGACGGCGACCTCGCGATGGCCGACCTCCCGGCCGGTCGCGGTCCGAACCTCCACGACGTGCTCGCCGGCCGGGCGGCGCCGCTCGAGGCCGTCTCGGAAACGGGCCCGGTCGCGGTGGTCCCGTGTGGCCGGTCCCTCGCCGGGGCGCGGGCGGCCGACGTGACTGCACTCGGCGACGTGCTGGCGACCCTCGAGCGGACGGCTCGCTGGGTCGTCGTCGACTCGCCGGCCGGCCTGCAGGCCGACGTCGGCGTCCCGCTCTCGGTCGCCGACGCCGCAGTCCTCGTGACGGCGCCGGACGCCGCGGCGCTGGCAGACGCCCTGCGTGTCCGCGCACTCGCCCGCGAGCTCGACACCGGGCTCTGCCGGGTGGTGCTCAACCGCGCCGGCCCGGACCCGAACACGACGGCCGTTGCCGACCGCTTTGGCGCACCCGTCGTCACCGTGCCCGAGAGCGACGCTGTCGAAAGCGCCCAGCGGGCCGGCCAGCCGGTCTGTCACACGGCGCCCGATTCCTCAGCGGCCGACGGCTTCCGGGCGCTGGCGGCCGCCGTTCAGTCCTGCAGGTCGGTGTAGGTCCCCCGCAGGGTCACCGGCGTCACGTCGGCCACGTCGGCCGCCTCGGCCTGGGTCAGATCGACGTCGCGCTCGCCGGCCGCAGTGTAGAGACACGCCGCCGCCACCCCGGCGGGGTTCCGTCCGCCGACGAGCCCGCGGTCGCGCGCCTCGTCGACCAGTTCCTCCGCCCGTTTTCTGACCGTCGTGGGTAATTCGAGTTCGGTCGCGAACCGCGGGACGTACTCGCGGGGGTCTATCGGCCCCGTCGGGAGACCCAGCTCCCGGTTGAGCGCGTCGTAGGCCGCCCGGAGTTCCGCATCGTCCGCGCGGGCGACCGCACAGAGCTCCTCGACGGTCCGTGCGAGGCCTTCGGTCCGGCAGGTGGCGTAGACGGCGGCTGCAGCGAACCCCTCGAGGGAGCGCCCTCGCAGCAGGTCTGCCTCCTGGGCCGACTCGAAGAGGACGCAGGCCCGGTCCCGAACGGCGTCCGAGAGGTCGAGCGACCCGACGATACGCCGTATCTCGGTGAAGGCGTACACCTGGTTGCGCTCGCGCTTGGATCGGACCTGTGCGCGATTGTGCTCGCGGCGGAGTCGCGCCAGCTGCCGGCGCTTGCGGCCCTTGACCCTGGTCGATCGGCCGATCTCGGTCGAGAGCCCCCGGTCGTGGCGCGACCGGGTCAGGGGCGCCCCCGTCCGGGCCCGTTCGGTGTCGTCGTCTTCGAATGACCGCCACTCCGGCCCGCGGTCGATGGGATCCTCGCCGACGACGAGGCCACACTCGGCACAGACCGCCTCGTGACCGTCCTGCTCGACTGCACACTCACACTCCGGGCAACGTCGCGTCGTTGCGCTCATCGTATCTCGACCTACGGCCGGAGGAGTGGTTAAAAACCCGATGGAGATCCGGGTCTCGGGCCGGATTCGGCCGATACTACCGACCGGTTACCGGTCGGTTCCTGGCCGGGCCAGCGCCGTCGGCCGCGCTCGCAGCACCACGCTTAAATTCCAGGCGTGGCGAGGTGAGTACAATGGGGCTTGCCGACATCGCAGCGGGGCTCGAGGTGACCGAGTCACAGCGCGAGACCGGCGTCGCCGCCGTCGACGAGACGGACGCGTCGCTCGCCGGCCGACTCGACCCGGTGGCCGACAGTCTGCCGTGTTCGCCGGCCGCAGCAGCCACCGTCGTCGAGGCCTACGCCGCCGGCAAGAGCGTCGGGGAGAGCGGCCACGCAGCCGGCGTCCCACCAGTCACCGCCGCGAAGACGCTCCACCTGCTCGGCGAACAGGTCACGCCGCTGGGCCCGCGCGGGCGCGATATCGTGGCCGACTGGCTGGTCGGCGACCTCTCCCGGAGCGAGGCCCTGACGCTCTCGGGGGCGACCGACGCGGAGTTCTCGCTTGCGGTCTACGTCCAGACCCACGACCCGCTGCCCGAGGCCCGCGACGCCGTCGAGGGGGCGCTGGCGACGGCCCGCGACCGGGACCCGCTCGCGGACACGATGAGCGACGTCGGCGAGTTGCTGTGAGCGGTCCCGCGCAGGACGGCAGCGGGCCGGCGCGGCGGTCAGAGGGCCTGTCACCGCTGGACCACGTTTAAATCCCCTGCCCGCAAACCGACGGCTATGTCGGCCTCGGAACTGGCGGCGGACGTCGCGAAAGCGCTGGACGTGAGCAGGGACGAGTTCCGCGACCGGGCCCGGGCGGAAGCCGAGGACCTCGTGTCCGAGGTCCGGTCGGGCACCTTCGACAACTCGGAGGCCATCGTGGGACTCGAACTCGAGCTGTACGCCGTCGACGACCAGACCAACGCGCTGCGGCGGGTCCCCCGCCAGCTGCTGGAGCTCATCGGCTTCGAGAAGGAACTGGGCTTGCACAACGCCGAGATGCAGACCAGTCCCCAACCGCTGAACTCCCACGGGCTGGTCGCCCAGGAGAACGAGCTGAAGGCGTCGCTGAAACCGGCCCAACGCCGCCTCCAGCGCGACGGCATCCGGATGGTCGCCGACGGACTGTGGACGGTCCCGCCCCAGGGCGAGACGGCGCGGGACTACCTCTGTGACTGCGTCGAGAAGGACGGCGTCTGCATCGGGACGAACATGTCCGACTCCGTGCGCTACCACACGATGGCCAACGCGGGCTACCCGTCGGCGTTCGAACTCGAGGCACCCCACGTCTCCCTGGAGGCCGAGACGGTGATGCCCGAGTCGCTCATCACCTCCATGCAGCCCCACTACCAGATTCCCCACGCGCCGGACCTCCCGGAGTATTTCAGTTACGCCCTCCGGGTGGCCGCGCCGCTGCTGGCGATGGCGGTCAACGCCCCCTTCTTCCCGCCGGATCTCTACGACGACGCGCCCGACGCCGACATCGTCGCCGACGCGTACATGGAACACCGCATCGGCGTCTTCGAGTCGGTGTTGAACCCCCGGTCGGACGCGCCCGCACAGCCCAAGGTCTGTTTCCCGCCGGACTTCGAGACGGTCGAGGACGCTATCGCCGACATCGTCGAGGACGACACCATCGTCCCCCGGGCGCTGCAGGCCGGCACCCGCTTCGACGACGACTTCGTCCACTTCCGGCACAAGCACGGCTCGTACTGGCGGTGGGTCCGGCCCGTCTTCGAGGGGGCGACCCGGTCGGCCGCCAACGCCCGCATCGAGTTCCGCCCGCTGCCGGCCCAGCCGACCGTCGACGACGCCGTCGGCTGTATGGCCGTCTTCGCCGGCCTGATGGAGAGTCTCCCCCGGCTGGAACACCCCATCCAGTCCCTGGACTGGGAGACGGCGAAGGAGAACTTCTACGCGGCCGCCCGCGACGGCCTGCGGGCCGACATGGAGTGGATCACCGCCGACGGCGCGACGACGACTGCCACCGACGAGCTGTACGGCGAACTCTTCGCCCACGCCCGCGACGGCCTCGAACAGCGCGGCCTCTCGACGGAGGAGGCCCACGGCTACATCGCGCCGCTGCGCGAGCGAGTCGACAGGCGGCTCACGCCCGCCCGCTGGAAACACGACTTCGTGCGCCGCCAGGTCGAGGAGAACGTGCCGCTGGCGGAGGCCATCTGGGGGATGCAGGCGGCCTACATCAGCCGCCAGCGCGAGACGCTGCTCGAGGGCAGTTTCGTCGACTGGTTCGAGTAGTCAGGCGACCGACTCGACGTAGTCGACGGCCGCTTCGGGCGTCTCGACGTGTTCGATGCCGGTCAGACCCTCGACGTGGTGGGTGCCGAGGCCGGCGACCGGGCGGCCGTAGTCCAGGGCGTGACCCAGTTCCGAGAGCGTGCCGCTCTTGCCGTCGACGGCGATGACGGCGTCGCCGTTCAACACCACGAGGACGTTCCGGGCGTTGCCCATCCCCGTGGCGACGCTGGTCTCGACGAACTCGTTTGCCCCGTGGCGGTCGTCGCCGGGGAGGATGCCGATGGTGTGGCCGCCGGCCTCGCTGGCACCGTCACAGACGGCCTCCATGACGCCCGAGAGGCCGCCACAGACCACCTCGTGGCCGCGCTCGCCGAGGAGCGTGCCGACCCGGCGTGCCTGCTGGTACTGTGCCGCGGTGACGACGGACCCGCCGATGACAGAGACGCGCATGGGCGGTCTTCGACGGGGAGCGAGAAAAGAATGGAGGCCGCGATCAGACCTGCTCGAGCCACTCCTCGGCCCGTGCGGGCGAGGCGTTCGTGATCTCGCCCAGCGCGGCGGCGTCGTGCTCGGCGAGGTCCGCGACGGTCTCGATGCCGGCGTCGCGGAGCCGGTCGGCGTAGGTCGGGCCGATGCCGTCGATGGTCTGGACGTCCCGGACCGACGGGTCGGTGTCCGCGTCGTCGCTCTCGTCGTCCGCGACGTCGTCCGCGACCTCTTCGACGGCTTCCGCGGCCGCCTCGCTCGGGGATTCGACTTCGATGTCGACCCCGTCGCCGTCGTTGCGGTCCTTGTACCACTGGGCGACCTCCGGCCAGAGGTCGGCGTGGGTCGAGGAGGACACCGACAGCCCGATGTGGCCCGTCGAGAACTCGATGGTGGTCGTGTCCTCGCTCGGGATGGCGTCGGTGAAGGGCTTCGAGGACTCCGGCGGGATGAGGTGGTCGTACTCGCCCATCAGCTGGAGGACGGGCATCGTGAGGTTCTCCAGGTCGACGTGCTTGCCGTCCAGTTCCAGCTCGTTCTTGTAGAGCTTGTTGTCCTGGTAGATGTCCTCCAGGAACTGGACGTAGGTGTCGCCGGCGACGTCGATGCCGTCGCCGAGCCACTTCTCCATCCGGCCGAAGTTCTCGACGAAGTCCTCGTTCTCCAGGTTCTCGGCCAGGCGGATGTACTTCGAGACGTAGTTGTCGACGGGGTCCATCAGCGCGAAGCCGATGTCGAGCATCTCCGCCGGGACGTTGCCGAAGGTGTCGGTGACGTCGCTCGGGGAGTAGTACTCCTCGGAGCCCCACTCCTCCAGGACGCCGCCGGTCTGGTCGAAACAGAGGCCGGCGGCCATCAGGCCCAGCGCGTTGACCTTCTCGGCGTGGAGCGCAGTGTACATCACCGACATGGTGCCGCCCATGCAGTAGCCAAGGATGTTGATGGCGTCCTGGCCCGAGCGCTCGCGGACCTCGTCGACGCAGTTGTCCATGTAGCGGTTGACGTAGTCGTCCAGCGTCAGGTGCTGGTCGAGCCGGGAGGGCTCGTTCCAGTCGATGAGGTAGACGTCGTGGCCCGCCTCGAGCAGGCGCCGCACCACCGACCGTTCCTCCTGTAAGTCGAGGATGTACGGTCGGTTGATGAGCGCGTAGACGATGAGGATGGGCACGTCCTGTTTGTCTTCCTCGGCGACGTCGATGCCGGCGGCCTCGGCGTCGTAGTGGAGGAGTTCGAGCTTGTTCTCCTCGTAGACGACGTCGCTCGGCGTCTGGCCGACCTCGACGGACTCCATCAGCTCGAGGCGCTCGTCGGCGACCTCGCTGGTCTCGACGGCCTCGCGCATCGCGTCCAGGGACTTGGACTGCCAGTCCAGCGCGGCCGCGAACGGGTTGGATGGGTCACTCGACATGGTCTAGTCCTCGAGGTGCTCGAGGATGCGGTCGAGCTTCTGTTCGACGGCGTGTTGGCGCCGTTCCAGCTCGACGAGGCGCTCGGCAACCTCGTCGACGTCGTCGCGGGTCGGGAAGCCAAGCTGGGCGATGGTGTCCTGGCTCATCTCGTCGGCCTGCTGTTGCATCTCCATCATGGACTCGACCAGCTGGCCGTTGGCCGCGGCGAACGCGGACGTGCTCATCACGTGCTTGAACGCCTCGTTGGCCGACTGGAGCCAGATGTCCCGGAACTCCGCGGGGTCGACGTCCTGGCCCTGGGCCGCGTCGGCCGAGCGCTCGACCATCCGGTCGGCGGCGTCGAGCCACTCCTCGTAGGCCCGGTTGTAGCCCTGCAGCCCCTCGCTCAGCTCGTCCTGCTGGGGCATGCTGTCCTCGACGGCGTCGGCCCAGGATTCGACGAACGCGGCCTGTGCCTTCATGTTCTGTTCCATCGAGTCGACGACCGCGTCGTTCATCTCCTCGACCATCTCGGTCCACTCGTCCTGCATCTGGTTTGTATCACTCATTTGTTGTAATTGGCGGGTACGCGCACAAAAAACGGCTGGTTCGTTGTTACGCCTCGACGTCGACGTCGACGGCGTCGGCGGCCTGGGCCTGGACTTCTTCGACCTGGGCCTGGATCTCCTCGACCTGCTCCTGGACCTCTTCGAGCTGGTCGCCGAACTGCTCGGCGGCCTCGACGGACTGGGCCTCCAGTTCCTCGTGGGCGTCGACGAGCATCTCGACCTGCTCGCTGACGGCGTCCAGGTACTCCTGGGTCATCTCGTCGTAGGCGTCGACGCCCTCGACCATCTCGCTTTCGACGTTGTCGAAGAGCTCGGCGTGGTTCTCGAGCAGGAAGTCGTACTGCTCGTCGACGGCGCTGCGCATCTCCTTGACGGTACCGGCGACGCCGGGGACGGTCGACTCGATGGCGTCGAGGTAGCTGTGGAAGGCGGTCTTCGAGAGCTCGACGCCGCGGCGCTGGGCCGACTCCTGGGTGTCGAGGCTGTCGATGAGCGCCTCGTTGACGTTCTGCTGGAACGCGACGCTCTGCTCGAGGGCCTTCTGGCTCTGGGTGATCGTCGCACGCTGCATCTCGAACGCTGTCGTGACGGGGGTGGTGTAGTCTACCATTGGTGTATTACTCCTGTGAGGTTCGCTTGACCGGAAGGACGACTGCTTGGACGATGTCCCCTTCTTCGATGTCGAGCGCCTCGCGCTCGGCGTCGGGGATGCTGATGCGACCGCCGCTCTGCACGCGGGTCTTGAAGGTCGCCATCTGACTCATCGCGCCGAGCTGGTTCATATCCATGCTCGGCATCCCACCGCCAGCGAACAACTGCTTCATCATCTCCTGCTGTTGTTCCAACGCTTGTTCGCTGGCCTGCTGCATCCCCCGGAACATCGGGGGCCACATCAGACTGTCGTCCTCGTCGGCCATCGTGATACCACCTACACCCTTCAACGACTTAAAACTTCCGCTGAATACCATCTGATACCATTCGTTACCATCAGTTGGTTTGAGATAGGATACTCCTGATTTCCACCGCTCGGCCGGGTGAACACCGATTTCTGTCAATCCGGGACAGAGTAAACCGGCGTTTCTGCAGGGTAGACGGCTTCTATCAGTCGAGAACGATGAACCATCACCAAGGTTTAATAGGCCGACCGCTAACGTACGGGGCAATGAGTTCTGAATCTCATCGGAACCCGCTGTTGGACACCTGGACGGAGACGTCTTCACACATGTTCAACAGCGTCGTGGCTGCAAACCGGGCGGCCTTCGCCGCGTTCGGTGTCCAGCACGATGGGGAGGACGTAGCGCCCGCCGACCGAATCGAACCGGACGAGGACCTCCCGGAGTGGCACGTCTCGCTGTCGGCGGACCACCCGGACCACCTCGGCGTGGGCGACCGCGCGGAGTTCACGAAGACCATCTCTGAGAACGACATCCAGCAGTTCGCCGCCGCGAGCGGGGACACGAACCCGCTGCACCTAGACGAGGAGTTCGCCGCGGAGACCCGCTTCCGCGGGCGCATCGCCCACGGGACGCTGGTCGGCAGCCTCATCAGCGCCGCACTGGCGCGACTGCCCGGCCTCACCATCTACCTCTCGCAGGACCTCGAGTTCCACAACCCGGTCCGCATCGGCGACCGGCTCACCGCCGAGTGCGAGATCGTCGAGGACCTCGGCGACGACCAGTACCGCCTGACGACCCGCGTCCTCAAGGAGGAGACCGTCGTCATCGACGGGGAGGCCGTCGTCCTCATCGACGACCTGCCGAACTAGCAGAACGACCGGACCGCCCGGTTGAACCGCTCGGGGCGCTCGCGTGGGGGACAGTGCCCGCAGTTCTCGAATATCTCTACCCGACCCTCGTCGAGCGACTCGCCCGCCCGTCGCGACCAGCTGGCGGGCAACAGCGGGTCCGCGCGGCCGTGGACCACCAGCGTCGGGACCCCGATCTCCGCCAGGCGGTCCGAGTAGTCCGTCCTGAACCCGTTTCGCTGGAACTCGTGGCGCTGCCAGCGCCGCATGGCCCGCACCGTCCGGTAGTCGACGACCGCGTCGACGTCCTCGACCAGTTGCTGTGGCGGTTCGGTCGCGCCCATGCTCCGGAGGCTCGCCCGGATCGCCGGTTTCGAGGCGCTCACGCCCTGCCAGAGCATGTTCCCCAGCACCGGCGTCTGGAGGACGCCCGTCGCTGCCTGGCGCCAGTAGGCGTCCGACCCGAGGCCGTAACTGCCGACGAGCACGAGGCGTTCGACCGGGCCGCCGTCGAGCGCGTGGCCCAGCGCGAGCGCACCGCCCATCGAGAGGCCCGCCAGCGCGGGTTCCGCGACGTCGACGCCCGCTAAGAACGCCGCGACCGTCTCGAGGTAGTAGTCGGTCGTGTACGCGCGGTCGGGCTTGTCGCTCTCGCCGTGGCCCGGCAGATCGGGCGCGTAGACGGTCCGGTCGGTCGCGAGCGCCGGGAGCGCGTGGCGCCAGGAGACCGTGGCGGCGTCGAGGCCGATGCCGTGGAGGAAGACCAGCGGCGGGCCCTCGCCGCCGGTTCGGTAGTGGATGTCGACCTCCTCGCCGTCGACGGTCACCGTGACCCGTTCCGACCGTATCTCGCCTGTCATTCTCCGACGCTCGGTGGCGGAGGGCAATCAGCCTTTCTCTCACGCATCCGACCGGTGAATTACCGTGTCGGTAGGCCAACGTTTCCCCCCCGCCGGGGTGTGTGTCGCTGTCTCAGTCGCGCCTCTCTCGCTCGTAGGCACCATCCCGTTCGAGGCGTGCCTTCGCCCGGACGACCGAGGGGGTCCGGCACCGCCCCGGTTCGCCGGCCACCTGCGGGACGGTGCAGTTGTTGCAGCTCGCACAGAGGGCGTCGTGGCCCTCGAGCAGCCGGGCCCCGAGTCGCGGTTCGGCGTAGAACGGCCGTGCCATCCCCACCATGTCCGCCGCGGGTGGCCGCTTGCCCGCGCCCAGGAACCGGTCGCAGTCCGCCCGCGTCCGCACGCCCCCCTCCAGCAACACCGGGACGTCGACGCGCTCGCGGACCGCACGACAGAACGGGGCGTTCCACCCCGGCTCCGGTCCGAAGCGGTGCGCCTGCCACCGGTTCAACAGCTCGACCACCCGCGCACGGACGGGCCCGCCGAACGCGGCGGCGTAGTCGTCCTGCAGGTCGCTGGCCGCCCACGCCCGGTCCGGGAACGCGCCGCGGACGATGCTCATGTCCCAGAACGTCGAGACCTCCACCGGGACCAGCGCGTCGTAGCCGATCGCCGCCAGGCGCTCGGCGACGTCGACGGCCTCGGCCCGGGAGATGTACCGGCGGACGAACGCCGGCGCGACGGTCTCTGCCGGCACCTTCGTCACCAGCGGCACGTCCCCGGCGTGGTCCCGGACGGCGTCGTGGACCGCCTCGAGGAACCGCACGCCGTCCGCGAACTCGTCGTCGCGCCGGTTGTAGAACGGCGAGAGGAACTGCTGGACGAGGCTCATGTTCGCCGCCGAGAGGTGGATGCCGTCGTAGCCGGCGTCGGCGGCGTAGCCCGCTACGCGGCCGAACTGCTCGGCCAGGTCCCAGACGTCGGTCGTCGAGAGCACCTCGGGGCGCAGCGAGACGATGCCCGCCCGGTCCAGCGCCCGAAGCTGCCAGGGCGGGTCGGAGACGGCCAGCTGGCGCTGGTCGGGGTGGCGCTCGCGGTACCCGGCGTGCCAGGTGCTCATGCTCCGGAGGCCGCCGTGGGCCAGCTGGACGAAGATGGTCCCGCCCGCGTCGTGGACGGCGTCGGTCAGGCGCTCCAGTCGCGCCACGAACGCCGGGTCGTGCACGCGAGTCATGTTCGGCGCGGCACACCCGCCCCTGTCGGTGACGATGCTCGCACCCTGGAAGACGAGGCCGACTCCCGAATCGGCCGTCGGGACGAGCTCGTCGACGAGCGTCTCGACGGCGTCGGGACCGTTGCCCGCACACTCCAGAACGGGCGCGCGGTACAGGCGGTTCGGGAGCGACAGGCCGCCGACGCTCACGGGGTCCGTGAGTGCCGTCACGGCACACCGCCCGGACCGTGGCCCGACTCGAGTCCCGTCATGTGTAGACGTACCGTCCCGGCGAGGCAAAACTCTCTCGCCCGCCCCCCGTCGCCGGCGTCGGGCGCACACGGCTCCGTCGCTCGAATCCCGTCCGACGCAGTAGACGCGTTTATCAACAGCGGGTTCGTTGGCCTGCACAGATGGAGGGAACACGTGGCTGGTAGCACGCAACTGCTCATCCCGCTGGTCGCGGGTATCATCGGGCTGGGGGTGCTCGCACAGGTACTTGCCGCCAGGCTCAGGATGCCGAGTATCATCTTCTACCTCCTCGTGGGGGTCCTCATCGGCCAGCCGGGGCTGGGCATCGTCAACTCCGAGACGTTCGGCGGGGCGCTGTCGGCCATCGTCGGCCTGGCGGTCGCCATCATCGTCTTCGAGGGGGCCTACCACCTCCGCTTCGAGCGCATCCGCGAGGCGCCGGCCGCGACCTTCCGCCTGGTGACGCTGGGGGCGGCCATCGCGCTCGTTGGCACCGCAGTTGCCGTCAAGTTCGCGTTCGGCGTCGGGTGGAACCTCTCCGTTCTCATCGGCGCCCTGCTGGTCGCCACCGGCCCGACGGTCATCACGCCGATCCTGAACGTGGTGCCGGTCCGGGACCGCGTCGCGACGGCCCTGGAGACGGAGGGCATCGTCAACGACGTCACCGCGGCCATCATCGCTGTCGTCGTCTTCGAGACGGTCAACCCCACCACGTCGAGCGAGGGCCTGCTCCAGGCGTTCGCGCTGCGGCTCGGAACCGGCCTGTTCGTCGGCCTCGTCGTCGCGGGCCTCCTCTACTACCTGCTTCAGTACGTCGACCTCTCGCCGGGCGACGCCCCGCGGAACGCTCGCCTGCTGGTACTCGCCGGGGCGCTCGTCGCGTACGCGGCGGCCAACACCATCGCGACGGAGGCCGGCGTCGCCGCCGCCGCGACGGCCGGGATCGCGCTGGGGAACATGGACCATCCCTACGAGGCGGACGTCGAGTCGTTCAAGGGCGACATCACGCTGCTGGTGCTCTCGTTCGTCTTCATCGCACTGGCGGCCCAGCTCGACCTGGCGGCGCTGTTGCGCGTCGGTATCCCCGGCCTCACCGTCGTCTTCGCCGTCGCGCTCGTCATCCGTCCGCTCCTGGTGTTCATCTCGACGGCCGGCGACCGGTTTACGACAAACGAGAAGCTCTTCATCAGTTTCGTCGGCCCGCGGGGCATCATCCCCGCGTCCGTCGCGACGCTCTTTGCCGTGGAGCTGAACAACGTCGCGGCAGAGCTGCGGACGGAAGCGGCGAACGCCAGCGGGGAGGAGGCCACGCGACTCGCCGCCGAAGCCGCGGCGCTGAGCACGCAGGCAGAGATTCTGCTGGGCACCGTCTTTCTGGTCATCTTCGCGACCGCGCTCTTCGAGGGCGGTCTCGCGCGATTCCTCGCGGAAAAACTACACGTCATACCAATGCGTCTGATAATCGTCGGCGGCGGTGAGGTGGGCCGAGCGCTCGCCGAGCGCCTCGAAGACCGGGGCGAGAACGTCGTCATCATCGAACAGGACGAACAGATCGTCGAACGAGGGCGAAACGAGGGACACACCGTCGAGATCGGGGACGGCACCGACACGGACGTGCTGCGTTCTGCCGGGGCCGACAACGCCAAGACCGTCATCGCCGCGACCGGCGACGACGACGTGAACCTGCTGGTCTCGCAACTGGCCAGCTCCAAGTTCGACGTCGACCGGATCATCGCCCGCGCGAACAACCCCGACAACGTCGAGGCCTTCGAGGACCTGGGCGTGCGGACCATCTCCTCGGCGATGGCGACGGCCTGGGCCATCGACAACCAGATCGAACGCCCGGCCATCGCCCACTGGATGACCGACATCGGCCGCGTCGGCGACGTCCAGGAGGTAGCGGTGACGAACGATGATATCATCGGGAAGTCGGTCCGCGAAGTCGGGCCGATGCTCCCCGAGGCCTGTCTCATCGCCCTGGTCAGCGGCGACCAGCACGGCGACGCGGAGGTTCCGACGGCGGACTACGTCATCCAGGAGGGCGACATGGTGACCCTGCTGGGGCGACGCGAATCGGTCCGGGACGGGATGGAACTCGTCGGCAGCGCCTGAGCAGGCTCGTCGGACGGCGACACTCACGTCCCCGTAGAGGCTGGACCTGGCGGGACGCCGGACCGGGCGACTCAGTCGTTCCGGAGCGTCTCGATGGCCGCCTCGTCGACGCCGTCGGTCCACGGCGATCCGTCGCCCTCGCCGTCTGTCTTGTACGTCCCGCGAGCGCTGGCTACGTGGTGCCCGTCGGCGTCGTACACCTCGACGTCGACGACGGCGACGCTGCCGCCGTTCCTGACCACGTCGGCCTCGGCCCGGAGGTCGGCCGTCGCCGGCGCGAGGTAGTCCATCCGCATGTCGACCGTCGGCGAGATGGTCCCCGACAGCGAGACGACGGCCGCCCCGCCGGCGGTGTCGGCGAGCGAGTAGGTGACCCCGCCGTGGGCGATTCGGGTGGCTGGGTTCGAGGAGTGTTCCTCGCGCAGGGGGAGTTCGGCCTCGGCGTGACCGTCCGCCGCGGCCGTCATCTCCATCCCGAGTTCCTCGACGAACGGAATCGCGTTGAAGGTCGCTGTGACGCTCATTGGACGGTCCTTGCGCTCGTGGCGTATAAGTCCACGAGAACTGCGAGCAACGGGCCCGCCGTGGTCTACTCGACGGTGAACTCGTCGAACTCGGCGATGCCCATCGAGTTGGTGTGCGAGCAGGTGAACACGGCCGCGTCCTGGCGCGCCGCGGCCTCCGGCAGGTCGGCGCTCCCCACCTCGGTCCAGTCCTCGCCGTCCTTGCTGTAGGCCCCGGTGAACGTCTCGCCGTCGCGCTCGATGCGGAGCCAGAGCGGGGCGTAGGTCTCCGTGTCGCGCTCGTCGCTGTCGAGGTGGCCGTCGCCGTCGGCGTCCCAGGCGAACTGGAGGCCGTTGAACGGCGTCACCGCGAGCACGACGTAGCCCGCCGACTCGCCGGCCGCGGTCGCGTCGTCGCGGACCATGATGCCCGACTTCGCCCAGTCGTGGCTGTCCTCCTGGCCGAGCACCCGGGCGACGACCGTCCCGCCGTCCGCGAGGCTCCGGGCGTCGACGACGGCGCCGTACTCGTCGGCGTCGGTCCAGACGTCCCGCCCGGCGGCGTTGACGTGGAGCGTCTCGCCGTTCTGGTCGAGTCCGAACTCCGCGTCCCCGGTGGCGAACGTCGTCAGTCCCTCGGGAATCGGCTGTGTCATCGGGATGCGGTCGTCGATGCGGACGTCGTCGAACGTCGCCCGCCCGCCTTCCGTCGTGCTGGCGCTGTGGACGAGCGCGGCGTCCTGTCGCTCGGCGGCCGACGGGACGGTGCAGGTCCCGACCGACTCCCAGGTCGTGCCGCCGTCGGTGCTGACGAGTCCCTCGAACGTCGATCCGTCGCGCTCTAGGCGCAGGCGGACCGGCGTCGACCCGAAGGCCCCGACCGCGCGGTCGACGTAGCCGTCGTCGTCGCCGTCCCACTGGAGGTGGACCCCGAGGTTGGGCGTCACGACCAGCGCGACGTAGCCCAGCGACTCGCCGGGCGCGGTGACGTCGTTCCGCAGGACGATGCCCGAGCGAGCGGTGGGGTCGGTGCCGGCCTGGGACGTGACCGCGGCCTCGACGCACCCCTCGGACCCGACGGCGTCGGGTTCGTAGACGGCGGTGTAGTCGTCGGTGCCGCCCCACATCCCCTCGCCGGCCGTCTCGATGGTGAACTCCGCGGCGTCGTAGGCGACGTCGTGCTCGGGGGCCGACGCGAACGTCTCGTAGTGGCCCGGAACCGGGTCCAGGTCGCCCGTCGCTGGCGTCAGGTGGACCGCCTGGCCGCCGCCGTGGGGCAGGGGCGCCCACAGCGTGTCCCCGCCCTCGATCTCGAAGTGCTGGACGTCGACGGCCGACTCGTAGCCGTAGGTCGTCGCCTTGTAGCCGTCCTGGTAGACGTGGGCGTCGTAGGTGCCAGCGAGGAAGTCCAGTTCGATGGGGACCCACTCGGGGTCGGCGACGGCGGTCCCGAGCCACCAGTCCTCACCCTTGCGGCGGGCGACGGTGACGTGCTGGCCGATGTCGCCGTTCAGGACCCGGGTCTCGTCCCAGTCGACGGGGACGTCCGTGACGAACTGGAAGGCCTCCCGATCGAAGTCGTAGTTGACCGGTCGATCGGTCACCATCTGGAGGCCGCTGTGGAAGATGACCAGCTGGGCGAGTTCCCGGGCCCGGGTGTTGTTGACCCGCGTCCCGGTGTACTCCCGGTAGGTGAGGTTGAAGATGCCGGTGTTGTAGTCGACGGGGCCGGCGAGCATCCGGGTAAAGGCCAGGCTCGGCGTGTGGCTCGGCGGGTTCCCGCCGCCCCGGAAGTTCTGGTACTCCATCCCGGAGACGCCCTCGCGGGTCATGAAGTTCGGGTAGGTCCGGCGCTTGCCCGTGGGCTTGACCGGCTCGTGGTTGTTGATCAGCAGGCGGTACTTCGCGGCGGTCCGGACGACGTGGTCGTAGTGGTTGATGACCGGCTGGGAGTGGTGGTGGTACCTGACCCCCGAGTCGTCCATGTAGACGCCGTCCTCGTTGACGTAGCCGGTCTTGACCGCGCGGACGCCGTTCTCGGCGTACCACTCGAAGGCCTCCTCCAGCTGGCCCTCGTAGGAAAAGCGGTCGAGGCCGGCGACGTTGGACCCCGTCTCGTTGTGGGCCATGAAGGAAACGCCCTTCCGGTCGGCGTAGTCGGTGACCTCGTCGAAGTCGAACCGGTCGTGGGTCTCGGTAAAGAGCATGTCCTCCCAGCCGAAGGGGCCGTCGTCGGGCTTGTTGTCGCCGTGGCCCCACCCGGAGTTCCACCCCTCGGCGAAGACGTTCTCGATGCCGTGCTCGGCGGCGAAGTCGATGTACTCCTTGACGTTCTCGGTGGTCGCGCCGACGTCCGGGCCGGGTTCCCAGGTGGTCTTGCCGATGTGGATCTCCCACCAGACCCCGCAGTACTTCTGTGGCTCGATCCAGTCGGTGTCCTCGTAGGCAGAGGGCTCGTTGAGGTTCAGGGTCAACGTCGACTCGAGCAGGTCCGCGGGCTCGCTGCCGAAGATGAACGTCCGCCACGGCGAGGCGTGGGGCGCGACGCCGACGACCCGCCGGACGTAGTCGGGGTACGGGACCAGGTCGGCCTCGAACCGCGTCGGCCGGTCGTGGTAGCGTGCGAGCGTCATCTCGGCCCAGTCGGAGAGCGCCGCCTCGTGGATGGCCATGTAGCAGTCCTCGGTGACGCGCATCGTCACCGGCGTGTTCATGCCGTCGACGTCGGAGGTCTTGTCGTGGTTGCCGTAGTCGTAGCCGGCCTCCGAGAGCGGCGTGTTCTGGTAGACGTACTCGTAGTTGTTCCAGTTGTTCGGGATCCACCAGGCGCTGAAGTCGTCGGTGAACTCGAAGCCGGTGCGCTCGGCGGTCAGCGTGAACTCGTCGATCCCGTCGTCGGACGGGATGGTGTAGCGAAACGCCACGCCGTCGTCGTAGGCCCGGAACGTGAGGTTGAGGTGGTGGCCGGAGTCGTGTGCCAGGCAGACGGTGAGCTCGTTGTAGTGGTCGCGGACGGACTCGTGTTCGCCCCACACCGGCTCCCAGGTGGTGTCCGCGGTGGTCCGGTCGGACCCGACGACCTCGAAGTCCTCGAGGAGGTCCGGCTGGTGGGCGAACTCGAACCCGAGCGTGGAGGGCGCGATGGGTGTGACGCCCCGGTAGGAGACGCTGTAGAAGGGACGCCCGTCGACGAGTTCGAACGTGATGGTGGCGTCACCGCTCGGCGACGAGACGGACTGCTCGCTGGCCGTCGACCCATCGACGACGAGCTCGGTGGCCGCGCTCGCTGGGACAGGGGTGGACGCTCGCTGTGACGGCGGCTGGTGGCGGCTCGACCCGTCTGTCGACGGGCTCGAACCGATGTCAGCGCCACCCGTGTCAGGATTGGGCATGCTCTATATTTCCAACGGGTGTTGTTAATTCTGTCCTTTTATACCGTCCACTCGCCGAGCGGTCGCCGCGCGGCTGTCGAGCAGTGCTTCCGCCCGGTCCTGTCCGTGGATTCGTACGTGTCGTAATCACTTTGCTACGAGCGCGCGCTCGACTACAGGCGGCGCCGCACGCCCGAACGCGCGCCGTGTCGCCCGCCGCCGCTCGCGTCGCCGGCGTCTCTCCGCCCTCGGTTTCCCCTCGAGATGCTCTGTAATGTGCCGGTTATCGCGGTAAGTGGTAACAAATCTTTCGGGCGCGGCCCCGCGCCCGCCTGTCCGCCGGCCCCGCTCACCGCTCCGGGTGTGTCGGCGCGTCGAACCCGCCGCGGACGAGCGGTTTGGCGATGTGCCGGCGGGCCACCGGTGGCACCTCGTACCACCCTCGCTCCAGGTCCCGGGTCAGCGTACGCTCTGCTTTCACGTCGGCGTGGGTCGAACAGTCCCGGCAGCGGTAGCCCTGGTCGCGCCCGGCCGAGGACATCGACCGGCCACACGACGGGCAGTCGGGGGTCACCAGCTCGGTCCGCACCAGGTCGCGGACGGCGAACTTCTCCAGCTTCAGCGTCCCGTCGCTGACCTCGCCACAGGCGGTGACCCGGTCGCCGACCCGGAGCGCCCGGACCAGGCCGCGGAACCGCTTGGTCGGTTCGAACGCCGCACAGGGCAGTCGCGCGCCGTCGGCCGCCAGATCGACGAAGACGTGGCCCCCCTCGCGCGTCTCGGGGGCGGTCGCCACCTCGCCGGTGACCCGGAACGCCCGGTCGTCGGCGACGTCGTCCAGCGCGGCGTCCTGCAGGTGGCCGTCGGTGCCCTGGTTGGTGACGAACGTCGTCGCCGTCGCGACGGGTTCGCTCTCGATGGCCGCGGCGACCTCCCGGCACGCGTCGGGGTCGTCGCCGCGGATGCCATAGAGGACCGGACAGGGCGTCCGGGGGACACAGACGGGGTAGCCCGACGCCCGGTCGACGGTGTCCCAGACCGACGGGTAGTAGTCGTCGGCCGCCGCGAAGACGCTCTCTGTGTCGACGTCTCGCTCGGTCCCCCAGCGCCCGCGCTCGCGGTAGGCGATGTGTTCGTAGGTCCACTCGTCGAAGGCCGCCCAGGCTCCGGCGGCCGCGAGCGCGCCCACCAGGCCACGGCCGGTGCCCCGCTCGATGCGGGCGAACCCGACCGCGTCGGCGAGCGTCTTCGCGGCCGCCGGGTCCTGAATCGTCCGGACGGCGCCGACGGCGAAGTCGGCCACCGCGTCGGGGACGGCCCCGGGCGCACAGTCGGCGACGACGGCGCCCGGGTTCGTGCGGGGGTCGTCCGTCTCGGCCATCTCGAGGACGTCGGCGAGCAGGCGGCGCGCCCGGTCGGCCGCCAGGTCCGTGTGGACCGCCAGGGCGGCGTTCCCCCGGGTCTTGTGCTCGACGGCGGGGTTCAGGCGCACGAGCAGCACGCGCTCGACGCGCCCGCCCGCGTCGCGAATCGCGTCGGCCAGTCGGCTGGCGGCGTAGGTGGTACACATCCCGCGCTCGCGGGAGTCCGTGTCGTCGATGCCGACCAGCGTCACGGGCGCGCCTAGCCGACTGGGGCCCAAACCGGTTTCTATCTCATTCGACGCCCGTGAGGTCGGCCACGTCGGCCTCGGTGACCTCGCGGTCGTCGGGCAGTCGGTCGATGCAGTCGTAACAGAGGAAGTGCTCGGTGCCGTCGGCCAGCTCCAGGATGATGCCCTCGGTGGGGTCGTTGGTGAGCGACCAGAGGTTGGCGATGCCGCCGCCGATGGACACAGACGTCCCGCACCCGTCACAGGGCTGTGTGGCCATGGGCTTTCTAGGGCCGACCGCCGCTAAGACCTTTCCTTTTTGTCATACGGTATCGACTACCACGACATGGAGGTCGACTGCGAGGGCTGTGCCGGCTGTTGCATCGACTGGCGCTCGCTCACCGACGCCGACATCGATCACGAGCGCCGCGGCCCGTTCGAACCGCTCGACGACACCTACAACCTGGCCCCGCTGACGCGCGACGAGGTGCGCGAGTTCGTCGCCGCGGGCTACGGCGATGCGCTCTGCCCCCGCCTCTGGAAGGCTACCGACGACCGGAGCGTCACCATCGGCGACGTCGACGTGGCCGCCATCCAGGGGCGCCCGGTCTTCTTCGTCGGCTTGCGAAAGCCACCCAAACCCGTCGCCCCGTTCGACGGCGACTCGACCTGGCTGCACGCCTGTGTCTTCCTCGACCCGACGACCCTCCAGTGTCGCATCCACGGCGACGACCTGTATCCAGAGACCTGCGCCCGGTACCCCGCCGAGAACCTCCGTCTCGACGTCGAGACGGAGTGTGAGCGCGTCGAGCGCGTCCACGGCGGCACTCGGCTCCTCGACGACACCGCGCCCGACGTCGACCCGCTCTTTGGCCCGGCCGCCGTCGGGAGCAAGGTGTTCGCCCATCCCGCGCCCGACCGGGTGACAGACAGCGTCGCGCGGTTTCGCGACGGCGAACCGACCGCCGCCGACCGCGCGGAGTTCGTCGGCGTTGCGGCGGCCGCCAGCCCGGGCACCCTGCTGGTCAACGACGCCCGCTACGAGGCGGCCCGCGATGCCGTCATCGAGGCGGACTCCTGGGCCGGGCGTGCCATCGACGCGTGGGGCGCCGACGCAGGCGCCGTCGGGAGCGCTGGGCCGCCGCCGGCCGTCGCCCGCGACGTCGAAGACGTGGCCGGCGCGCCACCGACGCCCGGGTGGGAGTGACCGGCGTCCGTCCGCCGGCCACGCCCGCGAGGGGGAGTCTTTTAGCGCCTGGCCCCCGTCCATCGCAGGTATGCACGTGCTGGTCACCGGTGCGACGGGGTTCGTCGGGAGCCACCTCGTCTCTGCCCTCCGCGCCGCGGACCACGACGTCCGCGCCCTCGTGCGCGACCCGGCGGGGTACGACCCCGCGCCGGGCGTCGAGGTAGCGACGGGTGACCTGCTCGAACCCGGCAGCTTCGACGCGGCCCTCGAGGGCGTCGACGCTGCCGTCTACCTCGTCCACTCGATGGGGGCCGGCGACGACTACGAGGATCGCGACCGCCGCGCGGCCCAAAACTTCCGGGCGGCGGCCACCGAGGCGGGCGTCGACCGGGTCGTCTACCTGGGCGGCCTGGGCGGCGACGACGCCCCGCTCTCGAGGCACTTGCGCTCGCGGCGCACCGTCGAGCACCTCCTTGCGGCCGGGACCTACGACCTGACCACGCTCCGGGCGGCCATCATCGTCGGGGCCGGCAGCGCCAGCTTCCAGCTGATCTGTGAGCTGGCCGCCCGGTTCCCGCTGCTCGTCACCCCGCGGGCCGTCGCGACGGACTGTCACCCCATCGCCATCGCCGACGTCGTCGAGTACCTCGTCGGCGTCCTCGAGACCCCGGCGACGGCCGGCGGGACCTACGAGATCGGCGGCCCGGAGGTGATGAGCTACGCGGAGGTCCTCCGGCGGACGGGCGCCCGGGCCGGGTCGGGTGTCCCACGGATCGTCTCGCTCCCGGTGCTCTCGCCCGGCCTCTCCTCGTACTGGGTCGGGTTCCTGACCGACGTCCCGGCGAGCGTCGCGCGGCCGCTGGTCGCCGGCCTCGACACCCCCGTGGTCGCCGACGACGCCCCGATTCGCGACCTGGTCCCGGTCGACCTGACCCCGTTCGAGACGGCCGTCGACCGCGCGAAAGCCCAGCTGCGCGACGACCACGCGCCGCGGCCGACGGCCACCGACGGCGGGGCGGGCCGATGAGCGGCGACTCGCCACGCCCCGAGTACGGCGAGACGTGGGTGTACGAGAGCATCGTCGGCGCGCTGCCGGGCATCCGGTTGCCGACGTGGGCGGCCATCGCCATCCAGCTGCTCATCTTCGAGACCGCCATCGTCGCGCTGTCGTGGTACTACGACACCTGGAACGCCGCCATCGCGGCGACGGCGGTGGTCTTCGTCGCCACCGTCGGGAGCGTCGAGATGCTGCGCATCAGCACTCTCATCCGGCGCATCGACGTCCCACAGCCCTACCGGGCGCTGCTCTTCTCGTCGAACATGGAGGTGGTGCTCTCGGTGCTCGCCTACGTCGCCATCCTCTCGCACCTGTTCGTCTTCGACCCCCAGACCAGCAGCAGGCCGCTGGTGACCACGCTGTTCGGCGAGGAACCGCCGGTGCTCGTCGTCTACCTCCTCCTGCTGGTGCTGTGGGACGTCAGCTACCGCATCGGCACCGGGTGGTGGGCCACCGTCACCGGTCTGTGGCGTTCCGCGCGGTACCGCTTTGACCCCGAGACGGCACGGGTCTTCCAGCGCGCCGACGTAGAGACCTGGGGCTTCGGCGTCCTGCAACTGGTCCTGGTGCCGTTCGTGCTGGACCAGCCGGTCCTGCTCGCGTCGCTCCTTGCCCACGTCACCGCCGTGACGGTCGTGACGGCCGTCTCCGTGGCGCTGTTGCGAATCAGGGCGAGAAAGCCGGCTACTGCTCCGAGTTGATCTGCTTGAACTGGTCCAGCAGCTCCTCGGTGGACTCGTCGCCGTCGTAGGTCACGGTCCCGTGATACGCTGTCCGGTCGTCGTCCTCCGAGAGGTCGACTTCGGTGTTCTTGCGCTCACGGCGTTCGTGTTCGTCGTCGTCGTACGCTCCCATCGACATAGGTTACCACATGACAACTAGCGTGGTAGCGCCTATCAATGTAACGGTCGTTCCAATAGTTTCGGCAACAGCTGTTTTCGCAACGGTCGTCCGTACCCGCGTGGTCCGGCGGTCGCCGGATCGAGGCGGCGCCCCTCGCGCCGGCCCGCCTGGTACCGGCCACCGTGTCCACCGCTGACACGTCGTTCGGAACGCATTAGAGCGCTGACCGACTACGATCTACCGTGGCTGGTCCCTTACGATTTCGACACTCGACCGACCGCTGGAGCGAAGACCGCATCCGGCGCGACCTCCTCGAACCCCTCCAGGACCGTTTCGGCGCGACGCTGAACGGCCCGTGGTTCGCCCCGCCCGAGGGGTGGGCCGCCCGGCGCCTGGAGATGGACAACGGCGACCTCGCGCTGTTCGTCTGGAACGGCCAGGAGGCCTACTGGATGGGCAACACCGAGACGCCCGAGACGCTGTGGCGCACCGACAAGTACACGTTCGACGAGGTGGCCGACCCCATCGCCGAGTGGGGCGAGCGCGAACTGCTCGCCCAGCTCGAGGTCGAGGACCCGTGGCTCGCCGACTACGAGCACGTCGCCCACTTCTTCCTGCCCGTCTTCCTCTCGAAGGACGGCCGCGAGTCGACCCGCACGTTCTTCCGGGACCACGCCGGGGGGTTCCCAGACGCGACGCGCGAGGCGGGCCTGCGGTTCTACGACGACTTCCTCGCGACGGGCGTCTTGGACGACTACCGCTACACCATGGCGAGCAAGCTCGGGACCAGCCAGGGCTTTGACCTCTCGCGGATGCAGGCGACGATGGGCGAGTTCAACGTCGCCAAACTGCTCGTCGAGGCCGGCAACGACTTCGAACCCGAGGTCGAACTCGGGTCGGGCCACGCCATCGACTTCCGCGTCGGCGACACGCTCGTCGAGGTGACGCGCCCGCGCCCCCCGTCGCGCCGGCAGGTCAACACCGGCGTCGCGGCGGTCAAGGCCTCCGGCGACGCCAAGACCCGCGACCAGCTGGCCGCGCACCCCGGCGCCGTGCTGGTCGTCGACGCCACGTCCTTCGCCGACGACGAGTGGCGCCGCGTCCTCGGCGAGCGCCCCGACGTGGGCTACCAGCCGCTGGTCGTCTTCCGCTATCGCCCCGACGGCACCGTCGAGGGCTACTCCCACGGGTCGATTCCGTTCCCGCTGCCCTTCTAGGAGATGTGAATCGCGGGTTTGTTCGGCCGGGCCTTCGTCGCTAGGTCGTCGCCCTCGCTCGCCCGGCGCACGGACACTTCGGCCCCGAACTCCTCGGTGAACAGCCAGGCGGCCTGCTCTAAGACCTGGAGCTCGCGCTCGCCGTCGACGATCGGTTCGAGGCCCGCCCCGTTCGCGGCGAGTTCGCCCGCGTACTCGGCGACCGCGTCGCCGTGGGCCGCGACACTCTCGTCGGCCATTATCTCGCCGACGATGGCGTCGTCGGGGTCGGCCGCGCGGGCGATCTCGTAAGCCCGGTACTTCCAGTCCTCGGCGACGACGACTTCGATCTCGTCGGGGTCCTCGATGTCGACCACGTCGGTGATGTCCCGGACGTCGCCCAGCGTCCGGCGGACGAGCTCGCGCTCGATGCGGTACTCCGAGACGTCCCGCAGCGCCTCGGGCCAGCGCGCCGTCGACACCAGTCCCTCCTCGTCGAGCAGGTGCCACAGCTCCTCGCCAAGGTAGGGGGCGATGGGCGCGACCAGCGCGGAAAGCGTCCGCAGGCCGCGGCTGTAGGCGAACCGGTAGGGCGTGTCGTAGCTCGCGTAGCGGCGCAGGAGGCTGGCAAAGCGCTGGAGCTCGCCGACGACGCGGTGGAACCGGAACCGCTCGTACTCGTCGGTGACGGCGGCGATGGTGCGGTCGATCTCCCGCTCGAGGTACGCGTCGTGGGGCTCGCTCTCGGTGCGGGCGTCGATGCCGTCGGCGTACTCGCTCACCAGCCGGTACAGCGTCTGCTGGAAGTCGTAGACGGCCGAGACGTCCTTGACGGTCCACTCGAAGTCCTGGTTGGGGTGGGCCGCCGAGAGGACGAACAGCCGCGTCGTCTCCGCGCCGTACTCGTGGGGGGCGATGTCGTTGCCCTTCGACTTTGACATCTTCTCGCCGCTGTGGAGCACCGTCCCCTGGTTGATGAGTCGCTCGACGGGCTCGCGCCGCTCGAGCAGGCCGATGTCGGCCAGCGCCCGCGTGAAAAAGCGGATGTACAGCAGGTGGAGGACGGCGTGTTCCTCGCCGCCGACGTAGACGTCCACCGGGAGCCACTCGTCGGCGGTCTCCTGGTCGAACGGGGCGTCCTCGAACTGCGGCGAGAGGTACCGCAGGAAGTACCACGAGGAGTCGACGAAGGTGTCCATCGTGTCCGTCTCGCGTTCCGCCGGCGCGCCGCAGTCGGGGCACTCGGTCCGCTTCCACTCTTCTGCCGCGTCAAGCGGGTTCCCGGTCGTCTGGACGTACTCGGGCAACTCGACGGGCAGGTCTTCGTCGGGCACCGGCACGTGGCCACAGTCGTCACAGTGGACGACGGGGATGGGCGTGCCCCAGTAGCGCTGCCGGGAGATGAGCCAGTCCCGCAGGCGGTAGGTCGTCGCGGCGGTGGCAGCCTCGTGGTCCAGCAACCGGTCGCGGGCGGCGGTGCTCGCCAGGCCGTCGTACTCGCCGCTCGCGGTCAACATTCCGTCCTCGGTGAACGGGGCGTCCGGCAGGGCCGTCCCGCTGCCGTCGACGGGTTCGACCACCTGCTCGACGGGCAGGCCCTGCTCCGTGGCGAAGGCGTGGTCACGCTCGTTGTGCGCGGGGACGCCCATGACCGCGCCCGTGCCCACGTCGTCTAGCACGTAGGCGGCGACGTACACCGGCAGTTCCTCGCCGGTGAACGGGTGGGTCGCGGTGAGTCCCGTCTCGACGCCGCTCAGGCCCGCGTCGTCGGTGGCGGCGACCGACTCGACGTACTCTGCAACCGCGTCGTCGCGGTCGGCCACCTCGCGAGCGACGTCGTGGCCCGGCGAGAGCGCCAGGTAGGTCGCGCCGTAGACCGTATCCAGGCGCGTCGTGAACGCCTCGACGGTCGTCTCGACGCCCTCGCCCGCCAGCTCGAAGGCGACGCGGGCCCCCTCCGTCCGCCCGATCCAGTTGCGCTGGCTGTCGCGAACCCCCTCTGGCCACCCATCCAGGTCGTCGAGACCGTCGTACAGCGCCTCGGCGTAGTCGGTGATGGTGAAGAACCACTGGTCGAGATCGCGCTGCTCGACGTCGGTCCCACAGCGCCAGCAGACCCCCTGGACGTGGGCGTGTGAGTGGTCGTGGTCGGCGTCGGCGGGCGTCTCGACCTGTGCGTCGGCCAGCACCGTCTCGCAGTCCGGACACCAGTTGACCGTCGCCGCGCCGTACTCGACGAGCCCCTCGTCGTAAAAGCGGGTAAAGAGCCACTGGTTCCACCGGTAGTACTCCGGGTCGCAGGTGGTTATCTCGCGGGACCAGTCGTATCCAAAGCCCATCTCCCGGAGGTCCGCGCGCATCCGGCTGATGCAGCTGCGGGTCCACGACTCGGGGTCGGTGTCGCGCTCGTAGGCCGCGTTCTCGGCCGGGAGGCCGAAGGCGTCCCACCCCATCGGATGGAGCACGTCGTCGCCGGCCATCCGCCGATAGCGGGCGTAGGCGTCCGTGATGGCGTAGTTGCGGATGTGACCCATGTGCAGCGACCCCGACGTGTAGGGGAACATCCCCAGGACGTAGGTGGGGTCCTCGGCGTCGTCGGGGCACTCGTAGACGCCCTCTCGCTCCCAGACGTGTTGCCAGTACTCCTGGACCTGCGCGTGGTCGTACCGTCGGGACATTCGATACCTCGGTGTGGGTCGGGGTGACACATGAGTGTTCGGCTACGGCGCCCCCACCCGGCCTCCGCTCGCGAACCCTTATGCCTGCCGGGCGTGAACCGCCCTGGCAATGACCGAATACGGACCGCGCCGGGGTGACTGACGCCGTGGTCGATGTCGTCTTCTGGGTGCTGGTCGCCCTCGCGACGGTGACCGGCCTCGTGACCGCCTGGGCGCTCGGCGCCAACAGCAACTCGCCGCCCTTCGCTCCCGCTATCGGCGCGAACGCCATCTCGACGATGCGGGCCGCCTTCCTCATCGGCATCCTCGCGGCCGCCGGGGCACTCACGCAGGGCGGCAGCATCTCCGAGACCGTCGGTGCGGGGCTCATCGGCGACGCCTCGATCACCTCGCTGGCGGCGACGGCCGGCCTGCTGACCGCGACGCTGTTCATGGCCTTCGGCGTCTACACCGGCTACCCGGTCCCGGCGGCGTTCGCGACGACGGGCGCGATGGTCGGCGTCGGCCTCTCGCTGGGGGGTACGCCGGTCTTCGACACCTACCGGCGCATCGGCCTGTTCTGGGTACTGGTGCCCCCCGTCTCGGGTGGCCTGGCCTACCTCACGGCGACGCTCCTGCGCCGCGACGACATCCCCGAGACGGTGGGCGTGCCGCTGCTCGCGGCCGTCGTCGGCGGCATCGTCGCCAACGTCGAACTGAGCGTGATTCCCGCGCCGCCCGGCGCCACGCAGAACTCGCTGGCCGGCGCCCTGGCGATGGCCGTGCCAGCACCCGCCGTCGGGGGCGTCGACCCCGTCGTCGTCGCGGCGACGCTCCTGCTCGCGGCGGTCAGCTTCGCCTTCATCCGCCGGCGCACCCGGCAGTCCGTCGACCGCGGCATCAAGACGTTCCTGGTCGTGTTGGGCAGCGTCGTCGCCTTCTCCAGTGGCGGGAGCCAGGTCGGCCTGGCCACGGGGCCACTGGAGAACCTCTACCGGGCCGAACTGGGCGCGCCGGCGCTCGTCCTGCTGGGCATCGGCGCCACCGGCATCCTCGGCGGGGCGTGGATGGGCGCGCCGCGACTGCTCCAGGCGACCTCCCGCGAGTACGCTCAGCTGGGGGTCAGACGCTCCATCGCGGCGCTCGTCCCCGGCTTCATCATCGCCCAGCTGGCCATCGCGCTGGGCATCCCCATCTCGTTCAACAACATCATCATCTCGGGGGTCATCGGCGGCGGCCTCGCCGGCGGCTCCGCCGGCGTCTCGCGGCGCAAGATCGGCGTGACAATCGGCTTCTGGCTCGTCACGCTCGTGACGTCGGTCGTCGTCGGATTCGGTCTCTACCGCGTGTTCTCGACGGTGCTGGGCATCTCCTGAGGCTCCCTGTCCCGTGACTACCGGACGACCGTCACCGTCACGGGCGCCTCGCTGACGACGCTGGTCGCCACCGTCCCGAGCAACCGCCGGGCGATCTCGTGGCGCTCGCCGCCGTGGCCGCCCATCACCACCTGGTCGACGTCGTTGTCCTCGACGAACGAGAGGATGGTCTCGGCGGGGTCGCCCGTCTCGACGGCCGTCTCGACGGTCCGGTCGGCGTCGGCCGCACGGCGCTGTGCACGCTCGACGAGTCGCTCGGCACGCTGGCGGGCGTTCGTCTCCCGCTCCGTGCCCGCTCCGAGGACGCCGCCCTCACTCATCCCCTCGTCCAGCGGCGTGACCACGTTCAGCACCGTCACCCGGCAGTCGAAGGTGTCCAGCGCGTGGACGAGCGCCTCGTCGGCCAGCGGCGAGCCGTCCAGCGGGACCAGTACGTGCGATGGGGCCATACTCGAACTGGTGGACGGAGGTACAAGTAGCCATGCCCCTAGCAGTGGTTTCTGGTTACGCGGAGTAGAACGCTGACAGCCAGAAAGCCCCCTCGTTCTCAACTCCCGCGGCTCGCTGCGCGCGCTTCGCGTGCCTGCTTCGCCGGGGTTCGTTGAGAACTCGTCCCCTTTCACTCCCGCCCATGCCGGCTGATAATCCGGCGTCGGGTGGGACTGAGCGCGGGGGCTTTCTGACTGTTCATATCCAAACCAACTGAATCACGCACCACTCCTAGCCCTGTCACAAGACCTATCTTCCGGACGGGCCTCCGACCGAGTATGACCGACGTGGACCTCGCGTTCGACGGGCAGGCGTACATTCCCGCCGTCGCCCAGGACGCCGAGACCGGCGAAGTACTCATGCTCGCCTACGTCACCGAGGCGGCGCTGGAACGGACCCGCGAGACCGGCTACGCCCACTACTACTCCCGGAGCCGCGACGAGCTCTGGAAGAAAGGCGCCACCAGCGGCCACACCCAGGCAATCGAGGAGGTCCGCGTCGACTGCGACGGCGACGCCCTGCTCTATCTCGTCGACCAGACCGGCGGCGCCTGCCACACCGGCTACGAGTCGTGTTTCTACCGGACCGTCGACGGCGATGAGGTCGGCGAACAGGTGTTCGATCCCGACGACGTCTACTGAATCGATGGCCGACTCCGACGCCGTCAGAGAGCTAGAGGCCGCCGCCCGCGAGTACGAGACCGCAAGCGAACGCGTCGAGGACGTCGGCCGGGAGCGCCTGGCGACCTGCCGGGAGATATACCGGGAGTTCCGCGACCTGCTGGACCGCTACGAGGAGACGGCGACGGGCAGCGGGAACTTCCAGGCGTTCACCGAGTTCCAGGGCGCCGTCGCGTCGCTGACCGCCGATCTGGACGACGACCTCCCGGAGCGCGAGACCTTCGAGGCCGTCGACGAGGCCCTCCAGAAGCGACGGCTCACCGAGGCCGACTTCGAGCGGGCCCGCCGTGACCTCGAACCCGTCGCTGACCTCGTCGCGCGTCTCGACGACCTCGAGGCGGCCCGGGAGGCCTCCCGCAAGGCGCGCCGGGACGCGCGGCGTCGCCTCGACGACCTCGAGTCCCGCATCGCGGACCTCGAGCGCCTCCAGCGCCTGGGCGAGGCGGATCTGGACGCCCCGGTCGAGGCGCTGCGCGACCCCATCGAGGCCTACAACGAGTCCGTCCGCGAGGCGTTCCGGGCGTTCCGTAGCGAGCAGTCGGCCCGCGAGGTGCTGGAGACGGTGGCGCGGGCCGACGCCTATCCGCTGGTATCGTTCCGGCCCCCGCCCGAGGACCTGCTCGAGTACGTCCGGACCCACGAGGCCGGCGCGGAACCCGTCCCGAGGCTGCTCGAGTACGCCGACTATTCGACCTCGAAGCTCGACCACTACGTCGACGACACGGCCGCGCTCAAGCGCGCCGTCGCGACCCGGCAGACGTACCTCGAGCGCCTCGACGCGGGGCCGGTGACCGTCGACTGGCCGCCCCCGCCCGCCGACCACCTGGTCTGGGTCACCCGTGCCTACCAGTCGGTCGTCGTCCGTTTCGCCGACGAACCGGTCGTGGCCCGCCTCCGCGAGGTCCGGGCGCTCTCCCGCCGGGACGACTACGCGCGGCTCCGGGACAGCGCGCTCGCCCGGGACCAGCTCACCGAGGCCGAGCGGGCCCGACTCGAGAGCGGGGCCGTCGAGCGCGACCTGGCGGCCGCCCGCGAGGAGCGTGACGCCATCGAGGCGGCCCTGGAGCAATACGACTCGCTGTGACTGCCGGCGACCCACTGCCCCGACCGCACCGGCGCTACGACCGGGCGACGTCCACGAGTTCGTCCGCGAGCGACCGGGCCCGGTCGACGTCCCGGGCCTCGGCGTACACCCGGACGACGGGTTCGGTCCCCGAGGGGCGGGCCAGCACCCAGGCGTCGCCGTAGTCGAGTCGCCAGCCGTCGGTCGTATCGAGATCCGCGGCGGCGTCGGTGGCGTGGGCCTCGATGCAGTCGAGCATCGCCTCGCGCTCGGCCTCGTCCTCGTACTCGAGGGCGCGCCTGACGGTGTGGTAGTCGCTGTACGGCTCGACCAGTTCGCTGGCCGGCCGCTCCGCGACCAGTTCGCAGAACCGCGCGGCCGTGTACGCGCCGTCCCGGGCGATGCGATAGCGCGGGAAGAAGAGCCCGCCGTTGCCCTCGCCCGCGATGGGGACCGACTCGCCGGCCGCCGTCAGGTCACGGATGCGACTGACGATGTTCGTCGACCCGATGGGCGACAGCGAGAGGGCCGCGCCGGCGTCCTCGACGACGTCGACGAGGCGCTGTGAGGCGTTGACCGCCGAGACGACGGTGTCGCCGGCGTCGAGTTCCGCCGCCGCGAGCGCCGCGAGCGAGCTCTCGCCGGGGACGTGGCGACCCCGCTCGTCGACGAATATCGCGCGGTCGGCGTCCCCGTCGTGGGCGACGCCCAGGTCGGCACCCGTCGACTCGACGTACGCCCGCAGGTCCCCCAGGGTCTCCGCGACGGGTTCGGGGTTCCGGCCGGGGAAGTGGCCGTCAGGCTGGGCGTGGACGGTGTGGACCGTACAGCCCAGTTCGCGAAAGAGGTCCGGGCTGACCAGCGATCCTGCACCGTGGCCGGGGTCGACGACGACGGTGAGGTCGGCGGCGGCGATCCGCTCGGCGTCGACGGCCGCGACGACCGCCTCGCGGTAGGTCCGCCGGGCCGACTCGACCCGGCGAGCCGTCCCGGTCTCCGCCCAGCCCACGTGTGTCACCGCGTCTTCGGCGAGCGTCGTCTCGATGCGGTTCAGCGCGTCACGCGTGAGGCCAACGCCGTCGGCGCCGACGACCTTGACGCCGTTGTAGGCGGGCGGGTTGTGGCTGGCGGTCACCATCAGCCCCGGCACCCCCGTCCGCTCGCAGTAGGCCTGCAGGGCGGGCGTGGGGACGATTCCGAGCCGGTCGACGTCGAGCCCGAGGCTCGTCAGGCCGCTGGTGGCGGCGTCGGCGAAGGTCTGGCCGGTCGTCCGGGTGTCCCGGCCGACGGTGACCCGGTCGTGGTCGTCGGCCCAGGCGCTCCCGGCCGCCTGTGCGATCTGCATGACGAACCGGGGTGTCAGGTCCGCCCCCGCGACCCCCCGGACGCCGCTCGAGCCGAAGACGTGCATTCGAACGGTCATCTGTGCCCGACTGGCTTAGAAATGTCGACGTTTCACCCCTCGTGTCAGCGGTCCAGCAGGCGCCGGACCGATTCCAATGGGTATTAGCCGCGGCGTCGACGAGAGTGGCGTATGGCCACCGACGCACTCATCGAGGCGCTTCGCGACGCCGACGCGGTGAAGTTCGGCGAGTTCGAGCTCTCCCACGGCGGCACCTCGAACTACTACGTCGACAAGTACGTCTTCGAGACGAACCCCCGCTGTCTCGAACTCATCGCCGCGGCCTTCGCCGAGCGACTCGACGGGACGAAACTCGCGGGCGTCGCCCTGGGCGCGGTCCCGCTCGTGGCGGTCACCAGCGTCGAGACGGGCCTCCCCTACGTCATCGCGCGCAAGCAGGCCAAGGCGTACGGCACCGGCAACCGCATCGAGGGCGACCTGCAGGAGGGCGAGGCGGTCGTCATCATCGAGGACATCGCCACCACCGGCCAGAGCGCTGTCGACGCCGCCGAGGCCCTGCGCGAGGCCGGCGCCGTCGTCGAGCGCGTCCTGGTCGTCGTCGACCGGGAGGAGGGCGCCCGCGAGAACCTCGCCGAGCACGGCCTCGAACTCGAATCGCTCGTGACCGCCTCCGACCTGCTCGCGGACGCGCCGGCCGACGTCGACGTCGACGCGTAACTGACAGACGGCACCGGCGAGGTTCCGGAACAGTCGCTGAAACGACTATTTTCGAGCGGTCTCGCCACGTTTATGCCCCGTTACCGTGAGTTTCGCACAAATGGCGAGCACACTGGAGCAGTTGTTCAACATAGACGAGCACGACACCGACGTCAGGACCGAGGTCCTGGCGGGGGTGACGACGTTCCTGACGATGAGCTACATCGTCTTCCTCAACCCGGTCATCCTGACGGCGTTCCCCGACGACAACACCCCGGGCGGCATCGCCATCGACGGCTTCTCTCCCCCGGAGGTCCTGCAGATGCTTGCGGTCGTCACCATCCTCTCGTCGGTGGTGGCGATGCTGGTGATGGCCTTCTACGCCAACCGGCCCTTTGGCCTCGCGCCAGGCCTGGGCCTGAACGCCTTCTTTGCCATCACGGTCATCGGCGTGCTGGGCGTCCCGTGGCAGACGGCGCTGGCCGCCATCGTCGTCGAAGGGATCCTCTTCGTCGCGCTGACCGCTGTCGGCGCCCGCGAGTACGTCATCCAGCTGTTCCCCGAACCGGTGAAGTTCGCCGTCGGGACCGGTATCGGACTGTTCCTTGCCATCATCGGCCTGGACGCGATGGGCATCGTCGTCGACGACCCGGCGACGCTCGTGGGCCTGGGCAGCATCGCCAGCGACCCCGTCGCCATCCTCTCGGTGCTCGGCCTGTTCCTGACTTTCGTCCTCTACGCCGCGGGTATCCGGGGCTCTATCGTCGCCGGCATCTTGCTGACGACGGTGCTGGGCGCCGTCGTGACGTTCCTCGGGATGGCCGAACCCGGCGTGCTGGCGACCGATGCCGTCCGCAACGGCGGCTTCGACGCATCGCGACTCGCCTCGGCGCAGTACGACATCACGCCGCTCGCCGGCGCGTTCGTCGCCGGCTTCGGCCAGGTCGAGGCGTTCTCCTTTGCCCTCATCGTCTTCACGTTCTTCTTCGTCGACTTCTTCGACACCGCGGGCACGCTGGTCGGCGTCGGCCAGGCAGGCGGCTTCCTCGACGAGGACGGTGACTTCCCGGACATCGACAAGCCCCTGATGGCCGACGCCGTCGGCACCACCGTCGGCGGGATGCTCGGCACCTCGACGGTGACGACGTACATCGAGTCCGCGACCGGTGTCGAGGAGGGCGGCCGCACCGGACTCACCGCCCTCGTCGTCGCTGGGCTCTTTCTGGCCTCGCTGGCCGTCGTCCCGCTGGCGACGGCGATCCCGCTCTATGCCTCCCACATCGCGCTGGTCGTCGTCGCCGTCCTGCTGATGCGCAACATCGTCGACATCCAGTGGGACGACTTCGCCCACGCCGTCCCGGCCGGCCTGACCATCATGGTGATGCCGTTCACCTACTCCATCGCCTACGGTATCGCCGCCGGCATCGTCTCCTATCCCATCGTCAAGACCGCCCAGGGCGAGTTCGACGACGTGCTGGTCGGCCAGTGGGTGCTGGCCGCGGCCTTCGTCGTCTACTTCGTCGTCCGCACCGGCGGTGTCCTCCAGACGGCGGTCTGACGGCGCTGCACACACCGGACACAGCACCGACGCGCTTTTTCCGCTGGCAGGACTAGACACGGCCGATGACGAACCTCGAACTCTACGAACTGTCGGGCTGTCCCTACTGCGCGAAAGTCAAGCAGAAACTCGACGAGCTGGGCCTCGAGTACGAGTCCCACATGGTCCCGCGCTCGCACGGCGACCGCACCGAAGTCGAGGAGATCTCCGGACAGACCGGCGTCCCCGTCCTGGTCGACCCCGACCACGGCATCGAGGGGATGCCCGAGTCCGACGACATCGTCGAGTACCTGGAAGAGACGTACGGCAGCGGCGCGGCGTAAGCAGGACGCGAGCGTAGCGAGCGGTTTTTTCGTCGACGTTTTTCAACGAGCGGTGAGCGAACGAAGTGAGGTCACCCGAGGCAGAAAAAGGTCGGACTGACATCGTCGAGTACCTGGAAGAGACGTACGGCAGCGGCGCGGCGTAAGCAGGACGCGAGCGTAGCGAGCGGTTTTCCGTCGACAGTTTTCGCGTCGAGCAGTGCGACCGCCGATTCCCAGCCCGCAGGAATCGGTGGCCCGTCTTATGTCGTCGGTCCGTGACACTCTAGGTAGGGTCGAGACACGATGCCACTCACCGACGCGCACCCCGACGAGGCTGTGTCGCCCGCCGAACGCGCGTCCGTCGACCTCGTCAGCGCCGTCGACGACGAGGCCGACCCGACGCAGCTGACGGTCTACTCCGACCGTGACGACGAGATAACGACCCACTGGATTACCGTCGACCTCGACCACGCCGTCGACCTGGCGGAGATGCTCTGACCGCTCGGTGACGGCTCGCAGTCCCGCAAACCCGCGTCAGGCCACTTCTTCGGGTTCCTCGCCGCGTTCCATGATGAGGTCCCGGAGGTCGTCGGCGTCCCGGATCTCTTCCATCTCCTCCTCGGCGATGAGCGCCGTGCCGTCGACGGACTCGCGGGTGAGCTCGTCGACGACGTACACCGAGCGCGTCCGGGTGACCTCCCCGACCGAGGACATGATGCGGGCGCGCTTCTCGGCGGTCTCGGTGAGCGCGGAGTGGCCGGTCAGCACCTGTTCGCGGCGCTGGGCGTTCTCGCTGACCGTCTTGAACGGCGCGCGGTCGGTGGGGTGGACGGTGAAGCCGATGCGGGTAAAGACCGTCGCGATGGGTTCGTCCTCGGGGGCGACGTCGGGGTCCTCCGGCGTCGGCTCGTCGTCGCGGATGTCCTCGGTGCCCTCGAGGACGTCCACCGGCGAGGTCAGCGGCGCGTCGAACAGCTCCTCGAGCTGGGCCGCCACCTCGACGGAGGCGTCCATGCCGTCCTCGTACTTCGAGACGGTCCGTCGGGAGACGCCCAGCTCCTTCGCGAGGCGCCCGAGCGACCACTCGCGGTCCTCCCGGGCGTCGGCCAGCACCTCGGAGTCGATGTTGACGTACAGGCCCCCCGGCGCGGCGTAGATGAGCGGCGGCACCTCCTCGACGAACAGGTCGACCGCGGTGTCCGGCGAGAGCACCGGGACGCCGTGGCGGAAGTACACCACGCCCGGATTGAGTTCCTCGTCGCGGGTCCGAAGACCGAGGACGATGGGCGTCGCGTTCAGGTAGGTTCCGAGGCGGCGCATCTCGGCGCCGGTGTAGGCGTCGAAGGCGTCGATGTTCCCCAGAATCTTCACGAGCAGCACGTCCTCGCCGCGCCGCGCCGCGACGTCGAAGCTCTTGGGCCGGATGGCACAGCGTTCGCTCACCAGGAAGCCGGCGTCCTCGAGCATCGCCGTGACGTTGCCGACGAGTGCTGATCGTGACATAGTGCTACGTTCCTCTACGGAGAGTAAACCATTCACCGCATATATGCGTTGTGCTGGTTAGTGGGGCGCTCTATCCCGCGTTCGATCCGCCAGCGGCCGCCACGGCCGGTCGCGCCGGGTCAGGGCGACAGGAAAGGTTTACCCCCCGCCGTCCGTCACTCCAGAGCGTGTACCCGGCGCGGATTCACGACGAGTTCCCGGCGCCCGCCTACCGCGGGAACCAAAAGCAGGCCCTCTCTGACATCCGGTCGGCGTTCGAGGACGGGAACGACGTTGTCCTGGTGCGGGCCCCCACCGGCAGTGGCAAGTCCCTGCTGGCCAGAGCCATCGCCGGCTGTGCCCGGACCGCCGGCGAGGCCGCCCCCGAACAGGTCGTCGACGCCTACTACACGACGCCGCAGGTCTCCCAGCTGGACGACGTGGCCAGCGACGACCTGTTAGACGACCTCTCGGTCATCCGCGGGAAGAACAACTACGACTGCATCCTCCCCGGCGAGACGGACACGCCGGTCAACCAGGCGCCCTGCGTGCGCGAACGCGAGTTCGACTGCCAGGTCAAACACCGGTGTCCGTACTTCTCGGACCGCGCCATCGCCTCGAACCGACGCATCGCCGCCATGACGCTGGCCTATTTCATGCAGACCGCCGGCAGCGACGTGTTCGGGAAACGCGACGTCGTGGTCGTCGACGAGGCCCACGGCCTGGGCGAGTGGGCCGAGATGTACGCGACCATCGACCTCTCGCCCGAGACCATCCCGATGTGGTCGGACCTCGAGGTGCCCGACATCGACGGCGTAGACGACGCGGTACAGTTCACCGAGCGGGTCGAACACCTCGCCGAGCGCCGCGTCAAGGAGTTGCGGGGCAACGCCGAACTCACGGGCGAGGAGGTGGCCGAGCGCGACTCGCTGAACCAGCTGCGGGGCGACCTGCAGTGGTTCCGCGAGGACTACACCGACGCCGAGAGCGCCACAACCTGGGTCGTCGACCAGACGGAGTCGGCGGTGACGGTCAAGCCGATGAACCCCGAACGCTACTTGAACCACACCGTCTGGGAGCGGGGGAACCGCTTTGCCCTGCTGTCGGCGACCATCCTGAACAAGGCGGCGTTCTGTGCCAACGTCGGCCTCGACCCGGACAGCGTCGCACTGGTCGAGGTCGGTCACACCTTCCCCGTCGAGAACCGCCCGCTGTACGACGTCACACAGGGGAAGATGACCTACGAGCACCGCGAGGAGACGCTGCCGACCATCGCCCGGACGCTCGTGCGCATCATGGCCCGCCACCCCGACGAGAAGGGGCTGGTCCACTGTCACTCCTACGCGATTAAAGAGCGGTTACGGGATCTGCTCGAGGAGTTCGGCGTCGGCTCGCGGGTACGGGACCACGACCGGGAGGGGCGCGACGCCGCGCTGGCCGCCTGGAAGCGCAGCGACAATCCCGACGTCTTTCTCTCGGTGAAGATGGAGGAGGCGCTGGACCTGGAGGGCGACCTGTGTCGCTGGCAGGTCATCTGCAAGGCGCCGTACCCGAACACGCGGGACTCGCGGGTCGCCCGCCGCCTCGAGGACGGTCAGTGGGGCTGGTACTACCGCACCGCACTCCGGACGGTCATCCAGGCCTGTGGCCGCGTGGTCCGCGCGCCCGACGACTACGGCGCGACCTACCTCGCGGACTCGTCGCTGCTGGACCTCTTCGAGCGTGCGAGTCACGACACGCCCGACTGGTTCGGTGCGCAGGTGCGCCGCCTGTCCGACCCGGACCTCCCGCAGTTCTCGCCGGACCGTGCGCTGACCGGCGTCAGCGCACGGACCCGCCGCCAGCGCGACCGGTCGCGGTCCCGGTCCGGCAGCGACACCCACCCCCTCTCTGACGTCTGGGACTAGAAGATGACGAAAGAGAGCCCGTAGACGATTCCCGACCCGACCATCAACAGCGTGAGGAAGATGGCCAGGATCTGCTGTCTGTTCATGGGAATCCTTGGCCAGACGGCCTGTTAGATGTTACGCCCCCGTAGGGCCCCCGGGGACCGATTCGGCGTCCTGGCCCGCCGCGTCGGGCCCCGACACCGTCGGATACGGCCGCCGTCCGGGAGGTAGGTCGGCGATAACAATGCCGGCACGGTTACTGCTCTGTCACATGTCACCGGAACCGTCTATCGACGACGTCACCGACCACTGCACGACCGTCCTCGACGACGTCGGCGACGCGGTCATCGCCGAGCGCGAGACGCTCGAGACCGTCCTGACGGGCTTTCTCGCCCGCGGGCACGTCCTCTTAGAGGACGTCCCCGGGACGGGCAAGACGCTGACGGCCCGCTCGCTCGCCGGCGCGCTGGGGCTGTCTTTCACGCGCATCCAGTTTACCCCCGACTTGCTCCCCGCCGACGTCACCGGGAGCTACGTGTTCAACGAGAAGGCCCAGGAGTTCGAGTTCAGGCCCGGCCCCATCTTCGGGAACGTCGTCCTGGCCGACGAGATAAACCGCGCCTCGCCGAAGACCCAGGCCGCGCTGCTGGAGGCGATGGCCGAAGGCCAGGTCAGCATCGACGGGACCACCCACGAACTGCCAGAGCCCTTCTTCGTCATCGCCACCCAGAACCCCATCGAGCAGGAGGGGACCTTCCCGCTCCCCGAGGCGCAGGTCGACCGCTTTATCGTCAAGACCAGCTTCGGGTACCCCTCTGCCGGCGGCGAACTGGAGATCCTCAACCGCCGGGCGGCCCGGACCGACCGGACGCCGGCGGTCAGCTCGCGGCTCTCGCTCCCGCCCGCGGCGCTGCGGACCGCTCCGGAGTCGGTCCACGTCGACGAGGAGGTCCGGGAGTACATCGTCTCGCTCTCGCGGGCCAGCCGCGAGGACCCGCGCGTCAAGACGGGTGTCTCCCCGCGGGGCACCCAGCGGCTCTTCGAGGCCGCCAGGGCCTACGCGGCGCTCCGGGGTCGCTCGTACGTCACGCCCGACCACGTCTCGCGCATCGCGCCAGCCGTCATGGCCCACCGGCTCGTCCTGACGCCCGACGCGCGGGTCGACAACGTCGACAAGCGCGCCGTCGTCGCGGACGTCCTCGACTCGGTGCCCGTGCCGACGGTCACCTACGCGAGCCAGCCGTCCGACTGAAGACGCGTCCGCTTTCTCTTACCGGTACAGCGCCGCCATCGAGACGACGGCGGCGACGACCAGGCCCAGCAACACCACGAGCGGCAGCTCCGTCGCCCCGTTCTCGAAGAGCACCGTCGCCCCGAGCACGAGCAGGGCGCCGAAGCCGGCACTCGCCCCGGCGTGGAGGAGTTCGACCGAGGTGGTGTCGGCGTCGCTCCGCAGCTGCTCGCCGAGGCTGATGCCGTGTTCGGCGACGTCCCAGGCGATGATGGCGCCGGTGGCCGCCACGAGCAGCGTGCCCGGGTCGGCCCGCTCGAAGATGCCGACCAGGACGACGCCGACGACCAGCGCGGCCAGTCCCGCCGAGACGAACCGCCGGGCGAGGTGGTCGCGGACCGGCCGCAGGCCCAGACCGAGGAGGACGATGCCGAGCACGCCGGGCCCCAGGCGGGCCCACCCGACGCCGCCGGCGAGCGTGAGGGCGCCGTGTAGCAGCGACAGGACGACGATGCCCGCTCCGATTGCGGTCACCTCGCTCGCGCCGATGCCCGCGGTCGGGACGGCCCGCTTCCTGACGGTCACTTCGTCGGGCATCGCCGCCGGCGCCGGGAGGCGGGCGGCCGTGACGACCACCGCGACGCCGACAGCCGTCCCGATGACGGCGAGGCGCTGGGTGGACGACCCCGCCAGCAGGAGGGCGACGCCAGCCGCCAGCACGAGCGCGAGCGCACTCGAGAGCGGCGTCGGGCGGTGGGAGACGGCGGTGCTCATGCGGTCCTCCGTCGGCGCCCCTCGTTCAGCAGGACCGTCCCGAGCGCCGCCTGGGGGTCCCAGTCGACGACCGGCACGTCGGTCTGGCGGAGCGCGTGGAGGCGGTTGGCCCGCTCTACGCGCGCCAGCCGCTGGCCGAGCGTCTCGCCCGCGGTGACGTCCGGACTGATGACTGTCGTCGCGTTGCCGCCCGCCTCCAGGCGTCTGATGGTCTGGAGGATCCACTCGTCGGTCAGCGGCGAGAGGACCACGACCTGCGTCGAGGCGTCGAGGCGGGCGTACAGCTGCCTGCGCTGGTCCTCGAGGTCACCGTCCTCGTCCGGTTTCGAGGGTGTCGACGACAGCGTCGGGTGGGACGTGAGCAGGCGGCGCACGCGGGTCACGTGCTCGGTCCCGCTTCCCGGCCGCTCCCAGCAGAACTCGCGGCCGAACGCGGCCAGGCCGACCTGGTTCTGGGCGCCCTCGAGGGCGCCGAGCAGCTGCTCTGTGGCCGCGATGCTGTGGGCGACGGCGTTCGGGTCGGTGTCGCTCGCCGATCGGTAGGCCGGTTCGCGCGCGTCGACGAGCAACAGGACCGAGCTGCGCCGCTCCTCGCGGAACTCGATGGTGGTCAGTTCGCCGGTCTTGGCCCACCGCTTGGAGTCGATGCGCCGGAGGGAGTCACCGCGGTTGTACTCCCGGACCGTGTGGAACTCGGTGCCGTTGCCGCCGCCGTCGGTGGTCAGCTGCCCGGCGAAGTTGTCGGTCTGTCGCCGCAGCGGGACCTCGGGGACCGTCTCGGTGCAGTGGAGTTCGCCTTCGGCGGAGACGGTCAGCTCTACCTCGTGGGCGCCAGTGACGTCGCGGACGATGACCGTCGCCGGGTCGAACGTGTGGTGCCCGTGGTCGGCGTCCAGCGCGTAGGTGAACGTGGTGGTCTGTCCGGGCCGCAGGACCGCCGCGTGGCGGGGGTTCCCCGACGCGACAGTGAGCATCGGCGGGACACCGTCGACGAGGCGGACGTCCGCCAGCGTTCGTTCGCCGACGTTGGTGAGGTGGGCCGTCACGGTGACGTGCTCGCCACGCCTGGGGTGACGGTTGTCGAGCCGCCGCTCGAGTTCCAGCTCGACGGTCGGCGGGCCCGAGAGGCGGGGATACGCCGCAAAGCCCGCACCGACGATGCCAAGTAGCAGCACCGCCGGCCGGTCGAGCAGGATGCCGACGGCGACGGCGAGCAGGGCGACGGCGACGATGCCCCGCCAGCGTCCGGTGGTGCGAACCGTCGTCACCGGCGGTCACCCCCCGACTCCTGCTCGAACCGATCTACCACGGCGTTCGCGGCCTTCCGGACCTCGTGTTGCCCCCAGCGCTCGCCGCGGAGTGCAAGCGACGCCTCCCGGTGGAGCATCGGCGTCGAGTGGCGCTCCTCGCCCAGGAAGGCCGCGACTACCTGGTCGTCGGTCCACTCGCCCGTCGCGACCCGTTCGCGGGCCACCTCGCGGGGGACCTGCTCCGTCCGGACCATGGCCTGTTGTGCCGCGGTGCTGAGTCGCTCGCGGAACGCGTCGCTGGACGCTCTGGGGTTCGAAACCGCCAGCGAGCCGAGGTACGCGTCGAGTTCGTCGCCGGGCCGGCTGGCGTCTCGAATCGTCTCCGGGTCCGGCGGCGCGGCCTGACTGACCCGGCCGGCGGCCCGCCGGACGAGCATCACGACGACGATGCCCAGCGCGAGCGTCCCGAACGCCCCGAGCAGGAAGTAGTCGTTCCCCGCCAGGGCGACCAGGCCGTCGACCGGGAGCGCCTCGGCGGCGCCCGAGACAGCGGCGGCGGCGACGACGGCGAAGACGACGAGACCGGCCCCCACGAGCAGGTACCAGCCCGCTCGCCGGAGGCCCCGGGTCTCGCTCACGGCGACCGACGCGAGCTCCCTGAGGTCGGCCGCGCTCATCGCACCCCTCCGTCGAGCCGCTCTAGCATTTCCCTGGCGCGCTGTTCGTGGGTCTCGAGCGACGAGACGGCGCCGTACTGGACGTCCTCGAAGAGCCGCCGGAGCCGCTCGACGGTGTCGGTATCGTAGCCGTGCTCGATGGCCAACCGGGCGCAGATCCGGGGGGTGTATCGTTGTGGCTCGTCGATGCCGGCCCGACTCAGCAGTTCTGCCCAGGCCCGCTGGACGTCGTTCTCGGGCATCGCGACGGCTCCGTGGTCGCCCTCGTCGTCGACGTCGACGTAGGCGCCACTCAGTGCGGCGAGCAGCGGGTCGAGCCGCCGCCGGTACCGGTAGACGACGACGGCGCTCGCGACCCACAGCAGGGCGGCGACGAGCAGCGACACGACGTCTATCCCGGGGTCGGTCGGGGTGGTACCGGTCCCCTGGGGCCCGCCGGAGTCCGGTGCCTCGCCGCCGGACGTGACGGCCGCGTTCACGCCGCTATCGCTCGCGGCCATCTCCGGCTGCTGGCTCGTCGCGCCGGTCTCCGGCGGGTCAGTGTACTGGTCGTGGAGGCGCTGGGTGGCCGACTGTATCTGCTCGCCCCGCTCGGCGCCCAGCGGGAAACCCTCGTTGTCGAGGTCGATGGCGTCTTCCGGTTCCGTCGTCATCGACGACTCGAGCGCCGAGGCCGAGAACCCGATGGCGAGGACGACCACGCCGACGACGAGCAGCGAGACGATGCGTTCGGTGTTCATGGTGCCTGCCTGTTGGCGAGAGCCATCAGCTACTGCCCGGGAGGACGGTGACGGCGGGCCTTGTAATGGAGTCATTACGCCCGGGTAGGCAGCGGGGGACCGTCGCGGTCGCTCCCCCGTTCGGACAGTCCGGGCACGGGGCCTGACAGGGCATTCCCGGCCCGGGAATGCCCTGCTAGACACTCGTTACCGCCAGGTTCGGCGCCGGGAGTAGGACCCGAATTCTCAAGGGCGCCGCTCGCAAAGCCACGGCCGATGAACGTCAGCATCGTCGGCAGCGGGTACGTCGGTACCACTGTCGCAGCGTGTCTCGCCGACCTCGGCCATCACGTCACGACCATCGACGTCGACGAGGACGTCGTCGCGGCCGTCAACGCCGGCGAGTCCCCCATCCACGAACCCGGCCTGGACGAACTGGTCGCCGAACACGGTGGCGGGCGCCTCCGGGCGACCACCGACTACGCCGTCGTCCCCGAGACGGACCTGACGATGCTGGCCCTGCCGACACCCTCCAACGAAGACGGAAGCATCGACCTCCAGTACATGGAGGCCGGGGCGGCCTCGGTCGGGGAGGCCCTGGCCGCCGTCGACCGCGACGGCCCGCACCTGGTGGTCACGAAGTCGACCGTCGTCCCGACGACCACCGACGACGTCCTCGCGGCCCGCATCGCCGAGGCCGGCCTCGAACGCGGCCGGGACTTCCTCGTGGCCTCGAACCCCGAGTTCCAGCGGGAGGGGACCGCCGTCGCCGACTTCCTGAACCCCGACAAACTCGTCTTCGGGACCGACGACGACCGGGCGCTCGCCACCCTCCACGAACTGTACGCCCCGCTCCGCGAGGCCGCTGATGGCGAGGTGCCCGTCGTCGAGACCGGCATCGCCGAGGCCGAGATGATAAAGTACGCCAACAACACCTTCCTCGCCGCGAAGGTGAGCCTCATCAACGACATCGGGAACATCTGCAAGGAGCTCGGCGTCGACGCCTACGCGGTGGCAGACGCCATCGGCCTGGACGACCGCATCGGCGAGCAGTTCCTCCGGAGTGGGGTCGGCTGGGGGGGAAGTTGTTTTCCGAAAGACACAGATGCAATAATATCTGCCGCCCGCGAGCGCGGGTACGACCCGAAGATGCTCTCGGCGGCCGTCGAACTCAACGACGCCCAGCCCGAACGCCTGCTCTCCCTGCTGGACGAACACGTCGACGTCAGCGACAAGCGCGTCGCGGTACTGGGCCTGGCGTTCAAGCCGGGGACCGACGACATCCGCAACACCCGCGCGGTGCCGGTCATCGAGGGGTTACAGGCCCGCAGTGCGGCGGTCGTCGCCTACGACCCCGTCGCCACCGAGAACATGCGCGAGCAGTACCCCGCCATCGAGTACGCGGACTCGGCCGCCGCCGCGCTGGAGGAGGCGTCCGGTGCGGTGGTCGTCACCGACTGGGACGAGTTCGCGGCCCTGGACGACGAGTTCGACGCGATGGCAGACCCCGTCGTGGTCGACGGCCGCCGCATCGTCGAGCGCCGCGAGGGCATCACCTACGAGGGACTGACGTGGTAGCGCCCGTCGCCCCGGTACGGGCACTGTGACCCGGTAACGAGTGCTTACCGGGCCACTCCCCGCCCCTCAGGTGATTCTGGCGTCCACGACGACGTGGGCGACCCCCTCGCTGTACCCTTTCACCTCGCGCGTCGCCAGCACCTCGACCGACCGGTCGGCGTCGGCCGCGGCCGTCTCGAGTCGCTTGACGGGCCGGTCGAAGACCAGCGCCTCGGGCGTGGCCTCGTGCATGTGGACGACGCCGCCGGATCGCAACGCCGCGAGCGCCGAATCGAGGTACTCGTGGGCCTCGTAGTAGCCCATCATCACGCGGTCGACCGTCTCCGTCTCGCCCAGGCCGGCGACGACCGCTCTGCAATCGGCCCGGTACGGTTGCACCCGGTCGTCGACGCCGTTTCGCACCAGGTTCTCGATCAGGTAGCGGAAGGCCGTCGGGTTGCGCTCGACGGCCGTGACCTGCGCGCCGGCCCTGGCCATCGGCAGCGTGAAGTAGCCGATGCCGGCGAACATGTCCAGCACGCGCTCGCCCTCGCTGACCACCTCGCCCATCCGCGCCCGCTCGGCCTTGTTGCCCGGCGAGAACATCACCTCGGCCAGATCCAGCCCGTACTGGGTCCCGTGTTCGGTGTGGACCGTCTCGGTGTCGCCCTCGCCGGCGACGACCTCGACGTCGGGTTCGCGGTGGGCCCCCGAGATGCCGCCCCGCGCGAGCACGGTGTCGGCCTCGCCGTGTAGCGCCAGCAGCGCCTGCCCGAGCTCCTCGGGTCGCGGGGCGTCGCCCACGTCGACGAGGACGACGCTCCCGACGACGGCCCACGACGAGGGGGCCCGGTCGAGTTCACCTTCGGTCCAGCCGCGCTGGCGGAGGTGGTCCTCGAGGGTTCGTAGTCGCGGTTCGCCCACTTGCTGGACGACCTCGCGGACCTCGACCGAGGACGGCGAGTCGGTCACCGGAACGGCGACGCTGTCGGTGTCCCACGAGCGGACGCTCCGGTCGGCGTCGTAGACGCCCTCCGCGTCGAGTGCGTCGATGACCGACTGGGCACGGGGCTTGCCCACCACGACGGCGAGCCGCCGGTCGCTGGTTGCTTCCTCAGACATCCTCGTCGTCGGCTCCGTTCGCTGGCAGCACGTGCAGGCCCGCCCGGCTCTTCAGCACGGGGACCGCCTCGGCGTCGGTGTCGAGGTACTCGGGGCGTGGAACCGTCACGCTCTCGAACGTCTCGGGGTCGAGCACCTGGACGGCGTTGGCGTCCTCGACGGCGACGAGCGTCGTCGGCTGGCCGTCCTCGCGAAAGCCCAGGCGCTCGGCGTCCGGGGCGTCCTCGTCCTCGAAACTGGCCTCGAAGTGATCGCCGGTCGCCAGCCGGACGCCCTTGAGGTTCCCCTGGACCGACCGGACCAGCACCGGGCCGTCGCCGTCCTCGGGGTCGATGACCTCGCCCTGCCGGTAACGCGGCAGGCGGACCGCGTAGGTCATCCGGTAGACCGGCTGCCCGTCCTCGTCTTCGGTGATGAGGCGCTTCGAGTCCGAATAGGAGCCACCCAGCTGGGCCGTGATGCGTTTCGCGATGCCGTGGCCCATCTGGGTCGTCGAGATCTTCATGTTCAGCCCCTCGGGAATCTCCTTCGTCTCGGTGATGAAGGCGTTGCGGTCGCCGGTGGCCTCGCGCTCGGCGACGTACGCCTCGGCGATGGATTTTGCTCGCGCTACCTCCCGGTCGGTGGGGTCGCGCTCGTCGGCCCTGACCTGGACGATGCTGGCGAACGACCCGCCGGCGATCTTCCCGCAGCGCTCGCAGGTCCCACGCGAGATGCTGACCGGCACCACCACCTCCTCGGTGACCGGCGTCTCGCGGACGACGCCGGAGAACTCGGCGTGCATCCGGATGTTGTTCTCGTCCAGGTGCTCGGGGGCGACCTGCCAGGCGATTGACTGGGCGTCGACGTGGACGCCCAGCGCCTCGCTGACCTGTTCGACGGCGACGTCGGTGTAGTCGTCGGCGCCGACGTCCACCCAGCGGTTCCCCTTGTGGACCGCCCCGCAGTGGGCACAGACCTGGACCTGGATCTCCTCGGGCGCGTCGACGAGCTCGAACGCCTCGAAGTAACAGGCGTCACACAGCACCCGCTCTGAGTCCCGGCGCGCGCCCGGCAGGTCCGGTCGGTCGTCGGGCACGCCCGACATCTCGTCGCCACACTGCGGGCAGAAGGCTCCGGACCGGCTCATTGTCCCGTCGTACTGGACTCAGCCGGTTACGTATTGCGTTTGCTCGCCGCCGGCGTCACTCGTCGAGCAGACTCGGTTCGGGAATCGTCTCCTCGGAAGCCTCGCGCCACGAGTGGGCCGGCTCCCACTCCAGCAGCCCCTGTGCCTTCGCCGTCGAGAGCGCCGACTGGTCGCGCTCGAGCTCGCACTCTGCGGGCAGTTCGCCCCAGAACGCCTCGACGAGGTCGGCGGTCGGCCGGCCGACGTAGTTGTCGGCCGCGGCGACGTGGAACGCCTCGTGGCCGTCGAGGTCTGCCTCGAGCGCGGCCGCGACGATGGTGGTGACGTCCCGGACGTCGACGTACGACCAGCAGTTGCCTGCGCCGCCGTCGATGTCCCCCTCGACCACGTCCAGGCAGTTGTACTCGCCGGGGTACTGGATCCACGAGGGGCGAATCGAGGCCACGTCGACGCCGTCCCGGCGGACGACCATCTTCGCGATCTCCTCGCCGGCCACCTTCGAGGTGCCGTAGGGGTCCTCGGGGGCCATCGGGTGGGCCTCGTCCATCGGGAGGTAGGCCGGCAGCGGCGTCTCCTCGGCGAACGCGAGGCCGTAGGCGCTCTCCGACGAGGCCCACACGACGTCCGCACCCGCTCGACCGGCGGCGTCTAAGACGTTGTAGGTCGCCGAGACGTTGGTGTCGAAGACGCGCGTGCCGGCGTGACGCTCGGGGGCCGGAATCGCCGCCCAGTGGACGACGGCGTCGGGCGCAATCTCGCTGACGAGGTCCCGGACCTCCGCGCCGTCGGTCACGTCGACGGCCTTGAACTCGACGCGCTCGCGGACGGGGACCTCCCAGCCAGGGTGGTCCAAGTCGACGCAGACGACGTGGTACCCCTCGCTCGCGAGGTGGTCGCAGATCCAGCGCCCGGAGCGGCCGCGGCCGCCGGTGACGATGACAGTCTCGGTCATAGCCGTCGTTGGTCCCGACCGCATAAAGACCCGGGGACACCGTTGGCATCGCGCCCGTCCGACACGCGATGACGAGGTTTTAGAGGCTCCGTCTCCTACCCCGGCCCATGGAGTGGCAAACCGACTGGGGGCTCCGTGGGCGGATGGCGCTCACCATGTTCCTCCTGTTCGCCCTGTATATCGTCTTCCTCGGTGCGCTGACGCTGTACTTCCAGAACCTGGCGCTCATCGCCGTCGTGATGGGCGGGTTCCTGTTCGTGCAGTTCTTCTTCAGTGATAAGATCGCCCTGTACTCGATGGGGGCCAAAGAGGTCAGCGAGTCGGAGTATCCGGAACTCCACCGCACGATCGACCGGCTCTCCCAGCAGGCCGACCTCCCCAAACCGACGGTGGCCGTCGCCGACTCGCGGGTACCCAACGCCTTCGCGACCGGCCGCTCGAAGAAGAACTCGGCGGTCTGTGTCACGACGGGCATCATGAACACCCTCGACCAGGAGGAACTGGAAGGGGTCATCGCCCACGAACTGGCCCACATCAAGAACCGCGACGTGGCGGTGATGACCATCGCCTCGTTCCTCTCGACGATCGCCTTCCTCATCGTCCGCTGGGGCTGGCTGTTCTCCGGCGGGCGCAACCGCGGCGGCCAGCAACAGGTCCCCGTCTTCGTCGCCATCCTGGTCTCGCTTGTGGTCTGGATCGTCTCGTTCCTGCTCATCCGGGCGCTCAGCCGCTACCGCGAGTTCGCCGCCGACCGCGGCGGGGCGGTCATCACGGGCAAACCGGCCGCGCTGGCCAACGCCCTGATGAAGATCGACGGCCGGATGGACAAGGTCCCCAAGGAGGACCTGCGCTCGGAGGCGGAGATGAACGCCTTCTTCATCATCCCCATCAAGTCGGGGTGGCTGGGCCGCCTGTTCAGCACCCATCCCTCGACCGAGAAGCGCGTCGACCGCCTGCGTGACCTGGAACGCGAGCTGGAAGGCTTCTAAAGTACCTTTTTCGGCCTCGGGTTTCCTCGCTCCCTTCGCTCGCTGCGGGAACCGCGATCAGCGGATCAGCCAACGATCCATCTCGGTTTTCGACCGCTCCGGTCACCTAAGTACTCTATAACTACACCCGTCCGAGTGAACCTGTACTCAGCCGCCGGCAACGCGCCGGCGGAAATCCATGTTCGGATCGGGTGACTACTCTCGTCTCGTCTGGATGGGGCTGGCTTTCGTCCTCGCGGGAGTCTTGCTTTTCGTGCTCTATTCGTTCGTCGGAACGTTCGTTCTCGGCCTGTTTCTTTACTACGCGACCCGCCCAATCTACGCCCGTCTGCGGCGACGAATCCGGCCGCCGAGTCTGGCGGCAGCGGTGGCCCTGTTTGTACTCGTACTGCCCGTCGTCTTGTTGTTCTGGTACACGGCCGCGCTTGGTCTCGGGGAACTCCGGTCGCTCGCCGCATTGGACCTGTCTGGCTACGGAGAGCTTCTCGGCCCATACACCGACTTCGCCGGTCTGACAGCGGAACTCCAAACGGTGCTCCAGACGCTCGTATCCGATCCTGGACAGCTCCTGGCGGAATCGCGTCTCCGAGGCATCCTAACGGATACCGCCACAGCGATGACGGAGTACCTCGGAGTCGTTCTCACGGGACTGCTCCACCTGTTTGTCGCGCTGGCGCTCGCGTTCTACCTGCTTCGAGACGGCGACCGCTTGGTCGCGTGGACCCACAACAACTTCGCCGACGAAACGCTGGTCACCTACGGACGTGCGGTGGATTCCGACCTCAAGACTGTCTTCTTCGGGAACATTCTGAACGCACTGCTTATCGGGACCGTCGGCGCGATCGTGTTTTCGATCCTCGCGGCGATCGCGCCGCCGGCCGTTCCAGTTCCGGTCCCGATCCTGCTCGGTCTGCTCGCCGGTGCCGGCAGTCTCATTCCTGTCGTTGGAATGAAGATCGTCTACGTCCCGGTCTCACTCTATCTCGCCGGCCTGGCCGCGATCTCTGATCCCCAACTACTCTGGTTTCCGCTCGTTTTCTTCGCCGTCACGTTCGTCGTCGTGGACACGATCCCGGACTTGGTGATCCGTCCGTACGTCTCGGGGCGAAACCTCCACGTCGGTGCGGTAATGTTCGCATACATCTTCGGCCCGCTATTGTTCGGGTGGTACGGGCTCTTTCTCGGACCCCTGATTCTCGTCGTCATCACGGACTTCGCACGCGTGGTCGTTCCAGATCTAGTCGGATCGGGTGCGGACACGCGGCCGACCTCGCCGACCGGCGAATGGGTTGCTGGAGGGGCAGACGTAACTACGGCTGACGGTGATACTCGTGACCCCGATATCGCGGCCGGGACCGACGAATCCGGACAAGCCGACGATTCCGAGGAGAACCCTGACTCGACGTGAACGTGTCCACTCGCGGTAACTCTACGTCTCCGATGTACCGTCGTTTTCAGACCGTTCGGCCATGCAAGACTTGCGCTCTGTATGCAGCACGACTACTGAAACCTGTCTCCGACCGGCGAGGTTCAACAGACTGGTGACACGCTCGGAACTCGTCTGTCTCCTCGATAGTTCGTTGTCCGGCAATCTATGACACGAAGGCCATCTCGAGTGTCGGCCTCAGACCGACCCTCGGGCGGGACTGAAAGGGGCGGCACGCTGGACGAAGGCGGACGACGCAAGCACCGAATCGAAGCGAGGAGCGCAGCGAGGTCGTTCGGAAGACCTCCGGTCTTCCGTGATGACGAAAGACGGTAACGCCGTCTTTCGAACCACCCCCGAGTCCAGCGTGTCGGGGCTTTCTGGTTCTTGATACCGGCCACTGCTGACGTGTATTCTCGTCACGCTAGGAGCGAAACCACTTGAGGGTCGCCTCCCTTCACACCTGTATGGGACTGCTGGACGGACTCAAGAGCGCCCTCGGCATGAAAGCCGAGGCCGACGCCACCCGGGATGCCGACCCGGACGACCTCTTTGGCATGAGCACCGCCTACATCACGATGGAGGCGGAACTGGGCTACGAACCGACCGGCGAGGCGGCCCTCTGTTTCGCCGACGTGGACAACACCGATTTCCGGGACGCCATGGAGGAGGTCGAGTCCATCCTCGAGGCCGGGAAGGTCGAGACCGGCACGGAGGCGACCTTCGAGACGGACGACCACGGCTACCAGTGGATCGTCTTCGAGGACCCGGACTTCGAGGACCTGCTGACCGCGATTCACTTCGCGGCCGACACGCTCGTGGAGCGGCGCTACGGATCGCGCCTGCTCGCGGCGCTCTTTTCGTTCGAGCGCGAGCACGACGGTCAGCCGGCCTACTGGGTCTACTCCTTCCGGCGGGGCGCCTACTACCCGTTCGCGCCCGACACACGCGAGAGCCACGAGCGGGACTCGACGGCGGAGTTCAAACTGGAGAGCAACCTCGACGGCGAGATAACCCTCGAGCAGGAGAAAGAGTACTGGTACCCGCTGTGGCCCGACAAGCCCGGGTGGCACCCGTGGGAGTGAGCGAGAACAGTCCGACGGTGGGCGACGACGGGCCGGCGGTAGGGGCCCATCTGCGCGCGGCCGGCGACGACGGGCCGGCGGCCCCCCTCGCGGCCGGCGTCTACCGCGTCGTCGGCACTACGGAGACGACGGTGACGCTCATCGAGGTCGGCGACGGCGACGGCGAGCGCGTCCACACTGGGCGGGTCGTCACCGTCGACCGGGACGGGCTCTCGGCGCTCGAAACGGTATCGAACCCGGACGACGACCGCTCGCTTCGGGCCCGCTTCGACGGCGGCATCGAGGGGCTGCGCCTGTCGGCGGGGCAGTTCTGGCGCTCGCTTGCGGCCCGGCCGCTCCCGAGCGCGGCGGCATTCGCCCTCTTTGCCACGGGCGAGGTCGGCAGTCGGGTCCTGACGGGCTACGACGTCGTCTTCGGGGTGCTGATACTCGTCGGCGGCCTCAGCCTGGTCTACCTCGGCAGTCTCGGGATGGACTGACCGAACCACGGCTCGTGTCAGCCAGGACCACGAGCGGTCGTGTTCGGTACCCTTTAGCCGGCGGCCCCTCTGACACCGGATATGGTCGAGGTTCTCTTCGCTATCGGTATCATAGTGGCTATCTTCGTCGGGTTCAACATCGGCGGCTCCTCGACCGGTGTCGCCTTCGGTCCGGCCGTCGGGAGCAACACCCTCTCGAAGCTATCGGCGGCGGCACTGATGACCGTCTTCGCCCTCGCCGGCGGCCTCATCGTCGGTCCGGCCGTCGTCCGGAGTCTCGGGAGCGACCTCGTCGCCACCTCGTTCTCGCCGCTGATCAGCATCGTCGTCCTCTTTTTCATCGGCTTTGCCCTCTTCCTCTCGAACGTCGCCGGCGTCCCGGCCTCGACGTCGATGACCGCGGTGGGCGCCATCGCCGGTCTCGGCCTCGCCCGGGGGACGCTCAACGCCGGCCTGATGCTCGAGATCGTCTCCTGGTGGCTCGTCTCGCCAATCATCGCCTTCTGGGTCAGCGGCGTCATCGGTCGGTACTTCTACCCGCGGCTGGTCGAACTCTTTGCCATCTCCCAGAGCGAGGGCTCGCTGGTCGACGTCGACCGGTCGGGGGCGATACCGACGGTCACGCTCGGCGAGAACACCACACCCCGGGAGTTCGTCGGCACGACGGTCGTCATCGGCATCGGGTGTTACATGGGCTTCTCGGCGGGGGCGTCGAACGTCGCCAACGCCGTCGCGCCGCTGGTCGGGAACGGTTCGCTGGCCATGACGCCGGCCATCCTGCTCGGCGGTGGCGCCATCGGCCTGGGTGCGTTCACCATCGCCCGGCGGACGATGGACACGGTGGGAAACGACCTCACGGACCTCCCGCTGGTCGCGGCCATCGTCGTCGCCGCCGTCGCCTCGACGATCGTCACCTTCCTCTCGGCGCTGGGCATCCCCGCGAGCTTCGTCATCATCGCGACGATGAGCATCGTCGGCCTCGGGTGGGGGCGGGCGACCCGGACGACGCGCCTGACCGACACGGTGAAAGGCGAGGTGCCGGTCGCCTCCGTCGGGTCGCTGACGGCCGACGACGCGCCGACCGTCGGCGACCGGACCGAGACGCCGAAACACCCCGAACCCATCGGCGAGGAGTCCCGCGACGACATCCCGAAGGCGTCGGACCTCTTCGAACCCGGGACCACGGCGCGGGTCATCTTCCTCCAGAACATCGTCCCCTCAATCGCGACGGTGGCCGCCTACCTCGTCTTCCGGTTTCTGCCGGTCGCCTGACCGGATTCCCCCCACGAAGTCGGCCTGAAGGGCAAAGTCTAACAAGTCGGGGTCCGAACCTCGCAGGTGATGCCAACCGTTGAGTACCTTAACTACGAAGTAGTGGACGACCAGGGCTGGGACCTGTACGCCGACGACCTCTTCGAGAAGGCCGGCGACGCCGGCCTCGACGCAGAGGACCACGGAACGATCGAGGTCAACGAGGGCGAGTACATCCTCGAGGCCGCGGAGGCACAGGGCTACGACTGGCCCTTCTCGTGTCGCGCCGGTGCCTGTGCGAACTGTGCCGCAATCGTCCTCGAGGGCGATATCGACATGGACATGCAGCAGATCCTCTCCGACGAGGAGGTCGAAGAGAAGAACGTCCGCCTGACCTGCATCGGCAGCCCCGACGCCGACGAGGTCAAGATCGTCTACAACGCGAAGCACCTCGACTACCTGCAGAACCGCGTCATCTAAAACAGTAGCGGGCCACACTGTGGTCACAAAGCACTGAGATACGGTCTACCATCGCAGGTAGTCCGCCCCAAATATGACGTTTTTAGCCGCTGCATCCCGGTGTAACACGTATTACGAGTGACTTCCATCAGATTATTCTAACGGAAGTGTGGGGTCACCCGTCTCGCACATCGCTTGGCCCATCCTCCATTCGCTGTATCTCCTCGTTCGCAAAGTAGAACAGCATCGCGCTCACCGCCACGACGATACCGCCGACCGACTCCAGCACTGACACGACCTGATACTGGCCGAGCTGTAAATTCACCACAATCAGCACGTCCAACCACACGATGATGCCCCGTGTTATGTCAGTCTTGATGGGTTTCAACAGAGCCAGTTATTGGCATATGCGAGAACAAAGTACGTACTGAATTTCGGGATTCTAGCTGAATTGCGTGACGTATTGTTCGATTATGGGGGTGGACTCGTGCGTGGCAACTTCGTTGCTATCGTATTCTTCTTTGACTTCTAACGGAACAGGTTCTGGGTCGCCACGACTGCCACCTTCTTGGAGTGTATTTCCAGTCGTAAGTCCAACAACATTTCCGTCTAAATCCACCAGTGGACTGCCACTGTTCCCAGAGACGTTAGGGACTGAGGAGAGTATCCCACCACCATAACTTTCTTCTAGATATCGTCCGAGAGCAACTACCCATTCACCGACTGAAAATGGGTGACCGACTTGAACAACGGGTTGTCCCTTCGTGAGAGTGTCACTATTTCCAAGGGAAAGTGTTGTTTGTGGTGAGAAATCAGTGTCAAGAACAGCCACATCGTGATAGGGCGAGTTATTGTGATCTGATTTACCAGTTAAACTTGGTGAAAATTTTTCACCGTTTATTGTCCAGCATTCAAAACTGTCGCTGTCACCAACAACGTGACTGTTCGTTACAAGAGTATCGTCATCAATGAACCACGCTGTCCCACCACCTCCGGTGCCGGCCTTTAATACTACAACAGCTTGTCGTACTGTCTCTCCGATGGAAAGTGCTTGGGAGCGGACTTCGTCTGAGAAATCGGAATCTCTATTCGATTGGGATTCAAGTTCCTCAATTCGTTGTTCTTTTTCTTCAAGTTCTTGCTCTAATTCACGTATTCGTTCTTGCGATCTCTGGTCTGCGGGAGTTGAACTGGGAGTTCTCGTGGAAGTTGAACTGGGAGTTCTCGTGGAATTATTGGTTTCTCTTGAGGAGCCTGTTCCACCTCCTAGGTCACTTGTGCAGCCTGCAAGGAGTCCTGAGGCGGCAACAGATGCTGAGAGGAGGAATTGTCGTCTTGAATTAGTATCGGACATTATACGTATGAGAGAAGTCTGTTATTTATATTCTCTTATGTGCAGTCCAATAGATCCAATTGACATCGCCGAGGCCGCTACCTCCTGCTATGTGTGGCCTTTATTGTTAGGTAAATCGTCATTCGCTAGGACATACCAAAATATTCACACAGAGTTCCCGGATACGTATACTGTGTCATTCAAGATGCGATCCATCTCTGATTGAGAAAGGCTTCCGTTCATAAATACTGCCTCACACAGACTCTCTATCAGATCGTACGAACCACCAGAGAATTCAGCATTACTCAATCCTTCAATCAACCTCAGAAGCTCAACTCCGAGCCCATACTTGTTATAGCTTCCCCCGTCTACCTCTTGGCGACCGTTGTTGGTGTGGGATCTGCTCAAGAGACCCCGTTCGGTAAGGCTCCGCAGATGCTCTTGGATGTGACGTGTTGAATAATCGCATCCAAACATACTGCTCAATGCTCCCTGTACCTCTGACGTTCTAAGTGGTGTCTTCCCTTGGGCCGCTGCGCTGCCAATGATATACAGTATTCTGCAATGGTTGTCACCCAGATTCTGAATAGCAGTACTGACCCATGCAGGAACTATTTCTTTCTCCGCTTTCTCAACATCCTCCTCAGTGATTTCTCGCGGTTCTGAGTTCGACTGCTCTTCAGCTTCGATACGCATACGGGCGATATCGCCAGCGTGCGACAACAATTCCAGTCCATCACGAACATCTCCACCCATTCGACTACACTTTGCTGCACTCAGTTCGATGATTTTCTTCGAGAGCACCCCGTCGCAGAATCCGATCTCTCCATGTTTCCTCAGTATCTCTCGTAGTTCACTGGTGGTGAAAGAAGCAAATACGAGCTCCTTGAATTGCAGTGTTGATCGGGTAGCTGGCTTTAGTTCATCGAGAACATGGCCATCGTTTGCGATACCAATGATGCCGATATCCAGGTTGGAAAGACCAGCCCTCTCATGGATTCGGGACAGGTCATTGAAGAACTTGTCCGGCTCGCAGATGTCATCAGCTTCATCAATAACAACGTACAGAACACCGGTTAGCCGAGCCAGTTGATTATCCAGTTCAGATTTCACTTTGTCATAGGAGTTGCCGGTCTTAGGGAGTTGCTCTTCGTCTTCGTCACCATATTTGGCTCGTAGCTCGTTAACGACCTTGATGAGCATCTGGTAGGATTTACTTCCCTGAGATGAGGTCACGCTCACTGTGGACAATGTCCGATCTGCACCAGCTAGTTCCTTTTCAAGCAGATCAAGGACGTATTTTGTCGTAGATGTCTTTCCAGTTCCACGCTCACCGCTCACGAAGATATTCGGTGGAGAGCGATTTCTCAGTATTGGCTGGAGCAAGCGAATGTAGTTGTCAACAATCTCGTCACGCTCAACGAAGAGGTCTTCACGATATTCGTCACGAAAGGCCTCTTCGGAGCTGAAGATGGTGGATTCGGTTTTGAAACGCGACATGGTGACTAAGCACATTTCTGACTTATAAGGGTTCGCCAAAGTTCGGTCAAACCGTCACTGGGATTGGCGGCAGACACCCACACCAGATTTCCGGAGAAGTGTTCATCGAGAAGGGGTCGGCCACTCAACCACCACTACGCACAGCACCCAGAGAGATACTGCATTTGTTCCCAGTACGGAATTGTTAACACTACCCACATATATAACTTACTCAAATAATATACAAATAATTCTATTCTTTCCCCCACCCCCATAGATGATTGGATAACTCCGGAAATTTGGTGTGTGGGTGTGGGATGGTCGAATACGCCGGCGGTTTTACCATTTAGCAAAACACGGCTCTGTTGAAATCCTATTTTTCGGACATAATATAGCGTGCAACAGCCGGTCAGTGCGGGTGCGTATCACTCAGCTTTAGCTACAAGTACAGAGACATTTGAGAGATTTGTGCTAAACGACAATATCACTCCCCCCTCAAATTCAGTTATTTGCCATGAACTGCACTCATTGTGGTCGTGAAACTCGAAAAAGCATTCGAATGTTTAGATTTGAACGCGCTGACAAAGAACTACAGCTTCGTCTCTGTGAGGACTGTATCGATGAGTTGCTGTCTGACGAAAACGTGGAGTTAGCACATTAGTAGTACGTGCACAGTCTGTATTGACCAAAGCTAGGCCAGACTGTGTCACCTGCTGAGGATTTCAGCAGAGTCCAAAACACGTTTTTCGTTTTGTCCTGTTGGAAAACAGAACCAACCTGAAATAATCCTCCCGAATGGGCTTCACCCGTCGAACATTATTCTCGCAAAAACCGGGCGATCGACGTTTTGCTTCAAGTAATCGGCTAAAGACTGTGGAATGGTGAGACTCGGTGAGACAATCTCTCTAATGTTCTCTCGGACAACAATAGTTTGCCTCTCGGTCAATTCTTGGGAGATCGTTACCCAGCAGCAGTTCTTCCACGTCAAAATCCAGCACGAGGTATTGGTCATAGACTTTGATTTCGTCATCGTCCCTCCCGTAGAGCTCCCCGACCCCCTCGAATGCGATTTCAGCTTCGATTCTGATACCAATCTCGAACAGTCTCTACTTGGCCATCTGAAAGTCGCTCAACGGGCGTTTTTCCAGCGCGCATATCTCGTTGACGCTGGTCTCCGATAGCGCGACGAATCCCATCTACAGGGACATCTGGGTGCTCAAAAGACCAGCTTTTCCCGAAATCTTTTATCACGAGTTGTGCTCTGTGTGGTTGGTATGATTGGTCGGTAATCTGGGCAACAAAGTAGTATGTCTGCTGGTCTATCGTCGTCTTGGCAAGGGAATAGGTTGTCTGATGGCCGATTGCGTTCGTTTTTGCTTCAACTAATGACTTGGAAGCCCCATTAGAGACGTGTTTTCCGATTGTCTCGGCTAATTTGGTTCGCTGGAGACTAGCAGAATCTTCTCGCTCCGTCTCGGTGGCTTGTGAGGTGCTTGGCTCGGGGTTCGATGCTGGAGCTTGCTGCTTGACTTCCACGGTTTCTGTTGGTGTCTGTTCGGGCTCGTCACGTTCTCGAAGGCTAGTTTTAAGCAATCCCTCGAAGGTCATCTCTGTCTCAGTACTGTACTTACCGTCGTTTTCATCGGCGCTATCGTTTGCGTAGTCAGTCATAGATGAGTGTCTATTTGAGAGTGAGTTCTTGGAAGACGTCTGGGCGGCGGGTTTGCGCCATTGCTCGGATGTTATCCGCGGTGGTCACTGAAGTGATGATTGGGCTTTGAAGCGATGGAACCGACCCTGATGGAGCATCGAAAACCCGTTCGAGTCGCTCCATTGCATTTGTGGTGCTGAGATCTGGAGCATCCCATCCGGGATGTCCGTCGGGTAACTCGATCGATCCATCTCGGACGAACGTAGAGAGCAATCTGTTGACGTCTTGTTTTCGGTATACGACCCAATCGCTGTCCCCTGGGAGAATTGCATGTAGACGCGCATCGTCAGTAATGTGTGATCGGTTATTTGGCCGCATTTCGACCTCACACGTTGCAGCGACTGTTCCATCATCACCGTAGGCGACAATATCGTACACTTTGTCGTCCAGTTCCGGGGATACATCGGCGACATCGGCGGCCCTAATGTACGTTTTTACACGCTTGCCTGCTCCCGTATACGCGTGTTCGGTGAGACGAACTATGTATCGATGGGCAATGCCTTCGTTCGCATCAGATCTGAGGCTAGTGGATTTCTCATCGAAACCTCGTACGGCCTGCATGTCCAGATATTCCTTTGCAGTGGGCCCCAAATCCCACAAGGTTCGTCGAGCGATTTTGCGTCGGGGAATCTTGTCCGATCCATTATACACTGTGGGGGGTTCTATTACGTCCAGTGCCTCTGCTCGTTCTAACGTTGTTGGTGATAGAAGTTGATTGATTTCACTGTGTCCCTGAGCTAGGTCAATAGTAGTGGTCGTGTTCTCTACTGTTGTGCAACCGCGCGCGAAGTGATCTGCGATACATTCAGCAAGAAGACAAATATTAATTGCTTCATCTGTTGTCTCTGTTTTTTCTGCGAGGGCATTGAGTAACCGTGCAAATCCATCGAAGTCTTGATGACTATCTCGCCAAAGATGGGGCTGACGGTCTTCTGTCGTTGTAATCGTAGAAAGTTCATTTGGTCGCTCGGGGGATGATGGTTTGGATGGGGTATTCATTGATATCTATTCAATATAATTTGTCTGAAAATAAAACACTTATCTATGCGTACCAGTTGATCATTTTCACTCGATTATTTTCGCCTCTCAATTTTTCAGTACTGTATTCTGCTTTCGAACGGGTTAGAGCCAAATTGACGGGAAAAAACTCGCTTTTCAGTGTACCAAGAATAGTGGAGTATAGGGAGTAAAAAGAGATTGAATAGCTATCAGTTACTGTTGTTGCTGGCGAATGGCTATCGTCCTTCGGAGTCGAAATTGTAGACAGAAATTTTGTTGACAATGTCTGAGTTCCGTTCGATAATGGCTTTCCAGTTGTCCAAGCAGATACTATATGATATAGAGAGATTCGGAAAGGAAGAGATTATGCAGTCTTCCTTCACAGTGTGAATAGTTGTTGCAATACCTCGTTCTGACTCATGGAGGGCCACGAACTGGTGAGACTCGTTCGATCTTACCTTGTTGGACATCCTTGAGGAATTCATCGATATCCCAACCGGCACGTTTGGGAAGTGTCTGCTGGCCGTTTTCGAGGTGCCAACTTACGTACATCTGTCCACGACCGGGCTTTCGGTAGATTGTCACCCGATTGCCCTCGATCTTGAAATCGCCATGGTTGAAACAGTTGACATATCGATTATAGGTCGGGATATACAGTTCATGACGGCCAAGCCATGGTGTTGGTGGTGAGAATTCGTCCCAGCGAACCGGAGTCCCCAGAGAGAGTTCTCCGTCCGCAAGTGAGGCAACACCCAGTGATGGTTCTGAGGTAGTAAATTCTTCCAAAATATTCTCAGTTTCTCGCCGTTCTTCGTGAGCATCCACAGTGAATATCCAGCAAACGGAATAGCCAAATCGGAGATGGCCTATGGTAGCTCGCAGCCGATCTTTGTTTGATGCGGCAGTCTCGACTTCAATGACAAATCGCTGCGGCATATGGGATGGAGACTCGGAGAGTTGACAACGGATATCTCCAATCAAATCTGACGTTTTCTTCTCTGTTTCTATCGTACCTATGTAATCCGGGTCGGAGCGAAGTCGATCACAAATTGCTGCTTTGACAGCCCAGTGTTGCTCAGACTCGTTTTGCTGTTGAACCGACGAGTCCAAGGTTATCGCTGGGTGGACTGTAAAAGTGCGTGTCACATATGAAGAGTCGTTGTGACCCATAATAACTAGACCTCAAATAAAATAGAGCCCTGTCATATTTAGGCCGTCATATAGAAAACACTCTGGGGCGACCTACAGATATGGTGGCATCTGACTCTGACGAACGAGCGATTAGAGATCCCGTGATGTGCCAGTATTGCGAACAGACTGCTGGTCAGCAATACCTCGAAACGCTCCTCAATAGCGACGACGCCAGCACTGTGGATGACTGAATTTACTCCGACTGCCAGTCCCAAGCATGATCTCGACCCGTCGGAAGGGTGTCTTCTCGGTTCTAATCAGGGGATTAGGATATTGTTAACCAGTTATATTCTAGATTTAGACCAATCGTATACATACATGCTGATAGACTAGCAATCCACGTGACAACTTCCCCGACTTCTGCTGAACAAACGATGCTGGAGATTATCGCGTACCATGACCCCATTGACTACCATCGACTTCGTCGGCTAGTCGGAGAGAGATTGAACGGCCAATACAGCACGGAACGTCACCGAGAAGCCTTGGAGAATCTGAAGGAATTGGACATGGTCATCAAGCCCGGCATGTCGCATGAATACCTTCATATCACGGATATTGGCTGGAGTCATTTGGGCGGAGACACTCCCCGGCACGCGGACAACATCGAAACTCAAGAGGCTCCTGTGTGCCCAGTGTGCGCGACAGATGATCTGGTCGAAACCGATTGGTAAGAGAGCTGGTCTTCGCTTTTATACTAGCAGCTGGCGCAGACTCGTTGTAGAGAGAACTGATGAGTCTGCTTCAGAAACTGAAAGATACTGTATCGCAACCAACCAACAGGCCGGTCAATACATCGATTACCCCGGACGATGCCTACAAAGCTGTCAGTAATGAACGCAGACGTCGTGTTCTCGGATTTCTCTCAGAGCACGATGTCGGCGAGACAGTTTCTGTATCTGATCTTGCCGACCGGTTATCCAACGGAGAAAACCGTACAGCCTGCTACGTTGCCCTAATCCAGAGCCATATGATTGTCCTATCGACAAAAGACGGTATTGGGGCTGTAGACTACGATACACAGGCGAAAACTGTGACTGTGCGTCCGGAGGTGTTTGTGCTGCACCAAGCAGCCAAGGCGTTCGAAACCGAACTCAACTAAACGTGCTTTCTCGTCACCAGTTCAGTAACGTTCCCTCATGCGGTGGGGTATTCGACTCAAGAACTTGTCGTTCCTCGTCGTTGAGCTTGTAGAGATCATAAACAGCGTCGTTGAGTTCCGAATATGCATCCAGAATCTGCTGTCGGTCTGAAGGCCCACAACTTTGGATTTGCTTCGTGCATTCCTCAATCGTTTCTATGAGATGCTCGTCATCCTGGGGAGGGGCCGGAAGACGTCCGAAATAGATCGGTGTCAAATCCATCGAACGGATCGCTCGATTGTAGATTCTCGTGTACGCATACCAAGCAAACAAGCTGGAATTCATCAGCCCACAAAGCAGTTCGACAGAGTGATTTTTGGGGATTGCATGAATGGAGGTGTCTGGAATAGTCGCCCCATCATAATCTACGGCACACTGAATGACAATTCGGTCAGTCGGGTCGGTTATGTGTGCGAGAATACGCTGGAATACAACCTTTTCTTTGCCTTTCCCAGCTAAGTGGAAGTTCGAGCGTTTCTTGATATCCGAGTCAAGATAACTCTCACTCACGAATCGGAACTGGCCAATGTCGTCACCTCGATATGCCAGCAAATCGCTCGGGTCGCCCGTGAGGTACGATTTGAAGGCATCTATTCCCTTTGTTGCCTCTGCAAACTCGACATCATCGAATGTATCGTACTCGCTGAGTTTTTTGAGAATATCCTCGTTCTCCTCGTCAACCCACATATAGAATCCATCTTCATCGAAGGCAGACTGCTGGTACCCTTGCTCGAAGAACTCAGTGTTACTGCCGTTATCGTTGCGCCGACCGACGACAATATCATCATCTACGTCGGTGGACGAGAACATCAGAATGATTTGCTCTTGTTTGACACCGTCGAACGCTTCGCGGAGGTCAATCAGGTAGTCGAGGTCTGTTTCCAAGAGATGGTTGCGAGCGTCGGCCCACCGGTACGCGTACGTGAGTGCCTTCGGAACAACGAATGAGACTTGTCCACCACTGCGGGTGAGGTGTTCAGATCGTGAGGCGAACACCATGGATGAGTGGTTCTCGTCCGGGTAGTTACCCAGTGCAGATTCGGCCTCTGAAATATCGATGCCATATGGTGGGTTTCCAATGGCTACGTCGAACCCACCATCTTGGAACACTTCATAGAACTCCAGTGGCCAGTGAAGGTACTCCACGTCTTCTAAGTCCTCTTCGGTCAAATACCGGAAGATTTCGAATTCTTCGATATTCCCCTCAACCCTATCGAGTATCTGTTGAAGACGGCCCTCGGGGGTGCGGATGACGTACTTGTTGCTGAGCGTCATCGAGACGTAGCCATCTTTCCCCTTGTTGATTCGAAGGCCCTTCGCATCACGGAACTCGTCGTCAAGTTCCTCTTTCCGACTATCACTTAATGCGTCCTCAAATTCTATCGAGATTTTTTCGATGGCTTTTCCCGGCAGATCCGGCGCTTCAACGGTATCCATCTCATGCTCGAACGACACATCAGCATTCCGTAGGTCATCAAGGAGTTTCTCGTTCAGTGTGGAGTTATATTCCGTATCCAGCTCTTGGATTTCGTCCTCGATGTCGTGTGCGTCCTCACCATACAGTTGTTTGTACTCGTTCACCAGCTCTTGTCGTTCCTCAACGAGTTCCTCAACAGACTTCTCTGTCCATTCGCTAAGTGGGGACTGCTGATGCTCGTCATTCTCATCCTCAATTTGCAAACGTTGGGTGTCAGTGTACCCAATCAATGAGTTCCCCTCCCGAATGTTGAACGCCACGTTGGGTAGCGCGAGTTCACCCGGGTCTAAATCATCGAGATCGGTCTCAGAGAGATCAGCCATGATTGAAAGCCAAAGGCGTAATTTAGTGATCTCGACACCTGGCCCGACAATATCAACACCGTACAGGTTCGCAAGCACCGTTCGTTTCTTTAGAGTATGGTTAGCTGGGGAGTCACTGTGCTTCTCGTACAGAGAGCGACGAATCGCTACAATTTCATTCAGTACAGACGTCAAAAAGTGTCCACTCCCACATGCAGGGTCAAGAACACGGAAATCATCCACAGTTGCGATTAGAGAGTCAATCTGGTCTTCATTGGGTGACAGTGCATCGACCAGTTCGTGGATATCGTCATATCGAGCTATTTCGCCTTCGCGCCAACCCCAATCCTGTTGCAGCGTCTGTTTAAATTCAGTCAACAACCCCTCTTTTACCGACCTGTCTGCGGTATATCGGGTGATATTGTCTGGAGTGTAGTACGCCCCGAGATCCTTCTGAGCACCAGTTTCTCCGGCCAGATAATTTATTGTTTTCTCAAAAACTGTCCCGAGCACACTCGGATCAAGCTCGTCGGGCCCACCAGTAGTTGAGAACTCATAATCCTCCAGCAAATCAATAATATTGAGCAGGACAGCGTCCGAAACAGTGAATTTCTCTTCGTCCTCAATGTTAGCTCGGAATAAACCACCGTTCAGATACGGGATATCTCGATACGTGGAACGCTCTTGGATTTTGTCGGGTCGCTTTCCTTTGGGTTTATTGAAAACGTCATACACTAACGGTTGAATAAATGTGGAATAGAAGTCACCAAGATGCTCGCCGTCTTCGTGTGCTTGTTTCACCTCATTCAACAGAGCATCATCAACAACACCAGTGTCCTCAAGGAATTTGATGAAAACCAGGCGGTTCATTAATTGAACAGAGAATAGTCTCCGTTCCTCTTCGCCCGCGCTTGCTGGTGAATCAAGCCCATCTGCTACGAGGCATCTGTCGGTGTCGCGTCCGTCGCTGTCTTCATCGGTGATTCCGAAGACAATCTCAATATATCCGTCATAGAAAGACTCAGTGATCTCCTTCTTTTTCCGGCGGATTATCGACTGAACACCAGATGCGATGTTGGTGAAATTGTCAAAATAGAACGTACGATAGAACTCTTCAAGCGTTTGAAGGTGTTCCTCAGAAAGGACATCCTCAGCGTCCGATTTATTCGTTGCCTGGTCTTCAAATAGCGCGATAAATACGGGAGTGAGGTCTATACTACTGATTTTATTAATCGTGTGCGTGTCGGGGTCTTTTTTCAGGAGAATCCACCGCAGACCGTCCGTCACCATGCCGAAGTCACTCTCGAATGGTTCGTGATGGAGCCATCCCTTCACTTGACCAATCCCGTGTTTTTGTTGGTCGAGGCGCTTGTTGATGGGTTCTGCTTCGATCAGAAGCTGGGTGGAGTCTATGTTTGGGTAGTCGTCAAGCGGAACGCTGTAGTCTACCCATTGGTCTTCATCTTCTGCTGGGGTATTGACTTCCTGATGTGCGTACGGGAAGTTGAGCTCCTCGAACAGCTGTTCGATAATGACATTTTTTGTGAACTCCTCTGGGGCCTGGCCTTTCTGATCGTGGGCCGAGGTGAGGAGAGTCCCATTTTTGAGTATATCTTTCAGGTCGTCGCCATCGATGCGTTGGCGTAGTTTAGCGACAATGTCCTGGATTTTGTTTCCGAGCTGGAGGGGTATATCGTCGGGGACAGATGTTTGGAGGTCTTGGAGCGTGAATTCTGTCGGTGTAGATCGAGACCGCCGAGAACTCATGATACTTTACAATCTAATTATGATGTCTTCATACTTTCCCTGTCTATGTGTTGTGTTCCTCTTTCAGTTCTTGTATGTCTGCTTGGATGTCGTCAAGGACTTCGTGCATCTTCTCCTGCTGTGAACCCTCGCAAATCTTCTCTCGTAGTTGGTCAGCAATTCCTGGTTCGTGTTCGTCGAGTAGTGAGAGGTCTTCTTCGATTCGCTCCAGTCGTTTGCGGACGCGTGCTCGGGTATTGGCTTGGTATTTTTTCGGGTGTTCTACGTCTTCTGCTTCGCCGGCTATGATTTCTCGTTCGCGGTCAGTCAGTAGTGCTCGTGACATTTTGCGTGTTATTGTGTATGCATCGCGCCCATTTAAAATACACGAGTAGGTGAGTATACTATATCGGCATTTGCATTACCATTTTATACCTCTGGTGTTTACTATCACATACTATATGAATAACTCAAACAAACAAAATCCTGAAATTACCGTTTCAGAATCTGACGACTGCATCCACATTGACTACACAGACGACCGTCCAACCCTCGAAGAATCTCTCCAAGGAACGGATATCCGGGTTGCTGGCGACACCACGCGGGGTGACGAATAATGTCACGCTGGGATTCTCTCATCCCACTCACAGACACGTGGGAACTTCAAACGAAAACGGCAGAAAAGCGTGTGTACGAACACGCTGAACGCGTTGCTCGCATCGAGCTGATGATGGACGATGACCTGGTAACGCAAGCAAGTCTCTACGGGCGACGCGACGGGGAATGGTCACAGTCCGCGCATATTCCGAGCCGGGAATACGTCAATGCGGAATCGGACGACCACAAAAACGAGCTCGTGATTCACCTCGGACACTCGCTATCCAATAGTATCAGCGATTACCCACTTAGAGAGTCTGAAACACCCGAGAACACCGACGGAAAGGACGTTGGAGTCGTCGAATCTGACGATGCAGTGGTTATCGACAACACAGAATCCACGCAAGCAACGCTTGACGAGATCCTGGCGGACTAGCCGACAGATTGCGGTACAGTAGCCCTCCTGGCGGTGACGTGGGGTTCGATTCCTCATAAGGGCATACGGCGAAGCGTGTCCCCGCTTCGTCACCCTCCCTCCAATATGAGTAGAACACTAGAGCGTGTCATAGACCTCTTCACATACTATAGTCAGTTTGAATACTATTATAGCGGGTTATTAGATTAGAACTACGTGCACTAAGTGCACACAGTTCAAAATTAGTTAGAGAGTACCCTTTCGTTTCCGAATAATGATTTCTCGTACCCGTTTAACGTGATTCGTCTCGGATTGAACGAACGCTGTGAGGATGGCTTCGACGATCTCGGAGCGGCTGGCTCCGAGATCGTCACACTCAGCGACCAGTTCATCCACTTCTCGCACGATTTCCTCGTCAACAGCGACGCCGAACTTATCTTTCGCCATAGCTAAAACAAGCTGAGAACAGCGTGCACCAAGTGTACGGCGATATTATTTCGTTAGAGCCGACTCAGCAAGCTATGAGAACTATTCTATGACACGCTCCACTAAACAACAAAACAGAACAGAACCTGAATAGACTACGCAGAACCGGCTTCTGTGCCGCCTGCAACAAATACAAACACGACTGCAAGCAACGTGTCGAAATTCGCGAAACACGCTGGCTTTGCAGCAATTGTGACCAAACCACCATCGGCGACTTCCTCAAAGGAGACGACCGATGACGGTCGTTACCATCGAATCCTACAGCGACCTCGAGTCCTGCTATGAAATCAGCAGCAAGGGAGCGGACGCGATTGCAGAGTTGATGTCGGAAGGCATCGAAACCATCGTGTTCGTCCCGGGCTGGATGGCCGACGGCACTTCCCTAGAATCGATTGCTGGTGGGAAGACGTTGTTCGTCGCGGAAGTGGAAGATTACAGCTCGAAATCGTGGCTGGTGACTCAGCCAGACGGTCAGTCTGAATTTCTTGCTAAAAGCCAAGTCGTGGTTTTCGAAAGTGCGTCCGAGACTATCGACTCTCCACAGACGGGACTCGACAAATTCGCTAAAGGTGAGTCTCGATGAGTCGAGGAACAGTCAGCGACCACACGTGTGAACGGTGTGAGTCGCTCACCCTCCAACGGCCATACCGTGGCTTCGTCGAATATTGATGCTCCGACTGCCATCACAGCGAAAAGGACTGGCGTAGTGCGACGTTCCCTAGCCCTCTGGGGTCTCTGTTGCTGCTTCCGTTCTGGGTGCTTTCCGTCGTCTCCAGGGTTATTCTCGACTCCTTCGCAGGTGATTCTCGATGAGTGATATTTTGTCCATCGCCGTAGGGGTCGCTGCTGGTGTCATTTTCGCCACAGTGGTCTTTCCACTGCTGCTGATCGGCGGTTTGTACCTCTTTGTTGAAACGACGGAGCGTGTCGTGGCTTGGTGGCATCGCAACAGCACGATGGTCTACGAGATCGACTCCGTGACCGGCACTGTAGATACCTATCGGGGTTCAGATGAAGCGCTTGAAGACCTCGAGGTGACCAACGATGAGTAGTGTCCCTCGCAGTGTGCGGATGGAGTCGGAACTGGCCGACCGTTCGACTCTGTTCAACGCTGGTCAACGGAAGGCAGTGAGGCAGGCTATCAACTACTGTTCTGTCGTCTCCCCACAAATTGCTGACTTAGAATCGCTCCTCCAGAAAGTCGAGAAGGGACAGGTACTGACGAAGAAGGATCGACGTCGATTGCAAGACGTACTGAACAAACACGGCAAGCAACACCTCGACACCAACGAACGCCGATTGAATTCATGGGCCAAATCGGAACTGTGGAACGCAAACCGCCCATAGCTCACAACCAGTTTATAAGCGTATTAACCATACACAGTAGAAGACTCACAATAGCCAAATATATGCCATTCAACTAGCTAGGACATCCCTACTACTAAATAGATACAATCGAATAAACATCTAACATGGCTGATGTCCGCCAAACTAAATTAGGAGAACTCTTTTCCAGTTCAGTTTTTAAAATCCCTAAATATCAAAGGGGGTACGCTTGGGACAAGAAGGAAGTCCGCGATCTTCTCGAAGACATCGAGTACTCTTACGAAGAACGCACAACCGAAGAGGGAAGCAACTTCTCCCACTACTTTGGTACTATCGTGATGCTTGATAAGGGCATCCAAGAATCTGAAACAAACGATTTTGAAGCCTACGACATCATCGACGGACAACAGAGAATGACAACAGTGTCCGTCCTGATGAACTGTATCAACGAACAGCTCAAATCACTTGATGAAGAGAAAGTGAGTTCAGATGCACTTCCAGCTGAACTCGCTAAAAAGAACCGAGAAACATTCGTTATCTCGTACGACACCGAACGAATCGAACTCGACAGCATCAATGACCGTGTTTTTGCATCTCTTGTTGTCCATAACGAAGAACTAGAAAATATCCGATCAGAAACAATCTCGCAACGCCGACTGATTAACGCAAAACGGGAGATTCGCAGTTGGTTGGAAGGAAAGCGAGAAAAACATGTTTCCGAGGACTCACATGACGAGTATTACGACTTCCTGAAAGAAGTGCAAAAAATCGTCAAGACCGGTCTTGAAGTGACGCAATACACCGTCGAGGACGAAACAGAGTCTGGCCGTCTCTTCGAGGTTATCAACGATAGAGGAAAGGAACTGACGAATCTGGACAAAATCAAAAGCTACCTTGTCTACTGCTCTGCTAGATTCGATGACAACGAACTATCGTTAGACATCTACCGGAATATTGGAGAGGTACTTGAAAACATCACTAAATATGGTGGTGAAGATAGTGATATTGAAACATTCGTCAGATATCACTGGATGCTCTTCTCGGGAGAACTCGTCCTTGCCAGACAGACAAACTCGGAATATACCACCGTCCATCGGCGCATCAAGCACCTCGAAAAGCACGCATCACTCAACCAACCCGAAAATGATGTCCGAGACTGGATTAACTCGTATTTAGACAGCTTTACTTCGCTGTTCTGTCGCGTACTTACAAATAAAATATCCCGATGAGATCAGCTCAGACTATGAGCGGACTGAGGAAATTGTGGAAGACTTGGATGGTCTGAATCGCCTCTCAGTATCAAACAACTTTTTGCCACTCCTGATGGCAACACACCATCAATACGGCATCGGGGACGAATTCCGTCGGATGGCCAGTTTATGCGAGAAAGCTCTCGTTCCGTGTATATAACGTAGCCGGACGCCGAACTGATGCTGGACGTGCTGCGTTGCAACGGCATGGGTATTGGATCGAGTGGGCTGGTCGATCTGACCATGCAAACAAGATATTCGACGGTCAACAGTCTGCACTGAAATTCAACACGCTGAATGAGGCTGCCCCGAAAACGTGCAAGCGTATTGAGTCAGAAATCGGGGACAATTGTCCGGATACCTACTTTATGGATTGTCTCCTCCGTGAGGATATTTTCGATGGAACAGACCGCAATGACGGGTGGACAGGGGTTCGTGATAACGAAGTAATTCGGTATCTTTTGTACAAGTACGAGGCACACCTGCGCGGGAAGGGTAGTCGTGATGACCTCTCGCAGTTGCCGCAGTTCTCGCAATGGAAGTCGGAAGGTATCACTATCGAACATATCCATCCGCAGTCTGCCGAAGATGATAGCACCGACCTTGCAGAGACAATAGATACGTTGGGGAACCTTGTGCTGCTGGGCCCTCGAGACAATGCTGGTGCGAGCAATATGCAGTATGAAGAAAAGTACGAAGATACGTACAGTGAGTCGAAAATGGAGATGATAAACGAACTTCCTGATCCAGAGGACGGCTGGTCTCGGGAGAAGGCGAACGATCGGGCGTTGCAGATCGTACGGTTCGCGCTGCAAGAGTGGGGTGGGATGAGTACTGCTCATGTTCACGTCCAAGAGATGCCTGACGATGTGAAGATCACCCCTACGATTCTTCGAGATATTGCTCACGAAGTCCGGAACTATCACCAAGAGAGAGATGATGATGGTTTCACTATTCCATCAGTGCGGTTTCAGCAGGAGAGGGCCACAGGTAGTGGGTGGGTGACGATGAATAATTGTCCGAGGTGTGATGCCACTGTGGTGGATTTGCATTCGTTGGAAGGTTGGGAGGCTGAATGCAGTGGGTGTGAAACGAATCTGAAAGATCCAGTATACAAGTTCCGTCAGAGTGAGTATCTGAACGCGATATAGACAACTAACGCTTCTTCTCCTGTAGTTTTCCAACGTTCACTACAGACTGGTAGAGACAGAACGGCTTTAATACCGACATAGGTGACTATGAACAAGAATGAACCTCGTGAGCGTAATTACTGAGGCAATAACCGGTCTGGTTGTTCTTCTGGTTTCTGTTCAGGCTGGGTATTCGACACACGAGACAATCCACTACCGCGCCACTCGCCGATGGACAAACACGCAGAGATTAAAATTCAGGTTCATAACACCGACGTTCACGAACTTCGACCCCAGCAAGGTTCCGAATAAGGGTATTCAACTATCAGCCATCGCACCGACACTCCTCTTCGTACCTGTGCTTATTTTTCTCCTCATCACAGTCGGTCTACCACCACTCCTCAATATGGAACTTCAGGACTATGCTCACCTCGGATTCTTCCTCACATTGACTCTCGCAGCTTGGCCAAGCCGAGGCGATATCCGCGCATTGATCAATCCAGAACAGTAGCCGTTACCGCAGTCCGGCTTCGTCCATCATCTCGACGGCCAAGTGATCCGGTTCTTTCCCCAAATAATTCTCTCTGAACGTCTCCCCATTTTGCCATCCGCCCCACTGAAGAATAACCTCCAAAGCGTATGGTGAAGAGAGAGAATAGTACGTGCTGGTGGCCCACGTCCTTCTACAGTCATGTGCTGAGACGTGCACCCAGTCGCTGTTGTCTGTCTCTTCGGCTAGTTCGTCGGTAGCGTTCGATACCCAGCGTTGCACTGTGCGCGGAGCGACGTCAATGAGGGAGTCTGTTTTGGTAAGACTGCGAGCGTTTTTCAGCATCACTGCTTTCTGCTTCGTCTCGTTACTCACGGGGCATTCTCGCCAGCCAGTTTTGCCCTCTCGCACTCGCAGCTTGTGGGCGGTATCATCGGAGTCAAGGCGTCGGAAGTCGCGTGTGGCGACTCTCGGGACTTCCTCTGAGCGGAGTCCGTCGAGCATCAGTTCGATAGCCAGCTGCTTGCGTGGTTCCTTAGCGTAAAACTCAATCAACTGTTCTTGTTCCGAGGGAGAGAGCCAGCATCGGTATCCGTCTTTCTCAGGCATCGGCTCGATCTGCATTAGAGGGTCACCCTTCGGAGGTTCCCGACTCGGCAGTGCGGGCAGTTGTCGTGTTGGCCGCGAACGCCACGGTTGCAATGTCGGCAGGTCTGGTATGTCCATTTGTATGTTGTATCTACAAGGAACACTCCCGTTGCGACTGCTGCTATAGTCTCCATCGAGAATACGGGGCTCGATAGATTGTACCACGCAGCAGCTGTGAGGCCGAGTAGTGCTCCGGTCAGGAATCTGTGTTTCATTTTCATTGTGGAGGGCACGAACACCGATTCAGGACGGTGTCGCACTTACTCTATATCTAGTATTTTCTGACACTTAACGCTTCTCACCAGAAAAATAATTGTGCAAAAAATCATCGAACCCACCTATAGGACTCTCACAACAGACTAGACGAGACCCATCGTCGCAGAAGGTGCCTTCTCCGACACCAACAACAAATAAGAGTCAGAACTCTTTGAGAAAACAAGACTGGTACATCTCCTCCGGTGCACCATCAATAAAATCGTGAATACCCGGGTTCTCCACCTTCCGGAATCCCAACTTCGAAAAGACGTGCCGGATAACGGGGGTAGTCGCAGGAGTCGTCGTAACACGATCAAAACCCCGAGACTCCACTATATCGAGATACTGGCGCAAAGCCTCCGTTGCATAGCCTTGATTCCGTTCCTCAGGAATCACCTCGATCTTCTTTAGATGATTCTCCTCGCGGGTGAACTTCCCAACCTCGTCTCCATCAACTAGAATAACGCCATCACCCAGAGTAACCACAATCAATCCCTCCTATTCCTCGCAATCTTGTTCTCGAAGTACTCTACCTGGAGGAATCTCCGCGAGCTTCAACTCCTCCTGCTTCTCCTCTTCACTCCACCCGCCATAGTGGTCAGGGTCGAGACCGAAGTAAGCCATTGACAGAGATTACATCGTCCTTCGACATAGAATCAGGGGTCTCCATCAATCATCGCTCGTCACCCACGGGACTTCTCCTAAGCACCTGTTGCACACTTTCCCTGATACCCACCGAGCTTCCTCTCACATTCAATGCACTCGCTCTCTTCCTCCCACATCTGAACAGGTCTAACCTCACCCATCACATCTCCCGCGCCATCGAGGAACTCTGTGCGTTTCGCACCCACGCCGCTACCTAGCCACATTTGAAATTCCTCAACTTCGATCTCATCGGTGTAAGGCATCAATCCATCAAACAGGAATTTTTCTGCGAGACGTCTGTCCTCGAACAGCCTCCCTCCAAACGAAGTGGGCCGAGTCTCTCCATCTACGCTGGTAACATCGGTAATGTATAGCACTTTGTCCGTCGGGTGAACAAGTTCTCCCGCGTCACTCATCGTGCATCACCTCGCGGGCCTTCTCCAGCCCATCCTCACCCACGTGCTCTTGCCACCCGCTGTTCAGCGTGTACATCTCCACTGGGATACCGTACGGGCTAACGCGCACACCATCGATAGCAACATACGACCCACCAGGATTCATGTCAGAGTCAATCTCGTAACTCACGGTGTGCTCGTCGCTCCAGAGCATCACGACGCATTACTTGACAGCCTGGTGAATGCTTATAATGGCCATTTCACCGAAACTAGAGATAGTCTGTATAAACTTGAACCAATTCCAAATTTTCCAGAACCTGTGCTTGAGGGACTAAACAAAGAATTCGATCTTGCCTACCGTCAGCCCAAACTTGAACTCCCCGTTGTCGAAGACTGCAACGGAAACGACGGATATCAACCTAGTGACTATCCCATTCAAATCCACGATATTCTTGCTGACCTCCGTCTAAAAGGTATCGTCACAAATCTGGCAAATTCTGGTTGTGAGAAGTGTGGGCACAAAAATGGAATTCAGTATGCCACTGAATTGCGCAATGGGGGAAGCACAATTCATGGGTACGCAGGTATCGCTGCAAATTCACCTCCAGAAAGCCCCGTGATTTCAATACAGGACTGTGAAGAAAGTTCTTTGAGCACTAATGATGTCGTCGATTTGGTGTTGGATAGCGCCCATACTCATCAATTCCGTTCGAATCTTCGAGTGAGAAAGGCAGGTATATTGAGACAGTAACTGCGTCACCGTGTTGCTTCAGTCATCAGTAGATAAATCCTTATCTTCCAGTATCTTTCTGCCCGCAGATTTGAAAGCTGACGGCTGTACTTCCTCATCATCGAAAAAATACTTTTCAGATGATCTGCCAACCGCATAGGTTCCTGCACCAGCCACAGCACCAGAAACAGCTTGTCCATATCCAGGAACAAACTGAACAAGACCCCTGGCCAACTCCCTAAATCCGAGACCAGCTAACCCTGTGGTTCCTAATGAAGACACGTATTCCCGTACAGTCTCTTTCTCCATTTCATTACAAGAGAAACCCCCAATCAACGCAACAAGTATCAATTGTCCTGCTGTTAATGGAGGCAAATCTGCATACGACGTTGGGGCCGCTCCAACTATCCCTCCTGCAACTGCAAATCTATTTGTTACATCTCTGGACAGATCTCTCATCAGCTCTGTTCTCTGCTGTGCTTGGATGAATTGAAGTCGAGCATCAGTCGGCAAAAAATCTCCAACCAGCCACGAGAACGTTTCGACGTTCCAATAATCTTCTTTTCTTTTCATATGAACAGGTACTACGCCTATGTGGTCATCAGAATCGAATTTGTATCCATAGAGGGGTCGGTTCTCATTGAATGCTTCTTTCTTCTCTTCATTGAGGACTTTTGAAACGAAGTCTAAGTTTTCTTTGACGGCTCCGGCGAGTATCTCAGACTCCTCTGGCGGCCATTCACCCGGACTTGCATGTTGATCGACCTTGTTTAAACAATACACTACCGGAGGGAAGAGATTACCGAGGTCGTCCCTTAGATTCTTCACTGTTTCAAAGTCTTCCTTGCCTGCGCGTACTTGATCGGGCGTCATAACGTGGATTAAAATATCAGGACGGTACTCCTGCAAATCCTCTTTCATAAATTCCTTAGTATCAGCAGGAACATCACCATCCGGAGTTACGCTTTCGAATAGCCCCCGAGAGTCAATAACATCCCACGTAGCATAGCGGTCTGGGAATTCAATATGATAAAGCTCTGATTCTACAGTTGTCGGCTCAATGTCGCCCACTTCTGCCACGTTCTTGTTAGCAAGTGCATTGATTAGAGAGGATTTTCCAGCACCGGAGCGCCCAAATACGTATATTCGTGGTGGACGAGATTCATCAATCAGCTCTTCAGTTTCACGCAATGCGTCCCCAAAGGCCGTATCAACTAGGGCTTTATTCATATTACTACTTCCAGGAGCCATCTCCGTAACTTGGTCAATATTCTCTCGGAATTGTCGGAACTTCTCTGGATCAATGGCCATAATATGACACGAAATCCAACACTCATATATTCTTTCATAGATAATTACAATGTCACAACAATATCCACAGGCTATTTATCAGGTAAACAAAATATAAAATATTAATATAAATATGGTAACAAAAGTGGCAATAGATATAGAGGTACTCAGCGGTGGTGCAATCTGCGTATCGTGTCTTCGTGTTGTCGTTATGTGAATATCGAGAACAGCATCGAGCCAGCACCATAGCACATTCACCGCATTCTGTGGGGTTACGGGGCGTACGTCCAAGTACCGAATATGAACTCTAAGTCACACCGAACATTAAATAAATGCTGTCAATATATACAAAGTATCGTATGAGAAGTCCATACATTTGGGTGGGGCTGATGTTCGTTCTGGCTATTCTTTCCTTTAGTGCAACGGGGGGAGTGACTGTTTTTAGTGCTGGTTTTCTAACTGTTCCATTGGTCATTATCGCGCTATTGATTACTGCGATTCCTACGCTTATTCTGATGTCACTAGACGTTCGAGCAACCAGCAAGGGAGGAGCAGACTGGGGGAAGGAACGGTATGCGATCTATGTTGCTGCGCTTCCTACCCCTGCCTGGATAATCATTCCCATTTACCTACTTGTACGTCTGAGTAAGTAACTATTCTGACTTTATTCTACTCGATTTGACGTATAGCACTTCCATTATTTATAATGCAAAAAGTTATCAGATGCCCATATATTGGATAGAATATGAATTATGAATACTTTGGACTCGTTGTTGGAGTGGTGGTGATGGTAACAGCCTCTATAAATACAGTCGCACCTCCTTTGACAGCCCTCTTTGTTGCGTACTGTCTTGGATACTTGCTTCTTCGTGAGACCGACCTCTATGCTCAGCACTTCAACCTTCTTATGATTTCCAGCCTCTTGATACTCGTTCTAAATACTATTACTGGCCCGTTTGGTTTGCTCGCCATATTCTGGGGTTCGGGAATGGCAGCACTGGGAGAAATGGGAGTGGTACTGGGAGTATTAAAACTGATCTTCGCAATTCCAGGAAAATCGATAAAAGGACAGTTTGTTACGGCAAAAGGCGCGACAGCTGCTGCTGCTGCGCAGCAATCCCTCTGGACGGCAGTAACCTCTGTATTGAATCCACAAGCCGTCCTGGCGTTCATTGCCGCTCTTTTTGCAATCATTCCTCTGGTCATCCTCGACATTCTCCTCAATCAGGGTTCACATACTGTCCTGGCAGAAATTTTCGTAATTATGGGAGTAATCAGCCTGTCCCTGATCGCTATTGCTCTCGATACGAAAGATCGAGCAATACGCGTTGCCAGTAAGTTGAAGCAGGCCTTCGCCAGCACCAGTGAAAGTCAGAAGCAAGCAGGGAGAAATCAGACAGATATCGAAGCGGCCCGGGCTGATTTCGCCCGCAATTTTTATAAAGAGTTGGATGAGGATCTACCTGAGAAAGCGAATTCCGCGTGGACTGAAACGCAGATTCAATCACTCTCAGCAGAGGAATTTCGAACACTCTGTTTCAAGAGTGCCAAACAGGAATGTAAGGAAGAAGGGGGAAGATTTGATATCAAAGACTCGTCTTCAGACTTCGGGAAGATCGGTGTTGCGGAGTTGCCCAACCACGTGGTGGGTGTACTCATTTGGATACCAGAATCCCAACCCAATATAAGTAGTGAGCTGTTGCTCTCCACAGTGTGGGAAGCAATGGAAGCCCTCGACCCACTTCCTGATTTCGTCCAATTATATGTCCCAGAGGAGATAGACGATGGTGAACAAATAGAACTCCTACAGGAATTCGGACTTGTTACTGTCGATGTGAGCCTCCTCTGTAGAGAATTCGAGGACAATGACATTCGACCCACTAGCGCCTGAGTGTCGGCCCCGGCATGCTATAGCCTCATACTTAGTCGCCCGAAGACGATATTTAACATCATCTGATGCATCTCCAAGTTTCGCGTTCGGTACATAGCAACGTGTAATAAAGCTTCAATGATATGAATTTCACAGTTCACAGTAAGCTCTCACAGAGATATCTGAAACTCAAACACCACAGCAAAGCATCAGCACGCAACAACCCACCATCCATATATAGTGCAAATTGTATCATATTCCAAATAAATCGAAGAATAAATATATCGCAAATGCATGTTCTAAACTGACCGTGAACCGTCGTCAACTATTGTCCGGAGTAGGGACACTTGGTATTACATCTATAGCAGGCTGCGGAGAAACTTCTAGTGGTTCTGAGGCAGAACCCGCCAGAGAGCCAGAACCGGAAACAGAGCCTGAGACAGAACCCGCCAGAGAGCCAGAACCGGAAACAGAGTCTGAGACAGAATCCGACAGAGAACTAGAACCGGAAACAGAGTCTGACCCTGTTGAAGAAGAGCCTACTGAAGAACAGGCGAATTTGGAGTATCTACATGGAATAACTGGGTTCACATGGCCATCTGATACAGAGGGTAATCACACCCGGCGATACGAGTGGAATGCCGCTGGATATGAGTGGTGGTATGAAATGGCGATCTCCAGATCACTTGGTGCATATTATAAAAATCGGTATAGTCGAGGTCGAAACTATGATATGTATATTACTGATGCATACGGGAAACCATATATAAAGGATTTAGCCAATGATTTTGAGCAAATGGCCGACAGTAATGGTTTATCTGAAGCAGAAAAAGTGAATTTAGTTATTAGATTTGTCCAACAGATGAAATACACAAAGGATGAGGTTACTAGCAGTTTTGACCAATATTCTCAATACCCTGTTGAGACGCTTATTGAACGGGGTGGTGACTGTGAAGACTCTGCATTTTTATTGTCCGCCCTTTTAACGGAGATGGGCTACGGTTGTGTACTGCTTCATTTACCCGATACCGAACCAGTGGCTCATATGGCAATGGGTGCCAAAGGTGGCTCCTCATTACCAGGAACATATTATGAATACAACGGGGAGCGTTATTACTATATTGAGGGGACAGATGAGTATGCTGTCGGAGAAATGCCCGACTGGGGTGGGAGTACGAAGGCAGACATCATTCCAGTCAAAAGTGCCTATCCAACATTAGTATACGGCTACAGCACTGAGGTGACTGATTTGAATGAAATTGCTGTTGACGTAGAAATCACAAATTGGGGTGATGCTAGCGCTCGAAACACAGTATTCGGTGCCGGGTTCGAAGGTAAAAACGGGGTGATTCATGCAGAAAGTTCTTTAGATATTGGGAATCTCAACAGTGAACAATCTACAGAAGAGCGGCTGTACTTGTCGCCTCCCGATGACAAAAAATTACGACTGTTAACCTTCGTGGAAGCTGAGGAAGAAATTCACGATATATCTCGGAGTAAGTGGCAGTATCCAATAGAGTAGTATCTACTTTGACTGTACGATGACTGCCGTGGGGTGTCCTCGTTGAAATTGATGCAAATCCAGTAATGGACTAGAGCTTCAACGCGTCACACCTACACGTCACCTTCGAAGTTACTCCGGGCCGAAATCGTGCGCATCATCCGTCCCAGCCCGAGGATCATACTCGATATAGGTTTTTTCGGTAACGTCCACCGACTGGTGGCCAAGGTAGCGAGAGACCTGGTATAATCCAGCATCCGTATTGTGGATGAGATGTGATCCTAGTCCGTGACGGATGTTATGGCTCGAAATTAGCCACCGGTTCGGCTCCGGATCACTCCCGTCCTCGGGTGTAGCGGCGTTCGCGTCCGCATACAGTTTCCTGTTGATGCCAGCGCGTTCGGCAGCCTCACGAACAAGCTCGTTAATCGCCTCCGGACTCAACGGAGCGCCGCGCTCGCCGATAAACAGATTGTCGTGGTCGTTCCCGCCGAGGTAATCGTCTCGATACCCACCATCCAGCCACTTGTGCAGCAACCCGTCGAGATTCGGCTGCCAGGCCACAACTCGGGGCTTTTTATTCTTCGTGATACTGCCCGGAAGCGCGATCTCGCGGGCATCTCGATCAAGCATATCGACCGTCACCCGACTCGCTTCCTGACGCCGCATTCCAGTGTGCCAGAGGCACCGAATAATTAGTTGATTCCTGATTCGATTCCTACCCGCATTCTTCTCCATGGCCCGTACGTCTTCCTGATCCACCGCATACGTCTCACCATCCTCCAACCGCTTACTCTGCTCCGTACTCTTCGTCATTCCCCACTTCTCAGACTTCTGGTCGTTCCACCGGTCTAACGGGTTCCTATCGAGAATTTCGAGAGATACAAAGTAGTCGTACATTGAAAGGATTCGATCCCATCTGTACCTGGGAGTCGTGCCATTATATTGATTTGAGAGAACTCTCCCGAGCCTGTTGGTGTCCTTTGGCCCGACATCAAACGCAGACGCAATCCCCTCCTCGTCCAACCAGTGATCGTACCAGCGAACGTCTTGTTTGTACCGTTGGGTACTCTTGGACTGCCGCTGGTCTGGGTCGTTGTTGTCAGTCCCGGTCTCCAGCTCATCGACGTAATCCACGATCTCGTCTCTGCATTCCTCAATCGGCTTGAAGCGGCGAGGAGGCATTTACTCGGCCTCCGAAGTTCGGTAGTATCGACGCTTGCCCATGTTTTCGTCGTAAGTCCACTGCACGTCCGGGTACCAATTCGTGGCGCGGTTAATTGCTCGACGCGTCTTGTTTTTGTCTGCATCAACGAAATCCGCCCAAAACTCGATGGTAGACATCTCCTTTGTGAATTCGAGGTCAGACATGCCGCTGTGTGCCCGTTCCTCCATAATCGCGTTCGTATCCCTAAGCTCCTTGCTGGAATCCATCACCGGTAATTGCATCGCAATGTCGTCCGCCAGGTCATCAACATCCTCGTTGTTCGGTTGAACTGCCGTATCGACCCGGTTGACCTCCTGCTCAATTCGGGCCAAGCGCTCGTGCACGTCACTAAGACCGATTTCAATAGCGCTGGTGATTTGTTCTGGGTCGATGTCTGTGGTCTGTTCGTCGTCTTGATGGATGTGCGCGTTAGCACTCGCTCGCAGCAGTTGACTGACGCTGGGGAACTCGCCAGTGTCTTCAATATACTTTTCAAATTTCTCCTTTCGTTCTGGTGTCACCCTGACTTTGATTGTTTCCGTCCGATTGGCCATGCACCACCAATCCGCCGCAGAACTATAGTAGTGTGCATACATTGTAGCCCGCTTAGCATGGAGAACCGCGTCATATAGACGCCACGTGGGGTTTTGTGGTCTCTCCAGAACCCGCCGGGGAGCCACTGCTCCTGTGTTTGCCGGACCACCGGAAGGGTTAGGATGGTCCACGCGGGACCTGACAGTCGTGCTCGGGTCGATACCTGACCTGTTGCGACTGGTCGCCGTCCCCGTCTTCGCGTGGACGGCCTACCGCGACGTGAAGACGCGCCGGGTCCCCAACCGGACGTGGCTCCCGCTGGCCGCCCTCGCCGTGGTCTTGCTGGCGTGGGACGCCTACGCCGTCTGGACCGCGCCGACCGGCGGCCGTCTGTTTTTCCTGCGCGTGGCCATCAGTCTGGGGTTCGTCGCCCCGCTGGCCTACGGCTTCTGGTACATCGGCGGGTTCGGCGGGGCCGACGCCAAGGCGTTCATGCTCGTCGCCGTGCTCTTTCCCGTCTATCCCACGTACCTGCTGTCGACGCCGTCCGTCGCGCTGCCCCTCCAGCAGACGCCCATCGGTGTCTTCTCGTTGACCATCCTCTCGAACACGGTGCTCGCCGGCGTCGCCTATCCGCTGGCGGTGGCCGCCGGGAACCTCGCCCGGGGGCACGTCTCGCTGGCCATGTTCATCGGCCGGCCCGTCGCCGTCGCGGACGTCCCCGGCGAGTACGGACGGTTGCTCTCGGCGCCGGACGGGTTCACGCGACAGGGCCTCGACCTGGACGCTCTGCGGATGTACCTGCAGTGGCGCGGTCTCACACTCGAGGAGGTGGTCGCGGACCCGGACCGGTACCGCAACCCCGAGACGCTGCCAGCGGTCCCGAACCCGCCCGGCGACGGGGCGCTGGTCACCGACGGCGGCGGACCGGAGTGGGGAACTGCCGGGAAGCCAGACCCCTGGGGCGCCGAGCGGTTCCTCGCGGACATCGACCACTCGGCCTACGGGACGACCCCCGAACAGCTGCGCGAGGGCCTGGAGGTACTCGCCGCCCGCGAGACGGTCTGGGTGTCGCCCGGCATCCCGTTCCTGGTCCCGATGTTCGTCGGCCTGGTCGTCTCGCTGACCTACGGCGACGTGCTCTTTACCATCCTCCGGTCGGTGGGGCTGGCCTGACCCTGTCAGACTTGCAGAGTGGACAACTGATTTACCCTCGCGGGGAGTAGTGAGGAACATGGCAGATAAACCACAGTCCGGATCCATCTTCGGCGTGCCCTACAACTTCGAGCGACCGAGCTTCAAGCGACTGGTCTCCTCGTACTGGCAACCCGGTGACGGAATGCTGGTCGAGAAACCGTTCGGCATCGGCTACACGCTGAACCTCGCCAACTGGCGCTCGTGGGTCGTCCTCCTCGTCGCGGGCGTGATGCTCTACCTCGAACGGGGCGGCGACGGCGAGATCGAGGACGAAGCGGACGACGAACCCGTGGAAGTCATCGTCGACTGAGAGCGGCCGTTCCACGTCGTTCCCGTACCGACCGCGCGACATCCTGCGGTCGGGGACGGTACACAGGTACAACGACTGCGACGGCGCGTTTCGACGGCTCTTTGACTGCCGGCTACCCCTTGCCGGTATGCTGTACTTCGTGACGACCAACCCCGGGAAGGTCCGGGAGGCGACCGAGTACCTCGACGACGAGGTGCGCCAGTTCGACTACGACTACCCCGAGATCCAGGCCGACGATCTCGGGACGGTGGCCACACAGGGCGCCCGCGAGGCCTACCGGGCGGCCGACGGCCCGGTCATCGTCGACGACGCGGGCCTGTTCATCGACGCCTTCGACGGCTTCCCCGGCCCCTACTCCTCGTACGTGGAGGACACGGTCGGCGTCGAGCGGGTCTGGGGCATGACCGAACCCGAGGCCGACCGCTCGGCGGCGTTCAAGACCGTCATCGCCTACTGCGACGGGGATCCGTTCGAGGCGACGCCGGAACCGCTCGAGCCCGGCGACCGTCGAGGACAGGACCTCGCGGCGACGGACCGGGAGACGGCCACCACCGACGAGCAGGTCCGCGAGGGGGACGTCCCGGTCAAACTGTTCGAGGGGTGGGTCCCCGGCGAGATCGTCGCCCCGCGGGGCGACGGCGGTTTCGGCTTCGATCCCATCTTCGAACACGACGGCGAGACGTTCGCCGAGATGAGCACCGAGGCGAAAAACGCCGTCTCCCACCGCGGCCGGGCGCTGGCGAAGTTCGCCGAGTGGTACGCCGGTCGATGACCGGGACCGCACTCGTCACCGGCGCGTCGGCCGGCATCGGCGCGGCGCTTTCCCGCGAGTTCGCCGCCAACGGGCACGACGTCGTCCCGGTTGCCCGACGCCGCGACCGCCTGGCGTCGCTCGCCGGCGATCTCGAACGCGACCACGGCGTGACCGCGACGCCCATCGAGATGGACCTAGACCGGCGTGACGCCGCCGCGGACCTCTACGGGGCCGTCCAGGAGCGCGGGCTCGACGTCGACGCCCTGGTCAACAACGTCGGCGTCGGTGTCTACGGCCCCTTCCGCGAGAGCGACCTCGAGGCGGAGCGCACCCAGTTGCAGTTGAACGTCGTCCTCCCCGTCGAACTCACGCGGCTCTTTCTCGAGGACTTCGACGACGGCGGGAAGGTGCTGAACGTCGGCTCCGTCGCGGGGTTCCAGCCCGGGCCCCGGATGGCGGGCTACTACGCCAGCAAGGCCTACGTCAACAGTTTCACCGAGGCCATCGCCGAGGAGCTGCGCGGGACGCCGGTCGACGTGACGCTCGTCTGTCCCGGGCCGGTCGACACCGAGTTCCAGGCCCGTGCCGGGATGGACGACTCCAGCGTCGGGTCGCACGCCTCGAACACTCCCGAGGCCGTCGCCACGGCCGCATACGAGGGGTTGATGGCCGGCGAGACGGTCGTCGTCCCCACCAGGGCCATGCGGGCCGTCGACCTGCTGGCCCGCCTGAGCCCCCGGCCGCTGGTCCGGCGGGTGGCACACTGGGTCAACAGCGACCGGTGAGGCCGGGTTCGACTCCGACACGGCGCCCCGCGGCCGGACCGGTTATCATATTCTGCAAAGAGCCCCGTTCATTGAAAGGGGAGTCGGTGGTAATTCGTCTATATGTCACTCGACCCCATCGACACGTACAAGGGGCTGATACGGATCTCGATGGACCTCATCGGCGTTTCGGGCTCTATCAAACGCAAGGTGCTGGCCGCTGTCGGCATCCAGCTCGGCGTCTCCATCGCGCTCGCGGCCGTCACGTTCGCGCTGTCGGGGACGCTCCAGCTCGTCCTCACCGCCGTGCTCCTCTCCGGTGCAGCCCTGGCGTTCGTGAACACGGTCTTTATCACCCGCGAGGACTTCGTCCGCCCCGTCGAGGCGCTGGACGAGGCCGCCGCCCAGATCGCCGCCGGCGAGATCGACGTCGACGTCCCCGACAGCGAACGGGACGACGAGGTGGCGAGTCTCACGGCCTCGTTCGCGTCGATGCAGTCCCACCTCGAGACGGTCTCGCGGCAGGCCGACGCCCTCTCCCGCCAGGAGTTCGACGCCGACGTCTTAGACGAGGACGTCCCCGGGGACTTCGGGCGGTCGCTCGAGCGGATGGCCGCCAGTCTCGACGACTACACGACCGAACTCCAGGCGATGACCGACGACCTGGAGGCACGCTCACAGGCGCTGCGGGACCTCGTGACGGCCTTCGCGGAGGCGGCCGAGCGCGCGAAGGAGGGGGACCTCACCGCCACGCTCGACGACGACTTCGACGACGTCGACGAGGACCTGTTTCAGGCGGTCGTCGAGAACTACAACGACCTCGTGACGACGCTGGGCGAGACGGTCGGCGAGGTGACCGCCTTCGCCGAGGAGGTCTCCGGGACGACCGACCGGTTCGTCGAGAGCGTCGAGGAGATCGACCGCGCCAGCGACGAGGTCGCCCGGTCGATACAGGACATCTCCGCGGGGGCGAGCCAGCAGTCCGACCGCCACGACGACGTCGCCTCGGAGATGAACACCCTCTCTGCGACCGTCGAGGAGATCGCCGCGACCGCCGACGACGCGGCTCAGACCGCACAGCAGGCCGCCGAGCGGGGGCGGACCGGGCGCGAGGAGGCCGCCGTCGCCATCGACGAACTCGACGAGATGGAGGCCCGTATCGGGGAAATCGCCAGCGCGGTCGAGGGACTCGTCGACGAGGTCGGCGAGATCGACGAGATCGTCGACGTCATCACAGAGGTCGCAGAGCAGACCAACATGCTCGCGCTGAACGCCTCCATCGAGGCCGCCCGCGCCGACGCCTCCGGTGACGGCTTCGCCGTCGTCGCAGACGAGGTCAAGGCCCTGGCCGAGGAGACCCGTGACGCCGCTGCCGACATCTCTGACCGCATCCAGGCCGTCCAGGACGAGGCCACGCAGACGGTCACCGACGTCGAGGAGATGAACGAACGCGTCTCGGAGAGCACGGACACCATCGAGGGGGCGCTCCGCGACTTCGAGGACATCGTGGACGTCCTGGGCGAGGTCAACGACGCCATCCAGGAGATATCCGGCGCGACCAGCGAGCAGGCAGAGACGACCCAGGAGGTCGTCGCGATGGTCGACGAGGTAGCGACCGTGAGCGACCAGACCAGCAAGGAGGCCGAATCGGTCGCGGCCGCCACCCAAGAGCAGACCGCGACCATCGCCGAGGTCTCCGAGGAGGTGTCGTCGGTGGCGCGTCGGACCGACGAACTGCTGGACCTCCTCGCGCAGTTCGAGGTCGACGCGAGTGGCCAGGAGCGACCCGCGACGGACGCGACGGCCGCGCCCGGTGTCTCGGACTAGCCGCGCGGGTCCCGGTCCGGCCCGGGGTAGGAACCACCTTCGACCGCCTCGTACAGGGCTTCGGGGTCGAACAGGCGGGCGAAGGCGTCGGGTGGCCGGACGCTCAGGGACATGTGTGACTGCAGCGAGGCGCCCGCCTTCGCACTTCTGAGCCCCTCGTCGTAGGTGAGCAGGTGGGCGGCGCCGCCGCGGTAGGCCGAGGCGAGCGCCGGGTGGTCGCCCGGCGGATGCTCGACGGCCGCCCGCTCGCGCCCGATGCGCTCGCGCCAGTCCGCGGCCAGCGTCGCGTCGGCGAGCGATTCGACGACCGTCCGGGCGTCCTTGAGCAGGTGGTCGCTGGCGACCAGCTCCATCCAGGAGTGCCGGCGAACGTGGTCGAGCGCCACCCGGGCGGCGTTGCCGGACTCGTCGCCACACAGCAGGTCTGCCGCCAGTACGTCCGCGTCCGCGACGACGCGGGCGGGTGACGCCTCAGGCATCCCCACGGTGGGTCTCGAGCGCCTCGCGGACGGCCTCGACGCTCGTCTCGTACTCCCTCGCGCGCTCGAACAGGTCGCTCCAGGTCATACCCCACAGACGACACGCGCCGGGAAAAAGCCGCCCGTGACTGTCCGCCGCCCGTCGGTCGTGCGTCTGACGGGTGTTTATATTCGGCCGTGGTCTCGCCTCAGTACGGGCGCGCTCTGACGGCCTCGATTTCCCATCCTCCCGAACGGCGCGCCCGGACACCGAAACCCATCCCCCCTTTCTGGGTTCCGGTCTCTCTCAGGCAGACGCCTCGCCCCGCAGCGACGCGCGCACGGCCTCGAGCTCCTCGGGCGTGCTCATGATGGCGACGCTGTCGCCCGCCTCGATGACCGTCTGTGGGAGCGGGATGCTCATCGGTTCGCGACTGCGGCCGTGGGCGTAGATGTGGGCGTCACCGGGCAGTTCGACCTCGACGACGCGTTTGCCGATGACCGGCGACCCGTCGGGGACGGTGACGCTCGCGACGGAGAGCTGTTCGGTCAGGTCCGCGAGGACGTTGAAGTCCCCGCCGAGCAGCGCCGTCTTCGCGCCGGCGGCCCCCAGTCGCTCGGGGTAGATGATCTCGTCGACGTCCGCGGCGTACTTCTCGTAGATCTCCTCGCGGTAGTCGGCGTCGATGCGCAGGACCGTCCGACAGCCGTACTCGCGGCCGACCATACAGGCGGTGAAGTTCACGTTCAGGTCGCCCGTGAGCCCGCCGATGGCGTCGGCCGTCTCGATGCCCGCTTCGACCAACAGCGACTCGTCGCTGCCGTCGCCCTGGAGGGCCTCGAACCCGGCCTCCCTGGCTCTGTCGACCTTCTCGTGGTCGCGCTCGACGATGGTGACGGCGTGCCCTTCGCTCTTGAGGATTCTCGCGGTCCGGGTGCCGACGCGGCCGTAGCCGACGATGACGAACTTCATGGGCCCGGCTACGACGGGCACCGTTAAAAATGTGAACGGATGACAGGGCCGGTCCGCCGTCGGGTTCCGACACGCGTTTACCCGTCGGTGGCCGACGACCAGACGAGATGCGCGTGACGTTCCTCGGGACGAGCGGAGCCATTCCGACGACCCAGCGAAACACCAGCAGCGTGTTCGTCAACCGGGAGGGCGACTACCTCCTGTTCGACTGTGGCGAGGGGACCCAGCGACAGATGATGCGCTACGGCACCGGCTTCGCCGTCGACCACCTCTTTGTCACGCACTTGCATGGCGATCACGTCCTGGGGATTCCCGGCCTGCTCCAGACCTGGGACTTCAACGAACGGGACGCCCCCATCGCCATCCACACACCCGCCGGCACGCGCGGGAACGTCCGGCAGCTCATCGAGGCCAACGGCGCGTCGCCGTCGTACCCGGTCCGCATCAACGAGGTGTCGGCCGGCGACGTGGCGCTCTCCCGCGAGGAGTACGAGGTCAGGGCCTTCGGGACCCAGCACCGCTGTCCGTCGGTCGGCTACGTCCTCGCCGAGGACGACCGCAAGGGACGGTTCGACCGCGAGAAAGCCGAGGACGAGCTGGGCATCCCACCCGGGCCGAAGTACTCGGCGCTCCACCGCGGGGAACCGGTCGACCACGACGGCCGGACTGTCCGGCCGGAGGAAGTCGTCGGGCCGCCCCGGCCCGGGCGGACGCTGGTCTACACGGGCGATACGCTCCCGACCGACAGCGTCGTCGACGCCAGCGAGGGCGCCGATCTCCTGATCCACGACGCCACCTTCGCCCAGGACCGGGCCGACCGCGCACAGGCCACGGCCCACTCGACGGCCGCGGAGGCCGCCGACGTCGCCCGGCGGGCCGGTGTCTCGACGCTCGCACTGACCCACATCTCGACGCGGTACGCCGGGCAGGCCGACCAGCTCGGGGCCGAGGCCGCGGAGGTGTTCGACGGCGAGGTGTTCGTCGCCGAGGACGGCCTGCAACGCACCGTCGAGTTCCCCGACGCCGAATAGTGCGATATTTACCCGCGAGTCCGGTAACGCCCCCATGACACACCGACTGGTTCACGTTGGCCTGGGTGGGCAGGGTACCCACTGGGTCGAGGACGTCCTCCCGCCGAACGTCGACGCCGGCCGCATCGAAGTGGTCGCTGCCGTCGATACAGACCCCGACCGACTCGAACGCGCCGAGGACCACCTCGACCTGCCGGCCTCGCGCTGTTACACCGACCTCGACACCGCCCTCACCGAGCGCGACGCCGACTTCGTCTCGGTCGTCACCCCGCCGGGCGCACACGAAGTCGTCGTCGACATCGCGCTGGAACACGGCTGCGATGTCCTCTCGGAGAAGCCCATCGCCGATACCCTCGAGGCGTCGGTCCGCATCGCCCGGAAGGTGGCCGACGCCGACGCGAAGATGGGCATCACGATGAGCCACCGCTTCGACCGCGACAAGACCACGTTCCGCCGGGCGGTCAGGGACGGCTCGGCCGGCCCCATCGACTACCTCGCGGGCCGGTTCGCCGGCGCCGTCCGGGAGCGCGGCTACTACTCGCCGTACGTCTACGAGATGGACGACCTGCTCTTGCTCGACGGGGCCGTCCACCACCTCGATATCCTCGCCTCGCTCGTGGGTGCCCCCTGTGAACAGGTCTACGCCGAGACGTGGACGCCCGAGTGGGCCGACTACGAGGGCCACACCACCGGGTTCGTCACGATGACCTTCGCCGACGGCACCCGTGCGATGTACGAGGGCAGCTACGCCAACGCGACCGAGCGCAACGGCTGGGGCAACGAGATGTTCCGCGCCGAGTGCCGCGACGAGACGGTCGTCCTCGACCGCCGCGAGGTCCGCCGGTACCCCTACACGCCCCACGACGCGAGCGACGGGGCCGAGGAGGCCGAACCCACGGCTTCGGACGGCGGCGAAACGACCGAGGCGGCGGCCGACGGCGACGGCATCCCGGTCCCGCTCGCGGACCGGCCGACCTGGGGCAACGCCTGGCTCGTCGAGCAGTTCTGTGACTGGCTCGACGGCGGCGAGCCGATGGCGACGAACGTCCAGGACAACCTCCAGTCGATGGCCATCGTCTTCGCGGCCATCGAGAGCAGCGAGCGCGGCGAACCGGTCGACGTCCAGGCGCTGCTCGACGAGGCACGTGCGAACGCCTGATCCGGCTCACCCCTCGCCCCGGCGCTCGTCGTCGATCACCTCTGTGACCGCCGCGGCGACGGTTCTCCCCACTCCCCTTCCGAGAGACGGCCCCTGCGGTCGCCGTTCGCTTCCGGGAGCCCGAACGCAGTGAGGGGTCCCGCTACTGCTCGCGGCGTTGCCGCTCGCATTCCGAGGCCCGCTCACTCGCTTCGCTCGTTCGCGCCCCTCGCTACTCGCGGGTCGCTAACGCTTCCCGCTCGCTTTCGGGGTTCTTCGCGCTGCTCAGAACCCCGCTACTCGTGCCCGTACACTGCCACCGGCTCGTAGGGATCCTCGAGATACGCCACGTCAGACGCCGAGAGGTCGATCTCCAGGGCCTCGACGGCGTCTTCCAGGTGGTCGATGCTCGAGGTCCCGACGATGGGCGCGGTGACGTTGTCGTTCTGGAAGTGCCAGGCCAGCGCGATCTGGGCCATCGTCACGCCGTAGTCGGCCGCCAGTTCCTGGACGCGCTCGTTGATCTCCTCGCTGCCCGGTCCCTCGTGGTAGGGGACCTCGGCGGTCTCGGTCTCGTGCACCCCGCGCGAGGTCGTCTTGAACTCCTCGTGGGGCCGCGTCAGGTAGCCCGCGCCGAGCGGACTCCACGGCAGGACGCCGACGTTCTCCCTCTCACAGAGCGGGTACATCTCGCGTTCCTCCTCGCGGTAGGTCAGGTGATAGAGGTCCTGCATCGTCTCGAAGCGGGCCAGCCCCTCGCGGTCGCTGACGTGCAACGCCTCCTGGAACTGGTGGGCCCACATCGAGGAGGCCCCGATGTGGCGGACCTGGCCACGGCGGACGGCGTCGTCGAGCGCCCGCAGCGTCGTCTCGATGGGTGTGCCGTAGTCCCAGCGGTGGATCTGGTAGAGGTCGACGGTGTCCATCCCCAAGCGGGAAAGCGAGTTCGCCAGTTCCTGCTCGATGGTCTTCCGGGAGAGCCCCTGCGCGTTGCGGTGGTCGGTCGCGCCGGGGAACCGGACCTTCGTCGCGACGACCTGCTGGTCGCGGTCGTAGTCCGCGAGGACGTCGCCCAGAATCTCCTCGCTCTCGCCCGCCGAGTAGACGTTGGCGGTGTCGAAGAAGTTGATGCCGAGGTCGATGGCCCGTTCGACGAGTTCACGGCCCTCCTCGGCGTCGAGCATCCACTCGCGGCCGCTGCCGAAGCTCATACAGCCCAGACAGATCTTGCTGACTTCGATGCCGGTCGAGCCGAGCGTCGTGTACTCCATACCGACGAGACGACTGGCTGGCACAAATGCGTTCGGCACGCCCGCCATCCGGTACCGTCATCCCGCAGCGCCTACAACGAGCCCGCATGGACCTCGCACACACCGCACTCTGTGTCTCGGACCTCGACCGCGCGATGGAGTTCTACGCCGCGATGGGCTTCGAGGAGACCCACCGGTTCACCCTGGACGGCGTCGAGAACGTCTACCTGGCCGACGGCGGCGAGGGCGACGGCGACATCCAGCTCCGCTACGACCCCGACCGGACGACGCCCATCGCCCCGTCGCGGGCCGACGTCGACCACGTCGCGTTCACCGTCGACGACGTCGAGGCCGCCTACGAGCGGGCGCTCTCGGCCGGCGCCGCGCCGGTGCTCGAACCGACCGAAATCGAGGCCGCCGACGCCCACGCTGCGTTCGTCGAGGACCCCGAAGGGTACACGCTCGAGCTCTTCCGCCACGTCTGAGCGGGGCCGACACGTGCGACCACAGGAACTACTGCCGCCCGGCACGTACCGCGCACATGGTCTCGTTCGGGGAGGTGTACGTCGTCGTCCTCACCGCCACGGCGCTGGTGGCCCTCGCCGTGGCGCTCCCGGTACTGGTGCGTATCGTCCTCGACGGGCGCGAGCGCTGGCGTGAGGGCGCGCCCGACGCGCCCGAACCGGGGACCGGCGAGGCGGACCCCGCCGGCTCGGTGCCGTCGGGCGGGTGGCGCTGTGGCAACTGCGGGACGGTCAACGAGCGCGGGTTCCGGTACTGCCGGGAGTGCGTCGCGACGCTGTAGCCTCGGTCGTCACCCGTCGTGTCTCGTGACCTCGACGTTGGCGGCACCGGTTATCTCGAATGTCGCGAACCAGGTGCCGGTGCCGTCGGCCGTCGAGTCGGCCACCTCGAACTGTGCCTGCTTGCTCGTCGCGTCGAGACTGACCGTGACCGTGTAGCGTCCCTGGTCGTCGAAGGTGACTATCTCGACCGCGGTCCCCGGATGCATCTCGTACCCCCGGTGTGAGAGCGGTGGTGGCTGCTGACCGTCCTCCTCCGGCTCACTGTCGGCCTCCGTGACCCGGACACAGGCTGTGTACACCGACTCGGCCCCGTTTTGCAGGTAGACACCGCGGTGGCGGTACTCGTCGACGGCCTGATAGTCGACGAGTCGCGGGTCGTCACAGGGGTTCCCCGACCCGGATTGTGCCTGTTCCGCCGACCCGGTCAGCTCGCCGAGACACCCCGACCACGCCGTGGTGGCGACCATCCCGGCGCTCGACTGGAGCACCTGTCTGCGGTCCATACCTGCTGTTGGCGAGCCACTGACTTAACGAACGGCGACGATAAAACACTCGTCACGGCGTCCAGGGGTTGTGCTTTCGCGGTCAAACAGGAGAGTTACGGTGTCGGTGGGCGATGGGAGGACATGGACGTCGCCGACTTCCTCGCGGAGGCCGCCGTCACCGTCTCGGACGAGCCCTACGCCGTCGTGAAAGCCGACCGACCGGACCCTGACGCCTTCGCGTCCATCCAGGACGGCCGCGAGACGACCCTGGTCGTCGAGGAGGGGACCGACGACCCCGACGGCGCCATCGAGGTGGAACCCGGCTGGAAGGTCCTCACCTTCGAGGCGGTACTCCCCTTCGACCTCGTGGGGTTTCTGGCGAGCGCCGCGACGGCACTCGCCGAGGCCGACGTCTCGATATTCGCGCTGTCGGCGTACTCGACCGACCACGTGTTGGTCAAGGCCGAAGACGTCGACCGGGCGCTCGCGACGCTCGAGGAGCTAGGGTGTGACGTTCCTAGGTGACGCTTAGAACGCCGCTTCTCCACGGAATAATTCTGTTCGTTGCTGTAAGCATACCGCGCCGAAGGCGCGGTTTTACCGGACGCGAACGACGTGAGCGTCCGGCCTTTTTGGTCCAGATTTTTCAAGGAGTGGTTCGCGCGAAGCGCGAACCCGACGCAGAAAAAGGTGGTACGCCAGGACTGGGATTTGAACCCAGAATCCCGAAAGGGAACACGCTTTCCAGGCGTGCGCCTTACCGTTCGGCCATCCTGGCTCGTATTCGAGCATCAGACGGCGGGTGGTTAAGGACTTTCGTTTCCGGGCAGGCGGTCCTGCGTCAGGTAGGTCAGGCCCGTCGCGCCGGCCGCGACCAGGGCGGCGACGCCGAACTTCACGCCGAGGGCGACCGGTTGCGCTGCCAGCAGTTCGTAGCCCTGGAGCAAGACGAGGAAGGCGAGGCCGCCGACGACGCCCCACAGCAGGCTGGATTTCGTTCGCGGACGCATCTAGCGGGCGGCCACGGCCTCGATCTCGACGGCGACGCCCTTCGGGAGGTCCTTGACGGCGACGGCCGACCGGGCGGGCGGTTCGTCGTCGAAGAACGTCTCGTAGGTGTCGTTCATGGCGTCGAAGTCGTCGATGTCGGCCAGGAACACGGTCACCTTCAGGACGCTGTCCATGTCGGTGTCTGCCGCCTCGAGGATGGCGGCGACGTTCTCCAAGGCCTGTTCGGTCTGGACGTCGACGGCGGCCCCGTCCAGCAGGTCGCCGTCGGGAGTCAGCGGGATCTGGCCGGCGGTGAACACGAGGTCGTCGGTGGTCGTCGCCTGGCTGTACGCGCCGACGGCGGCGGGCGCCGCGTCGGTACTGACGATATCTCTCATACCGGAGCGGGGGCCGCCTGGCTAATAAATCCCGAGTCGGCCGGGTCAGACCAGCACGTCGACCTCGTAGCCGTGCTCGCGAAGCGCCGAGAGCAGTGCCTCGACGTGTTTGGGGCCCCGGGTTTCGAGGTCCAGTTCCACCTCGGCGTCGTTCATCGCCACGTCGCGACTGGTCCGGTCGTGTTCGATGGCGTAGATGTTGGCCCGCTGGGCCGAGAGAATCTCGACCAGTTCCTCCAGCGCGCCGGGGCGGTCCTTGAGCACGGTCCGCAGCTTGAGATAGCGCCCGGTCTCGACCAGGCCCCGCATGACGACGTTCGTCAGCATGTTCAGGTCGATGTTCCCGCCACAGAGCGCGGGGACGATGGTCTCGTCGTCGGCGTACTCGAACTTCTCCTCGAGCACCGCGGCGAGCGCGACGGCCCCCGCTCCCTCGGCGAGGGTCTTCGAGCGTTCGAGCAGCGTGGTCAGCGCCACGGCGATCTCCGAGTCGGAGACGGTCACCACCTCGTCGACGCGGTCCTGGATTATCTCGAAGGTCTGCTCGCCGACGGTCCGGGTGGCGATGCCGTCGGCGATGGTCTCGACGGAGTCCCGCTTGACGCGGTGCCCCTTCCGCAGCGACTCGGCGACGCTCGAGGCCCCCTCGGCCTGTACGCCGACGACACGGATGTCCTCGTTTTTCCCTTTCAGCGCCGTGGCGATGCCGCTGATGAGCCCGCCCCCACCGATGGGGACCACGACCGTCTCTATCCCGGGCAGGTCGTCGTATATCTCGAGGCCGATGGTCCCCTGGCCGGCCATGACCTGCTCGTCGTCGAAGGCGTGGATGTAGGTCCGCCCCTCCTCGCGCTCGATCTCGTGGGCGCGCTCGGCGGCCGCGTCGTAGTCCCGGCCCGCGAGGACGACCTCGCCGCCGTAGTTGCGGGTGGCTTTGACCTTCGAGACCGGCGCGTGCTCGGGCATGACGATCTTCGACTCGACGCCGATGCGCGTCGCGGCGAGTGCGACGCCCTGGGCGTGGTTCCCCGCGCTGGCGGTGACGACGCCGGCCTCGCGTTCCGCCTCGGAGAGCGTGGCGATGCGGTTGGTCGCCCCGCGGATCTTGAACGCGCCCGTGCGCTGGAACAGTTCGAGTTTGAGGTGGACGTCCGCGCCGGTCATCGCAGAGAAGGTGTGCGAGTAGTCGAGCGGCGTGTGGCGGGCCGTCTGGCTGACCCGGTCCTGGGCCGCCAGCACGTCCTCGAACGAGAGCATGCCCCGTCCTACTCGCCGGGAGGTGTTAGACCTGCGGGAACGGGCACCGACATCGCGTGACGGCGGCAGAACTGTTTTATCGCCCGTGGGCCACGTACCGGTAGATGGACACCTGGATGCGACGGACCGCCTACTACGTCGCAGGGCTGGCGGCCGTCATCGTCGCCTACGCCGTCGCATACGACTACGGGATGACGGCCTGGGAGTCAGACCCCCGGGACTTCCTCCACTCGCTCCAGGTCGTCGTCGAGACGTTCACCACCACGGGCTTTGGCTCCGATTCGCCCTGGGAGAGCACGGGGATGCGCCTGCTGGTCATCGTGATGGACGTCACCGGCGTCGTGCTCATCTTCCTTGCGCTGCCGGTGTTGCTGTTCCCGCTGTTCGAGGAGGCGATGGCGACCTCCGCCCCGACGAGCATCGACGAGGAGCTGTCGGACCACGTCGTCATCTGCCAGTTCACGCCGCGGGGCGAGACGCTGGTGACGGAACTCGACACCTGGGACGTCCCCTACGTCATCGTCGAGGCGGACCGCGAGCGGGCGAACGAACTGCACGCTGCGGGAAACCACGTCATCCACGCCGACCCACAGACCGTCGAGGGCCTGGAGAGCGCCCGCCTCTCGGCGGCCCGCTCGCTGGTCGCCGACGCCTCCGACCAGGTCAACACGAGCATCATCCTCACCGCCCGCGAGGTCGACGAGTCGGTCCAGACCGTCAGCGTCGTCAAGGAGCCAAGCCGGGCGAAGTACCACGACCTGGCCGGCGCCGACGCCGTCATCTCGCCGCGCCGCATCCTCGGCGAGAGCCTCGCCAGCAAGGTCACGACGGGCGTCTCGACGACGCTGGGCGACTCCATCGAGGTGGGCGAGGACTTCGACATCGCCGAACTCCCCATCCACCGCGGGAGCGATCTGGTGGGGACGACGCTCGCGGACAGCGGCATCCGCGAGCGGACGGGCGTCAACGTCATCGGCGCGTGGTTCCGCGGGCAGTTCGTCAGTCCGCCCTCGCCGGACGCCGAACTCGACGGGAGCACCGTGTTGCTGGCGTCGGGGACCGAGTCACAGCTCGAACGGCTCAAGGAGATGACGATGTCGTCGGTCCACGACTTCCAGCGGGGCAAGACCGTCGTCGTCGGCTACGGCGAGGTGGGACAGACCATCTCCGCGGCGCTGACCACCGCCGGCGTCCCCCATACCGTCCTCGACCGGAAGGACGAACCCGGCGTCGACGTGGTCGGCGACGCCACCGAACCGGAGGTGCTCCAGGCCGCCCGCATCGACGAGGCCCGGACGGTCGTCCTCGCCATCTCACAGGACACGGAGACGGAGTTCGCGACGCTCGTCGTCCGTGACCTAGACCCCGACGTGGAGGTCATCGCCCGCGCCGAGGAGACGAACAACGTCAAGAAGATGTACCGCGCGGGGGCCGACTACGTCCTCTCGCTGGCGACGGTCAGCGGACGGATGCTCGCCTCGACCATCCTAGAGGAGGAGGACGTCATCTCGATGGACCAGCAGGTCGAGATCGTCCGCGTCTCGCCGGAGCGACTCGGCGACACGACGCTCGGGGAGGCCGACATCCGCTCGCGGACGGGGTGTACGGTCATCGCCGTCGAGCGCAACGGCGACGTGCTGACGGACCTCGGGCCCGACGTCCACATCGATTCGACGGATCGACTCGTCATCGCGGGCACCGACGAGGGCGTCGACCGCTTTACCGACCTGTTTGGCTGAACCGGCGGCGTCTCACCCGCCGCCGCCCGCGACGCCGCTCCCGATGGCCGCGCCACAGTCGTTGCACGCGACCACGTAGAACCGCTTGGAGGACCTGAACAGGCCCGCCATCTTCGCGTCGAGGTCGATGAACTCGACGTCCGATTCTTCCGCTATCGTGCCGTCACACTCGGGACAGTGGACCATGCGGCAGCACCGTCTCACCGCCGGGTAAAAGGCCCTGCCGTCGCTCAAACTGGCGTTGAAGTCAGGCGCTCCACTCGAAAAAGCGGGTGAAGAAAGTCGGCCCGTCGGTTCGCTCGGGCCGGCCCCGGAGTCACTTACCGCTCCTCGAGCGGGACGAACGTCGTCTCGTCGGGGTCGGGACCGGTGTAGCGGGCACGCGGGCGGATGAGGCGGTTGTCCTCGATGTACTCGAGTACGTGGGCGACCCAGCCGCCGACGCGGGACATCGCGAAGATGGGGGTGTAGATGTCGATGGGGATGCCCATCTGGTAGTACGTCGAGGCCGAGTAGAAGTCGACGTTGGGGGCCAGCCCCTTCTCCTCCATGAGGTACTCCTCGATGGTGGTGGACATCTCGTACCACTTCAGCGACCCGGCGGCCTCGCCCAGTTCCTTCGAGCGCTCGCCGAGGATCTTCGCGCGGGGGTCCTTGACGTTGTAGACGCGGTGGCCAAAGCCGGAGACGCGCCGCCCCTTGTCGAGGGCGGTCTGGACCCACTCGAGGGGGTCCATCGCGGCGTCGTCGACCTCCTTGAGCATCTCCATGACGTCCTGGTTGGCGCCGCCGTGGAGCGGCCCCTTCAGCGTGCCGATGGCGGCGGTGACGGAGCTGTGGACGTCAGAGAGGGTGGAGGCCGTGACCATCGCCGAGAACGTCGAGGCGTTGAGGCCGTGGTCGGCGTGGAGGACGAGCGCCTGGTCGAAGACGTCGGCCAGCACGTCGTCGGGTTCCTCGCCGTTGAGCATGTACAGGAAGTTCGCGGCGTGACCGAGGTCGTCCCGGGGCTCGACCGGCTCCTCGCCGTTTCTGATGCGGGCGAAGGCGGCGAGGATTGTCGGAATCTTGGCCGTGATGCGCCGGCCCTTCGCGAGGTTGACGGCCTCGTCTGTCGGTTCGGCGTCCTCGGGTGCGGGGTCGTACGCCGAGAGCATCGAGACGGCCGTCCGGAGCGCGGCCATCGGCTTCTCGCCGGACTCGGCCAGCTCGCGGACCGTCGCCACCAGTCCGTCGTCGACGGCCCGTTCGCTCACCATCGCTTCCTCGAAGTCCGCCAGTTCGGCCTCGTCGGGGAGGTGGCCGTGCCAGAGCAGATACAGCACCTCTTCGTAACTGGCGCCCTTCGCGAGGTCCTCGATGGTGTACCCGCGGTAGACGAGCGTGCCCACGTCGCCGTCGATCATACTCAGATCGGATTCGGCGACGAGGACTCCCTCGAGCCCTTTTTTGAGGTCGTCGGACATACCCGAACGGTACCGTACCTGCCGGGAAAAACATTTTCTTTCATCGCCTTCGTCTCACACACTCACACGTCTGGCGTCGGGGCCTGCTACGACAATGTCCACCTCTCGCCGCCAGATGCTGTCGAACGTCAAGGTTTCGTCGCCTGTCCGTGACGGGGCCAAAGCCGGCCCGACCATGAGCGGTGAGGAACGTTTTTCCTCGGCGGCGCCGAACCGACGGCCATGGATCCGACGGTATCCGTCGAGTACGAACCGGTCAGCGTCAAGGCGGTCCTGGCCGAGATGAAAGACACCGCGGAGCTGCTCATCGACCTCTCGTACTCGGCGGTGCTGCTCGGGAGCGACGACGTGGCCGCCGAGGTGCTGGAACTGGAGTCGAAGATGGACGTCCTCCAGATGCGCGCCCGGATGAGCATGCTGATGGCGTGTCGGTCGACCGACGACGCCGAGGCACTGGCGCCGGTGCTGGGGATGGTCGGCGCCGCCGAGAAGATAAGCGACGCCGCCGGCGACATCGCGAAGGTGGTCTTGGAGGACATCGGCCTGCCGGAATCCATGCGGGCGGCCCTCCCCGAGGCTGTAGAGACACTGGTCCGGGCGACCGTCGCCCCCGACTCGCCGCTGACCGGCGAGACGCTGGGGGCGCTGAACCTAGAGACGAACACGGGCGTGCGCGTCATCGCCATCCGGCGCCAGGGGACGTGGTTGTTCAACCCCGACCGCGAGACGTCCCTCCTGGCCGACGACGTGGTGCTCTTCCGGGGGCCCGAGAGCGGCGTCACCGACGTCTACCGCGAGGCGACCGGCGGCGACTACGACCCGCCAGACCCGCCGGCTGCGGGCCTGCAGGACCTGGAGCGGGCCGTCGACTCTATCGTCGTGATGAAGGACATGGGCGAGCTCGCCGTCGACCTGGCCTACGGCGCGGTGCTGTTCGACAGCACGGAGGTCGCCGAGGAGGTCATGGAACTGGAGGCGGAGGTCGACGCCCTGCAATCGCGGTTCGAGGTGTGGGTGCTCCGGGCGGCCGCCGACATCGACGACCCCGTCTCGCTGCGGGGGCTGGTCCACCTGGCCCGGTCGACGGAGGTCATCTCCGACGCCGCCCAGGAGATAAGCGAGGGCGTGATGCGGGGCCTCTCGACCCACCCGGTCGTCGCCGAGGCCGTCCAGGAGTCCGACGAGATAATCGTGCGGACGACGGTCACCGCCGACAGCACCCTCGCGGGCACCACCATCGGGGACGCCGCGGTGAAGACGGCGACGGGGATGCGAATCATCGCCATCCGGCGGGCCGGCGAGAGCGCCCGGACCGGCCGCGAGGACGCCGACTGGGTCGTCTCGCCGGGGCCGGAGACGCCGCTGCGAGCGGGGGACGTCCTCATCGCGAAGGGGACCCGCTCGGGGTCAGAGCGCCTGACCGATCTGGCCGGCCAGTAGTCAGGGGGCGTCCGCCCGGGCGAGTCTGACAGCCGAGACGACGGTCAGAAGCACCGTCAGCAGTCCGCCCAGGGAGGCGGCGAGGACGAACCCCAGCGCGAGATAGAGGTAGGCCGGCCGCTGGGTCCCCGGCAGGACGAAAAGCGCGAATATCGCGGCTGTCACTACCAGCGCGCCCGCGAAGCCGACCTTCGCGTTCCGGGGGACGTTCAGCGCCGTGACCATGGCGGCCTTGCCGCTCTGTCGCTGTCCGTCGGGATCTGACACGAGCGCCGGTACGGCCCCCATCCAAATGACGCCGTCGGTCCGCGTCGGGCCGGATGAGCGAAATCCGAACCAGTAAAAACGCCCGTCACGAAAGTGGGCGCAATGGAAACGTTCGGCACCGCCAGTGCTGCGCCTGGCGACGTGGACACGGGGCGCCTGACGGTCGGGGAGACGCGGGACGGGAGTCCCGTGGGCCTCCCGGTCGCCGTGGTCAACGGCGCCGCCGACGGGAAGCGACTCTACGTGCAGGCTGCGAGCGACGGCGACGAGTTGAACGGCGTCGGCGTCGTCCGGCGACTGCTCCCGCGACTCGACCCCGCCGACGTCTCGGGGACGATTCTCGTCTGTGGCATCGTCAACTACCACGCCTTCCAGGTCGCAGAGCACCGCAACCCCATCGACGACACGAAGATGAACCGGGCCTACCCGGGCGACGAGAACGGCACCTCGAGCGAGCGCATCGCCGCGGCCACCTACGACGCGGCGGTGAGTGCCGACCTGGTCGTCGACCTCCACCAGGGGTCGACCTCCCGGATGATAGACGAGTGTCGGGTCCGCTGTGGGTCGCGCCACCACCTCCACGAGGAGTGTCTCGAACTCGCACGGGTGTTTGGCTGCGGGTACATCTTAGACCAGAAGGGCCCCGACGGGCAGCTGGCCCGTACGGCCCCGGACGACGGTGTCCCCACCATCGACCCTGAACTGGGCGGGGCCGTCGGCTGGGACGAGGACTCCATCCGGGCCGGCGTCGATGGGATGTTCAACGTCCTGCGCTACTACGGCTTCCTCGACGGGCAGTGCCGGCCCCGGCCACAGACCCGCGCCAGCGGCTTCGAACAGTACGGCTCGCCGGTCGGCGGGCTCGTGGACTTCCAGGCCGACCTCGGCGAGCGCGTCTCGCACGGGCAGACGCTGTTCGAGGTGACCGACGTCTTCGGTGAGACGAAAGCCGAAATTACCGCTGACTCGGCGGGCATCTTCTGGCGCTCGCGGCGCCTCCCGCAGGTCGCGACCGGCGAGTACGTCTGTTCGGTCGGGACCGACGTGGATACGTACTGATAGCGGCTTCCCTCGGCCAGTTCGACATCGACTCGACGGTACAGCGCGGTCGAAGTGACGGACGGAGACGACGCCTCAGCGCCACTCCAGCAGCGAGACGGCCGCGGCGGCGTTCACCGAGAGCCACGCCGTGTCCGCGGCCGTCCCACGGCTGTCGTCGTAACAGATGAACCGGTCGGTGCCGTCGGAGCGCGTCCGGACCACCGCCGGCAGGACGCCGTCTGCCGGGTCCGCCGTCGGTTCGCCGTCGACCGTGTCCCAGTGCTCCGCTCCCATGTCTCGTAGCGTCGCTCACTGGCACTATTGTTACCACGGCGTTACCCAGAACTGGGTTACCTTACGTCCTCGACGTCGACGAGTGCGGTCGCGTCGACCGCCAGCCACTGGTCGGCCACCCGGTGTGCCGGCGCCGCTTTCGGGTAGACGAGTGCCCGTGGCGGCCCGTTTGCCGTCGGTTCGGATTCCGCGACCAGCACTTCCTCGGCGAAGTCGTCCTGGGGGAGCGGGTCCCTGGCGGCGACGGGACCGTCTCCGACGGTGGCGGGCCAGTTGGTGCTCATTACCTCCCGATAGCGACCCCGTACACATTGTTATGTGCGGGGTAATCGGGGTCCGGGACCGACCGCGCCCCGACGGTGGACACTGCGAGGGCACCGCCCGGGGGCCGCCATCGTCGCCGCTGTGGCCTCCCTCGCCGAGTAAGGCCCGCGGAACCTCGCCGGACGCCCCCTCTTTGGTCAGGTCAGGGTGCGTGGAACTCGATCGCCGCGTCCTGCACGACCACCTTTTTCGTCGTCGGGTCGCCTGCGGCGACCACTCCTCGAAAAACGTGGGCGAAAAAGGCCGGCCCGTCGCTTCGCTCGGGCCGGTGAACCCCCTCGCTGCGCTCGCGGGATGCTAGGGCCGGTGGAACTCGATCGCCGCGCCCTGCACGACCACTTTTTTCGTCGTTGGGTGTGCTCGCTTCGCTTCGCACACCACGCCTCGAAAAATCTGGACCAAAAAGGCCGGCCCATCGCTTCGCTCGGGCCGGTGAACCCCCTCGCTGCGCTCGCGGGATGCTAGGGCCGGTGGAACTCGATCGCCGCGCCCTGCACGACCACTTTTTTCGTCGTTGGGTGTGCTCGCTTCGCTTCGCACACCACGCCTCGAAAAATCTGGACCAAAAAGGCCGGCCCATCGCTTCGCTCGGGCCGGTGAACCCCCTCGCTGCGCTCGCGGGATGCTAGGGCCGGTGGAACTCGATCGCCGCGCCCTGCCCGAAGCCGACACACTCCGTCGCCAGGCCCAGGTCGGCGCCGCGCCGGTTCATCTCGTGGACGAGCGTCACCGGCAGGCGTGCCCCGGACGCCCCCAGCGGGTGGCCGATGGCGATGGCGCCACCGTTGACGTTGAATATCTCGTCGTCGAAACCCAGCTCGTCCTTGCAGTAGAGAGACTGCGAAGCGAAGGCCTCGTTCAGCTCGACCAGGTCGTACTCCGACGGGTCGCGGCCGACGCGCTCGCCCAGTTTGCGGACCGCGGGGACCGGCCCGATGCCCATCACCGTCGGGTCGACGCCGACGACCTCGTGGGCGCCGATCTCCGCGAGCACGTCGAGGCCGCGTTGCTGGGCGAACTCGCGGGTCGTGACCAGCAGGCCCGCGGCGCCGTCGGAGACCTGTGAGGCGTTCCCGGGGGTGACCGTCCCGTCGGACTTGAAGACGGTCGGGAGCGAGGCGAGTTTCTCGAGCGTCGTGTCCCGGCGGATGCCCTCGTCCTCGGCGACGATGCCCTCGTCGGTCTCGATGGGGACGATCTCCTCGGAAAAGCGGTCCGAGTCCGTCGCGTCGGCGGCCCGTTCGTGACTGCGCAGCGCGTACTCGTCCTGGCGCTGTCGGTCGATCCCCTTCTCCTCGGCGACCGTCTCGGCGGTCATCCCCATCTGGAGCTCGCCGATGTTGTAGTGCTCGGCGATGCGCGGGTGGACGTTGTGGGTGTTCTCGCCCATCTTCACGCGGGACATCGACTCGACGCCGCCGGCTATCAGCACCTCACGCTGTCCGGCCGAGATGGCGTCGGCCGCCCGCATCAGCGCCTCAGCGGAGGAGGCACACCAGCGGTTGACCGTGGCGCCGGGGACGTCCTCGCCCAGTTCGGAGAGCAGGGCGACGACGCGGGCTAGGTTGTTGCCCTGTTCGCCGCGCTGCTGGGCACACCCCCACAGCAGGTCGTCGACCGCGGCCGGTTCGACGCCGGTGTCTGCGAGCAACTGGTCCACGAGCGGTATCGAGAGGTCCTCGCTGCGGACGTCCGCGAACGCGCCGTCCTCTTTCCCCTGCGGTGTCCGGACCGCCCCGACGATGACAGGTGTTGGCATGCCTGGTGCAAGGGCACCGCCGCTGTTAAACCCTCACAAACTCCCGACAGCGCGCGAGGCGTTGTCGCGGGTCAGAAGTTCCGGAACCCCTCCGGCAGACCCGTGTGTCTGATGCCGCTTCGCTCCTCGACGTCGAACCGGAAGATGGCGATGTCCTCGGACTCCAGGGCGGCCGCGAACACCTCCGGGCGCCAGACCCCGTCGAGGACGTCGGCTATGTCCTCCCACTCGGACTCCGGGACGCGTTCGGGCCGCCCGGTCAGGGCCACGCTCTCCCAGCTGAACATCGAGGCGACGTCCAGGACGAGGAACGTGGCCAGCTCGGCGTCCGTCATCAGGACCCGCTTCTCGCTCTCCGGACCGCCGATGAACGTGAAGTAGAGCACGCCGTCGGCGTAGCCGAACGATATCGGCACCAGGTACGGGGCCGCCGCCGCCGGGAGGCCGAGCACGCCGAAGCGCTGACTCGACAGGAAATCCTCGATCTCCGTATCGTCCATCTCCGTGAGTCCGGCCGCCTCAAGAGAGTCCATCGGCATACTGTACTGTTTCGAAGACTGACACTAAAGTGGTTCGTGCGTTCCCGCACCGAGAGAACGTCAGTCAGGCCGCTGCTGGCCGGACGACCCGAGCCGTGGACGTCTCGACGCCGCCATCACGTCGTGTGCCTGGCGCCCGCGCCGTCGGCGTGCTTCGAGTCACTTATTGCCCCCGGATTGCAAGGTCTGTGGGAATGAGCAATCCGGAACTGGACGTCGTCGAGTTCCTGCTGACGACGACACTCTACACCGAGCGACGGGAGCTCGACCCCGACGACCTGCCGGCGGCCTACCGGGCGGCGTTCTGGAGCGACGGGACCATCGAGCGCCCCCTCTCGGCGACGACGACGACCGCCAGCGAGGCGACCGGCGTCGAACGCCCCTGGGACGCCGTCTCTGGACTGATGTTCACCGACCGCGACGACTTCTCGGGGACCCTCTCGTTTACCGACCGCGACATGGCCAAGCAGTGGTTCTTAGACCGGGTCGACGCCGACCGCATCGGGCGGAACCCGGTGCTCGCGGCGGCCTACGAGGACGAGGTCGAGGGCGTCGACTACGAGACCGCCCGCGCCCAGAATCGCCCCTCGCGCGCCGACCGGGCGTTCATCGACGCGATGCTCGAGGAGGCGTTCGACACCGACGACGAGGACGACGAGTCGATGCTGGACCTCGTGGACGTGCGCGCCCCCGAGGAGGTCGAGATGACGCTGAACGACCTGGTGCTCACGGCGGACCAGGAAGGGGAGATCCAGAAGATCGTCAAGGCCATCGAACACCGCGACTACCTCGCCCGCATCGGCCTGCGCGAGATCGGGAAACTCCTCTTTGTCGGCCCGCCGGGCACCGGCAAGACGAGCGTCGCCCGCGCGCTGGCCCACGATCTGGACCTCCCGTTCGTCGAGGTCAAGCTGTCGATGATCACCAGCCAGTACCTCGGCGAGACGGCGAAGAACGTCGAGAAGGTCTTCGAGGTGGCCAAACGCCTCTCGCCGTGTATCCTCTTCATGGACGAGTTCGACTTCGTCGCGAAGACCCGCTCGTCGGACGAACACGCCGCGATCAAGCGCGCGGTCAACACCCTGCTCAAGAGCATCGACGAGATCTCGCTCATCCAGGACGAGGTGCTCCTGATCGGCGCGACCAACCACCCCGACCAGCTCGACGCCGCGGCCTGGCGGCGCTTCGACGAGATCGTCAACTTCCCCAAGCCCGACCGCGGGATGCGCGCGGACATCCTGCGCATCGTCACCCGCGAGATGGACATCCTCGACTTCGAACCGACGAAGCTCGCGGACATGACCGAGGGGCTCACCGGCAGCGACCTCCGCCTGGTCCTCCGGGAAGCTGTCCTCGAGGCGCTGACCGAGGAGCGGACGACGCTCACCCAGCAGGACCTCGAGGACGCCATCGTCGACTTCGAGGAGCGGGACAACCTCAAGAACATGGACATGATCGACGGCGACCACGACGCCCTGGTGGCCGGCGGCGACTTCTCCGAGGAGGCCGACGCCGCCTCCGACGGCGGCCACAGCCACGACCACGACCACTGAGGCGGCCGGTCAGGGTGACGCTTATCTGGTTCGGTGACCAGCGTCTGGTATGGACGAAGACGTGTTCACGACCCCCGAAGAACCGACGGACGACTGGGTCGACGTCCGGATGACCGACCCCGCCGCGGGCGAGTGGGACATCGACCTCGTCGTCGCCGACGGGACGGTCGAGTTCGTCGACCTGCGAATCAAACCGTCGCTCCTCGCTGGCTTCATCGACTGTCTCGTCGACGACGTCACCGACGAACGCGCTCGGGAGGTTCTCACCAGGGCCGCCCGCATGCAGGGCCTGGACCCCGACGACATCGTCTCCGAGGAGTGACGCCCGAAGCGCGGGACTTACACCCGTCCCGCCCGGAGCGGCCCACGATGGAGGTCACGCTACTGGGAACGGGCGACACGACGGGCACGCCGACGGTCGGCTGTGACTGTGACACCTGTGAACGGGCGCGCGACCCCGACGCCGACCTGCGCGAGGGGGTGCGCGAGCGCGGCCTCGACCCGGATTCCGTCGAGCGCTCGCGCTTTTCGGTCTACGTCGAACACGCCGAGACCGGCCAGTCGCTGCTCGTCGACGTCAGCCCCGACTTCCGCCACCAGTTCCTCCGCGAGGGGGTCGCCCTGCCCGACGCGGCCGTCGTCACCCACGTCCACTTCGACCACCTCGACGGCCTGGGCAACGCCTACCGCCTGTTCGAGGACCTGCCGGTGTACGCCGCCGACGAGACCGACCCGGTCACCGGCGAGAGCGTCGCCGAAGGCGTCCGGAACCGGTATGACTACCTCGACACCGTCTCGGTCCACCCCCGGACCCCCTACGACCCCTTCACCGCTGCCGGCTTCGAGGTGACGCTCGTCCCCGTCGAACACCCGCCGCTCTTGTGTTACGGCCTCCGCATCGCGGAACCGGAGACTGGCGCCGTCCTCGCTATCTCCGGGGACACCTGCTTCGAGATTCCCGACCGCTCCCGCGAGGTGCTGACCGGTGCCGACCTCGCGCTCGTGGAAGGACTCATCCACCCCGAGGCCTGCGAGTCCCACCCTGCCGGCGGTGCCCACCACGACGACGCGGGCGTCCCCCGGACCTTCGGGACCAAGCACATGACCCTGCGAGGCTCACGGGACTTCGCTGTGGCCATCGACCCCGCGGAGTACCGCATCGTCCACACCGCCCACTACGTCCCCGCCGACCAGGCCTACGCCGACGACATCGCCCTCGACGGCGAGCGCTTCTCGCTCGGCGAGTAGGCAGCCCAGGTCGGTATCCTCGCGGTCGTCGGTCTGGCTCTACGACCCGATGACTGCTACAGTAACCACCATCGGCCGCGTCCGCCCTGGACTTTTTGTAGGATGGGGCGACCAGTGGGGACATGGACCCGCGCGGCATCGCGGAGACGGTGGGGGCGGCACTGGTCAGCAGCGCCCTCGCGGCCGCCGGCCTGTGGCTGTTCGCGGGTGTCGTCGACTGGCCGCTCGTCGGCGGCGTCGGGGCCGTCGTCGCGCTCGCGTCGGCGGCGGCCTACCGCGACCGGCCCACGCACGCGGATCTGATCGAGGACCCGGGGGACGACGGGGCGGCCCGGCGCGGTGCGGAAAGCGACCCCGGACCGCGCCGCAGCGACCGTGAACCCGGACCGCACGACGAGGCGGGTCGGCCGCCCGACGGCGACCGCTGAACTCAGCGAAACCGGTCCAGGCCGCTCTGCCGGCGCCGTCGCCCCGCCGGGTCACGCTCCCAGGGCGTCCGCTCGGCGCGCAGGGCGTCGCCGTCCACCGTCGGGGCCTCGCCGGGGTCGTAGCCCCCGCAGTCCGGTCCGCACGCCTCGCTTTCCCGGACGGGCCGCCCCTTCCAGGCACAGTGGGGCAGGCCGTCGGCGTCGGGGCGACACCGGGTGCAGTCCGGGTAGTCGAAACTCCGCCACCCCTTCGCGTAGGCGCGCTCGGCCAGCCGACGGCGGGCGCGGGCCGTCTCGGCGGCCGTGACGACCCGCACGTCGGTCCGGAGCGGGTGCTCCTCGAGGAGTTCGACGCCGCCCGCGTCGGCCGGCAGCGGCGCCGACTCGCGAACGACCTCCCGGTCGCCGCTGTCGGGGTCGAACCGCCAGACACCGACCGCCTCGGGGATGCGGTTCAGGTGCGCGCCGGTGACGTAGTCGGCCGTCGCCAGCACCACCCGGTCGACCAGGCCCAGCGAGACGTCGGTCCGCAACTGGGTCTCGAGGTCGCCCGGCCGGTCGAGGTCGGGCTTGTTCTCGATGGCGGTGATGCGCCCGATCCAGTTCGGATATCGGGTGGTCTGGCGGACGTAGGTGCGCCCGCCGCGGCGCTCGCGCTCGAAGAAGCCACGTTCGACGGCCAGTTCGACGGCCCGCTCGGCCCGGTCGGGGTGGCAGTCGAAGGCCGACTTCCAGTAGCGGGCCCGGCCGGGGCCCACGTCGCTCTCGATTGCCGCCGTCGGGATGCGCTCGGGGGTGATGGCCGCCCGCTCGGCGAACTCGGGGCCGGGTTCGACGACGACGGTGTCGAGGACTCGCCGGCCGTGGACGTGCCCGCCCAGTTGACGGCTCACGAGGTGGCCCTCCCGCTCGAGGTGGGCACACAGCGCCAGTTCGAACCCGAACTCTCGCACAGCGAGAGGCAGGGGCGGCAGGAACAAAAGCGGCGCGCCCGAGTGGACTCCGCTCTCGGCGGTCGGCGAACTGCCCGTCCACCCCGCTGGCCGACCGAGCGCTCCCCCGCCGCCGTCGAGGGAGCGGTCACGGGCGAGGTCATGCACCTCCTGTTGGGCTGAGACCGTCGATTTCCGTGCAGGTGGGGCACACGCAGACGCGGGGCAGAGCCCCGCGCTCCGGGCGCAAACAGTAGGTTTATCAGGCGCACGTGGCGAAACTCAACCAAGATTACTCCCGAAATGACATCGAACAACCAACCGGAGGTGAACATCGGACTCGTCGGCCACGTCGACCACGGCAAGACGACGCTCGTCCAGGCCCTGTCCGGCGAGTGGACCGACCAGCACTCCGAGGAGATGAAGCGCGGGATCTCTATCCGGCTCGGCTACGCCGACGCCACCTTCCGTCGCTGTCCCGAGGCCGAGGAGCCCGAGGCGTTCACCGTCGAGGAACACTGCGAGGACCACGACGTCGACACCGAGCACCTCCGGACGGTGTCGTTCGTCGACGCCCCCGGCCACGAGACGCTGATGGCGACGATGCTCTCCGGGGCGGCCATCATGGACGGAGCTGTTCTGGTCATCTCCGCGACCGAACCCGTCCCGCAGGCCCAGACCGAAGAGCACCTCAGCGCGCTGGACATCATCGGCATCGACAACATCGTCATCGCCCAGAACAAGGTCGACCTCGTCGACGCCGAGCGGGCGAAACAGAACTACGAGCAGATCAAGGAGTTCGTCGCGGGGACCGTCGCCGAGGACGCACCCATCGTCCCCATCAGCGCCGGCCAGGAGGCCAACGTCGACCTGCTCATCGACGCCATCGAGCGCGAGATTCCCACGCCCGAACGCGACCCGGACGCCGACGCCCGGATGATGGTCGCCCGGTCGTTCGACATCAACCGGCCCGGCACCACCTGGGAGGACCTCATGGGCGGCGTCCTCGGGGGGTCGCTGGTCCGCGGACAGCTGGAGGCCGACGACGAGATCGAACTGCGCCCGGGCCGCGAGGTCGAGGAGGGCGGCCAGTCCGAGTGGCGCCCCGTCACCACGGAGGTCCGCTCGCTGCAGTCGGGCGGGGAGTTCGTCGACACGGTCACGCCCGGTGGCCTGCTCGGCGTCGGCACCGGCCTGGACCCCTCCATCACGAAGGGCGACGCGCTGGCCGGCCAGGTCGCCGGCCCGCCCGGCAGTCTCCCGCCGACTCACGAGCAGTTCACGATGGACGTCGACCTGCTCGAGCGCATCGTCGGCGACGACGGCGGCGAGGTCGAGGAGATCTCGACCGGGGAACCGCTGATGCTCACCATCGGCACGGCGACGACGGTCGGCGCGGTCACCAGCGCCCGTGAGGGCGAGTGCGAGCTCTCGCTCAAGCGCCCGGTCTGTGCCGAAGCAGGCGCGAAGATCGCCATCAACCGCCGTGTCGGCGCGCGCTGGCGGCTCATCGGCGTCGGCACGCTGCGGGGATGATAGTGCTGGACACGAACGCGCTGATGATGCCGGTCGAGTGCGACGTCAGAGTCTTCGAGGAACTCGACCGACTCGCCGCCGACGGCGAGTACGCCGTCCCCGAGGCGGTCGTCGAGGAACTCGAGAAACTGGCCGACGGCGCCGGGATGGAGGCGACGGCGGCGTCGGTCGGCCGGGACCTCCTCGACCGCGTCGCCGTGGTCGAGACAGCGGCCGACTACGCCGACGACGCGGTGGTGGAACTGGCGACGCGCGACGCGGCGACACACGCGGTCACGAACGACGCGCCCCTCAGACGGCGCCTGCTCGACGCGGGCGTTCCAGTAATTAGTTTAAGGGGCCGGAACAAACTGGGTATCACTCAACCATAACATGTACAAACGGGTACGCTTACGCGACACGGTAGAAGTCCCGCCACGACACCTGGCGGACGTCGGCCCGGAGCTGGTCAAACGGCTCCTGCAGGACAAGCTCGAGGGACGGATGGACGAGGACGTCGGTAGCGTCGTCACCGTCATCGACGTCAAGGACATCGGCGACGGCGCAGTGTTGCCGAACAAGCCCGGCGTCTACTACGAGGCCGAGTTCGACGCCCTGACCTTCGACCCACAGATGCAGGAAGTGGTCGACGGCGAGGTCGTCGAGGTCGTCAACTTCGGGGCCTTCGTCGGCATCGGCCCCGTCGACGGGCTGTTGCACGTCTCCCAGATCTCCGACGAGTATCTCGCCTACGACGAGGAGAACCAGCAACTCGCCTCCCGGGAGTCCAACCGGACCCTGGGCGTCGGTGACGCCGTCCGGGCCCGCATCGTCACCAAGAGCATCGACGAGCGCAACCCGCGGGACTCCAAGATCGGCCTGACGGCCAAACAGGTCGGCCTGGGCAAGCACGGCTGGCTCCAGGAGGACCGCGAGAAACGCGAGAGCCCGGCGGAAGCCGGTGATTCCTGATGGCGGACCGGCTCGTCTGTCGCGACTGTCACCGCGTCCAGGGCGCCGAGGTCGAGAGCCAGTGTGAGGCCTGTGGCGGCACGTCGCTGACCGAGGACTGGGCGGGGTACGTCGTCATCGCCCACCCCGAGGAATCCGAGATCGCCCGCGAGATGGAGGTCACGGAGCCGGGCCAGTACGCGCTGAAGGTCCGCTGAGCGTGGCCGACGTCGTCCTCGAACTCCCGGAGGACCTGCGAGGCGAACTCAAGGAGCCCTTTGGCTCGCTGCATACCGACGCGGCGACGCTGCTTTCTGTCGCCGGCGACCCGCTGGTCGCCGTCGGCGACATCGTCACCTACCACCTGCTCGAGGCTGGCCGGGTCCCGGACGTCGCCTTCGTCGACGAGCGCACCAAGCGGACCGCCGTCGACGAGGAGGTCCGGGCGGCCGTCGCCGGGTTCGACCGCCGCGTCGACGTCGAGAACCCGCCGGCGACGCTCACGCGGGACCTGCTCTCGGCGCTCGTCACCGCGCTCGAGACCGACGGGACCACGCTCGTCCACGTCGACGGCGAGGAGGACCTGGCGGCGCTCCCGGCGATTCTCGCCGTCCCCGCCGGCGGGGTCGTGGTCTACGGCCAGCCCGACGAGGGGATGGTGCTCGTCAGGGGCGACGCGGCGACCACCGAACGGGTGGAGGCGCTACTCGACCGGATGGACGGCGACGCAGCACTGGCTCGCTCGCTGCTGTCCGACTGACTACTCGGGACGGGGCACGCTCAGGTTCTGCATCTCGGCCCCACACTTCTCGCAGGTCACTGCGGAGAGCTCGCTACAGAGGCGCGTCCCGCAGTCGGGGCACTCGAAGAGTCGCTCGTTGTCGTCACACGGTGCCGGGTCTGACCAGGTTGGCATCCTTGAGCGTAATACCTCGCGAATGCGCTTAAACTTTGGTATGGAGTCGCATACCGTGGACGAACGTCCACCGACGGTGGACGAACGGTCACTCCAGCAGGTGGACGTGCCGGACCAGCGACCGGTGGACCCGCCGCTCGAAGCGGTCGGCGAGCGTCCACCCGGCGGTCTCGGCGGCCGCCGTCCACTCGCGGTCGGCGACCAGGACACAGCGGTCGGCGACTCGCCGTGCCTCGGCGAGCGCACCGGAAACGAGGGGGTCGAGGTCGCCCTCGATGCGGGACTGGCGGCCGTAGGGCGCGTCGAAGACGACGGCGTCGACGGCGTCGTCAGCGAGGGGCAGGCGCGCGGCGTCGGCCCGGAGGAGGTCCCAGCGGCCGGGTGGGGGGCCTGAACCGTCCGGGTGACTGGTTGCCGGGAGGCCGTGGCGCAGGTTCTCGCGCGTCCCGCGCACCATCTTTTCCTGTGCGTCGCTCCCGACTACGTCGGCGCCGACGAGGCCCGCCTCGAGCAGGATGCCGCCGGTGCCACACATCGGGTCGAGCACCGTCGCGCCGGGCCGGGCGCCCGCGAGGTTGACCAGCGCGCGCGCCTCCAGCGGGTCCATGCTCCCGGGCTGGAAGAACGGCCGGTCGGTGGGCTGGCGCTCGCCGAAGTCCCGGTGGCTCTCGACGGCGAGCCACCCCAGCGCACAGCAGGCCTCGCCCGCGTCGGACTCCTCGTCGCCCGCGGGGTCGGCGAAGTAGGCGTAGAGCGTGTGGTCGGGGGTCTCCAGGTCGACGGCGAACCCGCGGTCCGTGAGGGCGCCGCCCAGCGCCCGCTCGGCCGCCTGCGTGTCGACGTCGGTGCTCCCCCTGACGTCGACGGCACGCACCGCGACGGTCCCCGAGCGGTCGACGCTCGCCGTCTCGAGTACGGCCCGCGCGCTCTCGACGTCCGGGTCGCCGGTCCCGACGAGTTCGCAGGCTCGATGCGTGTAGGCGAGCGACGCCACGCGGTCGGTGACCCCGCGGGCCGTCGCCAGGCCGGGCGCGAGCGGCGTGACGGCGCTGGCGGCACTCGTGGCCTCCCGGGTCGCGAACGCGTCGTCCTGCCCGCCGAGTTCGAGCACGTACACGCCGCTACTGTCCGTCCGGACGGCTATCAGCGTGCCGGTCCGCGCCGTCCGGGTCGGATATAAACAGTTCCTCTCAGCGGTGTGACTGGTGTGACCGGCGACGTGTCAGTCTACGCCATGAACCTTTATAAACCTTAAATACGTGATTTAAATCGAGATATGGTTGACCCCAAGGAGACCATCAACATCGAAAACGTCGTCGCCTCGACTGGAATCGGGCAGGAACTCGACCTTCAGAGCGTGGCGATGGACCTCGAGGGTGCCGACTACGACCCCGAACAGTTCCCCGGCCTCGTCTATCGGACACAGGACCCGAAATCCGCGGCGCTGATATTCCGGTCCGGCAAGATCGTCTGCACCGGCGCGAAGTCCACCGACGACGTCCACCAGAGTCTGCGCATCGTCTTCGACAAACTCCGCGACCTCAACATCGAGGTCGACGACGACCCCGAGATCGTCGTCCAGAACATCGTCACGTCGGCGGACCTCGGTCGAAACCTCAACCTGAACGCCATCGCGATCGGGCTGGGACTGGAGAACATCGAGTACGAGCCCGAGCAGTTCCCCGGGCTCGTCTACCGCCTCGACGACCCCGACGTCGTCGCGCTCCTCTTTGGTTCGGGCAAACTCGTCATCACCGGCGGCAAGAAGCCCGACGACGCCAAGGAGGCCGTCGACAAGATCGTCTCCCGCCTCGAGGAACTGGGCCTGCTCGACTGACCCGGGTCGTCCCGGTGTCAGCGACGGGCCAGCGACTGCTCCGTGCCCGGTGGGCTGCCGTCGACAGAACAAAACGCACAAACGCTCCCCCGCCGAATCACGGGTATGCTCCAGGGTGGGACGCCGAGTCTGACCGGCGGCGGGATTCTGGCCGTCGTCGTGACACTGCTGGTCACCTGGCTGTTCTACGCGGTGACGCTGCACCTGGCGGCGACGTTCTTCGTCGGCGACGTGCCCAGCCAGCTGGCCGCGAAGGCGGCCGTGTTGCCCGCGGTGGTCTCCCTGCTGCTCCAGCGCTTCGGGGTCGAGGCCGGCGTCGTCTCACCGAGCCTCGGTGTCCTCGTCGTCGTCGTCCTCACGCTCGTCGCCGACGGCATCGCCGTCAGCGCCGTCTACCGCCTCTCGACGCGTTCGACGGCGCCGCTGGTCGCGCTCCACTTCGCCTTCGCGGCGGTGCTTGGCTTCGCGCTCAACAACATCTTCGGGCTGATCTGAGATGAACGGCAACGACCGTGCCATCGTCACCTTCACCGGTGTCGCCCACGCGCTCGTCCACACCTACGAGCTCTCGATTCCCATCCTCGTGGTCGTCTGGCTCACCGAGTTCCCCGTGACGACCGCGCTCGTCGGGACCGTCGTCGCCGTCGGCTACGCACTCTTTGGCATCGGGTCGCTCCCCGGCGGCGTCCTCGCGGACCGCTTCGGACCGAACCGCCTCGTCACGCTCTGTCTCGCCGGCATGGGCGGCTCCTTCCTCCTGTTGAGCCTCGCGCCGGGCATCCCGACCATCGCGCTCGCGCTCGCCCTGTGGGGCGTCTCGGCCAGCGTCTACCATCCGGCGGGGCTCGCGCTCATCTCGACGGGCGTCCAGGACCGCGGCTCCGGGTTCGCCTACCACGGGATGGCCGGCAACGCCGGCATCGCGCTGGGGCCCCTCCTGACCGCCGTGCTCCTGCTGGCCTTCGAGTGGCGACTCGTCACGGCGCTGCTGGTCGTCCCGGCGGGCCTCGCCGTCGTGTACGCGACGACCGTCGAGTTCGACGAGACGGCGGCGGTGAGCACCGACGGCGGCACGCCCGACGAGTCCCCCGCGTCGATCGCCGGCTTCCTCGCCAACTCGCGGGCCCTCTTTACCGCCGGGTTCACCGTCGCCCTCCTGGTCGTGATGAGCAACGGGCTGTTCTACCGGGGTATCCTCACGTTCCTGCCGGACGTCCTGGGTGGCTTCCTCCCGCCGGTGACGGATTACGTCCAGCTGTTCGACCCCGGGAGCCCGCTGGCCGAGAAGTTCGACCTGGCATCCTACCTCTACGCCGGCCTGCTCACCGTCGGCATCGGCGGCCAGTACGTCGGCGGCAAACTCACCGACCGCATCCCCGTCGAGGTCGGCCTGCTCGTGATCTTCGGCGGCCTCGCGGTCGTCTCGGCGCTGTTCGTCCCGGCCGCGGAGGCCGGGATTTTGCCACTCCTCGCAGTGAGCGTCGCGCTCGGCTTCCTGCTGTTTGCCGTCCAGCCGCTGTATCAGGCGACCATCGCCGAGTACAGTCCGCCCGGTGATCGCGGGCTCTCCTACGGCTACACGTACCTGGCGAACTTCGGCGTCGGCGCTGCGGGGGCCGCCATCTCGGGCTACCTCCTGACCGTCCTCGACGTCAGCGGGACGTTCCTCACGCTCGCGTTGCTTCCCGTGGCCGGCTTCGTCTTGGCGGCGGTGCTGTGGCGACTGGACGAGTGAGAGTCGGCTCTGTCGACCCCCTCGGGGGCGTGCGCCGGTCGAGTCGTCCGCACTCGCCACTTCGGATACCGGTCGAGTGCGTCCGCCCCGAGCGTGGGCCGGCCTGTCGCTCGCAGGACGCGACCGAATCAGCGACGAGGGCGGTTCGTCGGCCAGACGACCGTCGTCGCAACGCTGCCTGGCGGCCGTGACTATGCCGCTGCTGGCTCCGGTGCGTACCACGCCAGGAGCGCTCCGAGCACCCCGAGGCCCCCGGCCACGAGGAAGGCCGTCTCGTAGTTCGCGGCGTCGATGAGCCGCCCGGCGGCGATGGGTGCCATGAACGCCCCCGCCAGGCCGACGCTCGTGAGGAAGGCCACGGCCGTCGCGGCGACGGCTGGCTCGACCAGCTCACGGACGTACGCGAAGACGAGGCCGAGACACAGCTGGATGGCGAACCCGGCGACGAGCAGCGCCGCGACGACGACTGGGACGGATCGAATCGCGGTAAAGCCCGCGACGATGGGCGTCGCCACGAGGAAGGACAGCAGGACGACCGGGCGGCGGCGGCCGCCAAAGAGGGTATCCGAGAGGACGCCACCGGTCACCCGCGAGACCACGCCGACGGCCGGAAACAGGGCGACGAGTGCGCCGCTGAGCGCCAGCGACAGCTGCAGGTCCTCGGTGAGATACGACGGGGCCCAGCTGTTGACGAACAGGTACAGCGCGTAGCCGAGGAACCCGAGGAGGCAGACCGTCCAGACGCGCCGGTCCGTGACGACGCGGCCGAGATCCGACAGCGTCGGCGGCGAGGTCCCGCTGGCGTGTCCGCTGCCGCGACTCATCGGCCAGAAGATGAGCACTCCCACGCACGCGATGCCCGTGAAGATGGGAAAGATCGCGGGCCAGCCGAACTGCTCGGCGACGATGGGGCCGGTGCCCTGTCCGATGGCGAAGCCCACCGGCCCGCTCGCGGTGAACGTCGCCACGGCCGTCCCCTGTCTGGCAGGGTCGAACGAGCGCCCGACGATGTCGATGCCCGCGTTCCAGACGACGACGTAGGCGACGCCGCCGAGGACGCGCGAGCCGACGAGCGACCAGTAGGCCCCGGCGATCGCGGCCTGCCAGCCCCACACTCCGGCGAGGAGCAGGAGCCCGACCGCCACCACGATGGCGTACCGCGAGTTCGTCCGGTCGAGCACGACCCCGGCCGGAAGGCTCGCCAGGACTGCCGACCCGAACATGACGCTGACGAGGAGGCCGGCCCCCGAGGCAGAGACCCCCAGCGACTCCCGGATGAGCGGCGTCACGCTCGCCGGAACGAGTTCGTAGGCAGCGAGCCCCACGGACATGAGACTCGCGCCCGCGAGCAGTCCCCAGCGGGCGCGTTCGCTCGTCACGGCCGTCTCTGCATCCAACGCGGTGTCCTCGCCCGACACGTCGACGGGATTCACCCCGACGCGGTATCAACCTGGCGTGATGCGTTCGAACTGCCCGACGACTCGCCACCGAGCAGGGATACCCTCGCTTTGCCATCTGCTGTACTCCCCTCCTGTTTCCCGCAGACAAATGCTGACAGTCGTCGGAGTCGTGCTGAATACAGGGCGCGAATCGGTCAGTAGACGGTGTACATCTCGCACGGTAGTAGACTCAGGGATTCCCACTGCGTGGGAATAATGTATGTTTATAATATAATAACACTCACACTTTCTAGTGGGTGAATCGCACATGCCAATCGAAGACCTCGCTCGAAGCGACATCGTCACAGCTGATCCTGAAACCACCGTTACCGACCTCGCAGCAGCGATGGCCGAAGAGAACGTCGGGAGCGTCGTGATCACGGACGACGGGACGCCCGTCGGGATCGTCACGGATCGAGATCTGACCGTTCGCGTCCTCGGGGAAGCGCTCGATCCGACTGAGCAGACCGCCAGAGACGTGATGACCGACCAGCTTCATATGATCGCGCCCAACGCCGGGTTCTACGAGGCGGCCAAGTTGATGGCCGACCAGGGGGTTCGACGCCTGCCGGTCTCTGACGGCGATACCCTCGCCGGCATCATCACCGTCGACGATATCGCGGAACTGCTCGCCGACGAACAGCAACATCTCGGCGACATCATCCGGGCCCAGCGACCCGAATACTGACTACCGATGCCGGAAGAGACACTGTTCAAAACCGAGGACCAGATGACGAGAGCGGACATCGCCCGGACGCTGCGCGACACTGCGGACGAGATCGAGGCCGGCGACGTCCAGCTCGTGGGCGACACCGACGAACGCAGCGTCGCTGTCCCCGAGCATCCTCGATTCGAGGTCGAACTCGAACGGCTCACGGACTCGGAGACCGGCGAACAGCGGTACGAACTCGAGTACGAAATCAGGTGGACGACGTAGCACGACCGCCGTGCGACACGCTCTCGCTGCCTCTCGCAGCACGGTCTCGTCCTGGTTCCGACGTGGTATGACCCTCCCTACTGTCGACGTCGGCCGGTCGGTGCCCGAACACACAGGTCGGGCCGATGTCACGGGTCACAGACGGGACTGGTGAGATATCGAGCGCCAGTGGCTCAGATCGAGACGGAGTCGTTGACTGCGTCCGGTTCGACCCAGATGACGAACCGCTCACCGTCGCTGATGAGCCCGCTGATGTACGGACTCTCGGGTCCCGAATCGACGTCGGCGTCGTGAAGACTCCTGACGCGGTCGACCCGGTCTACGAGCCACCCGATGCGCTCCTCGCTGTCGAGGATGATGACCTGCTGGCTGTCCTGGTCCGAATAGGCGTCGAAGATGGACGTCGGATCCAGTATCGTCGTCGTCTCTCCACGCAGGTCCATCACGCCCGCGACGCTCGGTGACGTGTTCGGCAGGGTCGTCATCTCCCCGGCTTTGACGATCTCTACGATGCGGTCGATGCCGAGACAGTACTGCTCGTCGCCGAGCGTGAACTCGAGGACCTGTTCCGGGCGCTGCGGGGCTGTGACAGCGCCCGTCATTGCTCTGGCTCCGTGGTGTCTTCGAGTTCGGTGCCGACGTCTGACCCGCCGTCGGTTCCAGCGACCGAGAGGTCCGTTCCCGGTTCGAGGGTGTTCACCTCCGATTCACGCTCGGGGTCCGACTGCCCGGACCCGGTCGTCGCGCTCGTGGGCGTCGTTCGTGACGACGACGCTCCGGAGTGGACGCTCGCCCCGCCCACGTCGAAGTCCGCGACGTTGTCGTTGAGTTCTTCCGCGAGGCGGGAGAGCTGCTGGATGTTCGTGTTGGCCTCCGACAGTGACGAGGTCTGTTCTTCGGACGCGGCCGAGACGTTCGTCGCTTCGGCGGCGGTCTGCTGGCTGACACTCGACACCTCGTCGACCATCGAGACGACTTCCTCGGTGGAGGCCGCCTGGTCGTCGGTCGCTTCGCTTATCTCTTTGATTCCGCTCTCCGCCTGTTGGACCGCGTCGGCGATCTCGTCGAACATCGCGACGGCCTCTTCGATGGTCTCTGCACCCGTCTGGACGCGGGTACTCATCTCCTCGATGTCGTCGACGGTGTCGCCGGTGGTCTCCTGGATCTCTTCGATGCGGTTCTCGATTTTCGTGGTCGCGTTGCCGGCTTCCTCGGCCAGTGACTTGATCTCCCCGGCCACGACACCGAAGCCCTCGCCTGCCTCGCCCGCCCGAGCGGCCTCGATGGAGGCGTTCAGCGCGAGCATGTTGGTCTGCTCGGCGATGTCGGAGATCATCTCGACGATCTCGCCGATCTGGTCCATCTCCGCGTCGAGCGCTGCGACCTGCTCGGAGGCGTCGTCCGCCTGTGACTCGATCGCCGCTATCTCGCTGGTCGCCTCGGCGGCGTACTCCCGGCCGGTCTCGCCACGGTCGACGGCGGTGCTGGCGGTCGCAGAGACCTCTTCGGCCGAGGAGGCGATCTCCTCGACAGTCGCGGACATGTCGTTCATCTCGCTGGCGACCGTCTGGAGTTTCTCGCTTTGCGCTTCGGCCCCCTGTGAGATCTCGGTCACTGACTCCGCGACGTCTTCGCTTGCGGCCTCGATCTCCTCGGCACTCGCAGACACCTGCTGGCTCGACCCGGCCACCTCGTCGCTAATCGCCTGCACGCTACTGACGCTCTCACGCAGTTGTTCGACGCCTTCTTCGAGGTTGGCCAGCACGTCGCCGTACTCGCCGGGGAAGTCCGTCTTGATGGTCTGGTCCAGCTGGCCGCGTTTGAGGTCGTTGCTCGCCGCCGAAATCTGCCCGAAGCTCTCCGAGAGGCGGTCGGTTCCGCGCTGGAAGTCCGCGAGTACCTCACCGTACTGGCCGGGCCGGTCGGCGTCGATACGCTGGTCGAGCTGCCCGCTTCGTAACGCCTCGCTCGCCTTTTCTATCTCCCCGAAGCTGCCGGTGAGCTGGTCGGTCCCGCTGTCGAGACCGTCCATAATCTCACCGTAGGTTCCGGGGTAGTCGGTCTCGATGTCCGCCTGGAGTCGCCCTGCCTCGAGGTTCTGGCTGACGTCGCGCATGTCCCCGAAGATGCCGGTCAGGTTCGTCTGCATATCGCGGAACGAACCGACCATCCGACCGATCTCGTCGTCGTACGCACGGTCCTGCATATCGGTGTCGAGGTCCCCGTCGCTGATACTGGCGGCCGACTCCGCGAGCTGCTTCAGTGGCGGCGTGATGTGCCGGTTGAGCACGACCCCGATACCGACCGACATGACGAAGGCGATCAGCGTGAGGGCGACCATCTCCATCTGGGCCGTCTGGGTAGCACTATCGGCGAGGGCGACCTGCGCTTCCATGTCGGCCATCACCGTCTCCTCGAGCGTATGTGCCTGCTCTTCCATCTCGACTCGAAGCGTGCTCATCTCGGCCAGTTTCTGGGCGGCAAGCTCGTCGTTGCCGGCCTCTTTTGCCTCGAAGTATTCCTCGCCGAGGGCGTTGTACTCCTCGTGGGTCTCGACGAGCGCTTGCTTTTCGGCGATCGCCTCCTCTTGGTCGAGGTCTAGCGCCTGTTCGTATTCCTCGAAGTGTGCTGCCGCCTCGTCGTAGTCAGCGCGAGCGTCCGTCTCCCCGAGTTGGGCAGCCTGTACGGCGCTCTGTTGTTGCTCGACGGCGACGAGCATCTCCATTGCTCGGTCGACGTTCTGTCCTTCTTCGGCGATGTGGTGTGCCTCTCTGTCGAGTTCGCCGACGGCCATATATCCCAGCAGTCCCGTTCCTGCGACCAGCAACGCGACGACGAGGAACGATGCGATGAGTTTCGTCCGTAGGTTCAGCCCGTCAAGGTGCAGTTTCTCCGATAGTCCCATGTCTGTAACAGGAGTTGCGTACGGGTTCAATCCAGATGATAACCAGTTAACAACCCCCGAACGGGACGGGGTTAACCACGTAACCCCTCGTTCTCACTCGGCAGTTTCGGCCGCTGGCTCGAACACCGCTTCGAGTACTCGCCGGTGTGCAGCCTGGAGGTGATTGTAGACCGCAGGACCCGAGATGCCGAAGCTCTCGGCGAGCTCTTCGCCCTTCACTCGCCGCGGTGTCTCGTAGTAGCCCCCGTAGAACGCCGCGTTGAGGATCTCGTACTGTCGCTCGGTCAGCAGGTCTTCGACCCGTGTCGCGTCCGGAACGGCCTGCGTGCGCCGCTGGCGCTTTGCCACGAGGTCGAGGTCGTCGTACCGCGAGGTCAGCGAATCGAGTATCGGCCGGTAGGCGACGTTCGCCGGCAGTTCCACCCGGAACGTCGTGCCGTCCGCGTCCGAGATGGCCTCGACCAGCGTTCCCCCGTGTTTGCTGACAACCGATTCGAGGAACGGCGTCCGGAGGCACAAGCTGAGCTGGTTGTGTTCGACAGCCCCGAACCACTCGGCTGCGTCGATACTGGTCATCGACGAGGCGTGCTCGAGTACCGTCGCTGCGTCACCGTCGACCACGGTCACGAGGACGCGGACGGTGTCTCCCTCTCGTTCGGCGACGGTGTCGAACCGTATCGTGCTGTCGGTCGCCGCCGCGAGCCGTCGCAAGGGGAAGGCCTCGTCCCCGAGCGAAAACTCCAGTCCCGTGTGCATCTGCTGGCTGCCGGCCTGGCGCTGTTCGAGGATGCGGCTGTAGTTGACGACGAGCGACGCCACGTCGGCAAAGAGGTTCTCGTATATCCCGTCGAACGCCGCCTCGGTCTGCGAGTAGACGGTCAGGACGCCGTAGAGAACCTCGTCGTAGACGAGAGGGACACTCACGCCACTCCTGAACCCATACGAGAGTGCGTCTTTCGCCCAGGACTCCTCGAAGACACGACCGGAGATATTCGAGACCCCGTAGACGTCGTGTGTGTCTGCGGCCCGCTGGGCCGGAAGTGAGAGGTCGCCACTGTCGGTCAGCACCGAGTCGAGATAGCCGTCCGCATCGCCGGCCCAGGCCGACGGCGAGAGGTCGGTGTCTTCACCTGTGGGATGGCCGATCCACACGAAATCGATACGGTCCATCTCGAGCAGTTCGTCACACAACCCGGTCTCCAGTGCGTCTTGGCTGTCGCTGTCGGCGAGGCGGCGCTGTACCGCCTGGACGGAGTGGATGATGCTGTTTAGCTCCGCGATCCGGGACTGCTGGACCGACAGTTCCTCCGTAATCGCGGCGTGGACGCTGTCGGTCCGGAGACGCTGGAACGCCGACTCCGCGTTCGCCGTCAGCACGTCGACGAGGTCGACGTCCACGTCGTCGAAACCCCGCTGGGAAGTCGTCACGGCGATCATCACGCCGAAGTCGCCGACCGGCGCGACGAGCAACTGTGTGGTGGACGCGTCGAACTCGTCCCCGAGCGTATCGATTTCCGCCCGCGAAAACAGCCGTGTCTCTCCCGCCCGGTACGACTCCCAGATCGGGTTCGAACCGGGCTCGACGCGACCCAGCGCACTGTCCGCGTCGAGGCCGGACACGGACCGAACAGTAGGCTCCAGCGCGCCGGTCTCTTCGTCGTACTGTTTGACACTCACGTGCTCTACGTCGAAGGCGTTCTCGGTGAACTCGACTAAGAACTCGCCGATATCGTCCGGCGAGGTTGGTGGGTAGAACTCGCGTGTCGCGGTGTGGAGCTCCTCGAGGACGCGCTCTCGCTTTTCGAGTGCGTGTTCGCGACGCTTGCGGTCGGTGATGTCTGTCACGACACCGAGCATTCGCGCGCGCGCCCCACTGCCGTCCTCGGTGACGGTCCCGCGACCGTGGACCCATCGTTCGGCTTCGTCTGTCACGACTCTGTACTCGATGTCGAACCGCTCGTCTCGCTTCTGTGCCGTCCGCAATGCGTCCTTGACGACACGCCGGTCGTCCGGATGGATCGCCTCCAGATAGGTCTCGACGTTGTGTCGCCCCGACTCCAGGCCGTGCAGTTCTGCCGTCGTCCCGAACGTCGTGACGCTGTCGTCGTCGCCCAGCATCCAGATGCCGGTTTCGGTCTCCTCGAGTGCGACGTCGAGCACCTGGTTCATCTCCCGCAGCTCCCGCTCGCGATTCCGTTCTGCCGTGATATCCTGTGAGACACCCATCGCGGCGAACACCTCGCCCTCGTCGTTGCGGATCGGGACGATGCGGAACTGGTAGGCCCGGTCACCGATCGTCTCCTCGAACACGCTCTGTTCGCCGTCGAACGCGGCGGCGTACCGGGGGACGAGTAGCTCGGCCAGGTCGGACGGGAGTGCGTCCTCGAGCGACTGTCCCCGTAGTTCCGATACGGTCAGTTCAGCGTCGTCGACGGGCGTCCCACCGACGGTGGTGTAGCGCAGTTCCTCGTCGACGAGTGTGACCGCCCCGTTCGGGAAGCTCTCGACCAGCGTCCGATAGCGGTTCCGGGACTCTTCGAGTTCCCGTTCCCGTTCTTTCCGCTCGGTGACGTCCTGCTGGAAGCCGACGTAGTTGACGAGCGACCCCGACTCGTCCCGGACGGGGGCGATGTCGAGCCGGTTCCAGAACTCCGTTCCGTCGCTCCGGTAGTTCCGGATTTCGACCGACACCGGCCGCTCTTCGTCGATCGCCGACCGCAGTTCGTCGACCGTCTCGGGGTCGGTGTCGTCACCCTGCAGGAACCGGCAGTTCCGGCCCAGTATCGCCGCAACGTCGTACCCGGACTGCTCGCAGAACTGCTGGTTCGCGTATATTATCGGGTTGTCCGCCCGGGATGGGTCGGTGATGGTCACCCCGACCGGTGCCTCGTCGAGCGCCCGGCTCTTCCATCGGAGCTCCTCCTCCCTGCGTTTGCGGTCGGTGACGTCCTGTGTCATCCCGATTGCCGTCCGAACGACACCGTCGTCGTCGTACACCGGGAGGGTTCGATGGACGAGGAGACGGCCTGCGACCTCCGTTTCGACGGTGACCTGCTCGCCGTCCAGGGCGGCCCGGTAGCTCTCGACGAACACGTCCCGGTCGCCTGCACTGACGTCGCCGACCTTCGTTCCAGTGACCGTCCGGGGCGTTTCGTCGAGCACGTCGAACAGTTTTCCACCCGCCAGCTGGTATCGAAGCTCCTCGTCGACGAGCGTGACGGCACCGTTGGGGAAGTTCTCGACCAGCGTCTCGTATCGGCGTTCCCGCTGGCGCTGGGCAGATACGTCGCGGGCCGTCACGATCGCCCTCGTCTCGCTCTCGACCTGTGTGCACTCGAAGCTGTAGGTCCGGCGGCCGGTCGACCGCTCCACCTGGAATTCGATGGTCACGGCGTTGTCGCCGTCCGTTCCGAGGACCGTCTCCAGCGCGCGCTCGAGACGGTCGGGAGCCGCCGCGTCCGGAAGCAGTGTCGCCAGCGACGAGTGGAGCGGCCGGCCGGTCATCGCCGACAGCGAACAGTCGGCCAGCTCCCGCGCGGCGGGGTTCGCGTACTCCACGTCAGTAGCTCCGTCGACGACGTAGACGGCGTCCTCGGTCGTCTCGACGATACTCCTGTACTGTTCGAGACGGTCCCTGGTCCGGTCGCCGGTCACGTCGACGTACTGTTCGAGCCGCCCGCCTTCGAGTTCGCCCGTCGCTATCGGGGTACTGTCGTATCGCAGCCACCGCTCCGCGCGGTTCGCTGCCGGCAGCACGTGACAGTCGACCCCGTCTCCGGTTGCTGTCTCCGACCGGGGGAACTCCTCCGGCGCGTCGAGACACGGCAGCACGTACGAGTCGAGGAACTGCGACCGTTCCGTCCCGACGCCCGCCTCGCTCTCGAGTCCGAAAAATCGCCGCGCGCTCTCGTCGACCCACTGGACCGTCGCGTCCGGTCCGACGACGACGAGGCCGATGGGTGTGGCGTCTGCGAGTGACTCGACGACTGCAGGCTCGGTGGTCAGCCCACTCCCGGCGAGGGACGACTGGTCCCCGACACCCCGGTCCGCACTCATCTGTCCACCCCGTTCGTTTCAACAGGCCACATACCCATACCAGAAGATGTCCTGCGGTATAAAAGACCGCGCAAATCTGCGCTCTCCGGTGACTCGACGCAGCGTCCCAGCGCCAGTGAGTGGCCGATGGCCCACCGTGACTGGTGGCCTGTCCCATCCTCTCCCGGAGTCGACCGCATCGTGCCGGCTCCCTCTCGTACCCGCGAGGGCCTATTCCACGAGCCGCTCGATCTCGGTCACCAGCACGTCGCTCGCGCCCACCCCCTTGAGGTCGTTGATGGTCTCGAAGACGTCGCTGTCGTCGACCACGGCGTGGACGGCCACGTCGTCCTTGCCGGCGATGTCCATCACTGTCGGCCCGCCCATCCCCGGGAGCACGTCTTTCACGTCCTCCAGTGCGTCCTCGGGGACGTTCATCATCAGGTAGCGCTTGCCCTCCGCCGAGAGCACCGAGTGCAGCGCCATCCGGACCTGCCGCACCTTCTCGTCGTCGGCGACGTCCTCGCGGGCGAACAGGCGGACCGACGACTCAAGCACCTCGTCGATGATGGCCAGGCGGTTCATCCGCAGCGTCGTGCCCGTCGACGTGATGTCGATGATGCCGTCGGCGATGTCGACGTGGGGCGTCAGTTCCGTCGCGCCCGACACCTCGGCGATGTCGACGTCGACGTCGAGTTCGGCGAAGTAGTCCCGGGCGATGTTCGGGAACTCAGTGGCGACGGTGCCCCCGTCTAGGTCGTAGACGGTCTCGATGTCGCCGTCCTCGGGGGCGGCGAGCACCAGGCGACAGCCGCCGAACTCGAGGTCGAGCAGTTCCTCGAGGTTGTCGGTGTCGGCCTCGGTGACCTGGTCGAGGCCGGTGATGCCCACGTCGGCGGCCCCGTCGGAGACGTACTCGGGGATGTCGGCGGCGCGGGCGTACAGTACCGTCACGTCCGGGTCGACGGTGTCGGCGTACAGCTGTCGGTCGGCCCCGTCGACGATGTGGAGGCCGGCCCGTTCGAGCAGGCTCTCGGCGGGGTCGTGCAAGCGGCCCTTGTTGGGGACGGCGATGCGCATACCGTCAGTCGGACCCCGCGGGGCAACTGTCTTTCCCCTCGGCGTCAGGGCAGACACTGGTACCCCGACGAGACCACCTGGCCGTCGGCGAGCACGAGGTCCAGGCGGCTGACCGTCCCGGGCCCACACTCGACGAGTCGGGTCGCGAGCAGCGTCCCGTCGGCGTCGGACAGCGAGTACAGCACCGTCGACGTGCCGCCGGGGTGCGAGAAGGCCACGCCCCCGGTTCCATCGGGGCTCTCGACCGAGACCGTCGCGCTCCGACTCGTCGGTTCGACGCCGGTCGCCCCGTCGAGCGCGCCCGCCGGCAACGTGTCAGGCGTCGTCGTCCCGGCGAAGGTGCGACTGCTGTCGTCCCCGTAGTAGACGCGGAGCCCGGTGTTTTCCGGGGCGACGGCGTGGACGGTGAGGTGGAACGGGCCGTCGCTCTGGACGGTGCCGACCAGGGTGAATGCGTCGGGCGTCCGCGCCCCGTCCGGGGTCGCGGTGTCGGGCGGGCGTGGCGTCTGTGTGTCGGTACCGGCCGGTGGCTGGGCCGGGGGCTCGGGGGTCGGCGTCTCGGCGGCGGGCGAGCCGAACCCGCTACAGCCCGCGAGCGCCACCGCGAGCGCGAGGACCAGCGAGAGGGCGAGGCGGTTCATCGCTATCTACGTACTCCCGGCGAATAGATAATTCACACCTGATACGTGTGCGCCAGTCGCACTGTCGGCTGCGGACCCGGCCGAACTAAGAGCGGCCCCCACCAAGCCCGCCACATGACAGACCTCCTCGTCAGCGGCGGACAGGTGCTCCGGCCGGACCTGTCCGTCGAGCGCGCGGACCTCTTGCTCGACCAGGACAGCGGCGACATCGCCGCCATCGACGACCCCGGGACACTCGCGGGCGACGACGAACTCGACGCCAGCGGTGGCCTCGTCGTGCCGGGACTCGTGAACGCCCACACCCACGTCGCGATGACGCTCCTGCGGGGCTACGCCGACGACAAGCCACTCGACGCCTGGCTCCAGGAGGACATCTGGCCCGTCGAGGCCGAACTGACCCCCGAGGACGTCCGTGTCGGCGCGGAACTCGGTCTCGTCGAGATGATCCGCTCGGGGACCACGGCCCTCTCGGACATGTACTTTCACGTCGACGAGATCGCCGAGGCCGTCGAGCAGGCCGGCATGCGCGCCGTCCTGGGTTTCACCGCCGTCACCGTCGCCAAGGACGACGAGGGTGCCCACGCCGACATGCAGGAGAGTCTCGCCACGGCGCGCCGACTCGACGGCGCGGCCGGCGGGCGCATCACGACCACGTTCCAGCCTCACAGCCTCACGACCGTCGGCGAGGCGTACCTCCGCGAGTACGTCCCCGAGGCCGTCGCCGACGACCTGCGCATCCACCTCCACGCCAACGAGACGACCGACGAGGTCGACCCCATCGTCGACGAGCACGGGGTCCGCCCCCTCGCGTACGCCGACGACGTCGGCCTGCTGGGTCCCGACACCTTCCTCGCCCACTGCGTCCACGTCGACGGGAGCGAGATCGACCTGCTCGCCGACACCGGTACGGGCGCAGTCCACTGCCCGGCGTCGAACATGAAGCTGGCCAGCGGGATGGCCCCGGTCCAGGACCTGCTCGACGCGGGCGTCACCGTCGGCCTCGGCACCGACGGCCCGGCCTCGAACAACGACCTCGACATGTTCGGCGAGATGCGCGACGCCGCGATGGTCGGGAAACTCGCCGCCGACGACGCGAGCGCCGTCGACGCCGCCACCGTGGTCGAGATGGCGACGGCAAACGGCGCGGACCTGCTCGGATTCGACAGCGGCCGACTCGAACCCGGCCGGAACGCCGACCTCGCGGTGCTGGACCTCCAGTCCCCGCATCTCACGCCCGGTCACGACCTCGTTTCGCACCTCGCGTACGCCGCTCGCGGCGGGGACGTCCGCCACACGGTGTGTGACGGCGCCGTTCTCATGCGTGATAGCGAGGTTCGGGTCTTCGACGAACCGGCCGTCAGGGAGCGGGCAAGCGAGCACGCGACGGCACTCGTAACGCGAGCGAATGAGTGAGAAATAAACTCTCAGGGACGTTCTTGAACGCTCTTTTCGGCTCTCTGTCCGTCTGTGCCGACGTGGGATGTCGGTGAACTGACTGAACGAGATTGGGGGTTTAATCCCAGTACGACCGACGATAGAGACGAGATGGATACCAAACTGTTTGCACTGATCTCGACCGTCGGGTTGCTTCTGTTCGCGTTCGGGCCCGGTGCGGCCACGGCGATGGCGGCCACGGGCAACGACACGACGGCAGGCACCGACGCCACGACCGCCGGCAACGACGGAGTCGTCGTCTCCGTCGCCCAGGCCGGGAACGACGGCGCGACGGTGACAGTCACCGACGACGGCGAGCCCGTCGAGGGTGCAGACGTCACCGTCGAAGCGACCGACGGCAACATCTACATCGGCGAGGGTGACTACACGACCGGCGAGGACGGCACGGTCGACCTGCCGGAGCCCAACTTCGACGTCGAAGTCGAGGTGACTGCGACCACCGACAGCGGGACCGCGAGCACGACGACGACGCTGACCACCGAGGCGGACCAGTCCTTCGGGATGAGCGTCTCCGGATTCGTCCACGACCTGCTCGGCCAGTCCGGCCTCGAGGGCGGCATCGGATTCCAGGTCGCGACGTTCGCGACCCAGAACAACCCTGGTAACGCGCCCGACCACGCGGGACCGCCCGAGGACAAGGCAAACGCACAGGGCGAGCAGGGCCCACCCGAGGACCGCGGCAACGACGAGGCAAAGACCCAGGGCCCGCCCGAGGATACGGGTCCCGACGCGGCGGACGATGAGACGGTCGAGTCCGAGGACGTGGAGACCGACGAGGAGGAGACCGAGACTGAAGACGCGGAGACCGAAGACGGGGAGGCCGAAACTGACGACGCGGAGACCGAAGACGACGATGACGACGGCGAGAGCGGCCCGCCGGATCACGCGAACGGCAACGGCCGCTGATACCGCTTCGGTAGCGTTTTAGGCGTTCTGTCCCTCTCTCCCGGTATGACCTCACCCATTTCGGAGCGACTGGCAGACGTCGCGCCTGCCCGCGAGTCCGGCCGGCGGAAGATGGACTGGGCGGCCCAGCACATGCCGATCTGTGGCGCGTTGCGCGAGGACTTCGAGGCGACTCGGCCCTTCGCCGGCGAGATCATCGGGATGGCGATGCACGTCGAGGCCAAGACGGCGGTTCTCGCGGAACTGCTGGCCGCCGGCGGCGCGGAGGTCGCTATCACCGGCTGTAACCCGCTCAGCACCCACGACGACGTGAGCGCCGCGCTCGACGCCGTCGACGGCGTCACCTCCTACGCCGAGCGCGGCGTCGACGACGAGGGGTACTACGACGCTATCGAGGCCGTCATCGGTCACGAGCCGACCATCACCGTCGACGACGGGATGGACCTCGTCGCTGCCATCCACGAGGACTACCCCGAACTCATCGACACCATCGTCGGCGGGGCCGAGGAGACCACGACGGGCGTCCACCGCCTGCGCGCGATGGACGAGGACGGCGAGCTCCGGTATCCGGTCTTTGCCGTCAACGACACGCCGATGAAACGGCTGTTCGACAACGTCCACGGCACCGGCGAGTCCTCGCTCGCGAGCATCGCGATGACGACGAACCTCTCGTGGGCCGGCAAGACTGTCGTCGTCGCTGGCTACGGCCACTGCGGCAAGGGCGTCGCGAAGAAGGCCAGCGGGCAGAACGCCGACGTCGTCGTCACGGAGGTCGAACCCCGCCGCGCGCTGGAGGCCCACATGGAGGGCTACGACGTCATGCCGATGGCCGAGGCCGCAGAGGAGGGCGACGTGTTCATCACGACGACCGGCAACCGCGACGTCGTCGTCCGCGAGCACTTCGAGGCCATGCAGGACGGGGTCCTGCTGGCCAACGCCGGCCACTTCGACGTCGAAATCGACCTCGACGCACTCGGTGACCTCGCCGTCGACACCTACGAGGCCCGCGAGGGCGTCCGGGCCTACGAGATGGAAGACGGCCGCCGCCTGAACGTGCTGGCCGAGGGTCGGCTGGTGAACCTGGCGACGCCCATCGCGCTGGGGCATCCGGTCGAGGTGATGGACCAGTCCTTTGGCATCCAGGCCGTCTGTGTGCGTGAGCTGGTCGAGAACGGCGACGCGTACGACGCCGGCGTCCACGACGTCCCCGATCGGCTGGACAAGGAGGTCGCCGAGATCAAACTGGCGGCCGAGGGCGTCGCCTTCGACTCGTTGACCGAGACCCAGGACGAGTATCTGGACTCCTGGCAGCACGGGACGTAGGGAGGTTCCGAACGGAGTGTGGACCCTCCAAGATGCGAGCGGGGAGCGAAGCGAGTGAGCACTGTGGTGCCCGTCCGACCCGGGGGTAACGAACGAGCCCGTCGGTCACGGCCCGATGCAGATTTGACCCGTCGCCCCTAATCCGGTCTCGTGTTGGCTCTCCGCTTCTTCACGTGCCAGGGCCGTGGGACCGCGTCCGCGGACGTCGAGCAGCCCGACCAGTGCAGCCGGTGCGGCGACGCGTCGTTCGCGGAACTCGGACCCGGTACCCAGGCCGCTGTCTACTTCGCCGGAGTGGCGGGGGTGTCGGCTCACCGCTGACCGCTCCGGCCCCGTCAGGACGGCAATTTTATTCGCCACCGCCCGCAACACCGAGTCGATGCAGCCGCTCCACGCACGGTACCCGTTCCTCCAGGCCGCACGCGACGCCGTCGAGGCCGCCGCGGTCGACCTGGGGGAGGTCGTCGCGACCAACGAGGCGGTCACCCAGCGGGCCGTGGAGCGGGTCGAACACGCCATCACGGACGGGACGGTCGGCGACCCCCATCGCCGGACCCGGGTCGAACTCCTCTCGTACCCGGTCGCGCGGGTCCTGGTCTCGCTCGTCGACGAGCACGTCTGTACCCGCAAGTACGCCCGGGCGGAGGCCGAGACGGCCCGCGAGCGCTTCGGTGCGGAGTTCGAGGCGACGACGGAGTTCAAGTCCACCCAGGCCGAGCGGGTCTCGCTCGCGGACCTGCTGGCCGAGTTCAACCTCGTCGGGTCGGTCCACGAGGCCGAGGCGGGCTACCGCGTCGACGTCGGTGCGTATCTCGACCTGGCGGCCGACCAGCGCGGGGACCGCTGGCGGCTGGTCAACCGGCCGCTTTCGGCCGGTCAGGTCCGCGTGCCGGCCGAGGACCTCCACGTCCTGTTGAAGCAGGCCATCCGCCACCGCGTCGAAGACGGGTTACCGTTCGACGTTCCGGACGCCATCGCCGACGAGTTAGACGCGGAGGTCGAGCACCTCCGGGAGGTGCTCGCGGACCTCGATTTGACCCGCGAGATCGACACCGTCGTGCCCGAACTGTTCCCGCCGTGCATGCAGCACCTGCTGGACCAGGTCCAGAAGGGTGCCCACCTCGAACATCACTCGCGCTTTGCTATCGCAGCGTTCCTCACGGGCATCGGGATGACCACCGACGAGATCGTCGACCTCTTCCAGGTCAACCCCGGGTTCGGCGAGGAGGCGACCCGCTACCAGGTCGACCACATCCGCGGGGACACGAGTCCGACGGAGTACTCGACGCCGGCCTGTTCGACCATGCAGTCCTACGGTGACTGCGTCAACAAGGACGAGCTCTGTGCGACCATCTCGCACCCGATGGCCTACTACGAGAAGAAACTGGACGACAGCGACGAGGACGAACTGGTCGACTGGCGGGAGCAGGACGACGACGGCGACACGGAAGCGGACGCCTAGAAGTCCTGGCGTTCGAGCCACAGACCGGCGGCCAGCATGACGAGAAGGAACACGCCGATGGCGCCGACGATAGCGACGCCGCCCTGGGCCGTGAGGGCCCCGTCGACCGTGTAGGTCGAGGCCACGTAGACCGCTGCGGCGACGAAGACGAGCACGCCGATCGTCGCGACCACGATCTGCAACACAGTCTCCCGCTCGATATCCATACGGCGCGGTTTCACCGGCCCGGCAAAAAGGGTGTCGAAGCGCCAGTTCCGGGCCCCCAGACTGCGGGGTGCCGAGCGATTTAGGTTCCTCGAGCACCTACGTTTCAACTGGACACACCGACGAACACAGTCGTGTCCGCCACGCATGACACTCATCGAACCCACCGACGACCGGGGGCCGACTGCACTCGCACCGGACCTCCGAGACATGGACGCCCGTGCGGCCCGCGCCTGGGTCGAGCGCATGGCCGTTCGGCAACGCGAGGACGGCACCTACGCCGTCAGCACCGACAGTGGCCACGCCTACCTGGTCGATTTGACCGAGCGAACCTGTACCTGTCCGGACCACCGGATTCGCGGCGAGCACTGCAAGCACCTGCGCCGCGTCGCCATCGAGATTACGGCCCGTCGCGTCGCGCCGCCTGGCAAGCAGCGGGCCCGCTGTGACGCCTGTGGTACCGTCACCGTCGTCCCGGCGGACGCCGCCGAACCGCACCTCTGTCGGGCCTGCCGACTCACGCCCGGCGACGTCGTCCTCGACCGGGAGACCGGCAACCGCCTGGTCGTCGTCGGCGTCTCGGCCGAACGCGCCGACGAGTTCGTCGTCGCGGCCGCGGACAAGACGGTCGCCGAGTTCGAGACCAACGACGGCTATCCGACCGACGACGTCGTCGTCGAGGCGGTCTACCTGGCCGATGCGGCGCGTCGTGACGACCCCCGGCGCTACGCGTTCCCGCACTCCCGACTCCGCCGGGCCGACGACGCGGTGCTCGTGGGGTAGTCTTCGGCGATCGCCGCTCCGGTTCGCGCCCCCTCGCTTCGCTCGGCGTCTCCCTACTCTAACATCTCCGCCGCCTCGTCCTTCGAGAGGTCGCCCCGCTCGAACGCCGAGAGGACGTCCAGCACCGCCTGGTCGGGGCCGTCCTCGCCCACCTCGTCCAGGGTCACCTTCTCGGAGTGGCCGACGAACTCCTCGAAGTCCGTCCCCTCGGCCAGCGCCGTCTCCTTCTTGACCCGGTAGTTGCCCCCGTCGGTCGTGTAGAGGTCGCCGGGGTGGAAGAAGAACCAGTCCTCCCGGTCGAAGCGCACCCCGATGCGCGGTTTCGCGCCGAAGTTGCGCGCGAAAAAGAGGAGCGCCTCGACCTCCTCGCCGGTGAGATAGATGGGGTCGCCGGCGCTGGATTTCGCCTCGATGGCGTAGAAGTTCTCGCCGTCGCCGGTCAGCACGTCCGGGAGTTCCCGTTCGGTGGCGCTGCCGCTCGCCGGCGCGCGCATCACCGCGAAGCCCGCCGCGTCGAGCGCGTTGACCAGCTCGCGCTCGCGGCGGTCGCCCTTCGCGTTGGAGTTTGCCATTGTGTGGTGGTCGTCCCTCAGCCGTAAAACCGTTCAGGTCCAGCGTTTACACCGTTCAAGTGACAGTAAAACGGAAAACGAACTGGCACGTATATGAAACACAGCGCCGGTGGGATACACATGGACAGACGCAAGTTCCTCGGTACGACGACGGCGATCGGTGCGACGCTCGTCGCCGGGTGCGGCGGTTCGAGCGGCGACGGGGCCGCAAGCGACGGCGGCTCGGGCGACGGCACGTCGAGCACCGAGTCCGACGGCGGGGCCGCCGCGTCGACGGGCACCTTCCGACTCCTCATCAGCGACCGGCCGGCCGACATCGGTGACTTCGACTCCCTGGACGTGACATTCGACAGCGCCCGCGTCTTCCGGGTGCAATCGGACGAAGACGACGAGGTCGATAGCGCGACCACGGCGACGGAGGCCCCGGAGACGGAGGCGCCCGAAACTGAAACCGAAGAGACGACGACGGAGACCGCGACGACCGAGACCGAGGGAGAATCCGCCGACGAGGCGGGCTTCCAGACCTTCGACCTCGATAGCCCGACCGTGGATCTGACCGAAGTGGTCGGCGCCAAGGCCATCGGTGTGCTCGACGGGGAACTGGAGACCGGCCGCTACGCCAAGGTCGAACTCTCCGTCGCGGCCGTCGAGGGCGTCGTCGACGGCGAGACGGTCCCGGTGAAGGTCCCTAGCGAGAAACTGCAGATAACCAAGCCCTTCGAGGTCACGGCCGAGGCGCCCGTCGAGTTCGTCTTCGACATCAACGTCGTCAAGAAGGGGCCCAACGGCTACAACCTCCTGCCGGTCATCAGCGAGAGCGGGGTCGCCGGAAAGGACGTGGAGATCGAAGAGGTCGAGTCGACCGCGTCCGCATCCTCGTCCGCGGCCGGCGAGACCGGGACGGACGCCGACGCGACGACGACCGTGACCGAAACGGAGGGAGACGACGCAGCGAACGCCGACACCGCGAAAAACAAGTCCAGGGGCCCGTCCCAGTCAGACGACTAGTCCTCGAAGCGCGACTCCAGTTCCTCGATGACCCGTTCTGTCTCGCCGCCGTCGCTGCGGACCGCGTTCGTGTAGCGCCGGTACTCCTCCGGCGAGACCTGGACGGTCTTTGACTCGCCCTTGTGGGTGAGTTCGAGCCTGACTGTCCCCTGGGGGTCGTTGCGCCGGCGGAAGCTCGCCATGGCGGTGAAGACGAACCAGAACGCCACGCAGGCCCCCAGGAAGTACAAAATCGCTGTCTCGAAGGCGAGCGTCTGCGGGCCGGTCGTCCAGTCGTACGGGTAGGCCACCTGGAACAGTGCGAGACCCCCCAGACAGAGGGCCGCTCCGGCGATGACGCCGCCCTGCTCGCGGCGACTCGACGGCAGGACGGCGACGACACCGAGGAACATCGCGGGGATGCCGAGGCCGCCGACCGTCCCGGCGAGTTTCTCGGCGGCGCGGATGTCCGTCGCCCCGAAGACGTCGGCGAGCGGCGTGGTGGCGAGCAGTATCGCGAGGACGACCGCCAGCGCGCCCGCGACGGAGAGGCCGACGCCGGCGACGACTCTCCGGGGGTCGCGTCCCGTCCACCGGCGGCCACCGTAGGCGTCCCCGAGGTTCTCCATGGGACCGGGTTTGTCGCCGACCCACAAAACGCTACGTCAGACGTGCGTCGGACTGGCACGGAGGTACTCGACGCTCGCCAGCAGCGACCCCAGGTGGTCCGCGTCGACAGGCCGGTGCGTGGCGTCGGGGATCTGCTCGACGAGCGCCGGACCGGTCTCCGGCGAGACGTTCCCGTCGCGTCGACCCTGAACGACGGTGACCGGCACGTCGACGTCGCCGAGGTCGAACGGCCACGGCCGCCCGAGCGTCGCCAGCGACTCGACCAGCGTCGCCGGGCCCTGGGCCGTGGCTGCCAGCAGGTCCGCCTTGACCAGCCTGGCGACGTCCGCGTCGGTGAGCGTCGGGTGGCCGGGCGCGCGCTTCGCGACGAAGTCCAGGGCTGCCGCCGGGTCGCGGCGGTCGAGAACCAGCCGTTGCAGGCGGAGTAGCGGGCCGAGCACCCAGGGCACCGTCCCGGCGACGTGGCCCAGCACGCGCTGTGTCCGGGCCACGTCGCCGACGGCGGGCGGGCCGACGCCACCCGCCAGCGTCACGCGGTCGACCGCCGACAGCCGGTGGCAGGCGAGGGCGTAGGGCGCGCCGCCGGAGAACCCGAGGACCTCGGCACCGTCGACACCGAGGTGTGCGAAGAGCGCCCGCACGTCGTCCGTCCAGGTCTCGATGCCACCGTCCACCGGGTCGGAGGCGCCGATTCCCGGTCGGTCGGGCGCGACGAGACGGAGTCCGCGGTCCGCGGCAGGGGCCCCGAGCAGGCGAACCAGCAGGCGCGACCCCGGCGTACCGTGACAGAAGAGGACGGGTCGTCCGGTCGGGTCGCCGGCCGTCTCGTAGGCGACCTGCCGGTCGTCGATTCGACAGACTTCGGGGTCGCCCGTCCCGCCCGGTGGCGTCACGCCCATCGGTGGCCGTCTACTCGCTCTGGATGCGCGGGGCGAGCATGTAGGTGACCCGGCCCTGCCCCTCGGCGAAGTTGAAGTGCATCTTGACGGGGAACTCCTCGCCCAGCTCCATCTCGACCTCCGCGTCCTTCGGGATGGCCTTGTTCATGTTCTTGAGGTAGTCCAGCGAGAACAGGGAGTGGGCCTCCCCCGGCGTGAGGTCGATGAGGTCGTCTTCCGTGAGTTCGAGGTGGACGTCGTCGGTGTCGCCCTCGGCGTCGACGTAGAACAGCTCCTCGACGGTGTCGACGCCCAGCGCGATGTGGTCCGAGACCATGTCGGCGGCCTTCACGGCGCGGTTGATGTCCTTGCCCTCGATGACGATGTGTGCCGCCAGATCCAGATCCGGCAGGTCCGGCTCCTGGCGGATGGAGTCCGGGTCGATGAGCGCCAGCGTGTACTCCAGGCCGTCGATGGCGATGTGGAGCTTGCGCGTCTTCTCGTCGAGTTCGAGGTGGATGACCTGTCCGGCGTCGGCCATGCCGGCGATGTCCTCCAGTCGCGAGAGGTTGACGCCGATGAGGCCGCCGTCGGTCTCGTAGGACTCGAAGGCCGCCGCCTCGAGACGCAGGTCCACCATGCCCACGTTGGCGGGGTCGACCGCCCGAATCTCCATCCCGTCTTCTTCCAGGTGGATCTTGCACTCGTCCACCAGCACGCTCACCGAGTCGAGAGCCGCCTGGAGCGTGTCCGCGCTCACGATGGCGTTGAACATCTTGGGCCGGGCTACGCCCCCATCCGTTAAAAAGTCCCTCATTGAAATCGCGCGCACGCGCGGTTCGAGGGAGCAACGCGACCGAGACCCGCGCAGCGAGCGAGCGGCGAGCGAGGGCACGAGCGAGCCGCGAGCCACGCGTGAACGTACACGGAGATGCGACCGAGACCCGCGCAGCGAGCGAGCGGCGAGCGAGGGCACGAGCGAGCCGCGAGCCACGCGTGAACGTACACGGAGATGCGACCGAGACCCGCGCAGCGAGCGAGCGGCGAGCGAGGGCACGAGCGAGCCGCGAGCCACGCGTGAACGTACACGGAGATGCGACCGAGAGCCCGGAACACCCGGGACTGGTCGCTCCCGCCAAAACAACACCCATAACCACGTCGGCGGACTACCCGGGGGAAATGAGTGGGAAAGACGACTACTACAACCGGGCCAAGCAGGAAGGGTATCGCGCCCGGTCGGCGTACAAGCTCAAGCAGCTCGACGAGACGGCCGGGCTGCTCGGCGAGGGCCGGACCGTCGTCGACCTGGGGGCGGCCCCCGGCGGCTGGCTGCAGGTCGCCGCCGAAGGGGTCGGCGAGCGAGGGACCGTCGTCGGCGTCGACCGCCAACGCATCGACCCCCTCGAGGACCCCGAGCCCGCGGTCCACTACGTCCGCGGGGACATGACCGAGGAAAGTACGAAAGCCGAGATTCGCGAGGTCCTGGGCGCCGCGGACGACGACACGCTCGGTGGCCCCGTCGACGTGGTGCTGTCGGACATGGCACCGAACATGACCGGCGAGTACGACCTCGACCACGCCCGCTCGGTCCACCTCGTCCGGCAGGCCCTCGAGGTCGCGACCGACCTGCTCGCCGCCGAGGGCGACTTCTGTGCGAAGGTCTTCGACGGTCAGGACCTCAAGGACCTCATCGCGGACATCGAACCGGAGTTCGAGTACGTCCGCGAGGTCCGCCCCGACGCCTCGCGGGATTCCTCCTCGGAGCTGTACCTCGTCGCGAAGAACCGCCTGACTGCACCCGTCCGCGAGGGCGACGTCGTCGAGGTGACGATCGAGGACGTCGGCGCGGAGGGCGACGGCATCGCGAAGGTGGAGAACTTCACCGTCTTCGTCAGCGGCGCTGCGGACGGCGAGACGCTCGCGGTGCGCGTCGACGACGTGAAACCGCGGTACGCGTTCGCAGAACCCGTCGAGTGAATCACTGGACCGCCGGTGTGGCGGGCTCTTCCTGCCGGCCGCGTGCGAGTCTGACGACGGCGTAGACCAGCGGCGTATCGAGCAGGGCGATGAGCAGTTTCAGGAGATACTGGCCGACGACGAGCGACAGCGCCGCGCCCAGCGAGACGCCCTGGAAGACGACGAAGCCGACGCCGATGAAGATGACCGTATCGAGCAGCTGGCTCGACGCGGTGGAACCGAGGTTGCGCAGCCAGAGGTGGTCGCCGTCGGTGTACTCGCGGATGCGGTGGAAGACGAAGACGTCCCAGTTCTGGCTGACGACGTAGGCGGCGAGGCTGGCGACGACGATGCCGGTGCTGGCCGACAGTACGTTCCGGAACGCCGCGGGGTCGACGGGCTGGGCCGCCGCCGGCAGGCCGGGCGCGAGGATGGTGCTCCAGACCAGCGCCAGCAGGACGAAGTTCATCAGGAAGCCGACGTTGACGACCACCGTCGCCGCCCGCCGGCCGTACAGTTCGGCGTAGCAGTCGGAGGCAAAGAAGGTCAGCGCGTACGCCAGCGCCGCGCCCGGCAACACGAGCGTCTCGCCGGCGAGGGGGAGCGCGAACGGCAGGCCGACGGCGAGCAGCTTCGAGGCGGTCACCTGGGCGACGACCAGCGAGGTGACAAAGAGCGCGACGAGGCCGACCCGGAAGCCGCCCTCCCAGTCACCGCTCATCGTCGAGCCGCCCCTGTCGCTGGTCGATGTCGTCGAGCTGGTCGAGCGTCTTCCTGATGGACGCCCGTATCGCCTCGCTCCGGTTGACGAACTTTCCGTCCGCCCCGACGTGTTCGTCGAGGTCGTCGAGCAGTTCCGCGGGGACCTCGACGCTGATCTTTGGCATATCACGTAGGTATTCTTCCGGTAATATAATAGTCCAGCGTTCCCGCGGCTCTCGGGCCCGAATCCGGTCGTATCAGACCGCTGTCTGGTCCGTGGGGCCGTGTGGCCGGTGGCTGACCGACGGGTCGACACCGGACCGCGTACCGCCGACGGGCGGCGTCAGTCGGCGGGTTCGCTCCGCCGCTCGGTCGTCCGCCGGCCCCCGAGCGTGTACACCCACAGGATGCCCAGGCCGAGCAGGTACGCCAGCGCGGTGGGGACGCCCACGATGAACATCGTGAAGATACCGTTGGGCGAGACGATAGCCGAGATGGTGACGATGCCGATGACCACCTCGCGCCACCGCCGGTACATCAATTCGAAGGGGATGATGCCCCCCCGGTGGAACAGGAACATCGTCACCGGGATCTCCGCCAGCAGACCGATACCGATGGTCAGGAAGAACACGAGCCACCCGAAGTCGCTCACGCGGTAGGAGATGACCATGTTGGCCTGCAGCTGGTCGTAGGCGATGGCCGAGATGGTCATCGGGGCGACGTAGAGAAATCCCACGAGACTGCCGCCCACGAGCGCGGCAAAGACCGTCCCGCCCCAGACGAGCAGGACGTTGCGGTTCCCGACCACGAAGCCCCGTTCGCGAAGCGCCGGCCAGGCGAAGTAGAGGACGAGGGGAATCACGGAGACGGCCCCCAGGATGGTCGAGAACTTCACGATGAAGACGAGGTGCTCGACGGGGTGGAGCGTGACGATGTTGACCTCCTCGGCCATCTCCGGGGGGAGCCGGCTGACGAAGGTCCGCTGTATCTCGCCGATACCGCCCTGGTAGAGAAAGAGGAAGGCCCCGGCCAGGACGGCACCGAAGATACCCAGGATCCAGAACGCCTTGGAGGCAATCGAGTCCAAGATGAAGCGGATGTCGTAGTAGTAGCCGCCGACGTCGTCCTCGGTGGTCTCGTCCTCTGTGAAGGCGTTGAACACGCCGGCGGTCGTCGAGGTGAGGACGTCCGTGTCCTCCTCTGTGCCCTCGATGGCGCCGTCGGCGCCCTCGCCGCCCTCGCCGTCGTCCTCGTGGGCCATATCCCAGCGGTCGAGGACCATCTGGGCCTTGTCCCGGTCGCCGGCCGAGAGGGCCGTGTCCGCGTGTGCCAGCGCCTCCTCCTCGGTCATCTCCTCGAAGACCTCGGGGGGCGCGACTTCCACCGCGGACGCGTTCAGCTCGTCGATGTCGATGGCCGCCGGGTCGCCGACGGGCCCCCTGCCGGCGTTGGCCGCGAGCGCGCCCAGCACGTGGTAGTAGAGGACCACGACGGCTCCGACCAGGCCGACGAGCGCGGCCAGCAGGAGCGCCGTCCCCTCGACCGAGAGGCCGAGCAGCTGCGGGGGCTGGACGTTGCCGGTGAGCCGCGAGGAGTACTGCGCGGCGACCCCTTCGACCGCCCGGACGTACTGGAAGGCGGGGGTCGCGAGCAGGTAGTAGACCGCACCGCCCGAGACGACGGCGCCGCCGAGCACGGTGTTCCAGTGCTGGCGTGCCACGCCACGCGTGCTCACCAGGTCGCTGGACCGGCGGACGAGCATCGCCAGCTTCGCCAGCGCGAGGCTGATGACATAGAGGCCACACAGCGGGGCCGCCCACATGATCTGCGTGAACGGGTCCGGCGGCGAGAACAGGGCACCGAAGGCGAAGATGCCCAGCACCGAGAGGCGCCACTTGTCGCGGAAGGTCTCGTAGGGGACGATCTCGGTATAGGAGAGGACGGTCATCACCAGCGGGAGCTGGGCCGCCAGGCCGAAGGAGACGGCCAGCATGAAGACGAACTGGAACCACTTGACGATGGAGTACTGCGGGGTGAATCCGGCCTTGAACGCGTCGCCGGCCAGGAAGTCGAACATCAGGGGGAAGAACAGCTCGTAGGCGTAGGCGACGCCGCCGAAGAAGAGCGCCAGACTGATGACCGAGAAGGTCACCCCCTTCCAGAGCGGAATCCTGTCGGCGGGCCACCACCCCCGTTCGCGGAGGCCGTCCCGACCAAAGTAGATCAGCAGCGGGAGCGACATGAGGATGCCGATGACGGCCCCGATCTTCACCTGCAACAGGATGACGTCGAACGGCGTGACGGCGACGATGCTGGTCGCCTCCCGGGTCGTCAGGTCCATCTGCGAGTACAGGAGGTCGGCCCGGAGGCGGTCCCAGACGCCGTACTGCAGGGCCATGATGGTCCCGATCATGCCGACGACGAAGACGATAAACACCTTCTGGAGGTGCGTCTGTGCGCTGCGGAGCATCGCCCCCAGCGTGGCACGGCCGTTCTGGACCGTCCTGACGGTGTCCTCGTCGAGCGCGCTCGCCATGTTCTCTGAAGGTAGTCTATTCGGCGTTATCAATTTGTCCATCCCGTGGACGTCGACGGCCGCTCGACAGCGTTCGTGAGACGCCCGCGAGCGGGGTCGTCGCCGGCCGGACCGACGCGCGAGCGTGGCGCCGTCCCACCCTCGTTCCGTGCCGCGGCGGGACGACTGCGAAAAGAAAGTTTACAACGACGAACCGCCAAGCCCGGGACAGATGCCCGACGGGAACGCGGACGACGACGCGAGCCCACCACGCGAGGACCACGGGGGTGATGGTTCGACGCCCCCCTCGGATGGCGGGGCCGAGGAGCCCTCGCCCCAGCCAGCGGAGGGGGGCGACGACCAGTCGTCCGAGCGTTCCGGGGACTACGACGAGGACTACGGCCTGTCCGAGCCGGTGCGCCGGCCCGAGGAACACGGCCCCCGGGACCCGGTACTCTCGGACGAGGACGTCGCCGACGCCGACGAGTCCGACACCGACGGCGACGGCGGAGCCGAGTCCGGGGCTGCAGCGGCAGACGCCGACGCTGACGACGGGGCTGACACGGACGCCGACGGGACCGACGTGACGGAGTACCGGACTGTCTCGGACCCCCACGGGTTGCTCGTCAAGCAGCAGCCGCCGCTGTTCGAGCGCGACCCGAGCAAGATAACCGCCGCGATTCCGGCCGACATCCCGACCGACTGGGGCATTCCCCAGCCGACGGGTGTCGGCGACGCCGGCGGTGCCCCGTCGCCGCCGGAGCACGACTACGACGTCGACGAGATGGTCGACCAGGGCGCGCCGGACGACGAGGAGATGCCGCTGGCCGACCACGTCGAGGAGATGGCGCTCCGACTGTTCGCCGTCGTCGGCGTGATGGCCGCCGTCACCATCATCGCCCTGCCGGCCTCCGACGAACTCATCCAGTTCCTGTGGTTCTCCTTTCTCGACGGCCCGGCGGAGGCCTGCGGTTCCTTCGCCGTCGGCGGCACGGACACCGTTTCGGCGGCCGGACCCGACTGTCCGCACGTCTACAGCCCGCTCGCGCTCATCCTCGCGCGCCTGAAGGTCGCCTCGCTCGTGGGCCTCATCGCCGCGCTCCCCGTCTTCGTCTACCAGACGTACCTGTTCATGCGCCCCGGGCTCTACCCCCGCGAGCGGCGCTACTACCTCGCCGCCGTGCCGACGAGTCTCGTGCTCGCGGCCATCGGCGTCGGCTTCGCGTACTTCGCCGTCCTGCGGGCGATGTTCGATTATTTCATCACCTACTCGGACCGGGCCGCCGACCTCGCCTTTGGCCTGGGCGATACCTTCAACCTCATCATCCTGATGCTGGGCTTTTTCGCGCTCATCTTCCAGATCCCGCTGTTCGTGATGCTCGCCATCATGATGGGCGTCACGACCCGCCAGTGGCTCCAGGACCGCCGGCTGTACTTCTGGGGCGCCTTCGCCGCCATCGCCTTCGTCTTCAGCCCCGACCCGACCGGGATGGCGCCGCTGATGGTCGCCGTGACGATGATAACGCTGTTCGAGGGGACCCTCCTGCTGCTGCGCTGGACCGGCGACGCCTCGCCCGTCCCGACGCCCGAGGAGGCCGCGGCCCGCCGGCCGTTCGTCTGGCTTGCCGCGCTCCTCGCCGGCTACGTCCTCAGCCCCGCCCCGGTGCCGACCGGCTACTACACCCGGCTCCCGCCGGTGGTCACCGAGTCGCTGGCGTCGATCGGGCTGGGGAACGCGACGCCGATGCTGTTGGGTGGGAGCATCATCGTCGCCTTCGAGCTGTTGGCGTACCTGAACAAGAACTACTACGGCAGCGTCCGGGCCTGGCGGGCCTTCAGACGCGCCCGACTCCCCGTCTGGGCGGTGGGCATCGTCGCCGGCTACCTGGCCAGTCCCGACCCGACGCTGTTCCGCCTGGTGAACCAGGTCAGCCTCGAACCGACCGCCGCCACCGCCCTCGCGGCCGCGCTCATCGCACTCTTCGAGGTGAGCCTGTTCGTCGCCCACCGGCGGGCTCGAAGCGCGAGTGAGTCATGAGACGGGTGCTGCTCACCCGGCACGGCGAGACGCCCTGGAACCGCGAGGGGCGCATCCAGGGGTGGGCCGCCACCGGTCTGACCGACCGCGGCCGGCGCGAGGCCAGTGCGATGGGGGCGTGGGTCGCCGACGCCTACGACGTCGACCGGGTTCTCGCCTCGGACAGCGAGCGAACCCGGCAGACCACGGCCCACCTGCGCGACGCGGCGGCCGGCGACCTGCCCACTCCCTCCTTCGACGCCGCCCTGCGCGAGCGCGGGTTCGGCGTCTACCAGGGCTTCCTGGTCGAGGAACTGTTCGAGCGCTACCCCGAGCACGACCCGGACGACAGCGTCTCGTCGCTCTCGGCCGACCCCGCCCACGGCGAGTCCGTCGCGGCGTTCTGCGACCGCGTCGCGTCGGCCTGGGACGCGGTGCAGACGGCGACCGACCCCGGCGAGACGACGCTGGTCGTCACCCACGGCGGCGTGATCAAGGTGCTCCTGGCCGACCTGACCGACCGCGATCGGTCGGCGACACTCACCGCTCACTCACACGACAACTGCGCCGTCACCGAGATCAGCCTCGACGGCGACGACGCGACGCTCGTCGCCGAGGAACAGACCGACTGGCGCGAGACGGTCGACTGGTAGCCGTCCAGCGCCGTCGCCAGCCCGCACTCACTCGGCGCTCGGGTACTCGGCGTCGAAGACGTCCGCGACGACGGGCTCGTCGTCCTCGCTCTCCGGGCTGACGCTGCCGGTCTGGTAGCCGTGGAGGTCCAGGGTCACGTGGTCGAACCCGCAGTCCTCGATGTGGTCCCGCGCCGCGCGGACGAAGTCGGGGTCCAGCGCCGTCTCCAGTTCCGCCTCGCCGACCTCGATGCGGGCCAGGCCGTCGTGGTCGCGGACCCGGAACTGCTCGAAGCCCCAGGTCCGCAGGAGGCGCTCGGCCTTCTCGACCCGGGAGAGGCGTTCTTCGGTCACTTCGAGTCCCGTCGGGATGCGCGAGGAGAGGCAGGCCATCGAGGGCTTGTCGGCCACCGAGAGGTCGTACTCGCGGGCGATCTCCCGCACCTCGGCCTTCTCGACGTCGTGTTCCAGCAGCGGCGAGTAGGCGTCGAGTTCTTCGACGGCGCGCAGGCCGGGGCGGTGGCCCTCGCCGACGTCGGAGGCGTTGGTGCCGTCACACACCACGTCGATGCCCAGTTCCATCGCGCGGTCGTACATCGCGCCCAGGCGCATCGACCGGCAGTGATAGCAGCGCATGTCGTCGTTCTGGATGAACTCCTGGCTGTCGAGTTCGGAGAACTCCACGATCTCGTGACGGATGCCGATCTCCTCGGCGACGCGCGTGGCGTCCTCGAGTTCCTCGGCCGGCAGGGTCTCTGACTTCGCAGTGCAGGCGACGGCGTCGTCGCCGAGGGCGTCGTGGGCGATCGCGGCGACGACACTCGAGTCGACGCCGCCGGAGAACGCGACCAGCACGCCGTCCCGCGCGGCGAGGTCCTCCCGGGCAGCAGCGAGTTTCTCCGCGACAGCGGTCATTGGTCTGGCTTCTCGCTGGACCGTGAAAACGCCTTCGCGTTCTGCATCAGTAGTGTTCCCTGCAGTTGCCATCGAGGTGAACAGCCAGAAAGCCCCGAGACGCTGGACTCGGAGGGCTCGCTGCGCGCGCTCGTTTCACTCGCGTGCTTACGTCGCCCGCCTTCGTCCAGCGTCTCGCCCCTTTCAGTCCCGCCCCGCGTCGGCTGGTCAGCCTGCAACGGGTGGGGCTTTCTGGCTGTTGTGACTCGAAACGATTCCGCTCCACACTCTCCGTCCTGCTAGGCGACGGGTTTTATCTCGCTGGCGTCGAACGAACGGGCAGATGGAGTTCGAATCGGTGCCGGGCGTGGGCGCGAAGACGGCCGAGGCGCTCCGCCAGCTCGAGGATCCCGAGCGAGCCCTGCGGGAGGGCGACGTGGCGACGCTCGCCCGGGCCCCGGGCATCAGCGAGGGGCGGGCCGCGCGCATCGCCCGCGGGGCCATCCGGGCCGACCACGACGACCCCGGCGGGTTCGCGGCGACGCCCCGGGCCAGGACGATATTCCAGGACGCGCTCGGCCTGGTCCAGGACCGCACGGTCACCGATTACGCCGCCAGCCGCCTGGAGACGCTGTATCCAAGCGGTGTCCGCAGCCGCATCGAGGAGGTCCGCGCGTTCTCCGAGCGGGCGATGGCCCGCGACCCGGACCCCGCGGTGCTCGACGCGCTCGAGGCCGTCGAACCGCTCGTCGAACCCGGTGACGTCAGGGTCCGGGACCGTTGCCTGGCGACGAGTGACGCCGAACGATACGCGACAGCCAAGGAGGCCATCCCCGAGGTGAGCGTCGAGGTGGTCGACGACGCCCGCCAGCTGGCGGAACTGGCTCGCTCGTACGCGACGGTCGTCGCGCTGGACGAGTCGTTTGCCGGCGTCGACGTCGAGGGCGACGTCCGCGTCGACCCGGATGCGCTGGCGAGCCCCGAATCGGTCGTCCCCGAGCGCGTCCTGACGTTCTTCGCGCGGAACCGCGACCGCGTGCGGGCCGCCGCCGAGGTCCACCGCGTCGCCGGCCTCGAGGGCCCGTGTGACCTCGACGCCCTCGAATCGGCGCTCGGACAGCTCGACCCCGACGGCAGTGTCCGGGGCGACGACGAACTCGACCGCCTCGCCACCGCCGTCGACGACCTGGACGCCGCCGTCTCGACCGCCGAGAGCGTCGCCAACGACCACCTGCGCGAGGCCATCGAGGAGCGCGACGTCACCATCGAGGGCACCGACCTACTCTCGCTGGTCGAACGGGGCGCTGGCGTCGACTCCCTGCTCCAGCGCGAACTCGCCGACGAGTACGCCGCCGCAATCGAGCAGGCCCGCGACCACCTCGTCGACGCGCTGGCGCTCACGGATACCGAGGACGTGGCCCGCCGGGCCTTCCCGGACGAACCGGCCTACCCGGTCGAACACGAGGAGCGCGTCGTCAGTCGCCTGCGCGAGGAACTGACCGCCGCGCGGGACCGCCGGGCGACCCGCCGGAAGCAGGAACTGGCCGACGACCTCGCCGACCTGCGCGACGACGCCGACGCGCTGGTCGACGCCGCGCTCGAACTCGACGTGGAACTCGCCGTCGCGCGCTTCGCCGACGACTTCGAGTGCACGATGCCCGCGGTGACCGAGGAACCGGGCTTCGACATCCGGGGCGGGCGCTCGCCGCTGCTGGACGTGCCTTTCGAGGATGTGGACCCCGTCGACTACGCCGTCTCGGGCGTGACGGTGCTCTCGGGGGTCAACAGCGGCGGGAAGACCTCGACGCTGGACCTGGTAGCGCTCGTGACGACGCTCGCTCACATGGGCCTGCCCGTCCCGGCCGAGTCGGCCCGCGTCGGCCGCATCGGCGAACTCCACTACCACGCCAAGACCCAGGGGACGCTGGACGCCGGCGCCTTCGAGGCGACGCTGCGTGAGTTCGGGGACCTGGTGCGCGAGGTCGACGGCCAGTCGCCCGCGAACGGGGCGAGCGGTGACGCCGCGAGCAGCGACGGGGGCGCCGACCGCCGGGTCATGGTGTTGGTCGACGAACTCGAGTCCATCACCGAACCCGGCGCGAGTGCGAAGATCATGGCGGGCATCCTGGAGGCGCTCGGCGACAGTCGGGCGACGGCCGTCTTCGTCTCGCACCTCGCCCGGGACATCCGCGAGGCCGCCGCCATCGACGTGAGCATCGACGGCATCGAGGCCGTCGGCCTGGAGGACGGGGAGTTGCGGGTCGAACGCTCGCCGGTGAAGGGAAAGCTCGCCCGCTCGACACCGGAACTCATCGTCGAGAAGCTGGCCGACGGTGACGGGGGTGCGGACGGGACGGGCTTCTATGCGGCCCTGCTCGATAAGTTCGACTAGTCTCGCGTCGAGTGGCTCGTCGCATCCGTGTTGACGGCGACGAACCGCTTGATATCGCCGGAGCTGTCGGTGACCGGTGTGATCGTCTGGTCGACGACGTATCGCTCGCCGGACTTGCGCTCGTTGACGACCCACCCCTCCCAGGTCTCCCCGTCGAGGATGGTCTCCCACAGGTCCGCGTAGAACGCCTCGTCGTGTGCGCCCGACTTCAGGATGCGCGGATTGGCCCCCATAACCTCCGCTGCCGTGTATCCCGTCGACTCCTCGAACGCCGGATTGACGTACTCGATGCGGCCGTCGGGGTCCGTCCAGTAGATAGAGTGGCCGGCGTGCTCGACGGCCTCGCGGAACGCCTTCAGGTCATGCTGGTTCGACACCCGGTCGGTAACGTCCTGTACGGTCCCGTTCATCGCGACCGGGTCGCCGTCCTCGTCCCGGGCGATCTCGGCCCGTTCGTGGACCGTTCGCACATCGCCGTCCGGCCGGACGATACGGTGCTCGATGTCGTACGCCGAGTCGCCCGCGAGCGCCCGGTCGACTGCCGTAGTCACGGCGTCACGGTCGTCGGGGTGGACCAGCTCGAGGAACGCGTCGTACGTCGCGTCCCACGTGTCCGGTTCGACGCCGGCGATTCGGTATATCTGGTCGGACCAGTACAGCCCGCCGGTCTCGATGTCCCAGGTCCAGCTGCCCAGGTCGGCGATCTGCTGGGCGCGGGCGAGGTGTGCCTCGCTCTTCTGGAGTGCCGCCAGGGAGCGGCGCCGTTCGACCGCGTTGGCGATGCGGTTGGCCAGCACGGTGTACTGGTCTACCCCCCGCCCCTTCTGGAGGTAGTCGGTCACGCCCGCGGAGATGGCATCGCTGGCGATCTCCTCGCTGCCCTTGCCCGTATACAGGATGAACGGCATCTCCGGGTACGCCTCGCGGACGAGTTCGAGGAACTCGAGGCCGTCCGTCCCAGGCATGTCGTAGTCGCTGACGACACAGTCGACCGTCTCGCGTTCGAGACGGTCGAGCCCCTCCCGTGTGCTCGACTCGCAGACGACCTCGAAGTCGTCGTTCTCGCGACGGAGACAGCTGGCGGTGAGGTCCAGTATCTGGGGGTCGTCGTCCACGTGCAGGACACGGATCGGTGCCGTCGCTGTCCGGTCGCCGGGGCGGCCGTCGACTCTCGGAATCGAGGGTTCCATCTCCATCGTGCTCCCTGATGCCCGCTTCACACCGCTCTCAGTTGGTTTTCGACAGTCGTTGTATGGACGCCTGCAGGTCCGAGAGGTTCCTCGCGACCTCCCCGTTGGCTTCCGCGATGTCCTCGACCTGGCTGGCGACCGTCTCGGCCTGGTCGACGGCCTCGTCGACCTGGCTGGCGACCTCCTCGGTGCTCGCGGCCTGGTCGTCCATCGCGTCCGCGACTTCGGCGATGCCCTCCGACGTCTCCCTGACCGCGTCCGCGACGTCCATGAGGTTCTCCATCGCCTGTTCGACCTGGTCGGTCGACGCGTCCACCTGTTCGACCATCCGTTCCAGGCTCTCGACTGTCTCGTCGGTGTCGGTCTGGATGTCGTCGATGAGCGCCTCGATGTCGGTCGCGTACTCCTGGGACTCGCCGGCCAGGGACTTCACCTCGTCGGCGACGACGGCGAAGCCGTCGCCGGCGTCACCTGCGCGTGCGGCCTCGATGGAGGCGTTCAGCGCCAGGATGTTCGTCTGCTCGGCGATGTCGTTGATGATCTCGACGATGTCGTCGATCTCGTCGACGCGGTGCTGCAACGCGTCCACGTCCGAACTGACGGCCGCCGCCGAGTCAGACACGGCGTCCATCGAGTCCAGTGCCGCCTTCGCGGACTCGGTCCCGTCGTCGGCGAGCGTCGCGGCCCGGCTGCTGGTCGACTCGACCTCGTCGGCGGTCGAGGCGATCTCCTCGATGGTCGCGCTCATGTTCGCGACCTCGCTCTCGACGGCGTCCATGGCCTCGGTCTGTTCGTTGGCCGTGGCACTGATCTCCTGGGAGGTCGCCGCGACGTCGTCGGTCGTCTCGTCGATCTCGTCGACTGACTCGCCGACCTCCTCTGCGACCGCCTGCTGGCGCTCTAGCTCCTGTTCTAAGTCCTGGCTGAACGAGTGGATGTAGGTGTCCATCGCCACCTGCTGGTCCAGCAAGAGCAGCTTGAGCACCGACGTGGTGCGCTCTGCGACCGTCTCGACTGCTTCCTCTACGTCGGCCGTCTCCGCTGCCACCTCGTCACAGATCCCCTGGATGATGCCCTCGTAGTAGATCGAGAACGCGCCCAGATAGAACCGCGGCCCCAGGTCGAGCACGTCGTGAATCTTGCCGATGCGGGCCCGGCGCTCGAAGTACTCCCGGCCGTACTCGCCCCGGCCGAGCGCCTTGAGATACCGCTCCTGGGACCCTTTGAGCATCTCGACGGACTTGGTGGACCGCCCCAACACCTCCTTTGCCTCGCCGTGTGCCTGGATGTTGTCGTAGAACCGCTCGACGAGGTCGTCCGCGATCTCGTCGAACAGATCGTCCATCGCCGCCAGACGGCTGGCATCGTCCGCGTCGAATCCGGTGAACTCCTTCCGGAACTCGATTTCCTTCCGGTCGATGCCGATGTCGTCGACGAGCTGTGACCCGTCGACGCGCTGTCGCCGTTCGTCGTCGATACGCACGGCAGCCCCCCCCTGTGACATTATAGAATATGCGTGATAACAATAGCGTAAATAATTTTCTACTGATACGGACCAGAATATTCTGGGGTAATGAAAACTGTTTAACAAAAGTTCCGGCAATAGCGCTCCTGTGTCGGATTTCGAAGACGCTCTGTGTATCCCAACTACGACAGGTAGGCTGCCGGCCGGAAGCCGACAGCGTGGCCCGCTGGATGGGCCCCGCCGGACGCCCGTTCCGACGCCGACCAGTTTCACTTTCACCGTCGGGGTGGCAAATGGTTAAGTACGCAGCGAAGGTCGGTGCACGTGATGAGCGACGACCCCGAGGAGGGGATGCTCGGCTGGGACGAGTCCGTCTTCCGGGACGAGACCGTCTTCGAGATCGACTGGCTCCCGGAGACGTTCAAGCACCGGGAGACCCAGATGGAGACGCTGAAGTACGCGCTCCGGCCGGCGGTCCGCGGGTCCCGGCCGCTCAACGTCATCGCTCGCGGCCCGCCCGGCACCGGGAAGACGACGGCGACCCAGATCCTGTTCGACGAGCTGACCGCCCAGACCGACGTGCAGGCGGTCCGGGTCAACTGCCAGGTCGAGTCCACCCGCTACGCCGTCTTCTCCCGGCTGTTCGCCGAGATATTCGAGTACGAGCCCCCCTCCTCGGGCATCTCCTTCAAGAAGCTGTTCTCCCAGATCACCGACCGCCTGGTCGAGCGCGACCAGGTGCTCGTGGTCGCCTTAGACGACGTGAACTACCTCTTCTACGAGAACGAGGCCAGCGACACGCTGTACTCGCTGTTGCGCGCCCACGAGGCCCACAGCGGGGCGCGCATCGGCGTCATCTGTGTCTCCTCGGATCTGGACTTAGACGTCATCGAGGCGCTGGACACCCGCGTCCAGTCGGTCTTCCGCCCTGAGGAGGTCTATTTCAACAAGTACGGTCAGGCCGAGATCGTCGACATCCTCGACGAGCGCGTCGACCGGGGGTTCCACGAGGGGGCGGTCGGCCCGCAGGTGCTCGACCGGGTGGCCGAACTCACCGAGGAGCAGGGCGGGGACCTCCGGGTCGGCATCGACCTCCTGCGCCGGGCGGGGATGAACGCCGAGATGCGCGCCTCCCGTACGGTCGAACGGGAGGACGTCGAGGCGGCCTACGACAAGTCCAAGTACGTCCACCTCTCGCGCCGACTCCGGGAGCTCTCGGACTCGGAGGCCTCGCTCGTCGAGGTCATCGCCGACCACGACGGCAAGCGGGCCGGCGACATCTACGACGTGTTCAACGACGAGACGGGACTGGGCTACACCCGCTACTCCGAGATCATCAACAAACTCGACCAGCTGGGCATCATCGACGCCGAGTACACCAACGTCGACGGCCGGGGCCGCTCGCGGGAGCTGACGCTCAACTACGACGCCGACGCCGTGCTCGACCGGCTCTGACCGGCTCGAGCCCTCGCGTCACCCCAGTTTCTGGAAGGTCGTCTCGGTCCACTTGAGGGCGTAGTCGGGGCCGTGGTCGCGGTAGGCGTCCGTATCGAGTGCGGCGAAGGGCGCCGGCAGGTCGAGGCCGTGTTTGACGGCGCTACAGGCCAGTTCGGCCGCCGCGGCGAAGCGCGTCTGTCCGCGGGCCACCTCCCTCGACAGGTCGCCCAGGCGCGGTTCGAGGCGCTCGCCGGCGTCGACCCAGGCGTCGAACAGCCGCGGGTACTCGCCGTCCCAGTCCGCGAAGACGGGACGGGTCTCCAGGCCGACGTACGCGTCGTACAGTGCGGCGGCGAGCTGGTAGGTGTCCGCGGCCCCCAGTCGCGACCGGGCGACGTCGGCGAATTCGGGGTACACGTCCCGGAAGAATCCCAGGAAGTGCTCGGGCACACCCAGACCGACCTCGACCAGCGCCTCGGCCAGCAGGAAGTCGACGAAGCCCTCTGGCGACCCCGCGAGCCGGGGCTTGACGAACACACAGGGCGGGTCGGTCTGGCGGGTCCAGGCGACCCCGCCGTCGCCGGGCATCCCGACGGTGAAGTCGCTGCCCGCGAACCGCTGCAGCTCCTCGGGCGCGTCGGCCGGCAGCCAGGATCGGTCGTAGGTGACGGGGTCGACAGCGTCGGTCAGCAAAAGGAGGTCCTCCGCGACCGCCGGGTCGAGCGTCTCGAAGTCCCGTGCGGTGTCGACGACGAGCGCGTCGGGCGCGTGGGCCTCGCGGACGCCGGCCACCTCGCCGGACAGCGAGCGTTCGGTGAACATCTACGCCGACAGCAGGGCCATGCCAGCGATGACGAGAATCGCAAGGAGGGCCGACGCGCCGACGGTTCCGAGGACGATCTTCGTTGCCTTGCTCATGTGATGGCGTATCGAGGGCCGGGCATTAAACCTTGAGAAACGACGCTCGGCTTGCCACACCCGTCGTCGGCGTCAGTCGCCGCTCGCGCCGACGCCGGCGCGGTGGGCCACGTCGCGCCACTTGCCCGTCCAGAAGCGGCCGGTGTTTACCGCGGCCTTCACGTAGAAATCGCCCACGAGCGCCGCGAAGATAGCCGGCAGGCCGAGGCCGAGTCCGGGCGACACCGGGACGCCGACGATCGGGACGGTCACCACGAACGACGCCGGGAGCGCCAGTGCCGCCACCGGGAGGCGGTACCCGTAGGACCCCAGTATCGTCCCGTAGAGCGGCCAGCGGGTGTCGCCGGCGCCCCGCAGACTCCCGCGCATCGTCCGCGAGACCGAGAAGCCCGCGACCAGCAGGCCGAACACGCGGACGAACTGCGCGGCGAGCTCGGGGTAGGCGGTCCCGAACAGGCCCACGATGGGGCGGGCCAGCAGGACGAGCACGGCGCCGACGGCGAGCTGGACCGCCAGTGCGACCCGCAGCGTCTGCCAGCCGTAGTCCGTCGCCGCATCGGGGTCGCCCGACCCGAGGTGCTGGCCGACGAGCGTCGAGGCGGCCGTCGCGTACCCCCACGCGGGCATCAGCGCCAGCAACATCACGCGCCGGCCGATGGCGTAGGCCGCGAGCGTCGGCGTCCCCAGCACGCCCAGGACGAACAGGAACGGGAAGCGTGCGAACGTCTGGAGCAGGCGCATCCCCGTCAGCGGGAGCGCAACGCGGACGATCTCGCGCAGGAGGCCGGCGTCGAACTGTGGCCCGCCCAGCGGCAGGCGGACGGCGTAGCGCCCCGAGGAGAGCAGCGTGAAGAAGATGACCGCCGCGAGCGTGTTCGCGATGGCGGTCCCCCACGCCGCGCCGGCGATGCCCAGCCTGGGGAACGGGCCCAGGCCGAAGATGAGGACGGCGTTGAGCGCGACGTTCGTCGGGAGGCTCAACAGCCGGACGTACATCGGCGTACGGGTATCGGCGCTCCCGGCGAGCGCGCGAGCGGCGACCATAGACCAGAACCGCGGGGCCATCGACAGCATCACGATGGCCAGGTAGGTCGCTCCGAACTCGACCGTCGCGGCGTCGTCGGTCAGCACGCCGACCAGGAGTTCGGGGTACAGCCAGGAGACCAGCGTCAACGGCGCCGAGAGGGCCAGCGCCAGCCACAGGGACTGCTTGACCGCGAGGTCGGCCCGGGCGGCCTCACCGGCCCCCTGGAGCCGCGAGACGACGCTGATGGTCCCCGAGGAGATCGCCAGCGAGAGACCGAAGCCCACGAAGTAGTACTGAAAGCCCAGCTCGAGGCCGGCGATGGCCGCATCGCCCAGCGCGACCCCGACCATCAGGAAGTCCGCCAGTCGCAGGAGGATGCGAAGCCCGCCGGTGACCATCACCGGGGCCGCGAGGTCCGTCGCGGCGGTGGCCTTCTCGCGGTCGACCAGGCCCGCGCTGGAAAGCACCGCGGGAACCCAGCGAACCAGCCGCTGTAGCGCACGTCGGACCATCTATTCCCCCTGTGGACCGCAACGTGGTGTCGGTTTCGCTCCCGCTCAGACGACCTGCTCGCCGTCGTCGTCGTAGACGGCGATGGCGTCGACCGGACAGGCCCGCGCGGCGAACTTCGCGTCCAGTTCGGCTCCCTCGGGCACCTCGCGGACGAAGACGTCGTCCTCGCGCTCCTCGCTGTCGGTCAGCACCGCCTTGCCGGCGTCCTCGTCTTTCTCGAAGGCGTCCCACTCCGCGACGCACTGGAACATCCCGATGCAGGTGTCCCAGTCGTACTCGATGCGCATGGCGGGCGTTGGGCGGTCACGGCCAAAGGCGTTCCCCTCAGCTGGCTCTGTGACGGTATGCCGTCTCGCAGTATTCTCGGCGATATCTCCCCGACGGAACACTTCCACTCCGGAGTGCGACAGTTTAAATCGCGGGACGGTCCTAACGGGTGGTAATGGACGTCGCGGACCTGCCGGGTGTGCCCGACTGGTTGCCCGAGCACCTGCGTGCGGACGGTATCGAGGAGCTGTATCCACCGCAGGCCGAGGCCGTCGAGGCGGGCGTCACGGAGGGCGAGAACATCGTCGCCGCCATCCCGACGGCGAGCGGCAAGACGCTGGTCGCCGAGCTGGCGATGCTCTCGTCGGTCGCCCGCGGCGGGACGGCGCTCTATATCGTCCCGCTCCGGGCGCTGGCCAGCGAGAAGCAGGCCGAGTTCGAACAGTTCGAGCAGTACGGACTGGACGTGGGCGTCTCCACGGGCAACTACGAGTCCGACGGCGGGTGGCTCGGCGACAAGGACGTCGTCGTCGCCACCAGCGAGAAGGTCGACTCGCTCGTGCGGAACGACGCGCCCTGGATAGACGAACTCACCTGCGTCGTCAGCGACGAGGTCCACCTCGTCGACGACGGCAACCGGGGGCCGACGCTCGAGGTCACCCTCGCCAAGCTCCGCCGGCTGAACCCCGACTTACAGACGGTGGCGCTGTCGGCGACCATCGGCAACGCCGGCGAACTCGCCGCGTGGCTGGACGCCGAACTCGTCGATTCGGACTGGCGCCCCATCGACCTCCAGAAAGGGGTCCACTACGGGCAGGCGCTCCACCTGGAGGACGGCAGCCAGCGCCGCCTCGCGGTACAGAACAACGAGAAGCCGACCGCGGCCATCGTCCGCGACACGCTACAGGACGAGTACGACGAGGACGGCGACCTGGTCGAGACGGGCGGGTCGACGCTCGTCTTCGTCAACTCCCGCCGGAACGCCGAGGCCGCCGCGGGCCGGCTCGGGAGCACCGTCAGCCCGCACCTCGCGGCCGACGAGCAGGCCCAGCTCGCCGACGTGGCCGACGAGATACGCGACGTCAGCGACACCGAGACCAGTGACGACCTGGCCGACGCCGTCGCCCAGGGCGCGGCCTTCCACCACGCCGGGCTCGCCCGCGGCCACCGCGAACTGGTCGAGCAGGCCTTCCGCGACCGCCTCGTGAAGGTCGTCTGTGCGACCCCGACGCTGGCGGCGGGCGTCAACACGCCCTCGCGCCGGGTCGTCGTCCGGGACTGGCGGCGCTACGACGGGACGGCGGGCGGGATGCAACCCCTGTCGGTGCTGGAGGTCCACCAGATGATGGGCCGGGCCGGCCGGCCGGGCCTGGACCCCTACGGCGAGGCCGTGCTCATCGCCAACAGCCACGACGAACTCGACGAGCTGTTCGAGCGCTACGTCTGGGCCGACCCCGAACCCGTCCGCTCGAAACTGGCTGCCGAACCCGCCCTGCGGACCCACATCCTCGCGACCGTGGCGTCTGGCTTTGCCCGCTCACGAACTGGCCTGCTCGAGTTCCTCGAGGAGACGCTCTACGCCAGCCAGACCGACGAGAGCGGGCGGCTCGAGCGGGTGACCGACGACGTGCTGACCTACCTCGAGCGCAACGGCTTTTTAGAAATCGATGGCGGTAGCGAGGCGCTCCGCGCCCCGGACTGGTCGAGCGGCGACGAGCCGCGAGACATCGAACTCGACGCGACGTCGCTCGGTCACACCGTCTCCTCGCTGTACCTGGACCCGATGAGCGCCGCCGAGATCATCGACGGGTTGCGCGACTGGAAGCGCTCGGCGGGGACGACGAGCAGCGAGCCAGCGGATCCCGAGGGCGGGTTCACGACCGCCAGCGAACTCGCAGAGGAGCACGCCGAGGCGGCCGATGCCGACCCCGGCGAGATCTCGGCGCTCGGGCTCTACCACCTGGTCTCGCGAACGCCGGACATGTACGAACTGTACCTCCGGTCGGGCGACCGCGAGGAGTACGAGATGGAACTGTACGAGCGCGAGGACGAGTTACTGGGTCCGACGCCCTCCGAATTCGAGGACGACCGGTTCGAGGACTGGCTCGCGGCGCTGAAGACCGCGCGCTTGCTCGAAGACTGGGCGACAGAGGTCGACGAGGAGACCATCACCGAGCGCTACGGCGTCGGCCCGGGCGACATCCGCGGGAAGGTCGAGACCGCCCAGTGGCTCCTGGGGGCGGCCGAGTCGCTGGCCGGCGAGGTCGACCTGGACGCCGCCCGCGCCATCAGCGAGGCCCGCATCCGCGTCGAACACGGCGTCCGCGAGGAACTGGTCGACCTGGCTGGCGTCCGGGGCGTCGGTCGCAAGCGCGCCCGGCGGCTCTTCGAGGCCGGCATCGACGACCGCGCGACGCTCCGGGACGCCGAGAAACCGGTCGTCCTGGCGGCACTCCGGGGACGCCGACAGACCGCCGAGAACGTCCTCGAGAACGCCGGCCACCGCGACCCGTCGATGGAGGGCGTCGAACCCGACCCAGACGTGACCGTCGTCGATACGGGCCGGGCGGACGACCCCGACGACCCCGACGAGACCGCCGAGGACCAGTCGAGCCTGGGTGATTTCTGATGCAGGTGGTCGAGGGCGAGGCGACCATCGAGGACGTCGGCGAGTTCGTGGCCGCGCTGACCGACGTCGGCGACCGTCACGACGTGACCGTCCAGGCGTTCGACGCCCGCTACGTGGTCGACCGCGCCCACCTCGTTCGGGCCGTCGAACTCGCCGAGCGTGCCCGCGAGCGCGACGATACCATCGCCGACGACTTCGGCGTCGAGATACTGCTGTACGCGGCGGGTCGCCGGCAGATAGACCGCGCGCTCCGGATGGGCGTCGGCGAGGGGGAGTGTCCGGTGGTCGCCGTCGTGGTGGGTGACGACGTGACCGACGAGTCGGCGGCCGCCACCGACCTGCGTGATCTGCTCTCGCCGGCCGAGACGCTCGGCGACTACGACGCGGCGCTCGTTCGCGACTTCTTCGACGTGACCGACACGGAACTCGCCGCGACCGAGGGGACGCTGGCCGACGCCGTGCGCGAGCGGGTGGCGATGCTGCCCGTCGAGAAATAGCTACTTCTCGCGGTCCAGCGCCACCAGCACGCCCCTGACGTTCATCGCCGTCTCGGCCTTCGCCTTCCGTTCGCCCCAGACGGCCGGCGTCTCGACCGGGTCGACGAAGTGCTCGACGACGGCCTCGTCGTCGCCCAGTTCCGCGCGTTGCTCCTCGATAGCCGCGACCCACTCGGTCAGGATGTCCGCGTACGTCTCGAGCCGGTCGCCGGTCGGTGCCGGCCCGAAGTGGGCGTACAGCAGCGTCTCGGGGTCGAGATCCCGGATCATCGCCAGGTCGTCGAGCGCCTGTTCCAGGTCGAAGTTGACCGGGGGGCTCGTGACGTGGAGCTCGCCGGACGAGGGCGTGTAGATGCCGGCGGCGTCGCCGGTGAACACGGCGTCGATAGCCGCGTCGTGGAAGACGACCTGGTGTGGGGCGTGGCCCGGCGCGTGGCGGGCCTCGAGTTCCCGGTCGCCGAGGGAGACGGTGTCGCCGTCGGTGAGCTCGACGATGCGGTCTTCGGGCACCGGCTCTGGCTCGGTGTAGAACTCGAACTGGTCGCCGACCGCCCCCTTCGTGCCCTCCCAGAGCAGGTCGGGATCGACGAGGTGGCGCGCGCCGATCTCGTGGACGTACACTGTCGCGTTCGGGCACGCCTCGGCGAGGAAGCCCGCACCCCCGGCGTGGTCCAGGTGCACGTGCGTGACGGCGACGACCTCCAGTTCTTCGGGGGCGATGCCCACGTCGGCCATCGTATCGAGGACCCGCTCGTAGTTCGTCCCGATTCCGGTGTCGACCACCGCGGGCCGCTCGGTGTCCAGCACGTAGACGGACCCGTACTCGGGGACGTCGTACATCCCCGTATCGACGTAGTAGATGTCGGTACAGTCGCCGACCGTCGCCTCGTAGACGTCGCCGATTGCCATACTACGGGTCGGGTCCGGTGGGCGCAAAACCGTTGTGCTACCTGCTCGGTTCGACAATTCTGTGTCTCTGGCCGTTCGCCGCGACACCCTCGACGCTGGACGACACCGCGCTCCACCACGCACACCAGGACCGACACGCCTAATTTCCGCCATCGAGAACCGACGTCCATGTTATCGAGACAGTTCGTCCGGGAGCACCCCGAGACGGTCCGGGACGCCATCGAGCGCAAGGGCGTGACCGGCGTCGACCTCGAGGAGATCCTGGCGGTCGACGAGGAGTGGCGCGAGCTGAAGGCGAGCGGCGACGGGTTGCGCCAGGAGCGCAACGAGGTCTCGAAGAAGATCGGCCAGCTCAAACAGGAGGGCAAGGAGGAAGCGGCCCAGGAGGCAATCGAGCGCTCACAGGAGCTCAAGGCCGAACTCCAGGACGTCGAGGAGCGGGCCGACGAACTGGAGGCCAAGCTGGAGCAGGCCCTGCTCGAGCTCCCGAACGTCCCCCACGAGTCGGTGCCCACCGGCGAGGACGAGCGCGATAACGTCGAGCGCTACCGCGAGGGCTTCGAGGACCTGCGTGCCCTGCCCGACGACGTGATTCCCCACTACGACCTCGGCGAGGAACTCGACATCCTTGACTTCGAGCGCGGCGCGAAGGTCACCGGCGGCGGCTACCAGTTCGTCAAGGGCGAGGGCGCGCTGCTGGAACACGCGCTGATCCAGTTCATGCTCGACGTCCACCGCGAGCAGGGCTACTCCGACATCCTGCCGCCGATCCCGATCAACTCCGCGTCGATGGAGGGGACCGGCCAGCTCCCCAAGTTCGACGAGGACGCCTACCGCGTCGGCGCGCGCCAGGACGACGACATCGACGAGGACGACCTGTGGTTGCTGCCGACCGCTGAGGTGCCGGTCACCAACATGTACCGCGACGAGATCATGCTGGACGACGACCTGCCGATCAAGCACCAGGCGTTCTCGCCGAACTTCCGGCGTGAGGCCGGCGAACACGGCACCGAGACGAGGGGCTACGTCCGCGTCCACCAGTTCCACAAGGTCGAACTCGTCAACTTCGTGCGCCCCGAGGACAGCTACGACCGACTCGAGTCGCTACTCGAGGAGGCCGCCGAGGTGCTCGACCGCCTCGAACTCCCCTACCGTGTGCTGGACATGTGCACCGGCGACATGGGCTTCACGCAGGCCAAGAAGTACGACATCGAGGTGTGGGCTCCCGGCGACGACATGGAAGACGGCCCCGAGCGCGGCGGCCGCTGGCTGGAAGTCTCCTCGGTCTCGAACTTCGAGGACTTCCAGGCGCGTCGCGCCGGCCTGCGCTACCGCCCGGAGCGCCACGAGTCCGCCCAGTACCTCCACACGCTCAACGGCTCCGGGCTGGCGGTCCCGCGGGTGCTCGTGGCGATTCTGGAGTACTACCAGAACGAGGACGGCACCGTGACCGTCCCCGAGGCGCTCCGGCCGTACATGAACGGGCAGGAGCGTATCGAGGGACAGGACCCGGTCGGCGAGAGCGCCGTCGGTGCGGGCGAGAAAGAGTAGTGTCAGTCGTCGGCGACGGCCCGGTGGGCCGGGAGGTCGGCGACCCGCCGACAGATGTGTTTGACCTGGGGGAGCGTCGTGGCCGGCAGCGTCCGCAGCCCGAACCACCCGACGTCGTCGATACCCTCGCCCCGGTCGGGCGTCGGGTCCGACAGCAGCGAGCAGTCGAAGACGGTGTACAGCGACACCGTCGACGCCAGGCTCTCGTGGACGTAACAGAACTGGGCGCGCGCCGTCCCGACGTGGGCCCGGCAGTGTAACTCCTCGCGGAGCTCCCGGACCAGCCCGTCTTCGGGGGCCTCGTGGGGGTGGACGCCGCCGCCAGGGAGCGTCCAGAACGGCTGGCCGTCCGCGTGGCGTTCCCGGACCAGCAGGACCTTCGCCGCGGACGTCACCAGCGCCTTCGCACCGGTCCGGTACCGGTACTGTCCGGACTCGCGCGCTGTCTCGCCGTCCCGGAGGGTGGTCGACGGGTTCGTCATGCACTCTAACGAGGCTCCCGTCGTGAATAAATAGACGCCGCCTAAACCGGTAGCGTCGGCCTTCGGTGCGGCGTCGAAACCGCCGCCTCGGGCGCCGGTGCCCGCTCGGCGTGGCATCGTACCCTGAGTCTCTCGCGGGAGTATATTACTCTTCGGCAGACGGTGCCTACCGCGGTGGTAGTCACCCGGTGTAGGTCTCGATGCGGGCGATGCGGTCGCCGTCGAACGCGAAGACGTCGACGAAGCACACGAGCGTCTCGCCGTCGGCGCCTACGAGCCGGCCCCGGACCACGACGTCGGTCCCGTCCTCGGCCGGGACGTAGACGCCCTCGAGCGGGTGGGTCGTGTCGGTCCGTGGGCGCTCGTCGCGCATGAACCGGACGAACCGGTCCCGGCTCTCGATGGTCCGGTCGGGGCGGTCGTGGACGAACTCGGACGTCAGCAGGTCCGCAAGCGCCCCGTAGTCTCCGGCGTCTATCGCCCGATAGTACGCCCGGGCGCGGCCGACCGGCGTCATCGCGGCCTCCGAATCACGGGTCGTCCCGCCCGGTCGACCCGCCGGTGTCGGGCCGGTCCCGCGTCCGGTCGTCGTTCGCGTCGCCGTCCGCGCCCGGTTCGCTGGCTTCCACTTCCGCGTGTATCGCCGCCAGTTCCTCGTCGTCGATGGCGTCGTCGCCGTCCTCGCCGGCCGCGTCGCTGTCCGTCGCCCCGTGATCGTCCGCGGTCGCCGTCGCCCCGTCGACCTCGGCGTCGATGTCGACGTTCAGGGTCGCCGGCGTGCCGTCCTCGGCGTCCGGGAGCACGTCCCCAGTCGACCCCTGCTTCGGGTCCGTGCCGTCCGGCGGCCACTGGTCGGGGTCCGGGGGGTCGCGGTAGTCGCGGGCCGACTCGAGGCGGCGTTCCGCGTCTTCGCGGAGCGTCCGCCCGGCCATGCCGTTGCCACTGGAGTACTGGTTGGCCGCCCGTGCGAGCCAGTCAGCGGCCTGGTACAGCGCGTCTGCCTTGGTCCGGGCGCCGTCGTAGAGGGTCTCGAGGTCCGGATCGTCGACGAACCGGACCGCCGTGTCGAAGTGGTCCTCGGCGGCCGCGAACTCGTCGCGGGCCTGCTGGAAGTCGCCCTGAGCGAGCAGCCACTCGGACTCGTTGAACGACCCCATCGCGGCGGTGAACGCGCGCCGCCCTTCGGTGTAGTGGGCGTGGCCGACCCGGTAGCGGGCGAAGGCGACGTCGTCGCCGCCCGTCTCGCCGATGGCGTCTTTCACGCCCTCGAGGTCCGGGCGGCGACTCGGGTCGCTCGTCGACCACGTGTACGCGACGACCCCGTCGTGGTCGACGACGACGACGGCACGCTCGAGGAGATGTTGCCCCAGGTCGTCGACGACGTCGACGCCGTACCGGCGAGCCACCTCGCGGTCGGTGTCGGCGAGCAACGGCATCGTCAGGTCGTAGGCGTCGGCGAAGGCCCGGTGGCTGTAGACCGAGTCGGGGCTGATGCCCAGGACGGTGACGTCCTTCTGTACGGTGAACAGGTCCAGCTCCTCGAGGCCGCTGGACTGGTCGTCACAGGCCGGGTTGAAAGCGCCCGGGATGAACGCCAGGACCACCACGTCCTCGCCGAGGTACTCCTCGAGTGCCACCTGGCGGAACGACCCGTCTACCAGCGCCGGCAGTTCGAACCGCGGCGCCCTGGCCCCCTCTTCAAGCACACCGGATTGTTGCTGGCATGGTACTTAAGCGTGGGTGTCAGGTCCCCCCGCTGGACCGTGCCGAGGTGCTTTTGTCCGCCGGTGTGCTAGCCCGGATGTGGAACTTCACGTCCGCTACGAGGGCGACGACGACCCGAAGAAGTGCAGCGCCCGCAAGCTCGCCCGGTTCGACCTGGCGGAGCTGCACCGCGCGACGCGGTCGACGCCCCCGGGCGTCGTCCTCAACCCATTCGCGGACCGGGCGCTGTCGCCGGCCGACCGCGCTGACCCCGGCGACGGCGCCCGACACGACCGGCTGGTCGCGCTGGACTGCTCCTCGGAGACCGCCGAGCGCGAGGCGTTCGACCTCCAGGGAATCCACCGCTCGCTGCCCTTTCTGGTCGCGGCCAACCCGGTCAACTACGGGACGCCCTTCCAGCTGAATACCGTCGAGGCCTTCGCCGGCGCGCTCTGTATCCTCGGGGAGCGCCAGCAGGCCGAGGACATCCTCTCGAAGTTCTCCTGGGGCCACACCTTCCTCGAGCTGAACGAGGAACCGCTGCGGCGCTACGCGGACTGCGCGGACTCGACTGACGTCGTCGCGGTCCAGGACGACTACCTCGAAGCGGAGTGATCAGCGCGTCGGGACCTTCTCGTTGAGCGGCGCTTCACAGTACGGACAGGCCTCCCGGGCGTACACCTCGAAGGCGTCCTCGATGAACTCGCCGCAGTTCTGACACCGCATGGTGTCTGGTACCACGCGCGAGTTCTTGTAGATGTGCCGTCACTACTCAGGGCCGCCGAAGCCGACGCCGATGCCCCGCGGGTCGGCCGGCGGGGCGAGCGGACTCGTCGGCAGGTCCGGCGCGGGGTCGGGGTCGTTGTAGCCCCCCGGGGCGACGTCGTTGGGCGAGTCCGGGTAGCACAGCGACGCCAGCGCCTGGATGTGGTCGCGGCCGACGTCGAGCTCGAACTGGCCGCCGCCGTACAGGTCGATGCCCTCACGCTCGCAGTACGCGATGGTCTCGAGCACCGACTCGACGGTCCCACAGCGCGAGGGCTTCATGTTCAGCCACTCGGGTTCGAACGGCAGCGCCTCGATGCTCTCGACGCCGGTTATCGGGACGTCCCACGTCACCCGGTCCTCGTGACCCTCGAAGATGGGGCGGATGCCCGCCGTCAGGTTCGGGTCCTCGACGAGCGCCGACGGGAAGCCGTCGACGACCCGCCGGTAGAACACCGGGTCCGGGTCGCTGGCCACCCGCTCGTCCTCGTAGAGTCCCTTCATGTCGACGACGCGGACGTCGTACTCGGCCAGTTCGGCGATGAGGATATCGTCCCAGTCGGGTGTCGGGTCGAGTTTGAACGCCACGTCCGCGTGGATTGACTGTAGCGTCGCGAGGCGGTCGGCAGATGGGGCCTCGTCGCTCTCGGGGTCCGAGAGGCGCGTGGAGGCGACGAAGGTCACGGGGTCGTAGGTCCGCCCCAGCGCCGCCCCCAGGGAGGTGTCGGCCTGCTGCAGCGCCAGGTCGAGGGCCGCGCTCTCGAAGCCCCACCGCCGGTAGTGGCGGAAGCGGTCCTCCTCGGGCGGGTCGGGCCACAGGGCCACGTCGTCGAGGTGGTCGGAGAACGACTCGAGCGTGTACTCGCCGGCCAGGTCGACGTCGTCGGCGTGACTCGCAAGCGAGTAGTGGGCCTCGTTCGTGTAGGTGACGTCCTCGCCACGGCCCGTCTCGCCGGCCCCCGAGAGCGAGATGGTCGTCGAGGCCCGGTCGAAGCCACTGGAGGTCGCCCGCTCCTGAACGTCGACACGACAGGCCTCGACGGTCAGCGGCAGGTCGGCCACGCGGTCGTACATGTCTCCTCCGAGAACTCGCACCTTGAAAACACCGCGGGTGTGACGGGTCGTCGCGTGGACTGAAGAGATTCGGGTCGTGGACAGCCAGAAAACCCCCGGGCGCTCGGCTACTGCGACTCGCTGCGCTCCTCTCTCACTTCCCCCGTCGCGGTGCTCTCGTCGCCCGCCGTCCCGGAGCAAGCCAGGGCATTCTGGCTGTTCGCGCCCACACTGTCTGCGTCAAACGGTGCGACGCCGGGAGCCGACGCTGTTTTGTCGGGGGTGTCCGTAGCCGACGTGTGACCGGGGTCGACGAGTGGACGGCGCTGCTCGCCGAGGCGGGGGAACTCACCCCCGAGGCAGTGTCACGTCTCGTCGACGTCCACGGCGACCGGGGCCAGCGCGCCATCGAGGCCGTCGGCGAGGGCCGGGTGAAAGGCTACCGGGACTTCACCGTCGTCGTCGGCCACGACGACGAGTACATCGTCGAGGACGGCGGCTGTACCTGTGCCGACAGCGAGTACAACTTGGACGCCGACGACCCCGACCAGCTGTGCTGGCACGCCATCGCCGTCCGCGTCGCCGAGGCCATCGACGCCGTCGACGAACACGACATGTGGTACTCCGACGTCAGGGATTTCCTATAGTACCTTTTTGCTTCGGGGGGTGTCCTCGCTCGCTGCGCTCGCTGCGGGCACCCCCGCTCGCAAAAATCTACGCTAAAAAGGGCCGGAATCGCCGCTCGCGGCGATTCCGGTGAAACCGCGCCGTCGGCGCGGTATGCTCGCACTTCGGGCCTGCCCTCCCCCGCCGGCGCGCCACAGAGGGCGCGCCCGGCCACCGCACCGCTACCGCACCGCGACCGCACCGCTACCGCTGGTCGACACAGTAGTCGACGAAGTTCCGGAGGATACGTAGGCCCGTCTCGCCGGACTTCTCGGGGTGGAACTGGGTCCCGAAGACGTTGCCGGCCTCGTTGGCGACGATCGAGGCGAAGTCGACGTCGTAGTCGGTGGTGGCGACGACCGCCTGCTCGTCGTCGGGGACGGCGTAGTACGAGTGGACGAAGTAGGCGTACTGGCCGTCGACGGAACCGCCGGTTCCGTCTGCCCGTGGGGTCTTCGACCCCACGCTGTCGACGCCCTCGACGAGCGGGTGGTCGCGCTGGACGTCGAGTTCGTTCCAGCCCATGTGGGGGACCGTCTGGTCGCGCGAGAAGCGGACGTTCTTCCCGGGCACGAGGTCTAGGCCCTCGGCGTCGCCCTGGCCGGCGTGGTCGGCCTCCTCGCTCGTGGTCAGGAGCATCTGCATCCCGAGACAGATACCGAAGAGCGGCGTGCCCGCCTCGGCCTGTTCGACCAGCGTCTCGCGGAACGGGCCGGCGTTCTCCATCCCCTCGGAGAAGGCCCCGACGCCGGGGAGGACGATGCCGTCGGCCCGCGCGAACTCCGCGGGGTCCTCGGAGAGGGTCACCTCGGCGCCGGCCCGCTCCAGGCCGCGCGTGACGCTCCGGAGGTTCCCGAGCCCGTAGTCGACGACGACCACCTCCGCGGCGGTCTGTCTGGCGTTCATGGGAGGGGATACGAAAACGGAGGCTAAGTGGCTTCCCCTTCGGACAGATTTCGCGGGTAGTGGCGGCGCGGTGGCCGGGCGCGCGTTCCGTCGCGCGCCGGCGGGGAAGGGCAGGCCCGCACCACGAGCATACCGCGCCGGAGGCGCGGTTTCACCGGACGCGAGCAGCGAGGTCACTCCGTGACCTCGTAAGCGAACGGCGCGAAGCGCCGTGAGCGAGTGAGCGTCCGGCAGTTTTTCCCCACGTTTTTGCAAGCGGGGGTGCCCGCAGCGAGCGAAGCGAGCGAGGACACCCCCCGCAGTAAAAAGTGGTCGTCAAAAAGTGGTCTAGTAGTCCCCGAGCCGTCGCTGCCCGCTCTCGTCGTCGGTGAAATCGGCGGCTTTCGCGAGCGTGTCGGCGAAGGTGTCCTTCTGGCCGGGGTCGTACAGCGTGGCTGCCGGGTGGACACAGACGAGGACGCGCCGCGGCGACCCGGCGATGGCGACGTCGTGGACGGTGCCGGCTTCGCCGGTCACCGCGACGTCCCGGTCCAGCAGGTGCTGGGCGGGTACCTTCCCCAGGGTGACGACGACCTCGGGGTCGACGCGGTCGATCTCGGTCTCCAGGTACTCGCGGCAGTTCGCGAGTTCGTCCGTGTGGGGGTCGCGGTTGTCCGGCGGGCGACAGCGCACGCAGTTAGTGATGCGAACGTCGCCACGGTCCAGGCCCACGTCCCGGAGCGTCTCGTCGAGTACGTCGCCGCTGCGCCCGACGAACGGTTCGCCCTGCTCGTCCTCGTTCGCGCCGGGGGCCTCGCCGACGAACAGGAGGTCCGCGTCCGCGGGCCCGACGCCGTTGACGATCCGCGAGCGCGACTCGCACAGTGCCGCGCAGCGCTCACAGTCGACGACGTCGAGGCCGTCCATCCGAGTCATACCGGCCGTTCGCGTCCGGGAGTATCAAACGCGGCGGTCCCGGCGAGCGGGCGGCAGTCAGTCGGCGTCGACCAGGCCACGGGCCGCCAGTCGCGCGACCCGGAGCGGTTCCGGGCGGCCGCCCTCGGGCGTGAACGCCCGGACCACGTCGGCGGCCTCGTCGTCGGCCAGGCCCACCGCGCGGACGTACACCGTCTCGTCGTTGACCGTGAGGGGATGGCGCTCGGGCTGGGCGCGGTAGGTCGAGAGACGGTCGGCGACGGTCTCGGGGTCGTCGAAGGCCTCCTCGATGGCCGACTCGAGCCCCGGCGAGGCTTCGAAGGTGACCGAGACGACGGGCAGGTCGGTCTCGTCGTGGATGCGACGGAGGTCCAGAAGGTTGAACCACGCCGGGGCGATGCCCGACAGCAGGAGGTACTGGACGTCCTCGCGGTCCAGTCGGTCGACCATCATACAGACGGCCCTGGTCGCGTCGCTCCCGCCGACGGTGCAGGTGTCGAAGACGAACCCGTCGACGATGCGGCTCGCGCGGACGACGACGCCCGCGAGGTGGCTGGTCTCTCCCCGGAACGATTCGGCGACGCCGAGGGCTCTGACCCCGGCTTTCACGTATTGCGGTCTTCTTTGATGTCCTTCAGGCGGTCGAGAAGTTCGTCGTTCGATGCGGTAAACTCGTACTCGACGTCACCCTCGTGGGTGTTCTCCGCGGCGTCGAGTCCGTCCTCGTCGTCGAAGTCGGTGTCGTACTCCTGGTTTTCCTGTTCCGACTCGTCGTAGCTCCCAAACCCCATGATACGTGTGAATCTATGTCGTTGACGCCCAAAAATGAATCGCCCGAATATCACGATTGATTAGTATAGATTCCGCACCGTCGATCGGCGGCAAGCCGCTTCAGCGTGACTCTGGCGCCTCGACGTTGCGGTTGCCGGCGTAGGCGTCGGCTCCCTCCGACGGGGTCGCCCACCGGACGGCGTTGTCGAGCACCTGCTGGACGTCCTCGCGGTGGTAGATTGGATAGGTCTCGTGGCCGGGTCGGAAGTAGAATATCCGACCGCGGCCCCGCCGGAAGCAACAGCCGCTGCGGAACACCTCGCCGCCCTCGAACCAGGAGGTGAAGACGAGGCGGTCGGGTTCGGGGATACCGAAGGGTTCGCCGTACGTCTCGGCCTCGTCGAAGACCAGCGCGTCGTCCAGCCCGTCGGCGATGGGGTGGCCGGGATCGACGACCCACAGGCGCTCGCGCTCGTCGCCCTCGCGCCAGGTGAGGTCACAGGGCGTCCCCAGGAGGCGCTTGAACGGCTTCGAGGCGTGGGCCGAGTGGAGCACGATGAGGCCCATCCCCTCGTGGACGCGTTCGGCGACCCGCTCGACCACCTCGTCGTCGACCTCGTGGTGGGCGGCGTGGCCCCACCAGACCAGGACGTCGGTGTCCTCGAGTACCGCCTCGGTGAGCCCGTGGTCGGGCTCCTCGAGCGTGGCCGTCCGGGTGCCGTGGCCCCGGTCGGCCAGCGCGTCGGCGATGACGGTGTGGATGCCGTCGGGATAAATCTCGGCGACGGCGTCGTCTTCTCGCTCGTGGACGAACTCGTTCCAGACGGTGACGGAGACCATGGTCGTGCTGTGAGCGGGCGGGGCCTAAACCTGCCGCCGGCGACCGGGGACACACTGAAACGGGCCGCGGCCCACGACACCCACATGGAAGTCCACAACGTCACCGCCGACGCCGAGACGTTCACCTGCAACGCGTACCTCGCACTCGGCGAACAGACAGTACTCGTCGACGCGGGCGCGATGGACGGCGTCGTCGACGTGATTCGCGAACACACCGACGCGCTCGACGCCGTCGTCCTGACCCACCAGCACGGCGACCACGTCCAGCAGCTCGACGCCGTCCTGGACGCGTTCGAGGCCGACCTGTACGCCTACGCTACGCACCCGCGCCGGACCCACGAACTCGCGGCCGGCGATACGGTCACGGTCGGCGACGAGGCCTGCGAGGTGGTCTCCACGCCCGGCCACGCCGACGACCACGTCTCGCTGGTCTCGGACCGGTCGCTGTTCTCGGGCGACGTGGTCGTCCACGACGACGGCGCGTTCGAGGGCGGCTCCTTCGGCCGCACCGACCGGCCCGGGCAGTCACGCGAACGGCTCATCGAGAGCATCCGCGAGTTGCTCGACCGGATGCCGGAGGGGGTCGAACACATGTACGCCGGCCACGGGGGCGTCTTCCACGGCGACGTGCGGGCAATCGTCGAGCGCGCGCTCGAACGGGCCGAACGCCGCGAGCCGAAGTACCCCGACGAGTGAGCCAGCGCCGCCGCTGGTCGGTCGGCGCGACGGCAGAACCCCAACGGCGCGGTTACGCGTTCCGAACTTCCTTCGCCTTCGGGCGGAGGTTGCCGTAGCCGCACTTGCGGCACTGCTCGGCGCGCTGGGGGTTGCGGGCGTTACAGCGCATGCAGATCTGCTTGTTCAGGAGTCGGTCTGACGCAGCCTCGAAACTAGCCATGCCTGCCGGTTGCCCGTGCGTGCGTTTAAGTTTTGAGTTTCCGCTCGCCGTGGCGTTGGCCGTAGCTGTAAGTCCCCTGCAGAGCCGGAACGATTGTCGCGAACGTACACATAGTCGCCGGCCCACGTCGCCGGAAGGGTAAACACGGAGGGCGCGCAGGTTGGACCATGGCTGCCAGCATCCCCTGGCTCGCCGTGGGGTCGTTCGCGTCGGGGCTGGGCTCGCTCTACCTGCTCGCCCAGCTGCGCGAGCATCGGGGGAAACCGGGCGCGGACTGGTTCGTCGCGACCATCGTGACCATCACGGTGTGGTGCGTCGCGGCCGGCGTCGGCGCGCTGGTGTTCGACCCGGCGATCCGTCTGGCCCTGGAGATGGTCGTCTGGCTCTGTCTGACCTGGATCGGCGTTTTCTTCCTGGCGTTCGCGCTGGGCTATACGGGCCGGACGGGCCTGCTCGAAGGGTGGGGCTTCCGGGCCGGGGTGGCCATCCCGCTGGCGACGTCGGCGCTGATCGTGACGAACCCGCTGCACGGCCTCCTCTGGGAGGGGTTCCAGGTCGTCGGGTCACTGGGTGGTGCGGCCGCCGAGTACGCGATCTTGCCCGCCGGACACGTCGCCGTCCTCGTCGCGATGCTGTTTGTCAGTTTCGGCACGCTGCTGGTCTTCGACACCGTCGTCAGTTACGGGCCGCTCTACCGGCGCGAGGCGGTGGCGGTCGGGCTGAGTCCGATTCCGCCGGGCGTCGCGTTGCTGGCCTGGGCGGGCGGTATCGGCCCGGCGGCGAACCTCACGACGCTGTTCTTCCTGCCACACATCGCGCTGGACACCTACGCATTCGTCCGCAGCGACATGTTCGAGTTCCACCCGGCGACCCGCCGGGCGGGCGAGCGGGCGGCCATCGACGACATCGCGACGCCGGTGGCCATCGTCGACGTCGACGGCCGGGTGGTCAACCTCAATCCCGCCGCCGAGGGGATGCTCGCGATGGACAAGCGGGCGGCGCTGACCCGGTCCCTGGGTAACCTGCTCGACGGGGACGCCGTCAGCGCCGACGGCGAACCGGACCGAGTGACCGTCGAGAACGGCGGGTCGCCACGCGAGTTCAAGCTCGAGCAGACGGAACTGCGCGACGAGGGTGGCACCCAACTGGGCTACACCGTCGTCTTCCAGGACGTCACCGACGAGATCCGCCGCGAGCGGCGACTCGAGGTCCTCAACCGGTTTCTCAGGCACAACGTCCGCAACGAGGGCGTGGTCATCCAGGCGCGGGCGGCGTTGCTCGCCGAGGACCTGACCGGCGACCACGCCGCCCACGCCGAGACCATCGGGGCCGCCGTGGACCGACTCGTCGAGTCGGGGGCGAAGGCCCGGACGCTCTCGGAGGTGGGTGCCGACGACGAGGCGCTGGTGTCGGTCGACCTCCATCGCTCGGTCACCGCCGTCGTCGACGGCCTGGCCGACGAGCACGGGGGCGAGGTCACGGTGTCGGTGCCCGAGACGCTCTCGCTGACGACCCAGCCCGACCTGCTCGACGTGGTGGTCGAGAACCTCGTCGAGAACGCCCTGGCGCACGTCGACGATCCGGCGGTGACCGTCGGGGCGATGACCGACGGTGACGAGGTCGTCCTCACGGTCAGCGACGACGGCCCGGGCGTGCCGGACCACGAACGCGCGGTCCTCGAGCGCGGGCGCGAGACCGACCTGGCCCACGGCAGCGGCATGGGCCTGTGGCTGGTCTGCTGGGCGACGACCGCCCTGGGCGGGACCCTTTCCTTGGACACGAGCGACGGGACGACGGCGACGGTCAGGCTGCCGCGGGACAGGACCACCGGCGAGCGGTAGACGGAGCGATGGCTGTCGCGCCGGGAGTTCGTCGATGAGCGTCCGGTACCGGTCAGTCGACGCGCCACCGACCGCCGAGGTCGTCCTGTTCGTAATCCCGGTACTCTCCGTCCAGAAACGTCGTGACGCGCCCGTTCTGCTCGCTCAGTGTGATGGCCCACAGCACCTGCTGGCGGGCCGACGCCTCCAGTGCGCTCAGGTGTTTGGTCCCCATCCAGTCGGCGGGGCTGATCTCGTCAGTCCGCTCGCGTTCGGCCGCACTGAGGTTCCGGACTCGGACCATCTGCTCCTGTATCGTCCCGTCGCCGGCGACGACGACGGCACCGTCGCGGTCGAACGCCACGTCGCGGGCGACCTCGAGGAACGCCTCCGACTCGCGCTGGACGACCTCACACTTGTCGACCGGCCACGTGTTCCGCCCGAGGGGGTCGGTGTAGTTCCCGAAGTCGATGCCAGCGACGATCAACACGTAGAGGCTCGGTCCGGTCACGTGGCGCTCGTCCCACCGGTCGAACTCGATGCTCAGCGTCTCGGTGGCGTACCTGATGACGTCCATGAGTTCGTGGCTCGTGGCGTACCTCGCTCGAAGTGGGCTTGAGTCTGGCATGGATTCGCAGGGCTCTGGACCCACTACGACGCGAGGTCGCTTGAAGATACGTCCCCGTTGACGCCACGACGTCGCCCGGCAGTTCGTTCGCTGGGCGGCCCGGACACTCGCCAAGCGCCGCGGTCCGAACGACTTAACGCCGCGTGTCCGCAGATTCCGGTATGCGCGTCAGCGAGGGACAGGTGACGGTCGAGGTGCCCGAACAGCCCGACGCGGGCAAGGGGGCAGACGTGTTCTTCAACCCCGTCCAGGAGCTGAATCGGGACGTGACGGTGGCCGTACTGCGGGCCTACCGCGAGCGAGACGACGGGGCCGAGTCGTATCTCGACGCGACGGCCGCGAGCGGTATCCGCGGCGTCCGGGCGGCCGCCGACGGCTGGGAGACGACGCTGTGTGACATCGACGACGCGGCGACGGCGCTCTGTGAGCGCAACCTCGAGCGCAACGGTCTCGCCGCCGCCGTCCAGCGCGAGAACGCCAACGTCCTGATGCACTCAGAGGCCTTCGACGTGGTCGACGTGGACCCCTTCGGCACGCCCATCCCCTTCGCCGACGCGGCCATCCAGGGGACGAAACGCCTGCTCTGTGTCACCGCCACCGACACCGCGCCGCTGTGTGGGGCGCACTTCGAGAGCGGCGTCCGCTCGTACGGCGCGGTCCCGCGCAACACGGAGTTCCACGCCGAGATGGGGATGCGCGTCCTCCTCTCGGCGATGGTCCGGACCGCCGCGCGTTACGACATCGCCGCCCGCCCCATCCTGAGCCACGCGACGAAACACTACGCCCGCACGTACCTCGAGTTCGACCACGGCGCGCGCGTCGCCAACGACTGTATCGACGACCTGGGCTACGTCTATCACTGCCAGCGCTGTCTCTGGCGCGACCACGACTTTGGCCTCATCGCCGACGCGCCAGCCGAGTGTCCGAACTGCGGCGAGCACCTCCAGACGGCGGGCCCCATCTGGCTCGCCCGGACGTGTGCCCCCGCGTTCGCCGAGACGGTCACCGATCAGCTGAGCGAGGACATGGGCACCGCCGACGAGGCGGCCGACCTGCTCGCGACGCTCGCGGCCGAACTCGACACCCCGACCCACTACGACCAGCACCGCCTCTGCAAGCGGTGGGGGCGTGGCGCGGAGGCGATGGACTCCTTCATCGAGAAACTGCGAGACGCGGGCTTCGACGCCTCCCGAACCCACTACGGCGGGACGACGTTCAAGACCGACGCCGACGTGGTCGCGGTCCGCGACGCGACCGCCGAGTGAGTCAGCGGCCGTTCGCTCGTTTGCGCGTCCCGCCCCGGAGCGTCTCGAGGAGGTCGTAGGCAAACAGGTACAGCGGCCGGAGGAAGTAGTTCGCCATCCCCGCGAGGCCGAGCAGGCCACCCAGCGCCTGCACCTCGGCGGGCGTGGCCGACGGCTCGACCACGAGCGGGAGAGCCGCGACGACGACGGCGAGCCACAGCGACTGCAGCAGGTAGCCGACGTTGACGCCGGCGACCCGCCCCACCGGCGGGTCGTCGGGCCGGGCCACGAAGAGCCCGACGGCCAGGACGGCCAGCCCGGCGACCAGCAGCAGCGACGCCCCGACGCCGGCGACGCCCAGCGCCAGCAGGATGCCGGCGGCGACCAGCAACAGCACCGTCACCTGTATCGAGCCCTCGCGGATGGCCGCTTCCGTCTCCATATCCCCGAGGTTGGCGGGGCCGTGCATAAACCCTGTGAGCCACCCCGGGTGTGGACGTCGGGTGGTGCGCCGCGCCGACCGGCGCGGGACGACGAGGGGTTAGTCGGCCGCGACGTTCGCCACCGGCTCCGTCTCGACGCCCGGCAGGGCGTGCAGGTAGTCGTCCAGATCGAGTGCGAAGGGGCCGTTCGCCGGGAGGTCGACCCACGAGAACTCGAAGGTCGCCCCCCGCTCCGCGCCGGTCCCGGTGACGACGTGGGTCCAGGTGTCCCGGGACTCGTGGACCGGCGCGTGATAGAAGTTGCGCACGTACCGCTTGGGCGGGGACTCCCGCCGGGTCCAGATGTCGGTGACAAGGTGTCGCGGCGTCTCGATGGTCGCCAGCCCGCTCTCCTCGGCGATCTCCCTGAACACCGCCTCGCGGGGCGACTCGCCCGGTTCGACGGTGCCTTTCGGTATCTGCAGGCCGTCGTGGCCCGGTCCCTCGAACACCAGCAGTTCCGACCCGTTCCTGGTGATGTAGGCACAGGCCTTCGTGACGTGTTCGACGTTCTGTACTGGCATGGTCTACAGTCGTACAGCGATACGTATAAAACCACTCAAATAGTATCCTAATAGACTATTAATTGTTCGAACGTGGCCCACTATCGGATCTCGGTGGCCGGATACACTCTCTCTCGACCGGTAGACTCCGGACCCGTTCGTAGGACGTCCGAACTCGGGGCACGCGAGGGGGCTCCCCGCGACGGTTCCGAGGGCGGCGCGGACCGTCCCGGGATGCCGGTGCCGACCCCGTGACACCGACGTATATATAACAGCCGCCCGACATCCCGCTGTGAACACCGCACGGGCGTTCGCGGTCACTCGTGACCTCGTCGACACCGTCCGGACCGAGCAGATATCCTTCCTCGCCGCCAGCATCGCCTACTACATGTTCGTCTCGGTGATTCCGCTCCTGTTGCTGGGGCTGGTCGTCGGGTCGCTGGTGGGCGGCGAGGCGTTCGCCGCGCGTATCGTCGGCGCTGTGGCCTCTGCGCTCACGCCGGCGGCACAGGGGTTGCTCGAGAGTGCACTGACGAGCGGCGTGGGACGCGGCGGGGCGACGGTCGTCGGACTCGCGGTGCTGCTGTGGGGGGCGCTGAAGATGTTCCGGGGGTTCGATTTGGCCTTCGCCCGCATCTACGGGAGCGTACAGAGCCACTCGTTGGTCGACCAGTTGCGCGACGCGCTGGCGGCGCTGCTGGGTATCGGTCTGGCGCTCGCCAGCCTCGGCGCCGTCGCGATGATCGGGGCGTTCTTTGGCCTCCAGCTGGCCTTTGGCGGCCTCCTCTTGATTCCCGTCCTCGCGGTGGCGTTCTTCCCGCTGTACTACGTCTTCCCCGACGAGGAGATGACCGTCCGGGGGGCGGCCCCGGGGGCGCTCCTGGCCGCCGTGGGCTGGACGGTGCTCGGCACCGCCTTCGGCGTCTACGCCGCCCAGGCCGACGCCTTCCAGCTGTACGGGGTCTTCGGCGGCGTCCTCCTGCTCGTGACGTGGTTTTACTTCGGCGGGCAGGTCCTGCTGGTCGGCGCGGCGCTCAACGCCGTGCTCGCAGGTGTCCGGGACCGGCAATTACAACACGAACCGCCTCGAGAGTCCAGCAAAGCGATGAGCGAGGACGCCGATGCACGCGCCGGCGACACGCCGTCCCCCGGCGGCGAACCCGACCCGGAGCGGTCGCCCGACGACCTGTCAGAGGAGGAGCTCGCGGCGCTTCGCGAGGAGTTCGAGTCGTTCCGCGAGGAGGTCGACGACCGCACTCTCCACCGCGAGGACGTCGAGGCGGACCTGAAACGGTACGTCCGCCGACGGATGCGCCGGGGTCACGCCCGAGGCTGGGGCCCCTACGTCGTCCTGTTGTACGGGACGCTGATGACGCTGGGCGCGTTCTACTACCTGGAGGGGGCGTGGGCCGTCCTGGCGATGCTGGTCGTCTGGCTCTCGACGCTTGGCCTGTACGTCGTGATGGTCGTCGTCGGCGTCACCGTCTCCGCGGCGGGCGTCCCCGGCCGGGTCGCCGACCGGGTCCGCGACTGGCGGGACTGACCTGCCACGGTGCTCGCCGCCGCGGACGCCGGTGCCGGCGCTCCCGCTGGTCGGTCGCGTGTCGCGAAAAATGGCGGTGATGGCCGTTAGAACTTCTCGAGGTACTGGTCGAGCTCCCACTGCGAGACGTCGACGAGGTACTCCTTGTGCTCCTGGCGCTTGGCCTCGACGAAGTTCTCGAAGACGTGCTCGCCCAGCGCGTCGCTGACGACTTCGTCCGCCTCGAGTTCGTCGATGGCTTCGCCGAGGTTCTCGGGCAGCGTGGTGATGCCGTACTCCTCGCGTTTCTCCTCGTCGAACTCGTAGATGTTCTCGCGGACCGGGTCGTCACACTCGAGGTCGCGCTCGATGCCGTCCAGTCCCGCGTGGATGAGCGCGGCGAAGGCGAGATACGGGTTACACGACGGGTCGGGGAAGCGGGCCTCGATACGCGAGGCGGCCGGGACGCGGGCGGCCGGCTTGCGGATGAGCGCCGAGCGGTTGCGGTCCGACCAGGCGACGTAGACTGGTGCCTCGTAGCCCGGGACCAGGCGCTTGTAGGAGTTCACGGTCGGGTTGGTGACGGCCGTGATGGCGGGCGCGTGGTCGAGGATACCCGCGACGAAGCTCTTTGCCGTCTCGCTGAGGTTGAACTCGTCGTCGTCGTCGTGGAACGCGTTCTCGCCGTCCTCGGTGAAAAGCGAGATGTGGGTGTGCATCCCGGAGCCGTTGATTCGCGGGATCGGCTTGGGCATGAACGTCGCGTGCAGGTCGTGTTCGGCGGCGATGGCACGGACGACCGACCGGAAGGTCGCGACGTTGTCGGCCGTCGACAGGGCGTCGTCGTAGGTGAAGTTGATCTCGTGTTGGCCCTGGGCGACCTCGTGGTGGGAGGCCTCGATGTCGAAGCCCATGTCCTCGAGTCCGTAGATGATCTCACGGCGGACGTCGCTCGCGAGGTCCTTCGGCGCGAGGTCGAAGTAGCCACCGGCGTCGTTGGTCTTGGTGGTCGCGCGGCCGTCCTCGTCTTCCTCGAACAGGAAGAACTCGGGTTCGGGGGCGGCGTTGACCTCGTAGCCCATCTCCTCGGCACGCTCGATTGCGCGTTTCAGGACGCCACGCGGGTCGCCGGAGAACAGCTCGCCGGTCGAGGTGTTGACGACGTCACAGATGAGTCGCGCGCTGGAGCCGCCCTCGACGTTTTCGCGCCACGGCAGGATAGAGAACGTCGATGGGTCCGGGTCCAGACGCATGTCGGACTCCTGAATCCGGACGAAGCCGTCGATGGACGACCCGTCGAAGTAGATGCCTTCGGTGAACGCCTTCTCGGCCTGGTCGGCCGTGATTGAGACGTTCTTTACTGTGCCGAGAATATCCGTGAACTGCAGCCGCAGGAAATCGACGTTCTTCTCTTCGATCTCGTCAAGCACGTCCTGGGCCTCGTCCGAGAGTTCGCTTGTCATGTTGGGACACCCGATAGGAACGCCGCCACTACTAAAACCCTGCCGTTTTGCGCAATCCTTCCGGAGTTATCGATTCCATCTGGACATTCGTAAAATTCTAATCCCTGGGGGGCGTGCCTCGATGTAATGACGTACGAAAATCTCGACCGGAAGTTGGTGAATGCCCTGCTCGGCGACGGGCGAGCGAGCCTCCGAAGCCTCGGAGAGGACCTGAACGTCTCGGTTACGACGGTGTCGAACCATCTCTCGGACCTCGAGGACGAGGGTGTCATCAATGGCTACACACCGAAGCTGGACTACGACGCGCTGGGGTACGACGTCACCGCCATCATCCAGCTGAAAGTCGAGGGGTCGGCGCTGCCCTCGGTCACCGACCGGCTCAAAGAGCACAAGCAGATGATATCGGTCTACGAGGTCACCGGCGACTACGACATCATCGCCGTCGGGAAGTTCACCGACACCGACGGGATGAACGCCCAGATCAAGAAACTCCTGACCGACCCCGAGATCAAGGAGTCCAACACCTCGGTGGTGCTCAACGCCGCCGCCGAGAACGAGCAGTTCGATCTCGAAATCGACGAGTAACCCGATTTTCGTCGGCTTCCGAATCGGCCGGCGTCGCGAACCGCTACCCTCTTGACTGACCAGTCAGTCAGCTCTAGCAATGAGTGACGGCGACCCCGCGGACGACATCATGCGTGCCACCTATCGGGCGCTGTGTACCCACGGGTACGCCGACCTGACGATGCAGGACATCGCCGACGAGTCCGCAAAGAGCAAGGCGGCCCTCCACTACCACTACGACAGCAAGCACGACCTGCTGTGTGCCTTCCTCGAGTACCTCCACGACCGGTTCGTCGAGCGCACGAGCGACCCGGCGGGGGCGTCCCCGGCCGACCGCCTGGTCGCCTTGGTCGAGACGGTGCTGGACAAACCCGAGGACGACCGCGAGGCCTTCGAGACGGCCATCCTCGAGATCCGCGCCCAGGCACCCTACGAGCCCGGGTTCCGCGAGCGACTCACCCGGTTCGACGACTACCTCGCCGGTGAGTTCGAGCGGCTGCTGGCGGCCGGCATCGAGGAGGGCGTCGTCGACCCGACGGTCGACCCCGAGGACACCGCGACGTTCCTCGTCACGATGCTGACCGGGGCGGCGACCGAACGGGTCACGGCCGGGCGGCCGGTCGAGTGCACTAGGCGGATGCTCGCGGAGTACGTCGAGACGCACCTCCTGACCGGCGATCTGGAGGCCGACCTGTGAGTCTCCTGGACCGACTGGCGTCCCTGGGCGACCTGTTCCGGGGACAGGAGGACTTAGACCTCACCAGCGGCGACATCGGCCGGCCGCTGCTCTTCCTGTCGCTGCCCATCGTCGTGACGAACCTCCTGCAGGTCGCGTACAACCTCGCCGATACGTTCTGGCTCGGTCAGTACTCGACGACGGCGCTTGCGGCCATCTCCTTTGCCTTCCCGATGATATTCCTGCTCATCTCGCTGGGGATGGGCCTGTCGGTGGCCGGGAGCGTCCTGGTCGCCCAGCACACCGGCGCCGACGAACACCGCCAGGCGGAGTACGCGGCCTCCCAGACGGTCACCTTCGCGCTCGTCGCGTCGGTGCTGCTGGGCGTGGCCGGGTACTTCTTCGTCGGGGACTTCCTGGCGCTCCTGGGAGCGTCCGACCAGGTGCTCCCCGGTGCGACCGGCTACCTGCAGGTGGTTTCGCTGGGCCTGACGGCGATGTTCGGCTTCTTCGTGTTCATCTCGCTGATGCGGGGTGCCGGCGACACGGTGACGCCGATGCTGGTGATGCTCGGGACGGTGATTCTGAACATCGTCCTCGACCCGTTCCTCATCTTCGGGTGGGGGCCGTTCCCCGAGCTGGGCGTCGTCGGCGCGGCCATCGCGACCATCTTCTCGCGGGGCCTGGCGCTTGCCGTCGGGGTGACCATCATGCTCCGTGGCAACCACGGCGTCCGCATCCGACCGCGGGACATGGTCCCCGACCGCGAGTACCTGGGGAAGCTCCTCCGCCTCGGCGTGCCCGCCTCGCTCGAGGGGACCGGTCGGGCGCTGTCGGTCAACGCCATGCTCTTTATCGTCGGTACGTTCTCGGTGACCGTCGTGGCGGCGTTCGGCGTCGGCATCCGCGTGTTCTCGCTCGTCTTCATGCCCGCCATCGCGATGGACCGCGGCGTCGAGACGATGACCGGCCAGAACCTCGGCGCGGGTCGGCCCGACCGGGCCGCGACGGCGAACCACTTCGCCGCGAAGGTATCCTTCGCGCTGCTGACGGCACTCGGTCTGGTGACGATATTCGCCGCGCCGACGGTCGTGAGCGTCTTCAGCGACGACCCCGAGGTGGTCCGCATCGGGGCCGACTTCCTCCAGTGGGTCGCCCCGACGTTCGGTTTCATCGGCATCGTCCGGGCCTACTCCGGGGGCTTTCGGGGCGCGGGCAAGACCCTGACCGCGGCGGCGCTTGCGGTCCTGATGCTCGGGATCATCCGCCTCCCCGTTGCGTGGGTCGCCTCGCGGCCCGTCGCCGTCCCGGCGTGGCTCGGCCCCGCGGTCGCCGAACTCTTCGCGTCCTCGCTTTCCGAGCAGGGCATCTGGCTGGCCTTCGGGGTCTCGAACGTGCTGTCGGCGGGCATCGCCGCGGCGTGGTTCCTCAGGGGAACCTGGCGCGACGCCGACCCGCGCGAGGCCGGCGAGGCCGTGGTGGCCGACGACTGACGCCACCGGGACCCGCGAATCCGGTCGTGTGACGGCCGTCTGACGTACGTTCTTGGGGGTCGGCGTGCATGCTGCTGTCATGCACGCTGGCACCGACGCGAGTGACGGCGACGACGAGGGACTTCTCTCGGTGTTCGGTGCTCCGCTGCTCGACGCCCTGGACGGCGACAGCGACCGGCAGGCCGCCCGGGCACTCACGTTGCTTGCCGACGCCGACCCCGACCTGGTGGGCCCGCTGGCCGGCCGTCTGCTCGACCGCCTGCCGGCGGCGCGCGACCGCGAACCGCTGGTCCGGATGCTGGCGACGCTCGCCGACGACCACACCGCCGCGGTCCGGACCGCCCTCGACGCGCGAGACGCCGGTCGCTCGCTCAGAGCGACCATCGCCGATACCGAGGGCTGGGCGTTCACGGAACGCGCCGACGGCGGCACGGACGTCGCCGGGGCGGTCCGTCGCGTCGTCGAGACGGACGCCCCGAGTCCCGGCGGCCCCGGGGTCGTCGAACGGGAGCACGCGGGGTCGGGGACCGGTCGCGAGGCCGACGCCGACCGGGCGGTCGAACGTGAACACCGCGGGGACCCGGCGGCCGTCGACCGCCGCGACCGAATCGAGCGCGCCGAGAACTCGCGGGCCTTCCGCGCCATCGACATGCTGAGCGCGTTCGGGGACCTCTCGGTCGTCGAACCCGAGCAGGCGGTCCGGTACGGCTCGGTACTGCGGACCCGGGCGACCCTCGACGGCGACGTGCTCGGGGTCGCCCTGCGCCTGTTCGACCTGCCCGACGACGCCGACGACCGCCGCGAGTTCGCGGCTCGCGTCGCCGAGTCGCTGGCCCAGTGGGACGCCGTCGCCGACCACGACGGGGTCGCGGCGGTCCACGACTGGGGCGACTACCCGCGCCCGTGGGTCGCCACGCCCTTCCTCGACGGGTCGCTGGCCGACCGGGGCCGCCCGAGCCCCGAACGCGGCCTCCGCGAGGCCGCCCACCTCGCCGGCGCCGTCGCGCACTGCCACCGCAACGGCGTCCTCCACGGCGGTCTGGACCCGAAATCGGTGGTCTACCCCGAACGCTCCTTCGACGGGCTCCCGGCGCCCAGGCTCGACAACGTCGGCCTGATGGGGCCCGTGCGTGACGTCTTCGAGCCGTCCTCGTACCTGGACCCTCGCTACGCCGCGCCGGAGTACTTCTCGCGGGAGTACGGCGCCGTCGACGCCGCCTCGGACGTCTACGCGCTCGGGACGGTCTGTTTCCGCCTGCTGACCGGCCGGCCGCCCTTCACCGGCGACTACGAGGCGGTCCGGGAGTGCGTCCTGCACGGCGAGCTGCCGAACCCGACGGACGTACACCCGCGCCTGCCCGACGCCGTCGACCACGTCGTCGCGAAGGCGACGGCGACGGACAAGCTCACCCGCTACGAGACGGCCGCGGCGGTCCGACGGGACTGCTGGCGACTGGTCCAGCGACTCGACTAGACCACCGCGCCGGACTGCAACACGGCGACCAGCACCGTCACCGTCAGTACGCTCAGGAGGGTGGTCACCAGCACCGTCGCGCTGACGAACTCGCCGGGCGCGATGCCCTCCTCGGCGTGGCTGAACGCCCCCACGAGGATGATGGTCGTCACGCCGGTTGGCGTCGCCAGCAGGAGGACGACCACCCGGGCGACCGTCGGGTCCTGGAACCCGACGAGGAGGACGGCACCCAGCGCGACGACGGGTGCGAGGAGGAGTTTCAGCCCGCTCGCGACGCCGACCGGGCGGAGCGTCCCGCCGACGTCGACGTCCGACAGCTGGATGCCGAGGATGAGCAGCATGACGGGAATCGAGGCGTTACCGAGTATCTCGAGGGTCCCCATGAGCGTCGAATCGGTCGGCGGGACGGCGCCGAGCCACCGGACCGCGAGCGCGACGACCACGGCGTAGACCAGCGGCACGCCGAGGACCCGCCGCATGTCCGCGAGCGGGTCGCTCTCCTCGCCCCGCGCCGCGACGTAGATGCCGAGCGTGTAGAGCATCACGCCCTGGAGCGCGGTCACGAGTATCGCCAGACTCCGGCCTTTCGGCCCGAAGGCGAAGTCCGCCAGCGGGATGCCGTAGTTGCCCGTGTTCGGGAAGATGGTCACGAGGACGAACGCCCCGAGCAGGGGCTCTGACTGGCCCCAGGCCCGCCCGATGGCCTCGGCGACGGCGAGCATCACCGCCGTGAACATGACGACGGCGACGACGACGCCGGCGATGGTCGTCCCGGTCAGCGTGGAGGTCATCAGGCTGTGGAGGACCAGCGCAGGGGCCAACACGTAGACGGTCACCGTGTTCAGCGCGTCGGGGTCGACGCCCTCGTAGCGTCCCAGGCCGAACCCGACGGCCGAGACCGCCACGACCGGCAGGATGGCCGTCGCGAAGATGTCGAGCAGCGACACGGGTTGGCGTCCACGGCCGACCGAGAGAAGGCTTTCGACTCCAGCCCAACAGTGATGCGTCGGCGCCGAGTACCCGCGGGCATGCAAACTGCCTACATCGTCGACGCGGTCCGGACGCCCTTTGGCGCACGCGAAGGGGCGTTCCGCGACACGCACCCCCAGGACCTGGCGGCCGAACCGCTCCGTGCCCTGGAAGCCCGCAATGGGTTCGACGGGCCCGACGTCGAGGACGTCGTCTACGGCTGTGTGGTCCCCGTCGACGAACAGGGGCTGAACATCGGCCGCATCGCCCCGATGGTCGCCGGGTGGGGCGAGACGGTGCCCGGCGTCCAGCTCAACCGGATGTGCGGGTCCGGCCAGCAGGCCGTCAACTTCGCCGCCGGACAGATTCGCGGGGGGATGGCCGATCTGCTGGTCGCCGGCGGCGTCGAGCACATGACCCGCGTCCCGATGGGCAGCGATACGCCGGGCGACACCCACAGCTACGCCGACCCTGGCGGCGTCACGGACACCTACTTCGAGCACTTCGAGGAGCTGACCACGCAGGGCGAGGGCGCCGAGCGCATCGCCGAGCAGTGGGGGTTCTCCCGGCGGGAACTCGACGCGCTCGCCGTCGACTCACAGCGCCGCTGGGGCGAGGCCGCCGACGCGGGCAAGCACGACGACCAGGTCGTCCCCGTCGAGACGACGCTGGACGGCGAGTCGGTCGCTGTCTCCGAGGACGGGCATCCCCGGCCGGACACCGACGTCGAGACGCTGGGCGACCTGCCGCTGGTCTTCCGCGACGAGGGCGACGGCGTCGTCCACGCCGGGAACGCCTCGGGCATCGTCGACGGCGCGGCCGCGACGCTGGTCGCCTCCGGGGCGGCCTGCGAGGCGTACGGCTGGGACCCGCTCGCCCGCATCGTCGACGCCACCGTCGTCGGCGTCGACCCGACGACGATGCTCACCGGCCCGATCCCGGCGACCCAACAGCTGCTGGAGCAAACCGGACTCGATGTCGGCGACGTCGACCGATTCGAGGTCAACGAGGCGTTCGCGCCCGTCGTCGCCGCCTGGCTCGAGGAGACGGGCGCCGACTGGGGAAAGACGAACGTCTGGGGCGGCGCCATCGCTCACGGCCACCCGCTGGGGGCGACCGGCGCGGCCCTGCTGGGGAAACTGCCCTACCAGCTCGCGGACTGCGGTGGCCGGTACGGCCTCTGTACGATGTGCATCGGCTTCGGCCAGGGCGTCGCGACGCTCGTCGAACGGGTCTGACGACGGGACGACGGTGTTCCCTGTAGCAATGGGGCCCCTCCGGAGCCAGAGCGCCCCGGCTGTCATCGGGCGCGAAGCGCCCGATTGCCCCCGAGACCTTCGGCCTCGCTCTGGCCGACCGCGGGTGGTTCGAAAGACGTTCCGCGTCAGTCGACGAACTCGTCCGCCCGACCTATCGGTTCACGCCGACGGTGACGAGGGTGCCGTACTCCCGGTAGCGCTCGACCATCGCCTCGCGCGTGTCCCACTCCTCGATGGGGAAGGCGTCGGCCGGCGGGATCTCGATGTCACGGTCGGGGACGTTGTCCTGGACGGCGACCGACAGGCCCGCCTCGCCGAAGGCATCGCGGTACTCGGCCGCGCTCCAGCGGGTCATGGGCACCTCGACCAGCTCGTCCCAGTGGTGGGTGTGGACGCTCTCCTCGAAGTAGTTGACCGCGCAGTGGAACGTGCCGCCGGGCTGCAGGACCCGCGCCACGTCGCGGAGGACGGCGTGTGGGTCGCTCGCGTAGTAGAACGCCTCCATCGAGAAGCAGTGGTCGACGCTGTCGTCGGCGAACGGGAGGTGCTCGAAGTCGCCCACCAGAAAGCCCACGTCGGGGTCGTCGGTGTACGAGCGGGCGTTACGGGCCATCGCGGGCGCGGCGTCGATGCCGTAGGCCCGGTCGGCGCCTTTCGTCTGCTTGAGTGCGCGGCCGGCGTAGCCGCTACCACACCCCAGGTCGAGGACGGTGTCGCCTTCCTCGACGGGCATCCGTGCCAGGACGTGCTTGGCCGTGTGCCAGTGGCGGTCCTCCATCCCGCGGTCCTTGCCGGCGGCCGCCCACTCGTCGAACTCGTCGCTGACGCTCATGTCCGGAGTCGGGGGCGGGGCGGCCAAACACCCTTCGACTCGATTCCACGGCTGTTATCCCGCGAGGCGACCGAACCGTGCATATGACACGCCGTCGTCGCTACCGAATCTCCAACACCGCCCAGCAGGTGGTCGGCGGGTTCCTGCTGGCCGGCCCCTTCGTCGTCACCGAGGAGGTGTGGGTGCTGGCGGCGAACATGAGTTTCTATCACGTGATTCTCATCGTCGGCATCGTCTTCGCCATCGGCTACGGCGCCCTCTACGAGGCCGACGAGGACCGCGAGGTAGACGAGGAAGCGGAGGTCGGTGGGATCCCCATCCGTTTCATCTCGCTGATGGTTGTCTCCTTCGGGTCCGTCGCGGTGCTCGCGTTGGTGTTTACCGCCCCGAGCGCCTTCCTCGTCGAGGGCGGGGTCCTGGCCGACCCCACGCGGGCCGACGTCGCCCTGACGACGGTGAAGGCCGTCTCCGTGGGCGCGATCTTCAGCGTCGTCGGCGCCGCGACGGCCGACAGCGTCTTCTGAGACACCGGACCCGCATACTTAATGTCTGTCGCCACGCGTTCCCGGACATATGGAGTATACGCTGGCCATCGACAACACGCCCGAGACTGTCGAGGGCGGGACCGGGATTCTCCTCTTGCATCCGTCGACCGGTGCGACGGACCGACTGGACACCGACTTCCTGTCGACCGACACCGACGCGATGCTGGTCATCTCGACGCGGACGACCGCCCGCGAGGTCAAGCAGAAACTCGAGTACTACCAGGTCGACGAGTCGAAGGCGACCATCCTCGATACGCTCTCGGTCGAGCGTGGCTACACCCGCCGGCAGTCGGCCGGCGTGAAGTACGTCTCGGCCCCGGACGACCTCGAGGGCATCGTCGAGGAGACGGAGACGTTCCTCGACGCCCACGAGGGCAAGCTGCGCATCACCTTCGACTCCGTGACCGAACTCATCTACTACGCCGACGAGGACCGGGCCCTGTCGGCGGTGGGTGAGATCCTCGAGCTGCTCGACGCGTACGACGCCGTCGGCATGTTCCACCTGGCACAGGGCGTCCACGACGCCGAGACGGTCGACCGGTTCCGCGACCTGTTCGACGGCGTGGTCGAACTCGCCGAGGACGGCACCATCACCAGCGAGTTCTGACGACCTGTCAACGCGGGCTAATCACTAATTATTAAGAGGGTATGGGCCATCAGAACAGCCTGTATGCCGGAATGCCAGAACTGCGGTAATTTTGTAACGGCTGCCTATGCTCGTGTCTTCACACCGAACGGTGTCGAGAAGCCACGGGTCTGCCCGCAGTGTGAGGACAAGATCCGAGACGGAGCGGACGTTCGCGAGGCGCGGTCGACGCGCCGCGGATAGGCGACTTTCGGGGGAACGGTGTCCCTGTCTCTCTGAGACCGTGACCGGGTTCGGTCACGCGTCGACGCTCGCTCGCCGACAGCGTCACGGCCGTGCGTCGGCGACGAGCGCCCGGGCCCGCTCGAAGACGTCGTCGGCCCGACCCGGTTCGCGGGCCTCGGCCGTCACGCGGACCAGGGGCTGGGTGCCACTGGCCCGGAGCAGGAACCAGGCGTCGCCCAGGTCGACACGGACGCCGTCGAGCGTGGTCACGTCGTCGTACGTCGCGTGGACCGTCTCGCGGACGGCGTCCATCACGGCGCGCTTCTCGTCGACCTCGACGCTGTCCCGGCGGATGGGGTAGTCGGGCACGTCGGCCGACCGGTCGGCCAGCGACCGGTCGGCGTCCAGCGCGGCCACGGTGCCGGCCGCCAGCGGCCCGTCGGGACACAGCGTCCGGTCGGGCCAGATCCACGACCCGCTGGGTTCACCGCCGAAAGCGACGCCCTCGGCGCTGGCGGCCTCGGCGACGTAGACGTCGCCGACCGGCGTGTACTCGACGTCGACGTCGGTCTCGGCGAGGTAGTCGGCGACGGCGAGGCTGGTGTCGACGGGGACGGCGACCCGCTCGCCGGGGTCGGCCGCCGCCCGGGCGAAGATGGCCAGCAGGACGTCGCCCGAGAGGTAGGTGCCGTCGCCCGCCACCGCCCGCATCCGGTCCGCGTCGCCGTCGTGGGCAACGCCCAGATCCGCGTCGGAATCGGCGACCAGCGTGGCGAGCGACCGGCAGTTCTCGGCCTTCGGTTCGGAGGGGCGGCCCGGGAAGGTACCGTCGGGCTGGGCGTTCAGCGTCTCGACCGTACAGCCCAGCGCCTCCAGGACGTCCAGCGTGACGCCGCCGGCGCCGTTGCCCACGTCGACGACGACGTGGCGGTCGAGCGCGTCGCGGTCGACCGCACTGCGGACGGCCTCGACGTGGCGCTCGCGGGCGTCCCAGGTCTCGAGACGGCCGCTCGCATCCCACTCGGCAGGGTCGAACGCCTCCTCCGCGATGCGCTCCTCGATCTCCTCGCGCAGCGCGGCGTCGAACGCTTGCCCGCTGGGCTGCCAGAGTTTGATGCCGTTGTCCTGCGGGGGGTTGTGGCTCGCCGTGATGGAGACGCCCGCGTCGGCGTCGCGCCACCCGACCGTACGCGCGACGGTTGGCGTCGCCGCCAGGCCCAGATCGACCACGTCGGTGCCGCTCTCGCGGAGGCCGGCGACCAGCGCCGCCTGGAGGAACTCGCCGCTCTCGCGGGGGTCCCGCCCGACGACGACCCGCTCGCTCTCGACGCCCAGCGCCCGACCGACCGACAGCGCCAGGGCCGCCGTCACCGTCTCGCCGACCGGGCCACGGATGCCGCTCGTCCCGAACAGTGTCATACCGTCGAATCGGCCGCGGGCGAAAAGAAGACTCGGGCTCCGGCAGCGTGGCTACTCGGCGGGCGACCACTCACAGGAGGTGCCAGTGGCCAGCGCCGCCTCGTCGACGTGGGCCGACAGACAGCCGTAGTTGCAGTACTGTGCCGTGGGTTCGCCGCCGGGCGTCTTCGAGAGAAACAGCGGGTCGTGGTCCTCGACGGGGCACCCGCAGTACGTGCAGTCGGTCATACGTGGGTGCAGTAGACCGGAGAACAAACGTTTTGTCCACGTCTCCCGACCCCCCGCACATGAAACAGGGCGGGTCCGAGGCGGCGAAGCGGGCGGCCGGCGAGTCGGCGGCCGAGGCAGTCGCGGACGGGATGGTCGTCGGCCTGGGTACCGGGAGCACCGCTGCCCACGCCATCCGGGCCATCGGGCGAGCGGTCGACGCCGGCCTCGACGTCGCCGGCGTCCCCACCTCGTTCCAGTCGCGCGAACTGGCCCGAGACTGTGGCATTCCGCTGGTGGACTTAGACGAGGCGTCGGTCGACCTCGCCGTCGACGGCGCCGACGAGGTGGCCGGTGGTGACCTGATCAAGGGCGGTGGCGCCGCCCACGCCCGCGAGAAGGTCGTCGACGCGAGCGCCGACCGCTTCCTGGTGGTCGCGGACCCGACGAAACTGGCCGACGAACTCTCCCATCCGGTCCCCGTCGAGGTGCTCCCGGCGGCCCGGACGACCGTCGCCGACGCCGTCCGCGGCCTCGGCGGCGACCCGACGCTGCGGGCGGCCGAGCGCAAGGACGGCCCCGTCGTCACCGACAACGGGAACCTCGTGCTGGACTGTGAGTTCGGGACAATCGACGCCCCGGCCGACCTCGGGGCGACGCTCGCCGACACGCCGGGCGTCGTCGAGCACGGCCTGTTCGTCGACCTGGCGGACGAACTACACGTCGGCACCGCCGACGGCGTCACCGTCCGTGACCTCTGAGCGGCGCCGCCGCTGGTCGGTGCGTGAAAAAATCAGAAACGGGTACTGACAGTCCTACAGGTCGCGCGGCTGGACTGTCTTGCGGTCGTTCTCGCTGGCCCGACGGGCCGCGTCGTCGAGCAGCTCCCCGACCTCTGCGTCGAGGGCATCGTAGAAGTCAGAGGAGACGTTCATGTCATCGAGCGCTTCCTTCACGGCGGCTTTGACGATTAGGTCTGCCATACAGGAGTCCCATCCGTATGGATGACTTATATACTTTCCCCCAGAGGACCCGTCTCGTCGCTATTTGCGGCAGTCTGAGCCGGTTTCTGCCCAGAGACCGGTTATAAATCGAGTATTCTGTCCTACATAGTAAGGTCACATCCGGCGCTTCGACCGGAAACGGTGGTCTGTGGGGGCCTGCGGCGCGCCTGCCGCCGCTCGCGCGCGCCACGGCGGGCGGCCGGGACGGACCGACGGATAGGAGTAGGCGCCGCCCGGAGAGGGACGCATGCGCGACCTACTCGAAGCGGTCGCGGCGGGCGACCTCTCGCCCGCCGAGGCCGAAGTGGAACTCGCGGGCTACGCGACCAACGGTGCGGGTCGGTTCGACGCGGCACGCACGGACCGGTCGGGCGTCCCGGAGGCGATACTGGGCGACGGGAAGGACCCGGCCGAGGTAGCGACGCTGGCGGCCACGGCCGTCGAGACGACCGGCCGGGCCATCGCCACCCGGCTCGACGGCGCCGACGTGGCGGCGGTCCGCGAGCGGGTGGTCGCTGTGGCCCCCGACGCGTCGGTCCGCTGGAACGAGCGCTCGAACTGGCTGGTGGCGACCACGCCCGACTTCGAGCGGCCCGCCCTCTCGGCGTCGGTGGGCGTCGTCACCGCGGGCACGTCCGACGCCGTCCCGGCCGGCGAGGCGGCGATGGTCGCCCACGAGATGGGTGCCAGCGTCAGTCGCATCGACGACGTCGGCGTCGCGAGCATCGCCCGCACCATCGACGCCGTCGACCGGCTGCGCGACCAGGACGTCCTCGTCGTGGCGGCGGGCCGCGAGGGCGCGCTCCCGACGGTCGTCGCCGGCCTCGTCGACGTCCCGGTCGTCGGCCTCCCGGTGTCGACCGGCTACGGCCACGCCGGCGAGGGCGAGGCGGCGCTCTCGGGGATGCTCCAGTCCTGTACGGCGCTGTCGGTGGTCAACGTCGACGCCGGGTTCACGGCCGGCGCGCAGGCAGGGCTCATCGCCCGGCAGCTCGACGATGCCCGGTGACCACGTGACTGGATACCTAACCAAGTGGGTACACTGGTCTCCTGCCCGCAGGGCTATGTACAGATGTCGGCACGATAACGGCCGACGACTACGATGCCTGAATGTAACCACTGCGGCGCACACGTCTCGGACCAGTTCGCCCGCGTCTTCGCCGACGAGACCGGCTCCATCAGGGCGTGCCCCAACTGCTCGGCGAACGCTGGCATCGCTGAAGTGTCGAGACAGCGCGCTCATCAAGTATGAGGCCCTCCGGGCCGCCCGTACAGCGCGATGACCACCACGCGGAGCCCACACCACGTCTACGTCCTGCGGTGCAGTGACGATTCGTTCTACACCGGCTACACCACCGACGTCGAGCGCCGCGTCGCCGAACACGACGCCGGCGAGGGTGCGAAGTACACGCGCGGCCGGACCCCCGTCGAGCTCGTCCACGTCGAGTCCTACGACAGTCGCTCTGCGGCCATGTCCCGGGAGTACGAGATAAAGCAGCTCTCCCGGGCACAGAAGGAACGCCTCGTCGAGGCGTAAGCGCGAGGTTTTTTCCACCCACCGGGAGTTGCTACCGGTACATGACACACGACACAGACACAGACGCCGCCGCCATCGAGTTCGGCACCGACGGCTGGCGCGCGACGCTCGACGTCTTCACCGAACCTCGCGTCCGGATGGTCGGCCAGGCCGCCGCGTCGTACCTCCACTCGGAGGGTGAGACGGGCCCGGTCCTCGTGGGCTACGACGCTCGCGACACCTCGCGCGGGTTCGCCGAGGCGCTCGCGGACGTCCTGACGGCGAACGGCTTCGACGTCACGCTCCCTGACCGGGACACGCCCACGCCTGTCGTCGCCTGGACGGCCAGAACCGAGGGGTACGCCGCCGCACTCCAGATCACGGCGAGTCACAACCCGCCCGAGTACAACGGCGTGAAGTTCCTCACCGGCGACGGCGCGCCGACGCTGCCCGAGGTCACCGAGCGCATCGAGGCGAACCTCGCTGCCCCCGAGTCGCTGCCCGACGCGGAGCACGGCGCGGTCACCGAGACGGACCTCCTCGAGCCGTACATGGACCACGCCCTGGAGTACGTCGACGCCGACCTCGAGGGGCTGACCGTCGCCCACGACGCGATGCACGGAAGCGGCCGCGGGGTGACGGACGAACTGCTGCGCCGGGCCGGCGCGGAGACGGTGACGCTGCGCGACGACCTCGACCCCGAGTTCGGCGGCGGCGCGCCCGAACCCGAGGCCGAGAACGTCACGGAACTCATCGAGCTGGTCGCCGACGGAGAGGCCGACGTCGGGTTCGTCAACGACGGCGACGCCGACCGCATCGGCGTCGTCACGCCCGACCGCGGCTTCCTGGACCCGAACCTCTTTCTCGCCGCGATGTACGACTTCCTCCTCGAGAGCCGTTCGGGCCCCGTCGTCCGGACCGTCTCGACCTCCAGCATCGTCGACCGGGTCGCCGAGGCCCACGGCGAGGACGTCTTCGAGACGGCCGTCGGCTTCAAGTGGGTCGCACAGGCGCTTGCCGAACACGACGCCCTCTTTGGCGGCGAGGAGTCGGGCGGGTTCGGCCTGACCGACCACGTACGGAACAAGGACGGCGTCCTCCTCTCCCTGCTGGCCGCCGCGGCCGACCACGAGGCGTCGCTGGACGCCCGGGTCGACCGCCTGCTCGCCGACCACGGCGAGATTCACCAGGGCCGCATCAGCGTCGACTGCCCGGACGACCGCAAGGACCCGGTGCTCGCCGCACTGGAAGAGCGGATTCCCGACTCGGTGGCCGGCGAACCCGTCGACGGCGTCAACACCATCGACGGCTTCAAACTCCGACTCGAGGACGGGACCTGGGTGCTGGTCCGTCCGTCGGGCACCGAACCGAAGCTGCGGGTGTACGCCGAAGCGGGGAGCACCGACCGCGTCGAGGAACTGCTCGCGGACGGCCGCGAACTGGTCGAACCCCTCGTTTAAGCCCCGCGCGGGCGTACGTCGGGTATGGACCTCGACGTCGAGTTCGCCTACACCTCCGGGATGGAGGAGTCGACGGTCGAAGAGCGCCTCGCAGAGCGACGGCACGGCGTCCTCTCGCTGGCCGACGGCGACGAGGCCTACGCCCTCCCCGTCTTCCACCACTACGAGAACGGGTCGCTGTACTTCCGCCTCGGCGTGGCCTCGGGCAGCGAGAAGGCTCCGTTCCTCGACGCGACAGCGACGGCGACGTACGTGGTCTACGCGACCGAACCGACCGACGACCCGGCGGAGACCACCGGCTGGAGTGTCGTCGCCCGCGGCCCGATACGCGAGGTCCCGCGCGACGACCCGGCCCACGAGGCCGTCGAGATCAACGAGCGGTACGCGCCCATCCGCATCTTCGACGAGAGCCTCGACGACGTCGACGTGACGCTGTACGAACTCCGCATCGAGGCGCTCACCGGCCGGCAGAACTAGCGGACGCCGCGCACGCGTCCCGGTTCGTCAAGTCCCTCCAGGTCGAATCCCAGCCCCGCGTAGAACTCGCGCAGGCCGGCGTCGAACTCGGCGACGAGCCGCTCGCGCCGAGCCACCGCGGCCCGGACGAGTGCGCTTCCGATGCCCTGTCCGCGCCGGCGCCGTCGGACGGCGACCGCCGCGATGTGCTCCCCGTCGAGCACGAGCGCGCCGAGAATCCGGTCGTCGTCGGTGACCGCGACCAGCGTCCCGTCAGCCTCGATACCGGCCCGGGCCGTCTCGACGTCGACCGCGAGTGCTGCCCCGTCGAGGACGTTCATCACGCCGGACAGCTCGTCGCTTGTCGCCTCGCGAACGTCCATCGCGGGGCGCTCAGCCGCCCTTGATCAGCCGCACTACTCTGACGTGGTCCGTCTCGACGGGCTGGTCGGTGGGGACGGGGCGGCCCTCGACCAGCACGGACACCTCGTGGGGCGAGAGGTCGACGGGGGACAGCAGGTCGGCGTAGGTGGCGTCCGCCGGGACGTCGACCTCGTGGGTGGCCTCGCCGGCCACCTCGACCGTGACGTGCATACCCGGGATTGCCGACCGTCGTACCTGAGTCTGTCGCCTCTCGCGGGGTTTATGAATCGCCCACGCCTCGACCTGGATATGAGCGAGGCCGACAGCGAGTCGCGGGCGGGACGGGAGGAAGTCTGGATCGAGAAGTACCGCCCACAGACCCTCGACGACGTGATGGGTCACGAGAACATCGTCGGGCGACTCCAGAGCTACGTCGACCGCAACGACCTGAGCCATATGTTATTTTCAGGACCAGCAGGGACTGGAAAAACTACCTGCGCGACCGCCATCGCCCGCGAGCTGTACGGCGATGACTGGCGCGAGCACTTCCTCGAACTCAACGCCTCCGACGAGCGCGGCATCGACGTGGTCCGGGACCGCATCAAGAACTTCGCGCGCACGAGCTTCGGCGGCGTCGAGTACCGGATCATATTCCTCGACGAGGCAGACGCGCTGTGTGTGCCTCCGGGTACGGAAGTCGTCACCGGCTATCCGTCCTCACCGGAGGTGAAACCGATAGAGGAGGTCGCGGAGGACGGCGAACCGATCCCCTCCGTCGACTTCGAGACGAACGAGATACAGTCCGACAGCGGGAAACTCGTCGACTCGGGTGTTGCGGACTTCTTCAAACTCGAACTGGCCGACGGACGGACGGTCCAGGCGAGTCTCAGCCATCCGTTCTTCGTGGTCAGTGAGGAGGGAACACTCGTCGAGAAGGAACTACAGGAACTCTCTCCTGGAGACGAGATCGCCGACTTCAAAGACGATATCGGCGTCTCAGAGTGTGAGGTCTGCGGTGAGTGGACCGCAGGAAGATTCTGTTCTCTCGACTGCAAGAACGAGGGCCACAGTCGAGAGATGCGAGGTGAGGGGAACCCGATGCATGGGACCGAGTGGTCCGCGGAGCGGCGAGAGAAAATCGTCGAGAAGCTATCGGACGGGCGGTTCGCTGGCGAAAACAACCCGAACTACGGGGGAGCATTCCACGGCGTCTCCGTGTGGGAGATGGACGAAGACTCGATTGACCAGTTCCGCGAGACGGTTAGCGAACTGCGGTCGGGGACCTCATGGGACGAATGGGTCGTTGAGGCCGACCCCGAGCAGGTCAAAGCGGATATCGGTCGTGCGTGCGAAGCGTGGTGGGATAGTTTGGACGACGAAAAGAAGGAGCGACTCGTCGAGAAGAGCACCGAGAACTGTGAATATCCCGTCTGTGACATCACCGGAGACAACAACCCGATGCGTGATCCCGAGGTCGCACAGAAGGTCTCGGAAGCGCTGCAAGGTCACGAACCGACGGGCGGAAACATCCGGCACAGCGACGAACTCGGCCACCTCGTCCGGTCTGACTGGGAGTTCGAAGTCGCGAAGGCCTTGCAAGACGCCGGTATCGAGTACGAATACGAACCGGAGTTCGAGTTGTCGGAGACAGTCTTCCACCCGGACTTCCTGGTTGGAGACACGGTTATCGAGGTAAAGGGATCCGCCGAACTGTGGGGACAGACAGAGAAAGTCGAGGAGTTCCTGGAGACGTACGGCGACGAATACACCTTCCTCGTCGTCGGCGACGAGGAACTCCCCCACCACGAACACTACGACAGAGACGAGTTCGAACCAGCGCTCGTCTCCGACGGCGGGTTACAGTCGGTGGAGACGGTGGAAGTGCGTGACATTACGTACAGTCATCGCGGGAAGGCGTACAACATCACGATGGAGGGTACACCCAACTTCATGCTGGCAAACGGTATCCTGACGCACAACACCAGCGACGCCCAGTCTGCACTCCGCCGGACGATGGAGCAGTTCTCGAACAACGTCCGCTTCATCCTCTCGTGTAACTACTCCAGTCAGATCATCGACCCCATCCAGTCGCGGTGTGCGGTCTTTCGCTTCTCGCCGCTGTCGGACGACGCCGTCGAGAGCGAGATCCGCCACATCGCCGCCGAGGAGGACATCGAACTCACCGACGACGGCCTGGACGCCTTGGTCTACGCGGCCGGCGGCGACATGCGCAAGGCCATCAACGGCCTCCAGGCGGCCTCGGTCAGCGGCGACGTGGTCGACGAGGGGGCGGTCTACGCCATCACCTCCACCGCGCGCCCCGAGGAGATTCACGACATGGTTCAGTCGGCGCTGGACGGCGACTTCACCGCGGCGCGGGCGACGCTGGACCGCCTGCTGACCGAGGAGGGTATCGCCGGCGGTGACATCATCGACCAGCTGCACCGCTCCATCTGGGAGTTCGAGATCTCCGACCAGGCTGCGGTTCGGGTGCTCGAACGCGTCGGCGAGACGGACTACCGCATCACGCGCGGCGCCAACGAGCGAATCCAGCTCGAGGCGATGCTCGCCTCGCTCGCGCCCGAGGAGTGATCGACCGGCCGAAATCGGCGTTTTCACCGGTGATACTCGGGGGATGAGTTTTACAACGACGTGCAACCAAGATATCAACAACTGAAATGCATCGCGAGCACCTCTCCGGCGGGCGCGACGACCGCGGGCAGGTCGGCATCGGGACGCTCATCGTGTTCATCGCGATGGTGCTCGTCGCGGCCATCGCCGCCGGCGTGCTCATCAACACTGCCGGCTTCCTCCAGAGTTCGGCGCAGGCGACGGGACAGGAGGCCAGCGACTCGACGACGAACCGGGTCCAGGTCGTCAGCACGTCGGCCGACCACTTCACGAACAACGACGAGGTCGGCGTGGTCAACGTCACGGTGAAGGCCGGACCGGGATCGGGGAACGTCGACCTCGAAACGGCGACGGTCCAGTGGGTCGGACCGACCGGTTCGTACTACCAGCTGGCGTCGGGCGGTGCCTCCGGGAACCCCGACGGCCGGTTCATGGTCTCGACCATCCAGGACGACGACGGCTCCCAGCCCGTGCTGAACGACCCCGAGGACCGCTTCAAGATAACGCTCGACCTCGGTACCGCCGACCTCACCAAACTGGGCACCAGCGACACGTTCGGCCAGCCCATCGGTGAAGGGGAGACGGCCACCATCCGCATCACGACGGCCTCGGGCGCGACGACGGAGAAGCGCATCGTCGTGCCACAGACGCTCTCGGGCGAGTCGTCTGTCCTGCTGTAGGCAGGCCCCCTTCGGAACAGTTTTAGGCGCACGTGGGCCAAGAATACCCCAATGAGCGACCTCGAGGAAGCCTACCGCCTCGATTACTTCGACGAGGCCGGATTCACCCGCCAGGAGTGTGTCTCCTGTGGGGATATGTTCTGGGCGCGCGTCGAGCGGGACACCTGCGGCGAACCGCCCTGTGAGGAGTACGGGTTCATCGACAACCCCGGGTTCGACGAGGCCTTCTCCCTCTCGGAGATGCGCGAGGCGTTCCTCTCTTTCTTCGAGGAGCGCGACCACGCCCGCATCGACCCCTACCCCGTCGCGGCGAACCGCTGGCGCGACGACGTGCTGTTGACCCAGGCCTCTATCTACGACTTCCAGCCCCTGGTCACCTCGGGGACGACGCCGCCGCCGGCGAACCCGCTCTGTATCTCCCAGCCCTGCATCCGGATGCAGGACATCGACAACGTGGGCAAGACCGGGCGCCACACCATGGCCTTCGAGATGATGGCTCACCACGCGTTCAACGCCCGCGAGGACTTAGAGGACCCCGAGCAGTACGCCTACCAGGGCGAGGTCTACTGGAAGGACGAGACCGTGCAGTACTGCGTCGAGCTGTTCGAGGAACTGGGCGCGGACGTCGCCGAACTGACCCTCATCGAGGACCCGTGGGTCGGCGGCGGCAACGCCGGGCCCGCCTTCGAGGTCATCTACCGGGGCGCGGAGCTGGCGACGCTCGTCTTCATGTCCCTCGAACAGGACCCCGACGGCGGGTACGAGATGAAAGACGGCAACCGGTACGCGGAGATGGACACCTACATCGTCGACACCGGCTACGGTCTGGAGCGGTGGACCTGGATGTCCCAGGGCACCCCGACGGTGTACGAGGCCGTCTACCCCGACATGATTGCCTTCCTCAAGGACAACGCCGGGGTCGAACTCACCGACGAGGAGGAAGCCATCGTCCACCAGGCCGCGAAACTCGCGGGCCGGATGGACATCGACGAGGCCGAGGACATCGAGCAGGAACGCGACACCATCGCCGCCGAGGTCGGCCTCGAGACCGGGGAACTGATCGACCTGATGGAGCCGCTGGAGGACATCTACGCCATCGCCGACCACTGCCGGACGCTGGCGTACATGCTCGGCGACGGCATCGTCCCCTCGAACGTCGGCACCGGGTATCTGGCCCGGATGGTGCTGCGGCGCACGAAGCGCCTGGTCGACGGCGTCGGCGTCGACGCGCCGCTGGACGAACTCGTCGACATGCAGGCCGCCCGCCTGGACTACGAGAACCGCGATACGATTCGGGACATCGTCCGCACGGAGGTCGAGAAGTACCGCGAGACCCTGGACCGGGGCGGCCGCCGGGTCCGCCAGCTGGCCGACGAGTACGCACAGAAAGACGAGCCGATTCCCCTCGAGGAACTGGTCGAGCTGTACGACTCCCACGGCATCCAGCCCGACATGGTCGAGGAGATCGCCGCCGAGAAGGGCGTCGAGGTCGACGTCCCCGACGACTTCTACTCGGTGGTCGCCGAGCGCCACGGCGGCGGCGACTTCCCCGGGGAGGAGCAGGGGGTCCCCTACGCCGACCGCATCGTCGAACTGCCCGAGACCGACCGGCTCTACTACGACGACCAGCAGCGCACCGAGTTCGAGGCGGTCGTACTGGAGGTGTTCGACCGCGAGGACGGCGACTTCGACGTCGTCTTAGACCAGACGATGTTCTACCCCGAGGGCGGTGGTCAGCCCCCGGACCACGGGACCCTCTCGACGGACGACGTCACCTGCGAGGTGACCGACGTCCAGCGCTACGACGGCGTCATCGTCCACACCTGCGACGCCGACCCCGGCAAGGGTGAGTTCGTCCGCGGGCAGCTGGACGCCTCCCGCCGGAAGCGCCTGATGCAACACCACACCGCTACGCACATCGTCATCCACAGCGCCCGGCAGGTGCTGGGCGAACACGTCCGCCAGGCCGGCGCCCAGAAGGGCGTCGACTCCTCGCGCATCGACGTCAGCCACTACGCCTCGGTGACCCGCGAGCAGGTCACGGAGATCGAACGGCTGGCCAACGACCTCGTCCAGGACAACGTCTCGGTCACCCAGCAGTGGCCCGACCGCAACGAGGCCGAGGAGAAACACGGCTTCGACCTCTACCAGGGCGGCATCCCCGCCGGCGAGCAGATCCGCCTCATCCAGGTCGCCGACGACATCCAGGCCTGCGGCGGGACCCACGTCGCCCGCACCGGCGACATCGGGACGATCAAAGTGCTCGGCACCGAACGCGTCCAGGACGGCGTCATCCGCATCACCTTCGCGGCCGGCAACGCGGCGCTCGAGGCGACACAGTCGACCGAGGACGCCCTCTACGAGGCCGCCGACGTGCTCGACGTCGCCCCACAGGAGGTCCCGGAGACGGCCGAACGCTTCTTCGACGAGTGGAAGGCCCGCGGCAAGGAGATCGAGACGCTCAAAGAGCAACTCGCCGAGGCCCGCGCCTCGGGCGGCGCCGACGCCGAGGAGGTCGAGGTCGGCGACGCCACCGCGGTCGTCCAGCGCATCGACGCCGACATGGACGAACTGCGCGCCCAGGCCAACGCCGTCACCGAACAGGGGAAGATTGCGGTGCTCGGCTCGGGGCTGGACGGCGCGCAGTTCGTCGTCTCGGTGCCCGACGGCGTCGACGTCGACGCTGGCGAGGTCGTCGGCGAGCTCGCCCGTCGGGTCGGCGGTGGCGGCGGTGGCCCGCCGGATTTCGCACAGGGCGGTGGCCCCGACGCAGACGCGCTCGACGGCGCGCTCGCGGACGCTCCCGAGATTCTACGCTCGGTCGCGAACGCATAGGGCGACGCGACCCGCTGTCGGTCGATCGTGGACTGGTCCCCGCGGGTCCACAATCCGAATGCCTGGACCCGGTCCGAAGAGAGTCGGTGATAGCGGCGCTCAGGGCGATCCGAGGACGCCCACCCTCGCCCGGAACACGTCGGCGTCGAACCAGGCGACGCGGCGGTCACCCCACGCCTCGGCGTCGGTCAGGGCGAACCGCTCGGCGGCCGCGTCGAAGTCCACCGCAGAGAGGAGGAACGCGAGCGGCTGCTGTGCTGTCTCGGCGAGCCGACTGGCGAGCGCCGACCCCGGAGCGGGCTCGACGAACGAGACTGGCTGGCCCGGGACGGACGCCACGTCGGCCGCGAGCGGTGTCGCCACGTCGACCGGCGTCGGGAAGTCGTGGAGTCGACGGAACCACTCGACCGGCTCCGTGACGGACTCGACTCCGACGAGTATCTCCGCGATGCCGGTGAGTGGCCCGTCGCTGACGGCCGCGTCGGGGACTCGGAAGTCACGGGGCGTCCGGTCCGTGATTGCGAACGGGAGCACGCCACGGAGTCGCGGGGGACCGTAACTCCCGTTGACCCACTCGACGCGCGTCCCGTCGGGCCGCTCGCGGCGTCCCGGGTGGGGGCCGTCGACCGGCGCCCCCGTGGCGATGGCACGGGTCAGAAGCGTTCGGACGTCCGCCCGGATACACCAGTTCTCCGGGCCGCGCCAGTGGTCGACCAGCCCCGCCCAGCGGTCCGGTTCGGTGCCGGGCTCGGTCGGTGTCATCAGCTCCAGGTAGGAGCCGTCGGCGAACGCGACCAGGGAGTTTTGCGTCTCGCCGCCGTCGTGGACGCCCCCGAACGCGGGGGCCAGACCGACGGCCTCGCAGGCGGCCAGGACTTCGTCGTGGTCCGGCCAGGCGAACAGGGCGTGGTCGACGGTGAGCGTCATGCGACGCAGGTTCACACCGCAGTAGAAAATACTCTCCTGTGCTGTCCCTGCCGTTCAGTGCTCGGCTCGAGGATGTGTCTCAGATAGTGACTCGCTCGACCAGCACCGCGACCGAACACTCTCACGGGCCACGCGTCACCGGTCTGGCTCGCGACAGCACGGCCCCGCCCGCTCAGTCGACGTTGCAGACCTTCCGCGCGGCCCGCATCGCCTCGTTGGTCTCACAGACGAGCGTCAGGTGGTCTCCCTCCGCGAGGACGAAGTCGTCGTCGGGCACCCGGTCGCTCCCGTCCCGGCTCACCATCGCGACCAGACAGCCATCGGGGAGGTCGTCGGTCACCACCGAGAGCGGACGGTCGGCGAGCGCGTCGTTCGCGAGTTCGACCTCGAGGACGTCGCCGGTCCGGGCGGCGTCGGCCAGCCAGTGGGCCAGCGCCGGTCGCTCGATGGCGTCGTCCATGGCGTCGGCGACGGCAAAGCCCGCCGAGATGGTCTCCACGCCGATGTCCTCGAACGCTTCGACGTTGTCCGGCTGGTTCGCCCGGGCGACGACGGTGCCGACGTCGAAGCGGGTGGTCGCCAGTTGCGAGACGAGCAGGTTCACGTCGTCGTCGGCCGTCGCGGCGACGAACACGCTCGCCCGGTCGATGCCGGCCCGCTCCAGCACCGCCGCCTCGGTGCCGTCGCCGTGGACGACCCGGTGCCCGTCTTCGCGGATGCGTTCGACCGTCCCGGCGTCGCTGTCGACCAGGACGACCTCCTCGCCGCGGGCCTCGAACCGGTCGGCGAGTTCGGTTCCGACGCGGCCGGCGCCGACGATGAGCGTCTGCATGGGGAGGATGTCGAGCGCCTGTGCAATGTGTCTTGCCAGGCCGCCCTGGAAGACGACTGTCGCGAAGATGACGAGGAAGACGGTCCCGACCAGCGTCGTCGCGGCCGTCGGGTTCGTCGGGCGGAGTTCGATGGCGAAGAGCGTCGCCACGCTGGCCGGGATGATACCCCGGGGGCCGAGCATCCCGACGAACATCCGCTCGCGGACCGACAGCGCCCCGCCGAGCGTCGAGAGGAACACGCCAAACGGCCGGAGGAGCGCGACGACGACCACGACGACGACGAGGCCGCCCAGCCCGAGCGCACGGAGGTCGTCGAGCGAGAGCAGCGCCGCAAGCACGACGAAGACGAAAGAGAGGACGAACAGCGTCACCCCGCCCTTGAACTCCGCGACGACGTCCTCGTGGGGGATGTCGGCGTTGCCGAGGACGATGCCAGCGACGGCGGCGGCGGCGATGCCCGCCTCGGAGAGCAGGCTGCTCGCGAGCGCGTAGGCGATGAGGGCGCCGAGGAGGACGAGGAGCCGCGCGTTCTGGGGAGCGCTGTCTTCCGGGAGGGAAACGCGACGGAGGAACAGCGCGATGCCGCCCCCGACGGCGACGCCGACGAGGAGACCGAGCGCCAGCCGGGCGACGAACGCCTCGACGACCACCAGCGGCGAGGAGGACTCGGCGACGACGAACTCGAAGGTCGCGACCGCGAGAATCGCGGCGTGGACATCGTTGACGATCCCCTCTGTCTCGAGGGCGGCGGCGACCCGCTCGCGCACCGGGACGACGTTCATGATGGGCGTGATGACCGTCGGGCCCGTCGCGATGAGCAGCGACCCCACGAGGACGGCGACCGGCCACGTCGTCCCGAACACGAACTGGACGGCGACGGCGGTCCCGGAAAGCGAGACGAGCGCGCCGACGGTGACCAGCCCCAGCGCCTCGCTCGAGGCCTCACGTACCCGCTCCGCGGTGAGGTGGAACGCCCCCTCGAAGACGATGATGCCGACGCTGAGGCCGACGATGGCCTGCAACCCGGCCTCACCGAACACCGACGGCCTGACCAGGCCCAGCGCCTGGGGGCCGACGAGGACCCCCCCGAGGAGCAGGAAGGCGACGCTCGGAACCTGGAGGCGGTCGGCGAGCAACTGGGCGCCGACGCCGATGGCCGCGACGATGGCCACCGCGCCGATGAGGGATGCTGCGCCAGACACGAACCTGGCGACGCTTCGCTGGCCAGGCCTATAGGCGTAGCCATCGAAAGAGAAAGGCCCCTGTCGCGAGTAGGGGACGGCGATGCCGACTGCGACCAACCGGGGCGTGACGCTGCACTACGAGGCCGAGGGCGACGGCCCCTGCGTCGCCTTCGTGGGCGACGTTGGCTACGGCGCCTGGCTGTGGGGCTGGCACTACGACGCGCTGCTGGGCTTCGAGACGCTCGTCTGGGACCTGCGCGGGACCGGCGCGTCGGACGTCCCGCCGGGGCCCTACAGCGTCCGGACGCTCGCGGCCGACCTCGAGGCCGTCCTCGCCGACCACGGCGTCGGCTCGGTCCACCTGGTGGGCGCCGGCCTGGGGGGGATGGTGGCGCTCCAGTACGCCCACCGCTACACCCGCGCCCGGACGCTGACGCTGTACTGTACGGCCGCCAGCGGCGACGCAATCGACGCCGACGCGCTCGCCGACCTCGCGCTCGAGACCGGCCCCGAGGCCTCGCTCGAGGGGGCGTTCTCGGAGACGTTCCGGACCGCCGACCGCGACCTGCTCGACCGAATCACCGCGTGGCGACGCGAGGACGACGCGACCGGGGACGCCTTCGCGGCCCAGGCCGCCGCGACGACCGACTTCGAGGCGCCGCCGCTGTACGAGGTCACCCTCCCGACCGAGGTGTACTACGGCGTCGACGACCCGGTGATTCCGGCGAGTGCTGCCGAGGCACTCGGCGCGGACCTGCCCCGCGGGACGAGCGAGGCCGTCGAGGGCCGGCACTGTTGTTACGTCGAACACGCGCCCGTCGTCACGGACCGGCTCGTCTCCTTCCTGGACGAGCACACGGACCGGGAATGACGGGCCGACAACCGCGTGTCGGCCGTCCCGTCCGCGGGGACAGGCGAGACTTTCCGGACGCCGCTGACCGCTACTTCGGACACGCCGTTCGATGCTGTTCGTGTCCTCGGGACCGGCAGGAACTGCCAGGGATATGCAGGTTTTTGGTCGTCCGGCGATAGGAGTGAGACGATGACCCTTCGCATCGCCCTGCTGAACGCAGCCCACGACGGCGCGGCCAACCGCCGGAACTTCCGGCGCGAGCTGGCGGCGGACCTCGTGGAATACGACGTCACCGAGCGCGAACTGCCCGACACCTTCGCGTTCGACGCGTGTCTGGTGACGGGCTCGCGTGCGTCGGTCTACTGGGACGAGCCGTGGATCGCTGCCCTCGAGTCGTGGGTCAGCGACGCCGTCGACCGCGGGCTGCCGTTCCTGGGCGTGTGTTTCGGGCACCAGCTGCTCGCCCACGCGCTGGGCGGGCGCGTCGAGCCGATGGACGACTACGAGATCGGGTACCGGACCGTCGAACACGACGGCGACAACGCGCTGCTCGCGGGCGTCGACGACGAGTTCACCGTCTTCACCACCCACTCCGACACGGTCGCCGAACTGCCGCCGGGGGCGACCACGTTCGCCGAGAACGACTACGGCGTCCACGGCTTCCGCAAGGACAACGTCTTCGCGGTCCAGTTCCACCCCGAGTACGACCCCGAGACGGCCCGTACCATCGCCGCGAGCAAGGACCAGCTGGCCGACGAACGCATCGAGCACGTCCTCGCGGACATCACCCCGGAGAACTATCGGGCGGCCTGTGAGGCAAAGCGGCTCTTCGAGAACTTCACCGACTACGTCCGCGCCACCCAGCGCGGCGTCGGTGACGAACTCGCCGGTGGAACCGCCGAGGGCGCCGTCGCGAGCGACGACGACTGACGCCTCGCTCGTCGTCCCGAGCCCACACGCGCAGGTCGTGCTCTACGGTCGGGACCCGGCCGTGAGCAGGCTGCTGGCCCCTTCGTGTGAACCCGGTGGCATCGAGGCGGCGAGGCCGACGCCGCCGGAGACCACGGTGGCGGTCGCACGCAGTCTTTTGCCGGCCCCCCGCGAACCGGCGACCATGCGACGGTCCTCTCTCCTCGTCGCCACGCTCTGTCTGACCGCCGGGTGTCTCGGCTTCGGCGGCCAGCCCGCACCCGGACCCACTCAGCAGGTCGAGGTGTCGATAACCAACGCCCACGACCGGACCTACGAGGTCCGCGTCTCCGTCGTCCCCGACGGCGCGGGCGACGTCGTGTTCACGTTCGCAAACGGGACGAACGTCACGCGGTCACCGGACGCGCTGACCGGGCGCTCGCCCGCCCGGTTCGGCAACGTGACCGACGTCCGGTTCGTCGACGCCACCGAGCGCCAGGGGTTCGAGGTGGCGCCCGACAGCGGCCTCGGGACGACGATCGAGGGGACGGCGCCCGGGTCGGCGGTGTGGCTGCTGGTCTGGACGAGCGACGACCCACCCACGCTGCGGTCCTGGGCCCAGGTCGGCTGCCGCCCGGAGACGGCGGTGGTGACCGTCGACGTCGGCATCGGGCCACAGGGGAGCGTGGACGTCGGCACGGTCTGTGTGTCCTCGCAGGAATCCGGTTCGGTCGCGCCACGCTCACAGACGACATGATCCGTCGTCTCAGTCGTCGTCCTGGTTCTTGAGCCACTCGTCGAGCAGGTCGCGGACGGCGGCCTGTCGGTTGTCGCGGTGGTCTGCGAACGCCTTCTCGTCCAGGGCTTCGAGCACTGCCTCGTCGAGTTCGATGTCGACCGTCTCGAGGTCGAGGAACGTCTCGTCCATCGGCTATCCACTCACAGCCCAGCGGTCATATATCCTCGTCAGACGACCGTCGGCCGTCCGCGTGACGGCGTCGTCGCGGACCCTGCGGCCGGCCCGGTGGCCGAAAGTAACTCGTCCGCGCCGGCCGATACGTGGGCATGGAGCGTGCTCACCTCGAGTTCGACCGGTACTTCGAGGTCGTCATGGAGACCGCGGAGGCACAGGCCGCCGAGATGACCGTCGACCCCGGCCGGACCGTCGGCGGGCCCGACAACTACCACGCCGAGAGCGACCAGTGGCTCTATGCCGTCCGCGGGACCGGACTGGTCACCGTCGACGGCGACACGGAGCGCGTCTCGGCGGGCGACCTGGTGCGCATCGAGGCCGGGGAGCGCCACGGCATCGAGAACGACGGCGACGAGCCCCTCGAGACGGTGAACTTCTACACGCCGCCACGGTAGTTCCACAGTCCACACCTTCTCGTGGCCCGCGCTATCTGGCGGCCCGCGCTATTTCCGCGGCCCGTGATGCCGCACGGCCCGCGCTATTTCCGCGGCCCGTGATGCCGCACGGCCCGCGCTATTTCCGCGGCCCGTGATGCCGCACGGCCCGCGCTATTTCCGCGGCCCGTGATGCCGCACGGCCCGCGCTATTTCCGCGGCCCGTGATGCCGCACGGCCCGCGCTATGCCACGCCGGCCTGTTCGTCCATCGGGTCCCGGATGTCGCCGACGACGGCCTCCAGCGCGTCGGTGACCGTGAGCAGGCCCAGCACCTGCCCGTCTTCCATGACGAGCGCCAGTTCCTGGCTCTCGGCCTGGAACCGGTCGATGGCGTCGCTGACGCTCGTGTCCGCGGTCATCGTCATCGGCGGGGCCGCAACCGACTCGAGGTCGACGCCGCCCAGCAGCGTCCCGCCCGCGTCCTCCCCGCCCTGTTCGCGGACGAGCTCGGGGACGTAGACGATGCCCAGGAACTCCTCGACGGAGTCCCCAAAGAGCGGGTAGCGGGTGTGGGGGGTCTCGGCGACCCGCCGGGCGTTGGTCGCCTCGTCGGTGGTCGTCGACAGCGCGACGACGTCCTCGATGGGGACCATCACGTCACGCACCTGCTGGTCGCCGACGGCCAGCGCCGCCAGGACCTCCTCGCGGCGCTCCTCGGAGAGGTTCCCCTCCTCGAGGACCGACCCCAGCTTCCGGCGCAGGTCGCCCCGCGTCTCGATGACCTCCTCTTCGGTCTCGAGCCACGCGCCGGACATCTCGACGCCGAACAGCGACAGGGTCCACTTCGCGACGCTGTCGCCGACGGTGATGAGCGGCGAGATGAGCTTCGCGAAGTAGTACAGCGGCGTCGCGCCGTGGCGACAGACGAACTTCGCGCGCTCGACGCCGAGGTAGGTCGGGGTCTGCTCGCCGTGGGTCAGGTGGACCAGGTTGATGATGATGAACGCGATGGCCGCGCCGAGGCCGATGCCGGCGAGACGCGACCCGGCGAAGTAGGGCTCGAAGAGTGCCGCGAGCGCGGGTTCGGCGACGATACCGACGGCGATGGAGGAGGCGGTGATGCCGACCTGGCATCTCGTGAGGTATATCTCTAAGTCGTCGGTCATCTCCCAGGCACGGCGCAGGCCCGGTTCGTCGAACTCCGCTTCGGGGTACTGTCGGGCGCGGGTGAGCGCGAACTCGATGGCGACGAAGAAGCCGTTCGCGAGGATGAGTCCGACGCCTGCGACCAGTCTGGCGGCGAGTTCGGCTGGTTGCATCGGCGCGACGTTCGCCCCCGGGAACGGAAAAAGTGGCGTTACGTGCGCAGGTCGAAGCTGACCCCGGTCTCGGTCTCGGAGACGGTCCAGAGTCGCCGGGCCGTCTCGCGGTCGTAGGACGCGTCGTTCGAACGCTGGAACTCGGGGTGCCCGCGCATGTTCAGGAACCCACCGGGGCCGACGTACTCGCCGCCGGTCACGCGGTCTGCCGTCGCCGCGAACAGCATCGGGAGCGCTCCCTTCGCCGCGGACTGGCCGAACACCGCGTTGGCGACTTTCATCGCGGCCAGCCTGACCGTCGACCCAATCTCGCGAGGGCCGCGGTACTGGAGGTTCGTGGCCGCGTAGCCCGGGTGACACGCGACGGCGGTCACGTCGTCGACGTCCGCCGCCGCGAGCCGGCGGTCGAGCTCGTAGGTAAAGAGGAGGTTCGCCAGCTTGCTCTGGCCGTAGGCGCTCCACTTCCCGTAAGACCGGTCCCGGTGGAGGTCCTCGAAGTCCATCGCCCCCGCCTCGTGGGCGCCGCTGGACTGCGTGACGACGCGCGCCTCGCCCGCACCGGCCCGGAGTGCCGGCCAGAGATGCCCGGTCAGCGCGAAGTGACCGAGGTGGTTCACGCCCAGCTGCATCTCGAAGCCGTCGTCGGTCTCCCGGCGGGGGATGGCCATCACGCCGGCGTTGTTACAGAGGACGTCGACGCCGTCGAAGTCCTCGCGGACGCCGTCGGCGAAGGCCTCGACGCTCGCGAGGTCGGCGAGGTCGCACCGTCGCACCTCGAGGTCGGCGTCGGGCACCCGCTCGCGTATCTCCGTGGCCGCCCGCTCGCCGCGCTCGACGCTGCGACAGGCCATCAGGACCGTCGCACCCTTCCGGGCGAACGCCGCGGTCCCCTCGAACCCGATTCCGCTGTTCGCGCCGGTCACCACGACCGTCGAATCGTCCAGTCTCGGCATCTCGTCGGTCGTCCAGCCGGTCATTGGCACCGCTAGCGCGCGAGGCCACTCAAGCGCTCCGCCAAACCAGTAGTGCATTTGTCCCTCGCGCCCCAAGCGACACCGATGAGCGACGTCTCGGTCACTGTCTACACGCGCGAGGACTGCCACCTCTGTGAGGACGCCATCGACACCATCCACCGGGTCGCCGCTGACGAGGGGGTCGGGCTCGACCTCGACCTGATCGACGTCGACACCGACCCCGACCTCCAGGAGGCATACGGCGAGCGGGTGCCCTACGTCCTCGTCGACGGCCGGCCCGCGTTCAAGTACCACGTCGACGAGGCGCGCCTGCGCGAAAAGCTGTCCGGCTAGCCCTCCCGGTGGCCCCGCTCGACGGCCTCCCGGAGGGCCCGCGTCGCTTCAGTCGGGTCCTCGGCCGCGGTGATGGCGCTGATGACGGCGACGCCGTCGGCCCCCGCCGCGGCGACCGCGGCCGCGTTCGCGGGCGTGATGCCGCCGATGCCAACCAGCGGTAGGTCGACGGCGTCGGCGATGGCCGCCACCCGCGCCGGGCCGACGCCGTGTTCGTCGTCGTCCAGGTCCGCCTTCGACCCGGTCCGATACACCGCGCCGACGCCCAGGTAGTCCGCGCCCGCGGCCTCGGCCGCCTCTGCGTCTGAGACCGTCGAGACGGACCGGCCGACGACCGCGTCCGGGCCCAGCAGCTCGCGAGCGACCGGCACCGGCAGGTCCGCGTCGCCGAGGTGGACGCCGTCGGCGTCGACCGCCTGCGCGATGTCGACCCGGTCGTTGACGACGAAGGTGACGCCGGCCTCGCGGGTCACCTCGCGCAGGTCCCGGCCCAGCTCGTAGCGTTCGCGCGCCGGTCGTCCCTTCTCGCGCAACTGGACGACGCCGACGCCGGCCTCGACGGCGGCCTCGACGACCGCCCGCGTCGGGCGTCCGGCTGACAGCGACTCCTGTGTGACCAGATAGACGTCCCAGTCGACCATACCGGGCGTGGGGCCGCTCGCGCCCTCACTCTTTTGCCCGAGCGGGCGCACGCCTCGCGCGCCCGCTCGTCGTCGCTGTCGGTGACGGCGTCCGTCGAGGGCGTGGTCTCGCGGGCCGTCGCCTCCAGTCTGGCCGGGACGTCGGCCGAACCTATTACTGGCCGCCGGACGTTTAGAGCGGTGTGCGAAACTACCACCTCACGACGGTCTGGGGCATCCCCATCCGGGTGAACATCTCGCTGCTCGTCTTCCTGCCGGTGCTCGCGTGGATCATCGGAAGCGGGGCCCAGATCTCGGTGTACGCGGGACTCGTCGGGACGTTGACTGGCGTCGACCTGGACGTGGCCCGCCTGATGGCCGGCCGGACCCCCTGGCTCATCGGGAGCGCGGCCGCAGTCGGCCTCTTTGCCAGCGTCGCCGTCCACGAGCTGGGCCACTCGTGGATGGCGATGCGGTACGACCTCGAGGTCGAGTCCATCACGCTGTGGATTCTCGGGGGTCTCGCGAGCCTGAAGACGATGCCCCGCGAGTGGAACCGCGAGTTCTGGATCGCCGTCGCCGGCCCGGTGACGAGCATCCTCGTCGGGTTCGTCTGTTACGGCGCGGTGCTCGTCCTCCCCGCCAGCGCGCAGGTGACGACGTTCGTCGTGGGCTGGCTGGCGGTCACGAACCTCTTTCTCGCGGTGTTCAACATGCTGCCCGCGTTCCCGATGGACGGTGGGCGGGTCCTCCGGGCACTGCTCGCTCGCACCCGTCCCTACGCCGCGGCGACGCGCCTGGCCGCCCGCATCGGCACCGGCTTTGCCGTGCTCTTTGCCGTCGTCGGCGTCCTCTCGTTCTCGCCGATGTTGCTCCTGCTCGCGCTGTTCGTCTACGGCGCGGCCACCGGCGAGTCACGGACCGTGGCGCTCTCGGACCTGCTCGAGGGGCTCTCCGTCAGCGACGTCGCCCGGCCCGCGTCCGCGACCGTCGAGGCCGACGCCACCGTCGAGGAGCTGGTCGACCGGATGTTCGCCCACCGCTCGACCGAGTTCACCGTCGTCCGGGACGGCGAGGCGGTCGGCGTCGTCACCATCGACGACTTCCGGACGCTCTCGAGGGCCGAACGCGAGGCCGACACCGTCGCCGACCTGATGGAGACGGACCTCCCGCGCTTCGCCGCCGACATGAGCGCGTTCGACGCGCTGGTCGCGCTCGACGGCTCGGCGGCGAGCGCGGCGCTCGTCGACAGTATCGAGGGGACCCGCGTCGTCTCCCGGGCCGACTTCGCCTCCGCGATGGAGATGCGTCGCCTGGTTGGGGCGCCGTCGCCGTTCTAGCCGCGGTCCCACACGACGGCTCCGGCGACGACGCCGAGCAGCGACAGCACGGACAGCGCCAGGTGGAGCTCGCCGAACCAGAACGGCGTCCACGGGGCGACGGCCCGGAGGCCGACCAGCGCGAGCGAGAGGCCGGGGACGCCCCCGACGGCCGGGTCGAGCGTGCTCGTGAGGTTGTCGATGTCGGCGGCGTCGGTCCCGTACAGCACGCCGCCGACGCGCTCGCCCTCGGGCAGGCGCTCGGCCTCGTATGGAATCGGCGAGTCGGTCGGCGTCCCCGTGCTCCAGACGACTGCGCCGCCCGGGGTCACCTCGAAGATGCGCTTGTTCAGCGTGTCCGTGACGAGCGTGTTCCCGTTGTCCAGCCGATCGGCGTCGCGGGGCCAGTAGAGGTCGATGCCGCCCGCGCGGGTCAGGACCCAGGCGGGCTCCCAGCGGCCGTCGTCGGTCCGGTGGAGCTCGACCACGCGGTGGTTGTCCGAGTCGGCCACGAGGACCGCCCCGTCGCCGAGCCACTGGGGGTTGTGCTGGTGGTCGAGAATCTCGGGGTTCCCACACCGGATGTCGCCGTCGCCGTCGAAGTCGGCCAGTTGCTCGCCGCGGTCCTGACAGGCGCCGTCGTTCCCGCCCCGGTCCGCGTTGACGACCTCGACGACGCCCGCGTCGCGCTCGACGAGTAGTATCTGGTTGGCGTTGCGGACCGAGACGAGGTAGTGGGTCCCGTTGACGGCGTCGACGTCGTTGATGTGCAACCAGTCACGGCGGGTCGGGTCCGGCGGTGCGTCGTAGAACGACGAGGCGTTCCACTGCCAGGTTATCTCGGGGTCGCCGGACTCGACGCCCCGGACGGTGAAGACCCGCTCGTGTTCCATGTCCGAGAGCAGGTACTCCCCGGAGTCCAGTTGCTCGACGTCGTGGATCTCGCTGTTCTCCCCGGTCCGGACCGGGATGGCGTACTCGCCGACGACGGCCGGCCCGCCCGCGGCGTCGGGGTCGATGATGCGGAAGCCGGTCTTGGTACAGGGCGGCCAGTAGGGCTCGCAGTCGGACTCGTAGCCCCATTGCATGAACCCCGCGAGGACGGTGCCGTCGGGGAGCATCGTCACGTCGAAGTAGCTGTCGGCGCCGTCCTCGCGCCAGGCGATCGTCCCGTCCTCGACGAGGTAGACGCTCCCCTTCTCGTGCCACCCGAAACCGCCGCCCTGTGACCCGACGAGGGTGGTCTCGCCACCGGCGCCGACGCCACGGTCCGGCGCCGTCGCGGCCCCGACGCCCAGCGTCAGTCCGAGGAGGAGGAGGCTGCCGGCGACCAGGACGACACCGCGGGCGTGGCGCTCCATCGGACTGCTCTCGGCGGACTGCGGAAAAAAGCGTTCCGACGTCGGGGCGATAGTTACAAACCGCGGGCCGCCGCAGTCCCCGACGATGCAGTCGGGACTCGCCGACGCGTTCACCTCGGTCGCTGGCTCTGACCCGCTGGTCCTGGGACTCTTCGGCGGCCTGTTCATCGCCGCGCTGAACCTCCTGGGTGCCTCGCTGGTGCTCGTCTGGCGGGACCCCTCAGAGCGCGCGCTCGACGGAGCGCTCGGGTTCGCCGCGGGCGTGATGCTCGCCGCGGCGTTCACGAGCCTCATCCTGCCCGGCATCGAGGTATACTCCGACGGGAACCCGGTACCGACGCTCCTCGGCGTGGCCCTGGGGGCGCTCTTTCTCGACCAGGCCGACCGGTTTCTCCCCCACGCCCACTACCTGCTGTCGGGACGCAAGCGCTCCGACGCGGCGAACCCCTCGGAGACGCTCGCCGTCGCCGACGAGCGACTGGCCGGCGTCGTCCTGTTCATCCTCGCCATCACCCTCCACAACATGCCGGAGGGGCTGGCCGTCGGCGTCGCGTTCGGGGCGGCCGCCGGGGACCCAGCGCAACTGGGCGGCGCGCTCTCCTTGATGCTCGCTATCGGCATCCAGAACGTCCCCGAGGGACTCGCCGTCTCGGTGGCCGCCATCAACGCCGGCCTGGACCGGCGGCTCTACGCCGTCGTCGCGGGGCTCCGGGCCGGCGTCGTCGAGATCCCGCTCGCCGTCCTCGGAGCTGTCGCCGTCACGCTCGTCGCCCCGCTGTTGCCCTACGCCATGGGATTTGCGGCGGGGGCGATGCTCTTTGTCATCTCCGACGAGATCATCCCCGAGACGCACCGGGGCGGCCACGAACGCGTGGCGACGCTGGGGCTCATGCTCGGCGCTATCGTCATGCTGTATCTGGACATCTCGCTGGCCGGTTAGCCGTCGTAGGGCCAGTTGGGGTCCCGGTCCAGTCCATCGGGGTCGGCACAGCTGTCGGCCTCGTCGGGGGTACACCCGCCGTACTGCTCGAAGTTCTCGCGTGCCGTCGCAAGCGAGACGTGGTTGGTGTCGCTCACGTAGTCCTCGTCGCCGAACTGTATCGGGTCGTCCATCCAGTGACAGACCGGACAGACCTCGTAGGACCCGGGTGCCCCCTCCGGCAGCGTCCGGTACCCACAGCACGGACAGTAGCCCAGTTCCCGCGCCGCCGGATTCCCGGGCGTGTGGGTGGCCATCGACTGTGGTATGCGTGGCCACGCCAATGAATGGTTCGGTCGGTGACGTGTGACGGCGTCAGTCGGACTGGGCGGCCTCGACCTTCCCGGCGTACGTCTCGAGCTCCGCCGCGAGTTCGCGGGCCTGGGCCGCCGAGAGCGTCACCGTGTCGGCGTGGGGTTCGACGTGTTCGATGTCGGTGTTGTCCAGCTCCACCTGGAGCTCGACGTGGTCTGGGTCCGTCCGTGGGGCGGTGACGTTGAGCACCGCGAGTGCCTCCTCCTCGAAGCCGTGACCCTCGATTACGCCGTCGAGCAGGTCGAACGTCGTGTACGCGTTGACCTTCATGATGCGGTCGACCATGCCCGGTGGTTGGCGGGTCAGGCAGGTAACGGCTGCGTTCCGGGACGACCGTCGGCCCCGGCCGGCGACCAGGGGCGTTCGTTCCAGTACATCCGGCCAGACCGCTATCGACCGGCGGCTACCGACGACCGGCTCGCCACGTACAGCGAGTACGTGAGTATCGCGAACCCGACGGCCGTGAGCGCACTCTCGGCGACCAGCGCCGTCCCCGTGTCAACGGCGAGCAGCTGGTCCGCGATACCCGCCGACAGCGACCCGGCGGTGACCGTCCCGAATCCGACGGCCAGCCACCGCAACGGCCGCGTCGACGTCTTGACCGCCGCGGTGGCGGCGACGTAGGTGACCAGGCCGGCCAGCAGGAGCGTTACCGTCTTGAGTACGACGACGAGTGGCGTGATGGCTGTGTCATAGTTCCTCGCTGATGCGCGACCAGAGTCGCGCCAGCCGTTCGTCCGGCGACTCGCCGTCCCGGACGACGTCGACCGCGAACGGGTCGTCGCCGTCGACGGCGACGAAGACCCCCGAACAGTCCCGAACGTAGGTGGTCTCGTGGTGGCCGTCGGACCGGACCGCCGTCCGCTCGTCGACGAGTGCGGCCTCGCTCAGCTGCTGGAGCTTCCGGTACGTGCTCGTCTGTGGCAGGTCACAGTCCGCCGCGACGGCTTTGGCTGGCCGGGGCTCGTCCAGCGCCGTGAGGATGGCCCGGCAGTCCGGGTCGGCGAGGGCTTCGAACACCGCTTGTCGGTCTATCGACGCGTCGTCTGACACTGCGGGGGACCTCCGTTCGGGGTTGTGGGCGGGGGGCGTCGGTGAACTTCGCCTGCGGTCGGTTTCAAACCACCGGTCGGGAGCGCTGTCGACAGCCGGCGGCCGGACGACGTAGCACACCTGCCCGCTTTCCAGATTCTGGAAATCACCGGGACCTTTTGCTATCCAGGCACCGACATCTGAGACGATGCGAGCGCCCTCCACCCGCAGACAGTTCGTCGCTTGCACCGCCCTCGCCGGACTCGGCGCCGCCGCCGGTTGTCTCTCGACCGACGGGACGGCGTCTGCCTCGGACGATGGTCCGGACCAGACCGACTCGGCGACCCCCGACCCGACGACGACACCGCCCTCGGACCTCGAGGCCTGGCTGGCCGACGCCACCGGCTACGACGGCGACCGGGCGCGGTACGGCCCCGGGGACCAGTCGACGGTCGCCGTCGGCGAACCCTTCGGCGACGACTACGCCTTCTACCCCGCCGTCGTGGAAGTCGCCCCGATGACGCGAGTCCGCTGGGAGTGGACCGGCCACGGCGGCCAGCACAACGTCGTCGCGCTCGACGGGACCTTCGACAGCGGCCGGACGAACGCCCAGTCGGGCACCAGCTACGACTACATCTTCGACGAGACCGGCGTCTACCCCTACGTCTCCGAACCCCGCCGGGACGAGGGGATGCGAGGGGCAGTGGTCGTCCGCGAACCGCCGACGACGGGCTACCCGGCGGTCGACGAGTGGCTGGCGAGCGTCGGGAACTTCGACGGGACCGTCACCGACCGGACCGACGCCGAGACGACCACCGTGACCACCGGTGCCGAGGGCAACGGCGGCCACTTCGCGTTCACCCCACCGGTGCTGAAAGTCGAGGTCGGTACCACCGTCCGCTGGGAGTGGACCGGCCACGGCGGCGGCCACAACGTCGCCTTCGAGGACGCGGACATCGAATCCGACGACATCCTCCCGGAGCCGGGCGTCCACTTCGAGCACACCTTCGAGTCGTCGGGGTCGTACCTGTACTCCTGTCTCCCCCACAAGGCGCTGGGGATGCGCGGAGCCGTCGTCGTCGAGTAACTCGCCGTGGATGTCGGTCCCGAAAGCCGGCGACCGGCACCCCCTCCACGGCGAGGCCCCGTCGCGGAGCGCACGGCTCACCCCGGGCCCTCGAACGACGACGCGCCGGTTCGACGCGGGAACTGCTGATACCACAGGAATCCCCCGGCGTTGTGACAAACCAGCCACCGAACAGCCGTAGAATCGATTTACTGGAAGGTATAAATCGGATAACGGGGTTCTGTAGACGTTCGTTTACTCTATTGGCTGTTTAGAAAACGAATGCGGAACACTTACCCGTGTGGCCGGCCCAGGTATAGTTGCAATGGCAAACGGTAAGGTTGATTTCTTCAACGACACAGGCGGTTACGGTTTCATTTCGACTGAGGACGCGGACGATGACGTTTTCTTCCACATGGAGGACGTTGGCGGACCGGACCTCGAAGAAGGACAGGACGTCGATTTCGACATCGAACAGGCCCCCAAGGGCCCGCGCGCGACGAACGTCGTTCGCAACTAACGCCGAGTTCCACCGTCGTCGTCCGACGACGCGGTACGACTCGATTCTTTCGGACGTGAACGCCCCGTAGCGAACGCTGCGTGGCTCTCCCGTTCGTGTGACGTCAGTTCCCGAGCACTTGCTGGACCCCCATCGCACGTCGCGTCCTGCTGGTTACCGTCGCCACAGAGTCCGCTCTGGACCCGCTGGACCCGACGCGACCCCGGCCGTTACTGCCCGTCGCCGAAGCCGACCTCCTCGGCGTCGGCGGCGGCCCGTTCGATGGCCGACTCGAAGTTGAAGTCCCGGACCACCTCGCCGTCGCGGACGAGTGGTTCCAGCAGCTCGACGGCGTCGGTCGGCGCGTTCCGGTCGGCCAGGCCGATGTGGTGGCCGCCGTCGGCGGTGCGGTAGACGGCCTTCCGGCCGGTGAGCTTCCCGCGCTTTGCCGCCGGTTCGCCGTCGACCTCGACGATGTCGAGCGCGAAATCGAGCGGGTCGGCGTTCGAGACGTAGCTCCCGACGCCGAACCCGTCGGCGACGTCGCGCAGGGCCCGGAGTTCCCGGGGCCCGAGCCCGCCGGAGACGAAGATGTCGATGTCCTCGTGGCCGTGGGCGTCGAGCGTCCAGCGCACCTCGCGGGCGATGTGGCGGAAGTCCCCACGGCGAGAACCGGTCGTGTCCAGGCGGACGCCGGTCAGGTCGTCGACGGTCGCTGCGGCCCGGAGCGCCTCGTCGACCTCGTCGGAGTAGGTGTCGACCAGCGCGACCCGGGGCGTCTCGTCGGGTACGGCCTCGTCGAAGGCCCGCCAGGCGGCCTCCTGCTCGCCGCGACCGAAGCAGATCACGAGCGCGTGGGGCATCGTCCCGCCGGCGCGCCGGCCGACGGCCTCCTCGGCGGCGACGTTCGAGAAGCCGTCCAGGCCGCCCAGCAGGGCCGCCCGCTCGACCATCGTGCCCAGGGCGGGGTGGAGGTGCCGGGAGCCGAAGCTCAGCACCGTCGACTCGGGGGCGGCGTGGCGGACCTCCAGTGCTCGCGTCGCCACCGCCGTCGGGTGCGAGAGGAGACCGAGCAGCGCCGTCTCGAGGCGACAGAACTCCCGGTAGGGCCCCTCGATACGCATGACTGGCCCGCCGTCGAACAGCTGCCCTTCCGGCAGCGCGTCGACGTCGACCGCTCGCCCCTCGAAGAGCGACGCGGCGTCAGGTAGGCCAGCCAGCAGGTCCCACGTCCCTGTCGGGAACTGGTCTGCGGTCACCTCCGCGACGACCGTCGGGTTCTTGCCCGCGTGCTCCAGGGCCTCCATCGTCCGGTCGAAGTACGCGTCGGTCGCCCGCCCCTCGCGAATCGTCTCTGCCGAGACGATGTCGAACTCCTCGCTCATGGGCGGCCTTCGGACGGAGATTCAAAAAGACGCCCGGTCGACGGCGGAGACGGACGGCCCTGGTGCGCCGTCGTCGCGGGGCCGACGAGCGCGTGCTCATACTGCCGGCTGTAAGTTCGTAACAATTCTCGGCACCCCAGGGTGCCGAGTATTTGCTAAATGTTACAGCCGGCAGTATCAGTCGCCGGCGACGATGCGGTCCGAGCGCGGTACGTCGGCCGCCTCGACTAGCGCCTCGCAGATTGCGCTCTTGCGGTGTTCGACCTGGAGGTGGACGTAGACGTCGTTCGTGGACTTTGCTGTCTCCCCGCAGAGGGGGCAGGTCGGCGACGATGTCGTGGTTTCTGTCATAGCTTCTCTGTAGATGCCGCTGTCGCCCGCCGGCCCGGAGCGGGAACCGTGGTCCCGGACCCGACTGGGTGACCGTGTTTCGACGTCAGAATCTTGTTGACTCGAATACAAGAAACTGTCTATGAGCCGACCGTAGTGCTATGGACCGGTCCGGACCGCTCGATACCTGCCCCTCAGCCGACGGGCCGGTGAATCGCCTCGAGGTCGGCCGTCGTCGGCCCGTTGACGACGCGGACGGTCTTCCCACGGCGGACCACCCGGAAGGCGTCGGCGAAGGGGTCGCCCTCGGGGACGACGTAGACGTCGGCCCGCGGACTGGTGGCCCCGCGCTCCTCGACGAGGATGGCCCGGTAGGCCGCGGCGAACTCGCGGGCGTCTTCCTCGGTGTCCCACCTCGTCGTCCAGACGTAGCCGAACTCGTCGTCCCCGTTCCGGTACGGGACGACCGTATCGCCGCCCCAGCCGGCCGATATCTCGCTGTCGTAGCTGTACCTGTCACCGCTGGTCTGGTTGTTGTGGTACATCGTCGCGAAGATGGATGCCTCGCCGACGGTGTCGCCAACCGGTTCGTGGTCGAAACGCTCCCACTCGTCGGTCGACCGGTCGCGGACCGTCACCTCGACCGGTTTCTCGCCGGGGTACTTCTCGGGGTGGAGCACCTGCTCGCTGCTGTCCGGGAAGTCGTCGTGGAGCGCGTCGACGGCGTCCCAGCCCCCGCGCTGGCGGACCTGGTGGACGAACGTCGGCCCGGTGACGTAGGGCTGGAAGACGACGGTGAACAGGCCGGCGTTCACGCTGCCCCCGCCGCCCCCGCCGCTCCGTTCGGGCCGGTCGATACAGTCCCACTCGTCCTCACAGCGCCGCTCGTAGCGGGCCCGGACGTAGTTGGCCTCGCCCTCGACGACCCCCTGGCGGGCCAGTTGCGTGTCCTGGGTGTCGGCGGACCCGTTCAGGCCGAACTGCTGGTCCTGCAGGGCGTGGACCAGCTCGTGAGACAGCGTCGCGCGGTCGATGTGGGGCGTCTCGGTGGGGCTGACGATGACGATGCGGTCCTCGCCCGACGAGTAAAAGCCCTGGACCGTCGTCGAGAAGGTGTCGTCGATGGCCTCGCTGCTGCCCGCGTCCTCGCCGATGAGGACGAGCGCCTCCCACACCTGGTCGTTCCAGGGGTCCGCTGGTGGGCCGGCGGCGCTCCCGTTCCCGCGCGAGCGGTTGCGGTACTCCGCCCGCGAGACGACCTCGACTGGGACCGGGTCGGTGAACTCCCGCTCGCGGATCTGCTCGATCCGGGCCATCGTCCGCGCGACGACGGCCTCCCGTTCGCTCTCGTTGAGGCCGTCCTCGGTCGTCACCGACACCGGGTCGTCGTACCAGTAGCCGGCCTCCCACCCCAGCGTGTCGCCGCCGGGCGGGGCGTCGGGGTGGTCCGGCCCACCCAGGACGGGCCCGCCCTCGAACACCGGCGCGCTGCAGCCGGCGATGACCACGACCAGCGCCACCAGGACGGTCCTACGCATCGTGAACCTCCTCCAGTTCGTCCTCGGTCGGCGCGTTCACGACGGTCACCGTCCGGCCGTCGACGCGAATCGAGACGGCGTCCGCGAACGGGCTGGCTTCCTCGACGACCCAGACTCCGTCGGCCGTCGCCTCGCCGCCCCAGTGGCCGACGACCCGTTCCCAGGCGGCGGCGAACGTACGGGCCTCTGACTCCGTCGTCCAGACCGTCTTCCAGACGTAGGCCGTCTCGGCGCCGCTGGCGTAGACGTGCATGCGACCCCCGCGCCACCCCCGCGTCGCCGGCAGGTCGTAGTTGTACGGGTCCGTCCTGTCGACCGCCCCGTTCTCGTAGTTCACCACGTCGGCGCGCCGGACGACGGCGCTCTCGTTGTAGTCGTCGGTCAGCGTGTACGCGAGCGAGGCGGTGATGGCCGAGGGACCGACGACGGCGTAGTCCGGGCGCCCGTCGGGCCGGACCCGCGTCCACTCGCCGCTCGAGCGGTCGGCCAGGTCGACCGACTCGGCCCGCCACGCCGGATACTTACTCGGGTCGATGACCTCGGCAGCGCTGTCGGGGACGTCGTCGTAGGCGTCGTTCACCGCCGCCCACCCGCCGCGCTCGCGGAGCGTCGCGACCAGGCCCGGCCCGTCGCTGTACGGGAAGTACTCCAGGACGTTCAGGCCGAAGTGCCGGGCGCCACCGCCGCCACGCGCGGGCCGTTCGAGACAGTCCCACGGCCCCCCGCAACGCTCGGCGTAGCGCGCGCCGACCGTCGTGGCGTCGCCCTCGAGGAGGCCGTTCCGGCCCTGCACGGCGTCGCGGGTCCGCGCGTCGCTCGCGAGGTCGACGTGCTGGTCCTGCAGGGCGTGGACGAGCTCGTGGGCGAGCGTCCGTTCGCTGAGCCGGGGCGTCTCCGTCTCCGTGACGAGGACGATGGCGCTCGCCGACGGGCTGTAATAGCCCAGCACGCTGGCGCCGAACTGGCGGTCCTGGGCGGCGATGGCGTCGCGGTCCTCGCCGACGAGGAACAGCGCCTCGAACTTCGCGTTGTCGAACCGGCCGAGCGTCTCGTCGGCGCTCCCGCCCGACCGGTTGCGGTACGCGGCGCGCGAGACGACCCGCACCGGGACCGACTCCTCGAACTCGAGGTCCCGAATCGTCTCGACGCGCGCCATCGTCCGCGCGACGACGGCGGCACGTTCCGTCTCGTTGAGCCCGTCGTCTGTCGTCACCGCCAGCGACTCGTTGGCCCAGTAGCCCGCCTCCCAGCCCAGGCGGTCCGTCTCGGGGTCCGGCCGGGGGTCGTCGCTTTCCGGCGCCGTCCCATTCTTCGCTTCGGTGGCTGTCGCCGCCGTCTCGGTTTCCACGTCGAGGACGAACGTCTCCGGCGTCGGCGTCCCCGTCGCGGTCCGCTGGGTCGCCCCGTCGCTGGTCGAGGGCGATCCGGGCGCCTGACACCCGGCGAGTACGAGCGCGAGCGCACAGAGGGCGGCGGCGAGAGGCAGGCGGCGCATCTACCCTCTCAACGGGCAGCGCGGGGAAAAGTCACACGGGACAACCTTGGTAGGGCTCCCCACCCTACGGTCGCGTATGCGCTTCGACCCAGACAGCACCGCGCTCATCGTCGTCGACATGCAGAACGGCTTCTGTCACCCCGACGGTAGCCTCTATGCCCCGCCAAGCGAGGACGCCATCGGGCCCGTCACCGACCTGGTCGAGCGAGCACGGGCGGCCGACGCGTCGGTCGTGTTCACCCGCGACGTCCACCCGCCCGAGCAGTTCGACGACGCCCACTACTACGACGAGTTCGAGCGCTGGGGCGAGCACGTCCTCGAGGGCTCTCGGGAGGCCCAGCTCGTCGACGAGCTCGTCCCGCGCGAGGACGAGCTGGTCGTCGAGAAACACACCTACGACGCCTTCTACCGGACCCAACTGGAGGGGTGGCTCGACACCCACGCTATCGACGACCTGGTCGTCTGCGGGACGCTCGCGAACGTCTGTGTCCTGCACACGGCCTCCAGCGCCGGCCTCCGCGACTTCCGGCCCGTCCTGGTCGAGGACGCCGTCGGCTTCATCGAACCCGACCACCGCGAGTACGCCCTCGAGCACGCCGACTGGCTGTTCGGCGAGGTGACCGAGCGCGAGCGCGTCGCCTTCGCCTGACCGCTACTCGATACGGACCCGGACGCGCTCCCCGACGGCCAGGTCGACGCCCTCGCCGACGAGTTTCACGCCGGCGTCGTCCCGGGAGCAGAACAGCGCCAGCCCGGTCACCGGGTCGCCGTTCGCCAGCACGGTCACGTCGTCCCAGGCGACCGTCCGTCCCTCGGGGACGCCCACGCGCCGACCAGCCAGGCCGACCGGCCGGTCCCGTCCACGCTCGCCCGAACCGAGCACCCCGCCCCGCTCGTAGTGTGGGAGTCCGCCGTCGAGGACGCCGCCCGCCCCCTCGGCGACCCCCACGAACCGCTCGCCCGGCGCCGGATGGACCGGCCGGTCGAGGCGTGCCCACGTCTCCCCGGCCTCGACGACGGTCCCGGTGCCGTCCCATGCCAGGGGCTCGACGTCGACGCCGACGTCGACGGGCAGCGACCCCGCCGCCCGGTAGGGATTCGCGTCGTGCTCGCGAAAGCCCAGGTGGACGTGGTTCGGGACCCAGGGGGCGAAGAAGCCGGCCCGCACCAGCTCGCCCAGGTCATCGCCGACGGCTACCCTCTCACCTGCCTCGACGCTCGGCGCGACGTGGAGCAGGCGCGCGACGTACCCGCCGGTGTCGACCAGAATCAGGTAGTCGTGCTCGGCGGCGTAGGGCTGGGGCGGTGCTCTGACCTGTCGCGTCTCGATCACCACGCCGGCGACCGGTGAGGGCGCCCGACTGCCAGCCGGATACAGGTCTATCGCACACCCCTCGTCGTGGGCTGCGAACGGCGAGTTGTACAGCGAGAACCGGTAGTAGCGGTACAATACGTCCCCGGGAACCGTGACCATCGGTGGCGATTCGGCTCGCACCGGCATGTGGCTGTCGCCCGAGGGTTCAAATACGAGGCCGGGACCAGACCCGCCGTGCGCTGACCGCCGCCGCGGCGGGGGCAGCGGGTGTGCGACACGTCCCGTCGCGGCCGCCGTGTGTCGCCTGTTCGCACTCTGTGACCGACAGGAGGGTTTTGTCCGCCCGGCCCCAAGCGGTGCCATGCGACTCCTCCGGGGCCGGGCCGACGACCACGAGCGCGACTACGGGCGGACGCGCGAGCTGGTCGCCCGCGTCGACGAGGACCGTGAGCCCGCGCTCCGGGTCTGGACCCCCCACCGCCAGGTCGCCTTCGGCCGCCGGGACCGCCGCGCCGAGGGGTACGACCGCGCCCGGGCGGCCGCCACGGAACGGGGCTACGCCGTCCTCGAGCGCGAGGTGGGCGGCCGTGCCGTCGCCTACACCGGCACCACCGTCGCGCTCGCGCTCGCGGAACCGACCGCCGACGGCCGGGACAGCATTCTGGCCCGGTACGACCGCGTGACCGACGCCGTCCGCCGGGCACTCCGGGCCCTCGGCGTCGACGCCCGTGACGGCGAACCGCCCGACGCCTTCTGCCCGGGCACGCACTCGCTCCAGGCCGGCGGCAAGCTCGTCGGCCTCGCCCAGCGGGTCCGCCAGTCCGTCGCGCTCACCGCCGGCGTCGTCGTGGTCCGGGACCACGAGGCACTCGCCGCCGTGCTCGACCCGGTGTACGCGGCGCTCGACGTTCCCTTCGACCCGAAATCTGTGGGCAGCGTCGCCTCCGCCGGCGGCGACGACGACCCCGAGACGGTCCGCCGTACACTTGAGGACGCGCTCGTCGGCGGGGCGACGCCACGCACCGAGCGTATCCGAGACACTTAGGGGCGCCCCCGGCCGACCTGGAGGTATGCTCATCCGCAACGCGACGCTCGCCGACGGCCGCCAGCGCGACGTCCTGGTGCGTGGCGAGACCATCGCCGAGGTCGGACGCGACCTCTCGCCCGTAGACGAGGCGGTCATCGAGGCGACGGGCAAGCGCCTGGTTCCCGGTATGATCGACGTCCACGTCCACTTCCGCCAGCCGGGGTACCCCCACAAGGAGACCTGGACATCGGGTTCGCGGGCCGCCGCGGCCGGCGGCGTGACAACCGTCGTCGACCAGCCCAACACCGACCCGCCGACGGTCGACGGCGAGGCTTTCGATCGGAAGGCCGAGTTCGCCGCCGACTCGCTGGTCGACTGGGGGATAAACGGCGGCGTCACCGCCGACTGGGCGCCCGAGGACCTCCTCGAGCGACGACTCTTTGCCCTCGGCGAGGTGTTCCTGGCGGACTCGACCGGCGACATGGGGATCGAGGCCGACCTCTTCGAGGACGCGCTCGCGGCCGCCACCGAGCGCGACGTCACGGTGACAGTCCACGCGGAGGACGCCGACTACTTCAACCAGGACGCGACGGCCCGCGACGACGCCGACGCCTGGAGCGCCTACCGGACCGCCGAGGCCGAGGCCGAGGCGGTCGAGCGGGCCTGCCGGGTCGCGACCGACCACGACGCGACCATCCACATCGCCCACACGTCGACGCCGGAGGGCATCGACATCGCCGCCGACGCCGGAATGACCACCGAGGTGACGCCCCACCACCTCCTGCTGTCCCGGCGCGACCTCTCGGAGCTTGGGACCTTCGGCCGGATGAACCCGCCGTTGCGCCGTGAGAAGCGCCGGCAGGAGGTGTACGACCGGGTCGCCGACGGCACCGTCGACATGATCGCGACGGACCACGCACCCCACACCCGCGCGGAGAAAGACGCCAGCATCTGGGACGCCCCGTCGGGGGTCCCCGGCGTCGAGACGGCGCTCCCGCTCCTGCTGGCCGAGGCGGCCGACCCCGACACGCCACTCACCTACGAGCGGGTTCGGGACCTCACGGCCGCGAACCCGGCCGCGGTGTTCGACGTCCCCCAGAAGGGCACCGTCGAACCCGGGAACGACGCCGACCTCGTGCTCGTCGACACCACCGAGACGACCGAGGTTCGCGCGGCCGAACGCCACACGGACTGCGGGTGGACGCCCTTCGAGGGCTTCGAGGCGGCGTTCCCCGAGTGGACGATGGTCCGCGGGACGGTCGTCTACGAGCGCGACCCCGAGGGAGACGTCTTCTACGACCACCGGGGCGAGAACGTCCGGGACGCCGACGCGGAACTGCTGGAGTAGGTCCTCGGCGCGACCTCACTACGCCCGTCGCCGTCGCGCCCGCTCGAGACGGGCGGCCGGAATCGGCCGGACGACGCTGAAGTAGGTCCGATAACAGAGAATCCCGACGCCGAGTCCGGCCATCGACGCCAGCAGCACCGACTCCATCGGGTCCGGGCCGAAGACGTAGCCACCGGCCAGTATCGCCGTTCCCACCACGACGACGAGCGCGACGCCCCGGCCGAATTTGGATCCCGGGAGTCGATCGGTGACTCCCTGTTCTTCGGCGTAGACGACCACGACGGTGACGACCGCGAACAGGGCCGCGAGCGGCCACGATACGCCGTCGTCGACGTGCAGCCACACCTGCGCGAGGCCGAGACAGGCGACGAACCCGTCGGTGAGGAGGACTTTCGTGCGGGGGTCCATCGGTCCGACTTCGGACGACCGACGCATAACGGTGACGAGGCTATCGATGGCTCACTTCTCGTCGACGCCGAACTCGTGGCCGCACTCGGGACACGACACCTCGTCGTGGCGCAGTGCCGCGGAGTGTTCGCGGACCTCGCGCATCACGGTCGAGATGCGGTCCTCGGCGTCCATCTCGTCCTCGACGGCGAGGTCCACGCCCTCGACCTCCAGCAGGAACTTCGCCACCTCGGTGGCCTCGTACATCACGTCGTCCAGTTCCTCGGCGGTGAAGAAGTCACACATCGCGCCGTACAGGAAGGTGGCACCGGCCTTCCGGACCTTCTCCTCGAAGGCGGCCCGGGCCTGGTTGACCGCCTGCGGCGTGTACGTGTCGGTCATGAACGGGACCAGTTCGGGGAGGTTCTCGCCGATCTTGGTCATCTCGACGCCGGTCTCGGTCCGGAAGTCCGCACACAGGCGGGCGATGGCCCACTCCCGGGCGGTGATGTAGGTCCGCTCGCGGAGGAACTCGTTGGCCCGGTCGTAGGTCCCGCCCTCGATCTTCTTGAACCGGTCGTACTTCCGGACGTCCGGCGGCAGGTCCGGGTCGGCTGCGGCCGCCTCGCCGGCGTCGGTCGCACCGTCGTCGCCCCCCTCGGGGTCGTGGGGCTGGACCACCCGGGTGGGCTCCTCGCTCGTCGCGTCTCTCTCCGACTCGTCGGTCGGTGCGCCCTCGGTCATAGCCGTCTCTGTGTGCCCGTGGCTGTAAAACGTGTCGCCGGCGGCGTGTGTCCCCGTGCCGGGTCAGGTGGCTTTTTGAGCGGCCGTGGCCATACGCCTGATATGAAGATAGTGCTCGGTGTGGGCGGGAGCGAGCTGTCTTACCACGCCCTGGACGAGACGATCGAGCGGGCCGACGAGGCCGGTGACGACCTGACGATAGCGATATTCGACAGCGAGGAGGTGGAGACGACACTCGAGGAGATACAGGAGCGCGTCGAGGAGCGCCTGGCGGCGTCCGGCTTCGACGCCGACGTCCGCCACATAGAGAGCGACCAGCCGGGTGGTGCACTGGTGGAACTGGCCGAGAGCGAGGGCTTCGACCGAATCGTGCTCGGCGGGGGGAAGCGCTCGCCGCTCGGCAAGATCCAGCTGGGCTCTATCGTGGAGTTCGTCCTCCTGAACGCACAGACGCCGGTGACGTTGATTCGATGACGCTCGACTACCCGGAGGAGCCGGCGGGCGAGTTCCCGCCCCCTCCACGGACGCTGACGGATCGCGAGGGCCGCGAGCTAACCTACGCGGTGGCGGACGAGGACGATCGCGAGACGCTGGTGGCGATGTACCTGGAGTTCGACCCGGCCGACAGGGCGCAGGGGATTCCCCCGGTCAAGGAGGACGCCATCCGCGACTGGCTCGACTCGATACTCGCGTCCGACTGTCTCAACGTCGTCGCCCGACACGACGGCGACGCCGTCGGCCACACGACGCTGGTCCCCGACCGCCACGGACAGAACGAACTGGCCATCTTCGTCCACCAGGACTACCAGGGGGCCGGCATCGGCACCGAACTGGTCAAGACGCTCCTGGGGCTGGGCCAGGAACACGGCATCGAGGAGGTGTGGCTCACCGTCGAGCGCTGGAACGACCCCGCCATCGCGCTGTACCGGAAAGTCGGGTTCGAGACCAACAACTCCGAGCGCTTCGAGCTCGAGATGACGATACGGATCTAGACCGACAGGACGGGCTGGCTGGCGTACTCGAGGACGTACTGGGCGGCCCGGCCGATGGCCTCCTCGCCGCCCCGCTCGCGCGGGACGACGACGAAGTCGGCCTCGATGTCCTCCGCGACGTCGAGCACGACGCTGCCGGGCGTCTGCAACAGGCGCCCCTCCGAGAACGCCGTGGCAGTCGACGTCGTCAGCGCGCCGTCGGCGTGGTCGAAGGTCTCGCGGACGTGGTGCGTGAACGACCGGTGGTCCTCGGCGATCTCCGCGGGGTCAACCCGGCCGGCGTCGATGTCCCGGCGCAGGCGTTCGTCGAGGACGAACAGCACGTGCAGGTCGGCCCCGTAGCGCTCTGCGACCGCGATGGCGTACTCGGTGGCCCGCTCTGACTGCTGGCTACCGTCGACCGGGACGAGCACGAGGTCGATGTCCATCACCAACGTCTCGGACCGGCCTGCTCAAAAAGCCACCGAGGTGCGGGCCCGGAACGGGCGGCTTTTTGGTGGTCCCGGCGCTAGGCCGGCGTATGTTCGATACGGTGGTCATCGCGACCGACGGCTCGGGGAGCGCCCGGCGGGCCGTCGAGGCCGCGCTCGACCTCGCCGCGCGGTTCGACGCGACCGTCCACGCGCTCTATGTCGTCGACGAGCACGAGGTCGAAACCACGCCCGAGGAGGTTCGCGAGGCCCTCGAGCGCGCGCTGGCGACGACCGGCGGGCGCGCCCTCTCGTTTGTTCTCGAAGCGGCCGAAGACGAGAGCGACGAGGAGCTCGTCACGGCCGTCCGTCAGGGGGACCCGGCGACCGAGATCGTCGCCTACGCCGAGGAGCACGACGCGGACGTCGTGGCCACCGGGACACGGGGCCGCCACGGCGAGCACGCGTTCCTGCTGGGGAGCGTCGCCGAGCAGATCGTCCGCCGGGCGCCGATGCCCGTCCTCACCGTCCGCCAGCTCGATGGCGAACCAAACGCCGAGCGCCAGGGGACGTAGGAACCCGACGGATTCTTGCCGGTGCCGGTGCTTGCAGGCGCATGGACGATTATCTCATCGACGACGAGCGCCTCTCGCTGGGCCGCAAGTCGGTCCTCCCCGGCGAGGGCTTTTTCTTCCCCGACTCCTTCGAGGAGGAGCAGGCAGAGGCCGAGGCCCGCGAGACGCTCGAGGGTGCCGGCGTGGTGGTCATCGCGGACCCCGACGCCGACGGCCTGGCCTGTACCGCACTGATTCGCGAGGCACACGGCGAGGGGGCCCTGCTGCCCGCCGGCCCGCACGACCTGCAGGAGGCGCTGGCCTGGACGGCCGAGTACGCCGAGTCCGACGCGACCGTCTTCGTCTGTGACCTCTGTCCCGACAGCGAGTCCGACCTGGGCGCGCTCGAGGACCTCGTCGAGGCCGTCGCGCGCGTGGTCTGGTTCGACCACCACCAGTGGACCGACGACCTGGGCGCGCTCGTCGACCGCGCCGGCGTCGAGCGGACCGTCGGGGACAGCGAGGCGGTCTGCACGGCGGACGTGGCGCTGGCGGAACTCGACCACGAGTTCGACGAGCGGTACGCCGACCTCGCTGCCGTGACCCGGGACCACGACCTCTGGATCCGCGAGGACCCGCGCAGCGACGACCTGGCGGACTACTCCTACTGGGCGGAACCCGAGGAGTACATCGAGACCGTCACCGAACACGGCCCCGACCTCTCGCCCGAGGTCCAGGAGTTCCTCGCCGAGAAGCGCGTCGAGAAGGAGGCGCTCATCGAGAAGGCCGTCGACCGTGCGGAGCTGCGCGAGGTCGGCGAGTGGACCGTGGGTGTCACCTACGGCCGCTGTTCACAGAACGAGGTCGCCGAGGCCCTGCGCGAGCAGGGGGCCGACGCCGCCGTCATCGTCAAGCCCGCCGGCTCGGCCTCCATCCGGGGCACCGAGAACTTCGAGCGCGCTCACGAGGTGGCACAGCAGGTCAACGGCGGCGGTCACCCGAAAGCCGCGGGCTGTAAACCGGACATCTACGACGACATGCTGGACTACGCCCACCACTGGACGACGCAGGGCGCGGTGGCGAAACAGGCCATCGTGGACGCGTTCGAGCGGTTGCCCGACGAGGACGACGAGGGCGTCGACACCGAGCGGTAGTGCGATCGCGAGCGCCGTTTTCGCCCACGGTTTTGCGGTGAGTAGTGCGTGCGGGTTGCGCACCCGAACCGCGAAAAGGTGGACTCGGACGACGCAGGGTGCCGTGGCGAAACAGGCCATCGTGGACGCGTTAAAGCGAATGCCCGACGAGGACGACGAGGGCGTCGACACCGAGCGGTTACGAACACGCCCGCAGCCCGGTCACGCCCCGACGACCCACTTGTCGGAGTACCGCTCGCCGCACGAACAGACCGCGTAGGCGTGGACGACGTCGCCCTCGGCGTAGAGCCCGCCGACCTCCTCGTTTTGCGCCTCGGCGAAGGCGAAGACGAACCGCGTGGTGTGGTCCGCGTCCGGTTCCTCGTCGACGACGGGGCAGCTCGCGTCCGTCAGGTCGTCGTGGACGACCCCGTCGGTCTGCATCGCCTGCTGGGCCAGCCGCATCGGGTCGATGCCCGTCGCCGACTGGAACGCACTCCGGCCGTCGTCGCCCGGGAGGACGAGCACGAGGCCGTCTTCGACCGATTCGGCGTGCCCCGCGAGCGCACCGGGGTTCGAGACGGCGTCCTCGTGTAGAAAAAAGAGGACGTCGTCCGGGCGGTCGCCGGCGAGGAACTCGCTGTGTTTGCTCATGCTCGCTCCGAGTCGCCCCCGACTCAAAAGTGACGTGCTCCGGCGTCCGGCACCCACCGTTTTGACCCTGCCGCCCGACGTGTCATCTATGCCAGACTTCCGTCAGTACGTCACCGACGTCGTCCACGAGTCGACCCAGACCGACAGCCCGGGCTTCGACCTCACCGTGGCCGCCGTCTACGAGATAACGGACCCCGGCCGCATCGACTTCGGCGGCGGCGAGCTCGAGGCGGCGACGACGGCACTCCACGAGACCCACACGCGGGACCCGGACGACGACTACGAGTGGTGGACGCTCCGCGAGGGACAGTACCTCATCGAGTACAACGAGGCGCTGACCGGCGCGGCGACGGTCACGCTCCAGCCCCGGACCGAACTCCTCGAGCGAGGCGGCTCGCACCCGACGTTGCACGTCGAGACGCTGCCGCGGGTCCCGCTGTCGGTCGGCGGCGCGGGGCTGAAACTCAAGGAGAACGCGCGGGTCAGCACCATCGTCGACGCCGAGGCGTGACGGGTCTCGGGGCGTGACAACGCCCGTCGTGCCCGCGAGGACGGTTCGATGCGCTTTTGCCTCGCCGTCGAATGGACACAGGTATGGCAGAATTCACGGTCGCCGTCTCCGACCCGGAGAGCGGCCACACCTACCAGATCGACGTGGACGGACAGGACGCGAACCGGTTCATCGGCCGCGAGATCGGCGAGGAGGTCGACGGCGGCGCCGTCGGCCTCTCCGGCTACACGCTCGAGATCACGGGCGGTTCGGACACGGCCGGTCGTCCGATGCGGCCCGACGTCCGCGGGACCGCCACGAAGGCCATCATGTCCGACGGCGGCGTCGGCTTCGAGCCGACGGCCGACGGCGAGCGCAAGCGCATCACCATCCGCGGGCGCGAGGTCGGCGACGACACCCGCCAGATCAACGCCAAGGTCGTCGCGCGCGGCAGCGGTGACGTCGACGAGCTGCTCGGCGACGCCGACGACGAGTAACGACCGTGGCAGATCGCGTTCCGAGCGACCACGACGCCGTCGAGACACATCGCGTCCCCATCGCACGCGTCGGCCGGACCGACAGCCCCCAGGTCGTCCTGCCCGACGCGGTGGACCTCGAGGACGGGTCGGTCGTTCGGGTCGCGCTCGACGGCACCAACTACCACGCGGCGGTCGAGCGCGACATCGACGGCGACCGGGTCCTCTCCCACGTCGCGGCCAACGCTCGCCTCGCCCGCGAACGGGAGGGTAAGAACCGCCTGGCCGAGTGGGTCCGGGACGCCGACGTCTCGATCGGGGGCAGCGCCCACTTCGACGTGGTTACCCCTGGCCACGAGTACGGCCTCCGGACGCCCGGGACGCGGGTCGTCTACACGGCGACCGAGCGACCGAACCGGTCGCTGTCGGACATCGCCGAGTCGCTGGACGGGTAGCCGACCGATTCTCACGGATATCTTCGATTCTCTCTCCTGATACTGGCACGAAACGCTCATTATCGGGGCCGGCGAACCGTCCACCAACCTGGCCATGTCCGAATCAGTCATCGCGGATTTCGTGGCCAAATTCAACTCGGAGGTCGCCGGCCGGTCGGACCCGATCAAGGGCCGGGTCGTGCTCTCCCAGAAGCGCCTGGTCCTCATCGCGGACCAGGACGACAAGCTGACGATTCCGCTTTCGTCTATCTTCGACGTGGCCATCGGCCAGGTGCCCGACGACCTGGGCGGTTTCTTCAACTCGACGGTGACCGTCGCCTTCGAGAAAGGGGGGCGGCGCCTGGTGGCGGCCGTCGAGGCCGACAACGAGAAGATAGAGAAGTTCGGCACGGTGTTGTTCAAGGCCATCGTCAACGGGACCGAGACGACGGTCAACCGGCACGCCCGGGTCGGCGGCCGCGTCACCGACGAGTCGTTCGTGACGGCCCGCCTCTTCCTGACCCCCGACGCCGTCGAGTTCCGCCGCCCGGACTCGACGTTCTCGATTCAACTGGGGACCGTCTCGAACTTCGACCGGACCGAACGCGACGTCGCCGGGGCGACGCGACCGGTCCTCGAGGTCCGACACATGCAGGACGGCCAGGCGGTGACGACGCTGGCGGCGCTGCCCTCGCCCCGGAAGATGTCCATCCTGGGGCGGTACCTCCGCCGGACCTACTCCGAACTGATGGAGGAACTCGACGACGTCGACCTCACGAAAGACAAGAAGGAGCTGCTGGTCGCGCTGTACTCCACGGGCGACATGGAGGGGATGCCCCTCGCGAGCATCCTCGGCGTCGACGCCTCGCAGGTGTCGATGCTCATGCAGGACCTGGAGGCAGACAACCTCGTCCAGACGGCCGAAGACGGCCCCTCGCTGACACCGAAGGGGAAGATCGTCGCCAGTCGCCACCTAGAGGACGTCAACGTCTGAGGCGACCCGGGCGAACAACCCGTGAATATCAGCAAGGTATATCCGGCCGAGCGACGACGCTCCCGGTATGACCTTCGTCGACGACCTGGCGGCCGTGGCCGAACCGATATGGGCGGCCACGCTCGACCACCCGATGGTCGCACAGCTGGGCGAGGGCACCCTCGACGAGGCCCCGTTTCGCTACTGGGTCCGCCAGGACTACGTCTACCTGGCCGAGTACAGTCGCGTCTTCGCGCTGGGGGCGGCCAACGCGCCCGACCTGGCCCGGATGGGCCGGTTCGCCGAACTCCTCGACGCGACGCTCAACACCGAGATGGACCTCCACCGGGAGTACGCCGCGGACTTCGGTATCTCGGCGGCCGACCTCGAGGCGACCGACCCCTCGCCGACCACGCGAGCGTACACGGACTTCCTCGTCCGCGTCGCGGCCACCGGGACGTTCGGCGACCTCGTCGCCGCACTCCTGCCGTGCATGTGGGGGTTCCACGAGACGGCCGTCCGACTCCGCGCCGACGGCCTGCCCGACGAGGAGCGGTACGCCGAGTGGATTCGCACCTACTCGGACGAGGACTTCGGTGCCCTCGCCGAGTGGTGCAAGGACCTCATGGCCGACGTCGCCGCCGAGTCGACGGCCGCCGACCGCGAGCGCTACCGCGACCTGTTTCGTACCTCCGCCCGCTACGAGTATCGCTTCTGGGACGCCGCCTGGCGGCAAGAGGCGTGGGACGTCTGAGCGGCCGTCGTCACTGGTCGGCGATGGCCTCGCCGGCGATGGACCGCCCGCGGGCCTCCAGTTGCACCTCGCGGCGCGTCCGGACGGGTTCGAGGATGTCCGACTCGATGAGCCGATCGTAGACGGCCTCGACGTCGTCGACGTCCATGTCCACGAAGTCGGGGATCTTGAACGGCGAGATGCCCGAGTACAGCGCCATCAGCACCTGGGTCTCCTCGGGGGAGAGGTCCACGTCGTCGGTGTTGTTGCGCTGTTCGCCCTGTCGGACGAGCCCCTCGAGCAAGGAGACGTGCCGGGGGTTCCCGGTGAGGTGTGTCTCGACGCTCGTGCCCTCGACGGTGTGTTCCACCTCCAGCACCGGCCGCTCGCTGCCGCGTATCTCCTTGGTCTTTTCCTCGACGGTGCCGACGTCGTCCAGCTCCAGCTGGACGAACGTGCCGCTCTGGATGGCCAGGTCCACGCAGTCCTCGTCCATCTTGAGGCGTGCTTTCTCCCAGTTCGTCTCCTGGACGACGCCCCCTTTGACCGCGGGGTGGTCGACGAGAACGACCACCTGGTCCAGCAGCGAGCTGTAGAGGTGTTCCTCGAAGGCCGTGTCGTCCTGTGCCGAGACGAGGAACACGTCCCGCCCGGCCTGGAGTTTGATGTAGCCGTCGACCTGTGCGAGCGGCTGGTTCATCTGACTGGCCGAGACGCTGGTCAGCGACGACAGGGCGACGGTCCGCTTGCCCTCGTTGGTCGCGAGCACGAGTCGTTTGTTCGAAAGCAGGATGCGGCCCGGCGTCCACTCGATGTCGTTTCGCTTCCGGCCGTCCGAGATGACCTGGACGAACTTGCCCCGGGTATCGACCAGCTTCCGTTCTTCCTCGCCCATCGTGTTACCCCGTGGTGCCTTCGGCTACGGCCCTGTGGGACTTAACGAGTCTGGCCTCGGGCACCTCGCGGGGCCGCGACGGCACCGCCGTCATCCCCGGCCCCCGAGCTTCGAGAGCGCCGAGAAGGCCTTCTTGCGGACCATCTCGTGGTCCGTCTCGTCGACGAGACGGTCGAGCTCCTTGCGCGAGCGTTCGCCGCCCACCTTCCCGAGGGTGAATATCGCCTGCCCGCGGACGGCCGGGTCGACGGCGTCGTCGGTGACGATGTCGAGCAGTCGGCGCTCGACCATGTTGTCCTCGCCGCCCAGCTCGGCCAGGCTGGTGGCGGCGAACTGCTGGAGCATCTGGTCGTCCTCGTGCAGGGCCTCGACCAGCGCGTCGATGACTCGGCCGCGTTCGGCGTCGGTGGTGACCCGGCCCAGGAGCCAGGCCGTGTTTCGCTGCTGTGCCGCCTGAGTGCTCTCCTCTAGGATTTCGACGAGCGGGACGACGACGCTCCGGTCGTCCGTGCTCGACAGTTTCTCGACGACCGTCTCGCGGATGGTGTGGCTCTGCTCGGTCGGGACGTTCGCGAGCAGTTCGATGAGCGAGTAGACGCCGGCACGCCGGACCGCCGGCGAGTCGTCGGACATCGACTCGACGAGGTAGTCGACGGGCCTGTCGTTGCCGAAGTTGCCGAACGCGCCGACGGCGATGCGCCGGACCCGCTCGTTGTCGTCCTCGTACATCGGCAAGAGCGCCTGGAGCGCCTGTCGGTTCCCGATGTTCCCGAGTGCCTCGGCGGCCTCGCGGCGAACGGCGGCCTTCGGGTCGGTCAGCAGTGACTCCAGTGGGTTCGTCGCCCGTGAATCGCCGATCTTCCCGGCCGACCGGGCCGCGCGAGCGCGCACCCGCGGGTCCTGGTCCTGGAACCGCTCGGCCAGCTTCGGCACGGCGTCGGCCTGCCCCAGGCTGCCGAGGCCGTTGGCGGCGGCCATGCGCAACTCCGGCACCTCCGAGCCGAGCGCCTTCGTGAACGCCTTGGCTTTCACCCAGTCGGCGGCGTCGTCGCCGATGTCGATGCCGGCCATGCTGCCGATGAGCTGCTCGATGGCGTCCCCGCCCAGCTCCTCGAGGGAGTCGATGGCCGCGGCGGTGACCGCGTCGCTGTCGCCCTGGGCGGCCCGGACCAGCGCGTTGACGACGTCGCGGCGGTCGTCGTGGTTCGGGAAGTTCCCGAGCAGTTCCGCGGCCCGCTTCTTGACGCGCTCGTTATCGCTCTCCCGCAGGACCCTGATGAGCTCCTGGACCTCGCCGTTCCGTTCGAGTTCGTAGAGGCTCATCGGCTCACACCCGGCGGTAGATGCGGTGCTGTTTGTCGACCGGTTCGAAGGCGTCCCGGCAGGCCGCGGGGAGGGTCTCGGTCATCCCGATCATCAGGTACCCGCCCTCGCGCAGCGAGTTCCGGATCGTCTCGAAGATGGGAACCTTGTACTCGGAGTCGATGTAGATGAGCAGGTTCCGACAGAACACCAGGTCGAAGTCCCGCTTGGGGTCGCCCCTGATGAGGTCGTGTTGCTCGAAGGTGACCATGTCTGTCACCCGCTCGCGCACGCGGAAGGTGGTGCCGTTTTGCTCGATGTACTCGGAGTAATCGTCGAGCGGCGCCAGCTCCTCTGCGATGTCGGTCGTCTGGGACGTCTGGTAGGTCGCCTCGCGTGCCTCCTCGAGGATGTCGGCGTTGATGTCGGTCCCCACGATGTCGATGCGACGGGCGTCGACCTCGGGGTCGTCGAGGGCGAGCATCGCGGCCGAGTACGGCTCACGGCCGTCCGCGCTCGGGGCCGACCAGAGCCGCACCGAGCGGTTGTTCTCGGTCAGATCCCGCAGGACCGGGCGCAGCGACTCCCAGGCCTCGGGGTTGCGGAAGAACCCGGTGACGTTGATCGACAGCGAGTCCAGCAGGTTCTCGCGTTCCTCGGGATCGCGCTCGAGCAACCGCTTGTACCGGCGGTACGAGTCGGTGTCCGTCCGCCGCATCCGGGCGTTGATGCGCCGGTCGAGGTACGAGTCGTTGTAGAACCCGGACTCGAACTCCATCTCGGATCCGATGAACTCGAGCAGCTGCTGGAACTGGCGCTCGCTCCCCTCGCTCATAGCGTCACCACGTCGAGAATGTGGACGATGTTCCCGTCGCCCAGCACGGCGGTCCCCGAGAGGCCCGCGGTCCCCGAGAGGATGCCCTCCAGGGGCTTGACCACCACCTCCTCCTGTGAGTTGACCGCGTCACAGTGCAGGGCGACCTGGCGCTCGGACTCGCGGATGCGGACGAGCATGCCGTCGCCGTTGGCGTGTGCCCCGTCGACGTCGAAGGTGTCGGCCAGGTGGATGACCGGGTAGATGTCGTCGTTGTGCTTGATGACCTCCTTCCCGTTGACCTGCTTGACGGCGCCGGTCCCGGTTATCTCGTCGACGTTCTTGATGGGGATGCCGTACTCCTCGTCGCCCACCTCGACGAACAGCACCTTGACGATGGCCATCGTCACCGGGAGGCGAAGCGCCACGGTGGTCCCCTCACCGGGCGCCGAGTCGACGTCGACCGACCCGTCCAGCTGGGTGACGGTGTCGTGGACGACGTCCATCCCGACCCCGCGGCCGCTGGTGTCGGTCACCTCGTCGGCCGTCGAGAAGCCCGGATGGAAGATGAGGTCGTATATCGAGGAGTCGTCCATCGCCTCCAGCTCCTCGGGCGAGCGGACGCCCTTCTCGATGGCCTTGTTCTTGATGCCATCGACGTCGAGGCCGGCCCCGTCGTCCTCGACCTCGATGATGACGTGGTCGCGCTCGCGGGAGGCACGCAGCGTGATGTGGCCCGTCGGGTCCTTCCCAGCGGCCTCGCGTTCGGCGGGGCTCTCGATACCGTGGTCCACCGAGTTCCGCAGGATGTGCATCAGCGGGTCCGATATCTCGGTGAGGATGGTCCGGTCGAGCTCGATGTCCTCGCCCTCGATCTCGAAGTCGACGTCTTTCTCCAGTTCGCGGGCGAGGTCGCGGACCAGGCGCGGGAACTTCCCGACCACCTTCTTCAGCGGGATGAGCCGCATGTCCATCACCGTGTTCTGGAGGTTCGCCGTGATCTTGTCCAGCTCGTTGAGCGTCTCGCCGGCGGAGTCGACGTCGTCCTGTTCGACGGCCCGGCGGAGCTTGATGCGGCTGGTGACCAGTTGCTCGACCAGGCCGTGGAGGTCGTCGAGCTGGTCGACGTCGACGCGGACCGACTTGATCTCGTCGACGCTGTGCTCGTCTTCCTTGGCGGCGCCTGACGCGCCGGCACCCGTCCCCCCGGCGCTCGACTCGTCGTCGCCCGTGTCGCCCGGCGCGTCGTCCCCGCCCGCGCCGGCGAGCGCGTCGGTCACGTCCGTCGCCTCGAAGGCCTCGATCTTCCCGATGGAACCGAGTTCGGCGTCGACCGTCGCAGCGTCGGTGGCGTCGAGGTAGAGGACGAACGTCTCGTCGAACTCCCCGTCCTCGATGTCCGCCCGGTCCGGTTCGAACGCGAGGACGTCGAAGGCTTCCTCGGTGGCTTCCATCGCCAGCATCGCGTCGACGCCGGGCATGTCCGACGCGCCGACGTCGACGGTCACGTGGACGACCCGTCCGTCGGCGTCGTCGGCGTCGATGTCCGCGTCGACCGACACGGCGTCGGCGCTCCCGTCGTCGGTCGCCGTCTCGGTCCCGCCGTCGTCGCCGGCCGACCCCGCCGCGCTGGCTCCCTCCTCGAGGACCGCACGCAGCTGCTCGACCATCTGGTCGGTGTCTGTCTGTGACTCGCCATCGGCCTCGATCTCGTTGACGATGACCTCGATCTGGTCGACGCCGGCAAAGACCAGGTCCATCACGTCCGCGGTCACCTCCATCTCTCCCTGGCGCATCGCGTCGAGGAGGTCCTCGACGGCGTGGGCCAGGTTCGCGGCGTCGTCGAAGCCCATCGCGCCGAAGTTCCCCTTCAGCGTGTGTGCCGTCCGGAAGATGGAGTCCATCGCCTCCCGGTCCGACGGGTCGGACTCCAAATCGAGCAGCGAGTTGTTCAGTTCCGTTATCGCCTCTTCGCTCTCGCGGATGAACGCGTCGAGATACTGGTCGTCCATTATCTGGTCACCTCAGTCGTAATCGTATCGAGAATGCCGCCTGCGATCTCCTCTATCGGGAGCACGTCGTCCACACAGCCTGTCTCGACGGCGCGTTTCGGCATCCCGTAGACGGCCGACGTCGCCTCGTCCTGTGCAATCGTGTGGCCGCCGGCCTCCTTGACCGCGCGGATGCCGTCGGCCCCGTCGTCGCCCATCCCGGTGAGGATGGCCCCGACGAGCGGGTCGTCGATGGTGGCCGCTGCCGTCTCCATGGTCACGTCGACGGCCGGCCGGACGCTGTTGACCGGCGGGTCCTGGTTCAGCTTCACCCGGAGCCGGCCGTTCCGGTAGTTCTTGACCGCCATGTGGTAGTCCCCGGCGGCGACCATGGCTTCGCCGCCGGCGAGCCGGGCCCCGTCGCGGGCCTCCCGGACGTCGTAGTCGCTGCGGGCGTCGATGCGCTCGGCGAAGCGGCCGGTGAACCCCTCCGGCATGTGCTGGACGATGAGGACCCGGAGGTCGGCGTCCCGCGGCAGCGACGCCATCACCGTCTCGACCATCTTCGGGCCGCCGGTCGAGGAACCGACCAGCAGCGTCGGGTTCTCGACGAACGCCCGTTCGCCGGACCGGGGCTTGCTCCGGCTTGCCCCGCTGCTCGTGGTGGTCTTCGACCCCGTGCCGGTCGAGGCAGTGGCGGTCGCCCCGCCGGTCCGGCCGGCGGACGCCTGCCCGGCGACGTCCGCCTCGGCGACGGAGGTGACGATGTCGACCAGCTGGTCTTTCAGCCGGGACATCTCCATCGACACCTCACCGCCGGGCTTGGTGAAGAAGTCGACGGCGCCCTTATCGAGCGCCTCGAAGGTGACGTCGGCGTTCTCGTCGGTGTGTGCCGACAGCATCAACACCGGCACCGGGTGGTCGGCCATGATCCGCTCTGTGGCCTCGATGCCGTCCATCTCGGGCATCTCGACGTCCATCGTCACGACGTCGGGGTCGTGCTCGCCGACCGCGTCGACGGCTTCGACCCCGTTGCGGGCCTGTGCCACGACGTCGATCCCCCCCTCGTCGAGGATGTCGGAGATGACACTCCGCATGAAGTGTGAGTCGTCGGCGACGACTGCCCGTGGGGCACTACCGACCATCGTCACCGACGCTCCCGTCCGATAAACTCGCTCGACGCACGGGACCCTCGCATACCTACTCTGAAGTCGAGTCCGGCCCCGAAATAAAGACTCCGCCCGCGTAATCAAAGACGATAATCCAGCAGGCAGTTTTATACGGGGCTGTTTCCCTACGTTCTGGTACGTACCCGGGAGCACCTATGTCAGCACAGTCAGGCACGACCGGCCAGGTCCTCGAGTTCAAACTCGGGACCGAGACCTACAGCGTGAGTATCGACTACGTGACCGAGATCGTCGACGTCGGGGAGCTGACGAAGGTCCCCAACGCGCCGTCGTACGTCGAGGGCGTGATGGACCTGCGCGGTCGGACGACGTCTATCGTCGACCCGAAGGCGGTCTTCGGCCTCGACGACGACGGCGAGGGCCGTCGAATCATCGTCTTCGATCCGGACATCGTCCAGGAGCAAAGCGCCGTCGGCTGGCTGGTCGACGAGGTGTTCCAGGTCGTCCAGGTCGACCCGGAACAGGTCGACCGGTCGCCGGGCGACGACGCCGGGTCCATCCGCGGGGTGGTCAAGCGTGACGACGACTTCGTCATCTGGGTGGATCCGGCCGTCGTCCACGCTCGTGACTGAGACGCCACGCGTCGGCCGATTCGTCGCTTGGGCTCCGAACCGGGTCGATACGATTTTTGTCACCACTGACGAACACGCACACTACTGCACCATTCGAACGAACCAATGATTCAACTCACACAGACGGGCATCGACGGACTCGACGACATCCTGAACGGCGGTATCGTGACCAACTCGACGACGCTTGTAAGCGGGAACCCCGGGGCCGGGAAGTCGATCCTCTGTCTCCAGTACATCTACAACGGGGTCGACCAGTTCGGCGAGAGCGGCATCTACCTCACGTTCGAGGAGAACGCGTCCGACCTCCGGGAGGCGGCCGAGTCGCTCGGCTTCGACAAGTGGCCGGAGTACGTCGCCGACGGGAAGATCAAGGTGTACGACAAGCAGGAACTCCTGCGCGAGAACGACTTCTCCTCGTCGATCGATCTCCTCCTGGACGACCTTGAGGACGACCAGTACGACCGGCTCGTCCTCGACTCGCTTGCCATGTTCGAGCTCTTTTTCGACGACGAGATGGAAAAACGCACGTACCTCCTGAAGTTCACCGATATCCTCCGGGAGAACGGGTTGACATCGCTGATCACCAACGAACAGGGATCGACGTTCCCCGACACCGACATCGGCCTCGCGAACTACCTGACCGACGGGAACATCTATCTCATCCAGACCCCGACCGACTCCGGCGTGAACCGGTACGTCTGGGTCGCGAAGATGCGCAAGCAGAACATCGAGACCGACATCTTCCCGATGGAGATCGACTGGGGTGGCATCCAGATCCACCCCAGCGCCAGCGCCTTCTCGATGATGGGCGAAGGCGACCCCCCAATATAGGGCCACATTTCCAGATTATTATCCAGTGAAATGGCCGTCTTGTTGCCTCTAGAGTGTGATTTGCGCTGAATCGGCGTTTCGACGAATCACGGTGTTTTCAGCCGGCTATCATCGTCGATAGTTTTATTATCGGAAAAATTCATGTTTTGATAACGATGTCTTCAGCGGATATTCTCCAGACTCTGGGGAACAAATACAGCGCCGAGATACTCGACGCGACCGACGAGCCGGTGTCGGCTCAGGAGCTGAGCGACGAGCTCGGTATCCCGATCGCGACCTGTTACCGTCGCATCGACGAACTGACCGAGCACGACCTGCTCGAACTCCACGACAACATCCTCTCCGACGACCGCCGCCGGATCAAAGTCTACCGGCGGAACGTCGACCAGGTCTGTGTCGACTTCGAGGAGGAACTGTCGGTGAACGTCGAGGAACGCTCGGAAGTGACGAACAAGCTCGACGAGGCCTGGCGAACGCTCTCCGACGGCTAACGTCCTTCTCGAACCCGCTCTCGTCCGTCGATTCCCCGGTATCATCGCTGTCGATTCGGTTATCACGATAGATATTTTCGTGCGTGGATTTAAGACCGGTCTTCCTGTATCGCAGTGTAATGCCGGTAATCGAACTTCTCTACGCCATCACGACGCTGGTGTTCGTCGTCGCTGGCCTCACCATGGTCGGGATGGCGATGCGAGCGTACGTCCAGACATCACGGGATGCGATGCTCCACCTCTCGCTTGGCTTCTCGCTCGCCGTCGCGGGCGCAGCGGCCACCATGATCAGCGCGTTCATCAACGACTTCGAGGGCGTCAAGTCGCTGCTCCTCGTCAACAGCGGACTCACGACCTTCGGCTACCTGTTCGTGATGTACAGCCTCATCACGTACGAGTGAACGCGCGTGCGGGGTGGAGAGACAGCCGGCTACCGCGCTCTGCAAATCGTTTTCACGCGTGATTTCGAGTCAAGCGACGATTTCACCGCTGAATCGAGCGCGTACATCTCCACTCGAAACGAACCTGGTTTCCGGCCCTCTACTCTGAAATTCTGACTGTTTCAAGCGCTGAAAACTCCGTTATCAGTACAGATATTTCGGGGGGAGGTCTTATTACCGACGACCCAAACGTTTCTGGTAGGGTCAGACAGACCCGGAATATCCATGTTCACGGAACACAACGACGACGACCGCGGGCAGGTCGGGATCGGCACGCTCATCGTGTTCATCGCGATGGTGCTTGTCGCCGCAATCGCCGCGGGCGTCCTGATCAACACCGCCGGCTTCCTGCAGAGCAGTGCCGAGGAGACCGGGCAACAGAGCAGTGACCAAGTGACGAACCGCGTCGAGGTTGTCAATGCGGTTGGTACGAATATTGACAACGGTGCGAACACGGTCGACCGCGCCGAGATTACCGTAAAGAAGGCACCCGGTGCGGGGAATATCGACCTCGGGGCGACTATCGTTCAGTACGTTGACTCGTCTGGCTCCTACGATCTCACCCAGGGTGGTACCACTACGTCCGATGCCAGCCAAAGTGCATTCGCCGTCACGAGTATTCAGGATGAAGACGGGAGCAATCCTGTGCTGAACGACGCTTCCGACCGCGTCAAAATCGTTCTTGACCTTGGCGAAATCAAATCCCAAAGCACGAACAACGCCGGGAACGGCCTCAGCGAAGGCGAAACCGCGACGGTCCAGATCAACACCCAGTCCGGTGGTACGACTGAGGTCCGCCTGGTCGTCCCGGAGACCCTGTCTGGCAGTTCCGCCGTCACGCTGTAACTCGGCGCTTTCTTTTTCGGTTTCTCTCGAACCGCGACCAGCGACGGAATTATACCACTCCTTCACACACTAGAGCGTATGGCACAGGGGTCAGACGAGGGCAACCCGGAGGACGGCAAGATTCTCTCCCCTGAAGAGCTCGACATCGCCGACGACGAGCACGTGACCCAGCTGGACGAGAGCCGGTACGTCGTCTCCTCCGACGTCCGGACAGAGGACTCGCCGGGCACGCAAGCGACGCCGTCGCCGGACCCCGAACCCGACCCGGAACCGGAGCCAGACCCCACGCCGGAATTCACTGACGCGAACGTCCACGAGTGGCTCGCCGAACAGATGGACGAGTCGAACGCGCGCTACGGCTTCGACGTGACGGCGAAGTTCGACGGCGGCGTCGACCAGCAGAAGCTCGTCTCGAACGACATCGTCACGGTCTTCGAGAGCCTGCTGCTCTGGTACGCCCGGCAACTCGACGGGTCGACGCCCGTCGAGGAGGTGCTGGGGATCCTCCTCACGCAGTCGAACGTCCCGGTCCGGTACCCCTCTTCGACCATCCGGGACCTCGTCGAGTCGACGAACCTCGGCCCGGACGACACCATCGCGGACCTCATGGCGGCCGTCGACGACGAGGACGGCCTCGAACTCTGAGCGCCGGGAGATTTAAATCCCGCCGTCGTCGTTGCTGGGGTAATGGCCGGAGGGCACCCGCATCTGTTGCTCGCTGTGGTCATCGCGGTGTCACTTGTCGCCACCGGTCCGCTGGTCGGTGTCGACGCGACGGGGCCGCCGGCAACCGAGTTCGGCGACGGGACGGCGTCTGTCGCCGAGGTGACCGTCGACACCGGCGACCTCGCCGTCACGCCCGGCCGGTTCGGGACCGGCGTCGACTACCTCCGCGTTCCCGCGGCCGCCGTCGACGTCGACTCGGTCTCGGGCCGCCCCCGACTCATCTACGTCGTCTCGGTTCCGGCACTCGACCTGTCGCTCACCGAGCAGGCGGTGCTCACGTCGGCGGCGACAACTCGACTGGACCCGGACGACCGCGCCTTCGAGCGTGGTAGTCTCGCCAACGAATCCTACGACGCGACGCTGACCGTCCGCGTCCAGAGTTTCACCGCGTCGACCACCGTCTACCGGGAGAACGTCACCGTCGAGGTGCGGACCTGATGTCGGCGCCGCCGTCGCTTTCCACTGCCGTGCTCGACCCCACGGCGCTCCGTGCCCGGGTGCGTGCCGGCGGCCGCTGGCTGTTCGGCGACCGGTACGGACTGGTCCTCTGGCTGGCGCTCCTGCTTACGCTCGGTGCGACCTGGCGCATCGGCGTGTTCCTCACCGACACGTACGCGACGGCGAACACGCTCGTCGCCCTCTCGCAGGGGAGTCTCGCCGTGACCGAGATCCGCTACTCGCTGACGCTCGGGTCACAGCCGGGCCTGCACAGGGTCGGTGGGTTGCTCTACGGGCGGAACTACGGTCAGCTGGCGGTCGCAGTCCCGTTCGTCTGGCTGCTCGAAGGAGCCTCGGTGCTCGTGGATGCCCGGTTGCTCCTCGTCGGACTGTGGTCCGGGCTCGGCCTGCTGCTGGTCGACCAGGTGAGTCGATTGCCCCAGTTCGACCGTGACCGCACCCTGCCCGTCGGCAGCCTCGCCGTCGCCGTCCTCTTCGTCGGGAGCCTCCTCACGGCGACCGAGCTGCCGCGGGACCAACTGGTGCTCGCCGCCTACCAGCTCTCGACGCTCGTCGCCGCGGCGACGACCGGACTGGTCTGCTACCGACTCTTCACGCTGTTGCACGGACGCCGAGTCGGTCTGGCGGGCGGCGTGGCGCTCGGGTTAGCGACGCCCGTCGGGTTCTGGGCGACGCTCCCGAAGCGGCACACGTTCGTCGCGATGCTGGCGCTCGCGACAGTCTACGCGTTCTCGGTGAGCCGCCACCGGACCGACGGACGGGCGGCACTCAGGGCACGCGCCGGGGCCTACGCGCTCGCCGGCTTCGTGACGTGGACCCACGCGTTCGAGGCATTCTTTCTCGTGGCGACGCTGGGCGTCGTCGACGTGCTGACCGCGCGGTCGAACAGTCCGCGTCGGTTGCTCGTTATCGGACTCGCGCTGCTCGCCGCCTCGACGCCGATGCTGGCGACGAACTACGCGATCTCGGGGAACCCGGCCGAACCGCCCCGGCTGTTGCCCAACGTCGGCGGCGGGGACGTCGAGTTCGTCCCCGAAAACTCCCCGGGGGCCGACGCCGCTGCTGATGGCGGGAGCGATGCCGCCGGTGAAGACAGCGGTGGGCCCGCGAGCGACGGTGAGACGGAAGGAGGACCACCCTTGCTGGCGCCGGTCCTCGGTGCCACAGCCGCGGCCCTCTCGAAGTTCGATATGATATCGCAGTTTACGGTGGGTGCCGTCGTCGAGGGTGCCCGCGTCCTCGACGACCCCGACCGGCTGACCTCGATATTCGTCCGGAGCGGGAACATTCCGGGGGTAGGCTACCAGGTCAACGACTTCGAGACCATCGAGCTCGCGCTCCTCGAGGCGATGCCGTTGCTCGGCGCACTCCTCGCGCTCCCCGTCCTCCTCTTCGGTCGGGCACGCCGGCTGGTGACCGACACGCGGGCGGCCACGGAATTGCATCCCGGGAGCGTCTCCCCGCGACGGCTCTCGCCGACTCGCCAGACCGACCTGCTGGTCGCTGCGCTGGCCGTCGTCATGACCGTCATCTACCTCTCCCGGCTCCCGCTCCACAGCATGCTCACCGTGCGGTACCTCCACCCGGTCGTGCCGCTGGCGGCCTACGGCGTCGTCCGGGTTCCGGCGGTCCGAGACGCGGCGACCCGTGCCCCGCGTTGGCTGGCAGGGGCGTACCTCTGGTGTGTCGCGCTCGGCCTGCTGGTCGTCCTCGGCGGGATTCTCACGCTCGACCTGGCGGTCGGCGAGGCGGTCCAGTACCACGCGCTGGCCAACCTCGTGACCGCAACGCTCGGGGGTGGCGCCGTCGTCGGTCGGACCGTGGTTCCGGACCGCGTCTCGGCCCGGGTGACGGCCGTCGGCCTGGGACTGCCCGCCGGATTCACGACCGCGTACGTCCTGCTCGCGGCGCTCGTGTACTTCCGCTACGGGACGTACGCCTTCGACCTCGTCCGGGTGCTCGCTGGCTCGCTCCCGTCGCTCTGAGGCGTCGCTCACCGCGGCGATCCCGCTGCCGTCAGCGGTATCACGCACGATAATTTACGGGTCAGTTTTATCTATCTAATCCGGGTACCTTCGGACCGATAGGTCATGCCCGACGTACTGATAGCCGACGACTCCGAGTTTATGCGTAACCTGCTCCGAGAGATTCTCGAGGAGGACCACACTATCGTGGGGGAAGTGGAAAACGGCGTGGAAGCCGTCGAGGTGTACAAAGAGGAGACGCCGGACCTGGTGATGATGGACATCGTGATGCCCATCCGGGACGGCATCGAGGCGACCGACGAGATCAAGTCGACGAACCCCGACGCCAACGTCATCATGTGCACCAGCGTCGGCCAGGAGGAGAAGATGAAAGAGGCGGTGAAGGCAGGGGCAGACGGCTACATCACCAAACCGTTTCAGAAACCGAGTGTCATCGAGGCTATCGAAGACGTCGTCCCCTCATAGATGAACGTCGACATCCAGTCGCTGGGCACCTTCAACCAGCTGGCTCACGAAGGTGCACAGCAGGCGACGCAGTCGATGGCCCAGATGACGGGTATCGACGCCACCGTCGACGTGACCAAGATAACGCTCGTCGACCGCGAGGACGTCGGCGAGGCGCTGGTCGGCCAGGACTTCGTCGGTGTCCAGTTCGACTTCGAGGGAGTGCTCGAGGGCGACACGGTGCTGGTCTTCGACACCGACTCCGCGGACACGATGGTCGAGGCGCTGATTCCGGGCGGGAGCGACGACGAGGCGATGGCCCGCAGCGGGGTCGAGGAGGTCGGCAACATCATGATGAGCGGCTTCATCGACGGGTGGGCCGACTATCTGGAGGCCGCCATCGAACACTCGCCGCCGACCTACATCGAGAAAAGCGGCAGGGACGTGCTCCCCGAGACCCGGCACCCGGACGACCACGAGCAGGTGTTCGTGTTCAAGTCCGAGATCGAGTGGGTCGGCGAGTCGGTCAACTTCTATATCTACATGCTCCCGGAGTACGAGGCCTTCGCGGAGGTGATGACCGAACACGCCGACACCGAGGGCGACGCCATCCCCATCGACAAGCTGCACACGTTCAACGAGATGACGACGAGCGGCACGAAGAAGGCCGCCGACAACGTCGAGATGATGACGGGCATCCCCACCGAGGCCGAGGTGAGCCAGATCAGCTTCGTGCCCATCACCGACGTGCCAAAGCAGATCGGCACCGACACCTACGTGGGGACCGTCGTCGAGTTCACCGGCGTGCCCAGTGGCTACCTGCTGGTGCTGTTCGACGAGGTGTCGGCCGTCAACGTCGCCGAGGCGATGATGCCCATCGAGATGGACGGCGACGAACTGACCGCCCAGCACGAGTCGGCCATCGAGGAGCTCGGGAACATCATGACCAGCGGCTTCGTCGACGGGTGGGCGAACGTCCTGCAGACCTCGGTCGACCACTCCCCGCCGCGCCTGGTCCACGACATGGGCCGGGCCATCATGGACCCGCTGGCGGCACAGGTCGGCCAGCACCAGGAACACGCCTTCATCATCGACTCGAAGATGAAGACAGACGACATCGAGTTCGAGGCCGAGATCCACGCGCTGCCAAACGAGCAGGAGCTGCGGCGGGCGCTGGAGGACCTGGACGTCGAGCGGGCCGACGAGACTGACGCGGACGTCGAGCAAATATTCGAATAATGAAGGTCTACGACGGGACACAGTCGACCGACGACGACCAGGGGACCGAACCCGAACGCATCAAGGTCGGCATCGCCGAGTACAAGACGACCATCGACGACGCCGTCCTGACGACCAGCGGCCTGGGGTCGTGTATCGGCGTCGGCATCTACGACGACGTGTCGGGTGCCGCGGGACTCGTCCACGTCATGCTGCCGACGGCGGAGGACATCGACGACGGCAACCGGGCGAAGTTCGCCGACACCGGTGTCGAGGCGCTGGTCGAGGCCCTCGAGGACGCCGGCGCCAGCAGGGGGTCGATGCGCGCGAAGATGGCGGGCGGGAGCGACATGCTCGACTTCTCGGAGAGTGGCTCCTCTATCGGCTCTCGCAACGCCAAACAGGTCAGGGCGACCCTCGAGGAGTTCGACGTCCCGCTCGTGGGCGAGGACGTGGGTGGCGACCACGGCCGCTCGCTCAAACTCGACGCGGGGACCGGCGACCTGGTGGTCAAAAGCGCCAACACCGAATCGACCACGCTGTGACGGTAGGCCATCGCACGTCGAGTGGCCCCGTGCCGGCGGCGCGTCAGACAGACGGCAGTCGGAAGTCTGCCGGCCACGCGGGCGTCAGACGCAAATTACTGCGCTAATTCTCTGGAATAATTTCTGGGCGGGGAGATCCTATCCAAGACGATAAAATTAAGAAAATCCCCATCGAAAATTACGGTTTGTTATCAACTGTGATACGCTAGAGGGAACATTCAAGGGTGTTTGCCGACATGGTTACAGACGATGAGTAGTCTCGCTCTCGTGTCGACGCTCGCGACCCTTCCCGCGGAGGTGGTTGCACTCGCACCCGCGCTCTTCGTGTTGCTCTCGGGTGGGCTCGTCGGGATGAGCATCAAGAACATGTTCGATTCGATCATGTCCGGCGACGAGAGCGAGGAGGACGCGGACGACGACAGCGGTGGGATGGCAGACGGTGGCGGCCTGATGGCCGAAGAGGGCGGCGGGGACGACCTCGGCGGCCTCGGCGGCCTCGATGACGACGACGGTATGGGCGGGTTCGGCGACGACGAGTTCGGCGACATGGAGGACGCCACCGGCCCGGACACCGACGAACTGGAACACCGCTTAGACGAACTGGAAAACGAGGTCGGCTCGCTCTCCTCGACGGTCAACACGGTGCGGACGGAAAACGAGAGCATCTCCGAGTCCGTCGAGGAGGTCGAAGAGAACGTCAGGAAACTGCTCGACATCTACGAGATGGTCACCCGTGGCGTCAACCCCTTCGCCGACGACGTCGACGCCGGCATGGGCGGCGGCATGGGTGGCGGTGATGGCGGTTCCTTCGGCCTGTTCGAGGATGACGGCGAAGACGGGGGCGACGACTTAGACGAGGACGTGGCCAACGCCGACGCCGAGGGCTTTTTCGACGACGATCTCTCGGAGGACGCCGGCGGCTCGATGTCGATGGACGACGGGAGCGTCGACGACATGTTCCCGGACGACGATGACGGCGGCGACGGCGGCGGCGGTGGCGGATTCGAGGATGACGGCGGCTCGTTCGACGAGGACTTCGAGGGCGACTTCGACGACGGACTGGAGGACGACGACATGAGCATGGACGATGGCATGAGCATGGACGACGACAGCGGCGACAGCGACGGCGGCAAGTCCTTCGCCGAACTGAAAGACGAATACGAATCGGGCGAGGCCGACTGGGCCGACGACGACGGCGACCTCGACGAGACGGCCGACGACGGCAACCTGCTCGAGGAGGGTGACGATGACGGCGACCTCGACCAGACGGGCGACGACGGCCTGCTCGAGGAGGGTGACGACGGCCTGCTCGAGGAGGGCGACGAGGCGGCGTTCGAGGAGGACACCGGCGGTCTCGAGGACGACGACCTCTTCGACGAGGTCATCGAGGACGACGAATCCGACGACGAGGCCGCCACAGCGGCCGACCCGGCGTCGACCACTGACTCCGACCCCGACCCGGCGGCGTCGGCCGATTCCGAGTCGACGTCGACCACTGCGGCCCAGGACCCGACACCCGAGCCGGAACCGGAGCCAGAACCGGACCCGACGCCGGCGGCCACCGAGACGGAGACCACGAGCGACGCGTCGGCCAACGACGGCGAGGGCAAGCCCTACCTGGCGTCGATGCCGGAGGGCTTTGCCGCCGACCTGATAATCGTCGAGTGGCTGGAGTACCTGGTGGGGCAGACGGGCTACCGCGAGACGGCCCGGGCGCTCGAGTACTACGAGACGATCGGATGGATCGACGAGTCCGTCGCCGACCAGCTCAGAGACTACCTCCGCGGGTTCGACGACGTCGACGACACCGGCGGCGGACTCACCATCGACCACCACACCGAGAGCCTCCGTTACATCTCGCAACTCGACGAGGACAGCGGCCCTGAGGCCGTCGCGCTCTCGAAACTGGTGGGCGGAGGTGGTGCCGATGGGCTTCAGCGTTAGCGGCTCGGCGGCCATCATCTTCGTCGCCGCGTTCATCGGGTTCGGGATGTTCTACTCGGCCTCGGCAAACAGCCTCGAACAGATCTCGGACGCCCGCGACGACCAGCGAGATACGCTCTTGGAACAGCAAAACACCGCGATAACCGTGATCGACGTGACCTACGATTCGACGGGCGACTCCCTGACGATCACTGTCGAGAACACGGGCTCGACCGAACTCGCGGTCAGCGACGTCGACGTCCTCGTGGACAACGAGTACCAGTCGGGCTACCAGACGGCCGTCGACGGCGATACCACGACCGACCTGTGGCTCGCCCAGCAGACCCTCGAAATCACCGTGACCCCTCTCTCTCCGAAGCCCGACCGCGTGAAACTCGTCACCGGGCCCGGCATCGAAGCGACCGAGGAGGTGCCCTGAGATGGCGAGCGTCTCTGCCTCCCATCTCATCATCTTCATCGCGTCGATGATGATCGCCGCCAGCGTCGCCGGCGTATTCACCGACAGCGTCGGCCAGCTGAGCAACGCGCTGTCCGAACAGGGGTTAGACGTCAGCAGCGACGTCCGGACCGACGTCGAGATCATCTCGGACGCCGGGAGCGACGCGATATACGACACCGGCACGGAGAATATCACCCTCCACGTCAAGAACACCGGCACGGAACGGCTCGCGCCGGTCCCCGACCAGATGGATCTCTTCGTCAACGGGACGTTCATGACCGCCTACGCGGTGACGCTGGAACCCGACGGTGGGGCGACCTGGAACCCCGGAGACGTGGTCCGCGTCGAGATATCCGTCCCGGGGCTGTCGACCGGCGACCACCGCGTCAAGATTATCGTCAACGGCGACGAGGAGGTGTTCGAGTTCAACCGATGAGCCTCGCGAGCACGGACCTCTTCTCGCTCGGACTGGAGGGCCACGACCGATTGAACAAGGAACTGGGCGGGGGCATCCCGCCGGGCAGCATCATCCTCGTCGAGGGCGACTACGGGGCCGGGAAGTCGGCGCTGAGCCAGCGGTTCACCTACGGCCTCTGCGAGGAGGGCCACGAGGTGACCTACCTCTCGACGGAGCTGACCGTCGGGAGTTTCCTAGACCAGATGCACTCGCTGTCCTACGACATGGTCAACCACATCCTGGACGAGCAGGTCCTCTTCTTGCACGCCGATATCGGCGACTCCAACACCTTCTCGGGGGGCGACCAGGAGGAAGAGCGCAAGGAGTTGCTGCGCCGGTTGATGGAGGCGGAGGTGATGTGGAACAGCGACGTCGTCGTCATCGACACGTTCGACGCCATCCTCCGGAACGACCCCAAGTTCGAGGCGCTGGTCCGTCAGAACGACGAGCGACAGGCCGCCCTGGAGATCATCTCCTTTTTCAGGGACGTCATCTCCCAGGGCAAGTGCATCATGCTGACGGTGGACCCCTCGACGCTGGACGAGGAGGCCATCGGCCCGTTCCGGGCCATCGCGGACGTCTTCATCGAACTGGAGATGATCGAGGTGGGCAACGACGTCCGCCGTCAGATCAACGTCCTGCGATTCGCCGGGATGGGCGAACAGGTCGGCGACACCATCGGCTTCTCGGTGCGGTCGGGGACTGGTATCGTCATCGAATCGCGGAGCGTTGCCTAGAGGTGACCTAAGATATGACAGACCACGGACGTGCGAAACCCTCGGACGAACTGCGACAGATGGCCGCGCGGCGCCCGCACCTGCGGGACCACCTCAAGAAGTTCAAGCAGATCACCGGGGAGTTCCCCATGCTCATCGACGAGGCCGACGACGAGTACGAGTCCGACCGGCCCAACGTCCTCTACCCCGTGGGCGGCCCAATCTTCTGTCACATCTACGGCGACGTCGGCCAGGACATGAAATATTACGCCATCGAACCGGAGCTCGACGAGGAGGAGGGCGCCGTCTTCGACAAGGTCCGCAATCGGCTCCTCCAGAAGAGCGTCAACAAGCCCGCCCCGGAGAGCGAAGCGGAGTACGACGACCGCATCGAGGAACTCCTGCAGGAGACCACGAAGATCCGCGACGAGGACGCCGACAGCGGGGTGCTGACCCGCCTGTCGAATCTGACCAACGTCAGTGCCGTCGAGGTGACCCAGGAGACCTACGAGAACATCCTCTACCGCCTCAACCGGGACATCGTCGGCCTGGGCCCCCTGGAACCGGTGATGCGGGACCCGGCCAACGAGGACATCCACGTCATCGGCCGCAGCGAGTGCCACGTCGACCACGGCGTCTACGGGATGCTCGAGACGACCGTCGAGTGGGAGTCCGAGGAGGCCTTCGACCAGTGGCTGCGAAACATGGGCGAGCGCATCGGCGACCCCGTCTCGGACTCCGATCCCATCGTCGACTCGACGCTGCCCGACGGGTCGCGGCTGAACCTCATCTACTCCGACGACGTGAGCGTCAAGGGCCCCTCGCTGACCATCCGGCAGGGTGACGAGATCCCCCTCTCGATCTTCCAGATCACGAAGTGGGCGACGCTCTCGCCGGAACTGGCTGCCTATCTGTGGCTCTGTCTGGAGAACGAACAGACCGTCTTCGTCGTCGGGGAGACGGCCTCAGGGAAGACGACGACGCTGAACGCCATCACCTCGTTCATCCCCGACGACTCGAAGATCTACACCGCGGAGGACACCGCCGAGGTGCTGCCCCCGCACAACACCTGGCAGCAACTGCTCACCCGCGAGGGCGAGGACGAGGGCACCAGCATCGACATGTTCGACCTGGTCGCGGCGGCACTGCGCTCCCGACCCGACTACATCATCGTGGGCGAGGTCCGTGGCGAGGAGGGGCGGATGGCCTTCCAGGCCGCCCAGACCGGCCACCCGGTCATGCTGACCTTCCACGCCAGCGACATCGTCTCGATGATCCAGCGCTTTACCGGCGAACCCATCAACGTCCCCGAGACGTTCATGGACGTCGCCGACGTGGCGCTGTTCCAGAACCGGGTCAAGCAGGGCGACCAGGTCCTTCGCCGGGTCACCAGCGTCCAGGAGATCGAGGGCTACTCCAAGGAGATGGACGGGGTCGTCACCCGCCAGGCGTTCAACTGGGACCCCGTCGAGGACGAGATCGTCTTCCAGGGGATGAACAACTCATACGTCCTCGAGGAGCAGATCGCGACGCTGCTGGGCTACGAGGACACCCGCGACATCTACGACGACCTTCAGTTCCGCGCAAACCTCATCGAACGGGCCATCCAGGAGGGCATCCTGGGCTATCACGAGGTCAACGACTTCATCTCCGACTTCCAGCGCGACGGCATCGAGGGTATCCCGTTCAACATCTCACGGCCCGAGTGACGATGGCTCAGGGCGAGGCGGAGAACGGACTGGACCTGACGATAAGCGAGACGGTCGAGGGCCTGGCCGAGTCCTACCGGCAGATGACGATTCCGATAGAGCGGTATCTCCTTTTCATCCTCGGGCCCTCGGTCGCCTTCTTCCTTCTCTCTACGGTCGCCGCGTTCGCGCTCGACCTCCCGCTTACCATCAAGGCGCCCATCCCGCTGCTGGGCTTTCTCGCGATGGTCTCGGCGATCTTCTATCCGAAGATCCTGCTCTCCCAGCGCAAGCGCGAGCTCAACAACCGCTTTCACCTGCTCATCACCCACATGACGGTGCTGGCGACGACGAAGATCGACCGCATGGAGGTGTTCCGTACCCTCGCCCAGGAAGACGAGTACGGCGAACTCGCCCTCGAGATGCACCGCATCGTCCAGCTGGTCGACACCTGGAACCAGAGCCTCGACGACGCCTGCCGTCGCCGGGCCAAGGAGGTGCCCAGCGACGCCTTCTCCGATTTCCTGGACCGCCTGGCCTACACGCTCGGGGCCGGCCAGTCCCTGGAGGACTACCTCCTCTCGGAGCAGGACCAGATCATCCAGCACTACTCGACGGTCTACGAGAGCTCGCTCGACAGCCTCGAGGTGATGAAAGACCTCTACCTGTCGATGATCCTGTCGATGACGTTCGCCCTGGTGTTCGCGGTGGTCCTGCCGGTGCTGACCGGGACGAACCCGACGATGACGGTCAGCGCCGTCATCGTGATGTTCATCTTCGTCCAGTCGGGTTTCTTCCTCGCCATCCGCTCGATGGCGCCGTACGACCCGGTGTGGTACCACCCCGAGGAGTACCCCTCGCCCGTCGAGGAGCGCCTCGACCGGTCGATGTACGTCGGCGTCGGCCTGTCGGTGCTGCTAGTCCTCTTCGTCGTCGGGAGCCTGCTGGGCGTGACGCCGGTCACGCTCAACGACGTCCTGTTCATGGTCGAGTCGGTCCCGCTGCCCCTCTACGCTGTCGTCCCCATCACGCCCATGCTGTACCCGGGCATCGTCTTCCGCCAGGAGGAACAGCGCATCAAGGGCCGGGACAACGAGTTCCCGAGCTTCATCCGCGCGCTCGGGGCCACCGAGGGAGCCAAGCAGTCGACGACCGGGATGGTCCTGCGGACGCTCCGGAAGAAGGACTTCGGCCCGCTGACCGAGAACATCAACAACCTCTACAAGCGCCTGAACATGCGCATCGAACCGTCGGCGGCCTGGCGGTACTTCACGGCCGACTGCCGCTCGTATCTCATCCAGACGTTCTCGGAGATGTACCTCATCGGCAGGGAGATGGGCGGCTCGCCAAAGCAGCTGGGCGAGCTCATCGCCGCGAACATGAACGAGGTGATGCAGTTGCGCCAGCAGCGCAAGCAGGCGACGACGACCCTCGTCGGCCTCCTCTATGGCATCACCGCGGCATCGACGTTCGCCTTCTTCATCGGCCTGCAGGTCGTCAACATCCTGGCCCAGATGTCGCTTGACCTGAACGCCGGGAGTCGCCTCGACGTCGACTCGCTCATCAACACCGGCGTCTACAACATCCCGCTCATCGAGTTCCTGCTCATCATCATCATCATGTTCTCGGCGATGCTGTCCGCCCTGATGGTCCGGACCGTCGACGGCGGGCACAAGGCCAACACCTACATGCACTTCGTCATCCTCTCGTGGATCGGCGCACTCACCGGGACCTTCACGAAGTGGCTGGTGACGCAGTTCCTGCAGATCTGACCGGCGAACGGTGGGAATCGGGGACGGCACCGGCGTCGTCGCCCTGACGGCCGACACTGTCGACCCGCGTTAATGCCTGTTTTACTAACACGTCTGTGGGCCGACGTGTGAGCTATGGCCGCGGACTCATCCGACTGGGACGATCGGTCGACCGGTGCGCACGAGGCCCACCTGGCAGAGGCCTACGAACATCTCTCGATCGTACTTGAGGGACTCGACCTGGAACGCGACCGGGAGTTCGCCGACCAGGTCATCGGGGCGCTCATGGAGACGGAACGGGCCTACACCGCAGCCGTCAAGGCCAGCGACCGGTCCGACCGCACCGTCGCCTCCCTGTCCGAGGACTGACCGGGCCGGCCGAAGCCGACCGGTCGGCTACCGGGTCCTCGGTCGAACGCTGCGTGCTCCCGACTCACTCCCAGACGAACGTGCCGTCCACCTGGACGATCTCGCCGTCGACCTCGAGTCGCGACCCCTCGCCCATCGTCGTGATGAGGTCCTCGTGGACGGCGCTCTCGATCCCCGTCTCGCCGTCGGGGAGGCAGGCGTCGTAGGACCGGCCGAGCGCGAGGTGGACGGTGCCGCCCATCTTCTCGTCGAAGAGGATGTTGTCGGTGACGCGGTCGACGCCGCGGTTCATCCCGATACCGAGTTCGCCAAACTGTCGGGATCCGCCGTCCGTCTCGACGACCTCGGTGACGACGTCCAGTCCCTGCTCGGCGTCCCAGTCGACGACGACGCCGTCCTTCAGCGTCAGCGAGACGCCGCTGACGCGCTGGCCCTGGATGGTCATCGGCACGTCGAAGGTGACGACGCCGGCGGCGTCGGCCGGCGCGGTGAACACCTCGCCCGAGGGGAGGTTGTGCGAGTCGTAGGCCACGCTCGCCGCGGAGTTGACGGCGATTCGGTCGGCAATGTCCAGCGTGAGGTCCGTCCCCTCGCCGACGATGCGGACCGTCTCGCCCGCGTCGAGGATGTCCTTCAACCGGGCCTGTTCCTCGGCGAGTGCCGCCCAGTCCCGGAGCGTCGCGTCGTAGACGAAGTCCCGGTAGGCCTCGTAGGCCATCCCGGCCTGCTGGGCCATCGCCCGCGTCGGGTGCTGCGTCGAGACCCAGTCCGTCTCGAGTCGTGCCTCGCGGATCTCCGCTCGCGCCGTGGCGTACGCCTGTCGCGTCTCGCTCGGCACGTCGGCGCTCCCGGCGACGTTGTTCGACCCCGAGAGGACGAGGACGCTGTCGGCCTGTTCGTACAGTGCGAGTTCGTACGCGGGGTCGGCCTCGAACTCCCCGTCGAACGCTCGCAGGTACGCCCGGGTCACCTCGTCGGAACTGTACGTCGCCACGAGGTTCGCTCCGCTCCGGCCGAGTTGCTCGGCGACGGCCACCGCGAGGTCGTGTGCCCCCTCGTCGACCTGCACGACGACGTCGTCCCCGGCCTCGATGCGTGCGCTCCACTCGACCAGGGTCCGCGCGTGTTCGCGGATGCGGTCGTCCATGCCCGCTGATCGGATGGCGCGGGCAAAACACCACGGGTCGCTCGCGAGAACCGCAACCCCTACCTGCCCGGTCGCTGACCTGCGAGTATGGAACTTGGCGTCATCGGACTGGGACGCATGGGCCGCATCGTCGTCGACCGGGTGCTCGAGGCGGGCCACGACGTGGTCGTCTTCGACATCGACGAGGAAGCCGTCGCGGCGGCCGCCGACGCCGGTGCGACCCCCGCGGACTCTATCCCCGACGTGGCCGACGAGCTGGGCGACGAGAAGCGCATCTGGCTGATGGTCCCCGCGGGCGACCCGGTCGACGCGGCGCTGGACGAACTCGAGGGGCTCGTGGACGGCGACGACGTCGTCGTCGACGGCGGGAACTCCCACTTCGAGGACTCGGTCCGACGGGCCGAGTCGACCGACGCGGCCTACCTGGACTGTGGGACCTCCGGCGGTCCCGCCGGCGCGGACCTGGGCTTCTCGCTGATGGTCGGCGGGCCGCAGTGGGCCTACGACGAACTCACGCCTGTGTTCGACGCCGTCGCGACCGGGCCGGCGGGCCACGACCGCATGGGTCCCGCCGGGTCGGGCCACTACGTGAAGATGGTCCACAACGGCGTCGAGTACGCGCTGATGCAGGCCTACGGCGAGGGGTTCGAACTGCTCGCGAACGGCCGCTACGACCTCGATCTGGCGGCCGTCTCGCGCACCTTGAACAACGGCGCGGTCATCCGGTCGTGGCTGCTGGAACTCTGCGAGGAGGCGTTCCGCGAGGAGGGCACCGACCTGGGCGACGTCGCCGACCGCGTCGAGGGCGGGTCGACGGGCACCTGGACCGTCCAGGAGGCCCTCGAACAGGAGGTACCGATGCCGCTCATCTACCAGGCGCTGGCCGAACGGTTCGGGTCCCGCGCCGACGACGGCCGATTCTCGCGCCGGCTGGCCAACCGACTGCGCTACGGATTCGGTCGCCACGAGGTCCCGCGGCAGTAGCGAGAGCCCGAGCGAAGCGAGGGGTCTCGACACACGAGCGGTGAACAGCGGGAACCGCGAGTAGCGAGAGCGCGAGCGCAGCGGCGGGTCTCGACCCGGCAAACCACCAGCCTGCGGCCGCGAGGAATCCAAAGGTTAGTTAACCCAGTACTCCATAGCCGCGCATATGGTTGAACTGGTAGGCATCGCCGCCGGGGCCACGCTCACCCTCATCGTAGTGGCGCTCCACTACGCGAAGGGGACCGGGTGGGAGGCACCGGAGGACATCTCCCAGCAGGTGCTCGAACAGCGGGCCGCGACGGTACCCGAGACGGACTTCCCCGAACCCTACAATCGCTCTATCGGCGGCGGCGCGCCTGCCGGTGCGATTCCGGCCGGCGAGGCCGAGGGCGAACTCGAGGAGGGCGAGGCGGCCGAGGAGGAGGCCGGCTTCGATCCCGACTCCATCGCCGACGACGAGGTCGAGTACTACGAGATCGAGTTCGCGAAGGAGGGCGAGACCATCGAAGTCGCGAACAACGAGACGGTTCTGGACGCCGGCGAGGACGAGGGCTGGGACCTCCCCTACGCCTGCCGCCAGGGCCAGTGTATCTCCTGTGCCGGCCACATTGAGGACGGTCCGGCCGAGGACTACATCCGCCACAGCCAGAACGAGTCGCTGTTCGAAGACGACATGGAGGACGGCTACTGCCTGACCTGCGTCGCCTACCCCGTCGCGGACTTCACCATCGAGACCGGCGAGTCCCCCTGACTCCCGGGTTCACAACCGTTAAGAGGCCGACTCGAATATTCTCCCCCGTGGGCGGCTAGTTCAGCGGACAGAACGCCTGGTTCCGGACCAGATGGTCGGGGGTTCAAATCCCTCGCCGCCCGTGAGTTCTGCGCGAACGGCTGTGAGCGCGAACGAACAGACACGAGAGAGATTTGAACCCGGGGAGTCGCAGCGCCCGAGCGAAGCGAGGGCGATCGTCTCCACTCGGTTCGAATCCCTCGCCGCCCGTCCACTTTTTACGTCGTCGAGGTTCCTCGCTCGCGACGCTCGCTGCGGGACCCACTCCTCGTAAAAACGTGGGGAAAAACTGCTCCGACTCACTTCGTTCGTCGGAGTGAAACGGCTCGCTTCGCTCGCCGCATGCTCGTGGTTCGAATCCCTCGCCGCCCGTCCACTTTTTACGTCGTCGGGGGTGTCGCCGCGGGACGGGCGGCAGTATCGACCCGGATACCGGCCAGGTCCAGGAAAACATCAACTTCGTTAGAGTGGTTGCCTATCCAGTGGCCGGGACGTACGTATGGTCGGCACGAGCGAGCTGCCACGCGTGGCGGCTCGGGGGGTTCGACGCCTCACGGTCGGGGTGGTACCAGTCACGGCCAGGGGGTCTCGCGTGAGTGTGGCTGTGATTGCTGTGAGAGCGGCACGTCGCGTCGCCCCCGAACACCGGTTCGGTGGTGGTACGTGGGGCTGTGCCCGCTCGCGAGCCTGCGACCGCGGCAGCGAGACGACGACGTCCAGGCCGTCCGCTCCGACGGGGGGACGGTGACCGACCCGTCGGGTCCCGACGCGGTGCCCGCGGACCCGTCTGTGCCCGACGACAGTACGGACGAGGCGACTGCGCGACGCCACGTCGGGGTCGGTCTGACGGGCGGGCTCACCCCGTGTTCTCCCCGAGGACCCCGCTGAGCGGGGACATCGACGATCAGGCCTGGATCTCGACCTCGCGACCGCGGGCGGTCGCGTCCTGCATCACCGGCAGGCGAATCTCGAGGATCCCGTTGTTGTACTGTGCGGTGCTGTCCTCGTCGTCGACGTGCTTGGGGAAGCGGAACCGCCGGTGGTAGGTCCTGCGCTCACCGCGGCGCTCGTCCTCGTGTTCGGCGGCGATGTTGAGCACGCCGTCGTCCCACGACACCGATATCTCCTCGGGGTCGAAGCCCGGCATCTCGACGCTCAGGACGAACTCCTCGTCTTCCTCGTACAGCTCGTAGTCGTTCCGTCCGGTCTCGAACAGTCGACTCGGGAAGTCTGTGCCCTGCAGCCAGGAACTCGCGGTACCAGTTGGCAGAGCCATCGCTGGTCACCTCGTTCCACTGGTCGATTATCTGCGGTTCGGAATAAATAGTGTTGTTATTATCACGCAGCGACGTATTTTATCAAATTGATATCGTGACGAATCGACGTGGCGGGCCGTCAACGTACACCTGGGGCGTCAGAGTCGCCGGAGTACCGGATTCGAGGCGCGGTGACGGCCGCTACGGATTTCTCGAACGAGAGCCCCGATTCGGATGAAAAGAAGACTTCGTTTCTTGATTAGCAATTCTTAATACTGGAAAGCAAAAACATATTGTCCATGCCTGGTCCCGACCAAGACTGGTGGCCGAATCAGCTGGACTTGCACATCCTCGATCAGAACGTCCGTCAGGTCGGTCCGATGGACGACGACTTCGATTACGCCGAGGCGTTCGAGTCCCTCGATCTCGACGCCGTCAAAGCGGACATCGAAGACGTGATGACGACGTCCCAGGACTGGTGGCCCGCTGACTACGGCCACTACGGCCCGCTTTTCATCCGGATGGCGTGGCACAGCGCCGGGACGTACCGCACGAGCGACGGCCGCGGCGGCGCGGCCGGCGGCCGGCAGCGCTTCGCCCCGCTCAACAGCTGGCCGGACAACGCGAACCTCGACAAGGCGCGCCGACTGCTCTGGCCGGTCAAGCAGAAGTACGGCCGCAAACTCTCGTGGGCCGACCTGCTGGTGCTCGCCGGCAACGTCGCCCTGGAGTCGATGGGCTTCGAGACGTTCGGGTTCGCCGGCGGCCGCGAGGACGACTGGGAACCCGACGACGCCGTCGACTGGGGCCCCGAGGACGAGATGGAGGCCTCCGAGCGCTTCGGCGAGGACGGCGACCTCCAGGAGGGTCTGGGTGCGACCGTCATGGGCCTCATCTACGTCAACCCCGAGGGACCCGACGGCCAACCGGACCCCGAGGCCTCCGCGACGAACATCCGCGAGTCGTTCAGCCGCATGGCGATGAACGACGAGGAGACGGTGGCGCTCATCGCCGGCGGTCACACGTTCGGGAAGGTCCACGGCGCCGACTCCAGTGACAACCTCGGCCCCGAACCCGAGGCGGCTCCCATGGAGCAGCAGGGCCTGGGCTGGGAGAACGAGTACGGGTCCGGCAAGGGACCGGACACCATCACCAGCGGCATCGAGGGCCCCTGGACGGACGCCCCCATCTCGTGGGACATGGGCTACCTGAACAACCTGCTCGAGTACGAGTGGGAACCGCACAAGGGCCCCGGCGGCGCCTGGCAGTGGCAGCCCACGGACGAGGACCTCCACGAGAGCGCCCCGGACGTCCACGACCCGTCGGAGAAGGTCACGCCGATGATGCTGACGACGGACATCGCGCTCAAGAAAGACCCGGACTACCGGGAGATCGTCGAGCGCTACCAGGAGAACCCCGGCGAGTTCCAGGCGAACTTCGCCAGGGCGTGGTACAAGCTCATCCACCGCGACATGGGCCCGCCGTCCCGGTTCCTCGGCCCCGAGGTGCCCGACGAGGAGCTGATCTGGCAGGACCCGATTCCCGACGTCGGCCACGCGCTCATCGGCGACGAGGCGGCCGAGGAGCTCAAGGCCGAGCTCCTCGAGTCGGACCTCTCGGTCGCCCAGCTGGCCAAGACCGCCTGGGCGGCGGCCTCGACGTACCGCGACAGCGACAAGCGCGGTGGCGCCAACGGCGCCCGTATCCGCCTGGAACCCCAGCGCAGCTGGGACGTGAACGAACCCGAGGCGCTGGCGACCGTGCTCGACACCCTCGAAGATATCAAGCAGGAGTTCGACGAGTCCCGGTCCGACGGGACGCGGGTCTCGCTGGCCGACCTCATCGTGCTGGGCGGCAACGCCGCCGTCGAGCAGGCGGCGGCCGACGCCGGCTACGACGTGACGGTCCCGTTCGAACCTGGTCGCACCGACGCCTCGCAGGACCAGACCGACGTCGACTCCTTCGAGGCCCTGGAGCCACGGGCCGACGGGTTCCGGAACTACCTCCCCGACGACGCCGCCGAGTCGGCCGAGGAACTGCTGGTCGACAGGGCCGACCTGCTGACGCTGACGCCGTCGGAGATGACGGTGCTAGTCGGCGGGATGCGCGCGCTGGACGCGAACTACCAGGGGACGGCCCACGGCGTCTTCACCGACGAGCCCGGGACGCTGACCAACGACTTCTTCGTGAACCTGCTCGGCATGGACACGGAGTGGGAACCGGCCGACGAGGACGGCCTCTACGAGGGCTACGACCGCGAGACGGGCGAACTCGAGTGGACGGCGACCCGCGTCGACCTCGTCTTCGGGTCGAACTCCCGGCTCCGGGCCATCGCTGAGGCGTACGCGTGTGACGACGCCGAGGAGAAGTTCGTCCGCGACTTCGTCGACGCCTGGCACAAAGTGATGCAGCTGGACCGCTTCGACCTCGAGTAAGTACCCACGGCGCGGTGCCCGCTGACGTCCGGCGACGGGCCGGGCAGGCGTCACCGTATCCGCTCGTTGTTCGCTACCGCTGGATTACCGCGACTCGACGTGCACTCGGACCGGGCCGTCCGGCTGTGCCGTCATCTGTGGTGCCACGGCTATCTCATCGGATGCCTCCAGGCGGTACCGCGAGAGCACCGCGGCGAGCACGGCTTTCATCTCGAGACGGGCGAAGTGGCGCCCGATGCAGATGCGGGCGCCGGAACCGAAGGGGACGAACGCGTCGGCCTTCTCGCGCGGCGAGGTCCCGGCCCACCGGTCCGGGTCGAACGTCCGCGGGGCGTCGTAGAACCGGCTGTCGCGGTGGACGTTCCACACCGAGAGGAGCACCTGCTCGCCGGCGGGCAGGTGCCAGTCGCCGACCTCGACCGCTTCGGTCGTGACGCGGGGAATCGCGTGGACCGGCGGGTAGAGCCGCAGCGTCTCGTCGACGACCCGCTCTACGTACTCGAGGTCCTGCAGGTCCGAAAGCGTCGCCCGTCCGTCGAGGACTGCGTCGACTTCCGCCGCGGCGCGCTCGGCGACCGCCGGATGCAACCCGAGCTGGTGGAGGGCGTACGTCATCGCCAGCGCGGTGGTCTCGTGGCCGGCAAAGAGCATCCCGACGACCTGGTCGAGCACCGCCGACTCGTCGAAGCCCGACGTCGGGTCCTCGCGCAGCGACGCGAGCGTCGCGAGCAGGCTGTCCGCGTCGGGGTCGGTCCCGGCGGCCGACAGGAGCGACCGCGCTCGCTCCCGCAACGCGGCCGACCCACGGCGGAACCGTCGCCGGGCCGGCGTCGGCACCCAGTCGGGCAGCACCCACGACGTCGGTTCGAACCAGCCGTTCAACGCGTGGGCGGCCTCGGTCAGCGACGCGAGTTCCGCGCCCGCGATCGAGTGTCCCAGGACCACCTCGAACAGGTTCTCCAGCGCGAGGACGCGCATCTCCTCGTCGAGTCTGACCGTCGCCGGGGCGTCCCACCCGTCGAGTCGATCGTGGGCGAGCGCGGACATCGTCGACGCGTACTCGCCGATGCGGGTGGGACTGAAAAAGTCCTCCATGGCGTGGCGCTGGCGCCGCCACTGGTCGCCCTCGACGGCGAGCAGCGCTTCACCGAAGGCGACCGTGAAGTCGTCGAGTTTCGCGAACCGCTCCCGGTCACGCAGCACCGCCCCGACGTGGTCCGGGTGGGCGACGACGGTGACGTCCTTGCCGAGCAATCGCATACGGAAGACGTCGCCGGTCGATTCGACGGCCTCCGCCACGAACCCGAACGGGTCTCTCGCGAAACCGACCGTGTGGCCCAGCGCCGGCCACCCAGGCGGCGCGGGCGGGGATTCCTCTGCCATGTTCCCAGCGGTGTCGGCCCCCGGACAAAAGTGTTGAGTTCGTCGCCCGGCCCCGTGTCCCACGGCCATCCCGCCGCCGAACCGAAACCGACAGGTGGGATACCTGCGGCCACACGACCGTATGCTCACGGAGGTCGCACAGACGTACTCCGACGTGTTCGCCCCCGAGATATTCGTGCTCGTCTGTGGCCTGTTGCTCATCGGCTACGAGTGGCGGGCGGTACCCGACCGGTCACTGGCGACCCTCGGGGCGCGAGTCGCCACCCTCGGCGTCGGGTGGGCCGTCGCCTTCCTCGTCTACCAGGGCGTCCCGCGCCTCGTCGCCCATCCGCCCACGTGGGCACCTGATGCGACGGGCAGCGCCGGCCTCGGCCTCGGTGTCCTCCTCATCTGGGCAGTCTGGCGACGACGGCGCTGGGGGACTCTGGTGCCGGGCTTTGCGGCGCTGCTGGTCGGCGTCACCGTCCCCCACCTCCTGGTCACCCCGTTCTGGGACGTCTCGAGCCACGTCCTCTACGCGGTGGTCCCGGCAGGCTACCTCGGCCTGGTCGACTGGCGATTCGCCCCGCTTTCTGCCCTCGCCCTCGGGATGGTCGTCGCCCGGCCGCTCGCCGGGGCTCACACCTTGCTCCAGTCGATCGGCGGCCTCCTCCTCGGTGTGGTCTTCCTCTGGGCCGCCGTCCGGGTCTGGTTCCCCGACCGACTCTCGATGCCGGCGGCGGCTGCCTGACCGCTCACACGTCGTTCTGCGGCAGGGGCGTCCGACCAGAACCCTCTTGCTGTAGAAATAGATGTGGAAGTCCGATATATGTAAAAGAACTCTCTAATAGGGTACAAAAATAATAATATGCCAGTACTTTTCCCAATTACGTATCTAAATACACGAGAGTGAAAGCATACCCCTCCAGAATACGTTGATATAGTGTATATATCGATACGTATGGTGGGTGACGAATCCCCGGTACCGGCGACGGTCCAGTCGTCGGACTCGGCGGCCGCGTCCCGTTCGTCGGCGAGGTGTGAGACGATGTCGGTGATGAGGTCCTCCTGGCCGACGACCAGCACCCCATCTGGGCGTTGCCCGAGCCGGCGCCCAGGCCCAGGTTGCCGTGGGCGTGGAAGCCGACGTCGATGGAGAGCTCGTCGGCGAGCAGTCCCACCCGGTCGCGGACGTCGCTGGGGAGCATCGCCCCCGCCGAGTCCATGACGTAGACGGCGTCGGCCCCGTACTCCTCCATCAATTTCGCCTGTTCGAGGACGGTCTCGGGCGTCTGGCCGACTATTACGTTGACCGTCCCTCAAAATAATGGACGTACGCGTGTTAGGTGGGGGTTCCGTTCCGGGATCTCCCAGTACAGCGCTACGGTCGCACCGGAGGTTATGTCGGCCAGGAGGAACAGTTGTTCAGACAGTATAAATATCTATTCAATAGATGTAGCGGATAGGACCGCTGTTCACTGAAACTGAACACATCTCCGTCTCTGGTAGAGTGCTCTCCTTGCGACCGTTCGCTCAGATGTCAGCGAGGCGGCGCCACTGTGGGTCCGGTCGAGGTCGACACGTATCGGTATCGTCTCGCGCGTTTCCCGTCACCACGGCCCAGTGAGCAGATTCGACGAATCCCCGAGCAGTTCCGCTGTGACCGTGGCTGATTTCGGGCTCGTCGTGTCGAGTGGCCCGAACGCGGAGCTGGTCGCCGGTGGTGTCTCTCCCGTCCGGCTCCATCTCCCGGTCGCGTGTTCTCACCGAGTCGGGGGTCGGATTCCGGGTGAGCACTCAGTGCTCGATCGGGTAGCGCTTCGCGACCGGCAGGTGTGTCGGGAGTGTCACGGAGCGCATTCAACGATCTTGATTTCAGGTGTGAACCAGGGTGTGGCCCAGTCTCTCTGCAGTCTCGACGCGTTACCGGATACTGACCGTCGGTCAGATCCGGCGCCTATCTTTGGCTCGTCCCTCGATGTCACAAGGCGCCGAAACGTCCGTTCACTTGTACTGAACCGTCCCTGACGAGGGATACCAGAGAACATACGCTTCCGGACGGCGCTGACGGTGCTCAGCGCAGCATCCCCGCGTTCACGATATCTCACTCGACGCCGGCTCCGGACTTCCGTTGTCGGGGCCGATGTGAGAGACGGTCATCCGGCGGTATCGATGTCGCTGTTCCGTCCTCAGTCGGTCGGTTCGGTATTTCGAAGTGAGTTTGGTCTTCTGAGCCTGACCGGAGTCTCCGATACCCTGGTCTCTCTTCCCGGGTATCGCTTCACAGGCCGACATGGCTGTCGTAACGTCTCGCACCTGTGACCGAACTCCGAACAACGGTGCCAGACGAAGCGGGGCCCCGACACAATATTTAATGTCACAGTTCGCGTTGGATACGTCGATGGCGAGCGATAACCGATTCATAGAGCCACAGGACGTCGAGACGGTACAGTTCGACTGGGGCAAGAGCAAGTGGATGAGTTCCCCGGCCGTGACCGGTTCCGAGTCGTTCAGCGCCGGTGTCGTCGTCCTCGAGCCGGGTGCGGCACACGAGCGACACGTGCATCCTGACAGTGAGGAGATCCTCTACTTCATGACCGGTTCAGGGGTCCAGACAGTTGCCGATGAGGAACGCGACGTGTCGGCTGGACATATGGTATACATCCCGGCCGGCGTCGAGCACAGCACACACAATACGAGCTGGGAACCGTTGCGGTTCATCGCGGTATACGGGCCACCGGGACCAGAGTCGGGGCTCGCTGACATGCCGGAGAGTACGGTTCTTCCACCCGGTGTCGCGAGTGATACGGACTCGTCGTGAGGGAAGGTAGCCGGGGCAGCCACCGACGAACGGGGCATAGATTATTATGCCTGCCGAGTCTCCGTGCCGACACGGCGTATGAGTATGAAATTCAGTCGCGCGGAATCAATGCAAATGCTCCAAGAGACCGTCGACGCCGGCGAGCCGATCATCGGGTCGGGCGCTGGCACCGGTATCTCGGCGAAGTTCGCCGAGCGAGGCGGGACTGACTTGATCATCATCTACAACTCGGGGCGCTACCGCATGGCCGGGCGGGGTTCCCACGCCGGGTTGCTCGCCTACGGCGACGCGAACGAGATCGTCGTCGACATGGCCGGCGAGGTGATCCCGGTCGTCGAGAACACGCCGGTCCTCGCCGGTGTCCACGCGACAGACCCGTTTCGCGACATGGACGTCTTCCTCGACGAGATCAAGCGCCTCGGCTTCTCCGGTGTCCAGAACTTCCCGACGCACGGACTCATCGACGGGAAGTTCGGCGAGGAACTCGACGAACTCGGACTGGGCTACGACAGGGAAATCGAGATGATCGAGATGGCGAGCGACAAGGGCCTTCTCACCGCACCGTACGTCTTCGACGAGGAGCAGGCCCGTCGGATGGTCGAGGCCGGTGCCGACATCGTCGTCGCCCACCTGGGCCTGACGAGAGGCGGTGACATCGGCGCGGCGGACGTCTCGCCGCTCGAAGAGGCCTCGGAGACGGTCCAGCGACTCCGCGACGCTGCGGTTTCGGTCGACGACGAGGTCCTGGTCATCTCTCACGGCGGTGCCCTCGCAGAGCCCGAGGACGTCGCCTACTCCATGGAACACACCGAGGGCGTCCACGGCTTCTTCGGCGCGTCGAGCGTCGAACGGCTCCCGACCGAGCGCGCCATCGAGCAGCAGGTCGCGGATTTCAAGGACGTCCTGTAACCGGGGGCGTCACTCGGGCGTTCGGTGAGTCGGACCGGCCGTCCGTTCGGCGAACCCGGGCCCGCGGGAGTCGGCCCCGTGGCGCAGTCGCACCGCGTGACGACCAGCAAAAGGCGCGCCGCCCGCTCACACCATCTGTTCGACGATCTCGTCCGTCGAGAGGTTCGCCGGCGTCCCCGACAGCGTCTTTTTCCCCTCGTTCAGAATCATGATATCGTCGACGAGGTCCCTGACGATCTCCAGGTCGTGTGAGACGAGGATGATCGAGGTATCCGTCTGATCTCGCAACGACTTCACGAACCGGATCACCGACTCCCTGTCGCGCCGCGAGAGCTCGGTCAGCGGTTCGTCGAGCATCAACACGTCGGGTTCGGACTCGATCGACCGACTGATCGAGAGGATCTGTTTCTGCCCGCCGGTAAGGTCTTCGACGCGGTCTCGCGGATCGAGCGACTCCACCCCGTACTCGTCGAGTTTCGCTTCGACCTGCTGGATCATCTTGCCCTTCCGGAGCGTCTTGATCGGGCCACGCGAGTTGGTCATCTCCCGACCCATGAAGAAGTTCTCCCAGACGGTCGCCTTGTCGACGAGCGCCATGTACTGGTAGGTCATCGCGATACCCGCGTCGGCCGCGTCCTGTGGACTGTCGAACGAGACGGGCTCTCCGTCGAGCACGATCTCCCCGGAGTCCGGCTTGAGATAGCCGTTCAGGACCTTCAGCAGCGTCGACTTCCCGGCACCGTTGTCCCCGACCAGCCCCATCGCGGCGTTGCGGTCCAGGGAGAACGAGACGTCGTCGAGTGCAAGCACCGGGCCGTAGCTCTTCGAGATGCCCTTCACGTCCAGGACGACGTCCGCGTCGCTCATGCCTCGCCCTCCATCATCAGCCGGTTACACTCCTTGCTGTCGACGGCGTCGTTCGCGAACTGGCCCACCTTGTGGCCCTGCCTGAAGATGGCGACGTCGTCGATGTTCTCCTCGACCGAGCTGTACCACTGGCTCGTGATGATCACCGAGCCGGTGTCGGTGAAGTCGTGCAGGATGTCCCAGAGCTGGTTGATCGCCCGCTCCGAGAGCCCCCGGAACGGCTCGTCCAGCAACAGGAGCTTCGGATCTGACTCGATCGCTCGACTGACGACGAGGATCCGGCGCTGACCGCCCGAAAGCTCGCTCGCCTTCTTCTCGACGCCGAAGTCGAATCCGTACTCGGCGAGCTTTTGCTCTACTTCCTTGCGCATCTCGCCCCCGCGGACGGTCTTTATCGGGCCGTACGAGTTGGCCTTCTCCCGTCCCATGAAGAAGTTCTCCCAGACGGGCGTGTCGTCGACCAGGGCGAACTCCTCGTAGGTCATCGCGACGCCCGCTCGACGGGCCTCCTGTGGGTTCGCGAAGACGACCTCCTCGCCGTCGAGGACCACCTCACCCGAGTCGTGCTGGACGAAGCCGTTGAGGATCTTCAACAGCGTGGACTTCCCGGCGCCGTTGTCACCTATCAGCCCGAGGATCGAGTTGCGCTCCAGGTCGAACGAGATGTCGTCGATAGCCACCACCGGGCCGTAGCTCTTCGAGAGGTTGCGTACCGAAAGGAGCGGGTCGTCTGCCGACATCGTTCAGGTCCACCCTCCAAAGAGCTTGTCGCGGCGCTTGAGTTCCATCAGCACGACCGCCACGAAGACGAGTATCCCCTGGGCGAGCTGGAACTCGTAACCGCTGACCCCAGCGACGCGGGTGATCGTCAGGATGACCTGGACGAGGAGTGCACCCGCCGGGACGTTGATGATCTTCCCCGTGCCGCCGAACAGCGAAATCCCGGCGATGACGGGTGCCGCGATGGCGGGCATGAGCAAGTTCGTCCCGGTCCCCGACGAGAGGACGCCGACCCGGGTGATGAGTACGAACCCACCGATGGCGGCGAACAGGCCGCTGATGAGGAAGGCGTGCATCTTGTACTTCGAGACGTCGATACCCATCCGCTGGGCCGCATCGGGGTCCCCGCCGACGAGAAAGAGGCGCCGTCCGCTCACGACGTGCGTGCTGTAGTACCACGCGATCAGCACCACGGCGAGTGTGACAAAAAGGATGTTACGGAACGGTCCGACCGACCCGCTCCCGACCTGGTAGTACAGGTCGGGGAAGTCCGCTATCGATCGACCCTGGGTGAGAGACAGGACGGCACCCTGGAGTATCCACCAGGAGGCGAGCGTCTGGATGAGCGACGGGACCCCCACTTTCGTGATGACGATCCCGTTCCAGGCGCCGATCAACAGGCCGACCAGCGCGGTGACGAGTAACCCGACTACCATCGGTGCGCCGGCCTGGACCGCGAAAAGCCCCATCAGGGGCGCAAAGAGGAGCGCGCTCACGATCGAGAGGTCGATCTCGGCCACGACCAGCGTGAACGCCATCCCGATGGCGAGGATGATGACGGTGGTACTCTGGACGATGACGCTCTCGAGCGTGTCCACCGCGAACAGGTCCCTGTAGAAGACCCCCGCGACGAGGTAGATCGCGACGACGAGCATCCAGGGGAAGTAATCGCCGACGAAGTCCCTCGCGCTCATCTCTCTGCCTGTCAGAATCTCACTAGCGGTCCCGAAGCCGGTCCTGCCTGAAGACATAGTAGGACTCTCTCCCCTATCGATTATTAAAATTTGTGTTAGAGGCCGAACTCCCGCCGAGGGGAATCGACCGACGACGCGTCACCTCGAGTCGGGTGTGGAATAGAAGACGTGGCGGAAAATCTGACGCCGTCAGCGCGCTCTCAGAACTGGCTCAGGTAGTCGAGCGTCTCGCCGTACTGTCCACCCTCGAGGTTCTCCTCGAACTCGTCGACGAGACCGGCGTATTCGTCGGGCTGCTGGTTCCCGACGTCGAAGCTGACGTCCATCATGTCCGTCCGCTCCATGATCGCCGGGAACACGTTACCCCAGTGGTTCTCGGTGTTGACGTTGTCGGCTCTGATGCCGTACACCTCCGGCGGTGCGTTCGCGATGGGCACGTCGAAGTCGTCGGCCATCTCCAGCGTGATCGAATCGCCGGGCCCCCAGTAGACGTCGACGGGGTCCGTCACGGACGTCACCTCGGTGCCCACCTCGGCCTGCGGGATCTCCTTCCCGGACTGTTGGACCGAGGGGTCCAGTATCTGCTCGTAGAAGATCTTCGAGATGTTCTGGGTGATGTTGATCGGTACCTGTGTCGCGTCGAGGTCCTGGAGCCCCTTTCTGATGTACTGGAGGGCGCTGGGATAGCCGTCGATGCCACCGACGTAGATGTGGTCCTCGTGGCCCTTGTAATAGAGCATGTCGTTTGCCGCCATGGCGTTCATGATGCCACGCGTATACGCGCCGGAGCTGTCGGAGATGACGGCATCGGCGGTGTTCGAGGAGAAGTACGTCCGGGCCGAGTCGGCCCACCCGGCGACCGTCCCGTCGGTCGCGACTTCGACGTACTCCACGTCCGGGTAGTTCTTCATCGACTCTCGGACCTGTTCCATCCGGCGACGCCACCCCGTGAAGTCGGGGTTCCCCTGGAAGTGTACGATGGTCTTGCCCTGTCGGCCGCCGCGGTTCTCGTCGAGGAAGTTGATGGCGTCCTCGACCATCAGTTCGGCGAGCTCGTAGTCAGCGGACTGGATGTTGTGCGAGACGGCGCCCCCGACCAGGTCCTTGTTCCCGACGACGGGCGTGTTGTACTCCTTCTTGGCGCGCTCGATGGTCTGGACGTGGGACTGGTACGCGACCGGATTGACGATGAGCGCGTCCTTGCTCTGGGCGTAGTTGGTGATCTGGTCGTTCACCTGCGCGGGGTCCCATCCGGGCGCGGTAAACGAGAAATCCCAGCCGTTCTTGTGCGCCTCGATCGCGTGTCCGGCCGGCATCAGCCGCCACCACGTCGACTCTGTCGGTGGGCCGATGTAGTGGATGGATTTTCCGTGTTCCCACTCGAGGCTCTGGGTCGACCCGCCGTCGCCGCCGTCACCGCCACTGCCGCCGTCGCCGCCGTCACCGCCACTGCCGCCGTCGCCGCCACTGCCGCCGTCGCCGCCACTGCCGCCGTCGCCGCCACTGCCGCCGTCGCTCGAACAGCCAGCGAGTGCAACGGCAGACGCCACGCCTGCGCTCTTTATGAACGATCGCCTGTTGATCCGGGAGAACCGGTCGTTACTGTCATTCGCCATAGCAACAAGAACTGAATATAATGAACAACGTCATAAAACTTTGGTAAGGGGCTATCGCGGTGGTTCGGAACGTGAGACCGGCGGTACGCAGCCAGCCATCTCCAGCCTCGCAACGTCGGTTCGCGGGCCACTGGGCCGTCCTTCGAGAGGGTGGACCGTCCGCCGCGTCGCCCGTTGCCCGTCGCGGGTTGCGCGCCCGCACGTGGCCTGCGGTCCGCTCACGATCCCGGGATCCGCTCCGGATGGTGTACCGACAGCGGGCCCCGGTTCGAAACCGCGGGTGGTTCGGACCCGGGCACGACGACTGTGTCGATGTGCCTGCCGGTACCTACGGTTCGACGAGCACCTTCACGTCGTCGTTGTCGCGCTCCAGGAGCGACTCGAACCCGTCGACGACGTCGTCGAGACCGATGCGTCTCGTCACGAGGGGGTCCGCCCGCAGCTCACCCCGGTCCAGCATCGAGACCGTCATCTCGAACTCCCGTTTCGACAGCGGCCCGCCGAGGAACGCGTTCGCCCCGCCGACGGTCCGCTCGACCAGCACCACCTCGTTGGGGTCGAACGATACCGGCTCCTCGTAGATGCCGACGAGCGTGAGGTGGCCGTCGTGTACGGTCGACCGGAGCGCCTGGTCGTAGGACGGCTCGACGCCGGCGACCTCGAACGCGACCTCGACGCCCGACCCGGTCTCGCTCCGGATCACCTCTACCGGGTCCTCGTCCGTCGGGTCGATGGGTCGGTCCGCGCCCACCACGGCGCTTCGCTCTCTGCGCTTCCGGTTCGGTTCGGAGACGAATATCTCGCCGGCGCCGGCGGCGCGCGCGGCCTGGACGATGGCGAGGCCGATGGGGCCGCTCCCGAAGACGGCGACCGAATCGCCGGCGTCCATCGGCGACCGTCTGACGGCGTGGAGACCGACGGTGAGCGGTTCGACCAACGCCCCTGCCTCGAGCGGGACGCTCGACGGGAGCGCCACGACGTTCCGGGCTGGCACGGTGACCTGTTCCGCGAAGCCACCGCCGTTCCCGGAGAGTCCGACGAACCCGAGGTGCTCACAGACGTTGTACTTCCCCTCGTCGCAGTATCGACACTCGCCACACGGCAGCATCGGGTTGACGGTGACGCGCTGGCCCGCTTCGAGGTCCGAGACGCCGGCCCCGACGTCGCTGACGACGCCGCTCATCTCGTGTCCCAGCCCGACCGGGATGGTCTCGCCGGTGACGACGTGGGGCTGTTCGCTGGGCGTGAGTATCGGCCCGGCGGCGTACTCGTGGAGGTCGGTCCCGCAGATACCGGCGGCCTCGACGTCGAGTGTCACCTGTCCGGGGCCGGTCTCGGGGGCGGCGACCTCCTCGACGCGGATATCCCTGTTGCCGTAGTACTGGGCTGCTCGCATAGTCGGTTGAGCGGACAACGCTCACTTAATCATTTCGGACCGTGGGTAACGGTCACATTCGACGTGGCCGACCCAAGACCGGGCCGGGACCCGACCGCGGCCGGCGACGGCGTGACGGGTCTCTCGGCGCTACTGGACCAGGTACCCACCGTCGATGACGACGGACGACCCGGTCATATACTCCGACGCCTCGGAGGCGAGGAAGACTGCCAGGGGACCGATGTCCTCGGGTCGTGCCATCTCTTCGAGCAGCATCTCGTCGAACCACGCCTCGGCCATCTCGGGGTCTTCCTCGAGGACCTGATCGATCATCTCCGTCCGGACGTACCCCGGGTTGATGTTGTTGACACGGATACCGTGCTCTGCCCACTCGGAGGCGAGCTGGTTCTTGAAGCCCTCCAGCCCGGCCTTCGAGGCGTTGTAGGAGACCTGTGGCTGCGGGTGGTTCGCCATGAACGCAGAGATGGACGACACGTTGATTATCGACCCGCCGTCGCCGTCGATCATCTCCCGGCCGACGTACTTCGCGCAGTTGAACGGGCCGGTCAGGTTGATGTCGATGACCCGCTGCCACCCCTCGAGGGTCATCTCCTCGGCCGGCGTGTTCAGCGTCACCCCGGCGTTGTTGACGAGGACGTCGATGTCTCCGAACTCCTCGACCGTCGCGTCGACGAGCGCCTGGACCTCCTCGACGTCCGTGATGTCGACGGAGATCGCTTCGACCGTCGCGCCGGTGTCGTCGGCGATCGCTTCGGCGGCCTCCTGTCCGGCCGCTTCGTCGCGGTTCGCGATGACGACGTTCGCACCCGCCTCCGCGAGCGATGTCGATATCCCGCGGCCGATACCGCGGTTCCCGCCGGTGACGATTGCTGTCTGTCCATCGAGTCGGAATCGATCGAGCACTGCCATCACTCCTCTCATCTTCCGGCGTACTACTAAATGTAGGGGTGGCTGGGGAGCTGTACACTTTTGTCGCTCGGTCCGTGTTACCAATGTACTGTGCTCGCGACCTGTCTCTGCCGCGCACCCACGGGACCGCTACCGATTGACTGTCCGGGTCCGAAACGGACCCGCCTCGGCGGCGGCACAGCTCGTCGCCCGAATCCGGGAGTGAGGGGACGATGAGCGTCGTCATCGTCGGGACGCTTGACACGAAAGGCGAGGAGATCGGGTTCGCGCGCGACGTGATCGAGGCCGAGGGTCTCGACGTCCACCTCGTCGACGTCGGCGTGATGGACGAACCCGAGATCGAACCGGACACCTCGGCAGCGGTCGTCGCGGAGGCCGGCGGGTCGAGTCTCCAGGCGCTTCGCGAGGCGGGGGATCGCGGCGAGGCCGTGACGGCGATGGGCGAGGGGGCGGTCGCTGTCGCGAACCGCCTCCACGACGACGGGACCCTGGACGGTATCCTCGGTCTCGGCGGGTCGGGTAACACGTCCATCGCGACGGCCGCGATGCGGGCCCTGCCGATCGGGGTGCCGAAACTGATGGTCTCGACCGTGGCGTCGGGCGACACCGAACCCTACGTCGGGTGTCGCGACGTCGCCATGCTGTACTCCGTCGCGGACCTCGAGGGTATCAACCAGCTCTCGCGGACGGTGATCGCGAACGCCGCGCTCGCGATGGTCGGCATGGCCTCGAGGCAACCCGACGTCGACGTCGAGGACAGGCCAACCGTCGCCATCACGATGTTCGGCGTCACCACGCCGTGTGTCCAGACTGCCCGTGAATGGCTCGAAGAGCGGGGATACGAGACGATCGTCTTCCACGCGAACGGGACCGGCGGTCGCGCGATGGAGGGGTTGATCCGCGACGGGGTCATCGACGCCGTGCTCGACGTGACGACGACCGAGTGGGCCGACGAGGTGGTCGGTGGGGTCCTGTCGGCCGGCCGGGACCGCCTCGATGCGGCCGCCGAGCACGGTCTCCCGCAGGTCGTCTCGACGGGTGCGCTCGACGTCGTCAACTTCGGGCCCAGAGAGACGGTTCCCGAGAGGTTCCGCGACAGGGTCCTCCACGCGCACAATCCGGAGGTGACGCTGATGCGAACGACTCCGGACGAGGCGGCCGAGATCGGCACGAAGATAGCCGAGAAGCTCAACGCGGCGGCGGGGCCGACGGTGCTCGCGATCCCGCGCGGGGGGACGTCGATGCTCGATTCCGAAGACGGACCGTTTCACGACCCGGCCGCCGACCGGGCGCTCTTCGAAACCATACGCGGCGCGCTGAACGACCGGGTCGAGATCGTGTCGGTCGACGCGCACATCAACAGCACGGAGTTCGCGGTCGCCATCGCCAGCCGTCTCCACGACCTGATGCAGGGCGGCCCGGTCGACTGACATAATTGGACAGTCCAGATCTTGATAACTCGGTCTTCCTGCTAGTTAGACGAATTTTACTTCTCAAGTCGATACAATATAGATATAGTTTCCGCGATACTCTAGTAGATACCACTCTCTACACTCGTAGGTGTGTCTCTGAACGTATATGGCGTATTTTATGGCTACATACCACGAGAAATACCTCTCGATGCGTGATAGACCTCGCGACTGTCCGCGGCCGGGCGGAAGACGCGGACGAAAGGGCCACCGCGCAGGTGCTGAACGGGGACGGCCCGCTCGATGGGAACGCCCCCTGGACACCGCCCCGTCGTCTCCGATGCGAGGGGCCCGAGACGGCCGACCGACGGCGGCCAGCACTCCCTCTCGGGTCTCTCACTGTCCAGCCGAGCGACTCGGGGGAAGCGAGTCCCGGTCCCGTCGCCGTCTCAGTCGTCGGACCCGGCGGCCGCGTCCCGTTCGTCGGCGAGGCGGGAGGCGACGTCGGTGATCAGGTCCTCCTGGCCGCCGACGACCTCCATCTCGCCCAGTTCCAGCAGGATCTCGCGCGGATCGATGCCGTACTTCTCGCCGGCGCGGCGGGTGTGGCGGAGGAACGACGAGTAGACGCCGGCGTATCCCAGCAGCAGCGAGTCGTTGTCGATCTCGGGCATCTCGTCGTCGGATATCATCGGCACGAGGACGTCCTCGGCCGCGTCCATGACGCCGAAGAAGTCCGGCGTGACCTCGTAGCCGGCCTTCTCAAGGACGCCGACCAGCACCTCCATCTGGGCGTTGCCCGAGCCGGCGCCCAGGCCGCGCAGGCACCCGTCGATGGTCGTCGCGCCCGCTTCGATGCCGGCGAGGGTGTTCCCGATGGCAAGCCCCAGGTTGTCGTGGGCGTGGAAGCCGACGTCGATGGAGAGCTCGTCGGCGAGCAGTCCCACCCGGTCGCGGACGTCGCTGGGGAGCATCGCCCCCGCCGAGTCCATGACGTAGACGGCGTCGGCCCCGTACTCCTCCATCAGCTTGGCCTGCTCGAGGACGGTCTCGGGTGCCGCCATGTGCGACAGCATCAGGAGGCCGGTCGCCTCCAGCCCGCGGTCGGTGACGTACTCGAAGTGTTCCTGGGAGACGTCGGCCTCCGTCACGTGGGTGGCGATGCGACAGACGTCCGCGCCGCGGTCGACCGCCAGGTCCAGTTCCTCGACGGTGCCGATGCCCGGGAGCAGCAAGACGGACAGTTTCGTGTCGGTCAGCTGGGGTACCACCGCGTCGAGGTACTCGCCGGTCTCGGCGGCCGAGAACCCGTAGTTGATCGAGGACCCGCCCATCCCGTCGCCGTGGGAGACCTCGACGACGTCCATCGACGCCTCGTCGAGTGCGGCGGCGACGTCGGCCATCTCCTCGGGGGTAAACGAGTGGTCGACGGCGTGCATCCCGTCCCGCAGCGTCATGTCGACCAGTCTGACGTCCCGGTCAGTCATGGGCCACCTCCCGGGTCGTCCCGTCGAGCAAGCCCTGTTCGGCGATGCGTTCGCCGGTCCCCAGGGCCGCGCTGGTCATGATGTCGAGGTTGCCGGCGTAGGGGGGCAGGTGCTGGCCCTCGCCCTCGACTTCGAGCATCGTCGTCAGGATGATGGCGTCCCCGAGGTCGAAGGCCACGTCGTCGCCCGTCTTGACCTCCGGTTCCATCGTCACCTCGTAGCCCGGTACGTAGGTCTGTATCTCCGATTCCATCCGCCCGATGGAGTCCCGGACCGCGTCGACGTCGGTGTCTTCGTGGACCTGGGTGTGGACCGTGTTGCGCATCATGATCGGTGGCTCGGCCGGATTGAGGGTGATTATCGCCTTCCCCTCCCGTGCGCCGCCGACCGTCTCCAGGCCGTCGGCCGTGGTCTGTGTGAACGAGTCGATGTTCTGTCGGGTCCCCGGCCCCGCGCTCTTGGAGGCGATGTGTGAGATCATCTCGGCGTACTCCACGTCGGCCACCCGGTCGACGGCGTAGACGAGGGGGATCGTCGCCTGCCCGCCACACGTGACCATGTTGACGTTGTCCGTCTCGCCGACGACGTCGTCTAAGTTGACGACCGGGACGGTGTACGGGCCCACCGCCGCGGGCGTCATGTCGATCGCGAACAGGCCCAGGTCCTCGTAGACCGGCGCGTTCTCCCGATGGACGTGTGCGCTCGTCGCCTCGAAGACGACGTCGAACTCGTCGGCGTGTTCCCTGACGCTGTCGATGCCCTCGGTGCCGACGGCGACGTCGTTGTCGACGGCCGCCTGGAGCCCCTCGGACTCCTCGACGGGGAAGATGCCGATCATCCGCTCGAGCTCGATCGCGTCTCCACGGTCGAGTATCTTGTACATCAGATCGGTCCCGATGTTACCTGGACCGACGATTGCTGCTTTGACCGCCATGCGAGTGCCTTTTCGATGGAGGCATTTAAGCGTACTCCTGGCCGTGGAGCGGCTATCCCGGCGCGGTCCTGGAGTGTGTCGGCCCATCGGACCGGGGCCGACCGCAGGTCAGTTGTCGACGGCGTCCGCGACCTCGGCGAAGCGGTCCTGCAGCAGCGAACAGTCCACCGAGACGGCGACGTACTGGACGCCGCTCTCGATCCACTGGTTGGCGATGGCCGGCGTGTCGGCGTAGGCGCCGACGACGGTGTCGGCCGCCCGGGCGCGGTCACAGATATCGCTCATCGTCTCGACGACCTGCTCTGAGGTGACCTCGCCGGGCACGCCGAGTGCCTGGGAGAGGTCGTACGGACCCAGGAATATCACGTCGATGCCGTCGACGGCGAGGATGGCGTCCAGGTTGTCGATACCGTCCTGGCCCTCGACGTGGACTATCAGCAGGGTCCGTTCGTTCTGGGTCCCCGTGTAGTCGTCCTGCAACCCGTACTCGCCGGCGCGCACGTACGGGGAGAGCCCCCGTCCGCCCTCCGGGGCGAACCGGGCGGCCTCGACCGCTGCCTCGGCGTCGGCCCGGCTCTCTACCTGTGGAATCTGGACGCCCTCGGCCCCGACGTCGAGTGCGCGCTGTATCTCCGGCGCCTCGTTACCTCTGACGCGGACTATCGGTGCGCCGCCGCCCACCTCGGCGCCCATGCACATCGAGAGGCTCGTCTCGGCGGTCAACGGGCCGTGCTCCTGGTCGATTATCGTGAAGTCGAGTCCGGCCAGCGTCGCCGCTTCGGTGACTGCGGGCGAGTCGACGTTGACGAACGTCCCGACGACCGTTTCTCCGTCCGCGAGGCGCTGCTTGAGACTTCGAGGAGGCATACATCCACACTCGCTCCCGTCGTACATAAAATACCCGCTGAACCCCCGGTTCGGCCCGGGGAGTCCACCACTGCCGGACATCGCGGTGCCGGAGACACGGCAACGCCGCCCCTGGGAGACTCGGCTGACCGGTGCGGTGTTCGGTCCGGGGGTGCGTGTGTCCCCGCCTCACCGACCGTTCGTCGCCACTGAGACACGCGGGCCTCGCCGGCCGACGACGGGGTCACTGCGTCGGATGGGTCTCGCCGATGGTGATCGGTGCCCCTCCGCGCGTCCTGGCTCGGAACTGCAGTTCGATCCGCGTCCCGCCTCACCGGCCACCGAAACCGTTCTCTATTTCAGAATGAAGTCTCAACTGGCCGCTCGGTGGGCGGGGCCGACCGTCGGCCCCGGCCAGAATTTCTAACATGAGTACGTATGTTACTGAAAGGGTGTATCATCGATTGGCACGGCGGGATTCGTCACGACCGTCGCCGACCGGAGATGACTCCCCCGTTCGGACGTCCCTGAACGCGTTCTCTATACCCAAATGCGGTTACGAGTGTGCGATATTCAGCTCGATGACGTTGGCCGCGCTGATGACCTGGTCGGGGAACTGCTCCTCGAGGCGTTTCCCCTTGAGGCGGCTCGTCGGCGCCGAGATACTGATGGCGCCGACGACCTCCTCGTCCGAGAGAATGGGGGCCGAGACACAGCGGAGCCCCTTCATCAGCTCCTCGTCGTCGACGGCGTAGCCCTGGTCCCTGATCTGGGAGAACTCCTCACGTAACTCCGCCGGGTCCGTGATCGAGTTCGCCGTCGCGGGGTCGAACGATTCCTCGGCCAGTATCTCGTCGACTCGCTCGTCGGGCATGTGGGCCAGCATCGACTTCCCGAGTGCCGTCGTGTTCATCGCGGCCCGGAGGCCGGCGTAGATGTCGAGGTTCACCGCCTTGGTCCCGCGCGACCGGTAGAGATAGACACAGCGGCCGTGTTCCTCGACGGCGACGTTGACCAGTTCTCCCGTCTCTTCGGCGAGTTCGTCGACCTGTGGCTTGGCGATTCCGAACAGATCCATCTCCTTGCGGGTGTACCCGCCGATCTCGAGGAACCGCAGGCCCAGCGAGTACTCGCCGTCCACCTTGCTCACGTACTCGTACTCCTCGAGCGTGCTGAGGTGGTTGTGGACCGCACTCTTTCCCATCGCTACCTCGTCTGCCAGTTCCGTCACCCCCGCGCCGCCCAGGGATTTGATCGCCTCGATGATCTCGAGGGTTTTCGCGGTCGTCTGGACCGGGTGTTTGGCTTTTTTTCCCATGTTCTCCTGTGTATGCCGAACCCTCAAAAACGTTGTTCTATAATACCGAATTGGGGACTATTGGCTTACACGCGACTCTGTACGCGACTCCGGTCCTCTGGTGAACGGTTGGGCCCTCGTAGAGCGTTCTCTATTTGAATGACGGTCCCTGTCGCTGGTCCGGCCGGCCCGGACCCGTTCGACTCGGCCGGTATTTTATATCCCGCTCGCGACTGGATGGACGTATGCGTGACAAGTGCCTGCAGACGGTGACTGCAGACTCGGATCCGTTGATCGGCAGCTGGGCGGCCGTCCCCCACCCGCTATCGGTCGAGATGGCCGCCAACGCTGGCTACGACTTCGTCGCTCTCGACGCGGAGCACACGCCGATGTCCTACGAGACGATGGAACACATGCTCCGCGGGGCCGACGGTGAGACGGAGACGCTGGTCCGCGTCCCCGACGGCGACCCGACCACGTTGAAGCGGACGCTCGACCTGGACCCGGACGGGGTCCTGGTCCCGATGGTCGAGACGGCGGCCGAAGCGGAACGAATCGTCGACGCGTGCCGGTATCCCCCGGACGGCACCCGGGGCATCGGCCCCTGGCGGGCCACGGGGTACACGACGACGCTGGTCGAGCATCTGGCGGCGGGGGACGATTCGTTCGTCACGCACGTCCAGCTCGAGTCGCGCCGGGCGGTGGAGAACGCCGCCGACATCGCCGCCGTCGACGGCATCGACGGTGTCTTCGTCGGGCCACTCGATCTCTCGCTGTCGATGGACTGTTTCGGCGAGTGGGAGAGCGACGAGTTCCTCGCGGCCGTCGAGGCTGTCTTTTCGGCCGCCCGGGCGGAAGGCGTCACGACCGGGACGCTCGCGACGAGCGCGGCCGAACGCGAACAGCGCCTGGACTGGGACGTCGATTACGTCGCGACCGGCGTCGACCTGATGCACCTCGCGCAGGGACTCGACGAGACCCTCGAGCACAGTCGGGACGTCGTCGATTCCGGGTAACCGACCGGTTGGGCCCTCAGAGGAACGCGAAGGCCCGGACCGAGGACCCGCTCGTCCCCTGCAGGTTCAGCGGCGGGTAGAAGAAGTACGCGCGCCGGGAATCGGCGCCGTCCAGCACCTTATCGAGGTTCCGGACCTCCTCGACGGGGATGATGTCGTTTTCGAGCAGCGGCAGGTGTGACTCGTCGGCCCCGACGTCCGTCGCCGGCCCGTGACCCGGCACCTCGCCGGTCCACCCGCCGACGCTCGCGCCTTCGGTGCCGACCGCCTTGGGCCCCCGCTCCCCGAGCCACTCGGCGGCCTCGGCGGTGAGATACGGGAACTCGAAGGCGTACTCCGGCGAGTTGCCGTAGTACTGGTCCCACGCGGTGTGGAGCATCACGACCTCGCCCTCGTTGATCTCGTCGTCGTACTGTTCCAGGTCGTCGACCGTGATGGCCTCCTCGGGTTCCTTGGGCGTCAGGTCGACGGCCACGCCCGGCCCCATGAACTTGCTCACCGGGAAGTCGTCGAGCGTCTTGCCCTCCGGGATGAAGTGGCGCGGCGAGTCGACGTGGGTCCCGGTGTGCGTGCGCATCTCCAGGCGCTCCATCGTGTAGGCGTCTCTGGAGGCCCAGGCGGTCTTGGTCAGCTGGACCTCGGGGAACGTCGGCCACACCGGCATGCCGTCTTCCACCGGATTGCTCAGGTCGATGATTTCCTCTGGTTCGAACATGCTGGAACAATCAGACGGAGCCGAGATAAATGTTTGCTCGCCGGTCACACTGACAGCCATCTCGGGGCACGTACGCGCGGGCCTGCACATATCTGGCTCACTCGCCGCAGGGGCCGCCCGCGTTCTGCGGGACGGAGTCGCGGGTGGCGACGGGACACCGACTCCGCGTCGGTGGACACGTCCGCACGTCGGGGCGAGAACGGGTCCGGTGCCGGGTTCAGTTGAGCCGTTCGGCGGCGTCGTCGTGGCCGTCGAAGAGGTGGAGACTCTCGGCCTCGAAGGTGAGATACCCCTCCATGCCCTCCTCGAGGACGCCGGTGTCGACCTCGGCGGTGACCTCGTGGTCCGCCGGGGTCTGACAGCGGACGACGTCCTCGGTGCCGATCTTCTCGACCACGTCGACGGTGACGGGCACGGCGAAATCGCCCCCCGACCCGTCCTCGGACCAGCGAAGCCGCTGGGGCCGGACGCAGGCGGCTATCTCGTCGCCGCTCGCCCTCTGCAGGGCGTCGGTCAGCGGCCCGTCGACCTCGAAGGTCACCTCGCCGTCGTCGAGGACGGCGGTCTCGCCGTCCCACGAGAGGTGACAGTCGAACCGGTTGATCTGTGGCGACCCGATGAACATCGCGACGAACAGCGACTGGGGTTCGCTGAACACCTCGTCGGGGTCGCCGAACTGGGCGACGTTGCCGTCGTTCATCACGACCAGCTTGTCGCCCATCGTCATCGCCTCCTCCTGGTCGTGGGTGACGTGGACCATCGTGACGCCGAACTCGTGCTGGAGGCGGACGACCTCGGCGCGCAGCTGCCGTTTGAGCAGCTCGTCGAGGTCGCTGAACGGTTCGTCCATCAGGAATACTTCGGGGCGGCGGACCAGCGCCCGCGCGAGGGCGACGCGCTGTTGTTGCCCGCCAGAGAGCTCCGTGATCTTCTTCTCGAGGAAGTCGGCACAGTCGGCGACCGCCGCGATGTCCTCGACGGCCGCCTGGATCTCGTCCTCGCTGTGGCCGTCCTCGGCGCGCAGCGGGAAGGCGATGTTCTCTTTCGCCGTCATGTGCGGGTAGAGCGCGAGGTCCTGGAACACCATCGAGATGTCCCGGTCCTGTGGCGACTTGTCCGTGATGTCGACATCGTCGAACGTGATCGACCCGCTCGTGGGCGTCTCCAGCCCGGCGATCGAGCGCAGCGTCGTCGTCTTCCCACAGCCCGACGGGCCGACGAGGACGACGAGTTCGCCGTCACCGATGTCCAGCGAGACGTTGTCTGTCGCGACTAGCGAACCGTACTCCTTCGTCAAATCTTGAACGTGTACTTTAGCCATGGTTAGATGTCAGTCATGCCGAGGGTCATCCCCTCGATGATGTTGTCGCGGAAGGCGATGAGGATCAGCGTGGGCGGGATGGCGACGACGACTGCCATCGCCATGATGCGGTTCCACTGGATCTGGTTCGACTCGATGAGCGTCGGGATGATGGTCGTTATCGTCGAGGTGTTGTTCCCGGTGATGATCCACGCGAAGAGGAACTCGTTCCAGGCGAAGACCCAGGCGAGCATCATCGTCGCGACGAGGCCGGGGCGCACGAGCGGGAAGACCACCTTCCGGAACGTCTCGAAGCGCGAGTAGCCGTCGACGTAGGCCGCCTCCTCGAACGAGACGGGGATCTTGTCGAAGAAGTCCCGCATGAGCCACGTCGTCAGCGGCAGGTTGAAGGTCAGATACAGCAGGATGAGTCCCAGCAGCGTGTCCTGGAGGCCCAGCTGGCCGTAGATGAAGAATATCGGAAGGACGACGGCGACCGGCGGGAACATCCGCGTCGAGAGCAGCCAGAACGAGACGTGGCCGCCGGGGTCGATCCGTGAGGCGAACCGCGAGAACGCGTAGCCCGCCAGCGCGCCGAGTATCACCGAGAGGATGGTGGTCCCCGAGGCGATGATGAGGCTGTTGGTGATGGCGTTGACCGCCCGGGAGTTCGTGAGCACCCAGACGATGGAGTCGAGGGTGAACCCGCGCGGGTACAGCGTCGGCGGGAACGTCCCGATGTAGTTGAGCGGTTTCAGCGCCGTGTTCAGCGTCCAGTAGAGCGGGAACGCGACGAACAGCGCGTAGAGCGCGACGAAGCCGCGACCGAACCACTGGAAGCCCGAGGTGTCGGAGCTCATGCCATCTCCTCCGTGTTCATCGTGCGCCAGAACAGCAGCATGGCGATGACCGACCCGAGTCCGATGACCCACGTCAGGGCCGCCGCGCGGCCGATGTTGAACTGGCTGAAGCCGACCAGGTACGTGAAGTAGGTCGGAAGTTCAGTCTGGGTGCCGGGGCCGCCGTTGGTCATGATGAAGAGTTTGTCGAAGAACTTGTACGCGTCCATGAACCGCAGCAGGAACGCGATGGCGATGAGGTTGCGCAGCTGGGGGAGCGTGATGCGGCGGAACTGCATCCAGCGCGACGCCCCGTCGACCCGCGCGGCCTCGTAGAGCGTATCTGAGATGCTCGCACGCCCCCCGTAGATGATCAGCAGCGGGAGGCCGACCCACTGCCAGGTGTCGGCGATCATGATAGCGGTCAGGCCGAGCCAGCGCGACTGCAGCCACGGCACGGCGCTGAAGCCGAGCATCCCGAGGATGCCGTTGACCGTCCCGCCACCCGGCAGAAAGAGCAGCTGCCAGATGCGGCCGACGACCAGCGGTGCGATCATCATCGGGACCGCGAACAGCGTCAGCATCGCGATGCGGACGCCCGTGTTGTCGACGTAGTTGTACAGCGCCAGCGCCAGGAACAGGCCGAGCCCCACCTGCAGCGTCACGCCGACCCCACCGTAGTAGGCGAAGTTCGCCACGGAGTTCCAGAACCGCCCCTGACTGAACAGCCAGGCGTAGTTCGCGCCCGCGTTGAACGACGGCGTCTGGTGAGCGATGGAGGCCGGCGCCCAGCGGTTGAAGCTCAGCCAGAGCGACCAGAGCATCGGGCCGATGGTGATGAGAAAGACCGTGACGATGGTCGGCCCCACCAGCAGGTAGGGTGCGAGGTCACGGTCCGCGAACCGGTCGACCACCGGTATTCGTTGTCGTAGGTCTTCTTTGATTGTACTCATGATTGATTAAGGTGTGTTCGGAATCACAGCAAGATAGATTATGAAGGTTATGCCATCGGTCGGGCTCGCTTACACGTAGCCCAGTTTCTTCGCCTTGTCGAGGAACCGGTTGTAGTGTTCCATCTGGGACTCACGCCCGAGTTCTTCGACCGTCTGTCGCCACTTGTCCGCCACGTTGTCGAGGGCCTCCTGCGGGCTCTCCTCGCCGATCAGCGCGCGCTGGATGTGGATGGCGAAGTCCTCGGTGTACTGGGACGACCCGGGCCACTGGGGCTGTGGGAAGCCGTTCTCCATGTTGGTTCGGCCCGCGTCGAGGTGCTGCTGGGCTTGCTCCTGTGCACTGATGCCGCCGACGTAGTCGGTGTCCGGCGAGAAGATGGGTGGGTTCTCCGGGAACCCTTCGCCGGTCTCGCGAAGCGGGTTGGATTCGGTGTAGAACTTCGCGGCCTCCTCGGTGTAGTGGGACTCGTGCGACGGGTCGAGCCCGGTGTACGGGTCGGCCACTGCCTGCGTGAGGACCGGGTCGCGAGCCAGACGGTGGATGGCGTAGAACGCGGCGTCCTTGCGCTCCTGTGGGAGGTCGGCCGGGATGGAGTACAGCCGGTTGTACAGCATCATGGCGTTGCGCCGGATGCTGCCGTCGTCCTGTTCCCACCCGGGCATCGCCTTCGAGCGCTGGTCCCCGACGACCGGGAAGTCCCCGCGGGCGGTGAACTCCGAGAGGTCGATCCACCACGGCGTCATCACGACGTTGCCCTGCTGCCACTGGTTGATGGTCTCGGCGATGCCGAACTGGGCGGACCCCTCGGGCGCGTACTGGACCGTCTCGACCATGTGCTCGAGGGCCGTGACGGCGTCGTCAGAGTTGATCTGGGGCTCCATCTCCTCGTCGAAGTAGATGACCCCGCGCGAGGCCGCCCGGTCCATGAACCAGCCGAAGTTCCACGGACGGGCGCCGAAGACCTGCGTCCCGAAGGTGCCGTCCTCCGTGTTCTCGGTGAAGTACTTCGCGACCTGGTTGAACTCCGGCCAGGTCTCCGGCGGACGGAGCTCCTGGCCGTACTCGTCCTGGTAGGCCTCCTGGTGTTTCTCGTCCTGGAAGAACGACGGCCGGTAAAACAGGTTGTGGATGTCCCCGTCGATGGGGATCGCCACCGTGTCCCCGCCGAACTTCATGTAGAACTCCTTGTACGGCTCGATGACGCCGTCGAGGTACTCCTGGGCGCCCTCGTACTGGGCGATGTAGTCGTCCAGCGGCTCGAAGAGACCGCGTGCCTGGAAGTCACCCAGGTACAGCGGGATGTTCAGGACGATGTCGTACGGGGTCTCGCCCCCGCCGATGAGCTCGGTGTTCAGCGAGGAGTAGTAGTTGCTCGCCGGGAGCGTCTTCCCGTCGTTGAACGTGATGTTCGTCTCATCCTCGATGATGGGGCCGAACATCGCATAGACCGGTCCGGCCGAGTTGTCCGTCGTCCAGCGGAGCTCGACGTCTTCGAAGGCGTCCTCGTCCTCGATGGGGAAGGAGTACTGCGGCCCGCTGCTCCCGTCGCCGCCGTCGCCCCCGTCACCGCCGGAGCCGCCGTCACCGCCGGAGCCGCCGGAGCCGCCGTCACCGCCGGAGCCGCCGTCGCCGCCGCACCCGGCGAGGCCCGCTGCCAGGCCCGTGGCACCGAAGTATTTCACCCATTCTCGTCGCGTCATTCCGAACTGCCCGGGCTCGCCACCCTGGACAGGGCTGTTATCTGCCATACGATAGCACACATTTGGTGCGGAGTAAAAACACTTTGGCTTCTTACCGGCAAAATTATGTACAATATCGCCGGAGGCGGGTTCGGAATCGAACCACGTCGGTTTGTTTCCCACGTAGGTTAAGATAATCCTCCAACCCTCCCCGGGCCCTCTCGAGCGCGGGCGGACAGGCCGTGTCGCCACACCCACATTTATTTGTGTCGGTGGCAGACGTTCAGCTATGGCGCCGGAGATAACCAAGATCGAGAGCATCGAGTTTTCGTTCCCAATCGAGGACGTCGGCTACAGTCCGAACGGCTTCTGCCTGGTGTACCAACCCGGGACCACGACCCGACGGAAGCTGTTCGGGTTCCGTGTCCACACCGACGTCGGCATCACCGGGGAGTACGTCGGCAGTAACTCGCCCGGAGCGGCACAGGTCAACATGTTCGCGAACTACCTCGTCGGGAAGAACCCGCTGGCACGCGAGAAGCACTGGTCGGAACTCAAGCGTGCCCTCCGGAAGTACGACCGGATGGGGATGGGCCCCATCGACATCGCGCTGTGGGACTTCGCGGGGAAGTACTACGACGCGCCCATCCACGAACTCCTGGGTACCTACCGGGAGCGCCTGCCGGCGTACGCGTCGACGTACGAGGCCGACGTCAACGGTGGCCTGGACTCGCCCGAGGCCTTCGCCGACTTCGCCGAGGAGTGTCTGGAGGCGGGCTACCAGGGGTTCAAGATCCACACCTGGGAGAACGACGCGTGGGGCGACATCGACCGCGAGGTGGAGACGGTCCACGCCGTCGGCGACCGCGTCGGCGACGAGATGGACCTGATGCACGACCCGGCCTGCCAGTACGAGACCTGGGCCGACGCCCTGAAGGTCGGCCAGGCCTGTGACGAGGAGGACTTCTTCTGGTACGAGGACCCCTACCGCGACGCCGGCACCTCACAGCACGGCCACAGGCGACTGGCCGACCACATGGACACGCCCATCCTCCAGACCGAACACATCCGCGGCCTGGAGATCCACACCGACTTCATCGCCAACGAGGCGACCGACTTCGTGCGCGCGGACCCCGAGTACGACGCCGGCATCACCGGCGCGATGAAGGTGGCCAACGTCGCCGAGGGCTTCGGCTTGGACGTGGAGTACCACGCGCCCGGCCCGGCACAGCGCCAGGTGATGGCCGCGACGCGCAACTCGAACTACTACGAGATGGCCCTGCTCCACCCCGAGGTCGAGAACCCGGTGCCGCCGGTGTACAAGGGCGACTACAGCGACACCTTCGACAGCATCGACGACGAGGGGACGGTCCCGGTCCCCGACGGCCCCGGCCTGGGCGTCGACTACGACTGGGACTACATCGAGGACAACGCGACCGGGAGCGTCCACGTCTACGAGTAACGCCGCGAGACCCCGCGGTGCTCAGAAGACCTGCCAGCCGCCGTCGACCCACAGGAGCTCGCCGGTGACGTACGATGCGGCGTCGCTCGCCAGGTAGAGGTAGGCGGGCGCGACGTCTTCGGGCGTGCCCGCACGTCCCAGCGGGATCATCTTGACGAGTTCGTCGTTCTCTGCCTTCTCGGCCGCCTCCTCCGACCAGCCCTCGGCGAACTCGGTCGCGATCTGCCCGGGCGCGACGGCGTTGACGCGGATGTCGTGCTCGGCGAGTTCCAGTGCGGACCCGCGGGTTATCATCCGGACGGCGCCCTTCGTCGAGTCGTACTGCACCTGGTCGTACTGCGCGTAGTGGGAGCTCATCGAGGCGGTGTTGATGATGGTCCCCGGTTCGCCGCGGTCGAGCATGTCGTTGGCGGCGACCTGCGTCCCGAAGTAGACGCCCTTCGCGTTGACGTTGTGGATGGCCTCGAAGTCCTCGGGGTCCAGTTCGAGGATGGAGCCCTCGATGAACAGGCCCGCGTTGTTTATCATGACGTCGACGCCGCCGTACTCGCGGGCCGCCTCGACCAGCGTCACGATGTCGTCGCGCTCGCTGACGTCCGTCCGGACGAACGCCGCCTCGCCGCCCTCGTCCTCGATGAGCTCGTGGGTCGGCGTGTCGCCGATCTTCGGTTCCTCGTCTAAGTCGGCGACGATCACCGTCGCGCCAGCGTCGCCGAACTGCTGGGCGATCTCCCGGCCGATGCCGGAGGCGCCGCCGGTCACGATGACTGTCTCGTCAGTAAAGTCGGGGTTCAGCTGTCCCATACCGGGGAGTGCGACGGACGGCTCTTATATTTTGTTCTCACGCGAGCCGTCCCACGGTGGACCCGTGTGAGCGCTCTCGTCGACGGCCGGTGGTCGTCCGCCGGCCCTGCTCAGTCGATGACGTCGATGCCGCCGGCGACGCGGTACGCCTCGAGGCCGTCGAACTCGATGCCGTGCCCGGGGGCAGACGGCGGTCGGAGGCCCCCGTCTGCGAGTTCCGGCGGCTCGGTCATCACGCCGTCGAGGACCGTCGAGTGGTGTTCGACGTAGGGGACGTTCGGGACGGCCGCGGCCAGGTGGACGTGGAGCGGCTCGACGTAGTGTGGGGAGACGGGCAGGCCCCACGCGTCGGCCATCTCGGCGACGGTCATCCAGGGCGAGACGCCGCCGACCCGACAGACGTCCGGCTGAAGGACGTCGGCCGCCCCCGTCGCGAGCACCTGCGTGAACTGGCGCTCGGAGTAGAGGTTCTCCCCCAGCGCCACCGGGACGTCGATGCGGTCCCGCAGGTCGGCGTGACCGGTGTAGTCGCCCTTCGGCAGCGGCTCCTCGAACCAGTCGACGGGGACGTCGATTCGGTCGGCCAGCCGCCGGGCCTCGGGGACGGAGTACGAACAGTTCCCGTCGATCATGAGGTCCATCTCCGGCGGGAGCGCCTCGCGGACGGCCGCGATGCGCGCCGCGTCCTCGGCGTGGCCGCGGCCGACCTTCATCTTCATTCCGGCGAACCCCCGCGAGGCAGCCGTGGCCGCGTTCTCGACGAGCGCCTCGGTGTCGTACTGGAGCCACCCTCCGTCGGTCTGGTAGGCCGGCACCGACCGGCGCTCGCCGCCCAGCAGTTCGTACAGCGGCGCGTCCAGCGCCCGCCCGAGGCGGTCCCAGAGCGCGACGTCGACGGCGGCGATGGCGAGCTCCGAGATGCCCTCCCGGCCGACGAAGGTGGTGTCAGCGAGCAGTCGCTCGCGCGCGGCCCGGGGGGCGGCCCCCGCGCCGACGACGTCTTCGCGCAGCGTCGACTCGAGGAACTCCCTGATCGTGGCCCCGCCGTCGCCGATGGTGTAGGTGAACCCCAGCCCCGAGTGCCCGTCGTCGGTGGTCACCGACGCGACGACGAGCTCCAGCGCGTCGAACGACTGGGTGGCGTCTTCGAGGGCCTCCTCGTTCGGGACGCGATACAGACCGGTCTCCAGGTCCGTGACGGTCGTCATTGTTCTGTTACACGGGGCGACGCGACGCGGCCTTATCAATTCCCCCGTGACGCGGCCGCCCTCGTCTCACGCCTCGAGCGACTCGACGCGGTCCCGGATCCTGTCCCACGTCGCCTGGTTCTGCGGTTCGTACTCGGTCACCGGGAACTGCTCGGCGACGAGCTCCCGGCCCGCCTCGATGTCGGGGACCTCGTCGCCGGCCCGCAACTGGACGAGGAGGTTCCCCAGCGCCGTCGCCTCCGTCGGGCCCGCGTGGACGGGGCGCCCGATGGCCGAGGCGAACAGCTGGCAAAACGGCTCGTTCCGGACGCCGCCACCGCCGAGGTGGATCCGGTCGACGCGCTCGTCGGCGACCGACAGCAGGCGGTCCAGCACGAGCGCCGACCCCGCGGCCAGACTCACGAGCAGGCAGTTCGTCGTCTCGAACTCGTCTTCGGGCGGGGTCTGGCCGGTCCGCTCGCAGACGTCCCGGACGCGGGACCGGACGTCGCCGTCGAACTGGGCGTCGAGGAACTCGTCGCTGCGGATGTCGATTACCGGGACGTCGGCGTCGGGTTCCGCCACCCGGTCGAGCAGCGGTTCGTACTCGTAGGTCTGCCCGGTCTCGCGCCACTCGTCCCGGCAGTGCTCGAGCAGGCTGAATCCCGGCAGGTTCCGCATGAACCGGACCCGTCCTTCGACGCCCACCTCGTTCGACCCGCCGGCGTCGTACACCGCGTCGGTGACGATGGGGTCGGGCAGTTCCAGCCCCGGGATGAACCACGACCCGGTGCACAGCCAGGCGTTGTTCGTCTCCGTCAGGGGTAGCGCCCCGACCGCCGAGGCGGTGTCGTGGCTCGGCGGGAGCACGATGTCGGGTTCGACGCCGTCCGGACCCGTCGGGTCGACCGAGCCGGCGACGGTCCCGGCGGGGACCGGGTCGGCAAACAGGTCGCGGGGCAGGCCCAGCGCCTCGATGAGCTCGTCGGCCCACGTCTCCGACCGGATGTCGAACACCTGGAGCGTCATCGCGTAGGACCGCTCGGTCTCGGCGGTTCCGCCGAGCTCGTGGCCGAGCAGCTGCGGGAGCGGGACGATGGTGTCGGCGTCCTCGAACAGGTCGGGCGCCTCGTTGTACTGGTAGTGGATGGGCCCCGGCGCCCCGTTGTAGCCGGTCAGGTGGAACGCCCGGCGCGCCGAACAGCGGGCGGTGGTCCGGTCCAGCTCCGACCACAGCGACGGGTCCCGATAGAAGTAGGGGTTCCGGAGCAGTTCGCCGTCGGCCAGCAGCCCGAAGTCCAGCGCCGTCGCGTCGATGCCGACCGAGGCGATGTCGCCGTACGCTTCGTTCGCGGCCGCGATGCCCTCGCGCAGGCCCTCGGTCAGCGCCGGGACGTCCCAGACGTGGCGACCGTCCTCCCACGTCGTCTCGTTGTCGAGTCGTGTCACCGGTTCGAAGGTGAGCTCGCCGTCGGTGAGCGACCCGGCGTGGATCTTGACGCTGCTGCTCCCGACGTCGATGGCCAGACGGTGTGACATTGACTGACACCTCTGCTGGCGATACCAAAAGTGTTCAGGTCACTCGCCGGCCAGCCAGCCGACGAGCGAAGCCCACAGCGTCGGGTAGTGCTCCCACTCGACGAACTCGGTCGGGCCCCAGTGGGGCGCACAGTCGCTCGCGAACGCCGCCGACCGCCCCTCGCCGTGGGGTCCGACGGCGAGCAGTGGGTCCTCGTCCAGGCGGGCCAGTTCGGTGGCATCGTCGTCGACGGTGAACCGGTTGTAGCCCAGGAAGTCGGGCCACTCCCCGTCGATGGCTTCCGTCACCGGGTGGTCGCCGTCGACCGTCTCCGCGACGACGCCGTCGGGTCGCTCCACCCGGTCGTCGTGACGCCGTCGGCCTCGAGGGCTGCCTGGACGTGGTCGATGGCCTCGGTGTAGGAGGCACTCGAGAAGGTGACGAACCTCTTCGTGTGGTACTCGACCGTGTGCCAGGACTCGCCGACGAGCAGTGCGCTACCGTCACTCACGTCACGAACTGTCGAACACCGGCCGCCAAGCCCTTTCGGTGGTCACCCGCCCGCCGCGACGGCTCACTCGAACGTCTCGGCGATGGCGCGCAGTCGCGCCTCGGGGTCGTCGGCCAGCGAGATGGCCGAGGCCGCGCCGGTGGCGTCGGCGCCCTGCTCGAAGGCCAGACGGACGTCCTCGGCCGTCGAGATGCCGCCGCCGACCAGGACCGTGGTCCGGGGGTTCGCCTCGTCGATGGCCGCGACGAACGCCCGGACGCGGTCGGGGTGGGTCTGGGTGATGGCGCGGTCGGTCGAGATGTCGCCTGGCTTCTCGAAGACGAGCGAGTCGGGGTCGAAGGCCGCGACGGCCCGCCCCATCTCGACGCTGTCGACACAGACGATGGAGTCTACGTCCGCCTCGCGACAGCGTTCGATCTTCCGCTCGACGTCCGCGATCGTGTCGCGGTTCTCGGCGTGGTTGATCACCGCGCCCTGCGCGCCGGCCTCACGGATGGTCTCGGGCAGTATCTTCCCGATGCCGCGGCCCGGTTCCGCGCTGTGGACCACGGGCGTCGTCACGGTCAGGTCCGTCTCGGTCGCGATCATCCGGAGGTCGGGCACCTGGGGGGTAAGCACGAAGTTCGCGGCCGTCTCCGACTCGACCCGTTCGATCATCCGCGCGAACTCGAGGCCTTCCTCGCCGCCGGTCCCCGGGTAGATCTTGAAGTTGATCTGGAAGTAGGGGTAGGTCAGGTTGTGCTCGCGGGTCATCGTGTGTACTCCAGCGTTCCCCCGGTTGTGTCCGTGCCACCGACCGCGCCGACGTCGCCGCGCTCACTCGAGGACAACGACGTCCACCTCCCGCTCGCGGGGCCCGCAGAGCTCGAACAGCATCACGGCCTCCCAGGTCCCGAGGTCGAGTTCGCCGTCCTCTAGCAGGGTGAGGACCGGCCGCTTGATCATCGCCGAGATGATGTGTGCGTGGGCGTTCGGTTGCTCGCCGCGGTTGATGTGGTCTAAGTCGTGGTAGTAGCCGTCGTCCGGCGGGGCCATCTCGATGAAGTGCTGTTTCAGGTCGAAGAGCAGCTTCTCCTCGAACTCGTTGGTCGACAGCGCCGCGGAGGTGTGTGGCGTCGACGCCCAGACGATGCCGTTCTCGACGTCGAGTTCCTCGACGGCGGCGGTGACCTCCGGCGTGACGTTCTGGATGTCGAACCGGTCCGTGCTCTCGACGGCGACTGTGTGCTTGTGTATCTGCATACTCCACGACTCTCGGAACCGACAGTTAAACATTCGTGTCTGTCAGATGACTGTTCACAAAACGGTTTTGTACTTCGGTGCGGTCGGTGCGTATATGTCTGATTCCGAACAGGCCTACCCGCGCGTGATGGGACACGTCGGGCTGGCCGTCAGCGACATCGAGGCGGCATTCGAGTGGTACCAGGACGTGCTCGGCTTCACGCCGGTCATGGAACCCGACACCGTCGAGGCTGGCGAGGGCCACTTCGGGAAGCTGGCCCAGGACGCCATCGGCAAGGACTTCGGCGAGATGAAGATCGCCCACATGGCGACCGGCGACCACGTCGGGTTCGAGCTGTTCGAGTTCGAGGGCGTCGAGCAGAACGACCCGGACCCGACGGAGGCCGGCCTCTCCCATTTCTGTGTCCAGGACCCCAACATCGAGGCGAAGGTCGAGGAGATCGTCGCGGCCGGCGGCGAGCAACTGTCCTCGAAGGTCTGGAAGATATTCCCCGAGGAACCCGAGTACAAGATGTGCTACTGTGCGGACCCGTGGGGGAACATCCTCGAACTCCACTCCCGGGGCTACGAGCACATGCACGCGAACAAGGCCTGAGGCTGCGCGCTTCTCGCCGAGCCCCGGGATCGCCCGTTCAGTAGTCCTCGGACGCGAGGTCCCCGTCCTCGAGCGAGAGGTCCCGCAGTTCGCCGACCGTCACGTCCTCGTGTGCTTCCAGTTCCGGAACCACCGCCTCGGAGACGAGCAGGTGGCCCGGCTCCATCGTGTTCGGGATGCGGGCGACGCGCAACGCCTCGGGGTCCGGCGTGCCCGTTATCGACGGTGAGAGGAGGAGTGCGCTCTCGTCGTCGGGGACCACGAGCGGAATCTTCGCCCGCTTGGTCTCCCCGCTCGTGGCGATGTTGACGTACGTGTCGCCCAGGTCCAGCTCGCGCACGAGGTCCTGGTGGACCACGTCGGCGAGGCCGATGCCGAGGCCGTTGCCGTGTGAGGGCGGGGTGAGCGACCGGACGTAGACCCGGGTGTAGGTCGGCCGGTCGGGTTCGACCTCGCCCTGGAAGTACGTCCGTCCGAGGACGTTGGTGTCCATGCCGGTGCCGCTGACCTCCTTGCCCATCTCGTCGACGATCAGCAGGTCCAGCTCGTCGACGGGCAAGGTCGGGAGCTCCTCGTAGGCCAGCTCCAGCAGCTCGGGTTCGCGGTCGAGTATCTCGTCGGTCGGGATCCCCTCGACGTGGGTGGCCCGATCGTGGGCGTTCTCCACGAGGGCGACGCCGCCGACGACCGGGAGTTCCTCGAAGAGCACCTCGGCCCGTGCGCGTATCTCCGCGCCCATGTCGCCTTTCAGCGCGGCGTTGTGCATCATCTCCGCGCCCCGGTGTTTCCCCATCCCGATGACGGCCATCTTACAGAGACCGGACTCGATGCGGTCGCTGAAGTCCGTGTGTGGCTTGACCCGGTTGGCGACGACGATGCCGTCGGCGTCCGTGGCCAGGCGGTCGGCGTAGACCGGACTCCCGTCGCAGGTCCCGACCACGGCGACGTCCATCGACGACCGGATGGGACAGCCAAGCGAGTCCTCGGTCATCCCGAGGTCGGCGAGCACCTCGCGCTGGCCCTCGGCCGTCGCGCCCCCGTGGCTCCCCATCGACGGGAAGACGAAGGGTTCGAAACCCCGCGCTTGCAGTGCCTCGACGACGCCCGCGATCATCTCGGGGAAGTCGTGGATGCCCCGACTGCCCGCGGTGACGGCGATGCTGGCGCCCGCCGGGAGCGAATCGAGGTCGACGAACTCGCCGACCGCGTCCCGGCCGGCCGCCCGGACGTCGTCGATCTCGGTGACGTCCCACTCGACGCTGGCCGGCGCGAACCGCGGCAGGTCGTCGGCGGTCACGTCGTTGGCCGTCGCGAGGTGCTCCGGGTCGGGTACCCCGAGAGGTATCTCTGGCATACCTGTGGATGCAGGCCGCCGGTATTAAGATGTGTTCCTCGCTCAGGCCGTGTCGGTGGCCATCTCGACGGCGACCTGCGCGGCGTCGACGAGGCTCTGTTCGGAGGCGATGCCCTCGCCAGCGATGTCGAAGGCGGTGCCGTGGTCGACGCTGGTCCGGACGATGGGGAGGCCGATGGTCACGTTGACCCCGGAGACGGCGGCCCCGCCGGCGAAGCCGAGCATCTTGATGGGGATGTGGCCCTGGTCGTGGTACATCGAGACGACGCAGTCGAACGCGCCGCGGGCCGCGCGGACGTAGACCGTGTCGGGTGATTCGGGCCCGACGGCGTCGATGCCCTCCTCGCGGGCCTGCTCGACCGCGGGCGCTATCTCGGCGTCGTCTTCGTCACCGAGCAGGCCGCCGTCGCTGGCGTGGGGGTTGAGGCCGGCGACCCCGATCGTCGGCGAGTCGACGCCGAGGTCCCGCAGCGCGTCGGCGGTCAGGCGAACCGTCGTCAGGACGCGCTCCTGGCTGACGAGGTCGCAGGCCTCCCGCAGCGGGACGTGGGTACTCACGTGGGTGACGCGCAGTTCGTCCTCGACGAGCATCATCGCGTAGTCGTCGGTGTCCGTGTAGTCGGCGAGCATGCCGGTGTGGCCCGCGTAGGTGCTCCCGGCGAGCTTCGTCGCCTGCTTGTTTATCGGCGCGGTCGTGATGGCGTCGATGTCGCCGGCTTTCGCCAGTTCGATGGCGCGCTCGATGTACGCGAGGCTGGCCTCGCCGTTGGCCTGGGCCACCTCGCCCCGGACGAGGTCGGTGACGTTGTCGAGGTCCAGCACCGGAATCGCGTCGGGTGCGAACTCCGCGTCGGCGACGGACTCGACCGGGTCGACGGTCAGGTCCGCCTCGCAGATGGCAATCGCGTCGGCCAGGACGTCCGCGTCGCCGACGACGACCGGGCGGCTGAACTCGCGGAGCCGCGGGTAGCCCTTCGCGATGACCTCGGGGCCGATGCCCGCGGGGTCACCCATGGTGATACCGAGTATCGGGGGAGACTCACTCATCGTTCCCCGCGAGCGCCTCCAGGCAGTTAACGATGGTCTCTCGCTCGCCGAACCCGCCAGCCTTGGTCGCCAGCCGGGTCCCGGCCGCGTCGCCGTCTGCGACCCAGCCCAGCGGGATGCCCGTCTCGACGGCCTCGCCGGCGAGTTCGACGACGGCGGCGTCGAGCGCCCGCAGGCCCGCCACTGCGACGTCGCCACCGGTGTAGAACAGCCCCGCTGGGGCCTCCGCCCGGACGACGGCCGCCCCCGTCGCTGCCAGGCCGGTCGCGACGCGCTCGCGTATCTCGGCGTCCGAGAGCCCTCGGTCACGGCCGACCGCGACGGTTCGCTCGACGGCGTCTTCGCCCGTCGCCGCCGTCACGACGGCGGGCCGGCCGCTGGCGAGGCGCTCGCTCGCCCGCTCGACGGCCGCCTCGGCGGGGCCCGGTGTGAGGACCGCCGAGGGGTCCAGTTCCACGATTGCCGCTTCGGGCAGTGCGTCCAGCTGCGTCAGCGTCGTCTCGCTGACGCTCCCGACGACCCCAAGCGGCGCTCCGGCCCCGGGCTCGGGTCCGGCCCTGACCTCGGCCTCGGGGTCGGGAACGTGGACGTGTTTGGCCAGGCCGCCGCTGCCGACGTAGAGCGGGTCACGCTCGGCGCCCGCGCGAGCGATGGTCGACAGGTCGTCTTCGTCGCGGGCATCACAGACGACGACCGGCGCGTGCTCGGCGGCCGCGATGGCCGCGTCGAGGCGCTCGCGGACCCGCTCGGCACCCGCCTCGACGTCGCTCGCGGGCACGTGCTCGACGCGGCGCCCGAACCCCTCGAACAGCGCCGGCACCGCGGCCGAGGATGCTCCCTTCTCGTCGTCGGCGTACTCCGTCTCGTCGAGCGGCGTCCCGTGGACGTAGTGGCGCCCGGCCTCGGTCGTCCGCCCCGCCTCGGGGAACGCCGGAGCGACCAGCGCAGCGGGGGCACCGGACGCAGCGAGTGCGGCGTCGGTTTCGGCCCCGATGTTCCCCCGGAGCGTCGAGTCGACCTTCTTGTAGACCGTCTCGGCGGGCACCGACTCGACCACGTCCCGCACCGCCGGGGCCGCGCGCTCGGCGTCGGCGTACCTGCTGTCGGTGTTGACCCCGACCACCGGCGACGCCGGCGTCGCGTCGCCGTGCCCGTCGGCCGGGACCGGGACGACGGCCGTCTCGTGTCCCCGCACCGCGAACCCCTGTGCCGTGTCCAGCGTCCCGGTCAGGTCGTCGGCGACAATCGTCACGAGGTGCACGTTCGCGTTCACGTCGGAGACCACCGTGGCCGCGTATAAAAATGGTCCCCGTCTGCGACGCGAGCCGCCGTGAACACAGCGACACGGCCGCCGCGCAGTACGGCTCTCTGCCGGCAGGCCGTCGGCACATCAGGTTCAATATCGGCATATGTACTATCCCTGCGACTCTTCGTGCTCTTCTAGTAGTATCGAATCCAGTTCGGATGTACCTCTACCGAATCTGAATCTACCTACTGTCGAATCCTCTCCACTATGTGTGTAAATACATACACTTTTCAGGAGAGTGTCGACGGAAGCGCTACCGGACGACGCTCGAATCTGCTCTCAGTCCCCCGGCACGACGACTGTCGGGCCGCCAGCGGCCGAGCGCAAAAACGTGTCTCACTGTCGCGTGCCGAGTCGCCACCCGATACTTTCGGTTCCACCTCCGGGGAATCCGACCCAAACGTATATGCGTATCAAAACTAATATCCGGGCGTGAGCTCCCCCGAATCGAACCACCTCTGTAACCGCGCTCCGGTCGTCGAAGTCACCTACCACCCGACGAGCGACCGGACCCCGCTCGAGGCCATCGTCCTGGGTCTCACCGAGGCGTCGGACGTCGATCCGACCGAGTTCCCGCCCCTCCAGCACTCCATCGACCTCGACGCCATCAACCAGCTCTTCGCGGGCGATTCGAAAGGTGAGAACCGGGACGCCGTCCTCAGTTTCACCGTCGAGAACTGGCTGGTCTTCGTCCGCGCCGACGGCACGATACGCATCTGTGACCGCCGGCAACCGATGCAGCCGGCCCCCGTGTTCGACGCCACCCTCGCCGAGACGCCGCGCTAGACCGGTCCCGCGCCGGGCGACCGGTGTGTCGGGCGTGGTCACCGTCGGGCCACAGGCTTATCGCCCACTCGGCCGTAGGGGCGGTATGCTCTCGCGTGTTCTCGTTCCCATGGCCGACCCGAAGATGGGCGAGCGAGCGCTCCGGTACGCACTCGAGGCCCACCCGGACGCGGACATCACCGTCCTCCACGTGGTCGGCGAACCGTCCGCGATGTTCGGCCGGGCGACCAGCATCGCGCTGGCAGACGACGTCGAGGCGACCGCCCGGGAGTACGCCCGCGAGGTCCTCGACCACGCCGAGGCGGTCGCTGCCGAGTACGACGCCGACGTCGACACCGAGGTCCGGACCGGCCGGCCGGGGCGGGCCATCGTCACCCGGGCCGAGGACTTCGATACGGTCGTCATCGGCAGCCACGCCGGCAAGTTCGTCGACCGCCTGTTCGTTGGCAACGTCGCCAGGACCGTCTTCCAGCGGTGTCCGGTCCCCGTCACCGTCGTCAGGTGACCCTACGGTACCGGGCTATTGAACGCTCTGTTCTGACGGGTGCAGTATATAGCCGTCATAGCAAGTGCCTAACTCCAGGCGTCGTATCTCCCGAGCGAGTCGGTCGGCCGACCGCGACGCAGTCCCAGAACCCAGTCATGCCAGCGACCACACAGCCACGAATCGAGCGCGCCCTCGAGATTCTGGACAGCGAGATAACGCTCGCCACCGACGAGCGGGCGGCCTTCCGTCGGTTCCGTGCCAGACTGACGAGCATCGACCCTGCAGCGTCCGCCACGCCGTCGTCGGTCGGGGCCGGCGGCGGGACGATAACGCTCGGCGGCGGCGACCCAGCTGCCTCGGAGGGCATCCGGGCCGTCCGGAGCGCGTACCGCGAGACCGTGATGGCCACGCCGCACTTCGAGCGAGAGTACGACGAGTCCCTCCGGGCGAACGTGGCGGCCGAACTCGGTGCCGAGGTGGCGGCCCAAATCGCAGACGGCACCCGTCTCACGCCGGTGCTCTACGGGGCCCTCGAGCGGGGGAGCGAGCAGGCGATCCTCGAGCGGACCGAGTTCCTGCGGGTGCTCGAGCGCGAACGCGAGTCCCTCCGTGCGATTCGGGACGCGCTCGACGACTGCGAGCGCGAGGCTCACGCGCTCAGCGAGGCAGTGACGGACGCGGCCGACAGCGCCGAACTCGGCCGCATCGACGAACGGCTGGTGGCGCTCGAAGGCGAGTGTGCGGACCTGGCCGAGCGGCGCCAGGCGTGCCTCCACGGCCGGACGGTCGGGTCGTTCTCGGGCATCGACGCCGACAGCCTCGTCGAGTTCCTCTACGAGGAATGCGAGGCGACCTGTCCGGGCCTTGCCGCCATCACGGACTGTCTCTCCTCCATCCGGGCCATCCGTCAGCGCTGTCTCCGATGACGCGGGCCCCGCTCACCTCCCGGTTCGCTTTAGGCCGTGCCGGCCCCAGCTCCAGCGGATGAGGCGGTGGCTCGTGCACGCGACGGTGCTGGTGCTGGTCGCCAGCGCCGGCTGTTCGGCGGTGTTCGAGAGCACCCCCGACCGCGCCACCGTCACGCCGGTCGCGGTCCCCACCGTCGAGACGCCGCTCGCGCCCGGCGTGCCGGCGGCAGCCGACGGCGAGTCGCGGACCGTCGAGACCGACCGCCTGCGACGGGCCGACCGCCGGGTCCGCAACGCCTCCTCGTACCGGCTGGACCGGACCGTCGTCATCGACGGGCCCGACGGCCAGGTCCGCATCGAGCGCGAACGGCGCACCCAGCCGGACGGCGCCGCAGCCGAACACCTCTCGACGTCGACCACGGGACTGTTCTCGCCGGCCGTCGTCGAGAGCGCGCTCTGGACCGACGGGACGGTGTTCTGGAGCCGTACCAGACTCGCCGACGGCGAGACCATCGTCAACCGGCGCCACCCCGAGCCCCCGTCTTTCCACTCGCTGGGCCCCGCCCTCCCCGGACGCCTCCTCGATGCCGCCGACTACCGGGTCCTGCGGGCGGGCGAGGAGGGCGTCGTCCTCCGGTCGACGACGCCGGTCCGCCTCACCTGGCCCGCAGTGCCCGTGGTGCTCGTCGACCGGCGCAACGGCTCCGCCTGGTTGACCGTCAGGCGCGACGGCCTCGTCGTCGACGTCGTCTTCCGGTACCCGGCGACCTTCGACGACGACCCCGTGCTGGTCACCGTCCGCCAGCGGGTCTCGGCGGTCAACGAGACGACGGTCGACCGCCCCGCCTGGGCCGACGGCGACCGGACGCCGACGCCGGAGGGCGCGTAGACGGTCGAGCTGTGGCGGCTGACGCGTAACCGCTACGGGCGTGCAGTGTACGACGCCCTCGTTCTGGTGACCGCCGACCCGCCCGTTTTCCCCCACCGGTGTGGGATCATCTGTCGGATTACCACCCCCGAATCGCTACGTTCTGCAGTAACTTCCCTGGTGAATGGCCGAACGTCCCCGCTCCGCGGCAGAAAGCGTTATACATTCCAGTATATTTAGTTCTCTATACCTCTCTACGATGATTCGTATCTCCCCGACCGCTGCCCGGGCCCCGGCCGCCGCCACCGGCCTGACCGTCACGGACGAGGCGTGGCAGCTCGACCCCGACGAAGTCGCGCCGTTCGTCGAGGCGACGACCGGCTTCTCTCTCTCCAGTGACCTCGGCGCGACGGAGTGTTACCGCATCGGCAACCGACTCGAGGGCTTCATCGAGGCGCGCAAGCGCAACGGCGAGTGGACCTCCGCTCTCGTCGAGTCGCACCCCGACGTGAACTCGCTCGACGAGATCGTCGCGCTGGCGCGGTTCTTCCGCGCGTGTCACACCTGTTCGCTGGGCGAGTGCTGACCGGGCCCCGGCGAGCGCGTTCTCACTGGCTGGCGAGCACCCGCTCCAGTCGCCGCCGGTTGGCCGCGGCCGCCTCCGCGTTCAGCGGGACGTCGCCGACGTCGCTGACGAGGTCCGTCTCGGCGGCCCCGAGGTAGTACTGGAGGAACGACCGGACGACGGGACGCTCCAGGGCCTCGCGGGCGACGCAGACACGCGAGCACCTCGTCGCCCGACCGGCCCGGCATCTGCCGGTCGAGACGGACGGCCCCGATGCCGTCATCGACGGCCGCCAGCGCCTCGTCGCCATCCGTCGCTGTCTCGACGTCGTACTGTCCCTCCAACAAGGCGGCGTATAGCGACCTCAGGCCCGGATCGTCGTCGACGACGCGTATCCGCCGCGACATGCTACGCCCTCCACCAGTCCCCCGATGGTAAGCAGGTGGTCCCCATCACGACGGAGGGAAGCACGCGCCGGTGTAAGCGGTTTATACTAGCCACACGTAGCGCTATACTGCACTACGTTGGGATGTCAGGCTCACGTCTCGGCGCCATCGCCAGCAGCGCCCGCTCCAGGTCTCGGAACTGCGGAGCTCGAGTTCGTTTCCCGGTACTTCGTGACTATCCCTGTATGTACTGCTATATATGTGCGGGGTTTTTGAGGGATACCCGGAGATTCCCGGACGAATGGCAAGTCGCAGTCCGCGCTCGGGTGGCGTCGACCTGTCGACGCTCGTCCCCGCGTTCGTCCGTCGCCAGTTCGTCAGGAAGTTCGTCGCCGCGGTCGTGGTCGCGATGCTGGTCGCCGGCGGCATCGGCGCCGTCTTCTACGTCGACGCGACCGAGACGCTCGACGGGCGGGTCGAGTCGCGGGTCGTCTCGACGGCCGAACTGCAGGCCGACGGCCTGGACAGCTAGGTCGACGGCTTCCGGCGCCAGACACGGACCCTCTCGTCGGTACGGGAGTTCCAGAACGGCCAGCCGGCGGTCATCCGGAACTACCTCCGCCTGGAGGCGGGGGACGTCACCGCCGCGTTCGTCGCCGTCCACTACGTCCAGGCGGCCGACGGCACCGTCGAGGCCAGCACCGAAAGCGGCGTCCGGGGCCAGACGCTCGCGGACCTGGGGGTCCCCTGGGGGTCGAACATGTCGGCCGTCGACGCACGGACCGACACTCCCTCGACCGTGCTGGTCCCGGAGACGCCCTACCGGTCCGCGGTGAGCAACGACACGGTCCTCGCGTTCGTCAGCTCGGCCCCGCAGAACACGGAGCACGTCCTCGTCGTCGAGGCGAACCTCTCGTCGCGCGCGACAGCCTTCCACCAGGGCTTTGCCGACGGTGAGACCAGCGTCCTCGGCCCCGACGGGACGGCCCTGCTCGGCGACGCGGTGCCCGACGAGACGGCCGCGACGGTCACGGCCGGCGGCGCCAACGCCAGCGGGTTCGCCACGTCCCCGGCGACGGTGACGGGATACGCTCACCTCTCGCAGCTGGACTGGAGCGTGGTCACGCAGGTGCCCGCCTCGAGCGCCTACGGCCTCCGGAACCAGATCGGGTCGAGCATCCTGCTGACGCTCGTGTCGGCGCTGGTCGTCCTCGGCGGCGTCACGCTCGCCGTGGGCCACCGCTCGGCATCGGCCCTCTCCCGGCTCTCGTCCCGGGCGGCGGCGATGAGAGACGGGGACCTCGACGTCGACCTCCAGTCGTCGCGGGTCGACGAGATCGGCCGCCTCTTTGGCGCCTTCGACGAGATGCGCGACTCGTTGCGCGACCAGATCGCCGCCGCCGAGACAGCGAAGCAGAACGCCGAGGCCGCCCGGGAACGCGCCGAGGTCGCCAGCGAGGAGGCCGAGACGGCCCGCCGGGCCGCCGAAGCGCTGAACGACCGCCTGGAGGCCCGGGCGACGGAGTACAGCGAGGTGATGGCCGCGTGTGCCGAGGGCGACCTCTCCTCGCGGATGGACACGGACGCCGAGAACGAGGCGATGGCCCGCATCGCCACCGCGTACAACGAGGTGATGGACGAGTGGGAGTCGACGATCCGGCAGGTCCGGTCGTTCAGCACCGACGTCCGGTCGGCCAGCGACGCCGTCGCGGAGCACGTCGCGGCCGTCCGTGACCGGAGCGACAGCGTCGACGACTCGGCCGCGGAGATGGCCGACGGGGCCGAGACCCAGTCCGAGCAACTCCAGTCCGTCCTGGGCGAGCTCGAGGACCTCTCTGCCACCGTCGAGGAGGTCTCCGCGACGGCCGACGCCGTCCGGACCCGGGCCGACGAGGCCCTCGAACGGGGTCGAAACGGGCGGGAAGCCGCGAGCGACGCCGCCGAGGCCCTGGCGGAGATCGAGGACTCGACGACCACCGCCGTCGGGCAGGTCGAGGACCTGGAGGCGCTGATGGCCGACATCGAGGCCGTCACGGACCTCATCTCGGACGTCGCAGACCAGACGAACATGCTGGCGCTCAACGCCACCATCGAGGCGGCCCGCGCCGACGCCGGCGGCGAGGGGTTCGCCGTCGTCGCCGACGAGGTCAAGCAACTGGCCGACGAGACGGTCGAGGCGACCGACGACATCGAGGCCTCCATCGTCCGGATGCGCGAACAGGTCGACCGGACCGTCGACGAGATGCACGCGACCCAGTCGCGGGTCTCGACCGGGACCGAGACTGTCGAGGACGCACTCGCCGCCTTCGACGGCATCGTCGACGACATCGAGGAGACCACCAGCGGCATGCGCGAGATAGACCGGGCCACGGCCGAACAGGCCGAGTCGACACAGGAGGTCGTCTCGATGGTCGAGTCCGTCGGTGACATCAGCGACACCACGGCGGCCGAGGCGTCGTCGGTCGCCGCGGCGACGACCGACCAGGTGGCCGCCGTCGAGGACGTCGAGACGGACGTCACGCGCCTCTCGGAGCGGGCGGCCGAACTGGGCGCGCTGCTCGAGACGTTCGACGTGAGCGAGGACGCGACGGCCACCGGCGCGGCGAACGGGGCAGACGACGGGGGCGCGGCGGCCGACCGCCCGGCGCGGACTGTCGAAGTCGACGACACCGACGTCTTCGACCCTGCCGTTCAGGACGTCGCGGACGAGGGCACCACGGTCCTTTCAGACGTCGATCCCACCGACGGGGTGATGGCCACCGGGGAGGGCACCGTCGAGGACGACGGTGAAACCGGCCCGCACCGGATGCAACCCGACGGGTCCGACGACTGACTACCCCGGGCGCGTCCGCTGGCCACCGCCATCCGGCGCGCTCGACGGCCGTCCCGCCGGCGACTATTTGAGGCCGCCCGACGAACGACACCGACATGTCAGGTCGCCGTGCCCGCGTCGCCGAGATACTCCGGGCCATCGTCCACGAGGTCCGCACCGAGAAGCTGACCTTCCTCGCCGGGTCGATCGCCTACCACGCCTTCCTCTCGATCCTGCCGCTCTTGCTCCTCTTGCTCACCATCGTCCAGCGGACGGAGAACGTCGCCCTCTCGGACTCTATCGTCCGCATCATGGAGGCGGTGCTGACCGAACAGGCCAGCGGCGTCATCCAGCAGGGACTCGCCGAGGCCGACGCCTCCGTCTCAGTGCTCGGCGTGGCCTTCCTCGTCTGGGGTGCGCTCCGCATCTTCCGGGGCCTCGATACCGCGTTCTCCGACATCTACGAGAGCGAGGCCGAGAACTCCTTCGCCGACCAGATCGGCGACGGCCTCCTGTTGCTCGTCACCGTCGCCCTGGCCGTCGTCGCGACGAGTCTGCTCGGCCGCCTGGTGGCTCTCGACGGCGGCGGCCCCGGCCTCGCGCTGGCGCGTGTCGCCGCCACCGTCCTGGGCCTTTTCGTCGTCTTCTACCCGATGTACTACGTCTTCCCGGACCTCGACGTCGGGGTCGTCGAGGTCGTCCCCGGCGCGGCCTTCGCCGCCGTCGGCGTCACCGTCGCCCAGGCGCTCTTTACCACGTTCAAGGCCGGCGGCACGGGCGGGAACATCATCGCCAGCATCCTCGTGCTCCTGACCTGGCTCTACGTCATCGGCCTGGTCGTCCTGCTCGGGGCGGCCATCAACGCCGTGCTCTCGAACCGGTCCAACGACGTCGACATCACGCCGGTGCTCGGAGGCGTGCCGCGGCGCAAAGGCGAGAGCGTCGACAGCATCGACCGGGCCGAACTGGTCGCCGACCTCGAGGCACTCGAGGCGGCCGTCGACGCGACACTGGGGACGATGGTCGTCGAGCTCGGCGGCGAGCGGTTCGTCCTCGACGGTCCCCAGCGGGCGAGCATCGAGCAGGCGACGGCCGTCTTCGGACTCGATACCTCCGTCGCGCTCACGCTCCGGTGGTGGCCAAACGAGGGCGAGTGACGCCGCTCCCCGGAACCGCCCCGACGGCGGCGCTCGCCGGCCAGTTCGGGCCGCCCACGGCGGTGACCCGGAGCAGCCACGCCCCGCTGCGGCCGGCAACGAGGGGGATGGAGACCCGCCGGAATCGGTGGGCGATGGCCGTCTCGACGCAGTTCTCGAGCGGCCGTCGGTCGTTGTCGCTCGACCTCGTCCGGTCCCGCTGTGTGCCCGTGCCGGCTCTCCATCTGCCAGGGGCGAAACGCGCTGTGAATGTGCGCCACGGCTCGCACTGCTGGTCGGTCACACCGCGCAGTTGTTCCGCCCCGTCTCGACGTCGATGGCGTCGATGGGGTCGGCGAGCGTCTCGACGCCCCGGTTGATGCGGATGATGCGCTCGTAGTTCGCCGGCTTTTCGGCGTCCGTCGAGGTCATCCGGTCGACGAAGGTCGCCTCGTCGAGGCCGTACAGGTCCAGGGCCGCCCTGACCGACCCCAGTCGCTCGCCGACGAGGGCGCCCGGTTCCCCGACGCTGAAGCGGCCGTCCGCGTCGACGTCGACGTGTCCCGGCAGGACGAGCAGGTCCTCGTGGAGGGAACCGAACACGTCGTGGAGCGTCCCGTAGGCCATCCGCGCCCCCTCGGCGGCGCCCTCGTCGCCGAACTGGAGCTCGGTCCGGCCCAGCGAGTCGACGAACAGCGCGTCGCCGGTCAGGACGGCGTGGTCTCCGAGGCGGTAGCTCGTCATCTCGGAGGTGTGACCGGGGGTCGACAGCGCGGTCAGGTCGCGGTCGCCGACGGGGACGGACTCGCCGTCGGCCAGCGGGGCGTAGTCGACGGCGACGTCCCGGTCGGTCGCGTCGGCGCCCAGGTGGTAGGGCACGCCCAGTCGGTCGGCCAGCGCCCGGCCGCCGCTGACGTGGTCGGCGTGGACGTGCGTGTCGAGCGTCCGGGTGATGTCCAGCCCCAGCTCCGCCGCCCGCACGATGTACTGGTCGGTGTGGCGCCCGGCGTCGACGACGACGGCCTCGCCCGCTGTGCGCGACCCGACGAGGTAGGAGAGACACCCCTTCGCCCGGCGCTGGAACTGGACCACGACCAGGTCGTCGTCCGGTTCGCGGGAGGCCGTCTCGTACAGCTCGTTCCACTCGCGCATCCCGCCGCCGACGGCGAACACCTCGTCGAAGCCCTGCCGGTCTAGGTTCACCGCGAGGTTCGCCGACGTGACGCCCTTCCCGCAGATGGTCACGACGGGGTCCTCGTACCCGACCAGGGCGGTCAGTTCGGGGAGCCGGCTCTCGGTGAGCTCCTCTGTCGGGCCGAACGGGAAGTGCACGGCGCCCGGGACGTGCCACGCCTCGTAGCTCTCGCTCGGGCGCGTGTCCACGAGCGTAAACGGGGTCCCGGCGTCGAGCATCGTTGCGAGCTGGCGAGCGGTGATGACTTCGAACATGACCCGGCCTACGTCGTAGACGGTTTTGTACGTATTCCCCGTCGACCGGGCAGGGGCGGGTCCGACGACCCGGCCCACGGCCGGGTGTCGCGCGCAGGCCAGCCAAACAGTTTTGAGACACTCGAACGACATGTCGGACGATGACGCTCCCAATCGACCCCACTGCGCTCGCGGCAGACGACATCGGCGAGAAGCGCGCGACCCTGGAGATGGACCACGAGGCGGCCGTCGACCACGTCCGCGAGGCCTTCGCCGACGCAGGCTTTGGCTTCCCCGTCGAGTTTTCGGCCTCGGACCTCCTCAACGAGAAGGTCGACGCAGGCCGGGACCCCTACTCCGTGCTCGGGGCCTGCAACCCGACCGTCGCCGACAAGGCGCTGGACGCCTCCGACAACCGAATCGGGGGGCTGTTCCCGTGTAACGTCGTCGTCTGGGAGGAACGGCCGGGCGTCCAGGTCGTCTACCACGTCAGCATCATGCGGATCGCGCGCCTCGTCGGGATGGCGCCCGACGACGAGGCGATGGCCGACATCGTCGCAGAGACCGGGGAGTACGTCGAAGCCGCGTTCTCGAACCTCTGACGCCGTGGGGGTAAGGTATAAACCGTCGGTCGCCAAATTTATTAGCACACTGATGGAACGAGAACGCGACGGTCCCGACCTCCTGTCCGGGGTGGACTCCTGGGAGCTCGGTGACGACGTAGCCCCACCTCCGTCACAGCTGTTCAAGGCGCTGGCAGGCACCCGTCGATGTCACGTCCTCTCTATCCTGCTCGACCGGCCGAACATCTCCGTCGACGAACTGACCGACATCATCGTCGGGTGGCAGACCACAATCGACGGCCCGTCCGGTCCCGACGAGTGGGCACAGGTGAAAATCGAGCTCGTCCACGCGCATCTGCCACTGCTGGACGACATGGGTCTCGTGGCGTTCGACGACCGGGAGAGCGAGGTCCACCTCGAATCGCTCGCCGACCCCGTCGAGCACGCCATCCGTTTCGCCGAACAGTACGAACGGGTCCTCGACCGGAGCGATCGGCAGACCGAATGACCGCCGGGTGAGTGCCGAACATGCCGTTCGACTCGCTTCTCGAGGCTGTCGCCGACGCCCGGAAGACCATCATCATCTACACGCCGACTGACGCCGGGACCGAGCTCGCCGAGCGCTTCTCGACGCGGAACGCGTTCGTCCTGGTGCGCCAGTCACCAGCGGCCGTCCCGGCCGGGTTCGTCGTCGTCCGTGACGGCGACGAGTTCCTCGGCGCCCTCGCGCTCGAGGACCTGCTTTCCTTTCTCGCGCCGACCGTCCACCCGCCGTGGGAACTGGGCGAGACCGACTCCGGGTACCGGGCCATCTTCGACCTGCTCGACGACACGCTGTTCGTCTCGCTCGACCGCCGACAGCTGCTCGCGACTTCTCGCGAGATCGAGGACCGGGCCTGGCGGGTCGGCCGGGGGACGCTCCGGGCCGGGTTCCAGCGCCGACGGGCGTTCGAGCGCCAGCGCGAGATGTACCGCGAGCTGGCCGCGACGACCGACCTCGACGTCCACGTCTACCTGCGGGCGGACACGGTCGACGACGACTTCGACCCGGGGCCACTGACCCTCCACACGGCCCCGGCCGACACCGTCGGCCGGTACTGGTTCCTCCTGTTCGACGGCGGCGGGGACGCGCTCCAGGCCTGTGGCCTCGTCGCCGAGGAGTACAGTCCGGACCGGTACCGCGGGTTCTGGACCTACGACCCGACGCTGGTCGCCACCGCCACCGACTCGCTCCCCTGAGAGACCGCCTCACGCCGGGGCGCCACGCCGAGTCCGGCCACCCGACCGTTCCCGACGATGGCTACCGGCGTGTGTCCGGTCTGCCCGAGAACGTATCGGGAACCGGACCATTTCACCGCCCGGCGTACTGCCGGCATCTCCACTTGCTGGACGTTGAGAATCGGTGGAAAGATTCACTCGGGATAGAAGTAACATATTCCGTAGGTTATTTACCGCGCGATGCGATACACCGACACCGGCAGGAGGTTGGGTCGGCGACCCCGTCGGGCCGACGCGCTCGCGGGGCTCGCTGTCATGCACATGCCAGTTCGGAGTCACGAACCGGGCTCCGTCCGGACCAAACTGTGCCTGCCGTGTCAGTCAGAGGACGTCAGTCAGCAGGCGATGGGGTGACCCCCATCGTTTCCTCACTCGCGTACTTCGACGGTCCCGCGCCGTGCCAGCGGGGGGCCGTCCCACTCCACTCCATGCACTCGCCCGCCCAGTCACGACTGGTAGGCCCGCTCTATCTCCGCGACGGCCTGGGGGATGACCTGCCGTTCGGCGCGACGCATCGACCGCAGCGCCTCGTCGGTAAACTCCACCGAGAACGACGGGAGCGCCCGTGCGAGGCCGCCCAGGACGTCGCCGGGGTCGATGTCCAGTTCGAAGGTGAAGACGCTTCGCTCCTCGTGTAGCGGCGCGCTGAACGCCAGATGTTCCTCGACGAGGTCGACGGCGGCCGTCCGGCCGTAGGCCTCGGCGACGGCGGCGACGAACTCGTCGCTCTCGGCGTCGACGATGGGAGCGATGTCGTCCCCGAAGGCGCGCTGGCGGGCCAGCAACCGGTCGCGGACCGCCTGTCGGCGCTCGTCCCGGACCCCCTCTCGCAGGGCGTCCCAGTAGATGTCGTGTGCCAGAATCTCGTCGGCGTAGGTCTCGAAGGGCGCGTCGCCGGCCGCGTAGTCTACGACCGTCTCGAACTGTCGACTGATGGTCCGCTCGTAATCTGTGAGCCTCGGCCGGACGACGTGGCGCTCCAGCGGGCGGCTGTTTTTCAGCAGTTTGCTCACGACTTTACTCCCCCCACCCCGTGACCCCCGGATGACGGCGGCCACGTCGAAGGCGTCGTACGTCTCCTCGACGAGGTCCGCGAGGTAGCGTTCGAACCCACGTTCGATGGCACGTCGTGTCACACCTGCCTTTCAGGACCGGACGATAGTAGCCCTTGCGGCGGTCACGCCGACCCGCGGCGCTCGAGGCCGTCGAGGACGAACTCCGCTGCCGCCCGGGTCGTCGCCATCGGCACGTCGTGGACGTCACAGATGCGCAACAGCGCCGTGATGTCCGGTTCGTGGGGTTGGGCGGTCAGCGGGTCCCGGAGGAAGACGATGGCGTCTACGGCCCCGTCGGCCACCTCGGCGCCGACCTGTGCGTCCCCGCCGATGGGCCCGCTCTGTTTTCGTTCGACGTCGAGCTCCGTCTCGTCGATGATGCGCTGGCCGGTCGTGCCGGTCCCGACGAGTTCGAACGTCGAGAGGAGCTCCTCGTACTCCTGGACCAGATCTATCATCTCCGGTTTCTCGTCGTCGTGGGCGATGAGCGCGACGCGCGTCATGGCCCGACTGTGGCGGGGCACGAGTAAAGGTGGTCGGGTACGGCGGGCCGCCGGCGCGTCGTCGCTTTCCGCCGTCGGCCGCTGGGCCCCGCCGCGCGAGCGTGGCTACTGCAGGTGTGACTCGACCAGTCGCCCCCCGCCGTTCGCGAGCGTGTTCTCGAGCAACGAACGCGTCCCGCGGCGCAGTCGTTCGGAGGCCGCCTGACTCGAGATGCCGAGGTCGTCAGCGAGGTCCGACAGCGAAGCGTCCCGGGGGACGGTGAAATACCCCTCGTCTAAGGCCAGCAAGAGCACCTCCCGCTGGGGGTCGGTGACGCCGTACTGGGTCGGTACCTCGGCGTCCTCGGTGAACGACTGGATGTCGACTTCGACGCCGCTGTCGGCCAGTTCGTCCCTGAACGCGAGCACCGTCCCCTTGTTCGGGAACTGGGCCCTGACGGCCCACGAGTCGTCCTGCCGTCGGGCGCCCTCGAACACGCTGTTCCCGCCTACGAGGCCCCGTCCCATCGTCGTCACGACGTGGTCCTGGGTGTCAAGCGAGTACAGGTGGCCCGGCCGCGTCGTCGAGACGTGGGTCATCCCGCCGACGCTCCCGTCGGCGGTCAGTGCCTCCTCCAGGCTCCCGCGGTCGACCGACCCGAACGCGACCACCGTCCGGCACCCGTCGCTGGCACAGTGGAGCTGCCGGATGCGGGCGGACGCCTCGGGGAGTTCGACGGCCGTGTGCTGGAGGAACGAGGCCGGGACGTGAAAATCGACTATCATGTTCTCTTGTGGGGGGTGAACCGTGATAAAACCCAATCAACGAACCAACACGTTCGGGCAGGGGCGGCTCCGGGCCGCCAGACGCCCTCAGTCCAGGTTCTCGTGCTGGTAGGACCCCTCGTAGGTCCCCTCGTGAGCGGCCTCGGCCAGCACGAGCTGCGCGATGCGGGCGCCCGTCTCGAGTTCGATCGGGTGATGCACCTCGAGCAGTCCCTCGCCACGCCCCTCGTAGCCCGCGTCCCAGACGGCCGTATCCAGCATACAGGAGTTGCGAAGCAGCGACGAGCGCGGGTAGAGGAAGCCGACGTGACCCTCCGGGACGACGACCTGGTCGGCGTACTCGACGACGTAGCCACCGGGGTCGAGGTGGTAGACGCCGTCGTCGGCCTCGCACTCACGCCGCTCGCCGATGGTCTTCCCGCCACGTTCGATGCGACCCGGTTCGACCTGTTCGTAGACCGCCTCGAGCGTCAGGTCCACGCCGTTGGGCTGGACCTGCGAGTCTCGAAGTCCCTCGAGTCGTTCCGCGACGAACTGCCCGCTCTTGAACATACCGCCGGTCCGACCGGCCGACCGATAGGCTTGCCGGTCTTCGCTACGCTGAATCGCCGGACGGCCGCGGGAGAAACTGCACGCAAAATAGGGAGGAATACGCGGGATTTATACGCGCGCGCCGTCGATTGTCGAACTGTTATGGGACAGACACTCACGGAAAAGATTCTCGACGACCACCTCGTCGAAGGGGAGCTGACACCCGGCGAGGAGATCGGGATCGAAATCGACCAGGTGCTCACACAGGACACGACCGGGACGCTCGTCTGGCTGCAGTTCGAGGCGCTGGGCCTCGAGGAGGTCCAGACGGAACTGGCCGCCCAGTACTGTGACCACCAGACCTACCAGTTCGACTTCAAGAACACCGACGACCACCGCTTCCTGCGCTCCGCGGCCGGCACGTTCGGGGCCCACTTCTCGCGACCGGGCAACGGTATCTGTCACAACGTCCACAAGGAGAACTTCGCCGAGCCCGGCAAGACGATGCTCGGTTCGGACTCCCACACGCCGACCCCCGGTGGCCTCGGCGAACTCGCCATCGGGTCCGGTGGCCTCGACGTCGCCGTCGCCATGGGTGGCGGCCCCTACTACATCGAGATGCCCGAAGTCGTCAACGTCCGCCTCGAGGGCGAGCTCCCCGAGTGGGCGACCGCGAAGGACGTCATCTTAGAACTGCTCCGTCGCCTCTCGGTGAAAGGCGGCGTCGGCAAGGTACTCGAGTACACCGGCCCCGGCGTCGAGACGCTCACCGTCCCCGAGCGGACCACGATCACCAACATGGGGACCGAGCTCGGTGCCACCTCCTCCATCTTCCCGACGGACGAGAACACCAAGGACTACCTCGAACGGCTCGGCCGCGAGGACGTCTACGAGGAAGTCGTCCCGGACGACGACGCCGAGTACCACGACGAGATCGTCGTCGACCTCTCGGAGCTGGAACCGCTCATTGCCACGCCGTCGATGCCCGACAACGTCGTGCCCGTCAGCGAGGTCGAGGGCGTCGACGTCGAGCAGGTCATCATCGGCTCCTGTACGAACGGCGCCTACGAGGACATCCTCCCGTCCGCGAAGATGCTGGAGGGCCGTAACATCGACAAGAAGACCGAGATGATCGTCGCCCCCGGCTCGAAGCAGGCCTCCGAGATGCTGGCCCGCGAGGGCTGGACCGCGGAGATGATGGCCGCCGGCGTCAACTTCTCCGAGGCGACCTGTGGTGCCTGTATCGGCATCGGTCACGTGCCCGCGAGCGACTCGGTGTCGCTGCGGACCTTCAACCGCAACTTCGAGGGCCGTTCGGGCATCGAGGACGACAACGTCTACCTCTGTTCGCCCGAGGTGGCCACCGCCGCGGCGCTCAAGGGTGAGATCGTCGACCCGCGCAACCTCGCCGACGAGCTTGGCGACCTGGAAGCACCCGGCCTGGAGATGCCCGACTCGTACATCGGCAACTCGGAGTCCGACCTCATCGCGCCCGACGAGGCCGTCGACGACGAGCTCATCAAGGGCCCGAACATCGGGGACGTCCCGCTGAAGGACCCGCTCGAGTCCGAGGTCGGCGGTGAGACCCTCCTGAAGATGGAGGACAACATCACCACGGACCACATCATCCCGGCCACCCAGGACATCCTGATGTACCGGTCGAACGTGCCGAAACTGTCGGAGTTCACGCTCTCGCGCGTCGACGATACGTTCGCCCAGCGCGCGCTCGACGCCGACGGCGGCGTCCTCGTCGCCGGCGAGAACTACGGCCAGGGCTCCTCGCGCGAGCACGCGGCCCTCTGTCCGATGTTCCTCGGCATCGAGGCCGTCTTCGCCCAGAGCTTCGCCCGCATCCACAAGGCGAACCTGTTCAACTTCGGTATCGTCCCGCTCGAGATCGACGAGGAAACCTACGAACGGATCGAGCAGGGCGACGACATCGAGATCGTCGACGACGTCGCCGAGGCCGTCCGCGACGGCGCCGAGGAGTTCACCATCCGCATCAACGACGACTGGGAGGCGACCGCGACGCTGGACGCCTCGCCGCGCGAACGCGAGATCCTCGCCGACGGCGGCAAGCTGCCCCACACGAAGATGCAGCACGACGAGGGCGGCGCCGCGCCCGCCGACGACTGACGGTACGTCGAACCACCGCATTTTTCGCCGGCCGACCCCGGAGCGGCGCGGCCGTCGGCCGCTGTGCCGTGTCGGGTCGCGGTCTGTCGCCGGTCCGCGCCACTGGCGGGTCAACGCGCCCAGCGCCGTCGCTGTGAGGGTCTCTGTCGGTACACTGGTCGTCGCGTTCGCTCGAGAGGGGGGGATACTGAAAGAGGGGTGGGGGTGGGGGTGGTGGCACCCAAAGTGGGTGCACTCTGAGCTTCGACGGTGATACGTATCAATCTTGCGGCCCGCAGGGGGGGCGTTCACTCCCCACGCCCGACTATCAATCGTAAGAACGACCCGTCGGCACCGTGGTGCTCCGGCCGGCGACAACATCTATGTAGGCACCCGTCCTACGTCGGGACGTGACGACGACCGCGCCCGACGACGCCGTCGAGGTGCCCGCCATCCGTCAGGCCCGGCGGGCAGACCTGCTCGAGATCCACCGCCTCGAGCAGTCCGCGTTCCCCCAGCCCTGGCCGTTCTCGGCACTCGAGAGCTATCTGGGCGAACCCGGGTTCCTGGTCGCCGAGACGGACGACGAGACCCTGCCGGCGGTCGCGGGCTACGTCATCGCCGACACGGTTCCCAACCACGGCACGCCGCTGGGTCACGTCAAGGACCTCGCGGTTCGGCCCGAGTGCCGCCGGCAGGGGGTGGCGACGGCGCTCCTGTCCCGCGCCGTCGCGGTCATCTCTGCGGCCGGCGCCGGGTCCGTCAAGCTCGAGGTCCGGGCCGACAATCACGGCGCTCGCCGACTCTACCGGCAGTTCGATTTCGAACACCGCAAGACCATCCCGAACTACTACAGCAACGGGAACGACGCGCTCGTGATGGTCCGCCTGCTCTGAGCGCCACCGCGAGACCCGGCCAGATTTACGCCTCCGGCCCTACGGGTACGACACGATGGGGTACGCTTGTCCAGTGTGCGACCAGCCACAGGCCGACGCCGAGCACCTCGCGAACCACCTCGCCTTCACCGCGCTGACGGGCGGTGACGACCACGAGGCGTGGCTCGACGACCGCGTCCCCGACTGGGGCCAGCTGGGCGAGGCCGGCCTCGCGGACGTCGTCGTCGAGCACGCCAGCGAGGCCGACTACCCGCAGGTGTTCGAGGACACGACCGGCGGGCACGAGGGCCACGGTCGCGAGCACGCGCACGGTCCCGGGCACGGCCACGACCAGCGGTCGCTCTCGGACGCCGACCGCGACGTGCTCGCGGAGGCCCGCGACCTGACCGAAGCGATGCTCCGGGACGACGAGGGGACCGACCGTGGAGAACCGGGCGACGGAGCGCCGAACGAGCGGTCCGGAGACGAAACCGAGTAGTCCCGCGAGGTCCTACCGCCGTCCATGGAGACAGAGGGGCAGTTCTCGCCGACGACGGCCGAGGCGGCGCGCGAGCGCTACGAGGCGCTCGGGCCGACCGCACAGGTCGTGGTCAAGGAAGTCGCGAAGGCCATGGGTCTGGACGCCGACGAGTACCGCAAGCGGATCACCGGCGAGGTGGTCGAGACCGCGCGTGACGTCCTCTTTGCCGAGTCGCTCGCGGTCACCGTCGGCACCCGCGCGGAGTTCGAGGACTGGCGCGCCGACGCCGACCTCGAGGTGACCGTCGTCGGCGCCGAGAACGTCGACAACGTGGCCTGGCACGCCGCACCCTTCGCCGGGGAGGCCGTCGCCGCGACCTACCAGGGCGAGCGCCGCGCGGCCGTCGGGACGCTCCGACGGCAGGCCTTCGGTCGCATCTACGACGGGGTCGTCTGATGCGGCGGGTCACGCGCGACCTCCTGGTCGGCCTCACGGTGGTACTCGTCCTCCTGCTGGCGCTGGGGGCGGTCCCGAGTCTGCTCAAGTCCGGCGACCCCTTCTACGTCGTCGCGACGCCCGTCGACGACCAGAGCTCGAACGTCACGGCGGTCAACAGCACCGCCCTCGACGCCCAGTTCTACCCGTTCACGGCGACGGCGCTGTCGAACGCGACGGCCGACGAGGCGGGCCGGTCGGGACCCTACTGGCGCGGCCCGGTCGGACTCAAGGGCGCGTTCACCCACTCGCCGTTCGACGAACACGACGCCCTCAGCCAGCAGTACCCCGCCGCGACCGACGGCGAGCAGGTCCGGGTCCGTCACAACGGCACGCTTTACCACGTCGCGGTCACACAGCCGGTATGAGCCGCGACCCGTCCCACGAGTGGCCCGTGGTCGAATCCGAGGCAGAGTACGAGACCGGCTGGTACACCGGCGGCTACGACCGCGTCCGCCAGCCCGACGGCTCCGAGAAGGACTACTACTGGGCCGAACTCCCCGACGCCGTCGTCGTCGTCGCGACGACCGGCGACGAACTGGTCATGGTCGACCAGTTCCGCCCGACCATCCGCGAGCAATGTCTGGAACTCCCCGCCGGCATCGTCGAGGACGGCGAGTCCTACACGACCGCCGGCGCCCGCGAACTCCGCGAGGAGACCGGATTCGACCCCGCCGGCGTCTCCCTGCTCGAGGACTTCTACTGCTCGACCGGCGTGTTGCGTCATCGCCGGGGCATCGTCTTCGCCGAGGGCCTCGAACCGGTCGAGGCGGATCTGGACAGCAACGAGTTCCTCGAGGTGACGACGGTTCCCGTCGACGAGGCGCTCGAGGTGGCCCGGCGCGAACCCGCCAACGACGCCACCATCGAAGGCATCCTGCTGGCGCGCGCCGAGGGTCTCCTGTGACCGACCGATCGGCCTGAACGACCTCCCCTTCGTCGACCAGCACCGCCCCCGCACGAACCGGCACGCTGGAACTGCCGACCGGCGGCGTTGAACCCGACGCGTCCCCCGTGTGGCCGCCCGCCACGAGCTCGAAGCGGAGACCGGCTACCGCGCCGGGACGCTGACCCCACGTCGAGTCCTGTTCTGTCGGGGCGGCTCCGGTACTACCGCCACGGCTTCGTCGCGACGCCCCTCACGTCCGGCGACCCCGACCCGGAGGACGACGGGGACGTCGAGACGGTCACCGCGCCAGTCGACGCGGCGCTGTCCCGGGCGCGGGCCGATGGACCGCCCGTGGAGAACGCTCTGGCGCCGCCCTTGCTCGCCCGGGCCGACGGTCTGGTGTCGTCCGAAGACCGTTTACGCGTCGACTGCTATCGGTGCCACATGGACGGTGAAATCGGCCTCGAGGAACTGAAAACGCTCCTCTCTCGGGACGGCGTCCGCGTGGTCGACATCCGCTCGCCGGCCGCCTTCGCACGCGGCCACATCCCCGGCAGCGAGAACGTGCCCTTTCCCACGCTCGTCGGCGACGTAGAACGGTTCACCGGCACAGACCACGTCGTGACCGTCTGCCCGCACGGCGAGTCGAGCGTCCAGGCCGCCCGCCTCATCGCCTCCTACGAGGGCTTCGACGGCGACGTCGAGAGCTTCGCTCCCGGGCTCGACGGGTGGGACGGCCCGCTGGAGGCTGGCGGCGACGAGACCGCCGACGAGGGCCCCGAAGCCCCGTTCTGAGCGGTCCGGCGCGCCGTCGCTCAGTGTTGGATCGTGGTGGCTCGGTCGAAAACGCTCTCATCACACGGGGCTGAGCGGGGGTAACATCTCGTCATCGCCACCATCACCTGGTATCCCTTCATCGGTGAAAAGTTCGTCTATTATCGAGTCGTGATTGAGAGTAGCGCGAGAAGCAACGGCACTCCGGCTCGACCTATAACAGAAACCGACCACCAAAATGAGTTAGATGGGCCCACTCGATGAATCTGAAAGCAGGTATGTCGAGGGTGTCATAGAAGAGTTCTCACACCGTGATCACGGTACTTCCTGGATTATCTCCGCGTTCGTAGTTGGTGATTGCGACGACGAGACGAAGACACAACGCGAGAAACACCTGTGCTCGCGCGTGGACACGGCCTCGGGCGTGCGTTCGCCCGAGGCCGCAGTCCTTCACTGATTCGTTAGTTCGCTCGACTCCTGTGCGGCGATTGTACGTCTCGTCTAGCGTCGATTGCTTCAGCCGTACATCCTCGCTGTGTTCGGTGATGCGGTCTTCGACTCTGTACTCGATATCTTTCGGCTCGTCGGTGTTTCGCGCGTTGTACGGGGCGACTGGCACGACCCCTGCGGCCAGCAGGCGGTCGTGCCAGTCGAGTGTGTCGTAGGCACTGTCACCGACCATCCACATCGGCTTGGCGACGGCGAGCGCGTCACACGTGACGCGCATCGCCGTCTCCTCTGGTGCTTGCTTACTCTCGGTGAACTCTGCTGCAATTGGGATCTTTGCCCCGGTCGAAACGATCGTGCAGCCGTATCCGTGGTAGTACTCTTCGGCGGTTGGATCGTAGCACTTCGACGCGTCTTGATCGGCTGGCAACGCCCTGATATCCGTTGAATCGATGCAGTAGGTCAAGTCGAGCAGGCCGCGGCGGGCGGCCTGCTCGACGAGGTTGTCGAAGACATCGTCAACAACGTGTTCGAGGTCGGTGAGAAAGCGATCGACCGCGTCTCTCGACGGCGGTCGATCGAAGCCACAGCTCAACCAGACAACCGTGTTCCGAAGCTCTCGTTCAACGGGACGGATGCCGTAGATATCGTGGTAGTAACAATGGAGGAACCCACGCATCATCTCTGGTGGTTCGTGCTCTCGTGTTCGCCCCGTCTGCGCCGGGGCGAACACGTCGAACTCTTCGAGAAACTCGAAGGAGAGATGCTCAAACAGCGCTAACGTCTCGGTCTCCGCGACATTGAAAAACGTCTCTACCGAAGGATCATCTTGCAGGGTCGCTGAGGCCATACCATCTCAGCATTCACCCTGCTCTTTGGTGTGGTAATCGTTCTATGACACCCTCGGTATGTCGGTTAGATTAACAGCCAAGCCGGGACCGATGGTATGAGAGACCGACCATTGCGGTCAGCAGAGACACTCGTGACGTACTCGACTCCCGTCAACCAGGTCTCGATGCATCTCCGTAGCGAGTTCGTGCATCGCCTCTGCTTGCGCCTCGGTAGCAATTCCGAGTCGGTAGTACGTTTTCGTCCGGTTTTGGTTCCACAGTTCGGCTAGTCGCTCCCCAAATGCATCATCATAGAGTCCGACCTCTGCACCTCGCTTGTAGAGTCTCCGGTGACTGCTGATTACTTCGGAAGCCTCCATTGCGCCGTCGTGGATCAGTCGGAACTGGATTGTCCGCTCGATCGCCACGAATGATGACTCAATGACGACCGTATAGTAGCCGTCGTCAAGGAGACGAGACGCAGCTGCCAGAAGTCGACACGCCCGACGTAACTGTACGAGTTCGGCCTCCTCGACATCGAGCCCCTCTTCGACGTTCCGGGGCGCTTGCTCGAAGCTACGCTCGGAAGCCTCGAGTGCGTTGACGACGGAGTTATTCTCCATTCGCGTACACCTCCCTACGAATATCGGAGAGTTGCTCAGACCGGACAAGTATGAGTCCCTCGTCGAACTGCTGCCGTAGCCTATCGCCGATCCGTTTCGCGCTTTCGGTTGATTCAACGAGGACTTCGAAGTTGTAGCGGTCACCTACAAACTTCGTTTGCTGGAGAGTGCTCACAATCGACTGGACAGTTCGGCGAGCCTTTGTCTTGTCATCCTCAACGAAGACGAGAATGTCGATGTCACTCGCGCGATCTGCCGTGCCTCGTGCGACGCTGCCAAAGAGAAGCACACCAACTAAATCATCAACTTCTGCCTGAACCCTGTCGACAAAGGCTCTGATGGGCTTGTGAAATTCAGACTGGGGGATAGATAAGACTGGATCAGGTTTCGTGAGCCGGTCACGATGGATACTCACGTACTGCTTACGGCCTTCTTGCCGCGTTTGGACAGTACCGAGTTGTTTGAGCAGTTTGACGGCCTTTGAGACGGTCGCCTGATTTCCGTCGACCATCTCAGCCAACTGCCCAATAGTGAATTCGTCATACGGCTCCTCAATCAACCGCGACAGCACGTCTTGCATCGCCTGATACCGAAAGACGCGCTCATCGGGAAACGGATACTCCAGAGCGAGTGTTGTCGTCTCTTTCCTATTGGGCATACTATTCCTATTAGGAATGGTTCCGTATAAAGCCTCCTCCCTGAGGCTTAGGTGGAACCCTTAGAGACAGACATGAATCGCGTGCAAGATACAGAGGATCAAGTCAGCACGGCGCTCACCTTCATTCCACGCTCTCTCGAACGAATCGGCTGCTCACTGCGTGTGCAAACCTCGCAAACGTCAGTCAGTTCTTAGAACCTACGAGTTCGGTGAACCAGAGCGACGATTCAGGATAATTTCGCCAGAGAACATGGTTATCCCGGCCAATATTAGAAGCACCCCGATGACGACCCAGTACGAGATAGTACAGGCGTTACACCCGTTGTAATAGACGACGGCTCTGTTGAAATCCTTTTGCACAGACACTATGCTCAGAGTAAATAGTCGATACATCAATTGTGCGAATGAAACAGTTGGCTCATGTTATAAACTGGAACAAATATTAAATAACAGACGGTTTTTGTTCTGTACATGACTCGTGTAGTATTCCGTGACCTGCTTGCGAGGCGAGAATCGCTAGCAGGTCTATTCTTTCTTGGTGCGCTACTAATACCGGTCGGACTTGTGATTTTTAATGCTGGAAGAACGGTCATGAAATGCTCTCCTGGATCGACGGGGCTGCCGGGAATCGAGGAGGTATACGGAGGGATTTTGGTCGTGACGGATGGCTGTAATCTATATGAAATACCGTTTCTTAGCCTCTTTGGAGTTGTCTTAATGGTTTTAATCCTTGGGTTCGTTGTGGTACGTGGCGTCAAATGACGACGTGTGGCTTATTTACGGACACCACTACTACTTCTCCCCTCAATAGCGTCAACAATTCCTCTATTAACACCCTATATCTGCCAATTAGAGTGATCGGTCGATGTTGTGAGAGAGACAGGCAACGACCAGTTCACGAAACTGCTTCCACCAGTGCCGTGAGCGGACGAATGCGCCGTATTTTCGCTTGAGGCGAGAGTTCACCGTTTCGTTCTGACTGCGCTGACCGTAGAGATCGTCATCCAGCCGAACATTCCACGCCCTGTGAAGTGCCGAGAACTCTCGGTGTTTGATAAGCGGACGAAGATTCTCCTCACGGGCTAACGCCCGAATCTTTTGGTCGCGTCGCAAAGCGGTCTAGAGTTTGCCTCTGGTGCTCTCAATTGAGAGGTCACAGCTCATTGCTGTTTTGGTCGATCGCTGGAGCAGTTCGTCGAGGAACGATTGGTAGTGCTCTGGATCAGCGTACTTCACCAGCCGAAGCTGGAGTATCGCCTCTAATCCCTCCGTTGTCCAGCGCATCCACTGGTTCTTGCACCGTTTGCTGACCTCCCCCATCAACCGTTCGACGGGGTTCGAGGTCCACGGCACCTCGAACCCCTCGACAGCCTGATCGGCAAACGTCACGATTGACGGCAGCCACCGCCGAAGATACCCCGCCGCCTTCTCTGACCCGTACTGATCCAACTGCCACGCTGTCTTCTCGATACGCTCGGTCGTTCGCGCGATCCGTTCGCGGATCGCCGCGAACTCCTCGTCTGGACGGTGTTTAGCGACCGAGTTCTTCAGATGGAACACCTCGTCGATCACCTCCGAGACGATCTCGTTCCGCCGATCCAAGGAGAACACGCCGTCGTCCCAAAGGTTGTAATCAAGCGTCCGACCGACGTGGACGAGATCGAGTTGGTGATTACGATTTTCGTCGGTAAATGCCGTGACGATACCCTCATCAGCGTCACTGACGACCGTCGCGTCGTCAGTGACTGCGTCGATGTCTTCGAGTTCGGCGGCTGTTTCGTCCCAGTCAGCGTTGACCGAGAGATCCAGCAGGGAGCGCGACTCCTCGGCAGTATCTTCGCCGAGCGTGGCCTGGACGGAGTGGTACGAGCGGTCGTCGTCTTGACTGTGGCACTTCGTGCCGTCAGGAATAACAGCGTCAGCGTCTGTGTCAGCGACACAGTCTGAAAGGAACTGCTTGAGCTTGCTGCCGTATTCTCTGGCGCGGCGGTTGATGGTGGTCGGCGACGGCATCTCCGGGAGGATGCCATCGCCGTGGTCAGCAGCATCCCGATAGCTGAGCGAGGTGGCGAGATCGACGCTTTTGGCGGCGATGTCCTGCTGATAGCGGTTTTGCCCGTCGAAGTCGAGAACGTCTTCGACGGGGCGGAAGTAGCTGGGTTCGTCGTGGTCAGCGGCGGTATCTTCGACGTAGTGAAGGTCGAAGTCGTGTTCACCGGCGGTTGTGACGGCTGTACGGGTGTCGGTACCAGCTCGTTGGAAGCGTCGGTCACCGTTGCCAGTAGCGTGTTTCTCACCACAGAGCGCCTCGACGCGGCTCGCGTCGAGGCTCTCGACCAGTCCTTCGAGAAGAACTGATTCGACGTTCTGGTCGGTGATGAACTCGGCGAGCGTGGCGAGCGGTACCGTTTTGTCCTCGTCGATGCTAATCGTCAACCGCACGTCGATTGTGGCGTGCATGGGACACCTCTTGGGTGGACACCAGAGGCGTCCCGTTCCTCACGGGAGCCAGTTGCTACTGAACTCTAGAGGACTTTGCGACGCGACCAAATCCTTGGACTCCAATACCTTGGAAGCCAGAACCAGCCGATGGGGGACACCCTGCCACTTCACATTGGAGTGTGATTCCGGTTGCAATCCCGATTAGTGTGGAAAGGGCACCGATGCCAATGATACCGAGGCCGTACTGGCCAAGACGCCGCAAGGTCATGTCTCAATGATAGTGAACCTCTTGAAAGGCCTTGCGGGCACAAAATCAAACGCAATAACCTGAACTCCTCACTAACCAGATTGTTATTTCCAACCGCTGGACTGACCGAATCAGACGACCCCGATTCTCGGTTTGCGACGTGCAAGACTCGCGCGCTGTATTCAGCACGTCTGTCGAATCATCTCAACAATCGGAGTCTTCGAAATGCTCCACTGACATTCAACACGAACAGCTGGTTCCACACCAGCGCACAAATCTATTAATAGAAAATGTGTCTCAGCGGGGGTAACATTTCGTCATCGCCACCACTGATGAGTAACCTGCCGATGGTGAAAAACTCGTTCATCGAACGATTGCGTGAACTGCGCTCCCATCTTCTGCGAGGTCGGCCTGCCCTGTTCAGCTATCTGGGTCTGTACCGTTCGAGCTGTCGCTGCGTGTTCCCGGATGTCTGGTACGTCGCTGCCCTCGTCGCGACGCTGGGGAGCCTCGACAATCATGGGGGACGTAGATCGGTGACGATGGCTCCCTCGCTACGCACGGCTGGCTCTCTTGGCCAGTCGATGTCCACGGTAGAGGCTAGTAGTATAGCCCGCTTCCGGCAGCGGTATCGACAGATGTAGTGGAATCGTTTCAGTTGGGTGGTCCCCAACACCGGTGTATGAGTCATCTGCTCCCACAGAAACCACTCGTCGACCGCCCAGATCCGGATTCCCGGATCGTCACCCTCGACGACGAGGATGCCGACGAAGTATTTACCACGCTCGGCTCAGATATCAGCCGGGCCGTGCTGGCAGAACTGTATCGAGACCCGGCGACGCAATCGGAACTTGCCGAACGGGTCGACACCTCCATCCAGAACGTCGGCTATCACGTCGAGAACCTTCTCGAGGCAAACCTCATTACCGTCGTCGAGCAGTGGTATTCGAAAAAAGGCGTCGAGATGGACGTCTTCGCTCCGGCTGGGGCCCCGCTGGTCCTTGTCGCCGGCGGTCACGAACGGACCGTCACCGTCGAGACCAACACGACTGCTCCCACGGTAGACAGGCTGGCGAACGGTGACGACTGACCCCGCGTCTGGTGGTGAACGAGCAGGACGCTAGCACCCCGCCCCACGCTCTCCCGAACACTGCAACCGTTACCAACTTCAGTCACCAGCGGCCGATGGCCGCGACCCGGTCGAGGAGTGGCCTCCACCGGCGCCGCTAAACGTCACCGTGAGTCCGTCGACGGTCATCTCCAGGGCAAGCGATTCGAAGTTCGTTTTGAACACGGTCCGATGATGACCCCTGCCATCGTACTGCATCTCCGTCTCGACGAGTCCTGCCTCCTCGAGGGAATTCAACCGTCGATACACCGTCGCCCGGGAGGCGCCACACTCGATAGCGATCTCACGGGCGGGCTTGGCCTCTGTACTGATCATCTCCAGGATCTCCTGTGCGTATGCTGCGTTGAGTCGCGTGAGAATCTCTCTCGACGGGAGCGTGTCCGTGCCCCTCTCTGAGTCCTCGGTCGCTGTCGTGTGGGTGGCTGACATCTTCTGCGCTGAGTAAGACTGTCCCACGACAGCATCCCAAACCTACTGTCAACTGACGTTGTTTCGCCAGGAACCCCCCTGGCTAGTAGTATTGTGTTGTGGCTCTGTGACACGGGCTGTGGATCGCCGTCACTGCCACTGCCCGGTGTTGCGGTCAGTGAAACACGGCGCGGGGACTTAGATGCGAGGCGGACCGACCGGAACAGCTGTATGCGGATCCGTCGGCCCTCCGAACCGCGTCGCCACCTCACACGCCACCTGGACGCATCGATCCCCGGCAGCGCAAGTCACCGCTACTGCTCGAGTCGGCGAGGGAGTCCAGCGAGATGACCGCCGGCCAGTGTCCGGACTCGGCGGCTCCCCCCGCAACTGACGAGGGAGCCGAGCCAGCTACCACGCGGGAGACACACACTGCCGACAGCGTCCCGGAGCAAAACTGGTTACTGGAAACCGACGCCAGCGACCCCCGTCGCGATAGACAGGTACTCGTCGTGGGAGATACCGTCGTCGGGCTCACACTCACCAGCTTGCTCCATCGGCAGGGCTACGATCCCCTCCTCGTGTGCCAGTCCGGTGGCGCTATCGAGTCGCGAGCGACGTTCCTCTCGCAGCCAGCGTGTCGGGTCCTGGATACGCTCGCGATCGACACAGCCTCGTCCGATAACGGAGTTCCGGTCCAGCGTGTCTCGTTCGCACAGGCCAGCGACTCGGCGGAACCGTCGTCTGTCAGTTCGGTGTCCAGCGGTCGAGACGATCCAGGCGCAGTCGTCGTGGATACGCGGTGGCTCACAGACGCTCTCGAAGCGACGCTTCCGGATCGACAGCGCAGCACGGATCGCGCTCTCGCCACGCTCTCGGCACGAGACGATGGGTTGGAAGTCGCGTTCGAGGATGGCATCACCGAGTGGTTCGACGTGCTCGTCGATGCCACTCTCGACGGCGTGGCGCATCGTCTGACACGCACCGGGACGTCAGACCCAGCGACGCTGGCACAGTACGAGGCGGTGGTCGACACGCGGACAGTCGACTCGCCACAGGTTCGGGAGGTCTGGTATTCGAACGCTGTCGCACAACGACTCCCCGTCGCCGGCGGCGCGGAAACACTCGTCCGTCTCACGATCCCTCGGACACCAGTTGCTTCGACCTCGCCCGGCGAGGTCTTCCACGCCCTGATCGACGAGGGCGTCCCCGGGACCCGGATCGACCTCCCCCCAGCGGATGAGTGGGAGTCGACGATGGTTCGACAGTGCGTCGACTGTGGCGACAGCGACCGGATACGGTGGGGAACCGATCGGGTAGTGGCCTGTGGCACAGCGGCCTATCCGACGGTGCCAGCGACCGGGTTTTCGCCCTGGTTCGGCATCGAGAGTGGTCTCGGATTTCTCTCCGAACTGATTCGCGAGACCCGCCCGGTGTCGGACGTGATCGATGCGTACACGCGCCAGCGCTCCCAGCGGCTCGGCGCGCTTCGACGGACAGTCCGAGAGACGAGGGAAGACCACGCGTACCCGGCCCTGGAATCGGCCCCGACGGTACTGGAGCGGGTCGCTGAACTCCGACAACTGACGCTGGGCTCGTTCCTCGACAGTCGGCTCCGGGCGATCCAGTCGGACGGAGCCAGCCCCGCTGATCAGTCCCGGTAGTCAGTCACCCTCGCCAAATAGCAGTTCGAACGTCTGTTGCTCTGCGAGACGGAGGTGTTTGTTGAACGTCGGCTGTGTGATATTCAGCCGAGTAGCGACCTCGCTCCCGTCGTGTTCACGGGGCCACTCGAAGTACCCCGCGGAGAGTGCCGTTCGGACCACCTCGAGTTGCCGGTCGGTGAGCGCGGTTCGGACCTGCTCGTTCAGCTCGGACGGTGTCCGGTCCTGGCGCTGGTGCTGTCGCTGGGCGGTGAGTGCAAGCGACGGGGAAACGTCCCGAATCCGTTCGACAAACGAGCGGACATCTGCTTCTCGCGGGACCTCGACGAGGATGGTCGTCTCGTCCGGGTCTGCGACAGCCTCCCGGAGAATACCCCCGTACTCGGCGATCGGGGAGCCAAACCAGTCAGTCGCATGCGCCTCGACCAGGGTCGATTCCGACCCGTCAGTGACGACGTCGACTGGCCCGGGGAGGCGCTGTTCGGCGATCTCGACCACGTCGGTCGGTGCATCGCCTTCGAAATTGAAATACAGGCTCGTGGAGCCCTCCTGTCCAGCAGCGGTCCGTTCGAGCCTGACGCGACAGTCCGCTTCGGTCGCCGCCTGCGCGAACGGGAGCCCTTCGCCCTCACCGCGGAACTCAAGTTCGACGGTCTCGTCGGACTCGAGGGCCCGGCGGCGCTCGATCGCCGCCAGCGCGTTTGCGATGCTGGCGCCAAGCTGGGAGAGGACGTCCCGTTCGCGCTCGCCGAACTCGTTGGGTGACTCGGCGCCCACAGTCAACACGCCACGCGTGATGTCGTCGTATGTCAGCGGGACCGCACAGAGGGACTGGTACCCCTCGGAGAGACCAATCCGCCGCCAGTCGTCTGCTGGCCCGTCGGCGACGAGCGAGTCCGCTACCTGCAGCTGGTCGCTCGTCCAGGCCTCGACTGCGGGGTGTGGATCCACAGTCTCACCCGCCGTCGTCAGATCCATTGATTCGACGTGTTGCGCCGTCGTCCCGACGATAGCGCGAGGTACGAGACGGTCGGATCCGGCGTCGACGCCGCCGATCCACGCCAGATCGTACGGGCCCGTATCGACGAGGCGTTCACAGACTGCCTGTTCAACGTCGGCACTGCTCGAGGCTTCGGTGATCGCGGCCTCGACCCGCTGTGTGAGGCGAGCGATGCGGTCCAGCAGCTCCGCTCGCTCTGTCTGTGTCTGCAGTTCCGCCTCTCGAGCGGCGAGCCGTCGCTGTCCTTCGAGATGATTGAGTGCTGCCTCAAGCGTCGCGGCGAGCACGTGGGCGGCCTGCACCGACTCCGCACCTAACGATCCGTCGTGAGTGCCCACGAGGAGGGTGCCGTGGCTCCCCAGCGAGAGCGCGCGCCATGCCGAGAGATCCGCCAGTCCTGTCGTGGATCCGGAGTCGGCTTGTTCACTGTGAGAGCCCGGTCTCTGTTCGCCCCCGTCGGATGTGACGCTCGTGCCGGCCGCGAACCCCTCCCAGAGTGGGCTCGAACCAGGACCGATGGGCTCGTTCGCCATGTCTGACGGGAGTTGCCCGGCCAGCACCTCCGGTCTGAGGACCCCCTCATCGTCGTCGTACAGGAAGGCCCCGACCGCAGGGAGATTGAGGGTCTCGGCAGCCGCCTCGACAGCGATCCGCGTCGCCTCTTCGGGTGTGTTCGCCGTGGCGAGGTCATCGGTCGCGTCGTCGAACGAGGCGATACGCCGCTCTCGCTGTTTCCGCTCGGTGACGTCCCGGCTGACGATTACGAGCCGCGTCTGGCCATCGTCCCACTCCGTCGGATAGTAGTCCGACTTGACCCAGCGGGTCGCGCCATCGTGTCGACTGATTCGGTACTCCCTGGAGTACCTCTCGGCCGCCGTTCCCGCTCGAACATCCGCGACGATGTCCTCGACGAACTGCCGGTAGGCATCTGCGTCCTGTGGATGGAGCGTGCTGAAGAACCCCTCGTCGTACGCTTCGATGAGCTCCTCGAGAGACTGTCCCCAGATGTCCTCGTATCCGGAACTCACGTAATCGGGGGCCCGTGATCCGGAGGTGATCGCCTCGGCACGCGTGATGAGGATCGCTTCGTCGATCCGATCGAGGACTGCACGGAGTCTTCGTTCGCTACGGCGTCGATCCGTGACGTCCCGGTTGAGCGAGACGTACCGCTGTTCCCCACTGAGTTCGATACTCGTCCCTTTGACCTCCAGCCAGCGGATCTCCCCGTCGCTGGTCTCGACGGCCCACTCCGTCTGTCTGGGCCCGTCGGCGTCGAGGACCGTCTCGACGAACTCCCTCGCGCGGTCGATCGTATAGCCCCGGTCGGCCGCGCTGAATCCAGCGACTCCCATCTCCAGTATCTCCTCGCGGTCGTAGCCCAGCATGTCACAGAACGTCTCGTTGACGTCGACGAGTTCTGCCGTCTCGGGATCGTGGACCGTGATCGAATCGGTGACACCGTCGAAGATCTGTTCGTACTCGCGTTCGCGGCGCTTGCGTTCGGTGATGTCGTGCAGGAGTGCGACAATGCGTTGCTCGCCCGCGATCTCACCCAGCTCGTGTCTGGCTCGGACCCATACTGTCTCACCGTCGGCCGTCTCGAGGGCCCATTCGAACTCCTGTCCGCCTTCACGGACGGACTCCTGGATCAGGCGTCTGGCTTCCGCAGCAGTGGCTCCCTCGTCCGTGGCCTGGAACTCCGATAACGGTCGCTCGATGAACGCATCACGGTCGTAACCCAACAGGTCGGCGACCTGTCGGTTGGCGGTGACCACGTCACCGCTCTCCGGGTCGTGGACGACGATTCCGTCGCCGGCCATCTCGAAGATCTGTTCGTACTCGCGCTCGCGGCGCTTTCGCTCGGTGATGTCCGTGACGCGGCCGACGACGCGGTCGACGTCGCCACGCGCGTTCCGGATCGGGAATCGGGTGACTGCGACCCACCGCGTCTCACCGTCCCGGTCGATGCGATACTGGCCTTCGTACGTGTCCTGTGGCTCGCCGGCAGCCACATCGTCGATCAGTCGCTGGACGTCGGCCTCGTATCTCGCCCGGTCGTCCGGGTGAGCGACGTCGATGAACGATGTCGGCTCCTCGTAGAGCTCCTCGACAGGCCGTCCGTAGATGTCCTCGTACGCCGGGTTGATGTACAGCATCTCGGAGAAGTCGGCCGTCGTGAGATAGACGATCTCGTCGATATGTTCGGCGATGAGACGGAATCGACGCTCACTTTCGCGGCGTTCCTGAGCCTGCTGGACCCGATCGAGTGCCGTCGTCGCGTGTCGGGCGAGAATCCGCGCGGCATTGAGCGTGACTGCGTCGATGTGCCTGGGTTCCGGTGCTGCTGCCGAGACGAGGCCGTGACCGTCGAGCGGGATGAGCGCTGTCTCCGGGGCTTGCTCTTCCCCGGGGCCCGTCTCAGGCTCGATCACGCGTAGCGCTTCCTCCTGATACGCATCGTACGGAACCGAACCAGGCTCGATGACGTCGGACCCGGCCAACCCCGCTGTGGGACCACGCTCCGAACCGCTACGCACGACGGGGGTCAGTTCCGGGCCGTCGTCCGTTGCACGCCAGCAGGTCGGCGCTGTCAGGTCGAGCACGTCCCTGACGGCATCCGTGACGGCTTCGCACACGGCCTGTGCCGTCTCGGCAGTCTGGACGGCTTCGGTCGACTCGTGGAGGGAGCGGACCATTCGCTCGCGCCGCTTTCGTTCCGTGACATCGGTGTACCAGACGTACGCATCGGCGACGCCGCTCTCGCCCTGGCCAGCGTCGAAGTGAATTACGTTGAAGAGAAACTCGCGGATTCCACTCGCCGTCTGCCGTGGTGCAGTCGCGTTGACACGGTCACCGCTCGCTGCTTGCCGTCGGAAGCGGTCGAAGTCGTCGTGTTCGTCCTCCGGAACGAGTATCTCGGCCACGGTCGCCCCGACGACCTCCTCGGCAGCGTACCCGAAGACCGCCTCGAATGCGGGATTGACCTCCCTGATGATCGGCTCGTCGTCCTCGTCGAACCGAACCCGGACGACTGGGTCGGGGTTGTTCTCGAACAGTATCGATCGGCGGTCCCGTTCCTGTTCGAGCCGTCGCTCGTACTCGGTACGCGCGGTCACGTCCCGTGACAAGGCGAGGACACGGTCTTCTCCCGCAATGGTGGCCGGTGCCAGATTCGTCTCTAACCGTCGCTGTGCCCCGGCAGCAGTTTCGATCGTCCACTCGACGGTCTCGGCTTCTCCGGTCGCCGCGACACGTTGCTGGCGTTCGTAGGGTGTTCCCGACCCGAAGCCGGCATCGGACACGCTGAGTCCGCTGATACCCAACTCCAGCAGCGTCGCGCGGTTGTATCCCGTCAGTTCGGTCATCGTCTGATTGACGTCGACGATCCGTTCGTTCCAGGGGTCGTGGACGGAGATGACGTCGTTGACGTTGTCGAACACCTGCCGGTACTTCCGTTCCTCTCGGCGGCGTTCGGTGATGTCCACCGACGTCGTTAGCACTACTTCACGGCCACCGACGTGGACTGTCCGCAGGCGCGCTTCTGTCCACCGGACCCCACCCTCGGCTGTCTGGAGTGGCCACTCGATCTCGAGTTCCCCGTCCTGTTGTGTCACACTCGACACGACCTGCGTTATCCACTCGTGGTCGTATCCGGGGAGATCAGCAGTGAACTCGCCGAGCCGCATCGACTTTACTTCCGCCCGATCGTGGCCGAGTAGTTCACAGAGTGTCTCGTTGGCGTGGAGCATCTCGCCCGAGTCCGGATCGTGGAGAATGGCGACGCCCCCGACGTTATCGTATATCTCACGTGCGCTGGTCTGTGCGTGTTCTCGTTCGACGGTTGTCCGAAGGCGCTCTCCCAGTACGCTCGGGGCTGTCTCAGCCAGTCCGCGCGGAAGCCACTCTGTCGCACCGACCGACAGTACGTCCCCGACGGACTCCTCGTCGTCACTTTCCCCCAGGACGACGACCGGCGTGGTCGGCTGTTCAGCCGTCCATCGCTGCACGATGTCGACGATATCGTCCTCTCCCGGGCCGCTGCTTACGAGCAGGCAATCGGTCTCTGTGGCTGTGTCCCCGTGGGTCTCCCCTGTGGGGCCCGTTTCGAGTGAGAGCCCAGCCCCCTGTTCCAGTGCCGACCGAAGCTCGCCGTCCGGATCTGCCCCCACAAGCAGGAACGAAAACGAGCGAGAGCCACCAGCAAACATAGATACTACCTGACACTCGAACCCCGTAAATTGATGGTACGGAGTCACCACGGCGTCCAGACGCCGCAGCACCCGACGGAGTGGTGCGTTCGCGCAATGTACCTCAGCGAGTCGTGCCGGAGAAGCGTCGATAGCTGACGAGTAGCAAGACGACACCCCAGGTAGCGAGTACTGTCGCCATCGCCCCGGATTCGCAGCGTGGCGTCGCCGCTGTGGCGCCGACGATCGCCCCGGCGTCACTGCTGATCTGGCTATCGACTCCCAACGGGCTGAGCCGTCCACCGATGTCAAACGAGGTCCGGCCGACAGCGTGCTCTCACTGCATTTCGGTAACGTCTACGAGCACCTCGACGTCGGCAGTGATCCACGCAGTTGTCGTGTCGGCTTCAGGGCGATCTGGAACAACGGTGGCTCGGTTGGATTCGGGGTCCAGAACCACATCGAGCTGTGACGGCGCTGGGTCCGCCTCGGGCCGCTGGAAGTTTTCATCGACCGGGGAAACCGTTCTCTCTCGGACATCGAAGTCGGTCATATCTAGCGCAACGGGTGGCGGGATACTAATACGGGGAGCAGCGTTTCGGGAACTGAGACGGACGTCTCTCTAGTTGTCCCACCGACACAACCTCCCAGTGTTTCAGCGTCAGAGACACGCTGGGGGGCTTGATTACATCCCGGCACGTACGTGCAGGTAGCCGCCGGTCGGAGGCGGTCCCCGAAAAGTATCCGACATGCTCGCCCCCCATCATCCACTGGTGGCAGCCGAGCGGGCGGTCAATTGCCCCTTGACAGACCCCACTCGGCTGTCTCGTTCCCTTCCCTTCCCTTCCCTTCCCTTCCCTTCCCTTCCCTTCATCCCCCATAATATTCGACATTTCTCCGCTGGTCGCCGGGCTGTCATCGGCTGATTTGAGTTGGTGTTGAGACTCCTGTATGGGTGGCACTCTCCGGGTCGGTGTCGATACTGCGAACGACCGGTTTGACTCGGCTCCCTACGACGACGACACCAGTGTCGCGGGTATCCGGTGCGATCTGATACGTATCGATGAGCGACGACGTCACGACCCGGCGCTGACAAACGTCCTGTTCAACCGGTCGTCGTCGGTTCGGCCCAGGTGCGGTTCCCCTCGATTCGAGGGTCGCCTCGCAGTTGGCCGGTCTATCTGCATCCACTCAGCGCGGGTGTATTGTAGTTTTCGGACAATATTCTTCCTCCGTGCGATGCGCTCTGTGGTCTCGCTCGGAGTACGCGACCGACCGTCAGTGCTGGTGGCCCCGGGGGTCGGCGGGGAAGTCCTGTTCGCCGGCCTCGATTCGGACGTCGAGCCAGTTCTCGACGGGGATCAGCGGGCACTCGTAGGCGTGGTTGTAGGCACAGGTCGGGTTGTACGCCGCGTTGAAGTCGAGCTCCCACTCGCCGTCGACCAGGTGTTCGTCCGGGACGAGATCGAGATATCGACCGGCCTCGTACGTCTCCTCGCCGTTCGTCTCGTCGCGGAAGGGGACCCAGAACCGCTCGGCGTCGCCGTCGGGCCGGTAGGCTTGCAGCGTGTACTCGGTCCCGTCTATCTCGAACCGGAACGCTCCCCACCGGCGGTACGTCTGCTCGCCGTCCGCGGTCGTCTCGACGGTGATTCGCTTCTTCCGGTCGTGTTCCTCGAGCGGGAGTGAAAACCGGTACGCCGGGTCGGGGTCGAAGTACGCGAGTCCCGGGAAGTCCGCGCCGCGCAGCTCCGGCGGCAGCGGCGACCGCGGCGACTCCCGGAAGGACTCCGCCTTGGAATCGCGCTCTCGCCTGATTCTTACGGCCCAGTCGGCAGGCAGGTCTGTTGCGGGCATGGCTCTGTTTAATATTGTGTCTACTATACAATAGAACTTTCGACCCAGGAGATGGCATCACCCGCTCCGACCGTGGCGGTCCCGACCTGCGCTCGGAAACGTTCTATTCACGATGGTTACGCCGGCGGCCGCGTCAGTCCGACCTCGACATGTGGGACGTGGTAATCGTCGTACGTGACGGTCGCCGCTCCGTGCGGACTCGTCATGCTCGAGGGGACCCGTTGCCGGCGGCCCGCCCAGGCGCGGCCGCTCAGCGGCGCGAACGAATCGAGATACTCGGCCGCCGGGGACCCGGCGAGGCCGCCGACCCCGACGCCCAGGATGCCCCCTGGAGCCCCCGTCGTGTGACGTCTCGGCCCATGCCGGCTGAACTGACAACGCACCAATAAGTATTGCGATGGGGGTGAGGGCGACTCGATTCGCCAGTCACTCTCACGACGACGTGCGTCGGTTCCCACCGTCATTGAGTCTGGCGGCCCGGTGCTCGAACTCCTCGTCGGTGAGCTCACCGCGGGCGTATCGCTCCCGAAGCACCGCTTCGGCCCGACCCGAGTCGGTGCCCGATCTGCTGGTGCCCAGCAGGTAGACCGCGCCGACGAGGAGCACGCCGAGCAGGACCAGCCAGATGAGCGGCATCAGGAACTCGAACCCGGTGCTTCCGGCGCTACTCCAGGGTGCGAGCCCGTTCCTGGCGACCCAGTCTGGCCCCATCGGACCGTGTGGTCCCACTGGACCGTGTGGGCCGCGGTGTGGCCCCCACTGGGCGACGCCCTGTACTGGACTGTTCATAGTTGTCGTCCTCCACTACACAGTCGGCTCGCAGCGAGGATATATGCCGAGGGCGATTCTCGGCCGGCAAGAATCTCTTCGGTCACCCCGCGTGCAGGGTGGTCGTCGAGGGCGGCCTCCATCGACACTTCCCCGCCGGGAACGACCCACACCTTCCCGATCCGCGAGGGGATTTTCGGGAGAAAATTCAACGAATATATCCAGAATTGACCAATACGATTCTCAATTCGGGAAATATATCTATAGAAAGTGTATATCTCTTATTATATTTCGAGTAGCGAGGATATATCTTCTCATACGACTGTATATGTTGATAACCGCTCCGTTCGGTGTCCGACAGCCGAACAGCTGCTGGACGAACGCGTTCTGTCACTTCCCGCTGTGAACGGTCCGGTGTCGGGCGACGCGTCGCCGGTGCGACGGCTGGACATAACAAACGTACGTATGTTAGAAGTGTGCTGTCGTCGGGTCGCCCTCGAGGAGATCGGTGTCCGCCCACCGGCTGTGCCACGGCGGGTGTAGGGGGTCCGTGGCACCGTCCACGTGCGTCCGTCGCTCGTGGTGGGCACGTCTGCGCAAAATACCCCGAATCGCCACATGATACTGACTGAAAAAAGAAAAATTAATATTATCACAGTCAAAAATTACCACGGCGTCACTGATACTGCGCCGAAAAAACCGAGGGAAGACGAGGCCATAAAGCGTGTGCATTGTTACCATTGGTCTGCATGTGAATATATTTTAGCCATTAGAAGTTGTAATTAATATCCAATGCGAAGAAATATTCACGTGCTGTTCACCGTCAGTCACGCGGCCGGCGGGAGTGGTGTTCACTTACGGAGTGATCCGTTCAGAGAGCCGGAAAGCCCCGACTGCCATCGGGCGCGACCCGCCGATGACGCCCCTCTTTCAGGCCTGTCCGTAGCCGGGTGGTCAGCTGTCTCGGGCGGGGCTCCCTGGCTCTGTATGGTGAGTCTGCTAACGGAAACACCGGCTCGCCGGGTCCCAGAATGTTTAACACGTACGTTGGCGCAGTTACCGACGATGCCAGACTACAGTGCAGACTTCGACGGGAAGACCGTTGTGGTCACCGGTGCGACCTCCGGAATCGGACGCGAAATCGCCATCAGGTTCGCGGACGCCGGGGCGACGGTGCTCAACGCGGACATCGAGTCCGAACCCAAGGACGCCGACGTCCCGACACACGAGTACATCCGCGACCAGGGCGGGACCGCCGAGTACGTCCAGACCGACGTCTCGGACGCCGAGGACATCCGTGCGGCCGTGGCCGAGGCCCGGGAGCACGGCGGTGTCGACGTGATGGTGAACAACGCCGGGCTGTTCATCGGCGGCGGCCTGCTCGAGGTCAGCGAGGCCGAGTTCGAGAAGATACACGAGGTCAACGCCAAGGGCGTGTTCTTCGGGTGCCAGGCGGCGGCCGAGGACATGATCGACCGCGGGGCCGAGGGCTCGATCGTCAACACCGCCTCCATCAGTTCGTTCGTCGCACAGCGCGAACAGATTCAGTACGACTCGACGAAGGCCGCCGTGAAGATGATAACCCGCGGGGCCGCACTCGAGCTCGCCGAGCACGACATCCGGGTGAACGCCATCGGCCCCGGGCAGATTGCGACCGAGTTCATCGACGGCTGGTCGGAGGAAGCACCCGAAAAGGCGGCCACGGACGGCCTCATCAAACCGGTCCCCGCCGGGCGGGCCGGGACCCCCGAGGACATCGCCGGTGCGGCCCTCTACCTGGCCAGCGACGACGCGGACTACGTGACCGGCGAGGTCCTGATGGTCGACGGTGGCTGGCGAATCATCTGACGGGACGCGAGCCGTCAGGAGAATAGTTTTATACGTGGCCTTACAGAGGACTAGCTGAAGCCAATGAGCACACAGCAACTCCTCGACACCCCGTCGGGGAACGCAGTCGTCGTAGCGCTCGATCACGGACTCAGCCTCGGTGCACCTGACGGATTCAAGAACCCGGTAGAGACCATCGACAAGGTCCTGGCGGGACAGCCGGACGGCGTCCTCGTCGGGCCACACATGGCCCGTCACTACCAGGACCGCTTCGAGGAGGCGGACGTCGACATCGTCGTCACCGCCGACGTCGTGACGTGGTCGACCAGCCCCGGTCGGGACCACGACAAGGACCTCTGGACGCCGGCGTTCGACGCCGAGTTCCTCGCCGAGCTCGACCCCGTCGGCGTCAAGACGGTGCTCGTGTTCGGCCGCGACGACACCGAGACGTTCCGCCGGAACGTCGAGTACATCGCCGAACTCGCCGAGGACCTGCGTGGCACCGGCATCCCGCTGGTCGTCGAACCGGTCATGTGGGGCCGACGCGTCCCGGAGAAACTGGAGACGGACGTCGACTTCGTCGAGGACGCGATGCGCATGGGCTGGGAGTTCGGCGCGGACATCCTCAAGGCGCCCTACACCGGCAGCGTCGAGACGTTCGAACCGCTCGTCGAGAACTCCCCGGTCCCCGTGATGATCCTGGGCGGCCCGGCCACCGGCACGACCCGGGCGATGCTCGAGTCCGTCGAGGGTGCCATGGAGTCCGGCGCTCGCGGCCTGATGATCGGCCGCACCATCTGGAAGTCCGCGGACCCCGAACGGACCGTCGCCGCGCTCAACGAGATCGTCCACGATGGGGCGTCCGTCGACGAGGTCTGGGACGACGCGTAATCGCCGACCGACGCGGGCGAGACACGTAAATACCAGTCGGCGTTACACGGAGGTATGCCAGCCACACCGTCCCACCCACGCGCGCCCGGAGGTGCTGTCCCATGACGACCCCGGAGAAGCGTCGTCGGTCCATCACCGAGCTGGTCACGAAACACGGTGGGCTCTCCGTCGAGGAACTGGCCGACCACCTCGACGTCTCCGAGTCGACGATCCGACGTGACCTCCGTGACTTAGACGACCGGAACCTCGTCGAGCGAACGCACGGCGGGGTCGTGCCCACGACGGACGTGGGCATCGAGCGGTCGTTCGATCGCCGCCTCATCCAGCACTTAGAGCGCAAGCAGGCCATCGCCGATCGGGCCGTCGAGGAGATCTCGGAGGGTCACGTCGTCTACTACGACGCGGGGACGACGACGATGCAGGTCGCGAAGGCCGCGCCGGGCGGCCGGTCGACCATCGCCGTCACCAGCTCGCCCCTGTTGCTCCTCGAACTGGCGAAGGCAGAGGGGACGGTGAAGATGACCGGCGGCGAGTACCGCAACGAGACGAAGGCCCTCGTCGGGCCGACGACCGAGGAGTACATCCGCAACTCCAACTTCGACCTGGCGTTCATCGGCGTCAACGGCATCGAGGCCGACGGTATGCTCTCGGCACCGAACGAGTCCGAGGCGAAGATAAAGCGCCTGGTCGTCGAGCACTCGGCACGGGCCGTCGTCGTCACCATCGCCGAGAAGTTCGGCGAGCAGAGCTTCCGTCGCTTCGGGTCGATAGACGACGTCGACCTCCTCGTGACCGACGAACGCGTCCCCGACGAGTACCGCGACCTCTTCGAGGAGACCCAGCTCGTCGAGGGCGTCTTCGAGGGCGGGTGAGGCGCCGGGACGGGACGCCGACCCGCACTGGCGCCGGGACGGGACGCCGACCCGCACTGGCCCCGGCTTACCGGGCGAGTCTGACGGCCGTCGACACCGCGTCGATCATGCTCTGTTCGGAGGCGACGCCCTCGCCGGCGATGTCGAAGGCGGTGCCGTGGTCGACGCTGGTCCGGATGATGGGCAGGCCGATGGTGACGTTGACGCCGCTCACGGCGTCCCCGTCGCCGGTGAACCCGAGCATCTTGATGGGGATGTGGCCCTGGTCGTGGTACATCGAGACGACGCAGTCGAACTCGCCCGAGGCGGCCCGGACGTACACCGTGTCCGGCGGGAGCGGCCCGGTCACGTCGACGCCGGTCTCGGCGACCTGTTCGACGGCCGGTTCGATGGTCTCGGCCTCCTCGTCGCCGAGGAGGCCGCCGTCGCTCGCGTGGGGGTTCAGCCCCGCGACGGCGACCGACGGGTCGTCGATGCCCAGATCGCGCAGCGCCTCGTCCGTGACGGCGATGGTCGAGGCGACGTCGTCGACCTCGAGGTCGCAGGCCTCCCGCAGCGGGACGTGCGTGCTGACGTGGGTGACGGTCAGGTCGTCCTCGATGAGCATCATCGAGTAGTCGTCGGTGCCGGTGTGGTCCGCGAGCATCCCCGTGTGGCCCGCGTACTCGCTGCCGGCCATCTTCGTCGCCTGCTTGTTGATGGGGGCGGTGGTCATCGCGTCGATGGCACCGGCCTGTGCCAGCTCGATCGCGCGCTCGATGTACTCGAGGCTCGCCTCGCCGTTGGCCTCCGAGAGTTCGCCGTACTCGTGGTCGGCCACGTTATCGAGGTCGATGACCGGCACGACGCCGGGGTCGGCCGTCGCGTCGCGCGGGTCGTCGACGCGACGGACCTCGAGGTCGGGGGCGAACCGGTCGACGGCGTCTTCCACGACGGTCGCGTCCCCGATGACGACGACGGTGGCGTCCGCCACGAGCGTCGGGTACGATTTGACGATGACTTCGCTGCCGATACCCGCAGGGTCACCCATGGTGACGCCGACGGTGATGCTTCGATCGCTCATCGGCTTGACCCAGACGAGCGAGGGACTTAATGATTGCCTGCTCGCCGCCGAACCCGCCCGCTTTCGTCACGACGGCCGTCCCGTCCGCGACGCCACCCTCGACGGTCGCCAGCGGGACGCCCGGCGCGATCCCCTCGCCGGCCATGCGGAGCCGCTTCGCGTCGAGCTCCTCGAAGACGGTCCGTGCCGTCGCGCCGCCGGTCAGGAAGAGGTTCGGCGCCCGCCCCTCGTCGACGACACCGGCCGCGGCCGCGGCGAGCGCCTCGGCGACCCGTCGGCGTACCGCCGCGCCGTCGACGGCCGCGTGCTCGCCGGCGGCCATCGCCCGGTCGACGTCGGCGCGCCGCTCGGCACTCGAGAGCAGGACCGTCCCGTGGTCGTCGAGAGCGGCGCGGCCGCGGGCCGCCAGGTCGGCCCCCGCTCCCGCCGGATCGGTGACCGCATCCGCCACGGCGAGCTGTCGTCGCAGCGCTGCCGGGATGACCTCGAGCTGTGCGAGCGTCTCCGGAGCGACGCTCCCCGAGACGCCCACCACCGTCCGGTCCCGGTCGACGTCGATGCCCGCACCGGACGGCGCGCCCGGGACGGTGATGTGGCGGGCGAGCCCGCCGCTGCCGACGTACAGACACCGCTCGGGCAGCGCCTCGGCCGCCGCGGCGAGTGCCTCGAGGTGCCGGTCCGTCACGGCGTCACAGGTCACGACGACCGGCCCGTCGGCCCCGGCCAGCGGTTCCAGTGTGTCGCGGACGGCGTCCGTTCCGTGCGCGACGGTCTCGACACCGACCGCTTCGACGGGATAGGGACTCTCGGCGAAGAGCTCGGGGAGCGCGTCGTGTGTCGGCGGCCGCTCCCCGTCGTCGCCGGGCGGCGACTCGGTCACCAGTCGCCCGTCGACGAGGTGGTAGCCGCTCGCAGTCAGGCGACCGTTGCCCGGGAACGCCGGTGCGACGAGGACGAGCGCGGGGTCGATCGCCCGCGTCGCGGCCTCGACCTCCGCACGGACGTTCCCGCGGAGGGTCGAGTCGACTTTCTTGTAGACGACGGCTGGGTCGTGGGCGTCGAGGACAGCACGCACGCGCTCGGCAGCGAGCGCCGGGTCCACGTACCGCGAGTCGGTGTTGGAGACGACGACGTCGCCGCCGGCCGGCGTCGCACGCTCCGGACCGACGACGACCCGGGTGTCGTAGTCGCGTGTCGCGAACTCGTGGCCGGCGTCGCAGCTCCCGGTCAGGTCGTCCGCGAGCACGAGACAGCGGGTCATCGGACACCTCCCCGGCGGCGCTCGTCTCGGACGTGGTGTACTAACATCTGCCAATCCATGGTACCCATGGCGGGTCCTCCGTAAAGAAACATTCGCTCGGGTTCTCTTAGGTCGGCGAGAGGCGAAACGGTAAACACTGGCAGCGCGGTCCTGGGCGCATCAATGGCGTTCTGCTGTTCGAAGCCATCCTGCTTCACACTCTCGTCCGGCGGTTCCGGAGCCGGCTGATGGCGGACCTCTGAACCGCTCTCGGTCTGGCGCGGCTTTGCAGCGACCCGGAGCAGACCGTCTCGACGCGGTTCCCGGCTCTGTCGCGGCGCTCCTTCCGTCCCGGTCGGTGATGTGGACGGTACCCGAGAGACGGCCGGCACCGCTCCCGACTACCGTTCTCGCTACCTCGCCCCGACCTGTTACCGTGCACGATATATTTATATAGACAGTTGTGGAACTCCACGTAGGTCAATGACAACGAGTGACGGGCGCGACGGGTCACCGCCCCTGCGACGCTCCGTCCTGGAGGCGGTGGTACAGCACGTCGGCGAGCGCACGGGCCGGCGGCCGACGGACCTGCCGCCGCTGTACGAGGCGGTCGACCTGGGTGTCCTCGAGGTTCTCGTCGCATCCGCCCGGCAAAACGGGACGCCGCTATCCGTTCGATTCGCCTATGCCGGCCACGAAGTCACGGTCGACCAGGGCGGTGCCGTCCGCTGTACGCCCCGGTAGGCGCGCGTTGCCAGTGCCGTGCCTGCTCACGGGCGCGACCGATAGCAGTTGCGTGCTACGCGAACTGCTCGCCGTAGTTCGTGACGGCCGCGGCGACGTCGTCGTAGGTCGGCGTCTCGCCGGTCCGCACGAACTCCCGCGCGAGGGCGTTGCCCATGACGACGGCGGCGTCCTCGGGCAGTCCCTCGACGAGGCCCAGCGACAGGCCCGCGTTGAAGTGGTCGCCGGCGCTGGTGGTCAACGCCGGCGACTCGACGGGCGTGACCTGGACGCTCGTCGTCCCGTCGTCGCTGACGACGACGGACTCGCTCACGCTGTGGCCGACGAACCGGTCGACCGAGAGGGAGTCGAACGCCACGCGCGCGTCCGCGAGAAGTTCCTCGCCGTCGTGCGCGCCGAGGACGGACGCGAGCTCCTTGGTCTCGTAGCGGTTCGCCGAGACGGTCACCTCGACGTCCGAGGCCAGGCGGCGCGTCGCCGCGACGATGGACTCGAGCACCGCGTGGTCTATCTCCCGGATGTTCGCCGGGTCGAGCAGGACGTGTTCCGGCGGGGCCGACAGCGCCGGGAAGACCTGCTCGCGGAGGCCGTCGAGGATGCCGGGGAGTTCCGGGATCACCGCCCAGTAGCCGACGCCGAGCAGTTTCGCCCCGTCCAGTTCCTCGATGAGCGTGTCGACGCCGACGCGGTCGGTGATGGTCGCCCAGTCCAGCGTCGCGGCACCGCCGCTCTCCATCAGCATGAGCTTCCCGTCGTCGAACTCGATGGCGTCCGTGATGCCGGGGTCGCCCAGGGAGTAGATGGTACAGTCCGCGAACTCCGCCGCGAAGAGGTCCCGCACCGGGTCGCCACACATCCCGACCAGCGTCGGGTCGAACCCGAGGGTGTCGTACGCGCGCGAGAGGTGGCTGACGTGCCCCCCGGTTCGCTGCCCGTGGCGCTCCCACGAGATGGCCAGCGAGCTGTCGGCGGCCGCCGAGGTTACGATCTGCTCGCCGAACTCGCTCAGCGTCGTGATGCGCTCGCTCTCGGAGGCGCCGGCGTTCGTCCCGGCCTGCCGGACGTTGTCGACGTAGCCGTCGAAGCCAAAGACCACGTCGCCGCCGCTCGGTTCGGCCGGCAGATGGTCCTGGCACGCGGCCACTGCCTCGCGCGTCTGGTCGTCCGGGAAGTCAGGCGACATTCGTCTCACATCCAGGGGCCGCCGTCGGTCGTCCGCCCTGTGCACCGGCTGTCCGTGTCCCCCGCTCGACTGGACGCCGCGGTGTCCAGCGACGACTGTCCGATCGGGTCGACTGGAGTACCGCGGGTACCCGAGACGCTGCTGACAGGCTCATGTGTCTGGCTACCGGCGGGGATGACATAAATGCTGAGGAGACGCGCTATCGACGCGCTCGGAAAATAATTCTATATTTCGTCAATATGAAATTATAAAAGAAGTTTTTAATACATAACTGCGAATTATATAGCGATATTGCACTCTAATATATCCAAACTACTAAAGTAAGATGAAAATATCAAATCACGGGTTGATATTGCCAATTATGCATGCATACTCCTAAAATAAAGATCTAAAGTTGGGGGTATCTCCCCCTCCCTTCTGGGTAGGGCGTTGGGAAAAGACGGCAGATTCGACCGCTATTCGGACGATTCCCAGACGATACCGTCCCCCCAGCGGTCGGTGATGGCGCTCGAGACGTCCCCATCCCGCGGACTTGCAGACTCGGAAAACCGGCGCCCGTTTATATACCGCTTCGAGGGGGAATCGCTAGGCTGGGGCGTCGTGACCGCCCCGACGCCGTCGGTGATACCCATGTTCGACTCAGGCACGACCGAGTTACCGATTCCGGAGTACAGCCGGACGGACGACCGAGGGCGATCGCGGTACGCCGGCCTGCTGGGTGGCGCCGGCCTGCTGCTGGCGGCGTTCCAGGTTCCCCACCTCGTCGCCGACGTCGTCGAGGGGATGGGGGTGGCGGCGCTCCTGTCCGGAGCCGTCTTCCCCTTCCTGCTGGCTATCAGCATCGCAGCGGCGGGGTACTGGTGCTGGTGGCGGGAGGTCCCCTCGTCCCAGATGCGGCGTATCGACGGCTGGTTCGTCCTCGGGACTGTCGGGATGACCGTCGTCAGCGGGGCAATGGTCGTCTATCAACTGCTGGAGGGGGCCCAGTTACAACACATCCCCTTCGTCCTGCTCAACTTCGCCACGGCGGGTGGTCTTGGCGGCATCGTGGTCGGGTGGTACGACGCTCAGAACCGCCGACGCCGTGCGCAGCTCCGAGTGTTCCGGGAGGTCGTCGAGCACGGCGGCCACGCCATCTGTCTGACCGACCCGTCGGGCACCATCGAGTACGTGAACCCGGAGTTCGAAGCACAGACCGGCTACGACGCCGCGACGGCGGTGGGACAGACCCCGGCCATCCTGCGGTCCGGGGCGCAAGACGACGCGTTCTACGCGGATCTGTGGGAGACGATTCTCGCCGGCGAGGTCTGGCACGGCGAGCTGGTCAACGAACGCAGGGACGGGACTCGCTATCACGTCAACCAGACCATCGCGCCCATCACGGACGACGGCGGCGACATCGCTCACTTCGTCGCGATAAACCAGGACGTCACGGCCCGGAAAGAGTACGAGGCCGAGCTGGAGCGACAGAACGAGCGCCTCGACGAGTTCGCCAGCGTCGTCTCCCACGACCTCCGGAACCCGCTGAGCGTGGCGTCGGGGCAGCTCGAACTCGAGCGGATGGACCGCGAGAGCGAGCACCTGGCGGTGGCGGCCAGCGCCCTCGAACGCATGGAGCGTCTCATCGACGACATGCTCACGCTGGCACGACAGGGCGAGACGGTCGGCGAGACGGACGCGGTGTCGCTCCGTTCGGTCGTCGAGGCCGCCTGGAAGCAGGTCGAGACGCCGGACGCGAACCTCGTCGTGGAGACGGACCTGACCGTCGCGGCCGACGCCCGTCGCGTCCAGCAGCTGTTCGAGAACCTCTTTCGCAACAGCGTGGAACACGGGACCCCGCCGAGTCGGTCGGGGAGTGACGGCGACCCCGTGGCCGACCACACGAACGGGGCCGTCCAGGCAGTCGACGCCGCGGCCGAGCTGACCGTGACCGTCGGCGACGTCGACGGCGGGTTCTTCGTCGCGGACACCGGCCCGGGGCTACCCGACGACGCCCGGGACCGCATCTTCGAGTCGGGATACTCCACGAGCCACGACGGCACGGGGCTGGGGCTGTCTATCGTCCGGCGAATCGCCGACGCGCACGGCTGGACGGTCACGGCGACGAACGGGGCCGACGGAGGCGCGCGTTTCGAGATTCGCGACGTCGAGCCCGCCCAGCCCCCGGAGACGGTATAGGACAGCCCACACCGCCGGAGCTGATACTTAAGCGTTCGTGGCGTCTTGCTGGGCCGACAAGCCGTCGCGTCGCTCACGTTCCCCCAGGGGCTACATCCGCGTATGTCCCGCAACGAAGCCGAGAGGCAGGACAGTCGTGGCTGGCCGTCAGTGGCGTCGCTGGCTGCAGGGGGTGGCGCGCTCGTCGTCCTCCTGGCCGCCGCGGACCCGGCGCTCGCCTCGAGTTCGAGTGGGGCCAGCGGTGGCACCACCGTCGTACACAGCGTCCTGGAGGTGCTCCAGCTGCTTGTCGGGGCCGGGACGGTGGCCGTCGCGTTCGTCGGACTCGACGCGATGCGTGGCGGGCACATGGAGTGGGCGTTCTACGCGCTCACCGCGGGCGTCGTCACGTTCCTGGCCCAGCGGCTCTACCACTCCATCCACGAGTTCGGCGTCCTCCCGGCACTGCCGGGTCTGCTCACCCAGTCGCTGTTCCTGGTCGGGACGGCGTTGCTGGGGCTCGGGTTCGTTCAGGTGTACCGCGTCATGCAACCACGGTGAATCCCGCGCCTGCACGGACCAATGGCCAGCCCAAACACGAAAGCGTACTACGCGCTCGTCGAGGACATCGTCGTCGACCAGAAGGCCGTCTGGGGGACGGTCGCCGTCGACATCGCCGACTCGGTGCCCGGCCTCGTCGTCGACACCGGCACCATCTGGATCAACGGCCACGAGACGGAGGTCGTCGGGGCGCTCGCACGGGCGTACGTCGACCGCTTCGGCCGCGCGGCCGCCGAGTCGCTGCGCGACGTCGCCGAGGACTACCAGGACGAGGTCGACCTCCCACCGGTCCTGGAACGGGGGGAGTGAGTGCCACCGACGCGAGTTGTCCCCATTGGCTATATATAATTGAAAATACTATATAGTGGATATACCTGACCGTATCCATATTATAAACCCGTTTAATACACCGTCCCCGTCTATCTGGTGATGGCGCACGACTCAGACCGTCTTTCAGACCGCGTATCGCGGCGCAAGTTCATCGCGACGACCGGAGCGGCCGGCGTCGCAACCGTCGCTGGCTGTTCCAGCGGCGACGGCGGCTCCGGCGGTAGTTCCGATGGCAGCTCCGACGGTAGCTCCGAGGAGACAGAGGCGCCGGAGACCGAGGCATCGACCGACAGCTCCGACGACTCGGGCAGCTCCTCCGGGAGCATCTCCCCGCTGGAATCCGGCGGCTCGTCGACGGTCTACCCCATCATGAACACGGCCGCGTCCTACTGGAACGCGAACCGGCCGGCCTCCGACTCCGAGTACTGGCCCCACGGCGAGTACGACATCGACACGGACCTGAACCTGGCCGACTACTGGGGCAGCCTCTACGGCTTCGAGCCGGGCGGGGACGGCGACCCGCCGTTCCAGTTCACCGTCGGTCTGTCCCACTCCGGGACCGGCGTCGAGAAGGTCATGAACGGCCAGCACGACATCGGCAACTCCTCCGGGAACGTCGAGGACGAGCTCCCGGACCGCGACTCCTACGACAGTTTCATCGACCACGTCGTCGGTGTGGACGGTCAGCCGCTGGTCGTCTCCCAGGAGATCGCCGACGCCGGCCTCGAGAAGATCACCGGCCAGCAGCTCAAGGACCTCTACAAGGGTCGAATCGACAACTGGCAGGAGATCGACAGCAGCCTCCCGGACCGCGAAGTGCAGGTCCTCGCCCGCGTCAAGGGCTCGGGTACTCGAACGTCCTTCGTGAGCAACGTCTTCGGCAACCCCGAAGAGGACACCTCGGTCGCCAACCGCTACGGGCAGAACCAGCGCCTCGCCCAGGCCATCGCGCAGGCCGACAACGCGATTTCCTACCTCGCGCTCGCGTTCATCAACACGAACGGTCTCGCACCCGTCGCCCTCGAGTGGGAGGGCACGACCTACGCCTACCAGGACGACCAGAACGGCCTGGACTCGAAGGCGTACCCGCTCTCGCGTGACCTCCACTGCTACACGTGGGAGGGCACCTCGAAGAAGGAGGCCGCCGTCATCAACATGGTCCTCTCTGACTTCGGGCAGGACACCTTCGTCTCGCCGAACAACTACTTCGCACTCGGCAAACGCCGACAGGAAGAGCAGATGGCGAAGCTCCCTGACCAGGTCTAAGCGCAACCGCTTTGGCCCCTCCCGGGCCATCCGCGTGTCGGTCTGTGCCCGCAAGACGAACTCCCGCCGAACCAAATACAGTGAACTTTTGATACCGTGAACGTTTGGTACTACACGAAATGATGGACGAGGTCAGGGGAACGGCACGCGAGACGATACTCGGCGGAGACGCATCTGATGGGTCGTTACTGGCCGTCGGTGCCTCTGCGGTGACGCTGGTCGCGTTACTTCTGGCCTTCCTCTTTCGGCCGGTCTTCGCCATCCCGGTGTTCGGGGCGTTCGTCTTCGTGACCGCTATCGGTTGGACGACGTATCAGGCTGAAATCGCCCGACTGCTCACACTGCTGGCGACCGTATTGACGGTGCTGACGGTCGCGTTTATCACCATCTTCCTCTTTTTGAGTGCGCTTCCTGCCTTCCTCGAACACGGCCTCGGGCTCGTGCTCATCCCCGAGAAGAACGGGCAGGCGCGCTGGTTCTTCTGGCTCGAGACGGTCCTGCCGAGCGACTCGACGTTCTGGAACCCCCTCAGTGGGGCCTACTCGCTGATTCCGATGATCTGGGGGACCGTCCTGGTGACCATCATCGCTGGCGCCGTCGCGGGGCCGCTCGGTATCTTCGGCGCGCTCTTCATCGCCGAAGTCGCCAGCGACGGGTTGCGCGAGGTCGTCAAGCCCGGCGTCGAGATCCTCGCCGGCATCCCCTCCATCGTCTACGGGTTCATCGGCTTCCAGGTCCTCAACAGCTTCATCCAGGTCAACTTCCTCGACGACGGGGCCAGCTTCCTCATCGCCGGGATCGTCGTCGGCATCATGGCGCTGCCGACTGTCGTCTCGGTCGGCGAGGACGCCCTGTCGAGCGTCCCGAGTGCGATGGGTGACGGCTCGATCGCCATGGGCGCGACAGAGTGGCAGACGATGAAGAGCATCTCCATCCCCGCCGCCTTCTCGGGCATCTCCGCGGGGATCATCCTGGGGCTCGGCCGGGCCATCGGCGAGACGATGGCCGTCGCCGCCATCATGGCCTCGGGGACCACGTTCGCCGACCCGCTCTTCGACATCTTCGACGCGAACGCGACCCTCACGAGCCTCATCGCGACGCAGTACGGGAGCGCCTCCGAGAGCACCATCGACGTGCTCTTCGTCGCCGGCGTCATGCTGTTCGTCATCGTCGCCGGCATGAGCATCGTCTCCCAGTACATCGAACAGCAGATGGAAGCGAAACTGAAGGGGCAACAATGAGCGACGCGTACGCATCGGAGAACACGCTGGTCAGTGCCGAATCGAACGTCTACGACAGGGGCGTCGATGCCGCCATCTCACTCACCATCGTCGGCTTCGCCGTCGCCCTGCTCTCGCTGGTCAACATCGTCGCGCTCGACGCGAGCGGGACCATCCTCGGGGGGTTCTTCCTGACGCTGCTGGCCGTCGTCGTCGGCGGCGTCGGCATCGTCGGCCTCGCCTCCTACACGAACGTCGTCCCCGTGACCTCACAGCGCGTCCGTGGCATCGGCTTCGGACTGCTCGTCACGACGCTCGCCCTGACCGTCCTCGCCTACGGACTGGGCGTCTCGCTGGCGACGTTGCTGGGCCTCGTCCTGGTCTTCGAGGCCGTAGCCGTCGCGACCGCCGGCGTCGTCTCGCGCCTGGAACTCGTCGACACGGAACCGAACATGAGCGCCGGCCTGCTCGCCGGGGGCGCCTACGGCGTCATCGGCCTCGCCATCGGCGGGGCGCTCGGCGGGGCGCTCGTCGGCTTCGAGTCGATACTCTGGCCGGTCGTCTCGCTCGCCGCCGGGGCGGCGATGGCGGCACTCGCCATCTTCCCGCGCGAGGACCTCGGGTCGACGCTGCCGACGGCCCTCGTCGTCGGCTTGCTCGGCGCGGTGATCGCCACGTCGGTGCTCGGCGTCTCCTGGCAGTGGAACCCGGAAACCCTCTCCGGTGGCTTCACCGGGACCGCGATGGTTCCCGTCTTCGTGCTGTTCTCCTCGGTGCTCGCTGCCTGGTCGGCCGCGAAGGCCCGCGCGGGCTTCGGTGCCCGCGGTCGGGAGTACGGCGCGTTCCTCGTCATCAACCTGAACGCGTTCCTGATGCTCGCCGTCATGGCCACCATCGTGGTGTTCGTGACGGTGAAAGGCGTCGGCTTCGCGTTCCACGGCCTCTCGATCGGCGCGCTGGCCGCCCTCGTCCTCCTCTCGCCGCTCTTGGTCGGGGCACTCCATATCGCCCGCACACCCGCGGGGACCAGCGAGTGGCACAGTGGGGCCCGGCAGGTCCTGCGGCTCCTCCCGCTCGCGGCGGTCGGTTCCGTCGCCGCCGTCCTCCTCTCGGTGCTCGTCACGGGCAACGCGCTCGCCTACGAGTTTGTCTACTTCGTGCTCGTCAACCGGGCCGAGAAACCGCTCGACACCGCTGTCGCGGTGACGCCGGAAACGACCGTCGGTTCGCTGGTGCTCGTCGGTCCGGCGCTCCTGCTCTTCGTCTACTTCTTCCGCCGCTACGGCTCGCTTCGAGGGGTCGGCAGTCGCTTCGACCGCGCCGAACTGACCCGCCGGGCCGTCCCCGCGGCGGTGTTCGCCGTCGCGGCGCTCGTCTTCGTCTTCCTGGTCGGTGGTCCGACGCCGCTCGGCCTCCCGCTCGGGGCGACGGTCGGAACGGCCGCCGTCTACCTGGGCGCGCTCGCGGCCGGCGGCCTGGCCGTGCTCCCGCTGGCCGGCGTCCTCGTCGGCGACGGCGACCTCGGCGCCCGCGCCCAGGACCGGGCCCAGCTGTTCACGCTGGGCGTCTTCGGCGGCCTCGCGCTGCTGACTTCCGTCCTCTTCCTCCAGCCGGTCGCCCAGGTCGCTCCGAGTCTCGGCCCGGTCAACGCCGTGCCGGCGATGGGGCTGCTCGGCGCCGCCGGGTCGCTCGCGACGGCCGCGCTCACGGTCTTCGCCCGGCGGAACAGCGACGAGACGCTCCGCCGGCGGCTGCTCGCCGAGGAGACGCGCCTCGCGCTCGCGGGGGCGTCCGGATTCCTCGCGCTGGTCGGCCTGCACGTGGCCGTCACCGGCGTCCCGCTGTTCGTCGTGGGCCTCGCCGTCGCCAACGCCGGGTCGTTCGCCTGGCCGATGGTGATGCAGGCGTACATCCCGCTGGGCGCGGAACCCGGCGGCATCATGCCGGCCATCGTCGGCACGGTGTGGCTGGTCGTCGGCGCGACGCTCTTTGCCGTCCCGCTCGGGCTGGGGGCCGCCGTGTTCCTCACCGAGTACGCCGAGCAGGGTCGGTTCACCGCGCTCGTCGAGGTCGCCACGAACGCACTCTGGAGTACGCCGAGCATCGTCTTCGGCCTGTTCGGCGCCGCGTTCCTCATCCCGCGCATCGGCGGCGACGAGTCGCTGCTGGCCGGGATGCTCGTGCTTGGCTTCATGCTCCTGCCGCTGGTGCTCATCACCTCGCGGGAGGCCATCAAGGCCGTCCCCGACGAGTACCGCGACGCCAGCGCGGCACTGGGTGTGACCCAGTGGGAGACCATCCGCAGCGTGGTCATCCCGGCGGCGATGCCCGGCGTCATCACCGGCGTCATCCTCGGGGTCGGCCGCATCGCCGGCGAGACGGCCCCGCTCATCCTGGTGCTGGGCTCGACGCTCAACGCCACCGAGTCGGCCCAGGTCATCCAGGGCTTCCGCTTCATGGCGGAACCCCCGTTCGTGGCCAACGAGGCGCTGCTCTCGGCCTCGGCCTCGCTGCCGACGCAGGTGTGGGCCGTCATCGCGGCCGGCGTCAGCGGATCGCCCTCGATGGGGTGGGCGACGGCCTTCATCCTGCTGATGGTGGTGCTGACGTTCTACGCCGTCGGTATCGTCGCCCGGACCTACTTCAGGAGGAAACTGAACTATGAGTGATTCAATGACAGACACCGAACCCGCGAGCACCGCGAGCCAGACGACCACGACGACCGCCGGCGAGACCGACGAGGAGGTCCGCGCGGAGTGGACCGACTACCGCTTCGACGGGCAGGCGAAGCTCTCCGTCGAGAATCTCAACGTCTGGTACGGGGACGACCACGCCATCAAGGATGTCTCGATGGACATCCCCGAAAACAGCGTCACGGCGCTCATCGGCCCCTCGGGCTGCGGGAAGTCGACCTTCCTGCGGTGTCTCAACCGGATGAACGACCGCATCAAGGCCGCGCGCATCGAGGGCTCGGTCGAACTGGACGACATGGAGATATACGACTCGAACGCCAACCTCGTGGAACTGCGCAAGCGCGTCGGGATGGTCTTCCAGTCGCCCAACCCGTTCCCCAAGTCCATCCGGGACAACATCTCCTACGGCCCGCGCAAGCACGGCGACATCAACAAGGGCCTGCTCGCACGCCTGTTCGGGCGCGACGACACGGCCGAGGAGACCGAACTCGTCGAGCGTTCGCTGAAGCAGGCCGCGCTGTGGGACGAGGTCAGCGACCGGCTTGACGACAACGCACTGGGGCTCTCCGGTGGCCAGCAGCAACGCCTCTGTATCGCCCGGGCGCTGGCGACCGACCCCGAGGTCATCCTGATGGACGAGCCGGCGTCGGCGCTGGACCCCATCGCCACCTCGAAGATAGAGGACCTCGTCACCGAGCTCGCCGAGGACTACACCGTCGTCATCGTCACGCACAACATGCAGCAGGCGGCCCGCATCTCCGACCAGACCGCCGTCTTCCTCACCGGCGGCGAACTGGTCGAGTACGACGACACGGACAAGATATTCGAGAACCCGGCGAGTCAGCGGGTCGAGGACTACGTCACCGGCAAGTTCGGGTAAGCACGATGCCACGAGAGCCCTACCAGGCGACCCTTTCGGACCTCCAGGAAGACGTGCTCGCGATGGGCTCGCTCGTCGCCGACCGGCTGGAGATGGCGCTCGACAGTCTGGCGTCCGGTGACGAGGACCTCGCTCGTCGCGTGATCGAGGGCGACGACGAAGTGAACGACCTGTATCTCTCCCTCGAGGACCGCTGTATCGACCTCTTTGCCCTCCAGCAGCCCGTCGCGAGCGACCTCCGGCTGGTGGCCGCCTCGTTCAAGATACTCACCGATATCGAGCGTATCGGCGACCTCGCGACGAACCTCGCTGGCTACGCGACGGCCGCGAACGCGGGCCTCGTCCCCGAGGTGGCCATCGACGACATCGGCCGCGACGCCCTCGGGGCGTTCGAGCGGAGTCTGGACGCCTACGCCGACGAGGACGCCGAGGCGTGTCGGGCTATCGCCGCCGCCGACGACGACCTCGACGCGCTCTGTCAGTCCGCGAGCGAGACGGTCGCGCGTGACCTCATCGAGCGCGAGGCCGACGACGACCTCTGGTCGGTCGAGCAGCTTCTCGACGACGTCTCTCGCGTCCTCCTGACCATTCGCGACCTCGAACGGGTGGGCGACCACGCGGTCAACATCGCCGCCCGCACCCTCTATATGACCGAGTCGAGCACCGAACTCATCTACTGACCGACCGCCTGCGCCCCGAAACCGCCGACTTATTCCTGTCCCCTCGCGTAGGTGGTCCAATGACCGTTCGGCACGACGGCCTCACCGTCAGGTGGCTCGGGTACGCGACGCTCCGACTCGCCGGGGCGGACTCGGTCGTCTATCTGGATCCCGGCCGCTACGGGGTGCTGACCGGGGAGTGGGAGCCCGACGACGAGTCGCTGGGCCACCCACCGTCGCGGGACTACCGCCCCGAGGACGGCGACGTCGTCTGTGTCTCGCACGTCCACCACTACGACCCGGACGGCATCGAACGGGTCGCGAGCGACGACGCGACAGTCGTCGCCTTCGAGGGTATCGAGGGACGCGACGTCGAACGCGACCTCGACCCGATACTCGACCTTCCCTACGACGTCCGGGAGGTCGGGATGAAAGACCAGGTCACCGTCGGCGACGTGCCGGTGTGGACGACGCCGGCGTACAACGAACCCGACGGCCCCCACACCCGACCCGACGGCACGCCGTACCACCCGGAGGGCTTTGGCTGTGGCTTCCTGGTCGACGTCGAGGGGACCCGCGTCTTCTGGCCGGGCGACACCGACGTGTTGCCGGGCCACCGGACCGTCGACGTCTCGCTGTTCTGTCCCCCTATCGGCCAGCGCTTCACGATGGACGCGAGGGAGGCGGCGGCGCTGGCGGCGACCATCCGGCCGGACCTCGTGTTGCCGGTCCACTACAACACCTTCTCGACGCTCCGGGCCGACTCGCGGGCGTTCGCCGCCGACGTGGCACAGGCGGGGGTCCCCGTCGTCCTCGACGAGCAGTGACCGGACTCACCCGCGCCAGGCCGCCCACTCGCGGTGGGCCGCGGCGACGATCGCCACGTCCGCGCCGTCCAGTTCGCCCTGCTCGGTGAGGACCCCCGTCACCGCGTCGGCCGGCGTCACGTCGAAGGTCGGGTTCGCCACCGCGAGGTCGGCGTCGCCGTCGTACACCTCGCCGGCACCGCGCGGTTCCAGGTCGTAGTCGGCCGTCGCCGCCACCTTGTCGCTGGCGGCCACGACGTAGACGTCGATGCCGTCGTGGGCGGCCGCAAGCGCGGCCGCCCGGGTCCCGGCCTTGTTGACCACGTGGCCGTCCGGGAGGACCCGGTCGGCGCCGACGAGCAGCGCGCCGGCGTCCCAGTCGGCGAGTTCGAAGGCGAACGCGGCGTCCGTGGTCAGCGTCACGTCGTGGCCGTCGGCCAGCGACGCGGCGACGCCGACGCCCTCGCCGCCCGGCCGGGACTCGGCGACCAGGACGCCCTCGGTGTCGGCCCGGCGAATCGCGTCCGCGACGGTCCCCGACCGGGAGAGCGTCGCCACCCTGTCGGGCAGTCGCTCGGCGGCCAGCGTGGCGGCGTCGGCGTCGGCCTCGATCGACTGCTCGATAGCCCCCGTCGCGGCGTGTTCGAGGGCGGCGAGGGTACGCTCGTCGCTGGCGGCGACCACGGCCCGGTTCACGCGGTTCGCGACGACGGCCATCGACGGACGGGCGTCCAGCAGGCGCCCGGCCAGGTCGGTCAGGGCCGCCCAGTCGTCGCCGGTCCGCTCTGCGGTCTCCAGGTCGTCCCAGTGCCCCGCGACCGCCAGGGCGGCCTCGTCTCGGAGCACCTCGAGCGCGCGCAGCGAGAGCCAGGCCGACCCGTGGGCCGTGTCGTCGCGGACCGTCGCGACGCGGGGCCGCACCCGGTCGTAGGAGGTCCACAGGCGCGGGACCGTCTCGCGGCGGCGTATCTCGGGCGGGGCGACCCACGCGACCTCGGTCGTCTCCTCGTTCGTCGTCACGGCCCGCGAGGCACAGTCGAAGAGGAACGGGTGGACGACCCACCGGGTCCCGCGCCCTTCGTCCGCGACCGGGAACGCCTCGCCGGCGCGCACGAGCGTCACCGCGTGGGCCAGCCCGACCTCCTCGGCGATCTCGGCGCGCGCGGCCGTCTCCGGGTCGCGGTCGCGTCCCGCGTCGTCGGCGACGTGGCCCGCGACCCCACCCCACTGGCCCCGGTAGGACCCGACGGCGTCGCTCCGGCACAGGAGCAGTACCTCGCCCGCGTTCCGCAGGAAGCAGGTGACGACGTGCCGTTCGTCCATACTCGACCGTCGCGCGCCCGGACAATGAGCGTGGGGGCTACACCCGCTCGAGCAGGGCGTCGACGTCCTCGCGGGTGTTGAACACGTGGACCGACGCGCGGACGACGTCGGGGTGGGGCAGCGACCGGGCGACGATGCCGTCCTCGGCGAGGCGCTCGACGGTCGCCGCGGGGTCCTCGGCAGTAAACGAGACGAGGCCGGATTCGTACTCCCGTGGGCTCACCAGACGGTCGCCCAGTCCCGCCTTGAGCCGGTCGGTCAGGTCGGCGACGCGGGACTGGACGGTGTCGAGACCGACCGCCTCGATGGTCTCGATTGCCTCGGCCAGCGCGGCGTACGGGGCGGGCTGGGTCGTCCCGACCTCGAAGCGGCGGGCGCCCGCGTGGTAGGTGTAGTCGGGCGCGGTGGGGTCGGTGACGCTCCGGTAGCCGATGCGGCGCGGGCGCAACCGGTCGTGGGCCGCGGGGTCGACGTAGAGGACGCCGCTGCCCCACACCCCCAGCAGCCACTTGTGGCCCGCCATCGCGACGAAGTCCGCGCCCCACTCGGTGACGTCGACCGGGTGCTGGCCGAGCGACTGGACGGCGTCGACGAGCACCTGCGCGCCGGCGTCGTGGGCGATATCGACCACCTCGCCGACCGGCAGGCGCGTCCCGTGGGTCCAGGTGAGCGAGCTCAGCGAGACCAGGCGCGCGTCGGCCACCGTCGCCTTCACCTCGTCTATGTCCAGCCGGCCGTCCTCGGTCTCTATGACCCGCACCTCCACGTCGTGCGTGTCGGCCAGGCGGTCCCACGGGAGCGTCCCGGCGGGGTGTTCCAGGTCGGTCCGGACGACCACGTCGCCCGGTTGCCAGTCGATGGCACAGGCCACGAGGTTGACCCCGTCGGCCGTGCTCCGGGTCAGCGCGACGTCTTCGGGGGCGGCGCCGACGTGGCCCGCGACGACCTCCCGGGCGGCGGCCAGCTCGCTCCAGGCGACGTCGTAGGGCCCCTGCCCGGCCGGGGCCTCGAAGGCGTGATGCTCCAGGAAGTCGGTCGCGGCACCCACCACGTTGCGGGGACTCGGGCCGCTCGCGCCCGTGTTGAAGTACGTACACCGCTCCAGTGCCGGTATCGACGCGCGGAGTTCCGCTGGGTCCATACGCCACGTACGGGCACCGGCGTCTTGAGGACTGTGCCACCGACGGCGAGGCTCCTGCCGGGACGGTGGATTAGATCAGTCTAATCTCATACTTAGAGCAGAACTATTAATTACTTCGCCGTAGTCTATCAGGCAATGACGACTCCCGATACGCGGTCCGGACCCGACAGACGACTCTCGCGCCGACAGGCACTCGCCGCCGGCGGCTCGCTGCTCGCCGGCGCCGTCGCCGGCTGTGTCGGCGACAGCTCCGGTGGCGGGCGGACGACGAGCGACGAGTCGGGCCCCGTCGCCGTCGCCTCCTTTTTCAGCTTCTACGATTTCGCCCGGACGATCGCACGCGACACGCCAATCGAGGTGCGCAACCTCGTCCCGACGGGCCTGCACGGGCACGGCTGGGAGCCCAACGCGAGCATCACGCGCGACATCATCGAGGCGGACGCGTTCATCCACGTCGGGCCGGACTTCCAGCCGTGGGCCGACCGCGCCATCCAGACGCTCGAGGACGACGACGCCGAGACCATGACCATCAACGTCCGCGAGGGCGTCGAACTGGTCGACCTGGCGGCGAGTCTGGACCCCGAGGAGGAGGGTGTCGGTGAGGGCCGCGGGAAGGACCCGCACTTCTGGCTCGACCCGCTGCGCGCGAAGCAGTCCGTCGACAACATCACCGCGGGACTGGTCGAACTCGCGCCCGACCACGAGGCGACGCTGCGCGAGAACGCCGCGACGTACAAGTCGGACGTGCTCGACCGTATCGACGCCGACTACCGGCGCATCTTCGAGGCCGCCGACCGCGACGTCGTCCAGCTGGCGGCTCACAACGCCTTCCAGTACGTCGGTGTGAGGTACGGCGTCCGGATGCGCCCGCTCGTCGTCAACCTCGCCGCCAGCGGCGACGTCCGCCCGTCGGACATCACCGAGGCAAAGCGGGTCATCGACGAGAACGACATCCGCTACATCGGCGCGGCCGTCTTCGAGACGCGCCGACCGGCCCAGCAGCTGCTGGCCGAGACGGCCGTCGAGGCCTACTACCCCGTCACGCCCTACGCGGGCGTCCGCGAGGACTGGGTCGAGCGTGGCTGGGGGTACGAGGACATCGCCGACAACGTCAACATGCCCACCTTCGAGGTCGTCCTGGGCAACACGGCGCCCGAGGATGTCGGCATCGACGGCTGGAACGAACGGTGGCGGAACTTCGAATGACCGACCCCGACGCTCCGGTCGCCGAACTCGACGGCGTGTCCTTTGGCTACACGGCCACGCCCGTCGTCGAGGACGTCTCGCTGCGCATCGATCCGGGCGAGTACGTCGCCGTCGTCGGCCCGAACGGCTCCGGGAAGTCGACCCTGATGCGATTGCTGCTCGGCCTGAAACGGCCGGATTCGGGAGATGCGCGGCTGTTCGGCGAGCCGGCCCACCGGTTCGACGACGGGGCGCGCATCGGCTACGTCGCCCAGGAGGCCAGCGCCTCGAAGGAGATGCCCATCACGGTCCGGGAGGTCGTGAAGATGGGGCGGTTCCCCCACGTCGGGTTCGGGCGCCTCTCGAAAGACGACGCCCGCATCGTCGACCGGGCGCTCGAGACCGTCGGGATGGCCGCCTTCGCCGACCGCCGGGTGACCCAGCTCTCGGGCGGGCAGCGCCAGCGGACCTTTATCGCCCGGGCGCTCGCCGGCGAGGCGGACCTGCTCGTGCTGGACGAACCGACCGTCGGCGTCGACGCCGAGTCGGTCGCGGCGTTCTACGACCTGCTGGACTCGCTGCACGACGACGGTATCACCATCCTGCTCATCGAACACGACCTGCGCGCGGTCACGGACCACGCCGAGCGGGTGGTCTGTCTCAACCGCGAGGTCTACTTCGACGGGCCCACCGCCGAGTTCGTCGACAGCGACGCGCTGGCCCGCGCGTTCGGCACGGCGATGGCCGTCGGCGGTGATGCCTGATGAGCCTCCTGCTCGTCGCACTCCAGTCGAGCCCGCTCGATTCGGTCCTCTGGCCCCTGTACCTGCTGCTGGAGCTGTGGACGGACCTGCTGTTCTGGGTCGCCGGCGTGACGGGGCTGGAGCTGCTCCAGTACCGCTTCATGCACCGCGCCATCCTCGTCGGGCTCTGCATCGGCGTGATGGCGCCGCTCATCGGGACCTTCCTGGTCCACCGGCAACTGGCGCTCATCGGCGACGCGCTCGCCCACACCGCCTTCGCGGGCGTCGCCGTCGGCCTCTTTCTCAACGGCGTCTTCAGCCTCGGCGTCTCGCCGTATCTGACGGCCGTGGTCGTCGCGATGCTGGCGGCGCTGCTCATCGAACTCATCTCCGAGGCGACCGACGCCTACAACGACGTCTCGATGGCCATCGTCCTCTCGACGGGGTTCGCGCTGGGGACCGTCCTCATCAGCCTCAACGCCGGCGGGTTGGCGGTCGGCATCAACCAGTTCCTCTTTGGCAACCTCTCGACGGTGTCGATGGAGAACGCCGCCATCCTGCTCGTCCTCTTTACCGTCATCGTCGTGACCGTCGCGGTCACCCGCAACCAGCTGCTCTATGTCACCTTCGACGAGACGGCCGCGGCCGTCTCCGGGCTCTCGGTCGGCTGGTACAACCGCATCATGGTGATGCTCACCGCGCTGGTCGTCGTCGGCGCGATGCAGATCATGGGCGTCATCCTGGTCGCCGCGATGCTGGTCGTCCCCGTCGCCGGCGCGGCCCAGGTCTCCCGCAGCTTCTCCCAGTCACTGCTGGTCTCGGTCGTCCTCGCCGAACTCGCGGTCCTGCTGGGCATCGGCGTCTCGTACTACGGCGGGGCGACAGCCGGGGGCGTCATCGTCCTCGTGGCCGTCGCAATCTACGTCCTCGCCGTGGTCGTCGGGAAGGTACAGACGGCCGTCGGCGACGATTCGGTCGCCGAGGTCGGGCACATCTCCGCCGAGGACGCGGATTCGACCGCCGACTGACTCTCCTACCACAGGACGACGGCGATTGCCCCGCCGGCTGTGACCCCGACCAGCGCCGCGAGCAGCGTCCCGCTGGCGTACAGGCCCGCCGCCCGCGGGTGGCCGAGTTCGGCCAGGCGAACCGTCTCGAAGGCGAACGACGAGAACGTCGTGAACGCGCCACAGAACCCCGTCCCGACGACCAGCAGGGCACTCTCGTCGATCGGTGTGGCGACCAGCGCGCCCAGCAGGACGCTCCCGAGGACGTTCACAGCCAGCGTGTCGGCCCGGTCGCGTTCCAGGCGTGTGCCCACGAGGTGGCGTCCGAGCGCGCCCGCGACGCCGCCCGCCCCGACCAGTAGCAGGGGGTTCACGACAGCCACCTCGCGACGAGTCGGCCTCCGACGACGGCAAGGAAGGCCAGCGCGTAGTTCGCGGCGACGTTCCCGACCGCCAAGGCCGGCGCCAGGTCGCTGGTCTGGACGGCGAAGGTGCTGTAGGTGGTAAACGAGGAGAGAAAGCCCGTCCCGAGCACCAGCCGGGTCTCCGCCGACAGCGTGTCGGCCAGGTGGGCCTCGTACAGCAGGACCCCCAGCGCGAAGCTCCCCAGGACGTTGACGGCCAGCGTCCCGACGACGGCACCCTCGACTACCCCCAGGCCGGGTGCCGAGACCGACACCGCGTGGCGCAGGACGGCCCCCACGAACCCGCCGACGGCCACGAGCAAGAGCGGTTCGGCCCGCGAGAGGGTGTGTGACTCGCTCATTGCTGGGGACACAGCCGCGCGGTATTCGTCAGTTGCGGTCGGTCGCCGCTCGGGCCGACGGGCGGCCGTCACCGTCGGTGAGTGCGGACGCGCAGGGACTCTCGCCCTCGTGTGGGGTCTCGCGCTCGCGAACCCGGACGGTGTGCGCCGATTCGGTGGCGTCGTCGACGACCAGCGCCGTCCCCGTCTCCGCCGGCAGACCCGCCGATAGGCCCTCGGCCAGGTAGGTCGGTCGCGCCGCTGCCAGCGCGTCGAGGTCCGCCCGACTCGTCAGGTGGTGCGCGACCAGCAGGTCGGCCTGCGAGACGGCGACGGCCGGGAGCGCGCTGGGTCGCTGCGTCGCCAGCCAGCAGCTGACGCCGGGCTGGCGCCCTCTGGTGACCAGGCGCCGGAGTGGGCGGGCCGCGGCACCGTCGGTGAACGCGTGGGCCTCGTCGACGAGCAGCCAGGGCAAACGGTCGGTGGCATCGGCGACCCGGGCGTCGTAGAGGACGGTGGCGACGGCCGCGAGGACCGCGCCGGCCGGGCCGCTGTGGAGGCCGGTCAGGTCCAGGACGGTCACCTCGTCGGCACACAGCCCCCCGGCGCCCAGCCCGTCGGGGTCGAAGACGTCCCAGGACGCCGCCAGGTCGAGGTGGTTCGCCGCCGCCCGGCGAGCGGACGGGGCGGCGTCGCTCGCGGAGACCCACTCCCGCATCGCCGCGAGCGTCGCACACTCGCTGGCGGCCTGCCAGACGAGCGCGCCGGCGCCGCCGTCGGGCGCCAGGTCGAGGACGGTACACCACTGGCGTGGGCCGAGGCTGTCTGCCCGAACCTGCGGGTCGACCCGGCGTGCCTCGATGTGCGGCTCCGCGCCGGCGAGCCCGCCGAAGGCGCCCATCGGGTCGGCGACTACCGGCGTCACCCCCTCGGCCGCGGCCAGCCCCTCCAGCAGGACCCCGAGCGTGTAGGACTTTCCGGTGCCGCGCTTGCCGACGACCAGTCCCAGGTGTGGCCGGTCGACGTCGAGTGTTACGCGTGCCCCGTGACTTCCGTCTCGCGCCCGGTACCGCCCCAGCGGGGCGACCGGCCCGTCCCCGCGTCCCGTCTCGCGTCCGATGACGACCATAGGGGGGCCTGGTCCCGTCCCGATACTTGAATCTCCGTCCGAGGGTTCAAGTAGGAACCCGGGCCCAGACCGGTCCATGTTCGAGGCGCTGTGGCGCGACGACCGCGCCATCGAGGGACTGCCCATCAGACTGGTCATCGCGCTCGTCGTCGGCGTGGCCTGCCTGAGCGTGATGATGAGCACCATCTCCGGGATGGAGACGCTACAGGTCACCGAGGTCGACGTCGAACCCGTTCCGGAGGTGACCTCGCCGGGGTCACAGAACGTGACCGTCACCGTCGTCGACCCCGACGGGGGACCGGTCGCCGGGGCGACGGTGGTCGCAAAGAGCGGGACGGCGTCGCTCTCGGGGGTATCGACGGCCGAGACGAACGCCACCGGGACGGCGACGCTCGCGCTGTCGCCCACGCTGGAGAAGAACCAGGGCGAGGGAACCGTCAGGTTCGACGTGAAACCGCCCGCGGGGAGCAACTACCGGGACGACCGGTCGAACACGGCGCTCCTGGTGGTCCGGTCGTGACCGGACTACCGGTCCCAGTCGATCCACTCCTGCTCCCAGCCGTTCCGGGACTGGGCCGACCGCCGGGCGTGTTCGCGGTCCTCGCGCCGCGTCCGGTTGCGCTCGACGGTGTCGGCCTGCTCGCCCTCGACGAGCATCGGTTTGAACGCGACGCTCCCCAGACGCTGGTCGACGCCGTCGGGCGTCACGATGGCGAGTGCCTGCTGGCTGGCTCCGAGCGGCATCACCAGCCGTCCGTCCGGCGACAGCTGCTCGCGCAGCGCTCGCGGCGGTTCGATGGCCGCCGCCTCCACCAGGATCCGGTCGTAGGGGGCGTACTCCGGGAGGCCGCCGGCACCGTCGCGACAGTCGACGAGCACACCCTCGTAGCCCGCCTCCGCGAGGTTCGAGCGCGCCTCGATGACCAGCCGCCGGGTGATGTCGATGGCCTGGACGTTGGCCGCGCCGACGTGTTCGGCGAGTACGGCGGCAGTGTAGCCCACGCCCGCCCCCACGACCAGCACCGTGTCGCTTGCGTCCGGGTCCAGCGCCTCGAGGAGCCGTGCGGCGGTGTTGGGTGCGAGCACGCGGGTGCCGAGGCGCTCGAACGGCCGGTCGGAGTAAGCCTGCTCCTCGCCGACGAACGCCTCGCGCGGCACCGCTCGCATCGCGGCCGAGAGCCAGTCGCTGTGCACGACGCCCTTGCTGTCGTGTTCCAGGCTCGCGACCATGTCGTCCCGCAGTACCGCCGGGTCCATGACTGAATGTTCGACCGGAACTATATCAATGACGCGCCCACTGGGGCGCTACTGCAACCGGACGAACCGGACGGGGCCGTGGGTCTCGGCCGACAGCGAGCCGTCGGCGCGGCGCCGGGCCTCGACGAGGCGCTGCTGGTCGCCGCCGATGGGGGCGAGCAACAGGCCCCCTGGCTGGAGTTGCTCGACGACGGCCGGCGGGAAGGACGGGGCCGCACAGGTCAGGTAGGCACGCTCGTAGGGCGCGTGCTCGGCCCACCCCTCCTTCCCGTCGCCGACGCGAACCGAGACGGCGTCGTAGCCCAGCGACGCGAGCGTCTCGCGGGCGCGCTCGGCCAGCGGTTCGTGATACTCGACGCTGTAGACGTGGTCGGGGCCGACCAACTCGGCCGTGACGGCGGCGTGGTAGCCACACCCGGTGCCGACCTCGAGTACGTCGTCGCCGGGCCGGAGGTCAAGCAGATCGGCCATCCTCGCGACCATGTGCGGCGCCGAGATGGTCTGTCCCTCGCCGATGGGCAACGGGCGGTCCTCGTAGGCCTCCTCGCGGACCCCCTCGGGGACGAACCGGTGTCGCGGGACCGTCTCGAGCGCGTCCAGGACGGCTTCGTCGATGTGGTCGCGTGTACCGAGTCGGTCGACGAGCGCCGCCCGCTGTCGTCCCCAGTCGGGCATCCTACCAGGCCGACCAGGCCGTGGTCGACTCGTCGCGCACCAGCAGCCGGGCGATGTCCTTCGCGAAGGCGATGTCGCCGTCGAAGTCCAGCTTCTCGTGCTGGTAGCCGTGGGCGTCCTCCCGGACGTGGATGCCCTCGACGGTGAACTCCTCGTCGCCGAACTTCTCGGTCCCGCCGACGACGAACTCGAAGTCGCCGGGGACCTGCAGCTTGAGGCTCTCGGTCTCGTCGTGGCGGCCGTCCTTCGGGTGCATCGTGACGTTGATCGCGACGTTCCCGACCGCGCGGGACCAGATGGTCTCGACGTCGGTGACCGGGGCCTCCTCGGTGCGCCCCTCGGCGGTCTCGAGGCTGGTGATGCGGACGGTCATGACCGCCTCCTCGGTCTCGAGGAGGAACTCTTCGCCGACCTTCAGACCCTCGTCCTCCGGGACGTCGACCTGCGCGGAGAAGGAGTCGCCGTCCTGCGAGACGACGACGTCGGTCTGGACGGTGCGTTCCTCGGGCAGTCGCTCCTTGTGGACGTGGTCGCAGGCCGTACAGCGGACCGTGACCTGGCCGCCCGGTTTGAGGACCTCGTGGACGGTCTCTAACTCCGGCGAACAGGCCGGGCACGGCAACGCGATGCGGTCGCCCGGTGTAGCGTCAGTCATACCTACTCCTCTATCGTCCGGGCCTAAATGGTCGTCGCACCGGCCCTATCCGTGGTCTGCCGTCCCACGGTCGGCGACGCGGACGGGTCCGTCGCGGCTCAGGACTGCCAGACGTGGACGGTCTCGCCCGTCCCCGCGCCGACGGCCAGACGGCCCGCTCCGAACTGGACGCCGGTGACGTTGCTCGAGAGCGCCCCGGTCAGCGGGTGGCGCCGGACCGTCTCGGCGCCGACTCGGGTCCGGCGGACCGCCGCGAGTTCGTCGCGCGCCCGCGTCGGTAGGAGGAGTCGGTGCCCGACGTCGCCGGCCGCGACGACCGGCGGCGTCTCGGGGGGCTGGTCCCCGGCACTCGACAGGCGGTCAGCGCTGCCGTCGGCGACGACCCGGTGACTCGCCCGCCCGTCGGCAGTCACGACAGTCCAGTGGCTCCCCTCCCGACCGGGGTGGACGACCAGCCACTGCGGGCGACCCCCGGGCGCGAACGTCACGGCGTCGGCCTCGTGGAGGGGCCCCGCGCCGTCGACGTGGCGGTTCCCCGTCGGTCGGGGGTGGGTGTACCAGACGGTCTCGCCGTCGACCGGCATCGACTCGTCACCGCCGTCGGGCGCTGCCGTCGGAGGGGCCGCCGAGACACACCCGGCCAGGCCGGCGAGGGCGACCGTCCCGAGTACCGTCCGGCGCGTTGGCATCGGGCGTGTGTCCGTCCGGTGTCGAATTAGCCGTTCGGTTACCCTGCCCTCACCGCTCGCCGTTCCGGAGGCGATTTCCTCCCTCTGGTCGCGGCTATCGCCGCTCACTCACTACGAGGAAGTTTCACTTCCTCGCCGTCCTCGCGGCTCACTTCGTTCACCGCTCGCCCTGCGGGAGGTCTACGACCTCCCCGTCCGCGTACACGGTCGGCTCCGTCAGGATACCGTCCAGGTGCAGCGGCGCGTGGACGTCGCCCCCGATGGCGTGGTCGTCGCCGATGGCGATGTGGACGGTGCCGCCGGCCTTCTCGTCCAGCAGCACCGACCCGACCAGTTCGGTGACGGCGACGTTGGTCCCGATGCCAAGTTCGGCGAGGTTGTAGGCGTCCGCGCCGACTTCCTCGGCGGCGTCCTCGACCTGCTCGCGGATGGCCGGGTCGGAGATGTCGGTCACCTGGCCGTCCTCGACCTCGAAGGAGAGCAGTTCGCCGTCGAGTTTTCCGTGGGGACGCATCGTCCCGTCGACGACGAAGGTGCCGTCAGCCGTCTCGGGCGAGACGAACACCTCGCCGGCGGGGAGGTTCGACATCTCGCCGGCCTCGTGGACGATACCGGTGTCGAGGTGCCACTCCCGCGACCCGAGGCCGAAGGTGATGTCCGTGCCCTGGGGGGTCGTGACTCGAATCTCGCCGGCGTCCTGCACCTGGGCGAGCACGTCCTCACAGTGCTGCTCGATGGCCTCGTAGTCGGCGTCCAGCCCCATCAGGAACACGCCCTCGGTGATGCCCGGCAGCGTCGCGACCCGGGCGCCGGCGGCGTTGGCCTCGCTCCGGGCCTCGGTGTGGGTCAGGCTCTTGGTGGTCGGCGCGAGGACCACGTCTGCCGTCCGCATCGCCCCGGCGACCGGCGCCGGCGGTTCCTCGCCGTGCTGGTCGCCCGGCGGGTAGCGGACGAAGACGCTGTCGTCGGTGGTCTCGCCGGCGACCCGGTACAGCGCCTCCCCGATGGCCTTGCGCTTGTCGTCGGTGACGACGGCACACGATTCGTCGGCCTGGAGGTTCAGACACTGGTGGATGGCGGTCTCCGCTGGCTTCCGCAGCGAGGAGTTGTCCATACCGACGGGTCGGCCTCCGTCGGATTAACTCTTGGTGGGCCGGGGCTCGTGTCCTGTGCTACCTCGTGTCATTAGTACAACAATCCGAGTTAATTTCTCCACAAAACCACCGAAAAGAATATCGTGGTGCCACGAGTACGAAGGTACATGCTCCACGTGGGCATCAACGGATTCGGCACCATCGGCAAACGCGTCGCTGACGCGGTGCGTGCCCAACCGGACATGACTGTCGCGGGCGTCGCGAAACGCTCGCCGAACTTCGAGGCAACCATCGCGACCGACCGGGGCTACGACCTCTATGCCGCCGGCGACCGCGACCCCTTCGAGGACGCCGGCATCCCGACCGCTGGGACCGTCCACGACCTGGTCGCCGCGAGCGACGTCGTCGTCGACGCCACCCCCAGCGGCGTCGGGGCCGAGAACGCAGCCCTCTATGCCGAGTACGACACGCCGGCCATCTTCCAGGGCGGCGAGGACGTCGACGTCGCCGACGTGAGTTTCAACGCCCGGGCGAACTACGCCGCCGCCGTCGGCGCCCAGTCTGCCCGCGTGGTCTCGTGTAACACCACCGGCCTCTCGCGCCTGTTTGCCCCCATCGAGGAGGCCTACGGCATCGAGAAGGCCCGCGTGACGCTCGTGCGCCGGGGCGGCGACCCGGGCGATGCGAGCCGTGGACCGATCAACGACACGTTGCCCGACCCGGTGAAGATTCCCTCCCACCACGGGCCGGACGTCCAGACCGTCTTCCCCGACCTGGACATCGACACGATGGGCATGAAAGTGCCCACGACGCAGATGCACACCCACTCGGTCAACGTCACGCTCGCGTCCGAACCCACCAGTGACGCGGTCAGGGACCTCCTCTCGCGGGAGTCCCGGCTCTTTCTCATCCCCGAGTCGCTGGGCATCGACGGCACGGGCAAGATAAAGGAGTACACGCGCGACGCCGGCCGCTCGCGGGGCGACGTCTGGGAGAACTGCATCTGGGCCGAGTCGGTCACCGTCGAGGGCCGGGACCTCTACCTGTTCCAGGCCATCCACCAGGAGGCCGACGTCGTCCCCGAGAACATCGACGCCGTCCGGGCGCTCTCCCGGCGGACGGCCAGCGCCGAGCAGAGCATCGCCCGCACGAACGAGGCGCTCGGCATCGGCCGCGGCCTCGTCCAGCACGAGGGGGCGCCCGCCCGCGTCGACGGCCTCGCGGACGACTGACCTTCCTCACCCCAGGTCGTGGAACGTCAGTGCGCCGCTCTCGGTGTCCAGCGTCGCCACGGAGAAGGGGTCCGGCGCCGGCGGGATGGCGATGCCGCCGGGGTTGACCCGGACCGTCCCCTCGTACTCCTCGGTGCCGGCCTCGTGGGTGTGCCCGTGGACGACGTAGTCGTAGGTGCCACACTCCACCAGCGCGTCGACGATGGCCCCGCTGGTCCCGTGGTAGACGGCCACCTCGGTCCCGTCGAGGCTCAGTTCGCCCATCTCGCCGAGGTACGTGCCGAACGACTCGACGGTGGCGTCGACGGCCCACTCGCCGTCGTTGTTCCCCCGAACCGCGTAGAACGTCCAGTCGCCGTCGAACGGCGTCACCGAGAAGGGCGCGACAAAGTCGCCACAGTGGACGACCGTCTCACAGCCCTCGCGCTGGAACGTCTCGACTGCCGCCTCGACCCGGTCTAGGTTGTCGTGAGTGTCGGACACGATGCCGATGTTCATGGGTGTGTGTTCCGGTGGCGGCCCCAAGAACGTATGGCCCCATCGACGCGCCGAGTTGCGCCATCGCTCGCGGTCGTGACGTGACCGACGCGGCGGACGGAACGGGGCTACGGGGCCGTGCGTGAACGCCTCGTCGGGGGCAGGGCGGCTAGACGGAGGCTGTGAGGCCACCGTCGACACGGATGTTCTGGCCCGTGACGTAGCTGGACTCCGAAGAGAGCAGATACGCGACCGTGTCTGCGATCTCTTCGGTCCGTGCCGGGCGCTCCATCGGGATCTGCGCTCTCGTTTCCTCGTCTACGTCGTAACTATCGACGAATCCGGGCTGGACCGTGTTCATTCGGATCCCGGCCGACGCGTATCTATCGGCGTAGAGCTTGGTGAAACTCCCGAGCCCAGCTCGAAGCACCGAGGAGACGGGGAACGCGCTCGACGGTTCGAACGCCGAGAAGGTGGAGATGTTCACGATGGACCCGTGACCCTGGTCCGCCATGATCGGGGTGACGAGTCGTGCCATCCGGACCGTGTTCAACAGGACGAGGTCCAACCCTTCGTGCCACTCCTCGTCGGTGATCTCGAGGAGGTCGCCCGTCGCCGGGTGGCCCGTATTGTTCACGACCGCGTCGATTCGCCCGTAGCGCTCCGCGGTGGTCTCGACGAGCGCCGCCAGGTCGGCGGGGTCGGTCACCGACCCCTCGAACCCGTCGCCACCGAGGTCCTCCGCGACCTCGACAGCGCTCCCCGACCGTGAGAGCAGTACCGGCGTGTAGCCGTCCTCGTGGAGTCGCCGGGCACAGGCCTCCCCGATTCCACTTCCAGCAGCAGTCACTATGGCCACCTTCGCTTCGGACATGGACGTCCCTTCCACCGGCCGCGCTTTATCTATTTGCACCGGTCATGGGGTGGTGGTTGGGTACGAGCGGCCGGGAGTGAGACGCCAGCGGGTCCCGCGATGTACTGACAACGCGGGGGAACTGAACGGGCTGGGCGGCCACGCGAACCGGGCGAGGGCTCAGTCGGGGGGCCTGCTGGACCGACTGTCTCCCCCTTTCCGACGACTCCTCCCCCTCACGCCGTCCCGCACGCCTTTTATCCGGGTAGCGCCAACCCCCGCTAATGCCGAGGGGTATCCTCGAGACGGTCGGGCTGGTGACGGTGCTGGTCTTTGCCATCCCCGTCGCGCTGTTCGGCGCCGAACACCTCGTCCGCGGGGAGCTTCTCCAGGGCGTCGTCTTCATCGCCATCGCCGGTCTGATGGTCGCCGTCGAGCAGTACCTCACGACGCCGACGGACGTCCCCGGGCTGGTCGCGGAGAAGACCGTCGGGGCCGTCGTGAAGACCGACGAGTCCGACACCGAGGATTAGGACTGGTCGCGCCAGCGGTCCGGGTCGTCGGCCGCCAGGTACTCCCGCAGGAGCGAGGGGAACGCCCGGCCTTTCAGGTAGCGCAGGCCGAAGTCCTCGGCCCAGTTGATGATGCCCCGGTCCTCCGTGACGACGCCGGCGTCGAGCTCGCGGGCCAGGATGAGCAGGTCGAAGTCCTCCCGGGAGTCGAGCACGCCCTGACGGAGCGTGTCGCGGTACTCGTCGCGCAGTTCGGAGATGACCGCGTCGACCTGGGTCATGTGGTCGTGGTCCTCGACGGTCTCGGCGCGGGACTCCTCGGCCTTGCGGACGGCCTTCTCGGAGACGCGCAGGCCGCGGTTGACCCGGTCGGACATCTCGTCGATGAACGTGTAGACGAGCTCGGCCGGAATCATCACCTCGTAGTGGGCCGGCGACTTCGTGATGACCCAGGTGTCGAGTTTCGTCAGCACCTCGTCGCTGATATCCCGGTCTTCCAGCATCGTCGTCAGCTCGTCCTTGATCGACGGTGGCATGTAACAGGAGATGTTGTGGATCTGTTTCGCCGCCGCGATGAGGTCGAGCAGATCGAGACAGGCCGCCTCGAGGTCGCCGTCCGGGCCGCGTATCTCCGTCGTGAGAAACAGCGACGTGTCGAGCACGAAGCGTTGTTTGAGCGGGCGCTCGGCCATACCGGGTGCTTGGACCGCAGGGGAGATAGAACCACGGGCAGAGTGCTCGGTCTGGCAACATTTTACACCCCCGCACACCTATCGGTCACATGGGCGGCGACTGGACGACAGTCTTGGACACGGAGGACGTCGACCCCGAGGACCTGCTCGAGCACTTCGACCGGGCGTGGTTCCGGGGCCGGGAGTACCGCCACCTCACGGACGCCCGCCACGGCGTCGAGCGGGGCACCGCGCTCGTGGGCGACGCCGTCGTCCGCGGGTTCCCGTCGATTCCACGCGCGCTCGTCCTCGAGACGGCCGTCCCCGCACAGTTCGACGGGTCGGTCTCCGTCGAGGAGAAACTGAACGGCTACAACGTCCGTGTCGCGCGAATCGACGGCGACCTGCTGGCCTTTACCCGCCGGGGCTACATCTGCCCGTACACGACGGCGGCCCTCGAAGCGACGCTCGAGGCGACCGCCTTCTTCGATGACCACCCCGAGCGGATGCTCTGTGGCGAGTTCGTCGGCCCGGAGAACCCCTACACGACCCACGACTACGCGGCGGTCGACTCCGCGCGGTTCTACGTCTTCGACGTTCGGGACCGGGCGACCGGCGACCCGATGGGGCCCGAGCGTCGCCGGGCGGTCTGTGCGGAATACGAGCTCGAGGCCGTGCCGCACTTCGGGACGTTCGACCCGGGCGAGGCGGCGGCCGCGGTCCACGACGTGCTCGCCGACCTCGACGCCCGTGGCCGTGAGGGCGTCGTGCTGAAATCGGCGGACGGTCGGCGGGCGCTGAAATACACCACGAGCGCTATCCACCGCGCGGACCTCGAACACGCCTTCTCCTTGCCCTTCGACTACGGCCGGGACTTCATTTTCACCCGCGTCGTCCGGGAGGCGTTCCAGGCCGTCGAACGTGGCGAGGACCCCGAGGCCGTCCGGGAACGCGGCCGGGACCTGGGCGAGGCGATCCTCCCGCCGGCCGTCGAGACCATCCGGGCGGTCGCCGACGACGAACTCGTCGGCGAGTCACACACCGTCCGGAGCGACCCGGACGTCGTCGACGCGCTGCTCTCGTACTTCCGGGACCAGGGCCTCCAGGTAGAGGTCGAGCGGGACGAACGGGTCGACGGCGAACGCGTCGTCGAGTTCACGAAGGTGGCACGGGCCACACAGGACAAGACGGCGTACTACCTCGAGGGCGGGACCGTCGACGAGTGAGTCAGTCGGCGGCGACGGCCTCGCCGGCCTCGTCGAGCAGGTCCTCGATGTCGCGTTCGGTCGGCTCGTTCTCCAGCAGGACGCCGATGGGCAGGGTCGGCGCGCCGTCGACGAGGTTCTCCATCAGGACCAGGCGTTCGCGGGCCCGCGACATCCCGACGTAGAACACCCGCCGCTCGTTGTCCGTCAGGATCGGGACGGGGCTTGTGTGTTTGGTGAACTCCTCGACGCTGGGCACCTCGATTCCCTTCTGGTCTATCGTCGCGGCCATCTGCTCGACGACCTTCTCGGTGAGGTCGGTGGCGACGAAGACGTGGTCGGCCTCGCGTCCCTTCGCGGAGTGGATGGTTCCCAGACGGACGCGGTTCGGGTCCATGCTGCGGTAGTCGCCCGTGAAGTAGGCGTCGACGGATCGCTCCTGGAAGTTGGTCACCTTCCGGAGCATGTCCGCCGCGGAGGCTGGGTCGGGGACGAACGGGACGTGGTCGCGCACGACGTCCGGGTCCAGCTCGATCTCGGCGATGTCGTCTGCCTCGTGCTCGTCTTCGAGGTCTTCGAGCGCCTCGAAGAAGTCGTCGCGTTCGCCGGTGCCGAAGGCCGAGTCGGCGAGCATGTCGGCCAGTCGGCGGCCCTGCAGGACGGTGAGCGGTTCGTCGTTCTCCATGGCCTCGACGGCGCGGACGTACTGGGTCAGCCGGTCGGTCCACATCCGCTGGTCGGTCAGACAGGAGAAGGGGATGCCGTTGCCGATGAACTCGTCCATGAACTGGAACATCTGGTAGCGCGCCCGGAAGAGGACCATCACCGTCTCGTCGGACTGTTCGACGGTCTTGGTGACGTTCCGCGAGAGGTCGAACATCGAGGGGTTCTGGACGGCCTCGACGCGACCGCCCTCCTTGCGCGGGTTGAGGTCTTTCTCCTGGCGCTTCTCGATGTGGCGCACCTCGCGGTTGACGACGTTGAGGATGCGCGAGGGCAGGCGATAGGAGTTGGGCAGGATCTCGTCCTGGGTGACGACCTCCTCGAGCAGGAGGTCGGGGTCGGCGCCCTGCCAGGCGTAGACGACCTGGTCGTCGTCGCCGGCGATGAGCACTCGCCTCATGTGGGGCTTCCACTCCTGGTAGACGTCGTACTGCAGGGTCGTGATGTCCTGGAACTCGTCGATGATGAGGTAGTCGACGTTCGGGAGCAGCGAGCGCTGGGCGACCCGTTCGAGCATGTCGGCGAAGCCGGTCAGGTCGTTGTCGCCCTTGTAGGTGCGCCAGGCGCGGATGGCGTTTGGCACGTCAACCCGGTCGTCGTCGGTCGGCCACGTCGGCGTGTACTTGTTGCCCGTCTGGGCCCGGTCGTCGATCTCCGGGGGCAGGCGGACCTCCTCGTCGTCCCACTTGAAGGGGACGTCGTACCAGTCGGCGACGTCACGGCGGGTCCGCTGGAGCCACTGGCTCGTCGCGATGATCTTGTTCCCGAGCGTCGTCGAGCGGGCCGAACGGCGACGTGACCCCTCGTACTCGTCCTCGAACTCGAGGCCGAACTGCTCACAGAACTCCTCCTTGTCCGTCTCGCCGACGACGTCGCCACGCGAGAGGTTCAGCAACTCGTAGGCCTTCGCGTGCATCGTCGAGACGTTCCCGCGGAGCGCCCGGGGCGAGAGGTCCAGGCGCTCGGCCAGCCGCTCGCGTATCTCGGCCGCTGCGGCACGGGTGTACGAGACCACGAGTACGTCCCGGAACTCGACGTCGTCGTCTTCGAGTATCTCCTCGACGCGGTCGAGCAGCGCTGTCGTCTTCCCGCTACCGGGCCCACCGAACAGGCGGACGACCTCGGTGGTCGAGTCGGTCATTGGGCCTAGGCTAGACCCCCGCGACTATAAACGACGTGCTTTAAGAAAGGCGTGGGGCGAACTCACGTGGCCGCCGCTACGGGTGTCGCGGCGACCGCGCGTCTCTGACCTCGGGGCCGTCCCGAACCTTGTCTTCGCAGGCCGGACAGATTCGTGGCGCGCTGACGTCCGGAGGCGTGAAGACCCGCACGTAGTCTTTCGTGACGAAACCGCCGCAGTTCTGACACTCTGGCATGGGTACTCGTCACATTGTCATCAACTCTCATATAATTATTGGCAAAAATTACTTTCACATTAGTTGACTATCTGTACAGCGAGACGTACAGCATCGCGAACCCGATGATAAAGGGCACCGTCTCGGACATCTGGAGGAAGACGTCGACGAGCGGGGCGGTGCGCCCGGTCCCCAGCTGCGTGATGACGGTGGTGACCGCGACGCCCATGCTGATGAACGCGAACCCGACGAAGGCATACTGCAGGCGCTCCGAGGGGCGCTGCCGGTAGGCCTGGAAGCTGATGAGCGTGATACCGAGCGTCAGGCCGAAGACGGCCATCCGCATCAGGAGGAGGACGCTCCTGGCGACCTCGACGCCGTCGACCACGGCGTCACCACCCCCCCTGCGTCGGCGTCCGCTTCATTCCGGATTCAGCTCGTCCCAGAGCTGACTGAACCGGTCGGGGAGGTTCTCCTCGCGGTAGATGCGGACCCTGTACTCCTCGTCTTCAAGCGAGATGACAGTCGAGTCGAAGTTCGACTCGTAGACCTTGTAGTGGTTGCCGTCGTCGGCCACCAGTGTCTGGTCGGTGACCAGGTCGTACTCGTCTAACATCTCGATGCGACGGTAGACCGTCGGGAGGGACAGGTCACACTCGTCTGCGAGCTCCTTTGCCGACCGGGGCTCTTGACTGATAGCGGCCAGGACACGTCGGGCGTGTGAATCGCCGATCGTATCCAGGATCTCCTCGATACTCTTGTCCTCGGACACTGGTTCAGTCTACTCGTCGTATCATATAAGCGTTCGTGCAGCGGGTACCGTGTTCACACTCAGAAAACGCTCACCTGGCTATATACCGGTGGTGTCCGTCGGTTCGCCTGCAGTCGCCGGGCGGGTGTGAGGCCGCCGTCGCCGGCCGATATCCCCGTCGACGCCGGGCCTCGTGACCCAGCGCCCGCCCGTTCGTCGCCCGCCGGCGCCTGACCCTCGTCGGCCGGCGACTGTCTGCGTCTTTACACGGAGTAGCGACGGCGCCGAGAGCCGTGGCTCCGTCACTCGCGTCACCGCCGAAAAGTACCCCCCTCGCGGGGCGTGGTCAGTTTACCGGTGTCCAGCCACACACCGAGCACTCGGTCGCGGCGGACGAATGGAGCCCGCCACAGTCCGGACACTGCTTTTTGTTGTAGTTGTCCTCCCAACCTGTCTCCTCGACGTCGTGTCCGCGCTGGGTGAGAAATTCGTCGAACATGTCGTCAGGACTCGGTGCGGTCGCCATACATGGTATGCTATACCACGCCAGTACTTAGAGGTACTGGTCCCGTCGCATGTTGTCACGGAACGGCCGACGACGCGAAGCGCCCCCTGGACGGGACGAAACTGGAGAGCACATGTGTGCGGGACGCCGGCTTCCGAGTGGGACCGGGTCCCGGGCGCGCGACGTGTCGACGACGGCGTCGAGGTCGACCGTTCCGGGCCGGTTCGAGGGCCGTCCGGGAGTGTCGAACTGTCCCGGTACCAGTCAGGGGAGCTGGACGAAGTAGTTCGCCGAGGTCCCGCTGTACTCGATGGAGAAGCCGAAGAAGTCCTTCGTCCCCACCTTGTCGAAGGTCAGCGTAATGGTCTGCTCGCCGCCTGCCGGCACGACGATGTCGCTGTCGACGGTGTCCCAGTCACCGAAGAGGTACAACGTGTCGGCGTCGTTGCCGTTCAACACAGCGGAATCCTGGTTTGCCTTGTTGCTGTTCGAGGAATAAAACAGGAGCCGGGCACGCGTTATCTTCTGGTCCTGGGTGCCGGTGTTGGCCAGCGTAACCTCCACCGTGCCCGTGTTCTTGCGTTCCACCGATTCCAGGCTCACGCTCCCGGGGGTCCCGGGGTTGATTTCGGAGACGCTGTCCTCGCCACCACTCCCGCCGCCGACTGTGATTGTGAACGTCGTCCGTTCTCTGGGCTCGATGGTCCCGCTCCCGTCGAAGTCGCCTTCGGCGGTGACGACCGACGTTCCGGCGCTCGACGGCGAGAACACGACCGACGCCGCCCCGTCCTCGTCGCTCCGCTCCGTGACCGACGTCCCACCCGAGGGAAGGAAGGTCCCGTCGGACGTGCTGAACGTCACCTCGCCCGTCGCGGGGTTGTTGTACCGGTCCCGGACCTCGACGGCCAGTTCCGTCGACTCCCCGGTGCGGATGCTCTCCGTCACGTCGCCGTCTCCGGTCAGGTAGCGCGCGCCGAGGACGCTGTCGTCGACGTCACTGCCGACGCCGACCCGGGCAATCCGGAGCTGGTACTCGCCGGGCTCGAGGTTCACCGTCAGCGTGTTGTACGGGTCGCCGGGCGTGACGTCGATGTTGGCGACGTTGCCGTTCGGACTCCTCTCGTCCTCGAGGAGCGTCTCCCACTGTTCTTCGGTCAACGTCGTCGGGAGTTCGATCACGATGTCGCCGCTCCCGTCGTTGGTGATGGTCGTCGACGTGGTCGGCGCCGACAGGGGGACCGTCTCGATGGCCACCGACTGCGTGCTCGCCGTCGAGAGCTGGCCGTCGAGCAACACGAGCGTCACCTGGTCGCCCTCGATGAAGCTCCCCGAGCTGACGGGCAGTCCCGCACCGCCCTCGAAGGTGTTGACGAGCGTGTTGTGTTCGTACACCGTGACTGGCGCGTTTCCGTACTCGTTGTAGGCCGGCCGGTAACGGAGCGTCGTCGTCTCGAAGGTCCTGTCGTCCCCGTTCCAGTAGGTGTCGGCCGACGGCGCGCGGGCGTTCGAAACTGTCACCGTCCCGGCACCCCTCGTCTCGATAGTTCCCGCCCCGACGCCGGGGTTGATGAGGAAGAACCGTGACGGGTAGCGTGCGGCGAGTTCCAGCTGGGCCGACCCCGGGACGTCCTCGGTCCCCGACTGGAGGATGGTGCGCTCGAGGTTCAACATGTCCTGCTGGACGCGCTTGTTGTGCTCGAACTCGACTTGCTGGTTCTCGGCCGGGACGGCGTTGACCTGTATCAACGCGAGCATCGAGATGAGCAGTCCGAACATCAGTATCGCACCGACGACCGGCGAAACACCCCGGCTGTCGCGGCCGAACCGGCTAGCGGACCGGGCGGGGTCGCGGGTTGACCGCTGGCGACTCTGTGACTGGGTCTGTGTCTCTTGTGTCATAGTCTGTTAGATGAGCATGAACGCGGCAGTTGAGAGCACCACGAGCCCGATTCCGTACTTCAGGCCGCTGAACGCGTCGTTGTCGACGAGTTTCCCGGCCAGCAGCCCGGAGCCGAGCCCCTGGATGATCGCCGAGTGGAAGAACAGCGTCTCGTAGGCCGCGATGGGCAGATTCGAAATGCTGATCGGTGCCTCGATGTCCGTGTTCGGAGCCGTCGTCTGGGTGTTCGCGATCGGTTCGAGATACGCCGTCGTCAGCATCGCGACGACGAGCAGGTAGACCAGGAACCCGATGATGACGACGGCGACGTAGGAACTGAGCTCGCGTCGTCGCTGTTGCTCTATCTTGAAGCGGTTCCGGGTGTCGTTGGCGGCGATACTGAGAACCCGCGCGAGGTCGCTGCTCGAGCGCATCCCCTCGGCGATGAGCTTGATCGCCCGCGAGAGCTGTGGGACGCGCAGTCGGTCGGCGAACGAACGGAGTGCCCGGGACGTGTCGTGGTTCCACTCGATGTCGTTGCGGACCTTCCGCAGTTCCGTCTCGATGGGGCCACTCGACCACTTCGCGACGAGGCCGAGCGCCTCGGTGGTCGGCACGCCCATCTTGTTCGCGCTCGACAGCGCGTTCATCGTGTCCGGGAACTGGCTGGCGATCCGGTTCTCGCGACGCCGCTTTCGCTCGACGAACGCCGACAGCGGCACGATGACGACGAGGAGCGGCACGACGACGAGCAGGAGCGTCGCGACGCGGGGTGCATCGAGGAACGCCTGTCGGCTCAGTTCCGCGCTCCCCGCGTTGACGACGCCCCCGACCCAGAGCACTGCGAGCGGGACGCTCACCGGCAGTGTCATCAGGGGGCTGGCATCGAAGACGGCCGTCACCGGGAACAACGAATCGACGAAGTACCGCTGCCGGCGCTGGCGGAGGTACGCCCTCTGTTCTATTTGCATCTGCGCTTCGGGAGACGTCTCCTCGGCGCCATTGACCGCCGATGCGACCGTCTCGATCGCCTGCTGGACGAGATCCCGGGCGACCAGCACCGCGAGTCGCGCCGTCCCGTCGTTCGTGACGTGGTGTTCCGTTTCGAGGTCGACCTTCGGCTGGGTGAACGGGCTCGACAGCGTGTCGATCAGCACGAGGAACATCACCATCGCCAGCGGCATCACGGCATAGACCAGGAGCGTGACCTGGCCGACGGTGTTCGCGCCAAGCAGGCTCATCACGATGAGGATGACGATGAGGAACAGCGGTGCGGCGACGAACAGGACGACGAAAACCTCGCTCAGCAACGAGAGCGTCTCGAGGAACCCGGTCTGTTCGTCCCGTGCCTCCTCGAGGTAGGCGTCGGTCTGGGTCTCTAAGAACACCGTCACTTCGCCGCCCGAGTCGATCACGCTCAACAGGTCGTCGAAGAACTGTTCTAAGTTGTCACTCGGGGTGATGTTCCGGGCGTTCTGCAGGGCCGTATAGAGGTCGTTCCCGAACAGTTCGACGTCGCGGACGATCATCTGGAACTCGTTTGCCACCTCGCCGTAGGTGTCCTGGGCCGACCCGAGTATCTTGATCGTCTCGACGATGTCCATCCCGCCGTACGACAGCGCGTACATGAATGTGATCGCGTGTGGGAGGGTGACGTTGATGTTTCGACGCCGGCCGCCGACCAGCGATTTCGGATAGTAGTACCGGGCGAACCACGTCCCGCCGGCAAGGAGGCTGGCGGCGACGATAGCGAGCGCCCCACCGGTGAACAGCGTCCTGTTCTCGCCGAGGTACACCGTCACCTCGCCCCGGAACTCGAAGGGGTTCGACAGAGACCCGACGACGCCCAGGTCGACGAGGACGACGGTCAGGAGGACGCCCGCTACCACCCCGACGAACGCCGCTGCGATGGCGTACATCGCGGTCCGCTCGAGGTACACGTCGTAGTTCTGCCCGAACCGGGCCTGGTTCAGCCAGCGCTGGAGGTTCCGGTACTTCTTCGGGCGGAGTCGGTAGTAGCTCCGGAGGTACCCGTACTGCTCGCGGAACTCCTCGCTGTCCTCGGGCCGGACCGACTCGGGGTCCCGGTACTGACTGACCCCGGTATCGGTCGACGTTCCCCGACTGGAGGCGCTCCGGTAGTCGTCTCCCCCCATCAGCCGTCCTCAATGAGCGTTCGCAGGTCGACGTCGTTCGACTTCATCCCCTCGAGGTTGGGCCCATGTTTCCGGAGGTACTCGCCGGTGAGTCGACCCGCTTCGAGGTCGGCCATCGTCCCCTCGTGGTCCTTGTCGAACAGCTGAATCGCGCCGGTCACCTCGACGTAGCCGTTGATCCCCTCGTCGGCGAGGTATTGCAGGAGCCGTCGCCGGTCTTCGAGTTGCCGGTCGAGTTCCTCGTCGTCCCAGCCCCGCTCGCTGGCGATCTCGACCATCAACTCGGACTTTCCAGTCTGCTCGTGCGTGTCGGTCTCGGCGTCGCGCTTGAACACTGTCTTCGAGCGGACCTCGCTGCTGTCGTACTCCTGGGGCAGTATCTCGGCCGTCTCGACGTTCCGGCGGACGCGCTCGTCGCCCATGTAGGTCTGGCGCTGTATCGAGACGATGTCCAGGTCCTGGAGCATCTGGACCGGGACGTTGAGCGGCTCGTTTTCCATCCGGGAGATGACCGTCTCGACGGAGTCGGCGTGGAACGTCGTGTAGGCCGTGTGGCCCGTCGACATCGCCTGGAAGAAGGTCAGTGCGACCCGCTCTTCGGTCCGGATCTCCCCGACGAGGAGGTACTCCGGCCGCTGTCTGAGTGCGGCATTGAGGAGGTTGTACATGCTGACTTCGCCACGGCCCTCGGCGGTCAGCGGCGTACGCGTGACGCTCTGGATCCAGTTCTCGTGGGGGAGGTCGATCTCGCGCGTGTCCTCGATGGAGACGATCTTGCTCGACGGCGGGATGGAAAAACGAGATGGCGTTCATGCTCGAGGTCTTGCCCGACCCCGTGCCGCCGGCGAAGATGAGCGACTTGTTGTTCTGGATCGCGATCCAGTAGTACGCCATCAACTCCGCCGAGAACGTGTTCCACCGGACGAGGTCGACCGGGGTGAAGGGAATGTCGGCGAACTTCCTGATGGTGAAGTTCGACCCGCGGGTGCTGATGTCGCCGCCCAGCGTCATCTGCACGCGGCTCCCGTTCGGGAGCGAGGCGTCGACGAGCGGGCTCGAGACCGTGAGTTGCTTCCCGGCCCGCTGGGCCGTCCGGAAGATGAAGGAGTCGAGCGATTCGCGGTCGAAGGCGATGTTCGACTTCAGGTCGCGGTACTCCCGGTGGTAGACGAACACCGGGACGTTCGTCCCGTCACAGGAGACGTCCTCGACCGCGGGGTCACGCATGATGGGATCGATGGCTCCGTAGTCGATGAAGTCACGGACGAGGTAGTACAGGAGCTTGTGGAGCGTCCCGGCCTCGACCGTCGCGGCGTTCTTCAGGATCATCTCCTTCGCTTCCTGTTCGAACAGTGTCCGGCGCTCGAGTTCGTCGTCGAAATCCTTGTACATGAGCTGGTTGCGCAGCAGCTCGACGAGGTCGGTCCGGACGTACCGCTCGAAGTTGTTCATCGTCACCTCCGTGACGAGGTATCTGTGCTCCCGTGTGTGGTCGTCGTAGACGATGGCGACGAACGCGTAGGGCTTTCGCACCCACCGGTACTCGACCAGTTCGTACGCGTCGAGAAACGAGAAGTCGAAAAAGCGCGTCGCGATGAACTCGTTCGACGGCGCGTCGGCGAACTCCTCGTCCGTGTTCTCGACGTAGTAGTTGCGAACGTCGGTGAGGATGTCGGTCACTGTCGGGTCCTCCCACAGGACCATCTCCGTTTCGGACTGCTCGTCCTCGGAGTCGACCCGTTCGATGTCGAGCGCTTCTGTCAGCTGTTCGTCGGGCTGTTCGTCGCCCTCGCGTCGCTCGGAGACGCCGGCTGCCGATTCGGCGGTACTCTCCAACAGATTGCTGGCCTGTTCGGTTACCCCTCGTCCTCCTGTCGTTGGTTCGTCGTTCATGATAGTCTGTTCCGTCTTCCGCAGACCCGCCCCGAACGTTCGCTGTCACCCCGGTCGTCGACCGCTCGACAGCGAGAGTGCCACACTCACCGCCGTCCGGAGCAGACTCGGTTCGTTCGGACACCGGTGCGTCCCGATATCCACCCCCTTGACAGTCCGAACGGAGTCGTTATGTCAGGACCGCATCCACGTATGTTAGGATAGTCTCCAGTAAGCTACGTCTATTTATCAATATATCGGCTGATAATATCCATTAGATTATCGGTTGGTTTCCCGAACCACACAGATACGAGAGACGACACCGGCGGCCCGGGGTCTCGGAACGACGACCGTCGGGTCGGCCGAACCGTGGCCGCTGAACGACCGTTCCCTGTCACTCCCCGTCGTCGAGGAGTCGCCCGTGCGTGTCTATCTCGCCGTTCCGAATCCGGGTGCTACTGATGCGCGTGCCGTCCTCGGCGGTGACGAAGGGCGGCGTGTGGACCTCGAGCGGTCGGAGACCGTTCTCGCGGCGCTGCTGGTTGAGTTCGTAGGCGCGTTGCTGGGCTTTCGCCTCGGGCGAGGCGACGAGCGCGTCCACGTCCTCCCGGGTCGCGGCGGGGCCCAGCGCGTCCTCGAGCCGGTGAATGTCGTACGACGCGGTGTAGGCGGCCGCCAGGCGGTCCAGTTCGTCGTCCAGCGCCGCCTTCCGGTCCGCGAACGACCCGAGCAGTTCGACGTGGGAGGGGTCGCTGCGGGTCTCCGCCGCCAGTTCGGTGCTGGTGAGGGCGACGACGACGTGGCCGTCGCCCGTCCCGTCGTGACTCGCCGTCTGGAACGCCTTGTGCAACAGGGCGCGGTGCCCGTTGTGGACGGGCGTGAACGTGCCGCCGAGAATCGCCGTGCGTTCGGTGCCAGCCATACCGGTCGTTCTCACGGCACGGCCCTATAGGTGTGGGCACCTGCGACCGACGGCGCGGTCGCTCGCCGATCGATCGGCTATCGGTCGCTCAGCTGGCGAACAGCCGGCGGTCGGCCCGTTCGTGTTCGGCGGCGAGCACGTCGACTAGCGGGGCGAACGGCGCCATCTCCGCCACCGAGCGGTCGGCGCTGTCGTCGACGGCGGCGGCGACCCGGCCGTCGGCGACGAACTGCTCGAGACCGCAGGAGACCGAGTCGGTCCCGATCGGGAGAAACGAGTCCGCCAGGCGGAACGCCCCGAGGGTCCCGTCGTCGCTCATCGGTCGCCCCCGTCGATGGTCCGGACGTCGTGGTCGCCGTGCGGGTGTGAGTGCCCGCGGTGGTGGCCGTCCGTGCCATCGCCGTGGTCGTGACCATCCGTCCCGCCGCCGTGGTCGTGGTCCGGCGTCGCGTCGTCGAACGTCGTCGGCGGGGCGGACTCGTAGCGAACGGAGACGCCCTCGGGCAGCAGGTCCCGACCCAGCGTCTCCATGCGCTCGCCGCTGTCCGTGACTGGGAACAGCGCCCCGGCGTCCCGGACGGCGAGGCCCCAGTGCCGGTTCCCGAGCGCGTGACCGAGTTCCAGCGCAGCCGTGGCGGACACGTCCGCCCCAGCGAGCTCGAGGACCAGCGCCTCGACGTCGGTCAGCGCGACGATCACCAGGTCGCCGTCTTCCGTCGCGAGGACGTCGCCGTCTGCTCGTCGCCGGGTTCGAACCGGATGGCGGTGCCCGCGGGGATGTTCAGTCGCATCCCGTAGGCGGCCGCGCGGTCGAAGGCGAGCGCGGCGTTGGCCTCGAAGAAGTGGAAGTGCGAGCCGACCCGTACCGGCCGGTCGCCGGTGTTCCCGACGGTCACCTCGGCCGTCTCGCGCCCCTCGTTCAGCGTCACGGTACCCTCGCCGGCGACGATCTCGCCGGGGACGAGGTCGTCTGTCATCTCGCCCCGACACCTCCGGGGCGCGTCGCCCGCGCGGCGCTCCCTGTGGATTCGGTCATCGTAGGGTGGTATTTGGCGAGTCCCGTCATAAAGGGGCGCAGCGGAACAATATTTATGTAGTTGTGGGCTGGTTTGTGGGACGTTCGTTTACTCGGTGAGCATGCAACCGAACACGTCGCTACCGGACGTAGTGACCGCAACCGTCATTGAGCGTCGGCGAGAGGGTGCGGTGTAATGACTGCCACGGAACTGACCGCGTTGCTGACCGCCGGCGTCCTCGGGATCACACACGCCCTCGAACCGGACCACGTCGCCGGCATCTCGTCGCTGACCAGCGAGTACGCGGACTCCCGTCTGTCGGCGCTGGCCGGGGCCTGTTTCAGCCTCGGGCACGTCGCGCTCGTCGTCGCCTGGCTCGGCGTGGGCTACCTGGCGCTGGGCCGGACGTCGTTCCCGCCGGTCTTCGAGGCGGTCGGCACGGCCGGTGCCGGCGTCCTGCTCGGCCTGCTCGGGGCCGTCATGGCCGTCACGGGGCTGCGACGGACGGTCCGCACGACCGAACACGACCACGACTCCATGACCCACAGCCACCCGCACCTCCACCTCCCGTTGCCGGGCTTCGAGGGCCACGACCACGGCCACGACACCGTCTCGTACCTCAAGACCGGGCTCGTCGGCGCGCTCTTCACGCTCTCCCCGCCGGTCTCGATGCTCGTCTTCTCCTCGACGCTCCTGCCCGACTACGGCGCCACCGTCGTCACCCTCGCCGTCGTGACCTACGGCATCACCATCACCGTGACGATGAGCCTCCTCGGCGCGGGCGCGGGCGCGCTCTTTGGCGTCACCGAGGCGCGCAGCGCGACGTTCCACGGGGCCGCGCAGGCCGTCGCCGGTGTCGCGATAGCGCTGCTCGCGTCGACGCTGCTCGCCGACGCGGTGCCCGTGCTGGTCTAGCGCGGCCGCCACCCGCTCGTTCTCGCATCCGTAGTCGTCGGTCACAGCCCGAGCGCCGACGACGGCCGAAACGAGCAACGTTCCCCGCCACCGCCCTCGCCGCCGGCCAAAACTGACAAAACACACCGACCGTCTCGAACCCCGACCGCCGCCTGCTCGACGAGCCCAGCGAGGGCATCCAGCCCTCTCTCGTCGCTCAGAGCAGCGCGGACATGCAGGACGTCAACCCGGACCCGGCACGATCATCCCGTTCGCCGGGCAGAACCTCGGTGTCGTCCGCGAGATGGCCGACGCTGCTACGTGACAGAGCGCGGCGCGACCGTCGAGAGGTCGGGCCGACGGCGCTCACCGACGAGGCCGCAAACGCCGAGTATCTGGCCGTCTGACCGGTGGACTCGGGTCCGCGGTCGGCCACGCCCGGACACGTTCTCGCCGGGTCGAAAGCGAAGCCCCGTCAGTCGTCGTCCGGTTCCGCCAGCAGGTCCTCCTCGTAGGCCGCGACCGCTTCCACGACGGCGGCCGCGTCGTCGTCCGGGACGTCGAACGCGTCGAGACTCTCCTGGAGTAACTTGACGGCACGCTGGATGTGTGCGGGTGTGAACGGGACGTGGAGGTGGGCCTCCCGGACCGGCGCCGCGTCGTAGGTCTCCGGCCCGCCGGCGGCCTCACAGAGGAAGTCGGTCTGGGTCCGCCGCAACAGCTCCATGTCCGCGCTCTCGAAGAACTGTCCGAGGTCGTCGTCTTCGACCAGTCTGTCGTAGAAGTCGTCGACGACCGCACGGATGCCCTCGCGTTCCCCCAACCGCTCGTACAGCGTCTGCTCGCTCATAGATTCTGAACGGCCGTTTCGACTAATATTGCTTTCGCCGTGGACGCGAGCAATCCGTCTTCGACCCACCACGAACCGGGTCTCACGGACGGACGCCTCTGTAGTGCCGTGGTCGTCGGCGGTGTCGAATCCTGCCGACCGGCGAGTCCACATCGCCTAGCGGCACGGCGAACAGCCGCTCGTCGACCTGGATTCCCCGGAACAAGGATACCGTCTCGGTACGTCCTGTTACGTATATACTCTCACCACAATTGGTGGTTAAATACTCGAATAGACATCTAAAAACTCCAAATACACCCCTATCGAGTTGTATTGGGGCCATATATATGCCTATACGTGGTATATGGTCTCAAAAATGAGACACTTGCAGTAGTGGTGGGAAAATATACCCAGAGATACCGATATCGTATGTCATATCGGGAGCTGCGATCGGAACACGCCGCTCGAGGAGTGGTTCGTGACATCTCTCCGGGATGCTGCACGACTCCCTCGGCAGTTCCCCGGGTAGCGGTCTGTCCTGGCCCACCACGTGAGGCAGTGACTGGAACCTCGACGCAACCGCCGGTACCGGGTCCACAACAGTATTACCCCCTGGGAGCCACAAATCCGGGTGATAGCGGCGAGATGTCCACCACACGCACCCGCCTGTCCCTGGCCGGCATCGTCTTCACCATCCTCTTCGCGCAGGTGCTCCTCTACCCCGGCGTCGACGTCCTGGTCACGGCGCTGGGGGCACAGACGCGCCTCGACGCGAGCATGTGGTTCCTCGCGGCCGAGTTCGGGGCCTTCATCGCCTTCGCCGGCGTCTGGGGGGCGGCCAGCGACGCGGCCGGGAAGCGCGTCCCGTTCGTGGCTGTGGCGGCGGTGGGCGGCGCCGTCGGGTACGCCGCGCTGGCGACGCTGCCGACGCAGTTCTCGCTCCCGTTCGAGGCCATCCTGCTCCTGCGGGCCGTCCAGGGCGCGACGACCATCGGCGCGTTCTCGCTGGCGATGACCATGCTGATGGACTTAGAGGGCGGCCACGGGCGGAACATGGGCGCGGCCGGTATCGCCATCGGTGCCGGCACCGCGCTCGGAGCGCCCGTTGGCGGCCAGCTGTTCACCCAGGGGCCGCTCGTGCCACTCTACGTGGCCTGTGCCCTCATGTGCCTCGTCGCGCTCGCGACCCGGGCCATCCCGGACCGCGCCCCGGCGGAGAACCGCGACTCCGTGCTCCGCATCCTCACCGGCGGGGTGCGCGAGCGGCCGGCGCTGACGCTGCCCTATGCCTTCGGGTTCATCGACCGGCTGACCGCCGGGTTCTTCGCGCTCGTCGGGACGCTGTACTTCCGGACCGCCTTCGAGTTGAGCCCCGGCGCCACCGGCCTGATGCTCGCGCTGTTTTTCGCCCCGTTCGGGCTGTTGCAGTACCCGTTCGGAGTGCTGTCGGACCGCATCGGTCGGACGCTCCCCGTGGTCGCCGGCTCTGCGCTCTACGGCCTCGGCGTGGTCGCCGTCGGCCGGGCACCGAGCGTGGAACTGGCGGCCGTCGCGATGGTCGCCGTCGGCGTCCTGGGCGCCCTGATGGCGCCGGCGACGATGGCGCTCGTCTCCGACCTGGCGGCGCCCACCGGCCGGGGGGTGGCGATGGCCGGCTTCAACGTCTTCGGGAGTTTCGGGTTCCTCGTCGGCATCCTGCTCGGTGGTACCGTCGCCGGCGCCTACGGCTACCCCGCCGCCTTCACCGCCATCGGCGCGCTGGAACTGGGACTGGCGCTCGTCGCCGCGCCGGTGTTCCTCCGGTTGAACGCCGACCGGCGGGTCGTCTTCTCGCGGTGAGTGCCGTCCAGGCAGAGCCCGTCCCGGTCGACCGGCGCCGTGATGTCAACGCTTAATCTATTCCGGCTGCCTACCTCTCGTATGGCAACCGAAGCCACCAGTCGACAGCACAGCGCGGGACCGTCGATGCCGGTCCGTGCCGGTGTCGGGCTCGCACTCGGCGTCCTCGTGAACGTGGGTATCGTCGCCGGGGCGACCAGTCTGGGCGTGGCCCCGGGCTTTCGTCCGTTGACCGTGCCGCCGGTCGCCTTCCTCTCGGCCGTCGGGGCCGTCGGCGCCGTCGTCGTCTACCAGGGCTTCCGGCGCTACCTGGACCGGCCGGACCACTACTTCGTCAGGGTCGCGGCCGTCGTGCTCGTCCTCTCGTTCCTGCCCGACGTCGGCCTCCTGCTCAACGACCCGGCCGCCACCGTCGCCGGCGTCGTCGTCCTCATCGTGATGCACGTCGTCGTCGCGGCCGCGTCCGTCTGGACGCTCGTCTACTGGAACCGCACCGACTGACTCCCGATCACTCGTTCAGCGGTTCTCGCTCAGTTTCGAGTCGAGCTGGCGGGTGACGAACTCGTCGTCGAGCAACGCCTCGGGCCCGGCGAACTGGACGACCGGGCCGTTCTCGACGCGGAGCCACTCGTCGCTTCCGTTGCCCGCCAGCGTCACGGTCTGGCTGGTGCTCGGAAGGCCGTTCTCGCGCCGTCGGCCCGTCCGTTCGCGGACGCTGACGAGTTCGACCGTCGTGTCGTCGGTCGCCGAGACGGTCAGGTCGTACCTGGCAAGCTCCGGGTCGACCCGGCGCATCGCCGCGCGGTACCGGCCGGCGAGTTCGCACGCCGCCTCGGCGTCTGCGTAGGCCTCGAACCGACACTCCCTGACGGGCTCCGGGCGGAACCCGGACACCCGGCAGGCGACGACGTACCTCCCTTCGGGGTCGGCGAGCGTCTCGATGCGCTCGCGGAGCCGCGACACGGCCTCGGCCGGGTCGCCGTCCCGTTCGCGGCCGCCCGTCACGGGCGGATCGCTCCCCTGCGACCGCGATTCACGATTCGTGGCCCGCGCTCGACCGTCCGTGGCCCGATGTCCCGGACGCCCCGCCGCGTCGGCTCTCGCATCATACGCGTTAGGCTGGCCTAAACGTTGATAACCGCTTCGGATTTTAGGCGGGCCGAAAAACGAACGGTGGAGCGCACCGGCCCGACACTCGCCGGGGCCCCGACTTATTTATTTAGCGGACGTCTGGGCTGTACCAACGGCGCCATGTCCGAGACGATAGGCATCATCGGTGGGATGGGGAACGAAGCGATGGCCGACCTGGCGGCGAACGTCGCCGCGTTGCCGGACGCGGACGACTACTCGTATGTCTGCTATGGCAACTCCCGGCAGGCGTTCACCCCGGAAGAGGCCGACGGCGAGTGGGAGGACGGCGACCCTCCGATACGTCGCAAGCGGCACACGGGCGAGTTCACCGCGGCACTCCTCCAGAACTTCGGCGCCGGTAGAGTCGGCCTGGCCTGCAACGGCGGGCACCCGCTCTACCGGGACATCTACGGGGACTTCGACTCGACGTTCGTCGACATGATCGCGGAGACGGCGGCCGTTCCCGATGCCGACGACGGCGTGCTGGTCCTCGGGACGAAACGGACGCTCGAGGAGCGGCTCTACGACGACGAGCTCGAGGCGGCCGGCATCGACACGTACCAGCCGACGCCGGCCGACCGACGGCGGCTCATGGACGTCATCTACGACCCCGAGTTCGGCATCAAGACGGGCGAGGTGACCGACGAGGCCGAATCGATGCTCTGTGACGTCGTCTCGGCGGCCTGTGACAGGCACCCGGCCATCGACTCGGTCGTCCTGGGCTGTACCGAGCTGCCGCTTGCGCTGAACGCCGAGAGCGTCCCCCGCCTCAAGGCGGCGGGCGCGCTGCCGGACCACCTCTCGGTCATCGACCCGACGCAGGTGCTCGCCGAGTCGCTCTTTCCCTCCACGGGGCCCGTCGAGACGCCCGACCAGGTCGCACTCTCGGAGTTCCGCGGGGAGTTCCTGGACTACGACCCGCCGCTGACCGTCGCCGTCGACTCCCTAGAGCAGATGGTCGAGTTCCAGACGAAGCTCGTCGAGTGGACGATGGACTACTTCGCCGACCGCGACGCACACGTCGGTGGCAGCTACATGCACGTCCCGACGCTGTTCCTGATCGACTACACGCGCCCGGTACCGGTCGACACCGACGCCCTCGACGTGACCGTCCACCGGTACGAGACCGTGCCGTCCGAACCCGACGCGGCCGTCGAGACGGCGCTGGAACGGAACTTCGAGGCCGTCTCGCACCTCTGTTGAGACTTCCCCCTACAGGTTCGTGAGGAACGGCGCCAGGAGGCCGAGGACGATGAGGCTGGCGAGTGCCACGACGGCGATGCGGAGGAAGGCCATCCCGTAGGCGGTGTTCCGGGCCTTCTGTCGGGCGACCACCTTGTAGTTGAGGAGCCGGGCGTACTCGAAGGTCGTCTTCGAATCGACGGTCGTGTCCTGGTCGTAGTCGTCGATCCACGACTCGACGGCGTCCTCGAGGTCCGCGGGCGTCTCGATGTCCCCGCTCCGTGCGTACCGCTGCAGGTCGACCGGGTCGTCGTTTCGCCAGACCAGCCACCGGTGGTCCAGGAACCGCTGGCCGACGCCCTCCCCGTAGAACTTCCGGGGCGCGAGCGCGTCCGTCAGGAACGTGATGCTCAGGACGATCATCAGCACGCAGACGACCCCCAGCACGACGAACAGACCCTGTGCCCACAACCCGGCGAGCCGGTTGTACGCGAACGTGATCCAGGTCCCGAGGGCCGCAAGCAGGAACGTGATGCCGACGATAGCCGTGTCGCTGATGCTGTCGAGGTTCGAGATAGAACGGAACGTCTCGTCCGCTTCCGCTTTTGCGATCTCCCCGTTCGTGTCCTCGGACATAGTTTCCCCATAGACGAGCCATTGTATTAGAAAGTGGGCATAACAACACTAATCCGTGGGTCGGCTGTAACCGGGAACATGACAGCGAACTCCCGACCCAGAATCCGCGAGGTCGGTGTCTGCCCCGGCCGACTGCCCACAGGGACGGACAACTCCATCACGGACGTCCCCGGAGTGTGCGTCGGTCACGAGACCGTTCGCGAGGGTGCGCCGACGGACGCGGAGTGTGTCCGGACCGGCGTGTCTGTCGTCGACCCCGACGGTGACCGGAACGTCTACGAACGTCCCGTCACCGGGGCGACCCACGTCCTCAACGGGTACGGCAAGTCCGTCGGCTTCCCGCAGGTCGACGAGCTGGGCGACATCGAGACACCGATCGGCCTGACGAACACGCTCGACGTCTGGACCGTCGCCGACGCGCTCGCGGGCCACGTCGTCGAGACCAACGAGGCTGCCACGTCGGTCAACCCCGTCGTGGGCGAGTGCAACGACGGCGTGTTGAACGACATCCGCGGGCAACACGTCACCGCCGACCACCTCTCGCGTGCACTCGAGGCGGCGACCGCCGCGAACACGCAGGAAGGCTGCGTCGGTGCGGGTACCGGAACCACGGGCTTTGGCTGGAAGGCCGGCATCGGGACGGCCTCGCGTCGCGTCGACGGACACACGGTCGGGGCGCTCGTCCTCACGAACACGGGCAAACCGGACGACCTCCGCATCGATGGCCTCCACGTCGACGCCTTCGTCGACGACTCGACCGGCGCCGTCTCGGCGGGCGGCTCGATCATGATGCTCGTCGGGACCGACGCGGCGCTGTCGGCCCGAAAGCTCCACCGCGTGGCAACGCGGACCGACCTCGCGCTCGGCCGGGTCGGCGGCATCGCGCACCACGGTAGCGGCGACTTCACTGTCGGCTTCGCGAACGGGCGCGGCGATCCGGTGGCCGACAGCGACCTCACCCCGCTGTTCAGGGGCGCGATCGAGGCCACCGAGGAGGCGATATACAACTCGCTCCTGCGGGCAGAGACGACCAGCGGACTGGAGGAGACGACGATACGGGCAATTCCCGAGGACGCCGTCGCCCGTGCAGTAGCAAACCGCAACGCGAGCGGTACGTAACTGGGCCATACACAACACCTATCTTCCCAAGCCCGCTACACCACGGTGATGCCACCCGAGGAACTGGACATCCAGTCGGAAGCGACCGTCTCCGTGCTCTTCCTGGACGTGCGGAACTTCACGCTGTTGCTCGACAACTACGATTCCAAGGACATCACGGAGATGCTCGACTTCCTTTTCAGTTCCGTCCGCGACATCGTGACCGACCACGGCGGGACGGTGGACAAGATCGTCGGCGACGGGATGATGGTCGTCTTCGAGGGCGACGACCCCGGGACCGAGGCGCTCCGGGCCGCGACCGAGATCCACCAGAACACGACCGGCGAGACCGAACGGACCCAGGGCTTCGGGACCATCGAGATCGGCATCGGTATCTCGACCGGGACGGTCAACCAGGCGAGCCTCGCCGACGTCGACTCGACGGTCATCGGCCGGTGTGTCAACATCGCCGCCCGACTCGAGGCGCTGTGTAAGAAGTTCGACGCCTCGATCCTCTTCGACGCGGAGACCTACCGCAGCAGTTCCGTCCGCGGCCTCACCAAGGGCTTCATCGCCCGCAAGATTCCGGACCAGAACCTTCGTGGCATCCGGAAGGGTATCGACGTCTATCACCTCTGTGATACCCACAAGTTCAGCGAGGAGTACATCAGACTGTTCAACGAGGGCGTCGAGCAGTTCGTCGACCAGAACTACGAGGCGGCGCTCAGCGCGTTCACCGAGGCCTACACGCGCGACGAGCGCTACACCGACCAGGCCTTGCTCAACCACTTCACGAACAGCTGCTTAGAGCACATCAACAACGAGCGGGCCCTCTTTCGCAACCCGGACCGCTACGAAGAACACTCGACGACCCAGGAACGCCAGTCCCTGGAACTGGAGGGGTACATCGACCGCGTCACGCTGACCCGCGAGTTCGACCCCGAGTACGTCCTCGACGTCGGCTGTGGGACCGGGAAGGTGACCCAGCGCCTCGCGAAGTCCTACCCCGACAGCACCATCGTGGGCCTGGACACCTCCCGCTCTGCCGTCGCGAAGGCCCGGACCGAACACGCCCCCGAGAGATTCGACATCGAGTACAAACACGCCGCGATAGAGAACTACTGTCCGGACGACGAACGCGGGCGCTACGAACTCATCTTCTCGAACTCGGCGATGCACTGGGTCGAAGAGCAACACCACGCTTACGCGAACCTCCGGCGGCTGATCACCGAGGACGGCCTGCTGGCCATCCACCAGGGCCACGAGGGCACGTACAAGGAGTTACACCAGGTGACCGTCGACGTCCTCGAGGACTTCGGCTACGACTCGTACTTCGAGAACCTGAGTCCGCCGCTGGACCTCATCTACTACACCGAGGAGGCGATGCGGACGCTGCTCGAACGCCACGACTTCGACCCACTCGAGTCGAAAGTCGAGGAGACCACCGCACCGGACACCATCATCGAGGACTTCGCCGAGGCGAGCCTCAACGCCTACTGTGACCGACTCGAGAACGACTCCCAGCGGACTGTCTTCCGGGAGCAGTTCAAGAAGCGCGCCAACCGGGAACTCGACACCGACGACGTCACGGTCCGTCGGATATACGTGATTGCGACTCCAGCGTGAGGGTGTACACGATGGTCACGGTGGAATTCGTTCGCGACCCACGGCCCTACGGCAGCGAGATTCGGCGGCTCCTCGCCGAGGCAAACGACGAGTTCGTCCCGCCGCTTGCGTCCCGTGAGGGGACGACACAGACGGCTGGGCTCGACGAACAGCGAAACGACGCGCTCGAGGACTACCACGAGCAGTGCATGGACCAGTCGTTCGTGCTTGCCCACGCGGACGACGACGTCTACGGATTCCTCTCCTTTCGCCAGGACTACGCGACCGAGGCGCTGGGGGACTACATCCCCTCGAACTACGTTTCGACGATCATCGTCGACGAGGCCCGTCGCCGCGAGGGGTACGCACGACGGATGTACGAGACGCTCCTGACGGACCTCCCGCCGTCGGCGCGGGCGCCCTACGTCACGACCCGGACCTGGAGCACGAACGACGGGCACCTGACGCTGCTCGAGGAACTCGGGTTCGAATGCCTCGCTCGCCTCGAGGACGACAGGGGCGAGGGCATCGACACAGTCTACTACGGCATCGCCGCCGACGAGTTCGACCCGTGAGCGGCCCCATCGCGGTCCTCGGCGACGTCCACCTGGAACCGCGCCGGGAATCGCGACTGTTCGACGCGCTCGAGGCGACGCTCCGGGACGTCCAGTCACACGACCCGTCGCTGCTGGTCGTGCTGGGCGACGTCGTCCAGGAGACGGCCCCCGGGACCGACCGGCGATTGCTCCGCCGGTTCGTCGACTGCCTCGAGCGTACCGACGTCCCGTTCCGGTGTGTCCCCGGCAACCACGACCTGGCCGGCCTCTCGCCGGCGGCCTATCGCGACGTCGTCGGCCACGACCTGTGGGACATCGACCCGTCGGCCGACTGCGTCTTCCTCGATTCGACGGCGCCCCACCTCGACGGCGGCCGGGGGGAGGTCTCCGAGGCCCAGCTGGCGCGGCTCCGGGACCTCCGTGGCGAACTGACCGACGCCGTGGCGTTCGTCCACCATCCGCTCGCCCGCCAGACCCTCGACGGCAACTACTGGCACGAGTCGGCCCCGGCCGGCGCGTACTGTGCGAACATGGACCTCGTGTGCGACCGCCTGTCTGCCGCCGGTGTCGCGACGGTCGTCAACGGACACCTCCACTGGTGGGGGTACGTCCGGTCGGACGACGTGGTCCACGCCACCGTCGACGCGTTCAACAAGGAACTGCATCCACGGGGCGAGACGGGGAACTACGCGCTGGTAGCGCCGGGCGACCCGGCGTCGGTCACGAAGGTGGCCGGCGACGGGACGGCCGAACGGCTCGACGGACGGTTCGACCGCTCGCCCGACTAGGGGCGCCGACTGGTCCGCTCCCCAACACTTACGTTCGCGTCTGCCGTCCATTCGCTCGTGTCGGCCGCTGCCACGTCGTTCTGGCAGGAGTGCGACCGCTACCACGACCTCGCGGAGCGGTTCGAGCGCAATATCGAGATCACCCACCCCGACGCCCTGTCGGGGCGTAGCGGCACCTACAGCTGTGGCTGTGCCTGGTGTGCCCGTGAGGTGACCTACTACACGTACGCCGGCCCGCGACGCTGATGGGCGCTGGCCCCCGTCCAGTTTTGGGTGGCGGCGCAGAGACTTCACAGGCGCGGGTTTGAATACCGTCATGCCCCATGTACGGGTATGGATACCGACCGACTGCTCGAGCTCGCACCCCACTACATCGCCATGCTGGCGCTGGTCTTCCTCGTCCTCGAACTCGTTACCATACTCGTTGGCGACATCGGCTTCCTGACCGAACTGGCCATCATCGTCGTCATCGTCTTTGCCTACCGCCCCATCGTGATTCGCCTCGGCGTCGCCCCCAGCGGCTGGCAGTGAGCGAACCGGAACCCGACTGTCCGGTCCGGGCACCGTCTCTGGCGTACGGCTCGCCGCGCTCACCTCGGCCACGCACGGCGGCCGGTCAGCGCTCGGCCGCCCGCTCGACGAACGCGTCGAACGCACCGCTCTCGGGGTGGAGGTGGCAGTAGGTCCCCAGCGTCCGGTGCGCACAGAGGCCGTCCCGTCCGTCGAGAATCCCCGTCCCTCGCACGACGTCGAACGCGAACTGCGCGTCGCCGGCGACGTCGGCGCTGGAGTAGTGGAACTCGTGGCCGCGACGCCGGTCGGCCGCCGCCGCGGTCAGCGTCCCTCGCGTCGCCCGCAGTTCGACGTGGTCCAGCGCCTGATAGCGGTCGTGCATGCGGACCGTCGCGGGCAGCACGCCGGCCATCTCGTGGGTCTCCCCGTCCGTCGTCGTCAGCGACTCGGCGAGCGCCATCAGCCCGCCACACTCGCCCAGGACGGCCGCACCGTCGACGGCGCGGGCCGCGATGGCGTCCATCGTCGGACTCTCTGCCAGCGCCGCTGCGTGTAGTTCGGGGTATCCGCCCGGTAGGTAGACGCCGTCGCACGCCGGTAGGTCGTCGCCGGCGAGCGGCGAGAACGTGGCGACCGACGCCCGGTCGCGGAGGCATTCGAGCGTCGCCGGGTAGGTGAACCGGAACGCCGCGTCACGGGCGACGGCGATGCGGGCGTCGGTCGGGGCGCCTGTCTCGTGGGGCTCTGGACGCGGCGGGGCACGCGCGAGGTCGAGGAGCCGGTCGACGCGTATCGCGCCGGCGGCGTCGTCGAGGGCCGCCTCGTCGAGGGCCGCCTCCTCGCCCATGTGGAGGCCGAGGTGGCGGTCCGGAATCTCGAGCGCGTCGTCCGGCGGAATCCGACCGAGGTACGCCAGCTCGTCCGGCAGGGCGTCGCGGATGCCCTCCGCGTGGCGGCCGCCGTGGGCGCGCTGGGCGACGACGCCGGCGACGTCGACGTCGCGGCCGGCCCGGGACGCGTACTCGCGGAACCCGTGGGCCGTCGCGGCGACGCTCTCCATGCCGGCCGTCGCGTCGACGACCAGCACCACCGGGAGGGAGAGCGCCTCGACGACCATCGCGGTGCTGGAACAGTCGCCGTCGTACAGCCCCATCACCCCCTCGACGACACAGACGTCGCCCTCGCCCCGGTAGTAGTTTCGGCGCACGCCCGCGCTCCCTTCGAGCCACAGGTCGAGCGTCCGCGAGGGCGTCCCCGCGACGGCCGCGTGGTGGCTCGGATCGATGAAGTCCGGCCCGGCCTTCGCGGGCTGGACGTCGTGGCCCCGGCTCTGGAGGGATCGAAGGATAGCGAGCGTCGCCACGGTCTTCCCGACGCCCGACCGGGTACCGGCCACGACGAACCCCTTCATCTGCCCGCCCCTCCCCACACCACGGAGGTTGCGCGGTCGTCGCTCTCACTCGCCGGTCGCGTCCCGCTGTCCACGTGTGCTGTCACGTCGTTCGTTCCGTGGGGGGCGCCGCATGAATGAGTATCGACTGGCCTCACCACGGGGTCGTCGTCCAGCGACGTCTCGAACGCTCAGGTGGTCGGGAGGAGATTCCCCCGTTCGAGCCCCGTGGACGCCCGCACCGTGACGGACGCGCTCGCCCCTCGGCACCCAGCACGGCACCGCAACTGGACCCGGCAGGCGCCGCCGGGAAGTTCCCGGTGTACCCATCCAGTCACACGGCCGTCGCCTCACAGGACTCGTGGTCGGTGCGTCGGAAACGGTCTCACGAATCAACGTTGCCGGACTCATACAGCCGAACTCGCTATTCGAAGTGCAGCGACCCGACTCACACTCATAAATAGTTAAATTATATATTCATATTTGCGGAATACATGAACTTAAAAGTATAATAGGGTTATAATAATGACAAATTCTCACTTTTCACCTCCATAGTGCGAATTTATACCTTCAAAACAGCCTCTCAGGGAAGCGTATTCCCTCATACCGGGTGTAAACAGTCGTCGGTTGAGCCACTACGACGGCGGCCCGCCTCACTCCGACGGAGCGACGACCGTGTTGCGAAGCGTCCCGACACCCTCGTAAGTAATCTCGACGGTGGCTCCGGGTTCGACGGTGCCGGGATTGGCCGGACTCCCGAAGGCGATGGCGTCGCCGGGGCGGAACGTGAACCGCTTCGAGAGGAACGAGACGATCTCGTAGGGGTTGAACAGCATCAGCTCGGTGTTGGCAGATTGGCGTGTCTCCCCGTCGATGACGGTCGTCATATCGAGATTCCGCGGGTCGAGGTCCGTCTCGATCCAGGGGCCAAGCGGGCCCGAGGTGTCGAAGGCCTTGCGGGCGGTGCGGCCCTGCTGGTCGAGGGCGTCGACGTCGTTCATGACGGTGTAGCCCCGGACCACGTCGGGGACGTCTTCCTCGGCGACGTCGTGGCACCGCTCGTCGATGACGGCGACGAGTTCGCCGGCGTAGGTCAGCTCGGCCGTCCAGTCCGGGTAGCGAATCGGATCCTCCGGACCGACGAGGGATGCCGGGGGTTTGATGAAGAAGTCGGGCTCTTCGGGGCGTTCGTAGTCCATCTGGTCGAGCGTCTCGGCGAAGTTCCGGCCGACGCAGTAGACGGCCGACGGCGAACACGGGTAGGTCAACTGTCCGTCGCGACCGACGACGTACTCGCCGTCGTCGGCGGTGACGACGCCGTCCTCGTAACGACCGGAGACGACACCTTCGGGGGTCTGCAGGCGTGCACGCTTCATACGCCTCGGTTCTCGCCCTGCTAAAAATGTCTACTGGAACGCGGCGATTACAGCCGGTCTGCGACGGCCTGGATGGGGTGGGGCGGGATACCCTCGGCGCCCTCGCGGTCGCCCAGTTGCGACCGGCAGGACCCACCGGGTGCGACGACCTGTTCACCCTCGCTCTCGGCGACCGCCTCGAACAGCAGGCCCCCGATGGTCTTCGAGAGGTCGTAGTGTTCGTCGTGGTAGCCGAAACTGCCGGCCATCCCACAGCAGGTCGTCTCCAGCGGGTCGACCTCGTAGCCGACCCGGCGGAGGACGCCGACGGCGTGGTGGTCCTTGTTCGTCGCCGTCTGGTTGCAGTGGCCGTGGTAGGAGAGCGACCCGGCGGCACCCGACGAGCGGTCGGCGGCCTCGAGTTGGTCGCCCAGACGGTTGACGTCGAGGTACTCCAGGGCGCCGTAGGCGCTTTCTGCCACGTCTCCGACGCGGTCCCCGTTCAGCAGGTCGCGGTACTCGTCCTGGAACATCACGGCGTCCGAGGGCTCGACGAAGACGACGTCCCAGCCGTCGGCCACCTGAGGTGCGAGCCGGTCGGTGTTGGTCCGTGCACGGTCACGCGCTAGGTCGAGCATTCCCGACGAGAAGGCTGCACGACCCGACGGTGCGGTGTCGTCCGGAATCGCCACGTGGACGCCCGCCGCCTCCAGCACTTCGACGGCAGCCTTGCCGGTCGCCGGATATGAGTAGTTCGTGTAGGTGTCCGGGAACAGCAGCACCTTGTGGTCGGCCTCGACCGGGGAGACGGTCGACCCACCGCGAGCCTCGAACCAGTCTTCGAGCGTCTCCCGTCGGAACGGCGGCAGTTCGCGGTCCGGGTGGATGCCCAGCAGTTTCTGCATGGCGGCCCGGGCTCCCGGAATCTCGGTCGCCCAGTTCGAGACGGGTGCCAGCGCCGACCCCAGTTTCGAGACGGTGTCGATGTTGGCAAACAGCCGTTCGCGCAGGCTCACGCCCGCCTCCTGGTGGTGCTGGTGTTTCACCTCCGTCTTGAGCTTCGCCATGTCGACGCCGGTCGGGCAGTCGCTCTTACAGCCCTTGCAGCCCACACAGAGGTCGAGCACCTCCTCCTGGAACCGGTCGGAGTGAATCTCGTCTTCGGGCAGGTCGCCGCTGATGGCCGATCGAAGCAGGTTCGCCCGGCCACGGGTCGTCTGGACCTCCTCCTTCGAGGCCCGGTAGGTCGGACACATCACGTCCTCGCCGGTCTGCCGGCAGGTCCCACAGCCGTTACACAGCTCGACGAGCTGGGTGAAGCCGCCCTCGTCCTCGAAGTCGAGCGCCGTCTGGGGCTCCAGCGACTGGTACTCCGCGCCGTACCGGAGGTTCTCGCGCATGTCCGCGCCGACGCCGCGGTCGGCGTCCGGGCCGACGTCCTCGGAGTCCGAGCGATAGACGACGTTGCCGGGGTGCATCCACCACTCCGGGTCGAAGGCGGTCTTGACCCGCTTGAACGCCTGCCAGAGGTCCTCGCCGTACATCTTCGGTGTGAACTCCGTGCGGGCGATGCCGTCGCCGTGTTCCCCGGAGAACGACCCGTCGTGTTGCAGCACCAGGTCGGTCACGTCCTCGGTGATGGAGTGCATGTCCTCGATGCCCCCTTCTGTCTTGAGATTGAGGATGGGGCGGATGTGGAGCGTCCCCGACCCCGCGTGGGCGAAGTACGCCGCCGACGTGTCGTGGTCCTCCAGCACCGCCTCGAACTTCGTGACGTACTCGGCCAGCTCCTCGGGCGGGACCGTCGCGTCCTCGATGAACGGGTACGGCTTGGGGTCGCCGTCGAGGCTCATCAACAGCGGGATGGCCGCCTTCCGGAGCTTCCAGATGTCGGCCTGGTCCTCGTCACCGTAGGCCTCGACGACCTCGAAGGCCCGCCCGTTCTCGAGGAACCGCTCGTTGGTGGCGGCGACGGCGGCCTCGAAGTCGTCGTGCAGTTCCGAGTCGTACTCCAGCATGAGCGCGGCGTCGGTCCCCTCGGGGATGGGTTCGACGTACTCCGCGTAGCCGTCGGACTCGGCCGCCAGCCTGAACACCTCGTCGTCCATCAGTTCCACGGCGCTGACCTCGTAGTCCAGCGCCACCGGGACCGCTTCCATCGCCGCGACGAGGTCCTCGAAACAGTACAGCGCCAGCGCCGTCTCCTCGGGGACGGTCACGAGCGACAGCTCGGCCTCGACGATGACGCCCAGCGTCCCCTCCGAGCCGACGAACAGCTTCGCGAGGTTCATGACCGCCTCGCCGTCCTCGTTCTCGTAGACGACGCGGTCGAGGTTGTAGCCCGTGACCCGCCGCTTCAGGTCGGGGTAGCGCGCCTCGATCTCCTCGGCGTTGTCCTCGACGACCTCGCGAACTGTCCGGTATATCTCGGCCTCGCGGTCGTCCTTGCCCACGATGTCGTCCCACTCCTCGGAGTCGAGGACGACCTCGCGGGCGTGGAGGAGCGACCCGTCCGAGAGGACAGCCGTCACCTCGTCGGTGTAGGCGTCGGTGATGCCGTAGCGGACCGAGTGCGCGCCGGTCGAGTTGTTCCCGATGCCGCCGCCGACCGTCGCCCGGTTCGAGGAGGCGGGGTCGGGTGCGAACTTGAGTCCGTGCTCGCGCAGGCGGTCGTCGAGGTCGTCCTGGACGACGCCGGGCTGGATGCGCGCGGTCTGTCCCGCCGGGTCGACGTCGACGACGTCGTCCATGTGCCGGGACATGTCGAGGACCACACAGCCCGGGCCGACGGTCTGGCCGGCGAGCGAGGAGCCGGCCCCCCGCGGGAGAATCGGGATCCCGTGGTCCGTGGCGACATCGACTGCGGCGCGCACGTCCGCGACGTCGGTCGGGTAGACGACCCCGGCTGGCTCGGCGCGGTAGATGCTGCCGTCCGTCGCGTAGAGCACTTGTACGTACTCGTCGAACTCGACGCGGCCGGTCACGCGCTCGCGGAGGTCCGCCGCCAGCGCGCGGTACTCCGCGACGTCGGGGCGGTCCTGGTCGAGCTCGTGTGCCGACCACGTCGACCGTTCGTACTCGGTGGCCATGCGATACCTCATGATCGATCCGTGTTAAATCCTATGCCGCGCGTTCACACTTGTTTCGGGTACTGCACTCGCGGACACACCAGCTATCTCGCTCGGGGCGAGACCGGGATCGAGACTGGAACGGCGTGGGACCGCCTCGCGCTCGGCGTCGACGACGTCGACGCCACTGCCGAACCGGTCGACCACTACGGCGTCGCGCAGGCATCCGGCCCACAGCCCGAGGCCGGTGCCTACACGGCCCTCCTCGAGGAGCCGGAAGGCATCTGGTCGGACATGTCCGACGAGCGTATCGACGCTATCGTCGACGAGCACGGGTTGCCCGCAGAGACGGACAACACGATCACCGACCGCGAGTCCCTGTTCGACGACCTCGAGACGATCCGCGACAGAAGGGTGGCCCCCGACGAGGAGGAACGCGTCGACGGGACCGGGTGTATCGGGGTCCCCGTCGACACGGGCGACCGCCGCGAGGCCGCTATCAGCATCACCGCCCCTCTCCACCGTCTGACTGCCGGCGACACGCAACAGCGGATCATCGAGATGGTCAAGCAGACGGCTAACGCCATCGAAGTGAACCCGGCCCACGAGTCACGCCCCCTCGAATTTACGCCCTACCAGTCCAGCGGCCGGACCTTCGAAACCGCACCGCTGGACTCCAGGTACGACGACTGGGACGGTACCTGTCCCGTCCCGGGCCGAGGTGGACCGTTTCGCGTGGCTCGGACTGAATCGACTCGTGTCGCCGACACCCGCTCCGAGGTGGGCGATTCGTGCCTCTCCTATCTGATGTACAATTGTTATTCTGTGGGTCGTGAACGCCGGATGCCCGACCGGTCTGCGCGGGGGTATCCCACAACTCGCTCTCGCATCCCGTATCCAGTCCAGGGCTCTGTGAGTGCGCCAGGCGAAGCGGTCGGGTATCCGGTGTTGCCGGGGATCAGGGTATCTGCACTCGACGGCCTCGACACGAGGTACTGGAGACCCACAGACGAGGTACCGGTCGCGGGTAACGGACAGCAGCCGTCGGCGCCGAGTCGGACGTCGAACGGACCGTGTACTGGACGACCACTGGTCGAGTGTCCGGTCGTGCTACAGACGGACAGACCGAGCGTCGCAGACGTCCACGGAAGGCGGACTCTGAACCGAATACGACACATCAATTGCAAAGCATTTATGATGGTAAATAACGAGACCACTACGTAGTATGCAAGAAACACACCGTGTCGGTGTCTTCGGGGCTGGCGATATGGGACACGGTCTTGCGGCGCACTTCGCCGTTCACGGTCACGACGTGACCCTGTTGGACCACCGGCAGTCGAACCTCGACGCGGCCAGAGACAGGATTCACGACGTGGTCTCGTTCCTCAACGACCAAGGAGTTACCGACCAGCCTCCGGACGCGGTCACTTCGGACATCGAGTATACGCTGGACACCGCGAGTGGGCTTTCCAGTACCGACTTCGTCATCGAATCCGTTCCGGAAGATATCGACGTGAAACACCAGGTGTTCCGCCAGATAGTCGAGGCTGCCCCGAGCGATGCGGTCCTCGCTTCGAACACGTCCGGTCTTCCGATCACGGACATCGCAGCGGGAATCGCCGACCACGCCGCGCGTGTCGTTGGCTGTCACTGGTGGTATCCGCCGTATCTCCTCCCGACGGTCGAGGTCATCCGGGGTGAGGAAACCAGCGACGAAACCGTCGAGCGGGTCGAATCGCTCCTCCGATCCGTGGACCGAAAACCGGTCCTGGTCAACAAAGACGTTCCGGGATTCGTCTGGAACCGTATCCAGATGGCCATCTTCCGCGAGTCACTACACATCGTCGAGGAAGGGATCGCCTCTGCAGCGGACGTCAACAAAGCGATCCGTGACGGATACGCGCTCAGAACCGCCGCAATCGGTCCGTTCGAAACGATAGACATCGCGGGCCTCGATTTGGTCCAGACGGTTCTCGACGACCTCAGTCCGCATCTCTGTGACGACGACGAAGCGAATCCCCTGCTCGAAGCGCACCTTTCTGCGGGGCGCGACGGAATCCGCAGCGGTAGCGGTATCTTCGAGTACGACGACTCGCCCGAAGAGATCACGCAAGCACGCGACGAACAGGTTATGGCGATCCGCCGAGCACTCGAAGAGACCCGGGCCGACCGATGACCATCCTCACGCACCCACAGACCGCGCTCTACCCGGAGAGAACCGAGACACGATAGACGGTCGCACGTGGCGATGTCCCGGGCGAAACCATCGTCTACTCATCGCTATCGAGGAAATAATGATATACTACCTATATATGAATTTATACAGGAGTTATAAACCTGAATCGGGAGATACAGATGTAAAATAAGAGATATAGGGAAATTAAAGTGTAAATACAGGGAGAACTATCCACAATACGCGAATCCAAGTTTATAATCTCTTCGTGACGAGGTAGGATACACATCGACCTGCGGTGCTCGACGAGCTGCCCGAACCCAACGTCGGTACTCGTCGCCTCGAACTTACTCGAGTCACGCACCGAGTCAGTCTGCTGAACGAAGTCGTACGTCCCCTAGCCCGTGATACAGGGCGAGACGAGGGGGAAGGCTACCGAACCGTGAAGCGTCTCTGGACCGCTGACACTGTGCCTGGAATTTCCGGACGTATTACCGTCCGTTCACAAACAGATACCACACCACGCGGTGCGCGTCGAGTCGAGCTCGAGGTCACTGTCAACGATCAGCCCTGGGCGACGTACACAGCAACGATCAGTACGGACGACGACCGGACCAGTGTCGACGTCGAGTACACCTCGAACCGGCGATTCGGACTGCGGCGCATTCCCCAGCAGATCGTCGCAGAACGCTACCGCAACGAGGCGCTCACAGCGCAGGGCTACACCGTCGTTGAACGTGACTCCAACTTTGGTATTTGAGATTTCTGGCTCTGTTGCATCCCTCGCCAGCAGACACTACTGACCTGACCGATACAGGGATGTAGAGACTACTTCTGGGCGTAGAGACGCGACTTACTCCCGAATGCTTCGGAGTCCGAAAATCACGAGCAGCAGTAACCCCGCGGCTACCCCCATCGCTATCTGACCACGAATCAGTGGAAACAGGTTGTTTATGGTGATAGCAATCCCGATGAGCAAGGTCGCGATTGCCACCCATCTCGCTCTCTCCTCTAGCACAATCGAAGCGGAGTGTTCTGTCTTGGATAACTCTTTGCCGACCTGGCTGACGGAAATCGATGAGAGATCCACCGCCCCAGTGAGTAGTGGACAACAAGGTGCGTAGACGAAAGGAACGAAGCGGTCTCGCTGACTGAATCTTCGCTATTTACACGCCATTTCTGTCACCATCAGCGGATTCTGACGGAGCTGGACAATTTTCAACCGCCGTGGCGACTCCACGCACGAGTGGGGCATATCCTTAGAATTACTACCCGTGGACTCACAGCATGCCTTGTGCCCTCCAGACGTGACTTGCTTACGGGTGTAGCTGGCATGTTGAGCGCGACCGCGGGCTGTCTCGGTACCGAGGAGTTCATCGCTCGGTGTTCCAGTCGCGGAGTGGGTAGTGGCTCGCAACATCTCCGTGAAATTGCCCCAATCGAAGGTGACGAACGGATCGCCCTCGGGATACTGGTCTCTGAGCAGGCTGTTTCCAGTCAACTGTATCACACGGTACGGATACGAGATAGTGACGACACTCTCGTTGCTTCGGTCCCGCTCATGAGTAATCGTGGGATGAGCAGTCTTGACCCCGAAGACTACCCGGTATTCGGATCCAGCAGTGGCGAACTTTACGCGGTACCGCTGGGTCCGCCACCGGTTCATGGTGAGTACACGGTCTCGCTGATGGGTTCGGAGGGCGAGCAGATCGCAACCACCAGGCTCCGGTTCAATTGCTACGCGGAGGACGGAACGCTCCCGTAACTGAGACCGATGGGTCGCAATGAGGTGGCTCTGTGCAGTATTCACGCCCGGTATCGGTCACGCCAGTACCGACAGAACCCGAGTGCGATCTGCACTCGGTGCTGCATACAGCGCGCATATCACCTATTGTGATAGACTTGCAATCACAGGTGATCCTGCTGGCCGATCCGGATCTTTACATCTGGTATCAGGCGATCAACTCCTTGTCGATAACGACCGCCTGCGATGGGCTATGAACGACCTGGACCGATATCTCACTCCCCTGTGTCAATTCACAGTCCGATTTTGCTATCCGGAAAATGATGCTGTCACCAGCGGTGTACTGTCCGCCCTGTAAAAGCGCACCGCCGTTATTCACACCGTCTACCTGATTGTCGATCGTATTCAACGACCTCTCGTCGAAAATCTCATCGCCCTCGATCTGACCGTCCGACTGGCGGATTGCGTTGTACGACCCTGCTGGAAGATTGACGATCCGTCCCTGTCTCGTTCCTACCTCACATGCTGCCCTCACTGCGATCTCGACGTCCGAGATTGCGACGGATTCACCGGCGACATGTGTCAGTTTGACGATCCCACCGCTGTTTCCATCTTGGGGGATGAATGCGCCACTTGACTGGGCGACGTTCGGTGCAGGGTCATCGAGGTCCTCGGTGAAACCGAGGACAAATACGGAGATTGTTGCGGCTAATATAACGACAATTGCAACCATCAGAATGACTGAAATGATAGGTGAGACGGCGCGGTCCATCCCTATAATTCGGTTTTGTGTACCGACGGAATAAAGTGTCCCTCTCAGTCTGCAACTCTCTGTCGAAGACACTCTCTGTACCGGTCACCCTGCGTCTGGCTGCGGTTTGAAAGCTCGTTCAGACGGAGGGACACCGAGAGCGCGAACCCCTCGCGCTGGAAGGGTTCTCTCAGCGGGGATGGCCGGTCTCGAAGGGGGTTCAAGTTCCTGGACTGTCGCTTGGAGTCGGTCAGCAGCCAGCCTCTGTGTCGCAATCGAGGTCGCGACGATCGTTGTAGGGAACCCGGACCGTCGACTCGGCGACGGGCGTTCCCTCAGCTGCTTGAACATGGGCGTCGCCTTGCTCAACACCACCGGACGGCCGAGTGCATCGCCACACGCCAGTCCGAGAAGACCGACCGCTGCGCTCTCGCTCTCGATAGTGGCGCTTCGGCCGTCGTGACAACGAGCGCGAGTGACAGTCGTCGCCAGTTCCCGGTCCGGCCAGGTTCGACGGCCGTAGACTGGCACACCGGCGTGACTGTTGATTGACTCGACGAGAACATGGGCCGGTGCATCGCCGCCAGTCGAGACGTGCTCGTTCCTGTCAAACGATGCTCGACTGACGACACGCAAGACGTCAGGAGTCGAAGAACTGGTCGGGCGTCAGTCGGGAGAGTCGCAGCGCGTTCCCGGTCACGCCCAGACTCATCCCCATGTCACCGACGACGACCGCGAGCGCGACGCTCACGAAGCCGAGGGGGACGCCGAGTGCGAGCAGTGCCTTCACACCGAGACTCGACCAGATGTTCTGGCGGATCACCCCGTTGGCCTCGTGCGACAGGGCATACAGGTACGGCAGTTTGGCGATGTCGTCGCCCATCAGGGCGATGTCGGCCGTCTCCAGTGCCGTGTCCGTTCCGGCTGCCCCCATCGCGATACCGACGTCCGCCGTGGCGAGTGCGGGGGCGTCGTTGATGCCGTCGCCGACCATCGCCACCGCACCGTACGCCGCCTGCAACTCCTCTACGGCAGCCACCTTTCCGTCCGGCAGGAGTTCGGCCCGGTACTCGTCTACGCCTACCTGCTCGGCGATGGCCCGGGCGGTCCCCTCGTTGTCGCCCGTCAGCATGACCACGTGTTCGATACCGAGGCCGTGGAGTCGCTCGACGGCCCGTGAAGCCCCCGGACGGACCTCGTCGGCGATCGCGACGACGCCCAGCAGCTCGGACTCCGTTCCGACGAGGACGACCGACTTGCCGTCCTGCTCGAGATCGGCGAGGATGGTGCTATCGGGACCGGTGGGTGCCTCCTCCGTCACAGCACCGCCGTCGGTCGCGTGCCCAGCCCGCGACAGGTCGAAGCCCAGGTCCTCGAACAGCGCGGGCTTGCCCGCGTAGTACGTCTCGCCGTCGAGCGTGGCGCGGATCCCTTTGCCAGTCAGACTCTCGAAGTCCGACGGTGCCGGGCGGTCGGTCACGCCTGCCTCGCTGGCGTGGGCGAGGATCGCCGCCGCGATGGGGTGTTCGCTTCGCTGCTCGAGGCTGGCGGCGTACCGGAGCACGTCCGTCGCCTCGTTGTCTCCGAGCGGGACGACGTCGGTGACGGACAGTTCACCCTTCGTGAGCGTCCCCGTCTTGTCGAGGGCGACGACGTCGACCGCGCCCATCGCTTCGAGGTGGTTGCCGCCCTTGACCAGTACGCCGTTCTTTGCGGCACTCGTAATCCCGGAGACCACGGAGACGGGCGTCGAGATGACGAACGCGCACGGACACGCGATTACGAGCAGGGTGAGCCCGCGGATGAACCACGGCTGCCAGCCTCCGGGGAGCGTGAGGACGTATCCGGCCACGTCGACGGTGACCGCGCCGTCGATGAGCAGCGGCGGGACGGCGGCAGTGAGAATCGCCAGGGCGACGACAACGGGCGTGTAGTAGCCCGCGAACCGGTCGACGAACTGCTCCTTCTCGGTCTTTTTCTCCTGGGCGCCCTGCACCATCTCGATGATCCGCGAGAGCGTCGAGTCACCAGCCGTCGACGTGACCGCTACCTCGAGGTACCCTTCCTCGTTGATCGCGCCGGCGTACACCTCGTCGCCCTGCGATTTGTCGACAGGGATACTCTCACCGGTGATCGGGGATTCGTCGACGGCACTCCGGCCATCGACGACCGTGCCGTCGAGCGGGATCTTCTCGCCGGGACGGACGACGACAGTCTCGCCCACAGCGACGTCTTCAGCCGGGACGGTCACCTCGACGCCGTCGACGGCTTTGCCGTCTGCTCGGGGCGTCTTCGACGACCCGGTGTCGCGACGGACGGTGGCGTCGTCCGGCGAGAGTTCCATCAGCTCGCGCAGCGAGTCACGTGCCCGGTCCATCGAGTAGTCCTCGAGCAGTTCCGCGATACTGAACAGGACGGCCAGCGTGGCGGCCTCGACGAAGTAGCCGATGCCGGTGGCCGCGATGATCGCCGTCCCCATCAGGAGGTCGATGTCGAGACTCCGGTTCCGTGCGGAGTAGTAGCCGCCACGGACGACCGGATACCCGCTGAGGGCGATCGCCACCAGGAAGAGCCCATCCGCGACGGTGAGAGGATAGTTCAGGACGCTGGCCACAGCGGGATTCAGCCCCGTGAGGACGAATTCGAAGAGGAGTCCCAGGACGAGAAAGCCCGCGCCGACCCACGTCTTGATCGCGCGAGCGCTGGTCCAAACCTCCGACGGGGGTGCGATGTCCACACCGCCACTGGCCCCGTCTTCGGCATCACGCCCGTCGACGACCTCGTAGCCCGCCCCTTCGATCGCCGCGATCACATCAGCCTCCGAGATGCGGTCGGGGTCGTAGGTCACCGTGGCCGTGCCCGTGGTGGGCTGGAGCGTGGCGTCGAGGACGCCATCGACGCGTTGGAGACTGTTGTCGACCTTCTGTGCACAGGACGGACAGTCCATCTCCGGGACGACGAGCCGGACGGACAGGTCCCGTCCCTCCCCGTCGGTTCGTATCGCGCTCTCTCCCGCGCCGTCGTCGTTCATTACGTCGAGGTACGGGCGTCAACTCGATAAGCCTTGGTTGGAATATTCCAAGAACAGGGGCTCGGCTCACAGTGGCGTCGACGACTGCTCCGCTGACCGCTCCCGAGAGACGTGCTGTTTCGCCAGGTGTTCCTCCGCCCGCCGGAGCCGGTAGGTGAGCGTCGACCGTGGAACGTCGAGATGTGCGGCGAGTTCACCGACGTCGACCTCTCGTGGTGTCTCGTAGTATCCGTGTTCTACGGCAGCACGGAGGGCTGCCTCCTGTTCCGGTGAGAGGGCAGTGGTCCCGTCGTCGGCCTCGTCAGTCACCACCGCAGTGTCCGCCGTTCGGAGCATCTCCGTCTGTGCGCAGTCGCCGACAGCGTCCTCGAGTTCGTCGAAGAACGCAGCGACGTCACCGCTGCCGGAGTGGATGAGCCGCCAGGTGTAATGCCGCCCCTCGTGACGCGTCTCGAACATCACGCCGTCACCGAGATAGTCGAGGGCGATGTGGGGCACTGATGCACAGGTAGCGGTTCGCTCCCAGTACGAATAGAGGACGAGCGTGCCGTCCGTGTGGTCGAGGACCTGTGTCTCCTGCGTGGCCCCACAGTCCTGTGTCGCGAGACAGTCCGCGTAGTAGTCGGCAGTGAGGAAGGCGTTCTCGATAGCCTCGAGGGCTGCGGGCGCGCCGGTCGCGTGGTCGACTCGCCAGAGACGCTCCGACGTCGCGTGCAGCGAGAGCGACCGGATCCGGGCGTCAGGATGGTCGGCGAGCGTCTCAGCCACCCGGTTGCACCCAGGCTGGTATTCGAGAGCGAAGACGAGTTCGCGCATACGCCCACCTAGGAGTCAGCAAGTCATAACACGTGGGTCCGGACTCGCCGTGTGCCGTCGTTCGAATCACCCCGCCTTCGCGGGGGCAGGGACTCACGCCGTGCGCCGGAACCACTTCGCGAGCCCGGCACTCGTCGCCATCGTCGAAGATGCCGACAACGTCCTCACTATCGGTTAATCTCGTGTTCCTCTCCGAACAGACGCCTGTTCAGTCGGCGACCCGTTCGGTTTGTCCCGACTTCGCTACTTGCAGCGGATCTGTCGACGACGTCGCGGTCACCAGGCGCAGGAACTGCCCGGCGTTCGTCAGGAGTTTGTTTTCCGCTTTCCGAAGGTGTTCTTCGTACGTTGAGCGAGCGACGACCGTCTGGTCGGCCAGGTCTCGGAGCGATGTCTTCCGGGGTTGCTCGTAGTACCCGCTTTCGAGGGCCAACCGGAGTGCCGCCATCTGTCGCTCAGTCACGTCTTCGAACAACTGATCGACCGGGGCCAACATACTGTGTGGGATCTGCTGTTCCGTGATAGCGGTCTTCGAGAGCACCTCAATGTCCCTGTCGTCCTCTAGGTCCTGCAGAAGGGCCCGAACATCGCTCTCGTCGAACGCGATGACAGTGTAGTGTTCCCACCCCTGACGATGGATCGTCGGCGGCTGGTACAGGGCGTTGAATTCCTCGAACCGTTCGATGATGGAGTCCTCTAGCGAACAGAGACAGGACTGCGTGACAACGTGGAGACCGGATCCGTCGACCGACTCGTGGAGCACCGTCCCGAGACGGTCGATTTCTTCGAGCAACTCGTCTGTCGGCGACTCGGGTGACGTGAGCTCGAGTACCTGGCAGTCGCTCAGATACCACTCGCGGATCGTGAGGTCCGGGTAGTGTTCCGAGAGTTCCCGATAGGGACACTCGTGTTTCACCCGGAACGAGGCCTCGTAGAGGCTCATGTTCGTATGAAATACGCTGATCGAATTAAGGATGCCGGTCATGTCCGGCAGGACCTATACCTAGATACCCCGTCTATGGGAGAGCACTGATGCCGGCAATCGACCCCGACCGATTCAGCGAACGTGTCCAGACCGACGGCGAGGACGTGGTCGTCCTCGACGGCCGCCACCAAGCGGCCGTCGACGACTGGCACACTCCAGACAGTGGTAACATCGATGTCTACGACGAACTCACTGACGAGCCCCACGCGGCGAAGGGAACCGGCGGCGCGCAACTCGCCGAGCGACACGGCGTCCCCTACTATCTCCATCCGAAAGATGCGCTCGCTCTCGACGCAACTCCCATCGAGGACGGGCAAACCGTGACGGTCGGCGAACTCGAAATCGAGGTCGTCCACACGCCCGGACACAGCGAAGGGAGCGTCTCGTTCGAGGTCGACGGCGCGGCACTGATTACGGGCGATAGGCTCTTCGACGAGAGCGTGGGACGCGTCGAACTCGGCGTCGAGGCCGGGATCGAGGACTCCGACGTGGAAGCGAACGCCGCGACGCTCTACGAGAGTCTCCAGCGCCTGCTGGACCGCTCGGAGGACGCGGTCGTCCTGCCGGCACACGACTCCGGGGCACCAGAGCCGCCGGTGACCGCGACCCTCGCTGAACTCAGTGAGCGAAACGCGGAGCTCCGGCGAGACCGTGCGGCGTTCGTCGAGACGCTCGCCGCCGACGTCCCGGACCATCCGCCGAACTTCGAACGCGTCAAGCGAACCAACGTCGGACAGGAATCAGTTCCCGACGACGAACTGGCCGAGCTCGAACTCGGACCGAACAACTGCGCCACAGGGTAATCAATGAGTACCGCACCCAACCGCGAACAGGGGATCCGCGAACACCTCGGGCAGTTCTCGCTGCACGTCCTGCTCGTGTTCGCTACCGGACTGACGATCGGGTCAGAGCGAGCGGTCGTACCGGTCCTGGGTCGGGACGTCCTCGGCGTCACGTCGCTGTTCGTCATCGGCTCGTTCGTCGTCTCGTTCGGGCTCGTCAAATCTATCCTCAACCTCTATGCCGGAAAGTGGGGCGAGGAGTACGGTCGCAAGCCCGTCCTCGTGCTCGGGTGGGCGACGGCACTTCCGCTCCCGCTCGTTCTGATCTTCGCTCCGAGTTGGGGCTGGATCACCGTCGGGAACATCCTGCTCGGCATCAACCAGGCCCTGACCTGGAGCATGGCGATCAACGCCAAAATCGACCTCGCAGGTCCGGACCAGCGCGGCCTCGCAGTCGGAATCGACGAAGCGTTCGGCTACAGCGGCGTCGCTGCCGGCGCGTGGATCACGGGTCTCATCGCCGGACAGTGGAGTCTCCGGCCCGAACCGTTCTACTTCCTCGCCGCCGTCGTCGTGCTGGCGTTCCTGATCTCCATCTTCCTGATCGAGGAAACCGTCCAGTACGCACAGGCAGAGGGGGATGCTGATCATCACGATGCGAATCTCCCGTTCAACGAGGTGCTGAAGCGCGCGACCTACGGCGACAGGACGTTGTTCGCCGCGGCACAGGCCGGTCACATCGAGAATTTCGTGGACACGCTGTTCTGGATCGCAGTGCCGCTGTATCTCACGAGCCACGGGCTCGGCATCACGGGAGTCGGCGTCGTCGTGGGCGTCCACAGCGCGATGTACTTCCTGCAGATTGCGACCGGCGGACTCGCAGACCGCATCGGTCGCCGGCCGCCAGTGGTCGCGGGGATGTTCCTCGCCGGTGCCGGTGTCCTCGGGATGGCGCTCGTCGACGGGTACCTCCCGTGGACTGTTTTGGCCGCCGTCTCCGGATTGGGAATGGCGTTGCTGTATCCGAACCTGATGACCGTGCCTGGCGACGCCGCCCACCCGACCTGGCGGTCGGCCGGCATGGGCGTCTACCGGATGTGGCGCGACTCCGGCTACGCCATCGGGGCGATCTTGATCGGTCTCTCGATGGAGTTCGTGAACGCCGAAGCCGCTTTCTACGTGACTGGGATCCTGATGTTCCTCTCGGGATCGGTCGTATACGTGTGGATGGAAGAAACCCATCCCCAATTCGGCACCCACGAACCCCCGGCCCCTGCACCAGAGACACCGGGCCAGCCGGTAGCAGACTCCTGATTCAGGATTCCGGTTCGCAGACGAAACGGAGAAGCAAGTTCCGGATCTGAAGACGCCTTCCTGTCTCGGTCTGCTAAACGCTTTGTACGATATCCCCGTATTGCAGGTCTGTCCACGACGATCACCACTCCCGGGCCGGACACGGAAGGTGCGTACTGGGCTCACTCATCTTCGACCAGTTCGATGCTGGCCAGCTGGACCGTGTCCACGGTCGGGTCCATGGCCACGTTCGACGACGGTACCGGTGTCGTCGTAAATCCCCGCTTCTTCGAACGCTCGCTCGAACGTCTCTCCCTTTCCGATACAACTCACTCCGCCATGGGCGGGCTTCCTCCGGCATCCGCCGCTCGGTCGATGATGCGAGAGGGCAGCATTGTCCGGATGGTGGCTGACCGTGCCGTGAGCGCCCCTCTCCAGCACTCACCTGGCCGCACTTTCCTCCCTACCCTGGACAGCGTGTGGGACGAAGTGGTTACTGTCGCCGTCTGATTCCAGCCGAACGTCTAGCTGTGTCTCCGGATGGCCAGGTTCGGGACCGCTCTCGTGATCGTGCTCATCGGTAGCGTCAGTAGCTCCGCCGCCATTGCCGTCGTCGGTGCCACCTGCGGGGAAATCGCCGGGAGTTACACAGCCTGCCAGGCCGGTCGCAGGTGCTCCGCCCGGAACGCGATCAGGCGTCGTCGTGTGGACATGGTACTGATGGCTAGTCCTCGGGTTGCGTCTGGAGTCGGCGTCGCCGGTCCTCGAATTCCTCGTCGGAGAGTTCCCCACGAGCATACGCCGTGCGGAGTTCCTCCATCGCCGGATCTTGAGTGATCTGACTGTCAGTCCCGCGCTGGACGACGAGGTAGCCACCACCGAGAAGAATGAGGAGCAAGGTGAGCGGGACGAGCATTCCGACGAACGGCCACCACCCGCCAGCACCGCCGTACTGACCCATCATCCCGCCGTACCCCATCATCCCGCCGAATCCCATCCCCATCGTGAGCAAGGGGAGGACGATGATCGCCCCGAGGATCAGGAGGATAATGGTCGTCGTCTCGAGCTGGTTCGACGAAGACATCGAAGATCAGGCCTCCGACATGGATTCCTCTTCGTCGGTGACGGCCGAGAGAACACGCTCGAACCGTTCGGTGACCTCGGTCCCGATGGAGTCGAGCGCGTCGTTGTCTGCGATGCCGACCAATTGCTGCGGATCGACGGCACTCACGACGATATCGCCGTCATCGGTTTCGTAGACGATGACGTTACACGGGAGGAGTGCGCCGAGTTCGATCTCTTCGGTCAGTCCCTCGTACGCCAGCGAGGGGCTACAGGCCCCGAGAATGCGGTACTGGCGGAACTCTTTGCCGAGCTTCTCCTTGAGCGTCGCCTGGATGTCGATGTCACAGAGGACGCCAAATCCCTCGTCTTCAAGCGCTGCGATCGTCGTGTCGACGATGTCATCGAAATCTCCTGTTACTGACGCTTGTATTGTATAGACCATCAAATACAATACTCTTTCCACAGGATTAACGGTTGGGTACCTCGACGGCGGGCATTGGGGATAGTGTATCGGCTAGAACGGCGACTGTTCCGGCCATCCGGTACGTTCGAACGGTTTTCGTCGCCGATCAAATTCATCATCCGAGAGCTCACCGCGGGCATAGCGCTCACGGGGAACCGACAGCGGCTGCTCATCGGTCCCGCTGGATCCCCGGGTGCTCGGAACACTGTCTACATCTACCGAAGGAAGGTGTATGCGTGACGTCGTCGACACACGATTGTTGACGCGGCGTAGAGCGGGCCGAGAATACGACCGACAGAGGGTCCGAGTGACCGACTACCAGCACGAGCAGCTACTAGCCGTTTTCCAGATGTCGTGCCCGCACACCGAGAGAAGGGCTTCTCCCTGAATGGCGTTCCACACTCAGAAACGACTAGTATACGAGAAGAATGTGAAAATAGGTAGATAGCGACTGATTGCGTTCATATTATTGAGGTGATGTGAATGCCAGGTAGCTAATAGTGGGGTTAAACAACCACCGCGGAATTGAAGCAAGCATGACCGCATCGGAACAGGAAGACCAGATCCGACAACAACTTCTCGAAGTGTTCGGACAGCCATCCTATCCCATCAGCGAACCATTTGAATTGATCCCCGTCTTGCCCGACGGGGCGGCGACGACGTTCGAGGCTGGTGATGTGACGATCGGGGCGATGGAACTCGGGATGGAGTATTCGGAGTATCAGGACTATCCCTACACAGACGTAGAATCGCTAGTTGAAGACCTGATGACCGGCCTCCGTGACGACGGCGTGTTTGAGTAGGTGATTCCTGCCGGTTGCACTGCTTGTGCGTCCGGAATACCGATCAGCTTGATTCATTCGTACGACCCTCATTCCCAAGATTGATTCCGAAGTCTGAACGGACTTAAAAATGTTTCCGGTATTGTGTGATTATGTGAATAAAGATGAGATTTATCAGTCTCGATTAGGTACCACATCGCATCTGGGTGACTTAATGGGGTATTTACAGTCCATTCCTGCTACGACATCCGAGGATCTTCTCAAACTCGTTGACGTGATGGTGGTCGTACTTGACGTTGACGGGCGAGTCACACTCACAAACCAGAAAGCCCGTGAGATCTTGGGCTACGAAGAGGGAGAACTCGTCGGGCGCGACTGGTTCGAAACGTGCGTCCCGAAACCGAACCGAACCGACGTTGCCGAGGTGTTCGATCAGTTGATGGCTGGGGAGGTCGAACCGGCCGAACGGCTTGAGAATCCAGTCATCACGAAGAACGGTGAAGAGCGAATTATCGAGTGGCACAATACCGTTCTCCGGGACGACGAGGGGGAGATCAGCGGCACGCTCAGTTCCGGGCTGGATGTCACCACCCGGAGAGAGAACGAGCAGCGACTCCGGGAAGAACGCGAGAAGTACTCGACACTCGTCGAGAACTCGAACGACGGGATCGCTATCATCCAGGACGGAACGTTCAAGTTCGTCAACGAACGGTTTGCCGCGCTCCACGAGACGACCAGAGAGGACCTCATCGGCGACTCGGTTCGAACACACGTCGATCCAGAGTATCACGATCTCATCCAGAAGCGGTACGAGCAGCGGGTAGCAGGTGAAGACCCACCGACACGGTATGAAATCGAGATACTCGATGGGAAACGGACACTGGAAATCAACACCGCATCCATCGAGTACGAGGGAACGCCCGCAGACATGGGGATTGTCAGGGACGTAACCGAGCAGAACCGTCGGGAGCGGGAACTCGAACGAAGCAGACAACGGTACCAGACACTCGTCGACCGGTTCCCGAACGGCCTCGTCACGCTGTTCGACGAGGACTATCGGTATCAGGTGGTCGGCGGAAGGGGGTTTGACGAGTTAGAGCGGTCTGTGGACGACCTCGAAGGTCGTTGCCTGGAAGAGGCGTTCTCGTCAGAAGCTGTCGACATTCTCAAACCGCTCTACCAGCAGGCACTCGATGGTGAATCCAATACGGTCGAAGTGACGTTCCAAGACCGCGTCTTCAAGAGCCACGTTGCTCCAGTACGCGATGACGAGGGGAGCGTCTTCGCTGGCATGTCGCTGTCTCAGGATATCACTGAACAGAAACAACGCGAACGAGACCTCGAAACTGCCCGCCAGCGGTACCGGACACTCCTCAAAGCAGCGCCGGACCCGGTTTTCGTTGCCGACGTGGACACGGGCGAGATCATCGAAGCGAACAGAGCGGCAGCGGAGTTTCGCGGCCAACCGCACGAAGAGATTATTGATCTCCATCAAACAGATTTGCACCCGTCAGACGAGGTGGACAGGTACCGCGATCTTTTCGAGACGGCTATTGAAGAAGGGGAAAGGAAACGTAGATTGTCGAACGGTGACCCGATCTACGCGGTGACTGCAGACGGAGACCGAGTCCCTGTCGAAATCAGCGTCGAAACGATCGAACTCGACGAGGAGACCGTCATCTATGGAGTGTTCCGTGATATCAGCGAGCAACTCGCGTACGAGCGGGCGTTGACTGGCCTCCACGAGACGACACCGACTCTTTTCGAAGCCGAGACACGGTCCGCTGTCTGCCAGCAGGTCGTCGAGACGGTCACGGACGTACTTGATCTGGACGGAGCCACGGTCTATCTTATCGACGAGCGCGACGGCGTACTTCGACCGGTCGCTCACGCTTCGTCATCCGACCAGGCCGATACGATTGATCCGCCTGTCTTTGAACCGGGCGAGAGCATTGCGTGGCGCGTCTTCACACAGGGCGAGCCCGAGGTGTTCGAGAATGTTCGGATCGATGATGACGTGTATAATCCCGAGACAGTGTTTCGAAGCGAGATTATCGTGCCGCTTGGCGAGCAGGGCGTTCTCATCGTCGGGGACACGCGACCTGACGCGTTCGACCGCCAGTCAGTAGAACTGGTCGAGATACTGTGTGCGACAGCTGAAGCGGCACTTGACAGTGCTGACCGCGAAAAGCAACTCAAAACACACGAGCAGCACCTCCAACAGCAGACCGAACAACTGGAGCAAGTCGAATCGATCAATTCCCAGATTCGGGACGTGGCTCGTGCTATCATCCAGTCGGACACACGTGAAGAGATCGAAGAGACTGTCTGCACCCATTTGGTTGAGTCAGCCCCGATCACATTCGCGTGGATCGGCGAGAGAGACCTGATAACAGAGACGCTCACTCCACGGGTCACGGCCGGTGATCATCGTGGGTATCTCGATGATTTCTCACGGTCACTTGCGGATGACGCGGCATCCGAGCCGGCAGTGGAGACCGCGCGTACAGGCGAGAGGAGGGTCATAGACAATACCGCGACAGATATCACGCGATACGACTGGCGAAGTAGTGCCGTCCAACACGGATTCCAGTCGGTCTTGAGTGTTCCGCTCACGTATCAGGACACCATACGAGGTGTTCTTACCGTCTATTCATCAAATCGGGCAGCATTCACAGGCATGATGGAGCCCGTTTTGTCGGAACTCGGGGAATTAATCGCTCACGCGATCGAGGCCACCGAACGCAAACAGTCGCTCCTCTCGAACCAAGTGACCGAACTAGAGTTCGATATTCAGGATCGGGCATGCTTTTTCTTGCGATTCGCTCAACGAACTAATTCTTCGCTGGAGGTCGAACGGATCGTTCCACAGACCGATGATTCGTCTCTGCTCTTCGTCCGAATCGTGGACGGGCCGGTCGAGCAGTTACTGGAGGAGGGCAAACAATCAGCGGAGGTCAGGAGTGTTCGTCTCATTGAGACAGAGAGCGATGCACTCATCCAGCTCCGGATCGAGAAACCATTCATTGCCTCACGGTTAGCCGACCATGGTTTAATCGTTCAGAATATCTCGGCCGGTAGCTCTGAGTGTCGGGTAACGGTCGCAGTTCCACCGACGTTCAGCATCAACCAGGTTATTGATACGATCTCGTCAGTGTACGATGATACCGAAGTACTCGCGAAACGCAGTCAGAGACAGTATTCCGAATCGCCGGGGGAATTCGCCGATCAAGTTCTTGAGAAACTCACGCCGCGGCAGCGCGAGGTCGCCGAGATGGCGTATCTCCGTGGAGCGTGTCATAGAATCCATCTCATAGCTTCTCACAGCCCGGTTCGTTTCCTCGGTCGTAGTTGGTGATTGCAACGACGAGCCGGAGACACAGTGCAAGGAACACTTCTGTTCGTGCGTGGACGCGGCCTCGGGCGCGGACGTGCCCGAGGCCGCAGTCCTTGACTGCGTCGTTGGTCCGTTCGACTCCTGTCCGGTGGTTGTACGTCTCGTCCAAGAGGGATTGTTTCAGCTGTACGTCCTGGCTGTGTTCCTCGATGCGGTCTTCGACCCTGTACTCGATGTCTTTCGGGTCGTCGGTGTTTCGCGGATTGTATGGGGTGATTGGCACGACCCCTGCGGCCAGCAGGTGGTCGTGCCAGTCGAGGACGTCGTAGGCGCTGTCTCCGAGCATCCAAATTGGTGTATCGACGGCGAGCGCGTTACGCGTGACGCGCATCGCCGTCTCCTGGTCTGCTTGCTTGGTCTGTGTGAACTCCGCTGCAATCGGTATCTTTGGACCGGTTGAGACAATCGTACAGCCGAAGCCGTAGTAGTAATCTTCGGCCGTTGGATCGTAGTTCCATGACGCCGCGTCGTTGTACTGAATCGCCTCAATGTGCGTTGAGTCGATAGAGTACGTCGAGTCGAGCAGGCCCCGACAGGCGGCCTGCTCGACGAGCCTGTCGAAGACATCGTCGATGACGTGTTCGAGGTCGGTGAGAAAGCGGTCAACCGTGTCTCTGGATGGAGGTTTGTCGAGTCCGCAGTAGTACCAGACGAGGCCGTGTTGGAGTTCTCGTGCAACCGGACGCGTTCCGTAGATGTCCTTGTAATAGCAGTGCAGAAAGCCGCAAAAGAGGTCTGGTGGCTGATGCACTCGTGTTCGCCCCCTCAAAGCGGGGGCGAACACGTCGTAATTCAGCAGAAACTCGAACTCAAGGTGCTCGAACAGCGGGACTGTCTCGGTAGCCGCGACATTCAAGAAGTCGTCTACCGAAGCTACGTCTTGCAGGGTGCTGGCGCTCGTAGACACAGTTCCAACACCCTGCTTCCTTCTCTGAGAACGTTTCTATGACACGCTCCCGTGGGTATTTCGACTCGCCGAGGGAGGTGAACGGAAAAGAAGTAGCGTCCGAATTAGAGATCTCCCCATCGGCGTTTCATCGGCACATCCGAACTGCGGAGTACAAACTGTTCTACACGCTCTTCGAAAACGGAAATGGCCTTTCCGATGGCTGATCTCACGATTCACCATTCGATAATCGGTCGATAGTCTGTTCTATACGAGATAGTATCCGGATGTATGGATCTCACGACCAAGAGCTCGGTTTTGCCGACCCTGTCGTTTCGGTCGTATCTTCTATCCTTACCTGTTTTTGTACCGTTCAAATGTGACCCCTGTCCCCCTGCCAGCATCTACAAACTTTGACCCACTCGTTTGAGGGAGTATATCTGCTATGGACCGGTGACGACCATGTCACACGATAGCGATTACAAGATCACAGACGAAGACCGTCGGCAGGTCAGCGGTCAGCAACTTACGAGCGAGATCGGGATCGACCCCGGCAAAATCAACTGGCGAAAGGACTTCACCCGGTTTGACCAGGACGACAGACAGCGGCTCGAATCGATGGACGCGACGTTTGACCGGATAGCAGATGACCTCGTCGATGAGTTCTATACGCACCTCGAATCCTATTCACAAACTGTCGATATTCTCAACTCCTCGACAAAATCGGTCGAGGCCCTCAAAAACAGTCAAGCCGAGTATCTCAGAGACCTCGGCCGTGGGCAGTACGGTACTGAGTATTTCGATCGCCGGGCAAGAATCGGGAAAATCCACGACATGCTCGATTTGGGGCCGAAAATCTACCTCGGCGCGTACTCGATATACTACGAGGGAATTCTCTCCGCGATTGCAGCGGACGTAAAACAAGAACTCACGCAGACCGATGGAGGAGTCCCAGTCTCCCAGGAGGCAGATACTGAGACGAAACCCGATTCACAACCAACCAGTACGACACCAGCTCATTCCACCGGACCGGGCGAAATCAGCGTGACGACCGCAGAGGATGCGGTCGATACTGTCGTCGAACGCGCGCTCTCCACGCTCAAACTACTGCTTCTCGACCAGCAGGTCGCCATGGATACGTATATCCATTCGTACAGTCAGCAGATCGAAGCCGAACTGGAGCGACGCGACCAAGTTTCGGAGGAGGTGCAAGTTTCGATCGACGAACTCCGGGAAACGTCCGAGGATGTCGCGGGGAGTTCCCAAGAGATCAGCGAGATCGCAGAAGACCAGGCTGACAACATGCAAGAGGTTGCCGGAGAAGTGTCCAGTCTGAGTGCGACAGTCGAAGAGATCGCTTCGACGACGGAACAGGTTACTTCGACGAGTCGGACGGCGAGACAGCTCGCTGAAGACGGGCACGAATCAGCGACTGATGCGATCGATGCGATGGAAACCGTCGAGGGAGCAGCGACGGATGTGTCTGCAGATGTCGATCAACTTCAGGACCGTGTCGAGGAGATCGACGAAGTGGTCGATGTTATCCACGATATCGCCGAGCAGACGAATATGCTAGCACTGAACGCGTCGATCGAAGCTGCACGAGCAGGCGAAGCAGGCGATGGGTTCGGCGTCGTCGCTGACGAGATCAAGAGTCTCGCGCAAGAGTCCCAAGATCAGGCTGGCCAGATCGAGCAGATGATCCAGCGAATCCAGACGGATACCCAGGAAACCGTCGCCAATCTCCAGGAGACGAACACGGCGATCGATCAGGGGATCGGCCAAGTCGAACAGGCGATGGAAAACCTCACCGAGATCGTCGAGGCAGTGAACGAAACCGCCGAAGGGATCGAGGAAGTCGCTCAGGCAACGGACGACCAGGCGGCAACTACCGAAGAAGTAGCGAGTATGACCGACCAGGCGGTCGAGAAGGCCAAGGAAGTCAGCGAAGAGATCGAACAGATCGCCACCGCAAACGAGGAACAGACTGCCAAGGTCAACGAGATCAACGAGTCAGTCCAGAAACTGACAAAGACTGCTGGAGAGTGACGCGATGCGAGGCGTTTGTATCCTCCGATCCGGACGCACTTCCCCTTCCAATCAATGCGTGGTGCTCTCACCAGACCGATGTCACAACTGAACGGACCCCGGGACCGCGAATCGGATGCCAGTGGAACAATTCTGGTCGTGGATGATGAACCCCATCTCGTGGGGATGTATGCGGCGATGCTCGAAGATGACCATACCGTACACACGGCGACGAGTGGGGAAGCAGCGCTCGACCAGTTCGCAGCCAGTATCGATATCGTGTTGTTAGATCGCCGGATGCCTGGGCTGACCGGTGATGAAGTACTTGAGACGATTCGCGCGGAGAGCTACGAGTGTCGAGTGGCCATGGTCACGTCTGTCGAACCCGATATGGACATCGTCGATCTCCCGTTTGACGCGTATCTCGTCAAACCGATCCGACAACGGGACCTGGTTGAGCTCGTCGATGACCTGTTACTGCGTTCTCAGTACAGTGCCGGGCTTCAAAAGCTGCTGCGTGTCTCGTCGAAACTCGCGGCGCTGGAATCACAGTTCTCTGCTGAGAAACTGGATTCACATGAAGAGTATAGAGACCTGCGCGCCCAGAAAGAGCGACTTGAAGAAGTGAATCATGAACGGCAAACAGAACTGATCGAACGCGGGGATACAGAACTCGTGTTTCGAGATGTGTTCGAGGAGGTGGAGAACGTATGACCCGTGCCGATTCGTTACGAACGGTTCTCATAGAGGTGTCGCCGTCATCGATACCGTCTCTCTCGTGTGGACAACGTATCGGGCGACATCTGGTGGTGGCATCCGATGAGTGAAGCGGATACCGAAGCCCCTCATAGCGTCGAGAGTGGGGTTTTCTCGGTGGGTCGACAGTCGCCAGACGTACTCTATGTGCAACACGGACAGGAGCGCCACACTGGGGTCACATCCGCTCTTACAGACGAACATGGCCTGACGATTCATGTAGTCTCGTCGGTTCACACGGGAGTCGATCGGTTGCAGAGCAATTCAGCAACGTTTGATTGTCTCGTCATCGATACAGGCGACGAATCACTTGAACGGTCACTTATATCGAAAGTGCAAGAACAGCGGCCCGATCTGCCACTCATTGTGTACGCCGGAGCGGAATGTGGTTCAGCTATGTGTCAGGAATATCTCTCCGCCGGCGCTAGTGACGTTGTCTCGAAAGCAACTGATACTGAGACAGGCACACTCCTGGCCAATCGAATCGAACACTGTGTGGCGCTCGACCGAGAGCGTTCTCGGGCCGACCAGCTTCGGACGACGATCGACCAGATGAAACATGGGGTGCTGATTGCTGATCCTGATGGGGAAATCAAATACGTCAATCAAGCGTTCGAAACACTAGGATACTCGCGGAAAACACTCGAAGAGTCATCTCTTATCGAATTACGGTCCAAAGCCCACGACGAACAGGTTTGTCAGGAGTTCTGGGAGACACTCACTGCTGGAAACGCGTGGAGTGGCGAACTCACGGTGAGTGGCGGGGACGGTGAGACATATCCGGTCAACCTAACAGCAACGCCAGTTCAAGATACTGACAGCGAGATTCGACGAATCGTTGCTGTTGGTGATGAAATCACCAACCGGAAACAGTATGAACGACAACTCGAAGACACCCGGCAGAAATATCAGGCGTTGATTGATACGGCACCCGATGCGATCGTTGTCGCCGATGCCGAGACCGGTGAAATCGTTGAAACGAACGAGACGGCCGTTGAGTTGTTTGACCGACCACGGAATGAACTTGTTGGGATGGACCAAACGAAACTCCATCCGCCCGAACAGCGAGACCGGTACCGCGAGCTCTTCGAGCGGCACCGACGAACCGGCGAGGCGGTTTTCGACCAGTTCGATACCGGTGATCCAATCTACATTAGTACCGCCGACGGCGATCGCATCCCAGTCGAAATTAATGCGAAAGTCGTCGAATTGGATGGTCAAACACTCGTCCAAGGGAACTTCCGTGATATAACCGAGCGCAAAGAACGTGAGCGGAGGCTTCGGGGTTTCCGCGAGGCTGTCGAACAGGCGGGTCATGCTATCATGATCACGGACACTGACGGAACGATCGAATACGTCAATCCAGCATTCAAGGAGGTAACTGGCTATTCGGAAACAGAGGCACTTGGCGAGCGGCCGAGTATACTCAAATCAGGGGAACACAACGAAGAGTTCTACGAAGACCTCTGGGGAATGATCACTTCTGGTGATGTCTGGCAGGGGGAACTCATCAACGAGCGAAAAGACGGTACCAGATATATAATCAACCAGACAATATCTCCCGTGACAAATGAAGATGGTGAGATCACCGGATTCATCGGTATAAATGCAGATATCACCGAGCGCAAAGAACGCGAACACGAATTGGAGATTCTCCGGACAGCGATCGATCACGCGGAGATACCCCTGTCATTAACAGACCCATCGCAGGAGGGTAATCCGCTCGTCTACGTCAACGACGCATTCGAGAAGGTAACTGGCTACGCGGAGCCCGAAGCTATTGGCCGTAACTGCCGCTTCCTGCAAGGCGATCAGACGGACCCAGAGACTGTGGCCACGCTCCGAGAAGCGATCGATGCTGAAGAGGAGGCCACAGTCGAGCTACGCAACTATCGGAAAGACGGAGAGATGTTCTGGAACCGGCTCACGGTCTGTCCGATCTACGATGAGGACGGCAACTTGATCCGGTATTTCGGGTCACAACAGGACATTACGGAACAGAAAGAATTCCAGGAACAGCTCAAACGCGAGCGTGATCGGCTCGACGAGTTCGCTGGCACGGTCGCTCACGACCTTCGGAACCCGCTCACGGTCGCCCTCGGACACGTCGACCTCGCATATCAGAACCAGACGACGGACGACGTTGCGACGCTCCTTGAAACGGCTATTACGGCACTAGAGCGAATGGAGACCGTGATTGACGAAGTACTGACCCTCTCAGAACAAGGCGAGACGATCCAGGAACCGGAAGCTGTCCACCTTGGAGAGGTCGTTGATGATGCTTGGGGTCTGACCGAAACATCATCGGCAACTCTCTCACTAACCGATGACATCGATGATGGGTCGGTGCTCGCGGACGAGTCTCGCCTCTGTGAACTCTTCGAAAACCTCTTCAGGAACGCTGTCGAGCATGCTGGACCGGACGTAACTGTTCAAGTCGGGACGCTCGCGGAGAGAGATGGGTTTTTCATTGCGGATGACGGTCCAGGGTTGCCACCGAAGGATCACAACCGTATCTTCGAAAGTGGCTACACAACAAGCGATGACGGTACCGGGTTCGGGTTAGCAATCGTTAAGCAGATCGTCGAAGCTCATGGCTGGGAGATTACGGTGGCCGATGCGACAACTGAAACAGGCGGTGCGCGGTTTGAAATAATCACAGAAACATGACGAAACAATCACAACTAATGAGTGGCTCTCAGCGCTGTGAGAACGGGGAGTACGATGAATATGCGGTGTGCGAATTCGAATCACCGAGTACGAGGATTGTCTCTGCAATCGCTACGTCGACGGAGCGCAACCACGACGAATTACGGCCACTGTACGACGTGATAGACCCAGATGCGCTCGATAGGGTCGTCGATAAGTCAGCTACCAAGATGTGTGTCGAGTTCGTATACGAAGGCTGTACCGTCTGTGTGGATGATGAACGGGTTCGAGTCATCACAGATCCGTAACGAACGCGCACAACGATTTTCTCCCCACATCACAAATATTTCGGTGCGACCACCACGAAAGACCGAATCAAGCGCTTGGCGGAAAAACGCCAGCCGAGGCGATCAACAACCAGACAGTGCCGTGATAAAATGTGTTGTTTTACCGTTATTTGTTTCTGGTTATCCTCTTGTGGCTATCTTCATAGTGAATCCATTGATATTGCTAACTTTTCCGATAAGTAAAACCGATGGAGAAGTATTTTGTTCTCTTGTGATAGGCTGAGTTCGCAGGTCTACTGACCGTCTGATTCATCCACGCCGGTGTGAAACAAACGATGGCCGACTGCTGAATATTTGCCAAATGGTATTACGTGCTCTGACCGCACGCCCGCAAAGGGACTTCTCACGAAAAAGCGTTCATCAGCCGCATCTTCCAGACTACTTCTGAAGCGCTTTACCGGACAGGATAGCGGACCACATCAATCGGCCATAGATTACAAACCTACTCTTCCTCGACTAATCCAGGAGGCAAGATGGCAGCGGCCCCCAACCAGACGCTGGTTGGGTCACTCGGACCCCACTCAGCTAAATCAGCCACCGAACTCAGAAAATTAGGGTTAGAATCGCTCTCTGTTCCAAATCTGTTGGCTCACAGTGGGGCAGACTCTGGATGGGCCCTGCCGGATTTGAACCAGCGCTCAATCGGTTATGAGCCGATCGCTTTAACCAGACTAAGCTAAGGGCCCTCGTCGTCGTATTCTTGAGTCCGCGTCTTTAGCCTGTCGGGTCACCGTCGGCAGATTCTCGCCGCAATCCGGGCTGGCAGCGATAGACGCCGGCGAGTCCACGCCCGGCCGGTGACAGGGCCGGTACTCTGAGGCGACGCTCCGCTCGCCATCGTGTTCACAGAAGACGACGCCACCGCCAGGGCTCGAACGAGTCGAGACGGTCACTCGCTTCGCTCGTGCTGCGACTCGCCGGCTCGAACCCTGGTTCGGACGTCAGTCGCGAGCGGCGGTACTCGGAGACGACGCTCCTCGCGTGGTGTCGCCCGGAGAAAGACGCCACCGCCAGGGCTCGAACCTGGGACAACCACGTTAACAGCGTGGTGCTCTACCAACTGAGCTACGGCGGCTCGCTGCACTCGGGGGTAGTCGGAGTTGTCAAATAGGGCTTTCGCTTCCGCCCGGCATCGACACGCTTTCACGCACTCTGTGGAAAGGGCGGGATATGAGCGACGAGTTCGACGCGGTCGTCGACCGGGTGCGCGAGCGGGTCTCGCCCTCGCCCGACGAGCGCGAGCAGCTCCAGCGGGTCGCAGATGCGGTGATGGACCGCGCTCGGGATGCCGTCGCGGACCTCCCCGTCGAGGCGACGGTGCTCCAGGTCGGGTCGACGGCGCGGGGCACCTGGACGGCCGGGGACCGCGACATCGACGTCTTCGTGTCGTTCCCGACCGACCTGGACCGCGAGACGCTCGAGCGCTACGGGCTCGAGGTGGGCCACGCCGTCCTCCCCGACGGCCGCGAGGAGTACGCCGAACACCCGTACGTCGTCGGCGAGCGCGAGGGGTACGACGTCGACCTGGTCCCGTGTTACGACGTGGCCTCGGCGACAGACATCCGATCGGCCGTCGACCGGACTCCCTTCCACACGCGTTACCTCGAGGCCCACCTAGACGAGGAGCTGGCCGACGGGGTCAGGGTGACAAAGCAGTTCCTCAAGGGCATCGGCGTCTACGGGAGCGACCTGCGGACCAGGGGGTTCTCGGGATACCTGACGGAGCTGCTGGTGCTGGAGTACGGGGGGTTCCGCCCCCTGCTCTCGGCGGCCGCGGACTGGCACCCGCCGGTCGAACTCGACCCGGCCGGCCACGGCCAGACGTCGTTCGACGACCCGCTGGTCGTCATCGACCCGACGGACCCCGAGCGGAACGTCGCCGCCGTCTGTTCGGCCGAGAACGTCGCCCGCTTCCAGCACTACGCCCGGGTGATGCTTTCGGACCCGAACGAGGACTACTTCGAGGCCGCGCTGCCGACGCCCTACGGGCCCCCGGACGTCCGCGCCGCCCTCGAGCGGCGGGGGACGACGCTGGTGGCGCTGCGGTTCGACGCGCCCGACGTCGTCGAGGACCAGCTCTGGCCACAGCTGCGCAAGTCGCTGGGCGGACTCACCGACGCCCTGGACCGCCGGGGGTTCGACGTCCTGCGGTCGGCCACCTTCGCGAGCGACGGGACCGACGCCGACTCGACACGGGCCGACCACGACGAGGCTGTCTTTTTGTTCGAACTCGCCGTGGTCGACCGTCCGGCCGTCGAGCGCCACGAGGGGCCGCCGGTCCACGTCCGCGAGCACGCGACCGGGTTCTACGAGCGCTACGCCGACGACCCGGACGTCGCGGGCCCGTACGTCGCCGGCGACCGCTACGTCGTCGAACGGCCGCGCGAGTTCACCTCGGCCGTCGCCCTCCTCCGCAGCGACGCCGTCTTCGACGTCGGTCTCGGCCCGCACGTCGAGGCGGCACTCGAGTCGGGCTACGACGTGCTCGTCGGTGCCGAACTCACAGCGCTGACGGACGACTTCGGCGTCGAGTTGGCCGGTTACTTCGAGCCAAAGCCCTGAGCGGCCAGCTCGTCCAGGACGTCGCGCGCCTCGTCGCTGACCTCGTCGTCCGGTTCCATGGGCGTGTAGCCGTCGAACACTTCGTGGACCATCGTGACCGAGTCGGCCAGCGTGTCGAGTCCGTATCCGCCCTCGAGGACGAACCCGAGGCCGGCGTCACAGTCCGCGGCGGCCTCGCGGACCCGTTCGGCCATCGCGCCGTACCCCTCCGTCGAGACGCGCATCCGCGAGATGGGGTCGTGCTCGTGGGCATCGAAACCGGCGCTGACGAGCAGGAGGTCGGGGTCGTAGTCGACGATAGCGGGCGCGATGGCCTCGTCGATGGCCGCGAGGTAGTCGGCGGTGTCCGCGCCGGGCTGGTACTTGACGTTGAGGTTCGTCCCCGCGGCGTCGCCGGCACCCGTCTGGGCTATCGCGCCGGTCCCCGGGTAGAGCCCGTCCTCGTGGATGGAGGCGTAGAAGACGTCCTCGCGGTCGTAAAAGATGTCCTGGGTTCCGTTGCCGTGGTGGACGTCCCAGTCGAAGATGGCGACGCTGTCGGCGCCGGCCTCCAGGGCCGCCTGCGCGGCGACGGCCGCGTTGTTGATGAAGCAAAACCCCATCGCGTCGTCCTCGACGGCGTGGTGGCCCGGCGGCCGGCCGAGCGAGAACGGCGTATCGCGAGCGACCGGCCCCTCGAGTGCCGCCTCCGCCGCCCAGACGGCCAGGCCCGCCGAGGCGAGCGCGGCCTCCCACGTCACCTCGACGGCGACGGTGTCGGCGTCCCAGTTGCCCCCGCCGTCGTCACAGAACTCGCGGAAGGACTCGACGTACTCGGGGTCGTGGACCGAGCGGACCAGGTCCAGGTCGACGTCGTCGGCGTCGACGTACTCGACCCCGTGTTTCTCCTTGAGTGCGCGCCTGACGGCGCGGAGTCGGTCGGGACTCTCTGGATGTCGCGGGCCGGTGTCGTGGTCCAGACAGACCTCGCGATAGCCGAAGTTCATTCAGTAGTACTGTGCGAGTTCGAAGTACATCTCGATGTCCTCTGCCTTGATGGTCCGGCGGTCGGCGTGGCGAGCGAGCGTCGCGGCCGCGGCGGCCACGTCGTCGGCGTAGGTCTCCAGCATCTCCGCGAGTGCGACCCTCGCGTCCATCGCCACCCGGTAGTCGTCGTCGATGTCGAGCCGAGCGATGCGGTCGACCGGGGCGACCGGCAGTTCCAGGTCGTCCTTGTCGGAGACCCGCGTGACGCCGAAGTCCGACGGCATCAGTGTCTTGCGGCCGTCGGCCGTCGCCTCCTCGGCGGCCGTCACCGCTAGTGACGCCCCGTGGGACTGGATCCGACGGGCCAGTTCCTCCGCGGAGCCTGCGCTCACTCGTAACCCGTCTGCGTTGCGCCGGATGACTGCGTCCACCGGGGCGAACGGAAGCTCGACGCTCATACCAACAGTCCGGAGTGTTGCGGTCTTAAGAGTTTCCGTAGCGCCGCTCTCCGTCTCAGAAGACGTCCTCGGCGTGGAGCCGGTCGTCGCGCAACTGCCCGCGGATCGTCACCTGCTGGCCCAGCTGGACGTGTTCGCTCGTCTCGACGGTCATCGTCTGCTCGCCGTCGTCGAGTACCACGGGGTCGCCCGTCTGGACGACGGTCCCGGTGAACTCGACCTCCTCGCCGTCGGCCGGGCCGTCCGCAGCAGCCGCGGCGCTCGCGGCACCGTCGACGCCGCTTTCGGCCTCGTTGCCGCTGTCGGCGCTCCCGTCGGCGAACGAGGAGAGGCCGGCGTGGTCGCTGTCGCCGGCCGTCGGTTCGGGCGCCGTGGCGGGCGAGGCGTCGACTCTGTCGTCGAAGACGACCACCGTCGACTGCCACCCGGCCGACGCCTCCTTGTCGTCTTGCCACCCGTCCTGTATCTCGACGTCGGCCGCGAGCACCTCGTCGCCGGGGGTGATGTCCTCGTCGGCCTTCTCCCCCCACAGCGCCACCCGGATGTCGCCGGTGGCATCCCGGAGCCGGACGTTCCGGACCTGCCCCTCGCTGCCGTCGTCGCGGTCGAAGGTGCGCTTCGGGTCGGCCTCCAGCACCACGCCGGCGATGTCGACCGTCTCGCCGATCTCGACGGCCTCGATGGGGTCGGCGTCCGGTTCGAAGGCGACCTCCTCGTCGATCTCGTCGACCGCGCCCTGGTCGCCGACGTGCAGTTCGAGCGACCCGTCCCGCTCGCGGACGTAGCCGTCGATTACCTCGACGGCCGCCCCGGTGTCGAGTTCCTCGGCGCGGTCGGCCTGGTCGTCCCAGAGCGTCACGCGCACGCGGCCGGTCTCGTCGCCCAGCGTGAGGTTGGCGACCCGCCCCTCGCTGCCGTCGTCGCGGTCGAAGGTCCGAATCGAATCCGTCCCGAGGACGAGGCCACGGAGGGTGACGTCCGACTGCCCCATCGTCAGCGACTCGATGGTCGACCCGTCGCCGGGTTCGACCTCGATCGTGGCGTCCTCGTCGGGTTCGGCCTTGTCGACCGAGACCTCGAGGCCGTTGTATCCCTCCTTCGGGCGCCCCTTGATGCGCAGGACCTCGCCGACCTCGAGCGCCCCGTCGGCGATGTCGGCGGCCTGCTCGTCCCAGAACGCGAGGCGGACGTGGCCGGTCTCGTCTGCCGCTTCGACGTTGATGACCCGGCCGTCCTCGTCTTCCCCCTCGCGCTCGAAAGTCCGCAGGTCGCTGACGGCCATCACCTTCGCGAGGAACTTCACCTCGTCCATCCCCGCCTCGATGTCGGCGACGGCGTTGACCTCCCCCTCGCTGAGCTCGTGGGCGATGAGCATCGCCGCCGTCTCCTCGTCCGCGAGGCCCCCCATCTGCTCTACCTTCGCCTCGACAGCCTCGCGGAACTCTGCCTCGGAGACGTCGGCCTCGACGTCCTCCTCGTAGACATCTTCTATCGCGCCCATCTATCTATGGGAGGCAGGGATGGGCTCCGCTTAAGCGTTGTCGTTGGTCGAGCGACCCGGCGCAGTCTGTCGATCTGTGGCTGCGAGCACACGGTACGAGCACCTGGTCGCCCCCTCGGATATAAACCTCCGGACCGGCCCGGCTTCTCGCGCCAGCCCGGGCGCGAGGCCGCGATCACAGCTCCGAATCGGCCACCTGCTCGGGTCCGTCTCCGTGGTCGTGCTCGACGACGACCCGGCTGGGGAGGCCCGCATCGAACGTGGCCGTCGCCGTGTACTCGATCTCGACGATGGCCTGCGTACACGCCTGGTCCTCGGTGCCCTCGCGGTCGGTCGTCCCGACGCTCACGGTCAGCGTGTTCGACTCGCGGTCGTACTCACTGCCCAGCAGCGTCGCGGTCTTGCACCCGTCGCGCCCCCAGATGACACCCTCGACGACGACGCGTGGCGCCTCGAAGCGGACCGTCGCCTCGTCGCGCTCACCCCCGCTCGTCCGGTCGTCGACGGCGAACTCGGTGTCTTCGAGCACCGGCGACTGGCTCGGTTCCGCCGGCGTCTGCTCATCCGTTGGGGACCCCTCGCCGCCGGACGACGAACACCCCGCGAGGAGTACCGCGCCGGTTGCCGCCAGCCCACCGAGAAACGTTCTCCGGTTCATACATCTCCTGACGCACTCCCGGGATACGGCGTTTGCGTTCGCTCAAACCCGGTCTTGACCGTGGTGTGTCGCCCCGTCGCGTGGCGCTCGGCGAACCGTCACCCTTTTGAGCAGCACCCACCTCCATCGATATGAGTCCGGATAGGGTAGTGGACTATCCTCTTGGCTTGCGGAGCCAGGGACCGGAGTTCAAATCTCCGTCCGGACGCTACATTTCCGCGAACAACTCCGCGAGCGACTGCCGTGTCGCTCGCTCTCGAGAGCGGTTATGCGGAGCCACGGAGATTTGAGCAGACGAGGAACGCGCAGCGAAGCGAGCATTTCTCGGCGAGTTCAAATCTCCGTCCGGACGTTCGATTCACTCACGCCCGGACGTGCTCCACGCTCGCTTCGCTCGCGTGGGCTGGACCCACCCGGACGCGGTGACGCCCCGGACGAACCGCTCTGCGTACCAGGCCGTCAGCACGACGGGGAACAGCAACACGGCGTCGAAGGGGGGCGTCCCCTCGACGCGCCCGACGGTCACCATGACGAACACCGCGACGATGGCCACGACCAGCAGCGTCGCGACGCGGTGGGCCGTCCCCAGGTCGAGTCCCGCCAGCGCGGCGCGAGCCGCGACGGCGAGTCCCGCCAACAACAGTACCACCGGCCCGTACCGCCCCCGTGTATTCATCGGTAGTCGCACGCGCTCTCAGGCGATAAACACCACTTGAGATCGAGTCCGTACCACTCGATAACACGCGTCTCAGGGCTTTTTCGGCGGCAAATAGATGGTGACGACGTTACCGTCGTCGTGGCGGTCGAACCGGAGTTCGCCGCCGAGTGACTCGACGCACCACTTCATCACGAACAGCCCCGTCCCCGACCCGTGTGCGGTGGTCGTCGTCTGTGTCAGGTCGTCGATAGCGTCGAGTTCGGTGTCCGGTATCGGCGGGGCCGTGTCGGCGACGCGGATCTCGACGCGGCCGGTGTTCGGGGAGGCCCCGACGGTGACCTCGACCGTCGGGTCGCCGTCGTCGTGCCGGATGGCGTTGTCGACGGCGTGGGTCAGGGCGTGGTCGAACGCGTCGTCGATGTGGACCCACATCTCGTCACGTTCGGTGACGGTGACGCTGGCGTCGGGATACCGCTCCCGCAGTCGCTCGATGACTTCGGCCACCGCGTCGGTCGCGTTCTCGAGCGTCCGGTCGGCGACCGTCTCGGCCATCGCCCGGTCGATCTGCTTGACCGACTCGGTCAGGCGGGCGACCTCGCCGGCCTTGCGCCGGATGGTCGCCGCGTCGGCCTGCACCCGTCGCTCGTCGGTCTCGGTCCGGATGTTCTCGGCCCGGCCCGCGATGACGGTGACGTCGTTGCGGAGGTTGTGCCGGAGGACGCGCGAGAACAGACCGACCCGGCGCGTGGCCGCGTAGTAGTCCGTGACGTCGAACACCTCCGCGATCACGCACTCGCTCCCCCCGTACCGCGAGAGCCGTATCTCGGTCCATATCAGTTCGCCGTCGGCGCGCTTCACTCGCCACCGACACTGCTGGGGCTCGCCGGCGGCGGCCGCCCGCAGCCACTCGCGGAACTGTTCGCCACCCTCGGTCTGTGTGTTCGCGCTGTACTCGTCGACGGTCATCTCGCGCAGCGTCGCGACGTCGTAGCCGAACAGCGACTCGATTCGGCCGTTCACGTCGAGCACGGCGCCAGTCTCGGGGTCGTACAACACGATGCCGACGTGTAACTGCTCCAGCCGCGCCGGCAATCGCTCGTCACGCTGGACCGACATCGGTGTAAGCTGTCGGCCTGGCCTACTACGTGGTTACTATGACCGGTATATATCGCTCCCCTCGCCTCGGTAGGGTACCGATTCGGCGTGTGTCCGGCCGCGATGCCCGACGGTCGCGCCCGGCCGTTTTTGCCCGCCCCGTCCGTAGCACACGCATGGACGCGCACCTCCGGGCCGGTATCGCCGTCTACAACGCCGGTCGCTACCACGCGGCCCACGACGCCTGGGAGGACTACTGGCTCGACCTGGAGGCGGGCGACGACGAGCGGTTCCTCCACGGGCTCATCCAGTTCACCGCCGTCGTCCACCACGCGTCCACCGGCAACTGGTCGGGTGCCCAGGGGCTGGCCGAGAGCGCCGGGACGTACCTGGCGCCGCTGCCCGAGGACTACCGGGGCGTGAACCTCGACGTGGTCCGCCCCTACCTCGCGCGGGTCGCCAGCGACCCCGAACACGCCGAACGCGTCGCGCCGCCCCCGCTCACCCACGACGGCGTCGCCGTCGACTACGAGGCGCTCGACTTCGACGCGACGGCCGTCGCCGCCGCGGTACTGGCCGAAGCCGACGGCTACGACGAGGGTGACGTCAAGCGGGCCGTCGGCTACGCGCGCGGGGAACTCGACGACCGCGGCGAGGGTACCTTCGTCGGCTTGCTCTTCTCGTTCGTCCGCGAGGGTGAGAAACGGCCCATGGTCGCCGAGCGACTCGCTGCACACGTCGCACGAGAGCGGCAGAAAGACGACGACGTCCGCGGTCTGTTCGACTGACTAGGCGTCCGGTTCGACGACGCGCTCCTCGCCGTCGAAGTAGGCGGAGTTGTCCTGTGGGTCGTAGCCAAGCACCTCTTTCGCGCGCTCGAGGGAGTAGTACTTGCGGTCGTTGTCGGAGATGCCGTAGACGATCTCGTAGTCGTAGTCGGCCTCGAGGGCACACTGGTGGATGTGGGCGCAGTCGGGGTAGGAGAGCCACATCGCCTGCCCGCGCTCGTAGTCGATCGGCGGGTGACCGCGGGTGAGGTTCCCGATGCGGATGTTACAGACGCTGATGCCGTACTCGTCGTGGTAGTAGCGGCCCAGCACCTCGCCGGTCGCCTTCGAGACGCCGTAGAGGTTGCCCGGGCGTGGCAACTCTGTGCCGTCGAGGCGGAAGTCGTCGTGCGAGCGGTACAGCTCCGGCGTGCGCGTGTCGGTCTCGAAGGACCCGACGGCGTGGTTCGACGAGGCGAAGACGAACTTCTCGACGCCCTTCTCGACGGCGACCTCGTACATCTTCTGCGTGCCGTCGATGTTGTTCGACAGCACGGAGTCCCATGGGGCCTCGGGACGCGGGTCGCCGGCGAGGTGGATGACGGCCTTGGCGCCGTCCATCGCCTCCCTGATGTCGTCGGTGTTGCTGACGTCGCCGACGATGTACTCGTGGCCGGGGTTCTCGCCTGGCGGATTGTGGTACATCAGCCGCCAGCAGTACTCGTCCCCGATGCCCTCGAGGATGGCCTCCCCGACAGCGCCGCCGGCACCTGTGAGCAGAACCGGGTCGTCCATTCGAGTAATGGGAGGCGAGCATGCAATAGGTAACTTGCGGTTCGATTCGGCCCCGCTGCATCCGCCACCGCCACGCCCGACGGGGGCCGAACCATCAGGTTTCGACGCGCGTCCAACAGTATTTATCCGACCGCCTCGAGAGGCCCGCATGGACCCCACCACGGCCCAGCGTGCCTGCTTCGAGGCGGGCATCAAGTTCGGTTCGCTGTACCACCAGTTCGCCGGGACGCCCGTCAGCCCCGCGAGCGCCGACTCGCTGGCGCGGGCGATGGAGGAGGCCATCGAGAACCAGCCCCACTGCGAGGCGGTCACCGTCGCGTTCGACGACGCGGCGCTCAGGGCGGCCATCGACGAGGGCGGCGCGGACTACACCGAACTCACCGGACGGTTCCTCGAGGTGCGGATGGTCGTCGACTACGAGGGGACCGTCGTCGAGACGAGCATGGCGATGGTCGACGGCTACCCGCTGATGCGGGTCGACGACGTCGCCGAGTGATCCGCTCCGTCGTCGCGCCGTCCCGGTGCGTCGCGCGAAGAACCGTGTCACTCCTCCGAAAATTTTAGGCTCGCGCCCCGTGCAGCCGTCCGTATGGCCCTCCACGCAGTCGGTAACATCGACGACGCGATAGACGCGACCAAGGAATTCCTCTTGCCCTTCGACCTCCGGCGGTGGTTGAAACTGGCCGTCGTCGTCTTCTTCATCGGTGGCGGCGGCACCGGCGGGATTCAGAACGCCGGCAACCTCCAGAACGTCGGGGACGGCGGCGGCCCCGGCGGCCCCGGCGGTCCGACCGGCGGGTTCTCGCTGACCGCGCCCCTGGACGTGGTGCCGGCGCCGTCGGCGGCCGTCGGACAGGTAGCGCCACCCGGTCCCGGCGTACCGTCCGACGCGGCCCAGGCCCTGGCCGGCCTCGGCCTCGTGACCGTCGTCCTCGCCGTCGTCGTCCTCCTGCTCGTGGTTATCACCTTCGCCGTCGTCGGGGCTGTCATGGAGTTCGTGTTCGCCCAGTCGCTCATGACGACGGAGGTCCACGTCCGGCGGTACTTCGGCGAACACCTCGGGAATGGTCTCCGCCTGCTCGCGTTCCGCATCGTGGTCGGCCTCGTGGCCTTGCTCATCTTCGGCGGCCTGTTGTTCGCGGTGTTCGTCCTCGCCGTGGGCGGCAACCTCGCCGACGTCGGCCCCTCGGCGATACTCGGTTCCCTCGGCCTGTTCGTCGTCGTGGTGGTCGGGATGGCGCTCGTCTTCGGGACCATCAACGGCTTCACCAACGTCTTCGTCGTGCCGCTGATGATACAGGGCGACGATGGCGTTCTCGCCGGGTGGAGTCGGCTCTGGGCGTCCCTGACGGCCGAGCCCAAGCAGTACCTCGTGTACCTCTTCCTCTCGGTGGTGCTCGCCATCGGCGTCGGCATCGTCGGCACCCTGCTGGGTCTCGTGGCGTTCGTCGTCCTGGCCATTCCCTTCGGCATCGTCGGGGCCGTGTTCTGGTTCGGACTCGGTGAGGGTCTCGCTGCGGGCGTCCTCGTCGGCGTCGTCGCGCTCCTGTTCGTGCTCGCCCTCCTCGTGGTCGCGAATCTCATCAAGGCACCCCTCCAGTCGTTCCTCCGGTACTACGCGATGCTCGTGCTGGGCGACATCGACGCCGACCTCGACCCCATCCCCGAGGTGCGGGCCTCGGTGCGGTCCGACGCGTAGGGGGCAGCCGGTCGTTTTCGGTTTCCCGAACCCTGGCCGACTCACGCCTGGCCATTACACTTTCACTTTCAGGCGGGCTTTTAATCCCTCTGGGTGTCAACTGTGAACTATGACACAGACCAGTCTGGACGACGACGAACTGTTCGGCGAGGCGGCCTCGGAGATGCGCTCCGACGTCGAGGCGTCGCTCGACGAGGCCCGGGCCGCGCTCCCCGACGCCGACGCCGTCTGGGACGTCGAGGCAGACAACACGCTCGGCGTGCTCAACGCCCTGAAGACCGCGCTGGACGTCGGCGACGCCGAGGAGCACCTGCGCGACGCCAAGAAGTGGTACACGATGGGCGAACGCGCCGACGCCTTCGAGGACGCCGAGGACCTCGCCGAGGACATCGAGACCGTCGAGGACCTCATCGCCGACGTCGCAGACGCCCGCGACCAGGTCGGCGACCTCACCGCCACGGTTCCACAGCTGCGCAGCACGTTAGAGGAGTTCGCGGCAGACGACGAACAGGCCGACGCCGACGGCGACGCCGAGGCCGAGGCGGGCGCCTGACCCCGCCTACCGCTCTCGCGTCGCGACCCGTGCCAGCACCGTCGCGAGCGCCTCGCCCGCCTCGTCCAGCAGGTCTCGCCCCCGGTCGGCACTCGCCTCGCGCGGGTCCCCGACCGTCCCGTTCTCGCTGAACTCCGCCGTGTCGTAGGCCAGGTTGACGCCTTCGACCCACTCGCCCCAGCCGTCGGCACCGCCCTCGGCGGCCCCGTCCAGTCGGGTCTCGTCGACGCTGTCGGGGTCGGTGTGCCGGAGTAGACTGGTCTCGACGGGACCGCCGTGGCCCATGTCCGGCGCGTCGACGGCGTCGAACCAGGTGAACGGGACCGCGTAGGCCTCGTCGTGTCGACTGACTGCTCCACAGACCTCCCTGAGGGCATCCACGTTGCCCCCGTGGCCGTTGACGGCGACCACCCGGTCCCAGCCGTGGTGGGCGAGACTCCCCACCGTCTCGCGGACGTAGTCCCGGAAGGTGTCCTCGCCGACCCACAGCGTCCCCGCGAAGTGGCGGTGCTCCTCGGCGACGCCGACGGGGATGGCCGGCGCGACGACCACCTCGTCCTCGTGTGCCGCCGCGCCCGCCCTGGCGACTGCCTCGGCCGTCAGCACGTCCGTCCCCAGCGGTGCGTGCGGGCCGTGCTGTTCCGTGCTCCCGACGGGCAGGACCGCCAGGTCGGTGTCGACCGCCTCGGCGTCCGGCCACGTCGCGTCCCGTAGTTCCATACGGGCGCTATGTGTCCGGGTGTACAATAATGCCCCCAGTCGTGCGAGACTCGTTAGCCTGCGAACAGGTGACGAAAGCCATTTATCCGGACCTGTGGTACCCCGTCCCATGATAGATGGGTCGACGTGTCCGGTCTGCAGCGGCCACGTCTCGACGGACAACGGCACCGACTACGAGTGCGACGACTGCGGCGCGGAGTACGACTCCGCCGACCTCTTCCTGCCGTAGTGACACGGTGACACGACCCGCGATTCGGGCGATGGCGCGCCGGCTATCGAAATCCTTTTTGATACCCTCGTCATCGATTCAGGTGCGCGCCGCCTTAGCTCAGACTGGGAGAGCACTCGACTGAAGATCGAGCTGTCCCCGGTTCAAATCCGGGAGGCGGCATTTCTGTCTCGAACGAACCACCGAGCGACGCGACTTCGGCGAGCCCCGAATCACATACTCACAGGTCGATTCCCGTCGTGTAGTTGACCGTCCTGTAACTTGGAATCGCGTAGGAGAACACGTCCTCCTCACGGAGGAGGCCGTCGAGGTCGCCGTAGCGGGACCGCATCGTCGAGTAGTCGATAGAGTCGCGGTCGCCGCGGATCCGGACCAGGTCCGATGGAATCTCGAACGTGTCCCAGCCCATCACGGCGCCGATGCGGTCGACGAGCGCCTGTACCTTCTTGGTCCGCGGGTCGCTGAACTCGCACTGCCATCCGTTCAGCGAGTGGTGACTCGAGGTGGTCCCCCCGCTGGTGCCGCCGTGGGAGAAGCCGGCCGTCTCGAGGCGCGGGTAGACCTCGTCGCGGATCCGCGTCTCGAAGGCCTCCGTCTGGATCTCCTCGAGCGCGTCGACGAGCCAGTCCATCGGCAGGCAGTTCTCGACCCACTCGGAGACGTTGTCGCCGTAGTTGTGCGACTGGCCGTTGATCCACGCCGAGTCGGCAGCGAGCAGGAGGGCCCGCTGGAGCGGCGAGAAGTCGGCCGCGCCGTGCAGCCACAGCAGGAAGTGGATCGTCCCGAGCGGGTACTTCCGCGTGAACTGCTCGCGTGACACTCCGCGGACCTCGTTGAGGTTGCAGGACCGCTCGAGGCCTGCGAGGACCTCGTCGGCCGTCCCCCGGACGATGTGGTGGCCCACGCTGCGGATCGTCGGCCGGGACACGTCCAGGTCGACCCAGACCGCGTCCCGGGCCGCCGTGCGGTCGGTGTAGTATACCTCCTGGAACCCCGTGTAGAAGCCGACGACGGTCCAGTCGAGGCGGTCGCTGAGGAACGCGGCCGAGAGGAGCGCGTCGAGGTCGCCGCCGACGACCATGTCCTGGTCCGTCGCGTCGAGAAAGGGGTACGCCGATCGCAACTCGGTTGCCGATAGCGACTCCCGTGGCTGCCGTCCCGGTGTCATGTAGTTCGTTCGGCGCTACCGGGCGCTGAAAGATAAGCCTTGACCACGGCGGGACGGCCCGATATCATCCCCAAGATGATATATTGTCCGCCGGGGCGTAGACACCGGGATGACACCCGGATAGACGCGGAGAGACGTCGTCCGGATGAGTGGGCTCGGTGCGGCGCTGTTGCTCGCCGGGTGTTCGGGCGGTGGCGACGCTACGAGCGAGGGTGACACGGCCGACGCAGGGAACCCGTGGTGTGGCCGGGCCATATGGTCGGAGTCGCTCGGACCGCGCGTTGGTCAGCGCCCGGGGTCAGTACTGGTAGACTGCGTTGGCGATGCCGGCCGTCTGGCCGACGTTCGTGGCGGTTAGTCCGGCGAGCAATCCCACCCCGGAGAGACCGAGGAGCAACGTCCCGGCGTAGACGACGGCCCCCGCGACGCTCAGTATCGCGCCCACGCTGTACACCCATGGCGCCGCCGCGACGTGCTGGCCGGTGTAGGCCAGTCCAGCGGCGGGGATCAGCATCCAGGCGACGACGGTCAGCGACAGGAGCGGGTCGACCGGTGGGGTAGCCAGCAGGCCCGCGGTCCCGACGAGCGTCGCGCCGAGGCCCGCGAGCAAGACGAGCTTCCACGCACGCAACACCCCCTCGGACATCTCTCCCCAGGAGAGGGCGGTGAAGGCGACGAGGATGGCGTCCATCACGAGGTGAGCGATGAGGACGGTCCGCAGGGTCACGACGTCGAGGTGGGCCGCCGTGGCGAAGGTCCACGCCAGGGGCACCAGGACCACGGGGCCGTTCTCGCGAGCACGGTGGAGCATACCCGACGCCTCGTCGCGGACCTACAAGAACGGTCGGGCTGTGAACTGCATGTGTGTCGTTCTCTGTCAAGATTCGGCCGCTGTCCGTCGGTTCCGTCGATCCGAGCGGCGATACGCGTACCGACACCGTTATCCGTGGTACTGGCGTCTGTTGAGTTGCAATGGCGAAAGGAACGGTTGATTTCTTCAACGACACGGGCGGTTACGGTTTCATCGAGACTGAGGACGCGGACGAGGACGTTTTCTTCCACATGGAGGACGTTGGCGGCCCTGACCTCGAAGAGGGACAGGAACTCGAATTCGACATCGAGCAGGCCGACAAAGGCCCGCGCGCGACCAACGTCACCCGGCTCTAACGATGGCAACAGGCAAAGTAGACTTCTTCAACGACACTGGCGGTTACGGTTTCATCGAGACCGAGGACTCCGACGAAGACGTCTTCTTCCACATGGAGGACGTCGGCGGCCCCGACCTCGAGGAAGGGCAGGAAGTCGAGTTCGACATCGAACAGGCGGACAAGGGTCCGCGCGCGACCAACGTCACCCGGCTCTAACGATGGCAACAGGCAAAGTAGACTTCTTCAACGACACTGGCGGTTACGGTTTCATCGAGACCGAGGACGAAGACGACGACGTCTTCTTCCACATGGAGGACGTCGGCGGCCCCGACCTCGAGGAAGGGCAGGACGTCGAGTTCGACATCGAGCAGGCGGACAAGGGTCCGCGCGCGACCAACCTCACGCGGCTGTAAGGCGGTTTCTGCAGCCAGCAATACTCACCCACTCCCGAGCACCAGCAGTCGTCGCCGTCGCGGCTCAGGCGTCGACCAGCGGCGCGTCCGCACGATAGACCAGCTCCATCGGGAGGCCGCGCCGGTCGGTCGGCGGATCGGCCGGCAGGGTCCTGAGCGTTCCCGACCCCGGCTGGGCGGTGTAGGCGAGCACCACCGCGTCGAGGACGTCCGCGACGGTCACGGCTGCCCCGTCGGTGGACTCGGCGGCCTTCTGGACGGTGGGTGCGGCGTCGCGGTCGTAGCGCGCCAGCGTCCGCATCCGCTCGGCGTAGCCCGCGGCCGTCCCCCGGGCGTACTCGAGTGGGTCGTCGGTGAAGGCCCGGAAACACAGTTCGGGATGGGTCGACCTGACCACTGCCGCGGCCTCCGGAATCTCCTGGAGCAGTTCGTCCAGCATAGCGATGCCGTCGCTGAGTGCGAAGGCGGCCTCCGAGAGCGAGTCGCCGCTCTTTCGCTCGTGGACGCGGTTCCCCGTCGAGTAGCGGCGCTTGCGCGTGGCCTCGCGGACCGGCGGCGTCAACACGGCGACGTCGCGCGGTCCGAGTACCGACCGCGCCAGCGCGTCACACTCCCGGGTCGGGTCGCCCGACTCGACGAGGCCGACGGGCAACGAGACCAGGATGCGCCGGGCCGTCTCCTCGTAGCGGGCCCAGCACTCCCCGATGCCGTCGAAGACCTCGGCGTGATCGAAGCCCGACCTGGTAAAGCCCACGGCGAGCCACGCCCCCTCGTTCCAGACGACGCCGACGTACCGTTTCGCGGCCATCGATTGGTATCGGTCATCGGCCGACAAAAGCCTGACCCGTCGGTGGTCGTGTGCCGCTCAGTCCGTGCCGAACTTCGTGAGCTCCGTCAGTGGCACCAGTCGGTGCTCGATGGTCGGCTTCGTGTACCCCGCAGACTCCTCGGTGTGGCCGCTCGTGTAGACGGCGACCTTCTGCTGGAGGACGTGTGGGACCCCCTCGTTGTTGCGGATGACGTCCACCGACTGCCACGCTTCGCTCTCCATGCGGTTCCGTCACACGCGCCGGGCACCTGGGTCTTTCCCCGGGCGCACCCGACGGAGACGGTCTTCGGCCGTGCGCCACAGTGCGGACAACACGGCGTCTCCCAGCGCTCCTCGCTGAGCCCCCGTACGTGCTCGAGCGGATGGCCGCCTCCGCCTGGACCGCCCGGTCACAGGTCTCACACTCGACGGACGACCGCTCCATGTTCGTTCCTCGGGATTTGTGACGGAAAATTGCGTTGGCCGGCAGACCCTTCCGCCGTGCCCCTCTGGCCACCTGTATGGACGGCGTGGTACTCGCGGCGGGCGAGGGCACGCGGCTGCGCCCGCTCACCGCCGAGCGACCGAAGGGACTGGTCACCGTCGCCGGACGACCCTTGCTCTCGCACTGCTTCGACGCCCTGCGGTCGGTCGGCGTCGACCGACTCGTGGTCGTCGTCGGCTACCGGGGCGACGACATCGTCGACCGCTACGGCGACGCCTACGAGGCGACGCCGCTCGCGTACGTCCGCCAGGACGAGCGCCTCGGCCTCGCCCACGCGCTCCGGCAGGCGCTCCCGGCCGTCGAGGGCACGTTCGTCGTGATGAACGGCGACAACGTCTGCCGGGCGAACCTCGGGGCCGTCCTCGACCGCCACCGCGAGACGGACGCCGCCGCGACGCTACTCGTCGAGGACGTCTCCCGCGAGGAAGCCAGCGAGACGGGCGTCGTCGAGACGGGACCCGACGGCCGCGTGACCGGCGTCGTCGAGAAACCCGACGACCCGCCCTCGACGCTCGTCAGTCGCGGCTTCTACGTCTTCGGGCCGGCCATCGAGCCCGCGTGCCAGCTCGTCACGCCCTCGGCCCGCGGCGAGTACGAGCTCCCCGACGCCATCGACCTGCTGTGTACCGCCGGCCACCACGTCGAGGCCGTCGAACTCGACGGCTGGTGTCACAACGTGAACGAACCGGCCGACAGGGCCCGTGTCGAGGACCGGCTGGGCTGACCGACGGAACAGCGAAGAGGCTCGCCACCGTTGGCTCTGTATGGCTCTCTCGCGTCCGCGAGTCGCCACGGTGGCGCTGGCGGCCCTCGTGGCGCTGTCCGGCTGTGCCGGGCTCTTCGGCGGCGACGGCACCACGTCCACGGCACAGCCGGTGACGCCCGCGCCGGTGCCCGAGGACGCGGGACGGACTACGCCGACCGCATCCGCCGCGACGGCCACGCCGACCCTGTCGACGTCGCCACCCAACGGGCGCGCGCTCGCCGGCGCGGTGCCGCCGCGCGACTACTGGGCCGGCATCGCCGCCGACACGAACGGGACGGCCGTCTCACAGCCCCGATACTTCTCCCTGCATCCGACCTGTGAGCGCCCGCCGGGCCAGGTCATCCACATCCAGGTGGCCGCGCTGGGCAACAACGACCCGACCACCGACGAGGGCCTCAACACAACCTGGCGGTTCCTCGCTCCCACCTACCGGCAGTCCTTTGCCACCCCCGACGGGTTCGCCGACGCGTTCGCCGTCGGGTACCGGCCCCTGTTTACCGCCCGCGCCGTCGCATACGGCCCGCTCGACCGCGACGGCGACCTCGCCACGCAGCGGGTCAGCGTGCTGGGCCCGGACGGCACGACGACGAGTTACACCTGGCGCGTCCAGAACCAGACGGCGGCCCCGTACGAGGGGTGCTGGATGACGACGGGCGTGACGCCGGTGACGAGTCAGTGAGACCGGTCCCGGCGTGGGGCGTCCCGCAACAGAGATTCGTCCCGGCAACGCCCGCGACGTGGGCCGGGGACTACATAGCGATATATAGCCAACATAGGAACCATGAAACTGGCGTCTCCGTACGTTCCGCCAGTGACTCCCTCGAGACGCGACCTCGCCCGGTTCCTCCTGGGGACCGCCGTCGGCGTCGGCTCCCTGGGCGTCTACCTCCGGGCCGTCGGCGCCGACCAGGTCCTCGGGCGAGCGTCGACCATCGCCGGCCCCGCCCTCGCTGCCGTCGTCCTCCTCGTCGTCGCCGAGGCGTTCGCCGACGGTATCGGTGTCTGGGCGTCGGTTCGGCCGCTCGGTGACGGCCTCTCGCCGGCCCAGAGCGTCCAGTTCGCGCTCGCGGGCGACTTCTTCGATACGCTCAGCCCCGCCGGGCCGGTGAGCTCCGAACCGATCATGGCGCGGTTCATCGGCGTCACGACGGAGACGAGCTACGGCGAGGCGCTGGGCGTCCGCGGCGTCGCGAAGTACGTGAAATCGGGCGCGCAACTGGCCGTCTCGACAGTCCTGGCCGCCGTCCTCCTGCTGGGGACGCCGTCGGCGACGGTCCTGCTCACGACGCTCGGCGGCGCGCTCCTCGGCCTGCTGCTCGTCGGCGCGGTGACGGTCCGGTCCCGGCGGGTGCTCTCTGCGGCGCTAGTCCCGGTCCTGACGCCGGCGGTCGGGCTGGTCTCCTCGCTGTACCGGGAGGTCCCTCACGACCGGGCGACCGTCGTCGCCGCGGTCGACCGGTTCTGGGCCCGCATCGTCAGGTTCCGGGACCGGCCCGGCCTGCTCGCGCTCGTCGCACTCGGCGGCGTCACGGAACAGGCACTCACCGCGGCGGCGCTGTGGGTCGCCTTCGCCGGCACCGGGACGGCGGTGCCGCTGTTGCCCATCGTCGCGCTCGTCCCGCTGCCACAGGTGGCCAGTGCCGTCCCGATTCCGGCCAGCATCGGCGCCTACGACGTGTTGCTCGCCGGCGCACTGGCCGTCGTCACCGGTGTCCCGGCCGCCGTGACGGCCACGCCCGTCCTCGTCGTCCGGACGCTGAGTATCCCGCTGGCGCTCTCGGCCGGCGGCGTCGCTGCGGCGTTCCTGCGTGGCTGGCGTCCCTGAGCGCGGCCCGCGGGCCGTCCTATCGCTGACTCGGGGCCGGCCACCGGTAGATGACGTAGGTCTCGGTCTCCTCGTCGGTGTTCGCCTCCCAGACGAGTCGGAGCGTCGCCTCGCTCAGGTCCAGGTGCGCCCCGGCGCCGACGCCGCTGAAGTGGTCGGCGTGGATGGATAGCTCGGTCCCGGCCGTGATGCGCGTCGGCGCCTGTGCCCCGAGCGGGTCCCCCGTCAGCGTCGCGGCGCCGCCGTCCGAACTCCTCGCGTCGCTGACGACGAGAGTGAGGTCGGCCCGCTCGAGCGTGTCGCCGCTCTCGAAACTCAGGTTCAGGTACTCGCCGTTGCCGTCGGTTCGCTCGCTGTACTCGGCGACGATGGCGACCTGTGGGGCCTGCGTGGGTTCCTGCTCGCCGAAGGAGACGACGTACGCCCCGATGACCGCTCCGAGGACGACGACGATGGCGACCATCAGGACGACGCCGACGACCGGACTCACACCACGGTTGGACTCCCACGGCCCGTTCATTGACGGGTGTCCGTGGCACTGTCGGATATACTCCCCGCACCCCTCTCAGGCTCAGAGAACGCCAGTCAGACTGTCACGACGAGGTCGGCGGGCGGTTCCCCCGGCAGGTCGTCCCGGTCGTGGGCGGCCTCGAAGTCGGGCTCGGGCCCCTTCGGGACGATGCGCTTGGGGCTGACGTCCGGGTGGGTCGTGTAGTAGTGTTCCTTGATGTGGGTCATGTTCACCGTCTCCGCCACGCCGGGCTCGCGGCTCGCTTCGTCTTCGCGGGTCGTCTCTCCCCGCTCAGACGTATCGAGGTCGCTTTGCGACCTCGCACTCCCCGTTCGCTCGCCCGTCGTCCCCTCACTCCGTTCGGCGACGCCCGTCTGATAGAGGTCGCGAAGGTACGGCCAGAGGTTGTCGTACTCCCGGATGAGTTTGTGGTTGCACATGAAGTGCGTGTGGTACACCTCGTCGAAGCGCACGAGCGTGGTGAACATACAGATGTCCGCCTCGGTCAGACGGTCGCCGGCGAGGTACCGCTGGTCCTCGAGCACCGAGTCCCAGTGGTCCAGCGCGTCGAACAGCTCCTCGACGGCGCTGTCGTAGGCGGCCTGCGAGTTGGCGAACCCACAGCGATAGACGCCGTTGTTGATCGGTTCGTAGATGCGCTCGATGACGTCGTCGACCTCGTCCCGGTACCCCGCCGGATACAGGTCGACGTCGTTGTCGGCGACCGCGTCGAACTCGGTGTCGAGCATCCGGAGGATCTCTTTCGACTCGTTGTTGACGATGGTCTCCTCTTTCGTGTCCCAGAGGACCGGGACGGTCACGCGACACGTGGCGTCGGGGTCGGCTTTCACGTACAGTTCCCGGAGGTAGTCAGAGCCGTGCAGCGAGTCCTCGGTACAGCCCGCTTTCTCGGGGGTGAACTGCCAGCCGTCCTCGGCCCGGTAGGGGTCGACGATGTCGACGCTGATGGCGTCCTCAAGCCCCTTCAGTTTCCGGACCAGCAGCGTCCGGTGAGCCCACGGACAGGCCAGCGAGACGTACAGGTGATAGCGCCCCGGCTCCGGCTGGAACCGGGCGTCGGGGTCGTCGCGGACCCAGTTCCGGAAGGTCGTGTCTTGCCGATCGAACTCGCCGTCCTCGTTCGTGCTCTCGTAGGCGTCGGTGCGCCACTCGCCGTCGACGAGCATGTTCATGATACCGGACGAACGGGCTTGACGGGGATAAACACCCCAGGAAAGTAACCTCGGTGTCACCACCCCAGGGGGACGAAACCGTCGCCGCCTCCACCCTGTGTGTGAGACACGGCCATACAGCGACTCTCCAGCGCCCTTCGAAGCGCTTATTGGGACGCTTGGCCAGGTATGACTCAAGAGTACCCATGTCTGACAAACCCGCCTCGATGTATCGGGATATCGACAAACCCTCGTACACGCGCCGCGAGTACATCACGGGAATCCCGGGCTCGAAGATCGCACAGCACAAGATGGGACAGAAGCAAAAGGACGCCGACGACTACCCCGTCCAGATCAGCCTCATCGTCGAGGAGTCCTGCCAGCTGCGCCACGGGTCGCTCGAGGCCTCGCGCCTCTCGGCCAACCGCCACCTCATCAAACAGCTCGGGGAGGACGGCGACTACAAGATGACCCTGCGGAAGTTCCCCCACCAGGTCCTGCGCGAGAACAAGCAGGCGACCGGTGCCGGGGCCGACCGTGTCTCAGACGGGATGCGCCAGGCGTTCGGCAAGATCGTCGGCACCGCCGCCCGCATCCAGGCCGGCGAGCAGCTGTTCACCGCCTACTGCAGCGTCGAGGACGCCGGCCACGTCAAGGAGGCGTTCCGCCGCGCGTACAACAAGATCACCCCCTCGTGTCGCATCAAGGTCGAACGCGGCGAAGAGCTGCTTATCGCGTAACCACGCTTCGACAGCCAATTCTTACGTCGTCGGATGTCCTCGCGCCGCGTAGCGGCGCTGCGGACACAGCGTGTCGGCTCTGTGGCCACGTCATTCGGTTGCGGGTCGTCGGCCCGCAACCGGCCCCCTACAAGAACGTGGGAAACCTGCCACTCGCTCACGGCGCTTTGCGCCGTTCGCTTGCGGGGATACTCCGTGAACTCGCTGTTCGCGACCGGTGAAACGGATTGCCTCGCTCGCCGTATGCTCGTTGGGGCATTTCCGCTACTCGGTCATGTTGCCCCGCTCGAGTGGTGATCCGTGCTGCTTACGGGGCGCGAATCTTCCATGGAGCTCTCCCTGTGTTTCGGGGGGCTAATCGTGGTGCTCTCGTCGCTTTCGTCACGCGCCCGAAATGAAGTATACGGCCAGCATGGCGAAGAATACGCCGAGCACTTTGCGCGTGGTAAACTCCTCGCCCAAAACGAGAACCCCGATCGCCGAGGAGAAGACGAGAAACATCGCGAAGATGGGCGTGACCACGCTTACGGGGCCGAGGGACAGCGACTGGTACAACGAAATGATTCCGATCCCCAAAAAGACGCCCGCCGCGAGCACGTACGCCAGTTTCCGTGAAGACAAATACGTGACGATGCCCTGGTCCGTGTACCACAACACGCCGAGTGCCATCACGATGAGCAGGGTGTTAGAGATGACGACGGCCACATTGCTCGGAATTGCGTCGGGACCGGTCGTCGCTACGCGCATGAGTGGGGAAACGAGCGCGTACGCCCCCATCGCGAGAAGCGCGTAGTGTAGGTATGTCGCGTCCATACCCACGCCTTGCCCGATACAGACAAGTGTTTGACGACCTGCGGAGGTGGCGGGGCTCCCGTGTGAGGTCCCACCGGTGACACACCCGACCGAGCGTCGTCGATCACGAACAGCCTCAGCCACGCAGCGCGTCGACGGGACGTTCATTCGCTGCACGCCAGGCCGGATACGCCCCGGCTATGAGGCTCGTCAGTATGCCGAAGGCTGCAGCGCCGATCAGATACAGGAGCGAATCGGACGTGAACGCGAGGGGGTCGCCAAGAAATATCGCATTGGCAATCGACGCGACGGCGAAGGCGATCGTCAACCCGACGACCACGCCGATCGCTCCCAGCATAACAGCCTCGACGAGGAGAATCCGCACGATGTCGGCTTTCCCGTACCCCGTCGCCCGTAGCACGCCGATCTCTTCGCGGCGCTTGATGACCGCCATCAGCATCGTATTCGTGATCGAGACGCCAGCGACCAAAAGCGAGATGGACCCCAGTCCCGTCAGAAACACGTTGATCCCGTTGACGATCGTCTTGAGCAGTCGGACCAGGGACGTGAGTTCGAAGACCAGCAGTCGATCCTTCCGCTCGTTGAATCGTTCCCGAAGGGCATCCGCAGTGGACTCCGCCCTGTCGACGGACCGCGTTCGGACGCGGACCTGGTCGTACTCACGGGCGGGCGCTTGCTCGATCGGGAGGTACACATCACTCGAACCGAAACCCTGCGTCGCTGCGAGCACGGCGACGACCCGGTAGGTCGCTCCCGTGCCCTCGTCGAGCGCGAGCGTGAGTCGGCTTTCGGGGCCGAGTCCGTGTTCCCGGGCGAATTCGTTCGAGACTACGATGCTCCGCCGCCAGTTCTCGGGTATCTCCCCGTCGTCGATGGTGTACAGCGACCGCGGATCGTTCATGTACGTGATCGAAACGGACTCGCGGCTGTCGCCCCGTCTCACCCACTCTGCCTCACCCCCTCTGGTGGCAACGACGCCTGCCGGACCGACCGTTTCCTCGATCGCTTGCACATCCTCACGATCGAAGTGGGTAGGCTCTTTGTCGATTCCCGGGGCGACGAAGACGTCCGTCGCACCCTGCTCTTGGATGGACTGGAACTGGCTCTGCTTGAACGCCGCCCCGCCTGCCCCGATCGCCCCGATCGCGACTACGCCGATGACGATTGCTGCGGCCGCGAGTGCCGATCGGGCCTTCGCACGCGAAACGTTCCGCCACGCGATGACTACCACGGGGAATCGGCCAGTTAACCGGTAGAGTCTGCTCATCCGCGCTCACCTCGCTTGCCATCCACCTCGTCCAGTGACATCGCGGTCCAGACCGCTGGAACGGCTCTGTCCATCAGTCGAACGCCTCCGCAGGTCGTTTGTTCGCGGCCTTCCACGCTGGATAGACGCCGGCGACGAGCGCGGTCGCAATCCCAACGAGGAAACCGACACCGACGTACTGCAACCCGGCCCGGGTGAACGCGAGTGGATCGCCGACGAGGAACACGTTGATCACCGCGCCGATACCGAGAGCGATCGGCACGCCAATCACGCCCCCGATGACGCCGAGTATCGTCGCTTCGGCGACGAGCATGCGAACCACGGCGCCTCTGGTGTACCCCACCGCACGCAGGACACCGATCTCCCCCTCACGTTCGATGACGGACATCAGCAGTGTATTGGCGATCGTGACACCCGCGACGAGCAGCGAAATAGCGCCCACGCCGATGAGGAACTGGTTGACCGTCTCGAACGACTGCTCGAACTGCTCGCGCTGTTGCTGGACCTGTTGGACGGAGACCGTCCGCCTGCGTGAATTGAATTCCGTCTCGATATCGGTAGCTGCCCCGGCGACCGAGCCCGCTGACGGGTCGACTCTCACGATCACTTCGTCGTACGTCGCGTCTTCGAACCTCGAGACGGGAACGAAGACCGACCGATCGGCCGAAAGCGGGTCAGCAAACCCCTGTGGTCGAAGGACCGCCGCAACCGGGAATGTCCCTTCGAGTTCGTCCTCCACGATGACCGTCATCTGATCCCCGGGCTCGATGTCGTTGTCGGCGGCAATCCGCGAACCGACGATGACGCTGCGCCGCCAGTTTTCCGGGACCGACCCGTTGGCAGTCCCGTAGAACGTACCGGGGTCCGCTATCCCTTTGACCTGCGCGGTGACGACGGTCTCCCCGGCTGGAGTGCGGACGAGCGAGCCGAACGGCTGGACGACGGGGATGACCGTCGCACCCGCTGCCGCCCGGCGCATCCGGGCGACTTCCGCCTCGGAGAAGTTACGGTTGGGGTCCTCGGCCTCTGGATACACGACGGGATGGACAGTCGCCGTCCCCCCGAACCCCTCGTACGCCGCGACCTGGTTCTGTTTGAAGGCTTCTCCCCCGATGCCGATAGCCCCGACGGCCACGACTCCGATGACGACAGCGACGACAGCCAGAGTCGACCGTGCGGTCGCCCGGGAGACGTTCCGACGCGCCAGCAAGACAGTCGGTGCGAGGGCAACGATGCGTCTGAGCCCGCTCATCGACGAGCGGTCTCGATCGTCACTATTCCTGCTCACGAGCCCCTCCGTCGGCGCTTGCGGCCGTGTCTGGCACACGGAGGTTGCCGTCGACTAGATTGACCACTCGGTCGGCGGCCTCCGCGACGTACTCGTCGTGAGTGACCATCACGACGGCAACCCCCTCTTCAGCGCGGAGCTCCTCGAACAGATCGAGGATCTGATCACCGGTGTCGCGGTCGAGATTTCCCGTCGGTTCGTCCGCTAGCACGAGTTCTGGGTCGTTGATCAGCGAGCGAGCGATCGCGACCCGCTGTTTCTGTCCGCCCGAGAGTTCGTCTGGTGTGTGATCTAGCCGGTCGCTCAGTCCGACTCGTTCCAGGAGTTCGATCGCTCGGTCGCGCGTCTTCCGGGGGGTCCGATCGAGCATTCGGGGCATCTCGACGTTCTCGAGCGCCGTCAGCGTGGGAATGAGGTAATAGCTCTGGAAGACGAAACCGATCGTCTGTTTTCGCTCGCGGTTGCGTTCGCTGTCCGAGAGCGTTGCGACGTCCTGATTCCTGAGGCGGATCTCGCCCGACGTGGGGACGTCCAAGAGACCCAGCAGGTTCAGGAGCGTCGACTTGCCGCTGCCGGAGGGACCGACGATAGCGACTGAGTCGGCCGTATCGATCCGGAAGTTGATCCGCTTGAGCGCGCGGATCGTCTGCCCACCGGTCTGGTACTCCTTGACCACGTTCGTGCCACTGATGAGCGGCGTCCCCGTGAGGTCTTCCGTGCCATCGCCGTCTCCTGGTCGGTCGTCGACGGGCACGATCGATCACCGCCACACGCGGTACCCGACCGCACCCAGGGCGAGTACGATGGCGAGTCCGACGACGGGCAATAGCGGGAATCCGCCCCCACTGGGCGTTCGGGTGACGACTTCGCGCTCGACGGGGACCTCGGTAACCGCACTTCGTTCGACGCCGTCGACGACGTACTGTACCTCGACCGGGACCGAGGAGACGTTCCCCTCGACGTTCGCTTGGAGGGTGAAGGAGGCGAAGTCGCTCGCCGCGATCTCGCCGATGAAGTACTCGGCGGCACCAACTCGCTGTGCATCACCGACCGAAACAACGACGGCCTCCGCTTCGGTCGACCCGACGTTACCGGCAGTTGCCGATATCTCGATCCGTCCGCCTCTCTGGACCGCATCCAGATCCGTCAGGGTCACTTCGGCGGGGTTCGGTGGAGCGGTGAACGAAGCCTGGACCGTCTGGGTCGTCCGGCGCCGCACTCCGTCCTTGGTGTATTCGAGCGTCACGTTTACTGGGAGCGTGCCAGCCTCTTCGGCGGTCGCGGGGAACGTGAACGTGGCCGTCTCGCCGGCCGACACGTTGGCACGGACGCGCTGAGTGACGTCGAACGCCGCCGCCGGTGAGGACGCAGTGACCCGCAGTTGTCGGACCTCCTCGTCGAGACCGTTCGCAACGGTGACGTTTACCGGCCTGGTTGCACCCGGAACTGCGTCACGGACCGAGAGCTCGATCTGGGGACGGTCACCGGATGCGGCGAGTCGGTCGGTCCCGACGCTCATCTGCTTCGTGACAGTCCTGGTTTGCCCACCGTCTGTGGTGTACTGGAGCGTTGCCCGTACCGTGCTCGGAGCGTCTTCGAGGAAGGTCGCGGTGTAGGTGAACGACCGTTTCGAACCGGACTTGAGGACCGCCGCGATACGCTCGGGATTCTCGACGGCTACGTTAGATCCGTTTACGAAGAGGCGGACGTCGCGGATCTCGTTCGACTCGCCGTTGGTCACGTTGACCGACACCTCTGTTTCGCCACCGACCTTCGGATTCTGTGCCCGCACGTTCAGTCCGGGACCATCGCCGCCGACGACGACGGTCAGGGGGTACTCGCGCCGGACGTAGTCGCCGTCGGGCATCCGTCCGGTAGCGAACACGCGGAGATTCTTCACGCCGGGATTGTCGAACGAGAGCGTCAGTGGGACCGTCAAACTCCGACCGCCACTCACGGTTCCGATGTTCTCCGCTCGCGCTCTGTCGTTGGCACTACCCGCCGGTCGGACGTATACGTCCGTTATCTTCACCGCTTTCGACCGGTTCGTCGAGCTTCGAACAGTCGTCCTGATCTCTACCAGCTGGCCGGGGGCCGGCTGTTCGGCCGAGAGTGTCACGTTCGTGATGGCGATGTTGGATTCGGCCGACACCGTCCCCACAGCGATTGGGGCGACTGTGACAAGGAGTAACGTGAGGAGGACCACGGGCCAAATCGATGCCGGAGATCGCGTTCGCACTGACCCGATCATCGATGCGATGCTAATGGAGGGGCTTGATTGGGGACCATTCCGTACCGGGTTCTCTCCAATAGATATTAATTCTGGTGATATGTAACAATCGTGTCTACTCCGTCCTGTCGCCGTACCGTCTACACAGACACTGCAGCGACGGATGTCGGCCGTCTCACCGGTGAGGGAGTCCGCTGACGGACGTGTGACGTAACAGACTCCAACCTCGAAAAGCGAAGTACGAGGCTGTCCGAGGCCTGAAACAATAACCTCTAAACTGTCCCGCTGCTCTTTGACAGGCGTATGTCCCTGTCAAGAGACGTCCTCCTGTTCAGTATCGTCCTGATGCTGTTGGCTGTCCGGATCGAAGCTCGTGGATACGGCAGTTCGGGGGAGATCGTCCTCGTCTCGCTCGGAATCGGACTGCTCGGAATCGTCGGGAGTTTCGTCTCGTCGGTAGCCTCTATGGGTCACCGGCCTGATTCCGACCCGTCTGAGTGATCTGCGACCTGTGAGACCGACATTCACTCCATTGGCACTGGTTCACTAGTTCCTGCTGCTGATACCCGCTATCGTCAGCACGACGTCCGTGACGGGTGAACGAATCCCCAGATTATATGCTGATTCTTTGCATTGCTGAGAGCGATGGTCCCGCTCCAGTTGCCAGGTGGCCCCGAACTGCTCGTGCTCGTGCTCGCCCTCGGTCTCAACCTACTGATTCTCGTTGGGTTCTTGGGTGGCCTCGGCTACTTCCTCCTCCGGATTCGCTCAGGCGGGAGTGTAAGCGAACGGCTGGACCGCATCGAGCGGAAAGTCAGTCGGTTGGAGGCCCAGGTCGAGCAACTTCAGGACGACGAATCGGAGTGAGTGGCTTACGAGATGCGCTCTCAGGAAGGGTGTGATAACGCGCGACGTACCGATGTCGCGTTGTTGACTTCCCGTGAGAGTGCCTCGAGCACAGACCCGTTGGGTCTCTCAGTAACATACCGACCTTGGGCTGCCAATTGTAGCTCGCTGTGAATAGTTGTCGTACACAACGGGCTTTTCTGACGCCGTGCCAGAGACACAGCGCGAGTGGAGCACCAACCGGAGCTCGATTACTGCGCTTGCCGACCGGTTCATCACGGAGAAAACCTGCAGGGGTCACTCGGAGATGGCCGGCGTGTATCTGCCGGTGTTCTCTGTGGTGACCACTACGAGCTCGACTCGACCTGAATCTCTGACAAGTGCTTGCAGATAGTTCACGTATCCCCTTTCCGGAGGGGCTGGATGGAATATCGCTTGAGACATACCATCTCTGTCTGATGTCTGCTGTCCGTCGATGGTACATTCGACTGCGTACCAAACGGATTCCGTGAACACACCGGTATACGTCGTGGACTCCTCGGGTGGCAGTTGCTCTGTGGCGGTCAGATTCCGTTGCGGTGCTGGGATCGTTATCTCGCCCGCTACTGTTCCGGTTTCATTATCTAGGTCACTCCCGACGTCCGTCACGGCCAGTTGTATTGCATGGGGGAGAGAATCCTGGTTGGTAAATTGGAGGCTTCCAGCTGGGGGATCACCGTTCGTGACCGTGGCGCAACCGGCAAAACTGCCGATAGCGCTTACTCCGACCGCCGTCAGAAACGCACGCCGATTCAGGGAGGGCATGAGTCATTCCACGTGCCGCCGGAGGACTTAAACCACTTGTGAGAACTGGGACTCGGTCTACGCCCGGACCGATATTTCGTCCCTTACACCTCTCACGAATAATCTTTGGTCTCGTGCTGACTATACCCTCTGTATCTTGTACGGCGGTACTGACAGGCCCTAGCAGATTGTTGAGGCTGTGCTGCATACGGCACGCAAGCCGGTCAGCAGCCCTCCGCCCACAGCCAGGACTGAGAATCGGTCGATACAGAGGGCTAATCTAACAGCGTCGCCGCCGTTTCGGACCGCTGAATTATCAACGGGAACTGAGGCGTTCCTATCGGTTACACCGTAGCGCACGGTCCGATACTGGTATTACTCTGAGAGAAACTCCATTGTCTTCTCATCTGTTTTATTATCATAGTACTTTTCCAGAGCCGTCCGGAACGGAGTCGGATCATCTGCGACAGCATCGAACAACGTCATCGACGAACGGAACTTCAGGTCGTCAGGTGAGCCAAATATCTCGTTCGCTGTGCGTCCTTCGATTCCGTTCGTTATTTCTGTACATCCTCGCAACCGGTGCCCTAATACAGGATGCGCAAGATACGCTTCCGCCTCTCGTCGCGACGATATTGCATACTTCCGAGCCGTCGGACTCTTGCCGAGTCCCTCGACCTGCGGGAAGATGAACCACATCCAATGACTTTGCTTGCGGCCTGATCGCAATTCCCGTTTCACCTGCTCTATTACAGGGTCCTGAGCATCGACGAATCGTTGTAAATTGTGGGGATCATCAGAACTTGTCATTACCACCACTTGGCGGCGCAGTAAGAATATAATCTTTGACGTGAGTCGGTCGGATTTCGTATCACCCACTGGAAAAGAATTAACTCACGCTCGGTAGAAGCGCGTGCATGGACAGCCGACGTACCCTCTACGCCGCTGCGTCCGTTGGTGCGTCGCTATCGTACGTATTCAACGTTCTCGCGTTCACTGGTACCTTCGACGTCTTCCGTTGGTTCGTGTTCGCCGTCGTCTTTCTCGGGTTTACCTACGGATTCGAGACGTTCATTGACTGGCAGACTGGATAGTGGTGCCGCACTTGGCCCCAGTCGCAGTTCCGTGAGACTCCCCCCTCGATATTCATCACGCGGGAATTGTCAGAGAGAGGCTCAACAGAGCTCTCTCATCCCGACACCTGAGACAGGTCTTTGTACCGACCGTCCTAACCGACGAGCGATGCTGACCCTCGCCGTCGCGACGAACGCCGAGACCTACGAGCGGATGGGCGATCCGCTCTCGGCCCGCGGCATCGACGTGGGCCACGTCCAGGCAAAGGAGCGGGCGATTCCCCTCACCGAGGACCCCTTCGACGACTTCGACGTGGGCTTTGTCTACCCGACGCGCATCATGGAGGGCGCCGTCGTCGACGCCTATCTCGACGTCCCGTGGGTCAACGACCGCGAGGCCATCCTGCGCTCGCGCAACAAGGCCGACGTCCTCACCCGCCTCGGGCGGGCCGACGTGCCGGTCCCCGAGACGGTCATGGTGTCGAACCCCGCCGACGAGGCCGACCTCGTGGCGGCCTTCGAGCGCCTGGGCCCGCCCGTCGTCGTCAAACCGAACTCCACGACCCGGGGCGTCGGGGTCGCGAAGGCCCACGACCTCGATTCCTTCCTGGGCATCTGTGACTACCTCTCGCTGGTCCACGACTACCGCGCGACCGGCGACCAGTCGTTTCTCGTCCAGGAGGTCGTCGCCGACGCGACGGACTACCGGGCGATGGTCGTCGACGGCGAGTACGTCGGGGCCGTCGAGCGCCGACTCCCCGCCGCCGCGGGCCAGGCGGGCCGCTGGAAGCACAACGTCCACCGGGGCGCCGTCGCCGAGGGGGTCGCCTTGCCGGACGAGCTCCGGGCGCTGGCCGAGCGAGCAGCCCAGGTCCTCGATATTCCCTATCTGGGCGTCGACCTGCTGGTCAGCGAGGACCGCGCCGTCGTCAACGAGACGAACGCCCGCCCGACCATCGACAGCGCGACGAAGTACGAAGACGGGTTCTGGGACCAGCTGGCGGCGCTGATTCGGGCGACTGCCCGGGACAGGTGACCGCGAACTTCGAAGGTGGTCGCGATGACGCCGTGCCGATCGCGGCGTAGATTACACCGAGCAACGCACAGGCGGGTCCCCGCCGGGACCCTGAGACCTGCCTGCAGGGGCCCCCGAGCTGTCAGCCCCGACGGCTCGCCGGTGCCGTTCCATCGCCACACGCGGCGCAGCCAGGCTCCGTCGGTGGCGTTGGTCTCCTCTGTCCCGTCGGAAAAATAAGTATCCGTGAGGTACAACCGCCCGTCTATGGACCGCCCTGCCCTCCATGCCCTGCTGGCCGTCTGTGTGCTGACTGCCGGCTGTTCGCTGTTCGCCCCCGACCACACGCGTGAAGAGCGTGCCGTCGGGACACTCGACGACGCGACGGACGCGCTCGAGTCCACCGAGTCGTACCGCTTCGAATCACACATGACCGTCACCACCTCCGCCGACGGCCGCTCCGAGCGGGTCGACGTCGACTTGACCGGCGCCGTCGACGTCGCTGACCGCGAGATGTACCAGCAGGCCACCAGAGATGGCGAGTCGCGCCGCGCGTTCGTGCTGAACCGCACCGTCTACCGGGAGTGTGCGCCGCCGTGGGACGGCTGGGCGGTCGAGGACCCGGCCGAGGACGACCGCTGGCTGAATCAGACCACCGCCGCCCGGCAGCTCTCGCTGCTGGAGTCCGGATCGCTCTACTGGAACGGCACCGAATCCGTCGACGGCGAGCGGACCGTGGTCGTCACCGGCCAACCGACCGTCGACGCGCTCACCGAGTACCGGGACGACCAGTCACGACCGGTGTTCGGCGGGCCGAACATCGAGGACCCCGAACTGCGAGCCTGGATCGACGCCGACACCGGGCGGCTGCTCCGGACCGAGCTCCGCTTTACCGTCTCGAAGGGGGACAATTCGGCGACGGCGACCATGACGACGACCTTCGGCGACTACGGCGACCCGGTCTCGGTCGAGTTGCCCGACGAGGCGCGGTCGAACCAGTACGAACTCGGCTGTCCCGGCGAGTGACCCGGCGGAATCGAGGACAGCGTTCCCGACGGGCCGGGCGCTTATCGCTCCGAAGCACCGCTGTCGAAGGGTTCAGTGCCCTCACTCGATGCCCGTCGGTCACCGCGCGCGCAGGGGGCCCTCGATCGAGGCGAAAAGTAGTCTCTAGAGCTCGATGTCGGCCGAGTCCTCTTCGCGGTCGAACGTGACCTCGAGGATGCCGTTGTTGTAGGTGGCCGACGCGGAGTGTTCGTCGACGCGGGCGGGCAACGAGAGCCGTTCGTGGTACTCGCGCTGGTCGCTCGTCGCGTCGATGGTGAGCGCGGTCCCGTCGCACTTCAGGTCGATGGCGTCCTTGTCGACGCCCGGGACGTCGGCGACGACGCGAATCTCTCCGTCTGTCTCGTGGACGTCGACGTGTAAGTTCCCCCCGTCGGGCGTGGCGTTCCGGTCGATGTGGACGTCCCCTTCAGCCCCCATCATCTCGTTCATCATCCGTTCGATTTCCCGGAAGAACTCGTCGAAGGGGTCGTCTCTATCGTCACGTCTCATCAGTGGGGTATCGTACGAGCGACCGTCTCAAAAGCCTTCTGTCGGGTGGACCACCTGTGATCGCGCGGTGGTTGTGTATCGATGATAGGTTCTGGGCGAAATCAATCATTTACACACATCCGAGTTCAACTTCGAAAATACTTTACTCCAGACCGGACGTTTTTCAGACGGTATGAGCGACCCAGTTCGCGTCGGCCTCAACGGCTTCGGCCGGATCGGCCGTAACGTATTCCGTGCCTCGCTGGAGAACGACGACGTCGAGCTCGTCGGCGTCAACGACGTCATCGACGACGAGGAGATGGACTACTTCGCCAAGTACGACACCGTCATGGGCAAACTCGAGAGTGCGAGCGTCGACGACGGCGTCCTCACCGTCGAGGGAACCGACTTCGAGGCGGGCGTCTTCCACGAGACCGACCCGACGGAACTCCCGTGGGACGAACTCGACGTCGACGTCGCTCTCGAGGCGACCGGCATCTTCCGCACCTACGAGGACGCGAGCCAGCACTTAGCGGCCGGCGCGGACAAGGTACTCATCTCGGCCCCGCCCAAGGGCGACAAGCCGGTCAAGCAGATCGTCTACGGCGTCAACCAGGACGAGTACGACGGCGAGGACGTCGTCTCGAACGCCTCCTGTACGACCAACTCCATCACGCCGGTCGCGAAGGTGCTCAACGACGAGTTCGGCATCGAGTCCGGCCAGCTGACCACCGTCCACGCCTACACCGGGTCGCAGAACCTCATCGACGGTCCGAACGGCAAGCCCCGCCGCCGCCGTGCGGCCGCCGAGAACATCATCCCGACCTCGACCGGTGCCGCACAGGCGACCACCGAGGTCCTGCCGGAACTCGAGGGTAGACTCGACGGGATGGCCATCCGCGTCCCGGTCCCGAACGGCTCTATCACGGAGTTCGTCGTCGACCTGCAGGACGAGGTGACCGAGGCCGACGTCAACGCCGCGTTCGAGGAGGCCGCCGAGGGCTACCTCGAGGGCGTCATGGGCGTCACGGACGAACACGTCGTCTCCTCAGACATCGTCGGCGACCCCTACTCGACGCAAGTCGACCTCCAGTCGACGAACGTCGTCAACGGGATGACGAAGATCCTCACCTGGTACGACAACGAGTACGGCTTCTCGAACCGGATGCTGGACGTCGCCGAGTACATCACCGAGCAGTAGACCGGGCGGACTTCCTGTCGTCTCGATACGCCGCGAGCGCCCCGCTCGGCCCGCCTGGTCGCGGGGCCGTCGACCGACTACACAATCTCTAAAGGTCCCCCAGTCGTGGGTCCGCGTACATGACCTTCCAGACGCTCGACGACCTAGAGGACGGCCAGCGCGTCCTCGTGCGCCTCGACCTCAACTCGCCGGTTGAGGACGGCGAGGTCCAGGACAACCGCCGTTTCGAACGCCACGCCGAGACGATCCGCGAACTCGTCGACCGCGGTTTCGCCGTCGCCGTGCTCGCCCACCAGGGCCGTCCGGGCGGCGACGACTTCGTCTCGCTCGAACAGCACGCCGCGATTCTCGGCGACCACGTCGGCCACGACGTCGACTTCGTCGCCGACACCTACGGCGAGGACGCCCTGGCGGCCATCGACGCCCTCGCGGCGGGCGACGTACTCGTCTTAGAGAACACGCGGATGTGCGACGACGAACTGCCCGAAGAAGACCCCGAGGGCAAGGCCGAGACGGAGTTCGTCAGGACGCTGGCGCCCCACTTCGACGCCTACGTCAACGACGCCTACTCGGCGGCCCACCGGTCGCACGCCTCGCTCGTTGGCTTCCCGCTCGTCCTGCCGGCCTACGCCGGTCGCGTCATGGAGACCGAGTACGAGGCCAACACCGCTATCGCCGAGCGCGAGTTCGACGGCCAGGTGACGATGGTAGTCGGCGGGACCAAGGCCACCGACGTCATCGACGTGATGACCCACCTCGGGGAGACGGTCGACGACTTCCTGCTGGGCGGGGTCGCCGGCCAGCTGTTCCTGCGCGCGGAGGGGTACCCGGTGGGCTACGACGTCGGGGACACGGACCTCTACGACGAGCAATACGAGGCTAACGAGGGGAAGATAGAGCAGATGCTCGATGAACGCGGCGACCAGATCACGCTCGCCGTCGACATGGCCTACGAGGGCGAGGACGGGGGTCGCGAGGAGATCGCCGTCGAGGACATCCCCGAGGACACCGCCATCGACTTCCTCGACGTCGGGTCCGAAACGGTCATGGAGTACTCGCCGGTCATCCGTGACTCGGAGGCCGTCTTCCTGAAGGGCGCGCTCGGCGTCTTCGAGATGGAGGCGTTCTCGGTCGGGACCGTCGGCGTCCTCGAGGCCATCGCCGACACGGACTGCTTCTCGGTCGTCGGCGGCGGCGACACCTCGCGTGCCATCGGCATGTACGGGCTCGACGAGGCCGACTTCGGCCACGTCTCCATCGCCGGCGGCGCGTACATCCGCGCGCTCACGGGTGCCGAGCTCGTCGGTGTGGAAGTCCTCCAGCAGTAAGCAGTCCGCTCGCGTTCTCGCTGCCGTGGTCGTGTCGCCGTCGCTCGCCGCCTACGATTGCCGTCTCGTCTCCGCGTGCCGGCGCGACCAGTCGTCGCCCGTCGACTCCGGGAAGTCGCTCCGGCGCTGTTCCTCGCTGGCGTCCGCTCGTGGTCTGACCCGCGCGTGACGGGTCCGCCAGTCGTCGTCTTCGGTCCGTTCGACGGACGGGTCTGCCTCGGCCATACCAGTACTGACTCGCGGCTCGAATATATTTCTTGTGTACGACTGTGTAAAAAACTTCACTCGGCTCCGAGTAATTTCTGGAACCCGGAACGAAGGCCTTTGGACGCCGGGCTACCTACGGCGGGTATGTTCACCGGTATCGTCGAGGCGACCGGCGAGGTCCAGGCAGTCGTAGACGACGAGGGCGGCCGGCGGGTCCGCATCGGGACGCCCTTTTCCGGGCTCTCGGCGGGCCAGTCCATCAGCGTGAGCGGGGCCTGTCTCACTGTCGAGGACGCCGTCGACGGCGAGTACTTCGAGGTGTTCCTCGCTCGCGAGACGCTCGCCCGGACGTACTTCGACACCCTGGAGGCGGGCGAGGCGGTCAACCTCGAACGGGCGATGCCCGCCGACGGCCGGTTCGACGGTCACGTGGTCCAGGGCCACGTCGACGCCACCGCCGAGGTGCTTTCCATCGAGCGGGAAGGGGACGACTGGACCTACACCTTCTCGCTGCCCGAGGCCCAGCGAGACTACCTCGTCCAGAAGGGGTCGATCACGGTCGACGGCATCAGTCTCACCGTCGCCGAACGGCGCGAGGACGCCTTCGACGTCGCCATCATCCCGACGACCTACCGCGAGACGACGCTCTCGGGCAAGTCGGTCGGGGACCCGGTCCACCTCGAGGTCGACGTCGTCGCGAAGTACGTCGAACAGCTCTGCTAGGGGTCGAACTCCGTCCGCTCGGCCGGCGGCCCGACCTCGTCGGTGGCGTGGGCGCGGGCGTAGGCCTGCCGGTAGGCGTCGAGTTTCCGCAGCAACAGGAGGCCGAACACGCCGTCGAAGACGATGACGAACCCGAAGAAGGCCACGAACGGGTCGACGTTGTAGACGGCCGAGAGGATGCCCGAGACGGGGCCGACCAGCGAGTTGTACGTCCCGTGGATGAGCGCGGCGATGAACAGCCCCTTCATCACGATGGGCCCGGCGTTCTCGGGGTTGAACTTCGCCAGGCCCAGATAGTAGCCGGCGAACGCCGAGTAGATGACGTGGCCCGGGCCCGCGAGTGCCCGGACCGCCGCGACGTCGCCGCTCTCGCTGAACGCCTGGAGCGACCCGGCGACCATATCCGTGTTCTGGGTGATGTAGAGCGCGTTCTCGATGGTCGCAAAGCCAAGGCCCGCGGCTGCGCCGTACACCGCGCCGTCGATGACCGCGTCGAAGCGGTCGTCACGGAAGGCATAGAGTCGCACAGCCAGCAGTTTCACGCTCTCCTCGACGGGCCCGACCACGACGAAGAACATGACTACCTGCCCGACGTACGGGACCAGGCCGAACCCCGAGCCGATGGCCTGGACCGGCCCGCCCAGGAAGACGTTGAGCAGGCCGGCAAAGCCCGCGAACAGCACGCCGAGGAAGAACGTGCCCACGAGCAGGGTCAGCGGTTCCGAGGTGGTCACGTCCGCGTACCAGACGTAGGCCGCCAGCAGGAGCGCGGGCACCGCCGAGAGCGCTGCCATCCCCGCGAACACCGGCTGGTTGCCGATGGCGCCGAGGCTCCCGAACGCGAACTGGATGACGAGAATCGCCACCGCGACGACGACGACCAGGCTCCGGACCGTCCACAGCGTGGCGTGATACAGCCAGTGGAGGATGCGGTCGAGCAGGGAGCGTGGTTCCCAGTCCGTTATCTCGTAGAGGTCGACCGACGAACCGGCGTTCGCCTCGACGGGGTCCTGCCGTCTCTTGGCCATGGTCGAAGCAAGGAGCGGTGCTACCTAACGGTTTGGCACCCGCGTGGCCAGTTCGACGCGCGGGGACTCGACGCCGCGCCGCCGGACACCGCCCGTCGACCCCGTCGGTGGCGTTCTTTCGCGTCTGGACGGGCCGGGTCGGACAGTCGTCCACTCCCGCCGACCACGACGCACGGACAGTCCAATCCGAGTCGTTTTTCGCGTTCGATTCCCTACCCTGGAGCATGTCTATACGGGCTGGCGTCCTCGCCGTCCAGGGCGACGTCTCCGAGCACGCAGCGGCCATCGAACGGGCGGCTGCGGCCCACGGCGACGACGCCGACGTCGTGGAGATTCGGACCGCGGGACTGGTCCCCGACTGTGACGTCTTGCTGCTGCCGGGCGGGGAGTCGACGACCATCTCCCGGCACGTCCAGCGCGAGGGCATCGCGGGCGAGATCCAGGCTCACGTCGCGGCTGACAAGCCGGTGCTGGCGACGTGTGCCGGTCTCATCGTCGCCTCGACGGACGCCCAGGACGACCGCGTCGAGACGCTCGGCCTGGTCGACGCCACCGTCCAGCGCAACGCCTTCGGCCGCCAGAAGGACAGCTTCGAGGCGCCACTTGAGGTCACCGGGCTCGAGGACCCCTTCCCCGGGGTGTTCATCCGCGCGCCGGTCATCGACAGCGTCGGCGACGACGTCGAGGTACTCGCCGAGTGGGACGGTCGCCCGGTCGCCATCCGTGACGGCTCCGTCGTCGGCACCTCCTTCCACCCGGAACTCACCCCCGACTCCCGGATCCACGACCTTGCCTTCTTCCGGACTGCCGAGGCGTAGCGACGGCCTGAAGGGGCCACCCGCCGACCTCCGGGTATGAGCGACGACGTCATCGACGAGGTGTTTGCCGTCATCGAGGACCGCAAGGAGACCCTGCCGGAGGACTCGTATACGGCCTCGCTGTTCACCCACGAGAAAGGCGAGAACGCCGTCCTGGAGAAACTCGGCGAGGAGACCACCGAACTCATCCTCGCGGCGAAAGACGACGACCACGACGAACTCGCCCACGAGGCCGCCGACATCGTCTACCACATGCTGGTCCTGCTGGCGATGAAAGACATGGACGTCTCGGACCTGCGGGCGGAACTGGCCGAGCGGCGGTGACGGAATCGTCGATCGACCGCGGCCGGCGGGAGCGGTCGATTTTTCCCCAGGTTTTTCGGCGAGTGGTCCGCGCTACGGACCCGACGCCGAAAAAGTGGTCACGACATGGACGTCTCGGACCTGCGGGCGGAACTGGCCGAGCGGTGGTGACGGAATCGTCGGCCGATCGTGACCACCGGTACCTGCCTCACTCCTCGCGCTCGTCGGGCAGCGAGACGACGTTCTCGCGACCGATACGGAGCTTCTCTACACGGCCGTCGTCGGTCAGGTCCGAGACGACCCGGGACGTCTTCGACGCCGACCAGTCGAACGCCTCTGCGATGGCCGACTGTTTCACCTGCCCGCCTCTGTCCTCGAGCAACTGGACGACGCGGTCGCCGTCAGTCTGTATCGGTGCTGCCCTGGTTCCCGCGCCTGCTGTCGTTCCCGCTTCGGCCTCGTCGGGCGCGACCTCGTCCGTGTGTCTGCGCCGGTAGCGGGCGGCGCCGACAAGGGCGGCGGCCAGGCCGAGCGCCCCGACGACGAACGGGACGAGTTCCCACTGGCGGCCGGCCTGTGGCTGGGTCGTCGACGCCGTCTCGACCCCCGTCTGGGGCACGTACCGAACCTGTGGCCGGTTGTCGGCGAACTCCCGCGGGCCGACCCAGCTGACCGTCCCGTCCTCGCGCGTCTCGGGGCTCGGGGCCACCTGCGCGACCGCGTGGCTCGAGGGCCCCGTGAGGACGAGCGTGTCGTTGCGCGCGATGAACAGGCCGCCGCCGAAGACGTCGCCGACGACCAGCGCGTCGCCGTCGGCCCGCGCGAACGCCGTCCAGGTGAACGTGTACTCGACGACGCCCCAGCGTCTGGGCACCTGCTGGACGCGCGTCGAGAGCGAGAAGTTCTCGGCGGTCATCGACCGGCCGGTCCCGTCGGCCGCCGTCGCGACGACGCCGGTGAGGCGGTCGCGGAACGGGTCGAGATACCGCGACTCGTTCTCGCGGACCCGATCCTGGAAGGTCCGGTAGGCCTGGACGTCGGACTCGTCGTGGAGGCGGGTCCGGACGGTGACCGTCCACTCGGCGTCGCCGTCGGCCGCGACCGAGATCCGCGTCACCGTGTTGTCCGTGTCCGGGAGCGTCTGGGCCGCCCCCGCCTGCGTGACGAGCAGCGCGACCAGCACGATCCCCACGACCCGCGTGCCATCCATCGAGTGGGCATAGTCCCAGCCCGATGAAGTATGTTTCCGACGCTTCAAGTGACGAAAGGACGACACGTTCGGGAACCACACGACTGCGGCCCGATGCAAGCGTCTGCAAACGTCCGCAAGCGTCCGAAAACCGGTGGGAACGAGCGCAACGGTCGTCCGGGTTGATAGTGGGCTGGAGACATGGAACGGGTATGGAATGGACCAGATTCACGGCCGCCCTCGTGGCGGCGCTCGTCGTGGTCGCCGGCGTCCCGGTGGGTGCGGCGGCGCTCCTCGACGGGTCGGGCACACACGCACAGTCTGCGGGCAACAGTACGGTGAACGTCACGACCGGCCAGCAGCTCTCGACGGTGCTGTCGGCGACGAGCGACGACGTCCAGAGCGAGGTCGACGAGACCGAGTTCGAGGTCGAGTACGAGAACCGCTCGGACGAGCGACGCGCCGAGGTCGTCGCCGAGCGTGGCACCCGGCTCTCCGAGCGGGCCGACGCCATCCGCGACGACTACGAGAACGCCACGGAGGCCTACGAGGCCGGCGAACTCACGCGTTCGGAGTACGCCCAGCGCATCGCGACGCTGAACGCGCGGGCGGAGAACCTCGCCGAGAGCCACGACCGGCTCCAGGACCGACTCGGCGACGTCTCGAAGCTCGAACTCCGCGCGGCCGGGTTCAACCAGACCGAACTGCGGGCCGCCGTCGCGGATCTGGACAGCGTCCGCGGGGCCGGCGCGGCGGCGCTCCTCCAGCGGTTTACCGGGACGAGCGAGGGCGAGATCGAACTCGAGACCACCGGCGGCCTCACGATCGAAGTCGAGGGCGAGGAAGGGGAGTTCTCGCGGGAGATCACCCGCCCCACCGACGACGACACCTCGCTGACGGCGAGTCAGGCCGACGCGCTGGACACCGCACGGAGTGCCCTCTCGACGCAGGCCGGCGCGACGTGGCGGCTGCAGCGGGCCAGCGTCCACGAGGACAGCGGCTACTACGAGTTCGAGTTCGGCTTCCGGACGGCCAACCGGACCGGTGAGGCCGAGATCCGCGTCGACGGCTCCTCGGGCGAGGTCTTCCGCGTCGAAGAGGAGATCGAACCGAGCGAGGAAGCCGAGGAGCGCGAGGAAGAACGTGAGGAAGACGAGCGGGAAGAAGACGACGAGCGCGAGGACGGCGAGGACCGTGAACTGGCGCTGGTCGTCGCGGACGGTGCCATCGCTGCGTCCGAGACCATCACCGTCCAGGCGCTCGAGGACGGCCAGCCCGCCGCGAACGTCTCCGTCTCGCTGAACGGCGAGTCGGTCGGGACGACCGACTCCGACGGGCTCGTCTCGGTGACGCTCCCCGCTGGCGGCGACGTGGAACTCACCGCGGGGGAGGGAGAACTCGAGTTCGAACTCGGCGAGGACGAGGGCGAGGTCTACCGTAATCTCCGGGCCGACACCGCGCTCGCGGACGGCACGGTCACGGTGACGCTCACCTACCAGGACCGTGGCGTCGCCGACGCCGTCGTCTACGCCAACGACCGACAGGTCGGAACCACCGACAGCGACGGGACGGTCGCGTTCGACGTGCCCAGCGGCACCGAGGAACTCGACGTCGAGATCGTGAAAGGCGAGTTCGAGGCCGAGTTCGAGTACGAACTCCGGAACGGCTCGCTGGTCCTGACCGACGGCGCCGACGGCGAGGTCGAGCGCGAAGACGCGGAATCCGAGGACGACGAGTCTGCGGAGGAAGAGACCGAGGAGCCAGAAGAAGACGAGACCGAGGAGCCAGAAGAAGACGAGACCGAGGAGCCCGAAGAAGACGAGACCGAGGGCCCTGAGGACGAAGAGACCGAGGAGCCCGAAGAAGACGAGACCGAGGACCCCGAGGACGATAGATGAGCGGGGCCGGTGGACCGACGCGGCGGCGTATCGCATCGCTCGCTCTCGCCGTCCTGCTCGTCGGGAGCCTGGTGCCTGTGGGGACCGCGAGCGGGGCCGACCGCTCCGGGGACGCGTTCGTTGTCGATCTCGAGACGGACGGCTCCGCGACGGTAACGCTCCGGTCGACGTTCGACCTGACCACCCAGAGCCAGCGGGCGGCGTTCCGCGAACTGCGGGACAACGAGACGAAGACCGCCGGACTCCGCGACGGGTTCGCCGAGCGACTCCGGACGGTGGCGGCGGCGACGGCCGAATCGACCGGTCGGCAGATGGCCGTCGAGAACGCGACGGTGACTGTCGATGCCACCGACTCGGTCGGGACCGTCTCGCTCTCGGCGACGTGGACCGGACTCGCCGCCGTCGACGACGAACAGGTCACGCTCACCGAACCGTTCGCGTCCTCGTTCGACCCCGAGCACCGGTTCGTCGTCACCGCACCCGACGGCTACGTCCTCTCGACGGTGACGCCACGGCCCGACGTCGCCGGCACCGAGGGGACCGTCGCGAACTGGGCACCGGACACCAGTCTCGAGGACTTCCGCGTGGTCGCCACACCGGCCAGCGACCAGACGCCGCCGCCCGAGGCTACGACCGGGTCGTCAGGACCCGGGTTCGGGATCGCCGTGGCGCTCGGCGCGCTGCTGTCGGCCGGCGTGCTGGCCCGTCGCCGCGCGCAGTGAGTCCCCGCTGACGGGTCGGTTCCGGGCTCGATTCCTGCACTACCGATTGGCTCACCAGCGGAGCGCCCGATCGCCTCACTCCTCGACGGGCGCGAACCGGTGACGGACGACCTCGCTGTCGTCGTCCCACTCGAAGGAGTCGTGGACTCGAGCCAGCCGCTCCCGGTACGCCTCGAGGTCCTCCGACCCCTCACGCTGGGCGTCGTCGTCGGTCAGATCCCCCAGCGTCCGGTGGGTGACGTCGGTCACCTCGAAGCGCTGGCCGTCAATCTCGAAGGTGTCGCCCTCCTCGGCGTACTTGTGGCCGCGGTGCAACTGAGTGATTCGTCCCTCGGCCGCCTGCTGCTGGACGTGCTCGTTCGGGAGGATCTCGCCGGCGTCGATGTGTGCCATAGCGGGTCTGCGGACTCGACGGACAAAAGCGTGGCTCGCTCACAGGCCCGATTGAACGCGCTTTTACGCGCTGGTCGTCTATGACGCCGTAATGAGCCATCCCTTCGAGAATCTCCCGACGACACCGACCGCCGAGGAGGTCATCGACCAGGCCTTCTCGCGGGCGACGCGGGCCGGCGGCGCGAAAGACGGTGTCGAGGCCCAGCAGTCGATGCTGATGACGGCCTCGAACATCGTCTCGGACAACCTTCAGAACGTCGCCCAATCGTGGCCGACCATCGACGACCTGGATCCCTTCTATATCGAACTCGCGGACGCGGTCGTCAGCGAGACCGACCCCGCGGACGACGACGACGGCATCGACGCGCTGAAACAGCACCTCTCGGAGATTTCGTGGGCCGGCCGCAAGGCCAAGGAGATTCGCCAGGAGTACGAGGGTCGCCTGGTCCGGGGCGACAAGGACACCGCCCGCAAACTCCGCAAGCAGGCCTTCGCCCGCATGGCCGACGTGGTCGAAGAGGTCGAGGACGACCTGACAGCCGTCTCGAAGGCCCGGGACGCGCTGAAGGTCCTCCCCGACATCCGCCCCGACGAACCGGCCATCGTCGTCGCCGGCTACCCCAACGTCGGCAAGTCCTCCTTCGTCAACCACGTCACCCGCGCCGACAACGCCATCGCCTCCTACCCCTTCACGACCACGCAGATCCGCGTCGGCCACTTCGAGGACGGGCGCATCCGCTACCAGCTGGTCGACACACCGGGCCTGCTCGACCGGCCCCCTGAGGACCGAAACGAGATCGAATCACAGGCCGTCAGCGCCCTCGAGCATCTGGCCGACGCCGTGCTCGTGCTCGTCGACCCCAGCGAGGAGTGTGGCTACCCGCTCGACCAGCAACTCGCGCTCCGGGACGCCATCGAGGCGCGGTTCGACGTGCCCGTACTGACCATCGCGAACAAGAGTGACCGGTCGACTCACGTCGAGGCTGACCACTACATGAGCGTCACCGGGGACGACAACGTCGACGCCGTCCTGCAGGCCGCGGTCGACGCCGTCGGCTACGAACTCGAACTGCCCTTCGACGACGAGTAACGTCGCGAAAACCGACCGCTGTCCGTTCTCAGCCCAGTTCGTAGGTGACCTGCACCGTCGCGTCGACGGTCACGGGACCGGGCGAGATGGTCGTGCGGCCGCCGCCGTCACCGCCCGCGGCGGCCTCCGCGAACATCACGGGGCGACCGTGCTGACTCGTCTGGATGGTGACGACGCCGTCGACGGCCAGTCCCTCGGCGGCGGCGACCGTCTCGGCGTCGGTGCGCGCCCGGTCCATCGCCACCGAGAGGGCCTCTTCACGGGCGTCCTGCTGGGTCGCCTCGCTCAGTTCGTAGCGGATGCCGTCGACCCGGTCGGCGCCGGCGTCGACCGCCACGTCGACGAGCGCGCCGACGGTCCCGACGTCGTCGGTCTCGGCCTCGATGGTGTGGACCGCGACGTAGCCGACCTGTTCACGGCCGTTCTCGGTACGCTCGTAGTCCGGGTGGATACTGAACCGCGACGAGGTGACCGACGCGCCCTCGTCTGCCAGCGCCTGCTGGACGGCCTCCGCGTCACCACTCACGGCGTTGCGAGCGGCCTCGGCGGTGTCACCGCGCCCGACGGCCGCGACGGTGACCGTCGCGCGGTCCGGACTGCGTTCGACGCTCGCGTCGGCACTGACGCTGACGGTGGCGTTCTCGGTGGCCTGGGTATCACCGGTCTGTGCGACCGCGAAGCCGACGGCGCCGGCCACCAGCAGGGCCAGGACGCCGACGACCGGCAGTAATTTCGATGCCATGCCGGACATAACGGCACGCGAGATGATTACCGCATCGGACGCTCAAACCCGGTTTTGAGCGTCACGAGCGCTCGACGACGATGTACCGGACCTCGGTCTCGACGTCGACCCCGGCGGCGCTGTCGGCGATGGTGTCGATGCGCCCGGCGAGGTCGGGCGGGGCGGACCCCGGCGGGATGCCGACGGTGACCACCACCTGGCGCGGCTCCTGGAAGATGACGGTGTTGGTCTGTTCGACCTCGACGTCGAGGACGCGCAGCGGCGGGTCGACGCTGTCTCGCACCTGGGTCTGAATCTGTGACTCGGTCGTCGCCCGCTGGAACGAGTCGAGCGTGACGCCGCCGAGGAACGCCGAGAGGACGACGATGGCCGCGATGAGGACGCCGATGCGCTTGATCGTCGCCGTCCGGGCGTTGCCCTCGCGGAACCAGTGTTCCGGCCGGTACCCCTGGTACCAGAGGCCCACGAGGACGGCGAGGTTGATAGAGAGGACGTTCACCAGTACGAGGACGCCCGACCCGAGGCTGACGAGCGGTTGCCCCCACGCGATGCCGATTCCCACCGTCGCCGCGGGCGGGATGAGCGCGACGGCTATCATGACCCCGACCAGCGCCGTCGACACGCCGGAGGTGAGACTCAGCACGCCCGCCGCACCGGCGCCGAGCGCGACCACGAGCGAGAGGAAGTCCGGCGCGACTCGCTCGCGCACCTGGTCGACGGTGGTGACGTCCGCCAGTGGCGGGACGACGTTGGCGTACCGGACGACCAGCGCGAAGACGGTAGCGCTCGCGATGGCCAGCACGAGGCCGAACACCTGGAGCTTGACCCCGCGGACGAACAGCTCGTGGTCGTCGACGACGGTGCCGACGTTGGCGGTCATCGCCGGGCCGATGAGCGGCGCGATGACCATCGACCCGACGACGACGGCCGGCGAGTTCAACAGGAGGCCCGCGGTGGCGATGACGGCGCTGATGACCGTCATCGCGGTGTAAGTGGTCACCGACGGCGCCAGTGCCTCGGCCTTCGAGGTCAGCTCCTCGCGGGCGATGCGGTCCTCGTCTTTCTCCTCGGCGTACCGTTCCTCGAGTTCGTCGAACTCCCTGGAGATGACGGTGCTGGCGTCCATAACCACCGTGTGCCCGTCCTCGTCGATGCCGACCGCTCGCAGTTCCTCGAGGACCGGTTCCAGGGCGTTCGTCGGCAGGGGGAACGTGACGACGGCGGTGAACTCGCGGTTGCTCGTCTCGTCGGTGAGGACGTAGTCGATGCCCTCGTCGTCGAGGACCCCGAGCACCGCCTCGCGCTTACCTCTCGGAATCGTAATCTGGACGAACCGCACGTCCCACGGTGCGATGCCCGGTGGCAAAAATCCGGGGGTACCCCTCGGCCCGCCCGGAACTGACGCGCTTTTCCCTCCCGGCCCGCTATCCCGGGTATGTTCGACGCACGCCCGGACCGAGACGCCGAGGTCGTCCTCGTCGGTCGGTCCAACGTCGGGAAGTCGACGCTGATGCGCGAGATAACCGGCCACACGTTCTCGACCGGCCAGCGCCCCGGCGTCACCCGCAAGCCCAACCACTACGACTGGGCCCCCCAGGACTTCGTCGTCACCGACCTCCCCGGTTTCGGGTTCATGAAAGGTGTCCCCGACGACGTCCGCGAGCAGATCAAGACCGACGTCGTCCGCTACGTCGAGGCGAACGCCGGGAAGATTCTCGTGGGGGTGCTGGTCGTCGACGGGAAATCGGTCGTCGACATCATCGACCGGCACTCCGGTCCCGACGAGATACCCCACGACGTCGAGATGTTCCACTTCCTCCGGGAGGTCGGCGTCGAACCCGTCGTCGCGGTCAACAAGATGGACAAGGTCGACGACGAGGACCAGCGCCTGAACGACCTCTGTGAGCGACTCGGCCTGCACCCGCCCTGGCAGCAGTGGCAGGAGACTATCGCCCCCATCAGCGCCAAACGCGGCAGCATCGGCCCGCTGAACGAGGCTGTTCGCCACCACCTCCACGAGGCCGAGCGCGACGACCTCTTTCAGTTCTTCTAACCCACCTTTTTCGACGGGGGGTTCGCGCTCGCCGCCAGCGAGCGCTCGACCCCCGCCCGACAATCTGGACCAGAAAAGGTGGAATCGCCACGCTCACGGCTTCGCCGTTCGCGTTGGAGGTCGTATTGCGACCTCGCTCGCGGCGATTCCGTGAACCGCCGCGCTTCGCTCGGCGGCTGCTCGCACTGACGTCGTGTACGTATCGGAAAACGGTTCCCTTGATTACTGTCGGCACTCGCGAGTCGCTTTCCGCAGGACCGTTCGATAGTCAGGAGATCAGGCGACGCTGTAGCCCTTGTCGCGGAGGAAGTCCTCGACGCGACCGGTGTGGTTGCCCTGGAGTTCGATTTGCCCGTCCTCGACAGTCCCCCCGCAGGCGAACTTCGACTTGAGGTCGGAGGACAGCGAGTCCATATCGACGTCTTTCGGGTCGAACCCCTCGATGATCGTTACCTCCTTACCGTAACGGCGCTCGTCGATGCGGATGTTGATCTCCTGGGACTCTTTGGCGACGTCCTCGCAGACGCAGAGTTCCTCAGGGAGCCCGCACGTCGAGCAGACTTCCGACATTACAGGAAAACGTACGAAAGGGTCGTATTAAACATTGTCGGGAGGCCGAACGGCGCCAGGGAGGGTCTAGCGTTCGGCAACGACGCTGTCGGCCAGTTCCACCGCTTCCCCGGCGACGGCCTCGTCGACCTCGCCGGCGTACCGGGCCCGCTCGCGGAGGGTCGCCAGCCGACGGATGCGGTCGTCCGCGTCGACGGCCTCGAGGTAGGCCCGGACCGTCTCGCCGGGGTCGCGCCGCCGCGTCCGGGACCCGAGGACGTACATCACCCGCTGGAAGGCCACCTCGACGTCCGTCTCGGGGTCCTCCCGGCGCTGGTAGCGGAGCCACAGCTCCCGCTGTACGCGGTCGACCAGGCCGGACCGGCGGGCACCCGCGACCACGCCCAGGAGGGCGACCAGGCCCAGGGCCGTCTCCTCTCGCGACGGGAGGTCCGGGACCCGGAAGCCCTCGTCGTCGGCCTCTGCACCGCCGGCCGGTCCCGGCTGGGTCTGGATGCCCCCGGGCGGGGTCGAGGCCGTCCCGTTGGACTCGGTCGGGGTGGCCGTCTCGTTCGTCTCGGTCAGCGGCGGCGGCGTCGGCGTCTCCGTCTCCGTGAACTCGGTGTCGTCGGTCTCGCCGGTGTCGATGCCGGACTCGGCGGCGTCGCGGGCGTCCTCGAGTCGGCTCTGCTCGGCGCTCTCCCGGGGCCCACTTGGCGTCGGGTCGAACTGGACCCACCCCTGGTCGGGGACGTACACCTCGACCCAGGCGTGGGAGTCGAGGCCCCGGACGACCCATCGGTCCTCGTCGACCCGCTGGCCGGGCGTGTACCCGACGACGAACCGGGACGGAATCCCCTGCGTGCGCAGCATCGTCACCATGGTGGTCGCGAAGTACACGCAGTAGCCCTCGTCCATCCCGAAGAGGAACCTGTCGGCGACGTTCCGGTCCGGCCGTCGCACGTCCAGCGAGTAGCCCTTGTTGTTCTGGAGCCATCGCTCGACTACCAGTGCCACCTCGTAGTCGTTCTCGGCGTTCGCGGTGAGGACGGCCGTCTGCTCTCCGACCCGGTCGGGCGTGCTCTCGGGCACCTGCGTGTACCGCTCGCGGACTCCCGCCGGGTAGTCGTCGCCGCCCGACCGCAGCTGCTGGGGCGTCGCGACGAGCACCTCGCTCTCGACGGTGTAGCGGTCCCCGGCAAACAGCGTCCGGGTCGGCTGGAATCCGTCGTGGGTCGTCACCTCGACGTCGACGTCGCCGGTGTACTGGACCGGTTTCCAGGCGGCCGGCACCGTCGCGACGTCCGACTCCGCCTCGAAGGACTGGCGGAGCGTCCGGCTGTCGCCCGGCGGTCCGTCGAGTCGCCCACCGCCGTAGGTCCCCGTGTTCCCGGTCCGGACCCAGCCCTGGCCCGTGTAGCGGTCGTACGTCGCGACCCGCCAGTAGCGAGCCTCCGGGGTCTCGACGGTGAACCGGACCTCCGGCGACAGCGTAATCGAGCCCAGCACCTCGACGGTCTCGTCCGCGCTGAGGAGGCTCCCCTCCATCGTGGGCTGCTCGCCGGTCTCGGCGAACGACAGCGACTGGCCGGCTATCGGGGGCACGCGGGCCAGGGCGGCGGGCAGGACGATGATGGCCGCGAGCTGTTCGAGCACGGCCCGGCGGCCGGTGTCGACGCCGTCGTCGCGCGACACGTCGTCGCCGAACACCGGGCCGTCGACGCGGCGACCTTCGTCGACCGTCGTCGTCGGTGCGACGGTATCGAGCGTGCCGAAGCCGATGGTCGCCACGCCCCCGACGACGCCGAGCAACGTCGTGACGAGGCCCGCGTCCGTCGTCAGGACGAGGAACCCGAGCGTGGTGGCCGCCGCCGCCGTCGCGGTGACGTACCACCGCCGGAGGGCGAAGTACCAGGTCAGGACGACCGGCGCGGGGGCGATAGACAGTGCCCACAGCCTGACGTTCTCGATCTGCAACAGCGACCGCCCGGTCAGGAGCGCAACGAGGTCCGCGAGCAGCGCCGAGACCGCCGGCTGGGTCGCGAGGTTCGCGACGTACCACCCGAGGCCGCCGGCGAGCAGGACGGCGCCGACGACGACGGCCAGCGCGGGGCGGACGACCCGGGCCAGCGCCGTCCCGACCACGAGTGAGAGCGCGACGACGACCAGGAACAGCGCCGGCGACCCGACGACGTCCGTCAGGTGAAACAGCGTCCGCAGCGGCGCGCCGAGCGCGAGCGCGACGCCGAGCAGCGCGAGGGCGCGCGTGCGACTCACCGGTGCCCGCTCGCCGACGCGCTCGCGCAGCGCCGGACTCACGATTCTCCCTCCCCGACGAGTGGTGTCTCCGTGTCCGTGGTCACGTCCGCGAAGGGGTGGTGCCGGCCGCCAGTGGCGACGGTCACGCCGTCGTCGTCGGCCCTGACGAGCACGTCGGCGTCGTCGGCCCGGTCGGTCTCACCGTGGGACGTGACGGCGAGCACCTCGAGCAGGCGGGTCCGGTGACTGTCGCCGAAGCCGACCGGCACCGACCCGCCGGGGACCGCCAGTTCGACCGCGACGCCGCCGTCCAGGGCGGCCATCGCCACGGTGGCGACGGCCGCCGCCATCGCGCCGTCGGTCCCCGGGGTGGCTTCGCCGACGACGAGGATGCCGTCGTCGCTCCGGTGGTCGTCGTACTCCCTGACCAGGAGTTCGTCGCGTTTGGCGCTCGATTTCCAGTGGACGTCCCGCAGCGAGTCGCCCGGGACGTACTCGCGGAGGCGGTCGAACGCCTGTCGTTCCTCGGGTTCGGGCGAGAGCGTCCGTGTGAAGGCGTCCGGCCCGCCCATCCGGTAGACCGGCGGGTAGACGAGCACGTCGTCGACGACGTCGACGGTCGTCCCCCGACGGACCAGACCAAGGACGTCCGTCACGACCACGTCGACCGGGCCGATGCGGTGCTCGCCCCGGCGCTCGTAGGTCACCTCGTACGCGACGGTCGTCGGCAGCGACCGCCTGACCGTCGTCGCCCCGTCGAGGGCGTCGGGCACGCGGTCGGTCACCCTCGCGATGCCGCTGCCCTCGACGGTGAGTTCGACGTCGCGTCGGTCGCCGGGGAACCCGCGCCGCGGCGGGTCACGCTCGACGGTCGGCGTGCCCGCGAGGCGGACCTGGACGGCGGCCGCGAGGACGGCGACGAACAGCGGGCCGGCGACGGCGTTCAGTCCCGGTTGCCCGAATCGAACGCCCATGACGACGGCCGCGGTGGCGACGGCCAGCACGCCGACGCCGCGACGGGTCGGTCTCATTCGACGGCGACGGTCTCGAGCGCCTCGGCGACGAGCGCGTCGGCGGTCTGCTCGCTACTGTCGGTCTGTATCCGGTGTGGCAGCACCACGGGCGCCTCCTGCTGGACGTCGTCCGGGACGACGTAGGCGCGCCCCTCCAGCACCGCCCGGCCCTGGGCGGCCCGGAGCAACGAGAGGCTCCCGCGGGGGCTGACGCCCAACTGGGCCCGCTCGCGCGTGAACCGCGCCAGCCGGGTCGCGTACTCGCGAATCGACTGCTCGACGGTCACGCCGGCGACGGTGTCGCGAGCGGCCGCGAGCGCGTCGATGCTGGCCACCGGCGACAGCTCCTCGATGGGGTGGTGACCCACCACCTTCCCGAGCATGTCCGCCTCCTCGCGCTCGCCGGGGTAGCCCAGGTGCAGTTTCGTCATGAAGCGGTCGAGCTCGGCCATCGGCAGGTCGTAGGCCCGGTTCTGCTCGACGGTGTTCTGGGTCGCGATGACGGTGAAGGGCTGGGGGACGGCGTGGGTGGTCCCGTCGGCGGAGACCTGCCCCTCCTCCATCGCCTCAAGCAGGGCCGACTGGGTCTTGGGCGGGGCGCGGTTTATCTCGTCGCCCAGCACGACGTTGCCGAAGATGGGGCCGGGGCGAAACTCGAACTCCTGGGTCTTCTGGTTGAAGACGTTCACCCCGGTCACGTCCGTCGGCAGCAGGTCCGGCGTGAACTGGATGCGTTTGAACGCCCCGTCGACGGAGGCGGCCACGGCCCGGGCCAGCATCGTCTTGCCGACGCCGGGGACGTCCTCCAGGAGAACGTGGCCACGGCCCAGCACGGCGACGACGAGGTGCTCGATCTCGTCGTGGTGGCCGACGATGACCTTCTCGACGTTCTCGATGACGTCCGTCGCCACCCGCGTGGCGTCGGGAACTGCGCTGTCCGACTGCTGTCCTCGTGAGGTGTCCGTGTCTGTCATGGGTAAGTGTCAGCCCGCGGAACGTACCGATGGGTCGACGGTGTGCTCACGCCCCCCAGCGACGTGTCGTTCCTGCGCATGTCGAGTGCGGGTCGGTCGTACACCCGTCTTGGGAGCGGATACAGGTAACTTTGCTGGGTGCGAACCAGCCCCACACACGACCGGGCTTACCACTCCTTGCAGTCCGGACACACGAGCGCCCCGTCCTGGTGCCAGCGTCGCTCTGCTGGCGCGCCACACGACCCGCACGTGGTCCCCTCGTCAGACCACGCGTAGGTCGTCGTCGCGGGCGTGACCGCCTCGTCTCCGGGAACCACTCCGTCGCCGCCCGGTTCGCTGGTGGTGCGCCCTCCCTCCGTCTCTCCCGTGGTGGCGTCCGTGTCCGCCGTCGCCGCTCCGCCCGGCCCGTCCGCACTCCCGTCTGGGTCGCTCGCCCCGGTGTCGTCCTCGTTGTCGTCCCCGCTCCCAAGGAAGTCGTCGAGCGATGCGTCTTCGGCCATACCCTCTCTCCGGGCGGCCGCGGCAAATACCTGTCCCGCCGCCGGGAGCGAACAGAAGCGCAAAGTAGGGCCCCTGCCAACGACGACCCATGCAAGGACTCCTCACGGAACTCGTCACGAGCGTCCTGGAGATGCCGGGCAAGTTCCTCACCGTCGCGCTCAACGACCCGCTGGCAGCGGTGCTGTTGCTCGTCGGGGCCGTCATCACGACGCTCTCTGTCGCGGCCTTCGGCTATCTCTCGCTCGGGGCCGCCCTGTCGTTGCTCACGCCGTCAGGCGGTCGACGACCGCCCCAAGCAGAGTGATCGACGTCCCGACGTCCGGGCCGAGCGGCGACGCGTAGACGACGCTGTCGGCGTGTTCTCGCAGTTCGTCGGTCCGCTCGGCGACGTCGTCGGGCGTCCCCGCGATGCAGAAGGCGTCAATCATCGCCTCGGTGACCAGCCCGAACGCCCGTTCGAACTCGCCGGCGGAGATGGCCGCGCCGATGTCGTCGGCCGTCCCGTGGTCGAGGCCGTGCCGGTCGAGCACCGGCGGGGGCGACCCCGCGGTGACGAAGGCGACGGGGGGCCGGGCGGCCTCGCGGGCGGTCTCAGCGTCTTCTGCGACCGACACGCTGGCGTAGGCCGCCAGGTCGAACTCGCCCCGCGAGTCGGGGCGCTCGTCGGCCATCGCCGCGACCTCCTCGCGGGCCCACGCGAGGTCCTTCGGGTGCGCCCCGTTGTAGAGCGCGCCGTCGGCGTGTTTCGCGGCCATCCGGGTCATGTGTGGGCCCTGCGCGCCGACGTAGACCGGGATGTCGTCGCCGACGTCGTAGTTCAGGCCCGCGTCGTCGGCCCGGAACGTGCCGTCGTGGTCGACGCGCTCGCCGGCCCACAGGCGCCGGGCGACGGTGAACGTCTCGAGGACGCGCCGCAGCGCGTCGTCGTGGTCGAACCCGAGGTTCCGAATCGTCGACCTGTCTCCCGGGCCGATGCCGAAGACGGCGCGACCGTCGCTCAGCTCCTCGAGCGTGGCCACCCGCGAGGCCAGTGTCACCGGGTGGGTCTCGTAGGGGTTGGCGATGCCCGGCCCCAGCGCCACTGCGTCGGTCCGGGCGGCCATCTGGGCTAAGGCCATAAACTGGTCGCGGTTGTTGTAGTGGTGGCTCGCGAACACCGCGTCGAACCCCTCGGTCGCTGCCGAGGCCGCGAACTCTGCGAGCTGTGCAACTGGCTGTTCCGGCGTGAGTTCAATCGCGTACATGGGTCCACTCCCTGAGCGCCTGCCTGACCAGGTCGCTGTCCGCGTCCCGAAAGAGGTTGTCGCTGCCCGCGTGGTCGCCGAACGCGAAGTCCCGGACGACGGCCACGGGCGTGCCGCCGTCGCCCTCGCCGGTGACGAGGTTGGCCGCCCCGGCGAGTTCGTCGACGACGGACTGGACGGTCGCGCTGAGTTCGCGCCCGTCGCGGTCGGACTCGCCACGCCAGTCCCGCGAGGCGGGGATGCCGGCCCAGCCCAGCGCGACCCCGCGCTGGCCGTGCCGGAACGGGCGCCCCGACGTGTCGGTCACGACGACGGCGGGTTCGACGCCGGCGTGCTCGCGGATGCGCTCGCGGATGCGCTCGGCGCTCGCGGTCGGGTCCGCGGGCAGCAAGAGCAGGTCGGCGTCGGGCACGTTCGAGCGGTCGATGCCCGCGTTGACCGTGATGTGCCCGAAGCGGGTGACCGCGAGGACGAACGGGGCCTCGATGAGTATCTCCTCGCTCTCCTCGATGACCGCCTGCGCGAATCGGGGGTCTTTCTCGTCACCGGTGGCGGCCTCGATGGCGGCGGCGATGGCCCGTGCCCGGTCGCCGGCCGGGAACGACGCCAGGTCGGCCTGTCGCCCCTCGGCCTTCGAGACGATGGTGCTCGCGACACAGACCACGTCGTCGTCTCGAAGGTCGGCCCGCCCGGCGACGAGTCGCCCGACGTCGTCGCCGGGCGTTACCTCCGGCAGCCCCTCGACCGCGAATACCTCCATACCTCCTCTGCGTGGTGCACCCGAAAAAGCCCCCTGATAGTTGCAAGACCGGAACGCGGTGGCAATCGTTGCTGGTTCCGCCGCGGGGCCACCGTGCCCGCTCCCGCCGGTCGGGGTCCGAGCGGGGACCCGCTCAGACCTCGTGGACTGTCACGTCCAGCTCCCCGCCGGCGACGCGAACGGTGAGCATCGTCGCCCGATCGGCCGGCGACGCACCCGTCGCGCTCCCGGGATTGAGCAGTCTGACGTCGTCGTGGACCGTCTCGAGGACCTCGTGGGTGTGGCCGGCGACGCCGACGGCGTCGGGGCCCGCCGCCTCACGGACGACGTTCGCCACGCGAGTCTCGTAGCCACTCCGGGACCCGGTGCCGTGCGTGACGACGAACGTGACGCCGCCGAGGTCGACCGTCGCGACGTCCGGGAGGCCCATGCGCCGGTCCATGTTCCCCGCGACGGCGGTCAACCGCGACGCCATCGCCCTGACGTTCGCCAGCGTCCCCTCGGTGTCGAAGTCGCCGGTGTGGATGACGTGGTCGGCCGTCTCGATGCGTTCCCGGAAGGGCGACGGAATCGTGTGGGCACGGGACGGGATGTGCGTGTCGCCGATGACTGCGACGTCCATGTGCCCCCATCGAGTGCCGGACAAAATTTTCTGTCGCTACTCGGCGGCCTCGACCGACGGGAGGACGTCCCGCAGCTCCTCGAGTCGACCGACCAGGTGGCCGACACCCTCGTTGATGACCTCGAGGCGCCTCTCGATGTCGTCGGCGGGAATCGCGCCCTGGGGTGTCGGCTCGACCAGTTCGTCGTCCTCGAGCATCCGTAGCGAGTACCGTACCTTGTGTTCGGGAATCCCGGTCTCCTCGGAGAGTCTGACGATGCCGATGGGTCCCTCGTCGATGACGGCCTCGAGAATGGCGAGGTCCCGGCTCTCCTTGTCGACCTGCTTGATGAGTCGGTCCGTTCCCATGAAGAATCGTACGCGAACGTAGCGTTCGATGTTATATAAACGCTGGCGGTTTCGCCCCCCGCCTGACCCGCGGTGCGTACCGTGTCCTCTTCACTCGTCGCCGACGGGCGTGCGACGGAGCTCGTCCAGCTGGTCGCGCAGCCGGCTCAGCTCCGTCTCCAGCTCCTCGCGCCGGTCGATGAGCGCGCTCAGCTCCTCGGTGTTGACCGAGTAGTCGTTCTCCAGTGCGACGTCCAACGCGTCTGTCGTCGCCGCGGCGAGGTCCGTCGAGACGCGCAGCACCTCGCTGGGGGTCCCCCGGGACTCGTACAGCTCGACGTCACCCGAGAGCGGCCGGTAGGTCACCATCGGCGACTCGAGCTCGCGGTGGTAGGTCACCGTATAGCTGGTGTCTGTGACCGGGTTGTGGCGATCCTCGGCCCGTTCGGTCCGCACGACGTTGAACGGGTCGGCCAGGGTCGGGTAGGTGTCGGCCAGGTCCCGCAACTGGTCCGCGGCCGTCACGTCGAGCTGGGCCTCGACGTCGCCGAAGAACTGCCGGGAGTTCGTGAGGCTGAAAGCCACCGTGTAGAACACCGACTCGTCGCTGTCCGCGAGGTCCCGGACCCGCTCGCGGACCTCCTCGTGGCGCCCCTCGATGGTCAGGCGCTCGAGCTCGTCGAGCAGCGCCCGGACGCCCCGTTCGCGCTCCAGGAACGACTCGACGATGGCCCGCGGCATCTCCTCTCCGTCCACGTCGTCCATGCGTTGCCCTTCACGTGTGGCCACTAAACAGTTTGTCGCACACGGTCGTGCCACGATACTCGGTGGCACAAAACATATATCACACCACGATGAGGGCTAATACGTCCGCTCCCCGAGGTAGGACGGACGACTATGACAGGCTGAGGGGAGATTCCCCCTCGTTTTCCACGGCGCTCCGGGACCGTGTCTCGTGACGCCGCGACACCGCTCGGCGACGAGACGCCTCGCCGGCGAGTTGCAAGCAGAGCAGACGCCCGGTGCGGGAGTGCACACTCGCCTCGCGAGTGAGAACGCCGACTGACTCGTCTGTCGGAGTTTGAACCGGAGCGGGATTTGAACCGGAGGAAGACGTGCTCGCTCCCGCTGGTCGCTGCGCGCGACTTCCAGGGTTCAAATCCGCACGTTGCGTATTTGCGACTCGCGGTTTCGCTCGTCGCAAAAGTACGCCCGGAGCGGGATTTGAACCGCCCGAACTTCGCTCGCTGCGCTCGCTCGTTCTGTGCTTCAAATCCCTTGCAGTCGCACACAGAACAGAGCGGTCGCGGCGCGATGAAACGCGCCGCTTGGCGAGTCGAATTCAGAGAAGCGCCCGGAGCGGGATTTGAACCCGCGTCACAACCGTGACAGGGTTGTATGATGGGCCACTACACCATCCGGGCACGCTGCCTTGCTGCACTTCGTGGTATCCCGGTGCTGGTATTAAGACTTTCCAAACGGAGGCGCCCTGTGACGGTACCCCGTGACGGACCCAAACTTCTATGATGGCGCTGGGCCAACGGACTGGTACGTCGGTGCGTCCCACGGCCGGTGTCCCGTGTCGCCGGCAGGGGTCCAGTAGCCACGGCAGGCCGAGTTGGCAAGCGTTATATGCGTCCCGACAATACCGACCTGTAGTATCTCGTGACAGCCACCTTCTCTAGCAGCAGGCCCCACGCACGCACACACACATGGTAGATGTAAGTCAACACGACCTCGTCCCCGACCACAGCGTCGTCGACGAGGAAGACCTCGAGGCAGTGCTCGACGAGTACGACATCAAACGGACGGACCTCCCGAAGATCAAACGCGCCGACCCGGCGTTGCCCGACGACGCCGAGGAAGGTGACGTGGTCCGTATCGTCCGCGACTCACGAACGACCGACCAGGCAATCGTCTATCGGCTGGTGGTGGAATAATGGACACACAGGACCGACGCGCGATATCGCGCGAGTACTTCGCGAAGGAACGGCTCGCAGAACATCACTTCCGCTCGTTCAACGCCTTCCTCGACAGAGGGATGCAACAGGTCGTCGACGAGAAAGAGACCATCGAGACCGACATCGGCGACAAGGAGGGACAGGAACCGGTGTGGGTCGAACTCGGCGACGTCCGCGTCGTCACGCCCCGCGTCCGCGAGGCCGACGGGAGCGAGGAACTCCTCTACCCTCAGGAGGCCCGCCTGCGCAACATCACCTACTCCGCGCCGGTGTTCATGGAGATGGCCATCGTCCGGGGCGGCGAGGAGGAACCCGAGGAAGTCGTCGACCGGACCGAGACCAAGATCGGGCGCATGCCCATCATGGTCGGCTCGAACAAGTGCAACATCGCGGGCTTCACCCGCGAGGAGCTCATCGACATCGGCGAGGACCCCGCCGACCCCGGCGGCTACTTCTGTGTCAACGGCTCCGAGCGGGTGCTGATGACCAGCGAGGACCTCGCGCCGAACAAGATTCTGGCCGAGTACGACACCAAGTACGGCGACGAGGTCCAGGTCGCCAAGACCTTCTCCCAGCGCCGTGGCTACCGTGCCCTCGTGCTCTGTGAGCGGACCCGCGACGGACTGCTCGAGGTCTCGTTCCCCTCGGTCTCGGGCAGCATCGACTTCGTGACGCTCGTCCGCGCACTCGGGCTGGAATCCGACGAGGAGATCGTCCACCGCGTCTCCGAGGACCCCGAGATCGTGAAGTTCATGCTCGAGAACCTGGAGGAAGCGGAGGTCCAGACGACCGAGGAGGCCATCGAGGCCCTCGGGAAACGCGTCGCCTCCGGCCAGGGCAAGAACTACCAGCTCAAGCGGGCCAACTACGTCATCGACCGCTACCTCCTGCCGCACCTCCACGAGGAGGGCGTCGACGAAGAGGAGGTCCGCATCAACAAGGCGTTCTACCTCTGCCGGATGGCCGAGGCCTGCTTCGAACTGGCGCTGGACCGCCGCGAGGCCGACGACAAGGACCACTACGCGAACAAGCGCCTGAAGGTCAGCGGCGACCTGATGACCGACCTGTTCCGGACCGCGCTCAACAAGCTGGCACGCGACGTGAAGTACCAGCTCGAACGGGCCAACATGCGCAACCGGCAGCTGTCTGTCTCCACCGTGGTCCGCTCGGACGTGCTGACCGAGCGCCTCGAACACCCCATCGCGACGGGGAACTGGGTGGGCGGCCGCTCGGGCGTCTCCCAGCTGGTCGACCGGACGGACTTCATGGGCGTGCTGTCACACCTCCGCCGTCTGCGGTCGCCACTCAGCCGCTCGCAACCCCACTTCGAGGCGCGTGACCTGCACGCGACCCAGTGGGGTCGCATCTGTCCCTCCGAGACGCCGGAGGGGCCCAACTGTGGACTGGTGAAGAACTTCGCCCAGGCCATGGAACTCTCACAGGACGTCGAGGACGCACAGGGACTGAAACAGGAACTCGCAGAGATGGGGGTCCAGGGCATCCCCGGAATCGAATCGATCGAAACACAGCCCGCGGACGACTAACATGAGCCAGGGACGCGAAGCCAAAGTATACGTGAACGGTAGCCTGGTCGGGACACACCCCGACCCCGAACAGCTCGCACAACAGGTCCGACAGGCACGACGCCGGGGGGACGTCTCCCAGATGGTCAACGTGTCGGTCAAGGACCGCACCGACGAGGTCATCATCAACGCCGACGCCGGTCGGGCCCGCCGCCCGCTCCTGGTCGTCGAGGACGGCGACCCGCTCATCACCGACGAGGAGATCGAGGCCGTCAAGGACGGCGACCTCGGGTTCGAGGAGCTCGTCGAACGCGGTCTCGTCGAGTTCATCGACGCCGAGGAGGAGGAGGACATCCTCGTCGGCGTCGACGAGACCGAACTCACCGAGAACCACACGCACCTCGAGGTCGACCCCCAGCTGATGTTCGGCATCGGCGCGGGGATGATTCCGTACCCCGAGCACAACGCCTCCCCGCGGATTACGATGGGGTCGGGGATGATCAAGCAGTCGCTGGGGCTGCCGAGCGCGAACTACCGCATCCGCCCGGACACCCGCCAGCACCTGCTGCACTACCCGCAGCTCTCGATGGTCAAGACCCAGACTACCGAACAGATCGGCTACGACGACCGACCGGCCGCACAGAACTTCGTCGTCGCCGTCATGTCCTACGAGGGGTTCAACATCGAAGACGCTTTGGTGATGAACCAGGGGTCGGTCGACCGCGCGCTCGCCCGCTCCCATTTCTTCCGGACCTACGAGGGCGAGGAACGGCGCTACCCCGGCGGGCAGGAGGACCGCTTCGAGATTCCGGACGACGAGGTCCGGGGCGCTCGCGGCGAGGACGCCTACACGCACTTAGACGACGACGGCCTCGTGAACCCCGAGACGAAGGTCGGGGAGAACGCCGTCCTGCTGGGCAAGACCAGTCCGCCCCGGTTCCTCGAGGAACCGGACGATATGGGCGGCCTCTCGCCCCAGAAACGACGTGAGACCAGCGTCACGATGCGTTCCGGTGAATCCGGCGTCGTCGACACGGTCACGCTGATGGAGGGCGAGGACGGCTCGAAGCTCTCGAAGGTCTCCGTGCGCGACGAGCGCATCCCCGAACTCGGGGACAAGTTCGCTTCGCGGCACGGCCAGAAGGGCGTCGTCGGCCACATCGCCCCCCAGGAGGACATGCCTTTCACCGAGGAGGGGGTCGTGCCGGACCTGGTCATCAACCCGCACGCGCTCCCGTCGCGGATGACCGTCGGGCACATCCTCGAGATGATCGGCGGCAAGGTCGGCGCGCTGGAGGGGCGGCGCGTCGACGGGACCGCCTTCACCGGCGAGGACGAGGAGCGACTCCGTGGCTCCCTGGAGGCCCACGGCTTCGACTCCAGCGGCAAGGAGACGATGTACTCGGGCGTCACCGGCGAGAAGATTGAGGCCGACATCTTCGTCGGCGACATCTTCTACCAGAAGCTCTACCACATGGTCTCGAACAAGCTGCACGCCCGCTCGCGCGGGCCGGTGCAGGTGCTCACCCGCCAGCCCACTGAAGGGCGAGCCCGCGAAGGTGGCCTCCGTGTGGGTGAGATGGAACGGGACGTACTCATCGGGCACGGGGCGGCGATGGCACTCAAGGAACGGTTGCTGGACGAGTCCGACCGCGAGTGGATCAACGTCTGTGGCCAGTGTGGCATGACCGCCGTCGAGAACGTCGAACAACGGCGGGTCTACTGTCCCAACTGTGAGGAGGAGACCGACATCCACGAGGTCGAGATGTCCTACGCGTTCAAGCTCCTGTTAGACGAGATGAAGGCGCTCGGAATCGCCCCGCGGATCGAACTGGAGGACGCAGTATGAGTTCCCAACAGACACCCAAGGAGATCGGCCAGATCAGCTTCGGGCTGATGAATCCCGAGGAGTACCGCGACATGTCGGCGACGAAGGTCATCACCGCCGACACCTACGACGACGACGGCTTCCCCATCGACATGGGGCTGATGGACCCGCGCCTGGGCGTCATCGACCCCGGGCTGGAGTGCAAGACCTGCGGGAAACACAGCGGTTCGTGTAACGGCCACTTCGGCCACATCGAGCTGGCCGCGCCGGTCATCCACGTCGGGTTCTCGAAGCTCATCCGCCGGCTCCTGCGCGGGACCTGCCGCGAGTGCTCGCGGCTCTGTCTCGACGAGGCCGAGCGCGAGGAGTTCCGCGACCAGCTCCAGCGCACCCGCGACCTGGGCCGTGACTTAAACGACGTCACCAAGGCCGCCATCCGGCAGGCCCGAAAGAAGGACCGCTGTCCGTTCTGTGGCGAGAAGCAGTACGACATCAAACACGAGAAGCCGACCACGTACTACGAGGTCCAGCAGGTGCTGTCCTCGGAGTACCCCTCGCTCATCGCCGCCGCGATGGAGGAAGCCGACGAGCCGATCTCGCCCATCGACCTCGCCGAGGAGACTGGAATCGACAGCGGCCGCGTCCAGGAGATCCTCAGCGGCGATTTCCGTCCCCGGAAGGAGGACCGCCGCGCCTTCGAGAAGGCGCTGAACGTGGACCTCACCGAGGAAGACCACAACAAGCTGATGCCCTCGGACATCCGCGACTGGTTCGAGGACATCCCGGACGAGGACATCGAGGTGCTCGGGATGAACCCCGAGCGCTCCCGGCCCGAGTGGATGATTCTGACGGTGCTGCCGGTGCCGCCGGTCACGGCCCGGCCGTCGATCACGCTGGACAACGGCCAGCGCTCCGAGGACGACCTGACCCACAAACTCGTGGACATCATCCGCATCAACCAGCGGTTCATGGAGAACCGCGAGGCCGGTGCGCCCCAGCTCATCATCGAGGACCTCTGGGAACTGCTGCAGTACCACGTCACCACGTTCATGGACAACGAGATCTCGGGCACGCCGCCGGCGCGACACCGTTCCGGCCGGCCCCTGAAGACCCTCTCCCAGCGCCTCAAGGGCAAGGAGGGGCGCTTCCGTGGTTCGCTGTCCGGGAAGCGCGTGAACTTCTCGGCCCGAACCGTCATCTCGCCGGACCCGACCCTCTCGCTCAACGAGGTCGGCGTCCCCGAGCGCGTGGCGCGTGAGATGACCCAGACGATGAACGTCAACGAGCGCAACTTAGAGAAGGCCCGGCGATACGTCGCCAACGGGCCCGAGGGCCACCCCGGCGCGAACTACGTCCGCCGACCGGACGGCCGCCGCCTGAAGGTGACCGAGAAGAACTGCGAGGAACTGGCCGAGAAGGTCGAACCCGGCTGGGAGGTCTCCCGACACCTCGTGGACGGCGACATCATCATCTTCAACCGCCAGCCGTCGCTGCACCGGATGTCCATCATGGCTCACGAAGTGGTCGTGATGCCCTACAAGACCTTCCGGCTCAACACCGTCGTCTGCCCGCCGTACAACGCCGACTTCGACGGCGACGAGATGAACATGCACGCGCTGCAAAACGAGGAGGCCCGGGCCGAGGCACGGGTCCTCATGCGCGTCCAGGAGCAGATGCTCTCGCCGCGCTTCGGCGAGAACATCATCGGGGCCATCCAGGACCACATCAGCGGCACGTACCTGCTCACCCACACCAACCCCGAGTTCAACGAGACGCAGGCCCTGGACCTGCTCCGGGCGACCCGCATCGACGAACTGCCCGAACCCGACGGCACCGACGAGGCCGGCGACGCCTACTGGACCGGCCGGTCGCTGTTCTCGGAGCTGCTGCCCGACGACCTCAACCTGGAGTTCACGTCCTCGGCCGGCGACACCGTCGTCATCGAGAACGGCCAGATGGAGGACGGTACCATCGACGAGGACGCTGTCGGGGCGTTCGGCGGCGAGGTCGTCGACACCATCGCCAAGGACTACTCGCGGACCCGCGCCCGCATCCTCGTCAACGAGGTGTCGGCGCTGGCGATGCGTTCGATCATGCACTTTGGCTTCTCCATCGGCATCGACGACGAGTCCATCCCCCGCGAGGCCGAAGAGCAGATCAACGACGCTATCGACTCCGCGTACGACCGCGTCGAGGAGCTCATCGAGACCTACGAACAGGGCGACCTCGAGTCGCTGCCCGGCCGGACCGTCGACGAAACGCTGGAGATGAAGATCATGCAGACGCTGGGTAAGGCGCGTGACTCCGCCGGCGACATCGCCGAGGACCACTTCAGCGACGACAACCCGGCCGTCGTCATGGCCGAGTCCGGTGCCCGTGGGTCGATGCTGAACCTGACCCAGATGGCCGGCTGTGTCGGCCAGCAGGCAGTCCGTGGCGAGCGAATCAACCGCGGCTACGAGGGCCGTACCCTCTCGCACTTCGAGGAGGGCGACCTCTCCGCGGACGCCCACGGCTTCGTCGAGGCGTCCTATCGCTCGGGGCTCTCCCCCAAGGAGTTCTTCTTCCACGCGATGGGTGGCCGCGAGGGCCTGGTGGACACGGCAGTCCGGACCTCGAAGTCCGGCTACCTGCAGCGCCGCCTCATCAACGCCCTCTCCGAGCTCGAGACGCAGTACGACGGGACCGTCCGGGACACCTCGGACACCATCGTCCAGTTCGAGTTCGGCGAGGACGGTACCTCGCCGGTCAACGTCTCCTCCAGCCAGGAGGGCGACACCGTCGACGTCGAACAGATCGCCGACAGCGTCCTCAACGAGGAGTTCGACTCCGAGCGCGAGAAGGAGTCGTTCCTGGGACAGCGCACCGAACACACCAACCTCTCGGAACAGGCCGACGACTGGTGGATGGCCGAGGGTGACGACTAACAATGACAGCAAACGTCTCCGCAGACATCGAAGCGGTCGTCGAGGACACAGAACTGCCGCGACGGCTGAAAGACGAGGTGTACAGCACCATCGAAGAGCGCGACCTCGGCGTCGAGGACGCCGACCGCGTCGCACAGGCCGTCGAGTCCCGCTACATGGAGACGCGCGTCGACCCGCTGGACCCCGTCGGTACCGTCTCGGCCCAGTCCATCGGGGAACCCGGAACGCAGATGTCGATCCCGGGCGACGAACGCGTCGTCGTCCGGCGCAACGGCGAGACCGACCTGACGGAGATCGGCTCGCTGGTCGACGGACTGCTCTCGGTCCGCGGTGCCCAGCAGTTCGACGACCACGAGGTGGCCCGTGCGCCCGACGGGATGGAGGTTCTCTCGCTCCGCGCCGACGAGAAGGTCCAGTGGAAGCCCCTCGAGGAAGTCAGTCGGCACGAGGCGCCCGAGGAACTGCTCCACTTCGACCTCGAATCGGGCCGGGACATCCGCGCGACGAAGGCTCACTCGTTCGTCACGCGCCGTGACAACGAGGTCGTGCCGGTCGCCGGCGAGGACCTCTCTGCGGGTGACTGGATCCCGGTCGTCCGCTCGTTCGACGGCGACGGCCCGGACACGGTCGACCTCCGCGAACACCTGCCGGCGGAGGACTACTGGTTCACCTCGGCACTCACCGACGGCGGCACTGCCACGTCACTCCCCGGTGGGGAAGACCAGGTACGGAACAAGCGGCAAGCGCTCGAGGCGGGCGACATCGAGACGGAGACTGCGTACCCGGTGCAAGGCACGACCGGTCTCCCCGAGCAGTTCCCGCTCGACGCGGAGACCGGCTTCTTCGTCGGCGCGTTCCTCGCCGAGGGCAACGTCACCGACTACTACGTCTCTGTCTCGAACGTCGACGCCGCGTTCCAGGACCGGGTCCGGTCGTTCGCCGACCGGTTCGACCTCTCGGTCAACGAGTACGAGAACGAGAGCGGCTTCACGACGGGCTACGACGTCCGTGTCAACGGGACGGTCCTGGCCGACTTCCTCCGGGCGGTGTGCTACCACGACGACGAGAAGTGCGTCCCCGCGTTCGCCTTCGGCGCACCGCGGTCCTTCGCCCGCGGCCTGCTCGAGGGGTACTTCAGCGGCGACGGGAACGTCGCCGACCGCGCCGTCCGGTCGAGTTCGACGTCCGCCCGACTCACCGAGGACGTCGCGCTGTTGCTGGCCCGCTTCGACCTCTACGCGAGGCTCGGCGAACAGGACAGTTCGCGGACGCTCCGCATCCCCGCGAAATACGTCCCGGCGTTCGCCGACCGTATCGGTATGGTCGGCGCTCGCGGGGCGGAACTCGACGCCCTCGCGGCGACCGTCGACACCGACGGGCCCGACGCGACCGACCAGATTCCGAACTTCGGCGACGACCTGAAGGACGCCGCCGCTGCGGCTGGTATCCCGTCACGGCAGGTCAACAGCGCCCACGACCGCCAGCGAGTCGGACGCAACCGACTGGCCGGACTGGTCGACCAGATGGCCGCCGCCGACGAGTCCCCGGCCGAACTCGACGCGCTGGAACGAGCACTCGACGGCGACGTCGTCTGGGAGCGCATCGAGTCGATCGAGGCCGTCGAACCCGACGGCGACTACGTCTACGATTTCTCGGTCGGCGGGCTAGAGACGTTCACCACGGCACAGGGCGTCGTCACCCACAACACGATGAACACGTTCCACTACGCCGGCGTCGCCGAGATCGACGTCACCCAGGGCCTCCCGCGGCTCATCGAACTGGTCGACGCCCGGAAGACCCCGGACACGCCGATGATGACTGTCCACCTCGACGACGAGTACGCCACCGACCGCGAGAAGGCCCACGAGGTCGTCTGGAACATCGAGGCCACGCGCATCCTCGCGCTCGGTGACATCTCGACGAACGTCGCGGACATGCTCGTCGAGATCGACCTCAACGACGACACGCTGCTCGAGCGGTGGCCGACCGTCGACGACGTCGACGCCATCGCCGAGGAGATCGCCGAGACCATCGAGTCGAGTCTCGGCGTCGACGCCCGCCAGGTCGGGACTGTCATCGAGTTCGGTCCGGAGGAACCCAGTTACCGCGACCTCCTGCAACTGGTCGAGGAGCTGCGCGACATCATCTTCAAGGGCATCGAGGAGGTCTCCCGCGTCGTCATCCGCAAGGAGGAGACCGACGACGGCGAGGAGTTCGTCCTCTACACCGAGGGGTCGGACTTCGGCGAGGTGCTGGGCATCGAGGGCGTCGACGCCTCGCGGACCACGTGTAACAACATCCACGAGATCTACCGCGAACTCGGCGTCGAGGCCGCCCGCGAGACGCTCATCAACGAGACGATGAACACCCTCGAAGAACAGGGGCTGGACGACGTGAACGTCCGCCACCTGATGCTGGTCGCGGACATCATGACCAACGAGGGGACCATCGAGTCCATCGGCCGCCACGGCATCAGCGGGTCGAAGGACTCGGTGCTCGCCCGCGCTGCCTTCGAGGTGACGGTCAACCACCTGCTGGACGCCGCCATCCACGGCGAGGTCGACGAGCTGGACGGCGTCACGGAGAACGTCATCGTCGGGAAACCCATCAAACTCGGCACCGGAGACGTCGACCTCCGGATGGGCGTGGGTCGCAACGCCGACTGATGCGGATCGAACTCTCGGACGAAGCGCGACAGCTGGTCGCCCTCTTCGAGAACGAGGCGTCCATCACCGTCCGGGACTGCGTGATCGACGAGGACCACGACCAGGTGGTCTACCTGGTCAAGCGGGGCGACATGGCAGACGCCATCGGCCCCGGTGGCCAGACGGTACAGCGTGTCGAAGAACAGCTCGGCCGCGACGTGAAGCTCGTCGAGGGGGCAGAGACGGCGGCGGACTTCGTCGCCAACGCCCTGGCTCCGGCGGCGGTGTACAACGTCACCATCTCGGAGAACAGCGACACCGTCGCCTACGTCGAGGTGGCCCAGGAGGACCGCGGGGCTGCCATCGGCCGCGACGGGCGCAACATCGACGCCGCGCGAACGCTGGCGAAGCGCCACTTCGACATCGACGGCATCGAACTCACCTGACTGCGCCCTCGCTCTCACCATCGGCCCCGTGGAGAGTTCTCGACCGACCAGTGACGACCGTCGGCGCGCCCACGCCTGGTTGTGGGACAGAACGCCACACACCCGCCGTAGGCCGGATACAAAAGAGGAGTCTTAAGTATCTCGGCAGGATACGAAAGCGTACTATGACGAACGGCAAATACGCCGCGCGCAAACTCAAGAAGGACCGCCAGAAGCACCGGTGGTCCGACTCCGACTACGCGCGCCGCGAACGCGGTCTGGGCAAGAAGTCCGACCCGCTCGAGGGCGCGCCACAGGGTCGAGGTATCGTCCTGGAGAAGGTGGGCATCGAGGCCAAGCAGCCAAACTCCGCCATCCGGAAGTGTGTGCGGGTCCAGCTCATCAAGAACGGCAAGCAGGTCACCGCGTTCTGTCCCGGTGACGGCGCCATCTCCTTCATCGACGAGCACGACGAGGTCACCATCGCCGGCATCGGCGGGGCGAAGGGTCGTGCGATGGGTGACCTCTCCGGTGTCAACTACAAGGTCGAGAAGGTAAACGGCGTCTCCATGATCGAGCTCGTTCGCGGCAACGCGGAGAAACCCGTCCGATAACCATGAGTACCGAGGACACACCCGAAGCCGACGAGGCCGAAGACGTCGAAGAAGAGACCGCACGTGCAAAGCTCTTTGGCGAGTGGGAGATCACGGACATCGAGTACACCGATCCCTCGACCGAGCGGTACATCAACGTCACACCCATCGCACATACGATGGGCCGTCACGCCGAGAAGCAGTTCAAGAAGTCCGACATCAGCGTCGTCGAGCGTCTCATCAACCGCCTGATGCAGACCGACGAGAACACCGGTAAAAAGCAGCTGGCGACGACTATCGTCACCGACGCCTTCGACATCATCCACGAGCGCACCGACGAGAACCCGGTGCAGATCCTCGTCCGCGCCGTCGAGAACAGCGCGCCACGCGAGGAGACCGTCCGCCTGAAGTACGGGGGCATCAGCGTCCCGAAGGCCGTCGACGTCGCGCCCCAGCGACGGGTCGACCAGGCCCTGAAGTTCCTCGCCGAGGGCGTCTACGGCGGCTCGTTCAAGGCCACCACCAGCGCCGAGGAGGCGCTCGCCTCCCAGCTCATCGGCGCGGCGAACGCCGACGTCCAGACCTACGCGGTCAACCAGAAAGAGGAGAAAGAGCGCGTCGCGGCGGCCGCTCGATAATCTGTACGATTCTCTCTGTTTTCTCGCTGGCCAGTGGCCACGCCGGACCCGGCGTCATCTGCCGTAAACCGCCGGCTATATTCGAGTTGACGATAGAGGTGTGGCCATGTCACAACAGTACAGCTCGGTCGAGCTGATCGGTGACGAGACGGTGAGACACTTCACGATGGCGGTGCTGCTGGCGGCGCTGACGGCGGCGCTCTCCCAGATATCGATCCCGCTGCCGGGGACGTTGCCGCCGTTCTCGCTGCAACCGTTCGGGATGTTCTTCGCCGGTCTCCTTCTGGGCCCGCTGTGGGGCGGCCTGGCGCTCGCGCTGTACCTCCTGGTCGGCATCGCCGGCGTCCCGGTGTTCTCGAACGGGAACGCCGGCCTCGGGTACGTCCTCGTCGGCCAGGGCACCGGCGGCTTCCTCGTGGGCTTTCTCGTCGGCACCGTCGTCGCCGGCGCCGTCGTCCACCGCGGGACGACGCCGCGTGACCGCCGGACGGTGTCCGTCCCCGTCCAGGTGACGGGTCTGGTCGCCGCGCTGGTCGTCGTCTACGCAATCGGCGTCCCGTGGCTCTCGGCCGTGACGGGCCTCCCGCTCACCCGGGCGGCCGCCGTGATGGCGCCGTTCGTCCCGTTCGATCTGCTCAAGCTGGGTATCGCCGTCGCCATCGTCGAGGGCGGCTACCTCGCCGTTCGATGATCGCCCTCGAGGACGTCACGTTCCGGTACGACGATACCCGCGTCCTCGACGGCCTGTCGCTGTCGGTTCCCGACGGCGAGTACTGCCTCCTCGTGGGGCCCAACGGCAGCGGGAAGACGACGCTGGTGCGCCACCTGAACGCGCTTCTGACGCCCGATTCGGGCACCGTCACCGTCGACGGCGTCGACGTGGCCGAGCGCCCTGTCGTCGCCCGCACCACGGTCGGGATGGTGTTCCAGCACCCGCGCGACCAGTTCGTCGCCGCGACGGTCGGCGCCGACGTCGCCTTCGGCCCCGAGAACCTCGGCCTGGACCGCGAGGAGATCGACCGCCGGGTCGACGACGCGCTGTCGGCCGTGGGACTGGCCGACCGGGCCGACGCACGCCTGGACTCGCTCTCGGGGGGCGAGCAGGCCCGGGCCGCCATCGCGGGGGCGCTGGCGATGGCCCCCGACTACCTCGTGCTCGACGAACCGCTCGCGGGCCTGGACTGGCCGGCCCGCGAGTCAGTGCTCGAGCACCTCGCGACGCTCACCGACGCCGGCACCGGTCTGCTGGTCGTGACCCACGACCTGCGTGACCTCCACGAGCGGGCCGACCGGGTCGTCGGCCTCCGGGCGGGGCGTGTCGTCCTTGACGACGCACCCGAGGCAGCGCTGGACGAGGTCTCGCGCCTCGGCGTCCGGGACCCGCGATGCTGACCTACCGGCCGGGGGCGACGGTCCTCCACCGCCTCGACCCCCGCGGGAAGCTGCTCGTGCAGTTCGGCCTGGCGATCGCCGTCGTCGCCCACCCGACGGTCCCGTGGCTCGCCGGGACGACGCTGCTGGGCCTGGTCGCGCTGGCGGCGGCTCGCCTCTCGCCGCTGACCGTGGTCCGGGCGTACTGGGTCGTCTTCGCGGTGCTCGCGGTCGCCCCGCTGCTGGCCGGGGTCGCGCTCGGGCCACCCTGGTTCCGGGTCGACCCGGCGCTGCGCTCGCTGCGCTTGGTGGCGCGGGTCGTCCCGGTGCTGTTCGCCAGCGCCGCCTCCCTCCGGACGACGTCGGTCCGCGAGACGCGGGCCGCCGTCCAGCGACTGGTCCCGGGCAAGGCGGGTCAGCTGCTCGGCGTCGGCATGGCGCTGGTCGTGCGCCTGTTCCCGCTGGTGCTCGCGGACGTCCGGGAGGTCCGCGACGCGATTCGGGCCCGTGGCGGGCAGCGGCGACCGGCGTGGGAGCGGGCCCGACTGCTCGTGGTCCGGTCGCTTGAGCGGACGCTCGGCCGTTCGGACCGCCTGGGGGTCGCGCTGCGCGCCCGCTGTTTCGCGTGGAACCCGACGCTGCCGCCGCTGACCCTCGAGCGCCGCGACTACCCGGTCCTCGTGCTGGGCGTCGCGCTCGCGCTGTCGCCGCTGGTGTGAGCCCGTGGCTCAGTCGGCCGCTCTGCTCGACCCGCTGGTGAGGTAGGCCTTCGTCGCGCCGACCAGCGCCCTGCGGAACTCCGACTCGTCGGGGTCGGGCACCAGCGCCTCGAACTGGCGCTTGAACGCCTCGAAGTCCAAGTCGGGGGCGTCCGACGCGGCCGCGTGCGCGAGATCGTACAGCCTGTGGTCGGCCCCGAGCAGGTCGTGGCGCTCGCACAGCGCCAGCGCGAACGCGGCGTTGACGGCCGTGATGTCGGGGTCGGCGGCCGGCGTGAGCCGGGTCGACGGTTCGGCGGCGTCCCTCGGTGGCACCGTCCGGGCGCCGACGTTGTCCCACGCCGGGGGGTCGACCGGGCGGTCGGCGACGGCCGCCGCGAGGCTCGCCTCGAGGAAGTCGACCACCTTGTCACCGGGGACCATCTGCATCCAGACGTCGTCGGCGTAGACGTCTTTCATGTGGTTCGCGATCTGGTAGCAGTGGACGAGCTTCCGGCGCTCGACGCTGCGCCCGGCCACGGCGAGGAAGATCGCCTCCTCCGTCGACTGCGTGTGCGAGGGGTGGCCGTGTTCGTGGTGGTGCATGTGGGCGTACTCGTGGAGGGCGAGCTCGCGTGCCAGCGCACTCGTGGCGGCCTGTCGGGAGATGGTCAGCAGGTGACTGTCCTCGTCGTGGCTGACGCGCGTGCGCTCGTCGGGGTCGGTCCGCACCTGGACTGTCACCGGTCTGTCGAGGTCGTACTCCGTCGAGAAGAGGTCGCGGGCCCCGAGAAACGGTTCGGCCGGACCGCCCCGCACGTGAACGTCCATGTGTGTCGTTCACACGCACCGCGGGCGTATGAGACTTGCGGCGCTCCCGTCACCGCCCCCCTGGCAGGCCCGGTGTCGGTGACTGTGGAACCACGTCGTCGGTTGTGGCCCGCGCTCCCACGGAAACACCGCCAGTCCGCCCGACAGGCCCGCTCCCTGCCGAGTGTCCGCGTTCGCGTGTCTCTGACACGCTCACGCGGAAACACTATCCTTTTGACCCTCCTGTTGATACGCTTCTGTATAATGGGCCGACGCAAGAAAATCGTTCAGGAATGTGAGTCCCTGATGCACGACCCGGAGAACATCCGGAACATCGCCATCGCGGCTCACGTCGACCACGGGAAGACGACGCTGACAGACAACCTGCTCGCCGGTGCGGGCATGATCTCCGACGACACGGCCGGCCAGCAGCTGGCCATGGACACGGAGGAAGACGAGCAGGAGCGTGGGATCACCATCGACGCCGCGAACGTCTCGATGACTCACGAGTACGAGGGGACCAACCACCTCATCAACCTCATCGACACGCCCGGCCACGTCGACTTCGGTGGCGACGTGACCCGTGCGATGCGTGCCGTCGACGGCGCGCTCGTGGTCGTCGACGCCGTCGAGGGCGCGATGCCCCAGACGGAGACGGTGCTGCGCCAGGCGCTTCGCGAGGGCGTCAAGCCGACCCTCTTTATCAACAAGGTCGACCGCCTCATCTCCGAGCTCCAGGAGGGCCCCCAGGAGATGCAGAAGCGACTGCTCTCGGTCATCAGCGACGTCAACGACCTCATCCGCGGCATGACCGAGGAGATGGACGACGTCGAGGACTGGACCGTCTCCGTCGAGGAGGGGACCGTCGGCTTCGGCTCTGCGCTGTACAAGTGGGGCGTCTCGATGCCCTCGATGCAGCGCACCGGGATGGACTTCGGCGACATCATGGAACTCGAGCGCGCCGACAAGCGCCAGGAACTCCACGAGCGCACGCCGCTGTCGAACGTCGTCCTCGACATGGTCTGTGAGCACTTCCCGAACCCCGTCGACGCCCAGCCGATGCGTATCCCGCGCATCTGGCGCGGCGACGACACCTCCGAACTCGCCGAGCAGATGCGTCTGGTCGACGAGGACGGCGAGGTCGTCCTGATGGTCACCGACATCGGTATCGACCCTCACGCCGGCGAGATCGCCGCCGGGCGTGTCTTCTCCGGGACGCTGGAGAAGGGTCAGGAACTCTACGTCTCCGGGACTGCGGGCAAGAACCGTATCCAGAGCGTCGGCATCTACATGGGCGGCGAGCGCGAGGAGGTCGAGGAAGTCCCCGCCGGAAACATCGCCGCCGTCACCGGCCTCAAGGACGCCATCGCCGGCTCGACGGTCTCCAGCATCGAGATGACGCCCTTCGAGTCCATCGAGCACATCTCGGAACCGGTCATCACCAAGAGCGTGGAGGCCCAGAACATGGACGACCTGCCGAAACTCATCAAGACGCTCCAGCAGGTCGCGAAGGAGGACCCGACCATCCAGGTCGAGATCAACGAGGACACCGGCGAGCACCTCATCTCCGGGCAGGGCGAGCTCCACCTGGAGGTCATCGGCCAGCGCATCGAGCGCAACCAGGGCATCCCCATCAACACCGGTGAGCCCATCGTCGTCTACCGCGAGGCCCCCCAGCAGGAGTCCCGCGAGGTCGAGGGCATCTCGCCGAACCGACACAACCGCTTTTACATCTCCGTCCACCCGCTCGCCGAGGACGTCGTCGAGACCATCAAGATGGGCGAAGCGTCGATGGACATGCCGGAACTCGAGCGCCGTGAGGCGCTGCAGGAGGCCGGCCTCGACAAGGACACGTCCCAGAACGTCGAGCACATCCACGGCACCAACATCCTCATCGACGACACGAAGGGGATCCAGCACTTAAACGAGACGATGGAACTGGTCATCGAGGGCCTCGAGGAGGCCCTCGACGAGGGGCCGCTGGCCAACGAACCCGTCCAGGGCTCGCTCCTGCGCCTCCACGACGCCCGCCTCCACGAGGACGCCATCCACCGCGGCCCGGCCCAGGTCATCCCTGCGGTCCGGAACGCCGTCCACAACGCGCTCATCGACGCGCGCATCAAGCTGCTCGAGCCGATCCAGCAGGTCCGTATCGACGTGCCAAACGACCACATGGGCGCCGCGTCCGGCGAGATCCAGGGCCGCCGTGGCCGCGTCGACGACATGTACCAGGAGGGTGACCTCATGGTCGTCGAGGGCATCGCCCCCGTCGACGAGATGATCGGCTTCTCCTCGGACATCCGCTCTGCGACGGAGGGTCGTGCCTCCTGGAACACCGAGAACGCCGGCTTCCAGGTCATGGCCGACAACCTCCAGCCCGAGAAGATCCAGGAGATCCGCGAGCGCAAGGGCATGAAGCTCGAACTGCCCGAGGCCATCGACTACTTCTAAAACCCACTTTTTGCTGCGTCGGGTTCGAGTCGCGCCTTCGGCGCGCTCGAACCTCTCCTTGCAAAAACTTGGGGAAAAAGGCGGGACCTCGCTTCGCTCGGTCCCGTGAAACCGCGCCTCACTCCGCTCGGCGCGGCATGCTCGACGGCCCTTATTCTGTCCGCGTTTCGCGCACTGACCCGGTTCCCGTACGCTTAGGTCGGTCCGTGGCTAACCCCGGCCATGGGCGACCGCATGCACCAGCTCGTGGACCTCCTCGTCTCGACCATCATCGCCGGGACCACCATCTTCGTCTGGCAGTTCGCCACTGGTTCCCCGTTCATCGCCGTCTGGCTGGGGACGCTCTTTGCCGCGATGTACTACTTCTCGCGGAACCCGTGGGGGTCGACCCGCGGCGAGCAGTACAACGAGTGGATCGACGACTTCTACGAGGAGTACCTGCCGTAGCCCGATTCACCACCGCGCCGGCGCTCGACTAAACGAACGGTTTCTTATAGTTGCCCCTGCTGAGTCACCCACAATGAGCGGACCGAATCCACAGGAGGTGAGCGGGCGATGAGCGACTCGACCGAAGAGGTTCGCGCGTACACAGTTCGGCTCGAACTGGTCGACGAACCGGGCGAACTGCTGCGGGCGCTCGAGCCCATCGCCAGCAACGGCGGGAACCTCCTCTCTATCTTCCACGAGCGGGGGAACGTCACCCCGCGTGGGCACATCCCCGTGGAGGTCGACCTGGAGGCGACGCCCGACCGCTTCGAGGGCATCGTCGACGCCCTGCGGGAGGCGGGCATCAACGTCATCCAGGCGGGTGCCGAGCGCTACAGCGAGGCACTGACCATCGTCCTCTCGGGCCACCTGGTCAACACCGACCTCTCGGATACGCTGTCGCACATCCAGGAGTCGACCAGCGCCACCGTCACCGACCTCTCGCTGTCGGCCCCCGAAGGTACCGAGGACGCCTCCAGCGCGCGCATCCGCCTGGCGACCGAGGAGGGTGCCGTCGAGGAGGCCCTGGCGGCGGTCCGCGAGGTGGCTGCCGAGAAGGACCTGCGGCTCATCGAACCGCTCACGGTGGGGGGTGACGCATGAGACTCGCCGTGCTCGGTGCCGGTGCCGTCGGCGGCTCGGTCGTCGAACTCGCCGGCGACTACGGCCACACCGTGACCGCCTTCGCCGACTCACAGAGCGCCGTCGTCGACGCCGACGGCATCGACACAGCGGGCGCGCTCGAGCGCAAGCGCCGGGACGGCATCGTCGGCGACGCCGACCCCGACGACGCGCTGACCGCCGACTACGACGTCCTCGTCGAGGCGACGCCGACGACGCTGGGCGACGCCCAGCCCGGCTTCGGCCACGTCGAGACGGCCCTGGGGATGGACCGCCACGTCGTGCTGGCCAACAAGGGCCCGGTCGCCGAGCGGTTCGCCGAGGTCCGCGCACTGGAGGCCGAAAGCGAGGGGGCCGTCCGCTTCGAGGCCACCGTCGGCGGCGCGATGCCGGTGCTCTCGACCATCGCCGACTTCGACCCCGAGCACATCACCGCGGTGCGTGGCGTGCTCAACGGGACGGCGAACTTCATCCTCTCGCGGATGTCCGCCGAGGGCCTCGACTACGAGCACGTGCTCGCGGAGGCTCAGGATCTGGGTGTCGCCGAGGCCGACCCGACGTTCGACGTCGACGGCACCGACGCCGCGCTGAAGGGCGTCATCGTCGCGAACGTGCTGGCCGAGGGCGGCGAGGAGTACACGCTCGAGGACGCCGACGTCGAGGGCATCCAGGACATCTCGGGGAGCGCGCTCGAACTCGCCCAGGAGGACGGCCAGACCGTCCGGCTCATCGCCGAGGTGACCGACGGCGCGGTCCGCGTCGGCCCGCGCCTGGTCCCGGAGCACGCGGCGCTGGCTCCCACGGGTACGCGCAACATCGTCCAGCTTGAGACCGACCACGCCGGCCGACTCAACATCTCCGGCCGGGGTGCGGGCGGTCCGGAGACGGCGAGCGCGGTGCTCGCGGACGTCGGCCGCCTGGAGTAGCCGGCCGCACCTCGCGCGCCGGATCGATTTTCCGGCCACACGTCGCCCAGCGGCAGTACTGACGGCGACGGTCGCGTCCGCCGGGCCGCCCACCCCCAGTTCGTGTGTGCGACCTCCATGACACTATGTGCCAAATCGCACGAATGCGCCGGCCTGACGCTTGCTCGCTATCGAAATCGTTTTATGAACTACCAAGTAAAGACACTCACACAGCGCCCCTGCGCGTGAGATACTCAATGAGCGACGAACAACACCAGAACCTGGCCATCATCGGCCACGTTGACCACGGGAAGAGCACGCTCGTCGGACGACTCCTGTACGAGACAGGATCGGTACCGGAGCACGTCATCGAACAGCACAAAGAAGAGGCAGAGGAGAAGGGCAAGGGCGGCTTCGAGTTCGCCTACGTCATGGACAACCTCGCCGAAGAGCGAGAGCGCGGTGTCACCATCGACATCGCCCACCAGGAGTTCACGACGGACGCCTACGACTTCACCATCGTCGACTGTCCCGGCCACCGCGACTTCGTGAAGAACATGATCACGGGCGCGAGCCAGGCCGACAACGCCGTCCTCGTCGTCGCCGCAGACGACGGCGTCCAGCCGCAGACCCAGGAGCACGTCTTCCTGGCCCGCACGCTGGGCATCGGCGAGCTCATCGTCGGTGTCAACAAGATGGACCTCGTCGACTACAGCGAGTCCGACTACAAGCAGGTCGTCGAGGAGGTCAAGGAGCTGCTCAACCAGGTCCGCTTCAACACCGAGGACGCCTCGTTCATCCCGATCTCGGCGTTCGAGGGCGACAACATCGCCGAGCGCTCGGACAACACGTCCTGGTACGACGGCGACATCCTGCTGGAGGCCCTCAACAACCTGCCGGCCCCCGAGCCGCCGACGGACGCGCCGCTCCGACTGCCGATCCAGGACGTCTACACCATCTCCGGGATCGGTACGGTCCCGGTCGGCCGCGTCGAGACCGGCATCCTCAACACCGGCGACAACGTCTCGTTCCAGCCGTCGGACGTCTCCGGCGAGGTCAAGACCGTCGAGATGCACCACGAGGAGGTCCCGAAGGCCGAACCCGGTGACAACGTCGGGTTCAACGTCCGCGGCGTCGGCAAGGACGACATCCGGCGTGGCGACGTCTGTGGCCCGGCCGACGACCCGCCGACGGTCGCCGAGACCTTCCAGGCCCAGATCGTCGTGATGCAGCACCCGTCGGTCATCACCGAGGGCTACACGCCGGTCTTCCACGCTCACACGGCACAGGTCGCCTGTACCGTCGAGTCCATCGACAAGAAGATCGACCCCTCCTCCGGCGAGGTCGCCGAGGAGAACCCCGACTTCATCCAGAACGGCGACGCCGCGGTCGTCACCATCCGCCCGCAGAAGCCGCTGAGCATCGAGCCGTCCGGCGAGATTCCGGAGCTGGGCTCCTTTGCCATCCGCGACATGGGTCAGACCATCGCCGCTGGCAAGGTCCTCAGCGTCAACGAGCGATAACGCATGGCCCAACAGGCACGCGTTCGGCTCGCAGGCACGAGTCCCGAGGACTTAGACGACATCTGCGCCGACGTGCGGGAGATCGCCTCGAAGACGGGGGTCGAACTGTCGGGCCCCGTCCCGCTCCCCACGAAGACACTGGAGGTTCCCACCCGCAAGTCCCCCGACGGTGAGGGGACCGCGACGTGGGAACACTGGGAGATGCGCGTCCACAAGCGTCTCATCGACATCGACGCCGACGAACGGGCGCTGCGCCAGCTGATGCGCATCCAGGTTCCCAACGACGTCTCCATCGAGATCGTCCTCGAGGACTGAGCGAGGGTCGAAAGGCGAACGCCTTTCGGACCAGGCCCGTCGGCTCGACCGGCTGTCGAGGCGGCGGTCGTCCGAATCGCAGGCCGGGATACACTCCACCCGCTGTGTGAATCGCTATCGAAGGTCGCCCTCACGCGCAGGGTTTTTATCACCCCGCGTTAGAGAGGCAGGTGCGGGCTCGTAGATCAGTGGCAGATCGCTTCCTTCGCAAGGAAGAGGCCCCGGGTTCAAATCCCGGCGAGTCCATTCCTCGCTACTTCCAGCTCTCAAGGCTTCTATTCGTATTCATTGGAGTCGTTATGAATTCGAATAGAATTTGTCACAGAGCGTGATGGATTCGATTTAACCCTATCTCGATTTAGACTTCTGTTTTCTCTCGTCGTGCGAACGTTTTTGCGATAGCGGGCGATAGAAACCGGTATGGCCGAGCGCGAGTCGCGGCGGATCGCCCACAAGCTGATGAGTGAACCCCACATCACTGGCCGGCGTATCAGCGTCCGCCAGGTGTACGCGCTCGTCGAAGAGCGAGACGTCGACCCTGAAGCCGTCGCCGACCGGTACGATCTCGATGTGGCTGACGTCTATCACGCCCTTGCGTACTACCACGATCACCCACGGGAGATGAGCGAGGTCGAAGCCGAGCGTGAGGAGGCTATCGAGTCGTTCCGAGAGTCGATCGACCGGCCCGAAGGTATCGAACCTGACATGGCCTGAAATGGCCGAGTGGGCATTTCTCCTCGACGAAAATGTCGATCCGAAAGTAGCGACGTATCTGGAAAAAGAAGCGCTGGATGCAGCCCACGTTCGGGACACACTTGGACAAGGTGCCGACGACGACGCTGACGTGCTCCCCTACGCTCGCGAACAGAACCGTATCATCGTAACGAGTGACGTGAAAGATTTCGGCCCACTACCGCCCGATTCTCACGCCGGCATCATCCTCCTGTACGACGATACGATGCCAGCCTACAGAGTTGCGGCAGCACTTATCGCACTTGTCGATGCGTACCCAGACAGAGATGCGTTCACTGGTCGTGAAGAACTGGACCCATGGGTGTGACACTCCCAACGAGGACCGATTCGACTCTCTCCACAGTCGGTTCAGCCAGTGGTTCTGGAATCACCAGAATGCGGCCCGATTAAATCAGTTCTTTCACGCAGCGTCACCGTATCCCGGCGAGTCCATTCCTCGCTGTATCCTCGCTAGAGCGCTTCTATTGTCTCTTTCTTGGGGTCGTGATGAACTTGGGTTGAACTAATTATGGTGCGTGACGAATCCGATTTAATCACGAGAACCCCTCTGTAGTCGACTCGAAATACACAAATGTTGAATCAGCACCGACGGCCGAACCCTTATCTGATATTCCGGCCTACGTTGGCGTATGAGCACGGGACGTGAAATTCGCCTTATCGAGGAGGACGATGGGTGGTGGTCGGCTGTAGACGAAGAAACGGGTGTCGCAAGCCAGGGTCCGACGCGGGCTGTGGCACTCGAAAATCTCGACGAGGCTGTCGAACTCACCAAGGAAGCGAGGGAAGATGATACACCAGCCCCCGAACCTGACGCGCCGTGGTTCGAGGACTCGTAAATGGTCACGCGAGACTTCTCAAGTGAAGAAATCGTCAACGTCCTCCGAAAATTTGGATACCGACACGACCGAACACGTGGCGACCACGCAATTCTCAAGTACACCCATCCAGAGACCGGCGAGAAACGAACCGTGACTGTCCCGTTACACGACCGCGTTCGCATCGGGACACTCCAGAACATCGCTGACCAGTGCGGTGCCCAAGACTTTCGCGCCTGGTGTGAGTGGATCGACGAGCATCGGTGAGACGGAGTTCGTTGAATGAATTTCGAGGCCAACTAATCGTGAAAGGGCTGCCGATCGATCTCAATCTCAGAATCGCCAGAAGGCGGTTCGATTTAATCGATTCTTTCACGCAGCGTCATCGTATCCCGAGAGACGCCGGCGGCGTCTCTCGCAAATCGCAAACGCTGCGCGTTTGCTCAATCCCGGCGAGTCCACTCATTCTCTATCGGCTATCCGAGGATTAGATGGCCTAACACGGCTGTTTTGTCGAACCAGCTTAAATCGATTCTTCGACGCTTCGTGACGAACTCTCTGCAGTCGTGTGATTTGCCACAGTTAACTTCTGCCAATACCGACTCGAGCACGTCACGCTGCCGAATTCAGTACAAACCCACTTTGTGTGACGTACTGTACTGAGTGCTGGTCAGTCCATATCTGGAAGTCGTAGCGATAGTCGAGCATCATGGAAGCTCTTCAGTCGCGTCGACGAGGTCCTCCTCGGTTTGCCAGTAGTACAACCGCCCTTCGCGTTCGAATAACTCGAAGACGCCATCTTGCATCCAGCCGAAGGGCTGTTCCTCGTCCGCGTATTCCCGTTTGAGGACGTGGCTCTTCGAGAAATACTCGACCGTCCCGACGAGAAGACCCTGTTCGACGAGAAAGTCACTCGGGTCTTTCTCAGCGACGCCGACGAGGTACGTGACGATGTCTGCAATCAGGCAGAACTTCTGGATGCTGTTGTCCCACTCACCTCGAATATCGACCATCCGGAAGGCGTACGCGTCCGTCCGACGATTGAGGCGATCCACAACAAGGTTCAGTCGACGGATCGGTTCCCGATCGTAGTTCCCGAGTACGAAGTACGACCGGTCGTTCTCGTAGACGGACGTCAGTTCACTCAGCGCGTGTAGAATCTCCTCGTTGTCTACCAGTGCGATTTCTTCCTCGTCGAGTTGGTCCTTCGCACTTTTGAGAATCTCGTCGGGAACGGGCGTCTCCTCGTCAGCCATACGCTCCCCTCTCGTGGCTATGGGATATGATTTATGAAGTAAATTACCCAGTCAAGCCCAATCTGAGTCACCCTATAGTAATTTACCCAGGAGTAAACTACTTGGCATTGTGCCATCTACTGTAGTATATGAGCACCAATATCGGAACCACTGATGGGATGAACTCCCGGGAGATCGTCCATTTCGTTACCCAGCAGACGCGGTTCGCGCTCGTCAACAATATCCTCCAGCATCCCGAACAGTTGCCCTCGATGTACGAACTCGAGGAGCTCAATCCCAGCGTGAGCGAGGCCACTGTGTACAAGCATATCCAGAAGTTGATCGACGCTGGCATCGTCGAGGAGGTCTCCCTGGACGACGACCAGCGCAGACAGGGCTATCCCTGGAAGTTCTACGGCCTCACTGAGGGGGGGCGGGCGTTCCTCGGGGAACACAACTTGCTCGCCGCCGAGGAGACTCTCCAGCAAATCTACGAGACCATCTCGGATAAGCCTGAAAAGATGGTCAAGTACGAGAATGCGCCTCGTCCAGAGCGCGCGTGACCGGTTGTGGTCCCATCGAAGAGAGTACCACTCAGACGACTCGCTGATCACCCGGAATAAAGGCACTACAGCATAGCCGAAACCGCCAGAATGCGGCCCGGTTTAATCGATTCTTTCACGCAGCGTCATCGTATCCCGAGAGACGCCGGCGGCGTCTCTCGCAAATCGCAAACGCTGCGCGTTTGCTCAATCCCGGCGAGTCCATTCCTGCTTATCTCCCTGTTAGAAGTGTTCTATAACCAATCTTCGACGGGCACGATCAACTCCTCGTGAATTCATCACGCTCCATGACGGATGCCATTTAATCAGTGGCACCTACCCAGAGGCCACTCTCGTGTTCAGTCCAGCGGCAAGATTTTGTATATGTACGAGTAAAGCATATGTATATGTCTGATGCAGATACCACGGTTGGCGACGACGGGCCAGAGATGGTCCAGATCAACCTCCGACTGAGCAAGGCGTTTCTCGAAGATATCGACACAACGTGGAAAGAGGAAGGATTCAATTCTCGGAGTGAGTTCCTCCGATACGCAGCACGCGACGCGGTGAAACACCCTGAGTTCTCTCGCGAGGGATGGAAACAGATTGCTGCCAGTGAACACGAACTGCGGTCTGGCGACGCAGAGTTAGTGTCGCGTAGGGAAGTCGTCGAGATGATGGGTCGAGACGAAGATGCCGAGTGACGAGTGGACGTGGAAGTTCACGACGAGGGCGGCCGATCAGTTCGATTCTCTCGACCCGCACGTACAGGACCGAGTTGTCTCGAAGTTAGACGAGATCGTCGAGTCAGAATGGCGTGAGCCTGACGACTTTCTCGAACCGCTAACTGGTGGCCCGTTCTCGAAACTTCGTGTCGGACAGTATCGACTCGCCTGTACACTCGACAGGAGTGAGTCAGTTCTCGAAGGCCACCGAATCGAACATCGAAGCGGTGCCTACACTGCTGACGACGATTAACAGCCCCCAGATTCGTAATCGCCTGACTGCGGCCGGGTTAAACACGAGGGTCACACGGTGCGAGCGGACGTCGCGACGCGACTACGCGTCGGCAGCGTCGACGACCTCGTAGCTGATGTTCCCGTCGGCGAGGTTGTCGGTGTGGCTCGAAACCCGGTCGGTCGCGGCAAGCAGGAGGACGTCGAGTCCCTTCGTGGCCGCTTCCTGGACTGCGCTGGCGCTGCCAAACCGGACGTCGACCTCGACGGCTGCGGCCCTGGCTGTGGCGAGCGCTTCGACGCCGGCGACGGCGACCAGGTCGTGTCCACCGGCGAGGTCGGCGATAGTGCCGGGTTCTACCGCACGACTGCCACCGTTCTGGACCTTCGGGACCGAGACCACCGTGACCGTCCCCAGCTCGTAATCGACGACGCCCTCGACGTTCGTGATGCCTACCTCGGTGCCAGCCGCAGCCTCCGTGACCGCAACCGCAGTTGCACTCCCAGTCGACCCGGCCATCGCACGAAGCACCCCGTCTCGCATCGTCAGGGAGACGGTCTCACCCTCGCTGACGTCTGTCGTCGCGAGGACCGTCTCGACGTCGACCTGTCCGATGACGTCCTCGGAGACGTGTTGCACGTAGTTCCGGAGGTGGTCGGTCTGTGAGATGAGCCAGTCGACGCCCTCCTTGGTGACCTCGTAGCGACCGCGACCGAGCTTCTCGACGTGACCGAGTCCGACGAGGTCCTGGAGATAGTTGCTCACCGCCTGCGAGGTGACGCCGATCTCCCCGGCGATCTCCTGTTGACTGACCGCCGGCTGTCTGTCTGCGATCTCGACCAGGATCTGGTATCTCGTCGCGTCTCGTTTGTTACGGAGGACGCGGAACGTTTCCGCGTCGTCGGGATTCGAGGTCATCGTCCGATCTCCGGCTCTGGAACTAAAATATCTTGTTCCTAGTTCTCGTGAATTTTACTCACATCGCGTCGGAACCCGAATTTTAACAATATCACTTTACTTAGCACAACCAAAATTGTTTTACGCGCTACCTGAGTTGTGGCCCGTGATGTCACAGGTATCGCTCCCACACGACGCGAAGGCGGGGCCGACGAAGGCAGAGGTCAGGGCCGTCCTCTGTCAAAAACTCGACCTCGGGCCGACTGACCACTTCGTCGAGGTCGGGTCCTGTACCGGTGCAGTCACCATCGAGGCCGCCAGACGGGCCGGTCGGGTCACGGCGCTCGAACGGAAGCCCGACCGACTGGCCGTCACGAGAAAGAACCTCGCTGCGAACGACGTGACCGCCGACGTCACGCTCGAGGACGCCGAAGCCCCGGCGGGATTACCCGCCGACGCCGACGCCCTCTTCCTGGGTGGTAGTCGGAACTACGAGGCCGTGCTGGACCACGCAGTCGAGACCGGTATCGACCGCGTGGTGATGAACGTCTCCCGGCTCGAGGTCGCCGGAGCCGCCACCGAGGCGTTCCGTGACCGGGGTTTGCTCGACGAAGTCGTGCAGGTCCAGGTGAGCCACGGCTACGAACTCGCCGGGGCGACGAGCTTCGACGCCCAGAACCCGGTGTACGTGCTGGTCGGCGGCACCGACGCGGTGGCGACCGACGGGGGCCGACGATGACGCTGTACGGCGTCGGACTCGGCCCCGGCGAGGCGGACCTCGTCACGGTCCGTGGCCGCGACGTCCTCGCCGATGCAGACGTCGTCTACTCCCCGGGCCGACTCTCCCGGTCGGTCGCGACGAACCACGTTCCCGAAGACCGAATCGGCGACCTCGAGTTCCCGATGACGCGTGACGCCGAGAAACTCCGGGCGGCGTGGAAGACGGCGGCCGCCGAGATCGCTCCGACCGCACGTGACGGCGACGTGGCGTTCGTCACGCTCGGCGACCCGAACGTCTACTCGACGTTCGGCCACCTCCGGCGGACGATGGCGGCCTTTCACCCCGAGGTCGACCTCGAGGTCGTCCCCGGCGTCAGTGCGGTCACCGCGTTCGCGACCGCCCTGGGCGTCGAGATAACTGCCGGGTCGAGTCTCGCCCTGCGCGAGGCCGACGGCGGCGTCTCGCCGACCGGTCCCGACCGGATGGTGTTGTTCAAGGTAACAGACGCCCCGGCGACCCACGAGGGGCTGGTCGAGGCCGGCTACGACGTCGTCTACGGGCGGCGGCTGTTCATGGAGCAGGGCGAGACGCTCGTCACGGACGACCCAACCGATATCGAAGAGCGCGATTACTACACGCTCGCGTACGCGGAGCGACCCGAGGCACGCGTCGAACAGGCGACCGACGCCTTCCTCGAGTCGGCAGATGGGACGGGTGCGATCACCGACGGTGGCGACTATGCCGCTGGGAGGGCGGCCCGGCAGGAACGCTCCGAGGGCGCACTCTGTGGCGACGAGGTGGGACGATGAGCGACGAGCGAGGAGAGACGGACCCACAGACGGCAATCGACGCCGTCGCAGGGAATCGTGACGAACGAGTATACGAACACAGCGCCGGCGACGACCAGGATGGTATCCCCTTCGTCGGGGCCGGGCCGGGGAACCCGCGACTGCTGACCGTCGCGGGCCGCGACCTGCTGGCCGACGCCGACCTCGTGGTCCACGCCGGCTCGCTGGTCAACAGTGAACTGCTGGCCGAGTACTGCGAGGACGCCGAGACGGTCAGTTCCATCGGCAAGGACCTCGAGGAACTGATCCCGCTGATGCGGGACGCGTACGAGCGCGGCGAGACGGTCGTCCGCCTCCACAGCGGCGATCCGGCCATCTACGGCGCGGCCTTAGAACAGATGGACGCGCTCGAACACGAGGGCGTCCCCACGTACATCGTCCCCGGCGTCACGTCGGCCTTCGCCGCCAGCGCGACGCTACGGACGCAGTTGACGCTGAACGAGGTGGCAAATCACGTCGCCTTCACCCGCCCCCAGGGGAAGACACTCGACGCGGACGAGGATCACGTCTCAGAGTTCGTGGGGATGGGCGACGTGACGACCTGCATCTATCTCGGTACTCACGCCGTCGCCGAGACGATGGAGCGCCTGCTCGATGACGGTCACGACCCGGAGACGCCCGTCGCGGTGGTCTACCACGCCTCGTGGCCCGACGAGGACGTCATCGAGGGAACAATCGAGACCATCGGCGAGAAGGTCGAGGACACCGGTTATCGGGCCTCGGCGATGGTGGTCGTCGGCGACGCGGTCGGCGGGGAGGATTACGAACGCTCGTTCCTGTACGGGGACTGGGCCAGCGGCGACGCGGACTCACAGGAGGCCGACGACTGATGAGCACCGACGACAGCGACACGAACAGTTGCACAGTACCCGATTCCGACGGTGAGGCCGCCGAGGAGATCGCCATCGTCGCGTTCGAGCGGAAGATGGGGACCGCCGCGGAGATCGTCGACGGCATCGGCGACCGCTACGCGTCCATCGACGTGCTCGAGTACCACGGCGACGTCTTCGAGGAGTTCTGGGGCGAGTACGACTGTTTCGTCGGCCTGATGGCCAGCGGCATCGCGATGCGCAAGACCGCCCACCTGCTGGACGACAAGTGGGACGACCCCGCCATCTGCGTCGTCGACGAGGAACTCACGTGGGCAATTCCGATCACGGGGGGCCACCACGGCGCGAACCAGGTCGCCGACGATCTGGCGTCGCTTGGCGCGGTCCCGGCGATGACGACAGCGAGCGAGGCGGCCGACAAACAGGGCGTCGAGAAGCAGGCGAGAGCCCTCGACGCACACGTCGTCAACGGCGACTCGACGGTCGCGACGAACCTCGCGGTGCTGGACGACGAACTCGGTCCAGTCGAACGACTCGACGGCCCGTCGGCGGTGCTCGTCGACGACGACGTGACGGTCCTGAAACGCAACGGCGCGGACGGCGTCGTCCTGGGTACCGGCAGCGTCGCCGGCGCGAAGGTCGAACAGTTCCACGACGCGTGGGACGCCGCGCTCGACGACGCAGACTGCGACCGCGAAGACGTCGACTTCGTCGCCACGGGCACCAGGAAGGCCGACGAAGAGGGGTTGCTCGCCGCCGCCGAGGATTGGGGCCTGGGCGTCGTCGCCTTCGAGAAGGAGACGCTGGAGGAATTCGAGGGCCCGTCGCCGTCCCGCTCGAAGGAACTCATCGGCTGGCCCGGCATCGCCGAGGCGTCGGCCATCGCCGGCGGGCGTGACCACGACCTGCTGGCCGAGAAGACGCGCTACGACGAGGCCGTGACGGTGGCGATCGGCCGATGAGCCGGACCGGCGAGAGGGGCGTGGACGGTGCGACGGCGGCCCACCCCGAGGACTACGGGACGCTGTACGTCGTCGGTATCGGCCCAGGCCTCCCCCACGACATGACCCACCGGGCAAAGGACGTGATTCGGACGGCTGACTGCGTCTTCGCGTCGAACCTCTATCAGGAGTTCCTCCGGACCGACGGCACGCTCCCGCCGGAATCGGCGGCACTCGACGACGTGTGCGACGACGGTATCGTGACCGACGAGTCGGGGACGGTCCTCGAACGCCCCGACGGGAGCCGCCAGACGCTCGTCAGGTCCTCGATGGGCAAGCAGGTCGAGCTCGCACGCGAGGCGTTCGAGCGCGTACGGGACGGCCAGGCCGTCGCCCACGTCTCCGGCGGCGACCCGAACGTCTACGGGAAATCCGACCTCCTGTTCACGATGGCCGACGCCGACGACGCCGACGACGTGCCCATCGAGATCGTCCCCGGCGTGACCGCCGCCCTCTCGGGGGCGGCGAACCTCGGTGCGCCGCTGTCGAACGACTTCTGTACCGTCTCGCTGTCGGACAAGTGGCGCGGCTGGGACGAGATCGAGGAGAAGCTCCGGGCGGCCGCCATCAGCGGCTTCGTCGTCGTCCTGTACAACTGCTGGCGGGACTACGAGCGAGCGGTGGCCATTCTGCGAGAGGAACGGGCCGACGACGTGCCGGCGGCGATCGTCAACGACGCCGGGCGGGGGACGCTGGGCCGGAACCTCGACGACGAGACGGAGACCATCACGACGCTCGGCGAACTGCCGGACCACGCCGACGAAGTCGGCGGCATGGGGTCGTCCATCGTCGTCGGCACCCACGAGACCGAGCACTGGGCGAACGACTACCGCGACTTTCTCGTCACCCCGCGTGGCGGGCGTGACGTGGAGGATTTCTGAGCATGCGTACGGACGAGACCACTGAAACGAGTACGGAGCGCGAATCGAAATGCGGTGGCGCAACGACCGGAACGGCGGACGAAAACTCGTCAGCGTGTGGCGGGTCGTCGTCGACTGCCACCGGCAGTTCCTGTGGCGGCTCGTCGACGGAAAGCGGCGAGGCGGACGTCGGCGCCACCGTCGACGACTTCGAGGCCGACCCTGGTCGACTGGTCGCCGTCGGCCTCGGCCCCGGCCAACCGGAGGGGATGACGGCGAAGGCACGCGCGGCCCTGCTCGAGGCCGACCACATCGTCGGCTACACGACCTACGTCGAACTGCTCCCCGACGAGGTGATTGAGGCCGCGGAGGACATCTACGACACGCCGATGTGCGGCGAGGTGTCCCGCACGGAGGAGGCGACCGACCGGGCGCTGGCCGGCAACGACGTGGCAATCATCGGCAGCGGCGACCCGAACGTCTACGCGCTCGCCGGACTGGCACTGGAGATACTCGAGTCCAAGGGCGCGACCGCCTCGATGCTTGCGTTCGACGTCGTCCCCGGCGTCCCCGCCGCCCAGTCGTGTGCGGCCCGCGTCGGCGCGCCGCTGGTCAACGACACCGTCTCCATCTCGCTGTCGGACCACCTCACGGACATGCCGACCATCGAGTCCCGGTTGCACGCCACGGCCAAGGAGGGGTTCACCATCGCCATCTACAACCCCTGGAGTCGCAAGCGCCGGGACAACTACGCGAAGTGCTGCGAGATTCTGCTCGAACACCGCGACCCTGAGACGCCGGTCGGCGTGGTACACGCCGCGGGTCGCGAGGACGAGCGCGTCGAGATCGTCGAACTGGGCGATCTGCCCGACCTGGGCGAGACCGACCTCGTCGACATGACGACGACGCTGCTCGTGGGCAACGAGGAGACCTACGTCTGGGACGACCGGATGGTCACGCCGCGTGGCTACGAGACGAAGTACGACTACTGACCATGTACCGGATCACACTCGACAGAGCGACCTGTGACGGTGTCTTCGCCTGTCTCGTGCGCGACGACCGGTTCGTCGAGGACGGCGACGGCCTCGCGGCCATCGAGGTCGACGACGAGCGGACCGTGGCGGCGACGTTCGACGACGACCGACGGGACGACGCCGCGTCGGCGGCCGCGGCCTGTCCACTCGATGCGATTACCGTCGAGGATGTCTCCCCGGCGGCCGACCGTACGGAGGGCGAGCCATGAGCGTCGACACCGACGCGCCGGGGGACATGCTCGCGGCCCACCCGGAGACGGCGTACTTCTGGGGGCGGGTCGCTGGCGACGGCGAGTGCGACGAGCACTGTGTCACCGTCCGGACGACCGACGAGATCGCTGCCAGGCGACTCGCGTCGATCGCCGGTGCCGACCGGACCGGCCATCGCACCGTCGAGCGGGCCTACGCGCACGACACGTCCATCGTCCGAACAGACGACGAGTACACGCTCCAGGTGTTCGGTGACCTCGCGGACCGGGCGGGGGCCGCGCTCGGCCTGCCCTTCGCGGGCGAGGCCGGCGGCTACCGCTTCGAGACGCTCGCCGAATACGACCGCCAACTCCTGCGGGGCCTCCTCGAAGCCTGTGGGACAGTCTGTTTCAAATCCGACGCGGATGTCGTCGGCGTCTCGTTCGTCCACGCGGACCGGCGGCTCCTGCGGACGGTCCAGTCGCTGCTGGCGGCGTGTCCCGTCGACGTCCCGTGTGGGGACTGTTCCGAGGCGTCCTCGGGCTACTGGTTCGGCGTCGACGACGACGCCGTCCCGGCGCTGGGCGACTGGCTGTACGACGGCAGCGAGGCCACCGGGTTGTTCGCACCGAGTCGGCGGCGGAAACTCCGGAAGAGCCTCGAACGAGTCCGATGAGCGAAGCCACCACAGCCACGGAGACGCTCGACGACGAGGCCATCCTGCTCGCCGGGCACGGCTCGCGCCGCGAGAAGTCCAACGAGCAGGTCCGACAGCTGGCGGCCGACCTGGAGCGTCGCCTCGGTATCCCGGTCGACGCCGCCTTCCTCGAACTCGCCGACCCGGCCATCGACGACGCCATCGCCGGCCTCGCGGCCACCGTCTCCCAGGTGACCGTCGTCCACCTCTCACTGTTTGCCGCGAGCCACGTCAAAAACGACGTGCCGCTGGCGGTCACGCAGGCCCGTGAGGCCCACCCCGACCTGACGATCAACAACGGCGCTCACCTGGGCGTCCACCCGGCACTTCTCGACCTGCTGGACGACCGGGCGGCGGCCGTCGAGGCCGAACTGGGTGTCGACCGTGAGGGCGACGACGTGGCCGTCGTCCTCTGTGCGCGCGGGTCGTCGGACCCGGACGCCAACGCGGACGTCCACAAACTCGCACGCCTGCTGTACGAGGGGCGCACGTTCGAGCGGGTCCGTGCCTCGTTCGTCGGCGTCACCGACCCCCGCCTGGAAGACACGCTCCACGACCTCGCGAAGGGGCGGCCCGACGCCGTCGTCGTCCTCCCCTACATGCTCGGTGACGGCGTCCTGACCGGTCGTATCAGAGACGGGGCCCGGGAGTTCGACGCGGAGTACCCCTACGTCGACGCCGCGCCGGGTGACCCGCTCGGCACCGACAGCCGCCTGCTCGACGTGCTCGGCGACCGGTGGCAGGAGGCCCGGACGGGCAGCGTCGAGATGTCCTGTGACACCTGCAAGTACAAGGTCGAACTGGACGGCTACGAAAACGACCGGGGTGGCGCGCGGGCCATGCTCCGGGCGCTGACCCACCAGGCCGAACACGCCGACCGCGAGGACGTCGACGACGACCCGCACGTCCACGACGCACCGGAAAAGCACGTCGCCGTCTGTACGAACCAGACCTGCGCACAGGACGGCGCACCCGCGGTCCTCGAACGGCTCCGACAGGCCGCCCGCGACAGCGACCAGTGTGACGCCCGCATCACGCGGTCGTCCTGTCTGGGCCGCTGTGGCGAGGGCCCGATGGTCGCGGTCTATCCCGACGGCGTCTGGTACGGCGGCGTCGGGGCCGACGACGCCGACGGCATCGTCTCGTCGCACCTCGACCGCGACCGCATCGTGAGCGAACTGGTCGACCAAACGCTCTAACCGACGCGAGCCACTAGTACGTCTATGAGCTGTTACGAAATCGAGGCCCTCAAACTGGGCCTCATGAACGTCCTCGGCACCGAAGACGAACAGGCGCGAAAGCACGCCCAGCAGGAGCTGGAGGGGAACCTGACGGGGCCGATCGAGGGCCTGGCCGACGCCCAGACGCTCGTCGCCATCGAACGCCACCTCGACGCGGCGCTCGTCGACCTCGAAGAGCAGATTGCCAGGACAGACGCCGACGACCCCGAGTACGACTACCTGCGGGGACGGCTGGTCGCCGTTCGTGACGCCGAGCGAGCGGTCTCGCGACTGACGACACAGGGGGAAGACGTCCTCGCCGGTCTCGGCGAGGCCCACGACCTCCTCCACGAGGCGTTCCCGGTCGACGGGTGAGCGGGTCCCGGCAGCCCCCCACTCGCCGTAATCTCGTCGATTCGTATCGTCGCTATGACCCCGCAGCGGTTGCGCTCGCGGCCCGCCTCGCCATCCTCGGCACGGTCGACGGCGTCGTCCGGTTCGGCGTGAAATACGACGAGAAGGCGCTCAGTCGGCCGTCGTCGAATACTCGAGGTCGGCGACCGCGTGGTCGGGAGCACCGAGCCACGAATGCACGCCGGCGAGGGTCGCCCAGAGCAACAGTTGCCCGAAGACGACCGTCCAGCGGTAGGCCACGACCAGTGCCCCCGGGACGTCCCCGTGGACGGGGTTCGCTGGCGCGAGGACGACCGGAATCGCGAGCACTGCGAGCGGTGCCAGCGTGACGACAGCGTGGACGCCGGGCCGTCGGTGGGGTGTCCGTCGATACGCCAGGCCACACAGGCCGACGACGGACGCGCCGACGGCCATCATCCCGCCGTACCAGAGCAGGCGCGTCTCCGTCGGGAGTGCCTGCTCGACGCCCGGCGGCTGTGGCGGGAGCACGAGCCACGGCGCGCCCGAGACGACGAGGAAGCCGGCGGCTGCGAGCACCAGCCGCGTCACCGCGCCGTCGCCGGGCAGTGCCGGTTCGAAGACGTAATAGCCCAGCCCGAAGACGGCGACGCCAAAGAGCAGTCCCCAGAGGACGCCGCCGCCGACGCTGACGGCCGCCGTCGTGAGTCCGGAGACGACCGGTCCTCCTCCGTGACTATGTCCAGATTCGAACGTCTCGAGGCCGGCGGTGAACGCGTTCCCGACCGTCGCGAGAAAGAGCCCGTAGACGAGGCCCCCGGCCACGCCGGCGAGCGCGCCCCGTTCGAGAAGACCTCGCGACATCAGTGACAGGTGACGCCTGCACCGTGTCGGAAGTTGTGCAGCGCGTCGTGAACCAGCGGGTCCTGGACGAACAGGAGCGTGAAGCCGAGCGCGGCCACGAACGCCAGCGCGAGCGCCAGCTGCGTGCCCGAGAGCGTACCGGCGGCGAGTTCGATGCGGCCACGGACGGTGTCGGTGTCTGTCTGCATTGAAATCTAACTTGTACTATTACAAAGTTAGTTTGTAAACCTTCCGGCTACGACCTGTCTCACTCGCCGGCCAGCGTGTCGATTCGCTCCGCGGTCAGGGCGTCCAGTGAGACGACTGTCGCCGCAGTCTCGTCGGCCACGACGCCGACGAGTCCCGCACGCGTTCCCGCCCCCGCGTCGACGACGACGGTCCGGTCGGCCACCGACCCGAGTCGTCGTGCGGCCTCCCGCGTGGCCGCTACCGGACTCCCGGACGCGGTGTTCGCCCGTCCGTCTGTGACGACCACGGCGATGCCGGCGTCGGGGTCGGTTCGAGCCAATACGTCGTGTGCGGCGGCAAGGCCGGCCGGGAGCGGCGTCCGGTCGCCGGTCGGCAGGTCCTTGAGGTGGCGAGCGGCCCGCGAGACGCTGTCGGTCGGTGGCAACACCACGTCCGCGTCCTCGCCCGCGAACGTGACGACCGACACCTCGTCGCGGGCCTGATAGGCGTCTTCGAGCAGTTCGAGGACGGTTCCTTTCGCCGCTCGCATCGCCGGGCGCATCGACGCGCTGGCGTCCAGTGCGAACACGACCAGCGTCTCGGCGTCGCTGACGCGGACCGACTGTCGGAGGTCGCGCGCGTCGACGCGGCCGCGGCCCCGTCTCGCGGCTGCCCGAACCGACGCGGCCGCGTCGACCTCGTCGCCGGGACCGGCGCGCTGCGTCCGGACTGTCGCTCCTCGAGCCGTGCCCGTCGCCTCTGCTCGTCCGCTGGCGGCGTCACTGTCGGTGTCGACGGCCGGCGCCCCTACCTCCGGTGCAGTGCTGTCGCCGACCGCGACGCTGGACTGCCCGGGGAGGAGTGGGGTCGCGTCGTCGCCGTCGGTTTCCTCGTCGCCGTCGCGCGCCTGGGCATCGCTCTCGTTGTCGGCGGTGTCTGCTCCAGCCTCGGCTGGCGACGGTGAATCACCGTCGCTGTCGTCGGGCGCGTCGCACCCGGGACCGTCGGCCTCCGGTGGTTCCTGGTCGCCGTCGTCACCGCCTGGACCCGGCCCGGTCTCGGCCGTCTGGTCGTCTGCCCCGCCGGCTGAGTCGTCCGTAGCACCGTCCGGTGACGCAGCATCGGGGTCGTCGTCGCTCTCGGTGCGCTCGCTTCGTTCATCGCTGTCGGCGTCTCCGCCACCGGACTCGTCTCCGAAGTGGTCCGCCAGGACGTCGTCGAGGTTGGGCGAGTCCTCGAACGGCGTGGACGCGAGCCGGTGGGGCAGCGCGAACTCGGCGGCGCGTTCGACGTCGGGTTCCAGGACCGTCGTCCGGCCGTCGAGCGCGGCGAAGACTCTGGCCGTGCGGGCCGTCGCGATGTCGCCCCGGTGCCCGTCGAGCCCGGCGTCCAGACAGAGCCGTGCGATCTGTTCGCGGAACTCGCGGGCGAGGTCGACCTCGTCGAGTCGGTCCCGGGCGGCCCGCAGGCGTTCGCCGGCCGGCCGTTCGTTCGACCGCCCCTCGGTTCCGTTCCCGTCGCCGAGCGCCCCGTCGATGATCGCCACGCGGTCGTCGACGTCCTCACACGCCGTCACCGTGGTCTGCAGGGCGAAGCGGTCCCGGAGCTGGGGTCGGAGGTCGCCCTCCTCGGGGTTCATGGTCCCGACGAGCGTGAACGTGGCGGGATGGGTCACGGTGACGCCGTCCCGTTCGACGCGGTTGATCCCGCTCGCGGCGGCGTCGAGCAGGACGTCGACCAGGTGGTCCTCGAGCAGGTTCACCTCGTCCACGTAGAGGATGCCGCGATTTGCCCGTGCGAGCAGTCCCGGGTCGAACTCGTGGTCCCCGGCCAGCGCGTCCGCGACCGAAAGCGTCCCGACCACCCGGTCCCGGGTCGCGCCGAGTGGGAGGGTCACGAGTGGCGCCGACCGCTCCTCGGCCGGCAGGCGCTCGCGACTGCGGCAGTCCGAGCACTGCCGACCGGGGTCGTCGGGTGGACACCCGTACGGACAGTCCGCGACCGCCCGCTGGGTCGGGAGACACTCGGCGAGTGCACGCACCGCCGTCGACTTGGCAGTCCCCTTCTCGCCGCGAATCAACAACCCGTCGAGCGAATCGTCCGCTGCGACGGCGAGGAGCGCGTCTTTGAGGTCGCGCTGCCTGACCACCGCCGCGAACGACGGTCCCTGCGAAGGTTTTTTGACCTCGCCGTATTCAACCATACTTGCATTAGTACAAACGGAGATTTAATAACGTTATGCCACAGCTCGGACTCTACACCGCGACGGAGAACGAACTCGGGGCCGTCCAGCGCGCCGCCGGCGAGGTCGATGCCGACCTCGTCGTCCGCTCGGAGAGCGACCTCGACGACGAACCGGCGGTCGAGCGGTTCGTCGAGGCACTGACAGACGCGACGGCGGTCGTCCTCTGGCTCCACGGTGCCGAGGACAGCATGCCCGGCTACGAGCGGGCGGTCGAACGCCTGCGCGACGCGGGCGTCCCGCTCGTCGTGAAAGCCACCGGTGACGCATTCGCCCACGAGGACACGTCGGTCCCCGACGACCACCGCGAGACGGTCTCCGATTACCTGGATCGGGGCGGTGCGAGCAACGTCGCCAACTGCCTGCGCTACCTGGTGAGCCAGTACGGCGCGGCCGACCCCGCGTACGACGACCCCGTCGCGCTGCCCACCGAGGGAGTCTACCACCCGGACCACCCGGCCGCCAGCATCGAGGAGTTGCGGGCGACGTTCGACCCCGAGCGGCCGACCGTCGCCGTCTGGTTCTACGAGTCCCACTGGACCCACGAGAACACCCGCTACGTCGACGCACAGGTCCGGGCGATCGAGGAACAGGGAGCGAACGCACTGCCGATCTTCTGTGAACCGGCTACCGACGCCGATGGCCAGTGGAACGCCGAGCGCGTGACCGAGGAGTGGTTGCTCGACGACGACGGCACGCCGCTGGTCGACGCCGTCTGTTCCTCGTTCATGTTCTCGCTGTCGATGGACGAACGGGGCCGGAGCGCCGACGACGAGGGCCAGGACGCCGAGGAGGTCTTCCTCGACAGGCTGGGCGTGCCGGTCGTCCAGACCGTGACGACGATGCGCTCGCGGTCGCGATACGACGGCAGCGACACCGGCGTGATGGGCTTCGAACTCGCCCTGTCGGTCGCACTGCCCGAGTTCGACGGGAACGTCATCACCCACCCGATCTCCGGGAAAGAGCGCACTGACGACGCCGCGGACATCGGCAGCGCACCGAAACAGCACTTCCCCATCGACGACCGGGTCGACCACGCCGCCAGACTGGCGGTCAACTGGGCGCGGTTGCGCCACACGCCGAACGACGAGAAACGGGTCGCGGTCGTCCTCCACAACTACCCGCCGAGCGACGACGGCATCGGGACCGCCTTCGGGCTGGACTCGCCCGAGAGCACGGTGAGCCTGCTCGAGGAACTCGACGCGCGCGGCTACGAGACGGGCCCGTCGCTGCCCGCCAGCGGCCAATCGCTCGTAGAGCGGCTGACCGACCAGTTGACGCTCGACGACCGGTGGGTCGCGCCAGAGGACGTACGCGACCTGAGCGTCGACACGGTGTCGCCGACGCAGTACGCCGAGTGGTTCGACGCGCTGGACCCGGCGTTCCGCGAGCACGTCCTCGAGGAGTGGGGGGACCCGCCGGACCGCCCGTTCGCCATCCCCGGCGTGGCCTTTGGCAACGTGCTAGTCACCGTCCAGCCGCCCCGTGGCTTCGGCGTGGACCCCTCGAAGGTGTACCACGATTCAGCCCTCCAGCCGCCACACGACTACGTCGCCTTCTACCGGTGGCTCCGCGACGGCTACGAGGCCGACGCGGTCGTCCACCTTGGCACCCACGGCAGCCTGGAGTGGTTGCCCGGCAAGACCGTCGGCCTGGACGGCGAGAGCGCCCCCGACCAGTTGATCGACGACCTGCCGAACGTGTATCCCTACATCGTCAACAACCCCGGCGAGGGGACACAGGCCAAGCGGCGCTCGTACGCCGCCATCGTCGACTACCTGACGCCGGCGATGGCCAACGCCGGCACCTACGACGACCTGGCGGAACTGGAGGAACTGGCCACCCGCTACCGCGAAGCGGGGATGGAGGACGCCCGGACCGACGACGGCGACCATCTCGAAGCGAGGATTCGGGAGACCGTCGACGACCTGGACCTGGCCGTCGAACTCGGCATCGACGGCGAGATCGACGAGCGGGTCGAGGTTCGGGGACCAGACGAGGCGGGCTCGACGCTGGCCGAGGGGGGCGTCGCGGGCGACGACCTGGACATCGACGACCTGGTCGAACGCGTTCACGAGTACCTCACCGACGTGAAGACGACCCAGATTCGCAAGGGACTGCACACGATGGGCGAACCGCCGGTCGAGGACCGTCTCGTCGACTACCTCGTCGCGCTCACCAGACTCGAAAATCCCGGCGCGCCGTCGCTCCGGGAGAGCGTCGCCGGCGTGCTCGGCGTCGACTACGACGCCCTCAGGAACGCCCCCGGCGCGTACGACGACGCGCTCGGGATGACCTACGCCGAGGCCGCAGACCACGTCCACGAGACCAGCCGCGACCTGGTCCGGACGCTCGCCGACCACGACTTCGACGTCCCCGAGAGCGAGCTCGACGACGGCGAGTCGGCGGTGAACATGAACCTCCTCGTGGTCGACGTCGACCCGCTTGGCGACGCCCGGGCGAGGTCCGGCGCCCACGACGACCTTCGCGAGGTCCTGGCGTACATCTGCGAGGAAGCCGCTCCACGAGTGGCGGGGGCGGCCGACGAGATCCCGCGCACCGCCGACGCCCTCGCGGGCGAGTACGTCCCACCCGGCGGGTCCGGCGCGCCGACCCGCGGCGGGGTCGACCTGCTCCCGACGGCGCGGAACTTCTACACGCTCGACCCCCGGAAGGTCCCCGCGAAGACCGCGTGGGACGTGGGCCGAGAGGTCGCCGCGGGTGTCCTGGAGCGCCACCGGCGAGACGAGGGGGGCTATCCCGAGGAGGTCGGCGTCGTGGTCTGGGGGACGCCGACGGTCCGGACCCGCGGCGAGACCATCGCGCAGGTGCTCGCGCTGCTGGGGGTCGAACCGGTCTGGAGCGACGCCGGCCGCGTCGAGGCCGTCGAACCCATCCCACTCGCGGAACTCGGCCGGCCGCGCATCGACGTGACGACGCGGGTCTCGGGGCTGTTCAGGGATGCGTTCCCGGCCGCGGCGAGCGTCGTCCACGACGCCGTCGACGCCGTGATCGACCTCGACGAACCCCACGAGATGAACTACGTCAAGAAGCACGTGGAGACTGAGACCGAGGACCTCGTGGCGGAGGGCATGGACGAGAGCGACGCCGAGAGCGCGGCGAGACACCGCGTGTTCACGACGCGGCCGGGCGGCTACGGCGCGGGGACGAACAAGGCCGTCGACGAGGGCAACTGGGACGACCGGTCGGACCTCGCGGCGGTGTACGTCCAGTGGGGCGGCTACGCGATGGGGTCCCGCGGTCGCGTCAGCGAGGCCCGCGGGTCCTTCGAGCGTCGCCTGGAGAGCGTCGAGGCGACGGTGAAAATCGAGGACACCGCCGAGCAAGACGAGTTCGACAGCTCGGACTGGTACGCGTTCCACGGCGGGTTCGTCACCGCCGTCTCGGAACTGGCCGGCGAGGAACCGGCCTCGTACGTCGGCGATTCGGCCGACCCCGACGACGTCTCGGTCTACACCAACGAGGAGAAGGTCCGGAAGGCCCTGCGCGCTCGCGTCCTCAATCCGACCTGGCTCGACTCGATGGAAGCACACGACTACAAGGGCGCCGGCGACCTCTCGACGACCGTCGACGTCGTCCTCGGCTGGGACGCGACGACCGGCGTCGTCAGCGATACGCTCTGGAACGACGTCGCGGAGCGATACGCCTTCGACGACGACCGGCAGGCGTGGCTCCGCGAGGTCAACCCGTGGGCGCTCGAGAGCATCACCGACACTCTGCTGGAGGCTGTCGAGCGGGGCCTGTGGGACGCCGACGACGAGGTGGTCGACCGCCTCAGGGACGTGAACCTCGAAGTGGACGGCGACATCGAGGCCCGCGCGGGCCAGGGAGCCACGGAGGTGCCCGGCGATGACGACTGACGGGGAAGCATCGGGGGAGGGCGGCGACTTCGAGGCGTACGCCGACCTGGGCGCGACCACCAGCGACGCGATGGCCATCGCCGAGACGAGCATGGACCGCGTCCGCGAACTCGTGCCCGACGAGACGCCGGCCGATCGCATCCGGCAGAAGTCCGTCCACGCGACGGGCGACCCGGAGTTCCAGCACCTCGTCCGGTTCACCGGCGGCGACGATTCGGCACCGGTCCGCGCGGGGGCTCGTGCGGTCCTCGACGAGCGGCCAATCGTCACCGACATCACGATGGTAAAAGCGGGGATCACCGGCCGCGGGCACGACTGTCCCGTGCGGAAGGCCATCGGCAACGGAGCCGAGTTAGCAGAGCGGACGGGGCTGACCCGGACGGCGGCGTCCGTGCTCGAACTCGACCGCGAGGGCGTCTACGACGGTGCGATCGCCGTGGTCGGCAACGCGCCGACCGCCGCGCTCGCACTCGCGGACTGCATCGAGGACGGGACGCGCCCGGCCGTCGTCGTCGCGACGCCGGTCGGGTTCGTGAAGGCCGCCGAGAGTCGCACACGGGTACGCGAGGTCGCAGCGGCCTGCGACGTGCCCGCGATAACGACGGTCGGTCGCCGCGGCGGGAGCGGACTGGCGGCCGGGCTGGCCAACGAGCTGGTGCACGTCGCGAGCGACGTGCGAGACGGGACCGTCTCGCTCGACCCCGTCGAGTCGAGCGGGTCCCGGCCCCGACAGAGAGAAGTCGGTGACGACCCGTGAGCGACGACTACGACCTCGAGGCCGGGCCGGATCCGGCGGCGATCGCGTCGTCCAAGCCGGAACTGACCGGGACGACGACGGAACCGGTGTATGCAGTCGGTATCGGCCCGGGGAACCCGGAGTACCTGACCCCACGTGGGCGGCGAGCGATCAGGGAGGCCGACGTGGTCGTCGGCTTCGAGACGGTCGTCGAGTTCGTCGACGACCTGACCGACGCCGAGGTGCTCACCTGTGGCTACCGAGACGAGGCAACGATCCTCGCGACGTTCGCACGCCGCGTCGAACGGGGCGCAGCGGGGACAGCGGTACTGATGGGCGATCCGAACCACTCTGGCTACCAGTTCGTCGGGAAGGTGCAGGCAGCCGTCGACACTCCGGTTCGGGTGATTCCGGGGATCTCCTCGCTACAGGTCGCCGCGAGTCGGGCCCGGACGCCGATGGAGACGAGCCGGTTCGTGACACTCCACAAGAGCGGTGACGTCGGCCCGGACCTCCAGGCACTCCGCGAGACCGTCGGCGAGCGACACCTGCTGGTGCTCCCGCGGCCCTTCGACTGGATGCCGGAGGACGTGGCGGCCATGCTGCTCGACGCCGGTGCCGCTCCGTCGCTCGAGGCGCTCGTCTTCGAACGCCTCACCCACGACGACGAGTCCGTGACGGCGACGACGCTCGACGAACTCGGCGAGCGAACCACGGAGACGGCGGCCCGGGACTCGCCGTTTTCCGACCTCTCAGTTCTGGTCGTCCGGGCCGGCTCCGTGGCGTGAGCCACACGGGCCGCACTGCCGCTCGCGGTGACGGTTATGGTCGACACGACACTCGATCGATAGCTGGTCGCACCGTCGGGATCCACCCTGACCACAATTTATATTACAGTCCGTTCCATGGGATTTGACAAGAACAATTGGGGTAGATAAAGTGAACTTTCATTACGTGGCCGAACCATGACAACGGAGACGATACTGCTCGTCGGCCGAGACGTCGGAAACCGGCAGGCGGTGCTGGAAACGCACGCGAGTCGGCTGGAACATCGTCGCGGCGTCGACGAGGTGCTGACTGCGACCTACGAGCAGGAACCGGTCCGCGAGCTGCGGGCGGCGTTCGAGCAGCTGTCGGCCGAATCGGTGTACGCAGTCCCGATGTGTGCGGCCCACGACCACCAGACCCTCACCGACGTCCCGGCTGCACTGTCGTATCTCTCCGGGACCGTCCACTACTGTGAGCCGATCGGACAGAGCGGGGCCGTCACCGACGTGATCGAGGAGCGCGCAGCCGACCTCGTCACACCTGGCGCAGACGCGACGCTCGTCATCGTCGGCTTCGGAAGCAGTTCGAAACCCTACCAGCGTGAGACGGCACGGTACCACGCGGCGCGCCTCCGCGAGCAGTCGGCCTACGAATCGGTTCTGACCTGCTATCTCCTCCAGAACCCCGCCGTAGAGTGTGTCAGGTACAACGTCACGACGAACCGGGCAGTGGCGGTCCCGATGTTCGTCTCACGGACCGACGCGACCGGGAGTCACATTCCGGACGCACTCGAACTCGAACGCGGGGGCATCGAGTACGGAGAGCCGTTCGGTGAGCATCCGCGGCTCACGGACGCCATCCACGCCGAAGTCGAGAAACAGCGGACGCTCGCGTCCGACGACGCCGGGCAGCCGACGTCGTTCGAGGGACAGCTGACGGAGGCCCGGCGTCCACTCTCGACCGACGGCGAGGGGGTGTAAGACGCCGATGCTGTTCATCCCGGCGTGGAAGACGGCGATTCACTCGGTCGTCCGACCCGTCGGCGGGTGGTGGCCCCGTCGACCCCACCGGGTGTCATCACCTGGACCTGAATCCCGATACCTCCTTTCCAGTCGCACTGTCGGCTAGCGTCAAGAGGTATGGGGCGTCCCCGTGTACAGACACCCGGCTGTGGACGCCGTCACACACCTGTCTCTCTGCGGACGTGTCCGAGCGAAAGCAGTGGTATCGGGATGCGAGCCCGGCACTATGCCGAGCCGTCCGCAATCGGGGCTCGGATAGGTCCCTAGAGGGACACTCGCGTCAAACGGTGCAGGCGACGTATATTTTCTGATAGACGCAATACTGATCGGGGTGTATCTGCTGACAGCTCTGCGAGCAGCTTTGCGCTCTGTCCCGATACGGGTATTCTACCCGGGACTTGTGGGAGAAGCCCACACGGTGTCGGCTCGGTCCCCAAACTCTCGAGGCCGGGGGAGGCGGCAGTTCGACCGGGTTCGCGCTGGTGACCGGAGCCAGGCTTTTTCACGCAACTCCCGAAAGGGGTGACATGGGCGACTGCGTCTGCTATCGTGAGTACTGTCCCGACTGCGACGTGCAGGTGACGATAGTCGACGACACGTGCCCGGTGTGTGACAGGGACCTCGAGATCGCGTAGCGCCGTGACCACTCGGTTGTCGCTCCCGGGGCCCCGCCTCCGGGACATCCTGCAGCCGAGCGGTTCACAGCTCGGCGACGCCCGACTGGTCGTCGCGCAGCTGCAGATAGGCGTCGGCGACGATGCCGTACCCGATAATCGCGAGCGGGGCCGTCACCAGCAGGCTGACTATCTGTCCGAGCGTCGGACTCACGAACGACGCGAGCGAGCCGAGACTGCTGAGGACGCCGGTCACGACGCCGACGAGCAGGAGCAGTGCCGCCAGTCGCAGGCGGTTCCCGCGAGCGATGTCCCAGCTCCGTCGCAGCGACGTCACGAGCCGCGCGTCTTCGACGGCGACGGCGAACAGGACGAACGCGAAACTCACCATGAGGAAGATGCCGGGCAACACCAGCAGGACGAACCCCACGAGCGTGGCGATGCCGACGACGACGTTCGCGCCGACGGCCGAGAGCAGCGCCCGACCGATTCGTCGGGTGAACAGCGACCCGGTGACCGCCCCGCTGTCGGGCCCCTCGCGGGTGAACGCCCGGGCGGCGGCGATGTAGATTATCATGCCCAACAGGAGGGCCACGAGCACGAGCACCCCCGCCACGGCACTCGGCAGCGGCAGGGTCACACCGATCTGTGCCTCTTGCTGGGCGGCGGGCGGGAGCTGGTTGGCGACGATGGTGTTCACCGAACTGGTGAACAACCCCACGTAGAGGGCTGTGAGTGCCATCAGGGCGATACCGACCGGAGACAGGCTCCGGCGAATACCGTTGCTAATCGCACGGCCAAGTTGGAGGGCCATACCCCGATTGTTCAGGCCGGCGTAGAAAATCTTTCGCTTGAGGACCGGGTGGAAATTACGCTCCGGTCGCGCCCCACACGCCCGACTGCCGCCCGCCGAGGCGCCGGTCCGGCCCTCGCTCCCGGCCGGTGGCGGCGAAACACCTATCATCTGTTCCCGCATCGTTGTTTCTATGCCGATACAACGGCGACAGTTCATCACGGTAGCCGGGGTCGGTGCGGTCGCGAGCATCGCGGGCTGTTCGCAGTCCAGGGGGCAGACTCAGGGGGAGAGCGCGCCACAGGACCAGCCCGGAGTCGCTGGGGAGACGCTGACGCTGACGACGACGACGAGCACGTACGACACGGGGCTCCTCGATGCGATTCACCCCGACTTCGAGGCGATGTACGGCGTCACAGTCGACGCGGTGGCCCAGGGGACCGGAGCGGCCCTGGAGTCCGCCCGAAACGGCGACTCGGACGTGGTGCTGGTCCACGCCCGCGGTCTCGAGGACGAGTTCATGCGGAACGGGTACGGCATCAACCGCCGGGACCTCATGTTCAACGACTTCGTCGTCGTCGGTCCGGACGACGACCCGGCGGGCATCCGGGGGATGGGTTCGGCCACCGAGGCGCTGACCGCCATCGCCGAGTCGGAGTCGACGTTCGTCTCCCGCGGGGACAACTCCGGGACCCACACGAAGGAACTGGCCCTCTGGGCGGCCGCCGGCACGGACCCCGGTGGCGACTGGTACCAGGAGACCGGGACCGGGATGGGGGAGGCGCTGAACGTCGCCACCCAGCAGGGCGCCTACACGCTCTCGGACCGGGGCACGTTCATCTCCCAGCGCTCGGCGATCGACCTAGTCGTCCTCGTCCAGGGGCCCATCGAGGGCGGCCCGGCGACTCTGGCGAACCCCTACGGGGTCATGGCGGTCAACCCCGGCGTCCACGACACCGCGAACTACGACCTCGCGATGGCCTACATCGGCTGGATAACCAGCCCCGGCGCCCAGGCGGCCATCGGGGAGTACCAGGTCAACGGGGAGCAGCTGTTCTTCCCCGAAGCAGTCTCCGAGGACCCCGACTTCCAGCAGTACGTTCCGCAAGGGTGGAGTAGCGAGTCCTCGAACGGGTGAGCGTGCCACTCGATTCACTCGTCGGCCTCCTGTCGGCTGTCGTCGACCTGCCGTTCAGGGAGGGGTACGTCTCGAGCATCATCTACGTCTCCCTGTACGTCAGCGGCACCGCCGTCGCGTTGAGCACGCTGTTCTCCCTCCCGGTCGCGCTCGCGATGGGCTTTACCGACTTCCCGGGGAAACGCGCCCTGAAGTCGGTCATCAACACCGGTATGGGCTTTCCGAGCGTCGTCGTCGGCCTGCTCGTGCTCTTTGCGGTCTCCAACCAGGGGCCCCTGGGGACCTTCGACCTCATCTTCACCAGGGAAGCGATGGTACTCTCGCAGTTCGTCCTCGCGACGCCACCCATCACGGCCATCAGTCTCGCGGCCGTCACCGGCGTGGACGACGACGTCCGCGACGCGGCCCACGTCCTCGGCGGGACGAGCCTCGACGTCGCGCTGGTCGTGATCAAGGAGGCCCGCTACGGCATCGCCACGGCGATTCTCGCGGGCTTCGGCCGGGCCATCAGCGAGGTCGGGTCCGTCCTCATCGTCGGGGGCAACATCACGAGTTCGGGGGGCATCTCGAAGACGCGGACGCTGACGACGGCCATCCAGCTTGAGGCCCGCCAGGGCCGGTACGAGACGGCGATGATACTCGGCGCGGTCCTGCTGGTGCTCGTGCTGGCGGTCAACGCCGTCGTCGTCCAGCTCGGCGATTCGCGGGTGATGAGCTGATGATCCGCCTGGCAGCTCTCTCACACGCCTACGGTGACGAGCGCGTCCTCGCGGACGTCTCGCTCACGGTCGACCCCGGAGAAGTGGTCGCTATCATCGGGCCCTCGGGGGTGGGAAAGACCACCCTGCTGCGCATCCTGGCGCTCAACCGCCGGCCGACCGAGGGTACCGTCGAACTGGACGGCCAGCGGGCGTGGTCGGTCGACGAAGGCCGCCGCCTGGAACTGCGCCGCCGCGTCGGGTTGGTGTTCCAGCGCGCGAGCCTGTTCGACGCCTCCGTCGCCCGGAACGTCGCGTACGGCCTCCGGGTGCGACGGTCCTGGCGACGGCGACTCGCGGATGGGCTGCGCTCGCTAGTCGGGTCGAAGGACCTGTCGGCGGCCGTCGAAGAGGCGCTCGAGGTCGTCGAGATGCGCGAGAAGGCCGATCAGGACGCGCGCTCGCTCTCGGGCGGCGAGGCCCAGCGGGTCTCTTTCGCGCGGGCGCTCGCCTACGAACCGGCGTACCTCCTGCTGGACGAACCGACCTCCGACCTCGACCCGCGGAACACGGGACTCATCGAGGCGGCTATCGGCGAGGCGCGCGACCGGGGCCTGGGTGTCGTCGTCGCGACTCACGACATGCACCAGGCCGAGCGCATCGCCGACCGCGTCGCCGTGTTGCTCGGCGACGGGTTGACCGAGGTGGGGCCGACGGAGCGAATCTTCGAGGACCCGACCGACGAGCGCACGCGGCAGTTCATCTCCGGGGAACTGGTGTACTGAACGGCGTCGCGGCGACCGGGGGTGGGCCGGCCGCTCACGCCTGGGTCGGGTCCCGGGGGGCACCGTCGGCGTAACTTGTCGTGGGGCCGTGACGGACCGGGTCCGTCCGCCGGGTCGTGACGGCGGCCCACCGACCGGGATAGCCAAGGGGGGCGGCCCGCTCTAGGCAACAGGAGGCCGATTCGACGATGGAGACCGCAGACGACGAGGCGGACGCGAGCGCGCTGCTCGCAGCGCTCGGGTTCGACGCCGAGGAGAGCGCGCTCACAGAACGGCAGGCCCAGGTGCTGTTGCTACGGGAACGCGGGCACACGCAGACCGCCATCGCCGAGATGCTGGGGACCTCACGGGCGAACGTGGCCAACGTCGAGGCCAGCGCGAGAGCGAACGTCGCCAAGGCACGGGAGACCCTGCGGGTCGTCCGGGCGATGGAGGCTCCCGTGCGGGTCCCCGTCCCGGCGGGGGCCGACATCTACGAGGTCCCCGAGACGGTGTACGAGGCGTGCAACGACGCGGACATCAAGGTCGCCTACTCGGCGCCGGAGCTCGTCCGCCGACTCCTCGACGAAGCCGAGTCGGTCGTCGACGGGCGCACCATCGAGGTCTCGCTGACCCTGCACGTCACCGAGGACGGCGAGGTCGTCATCCGCCGCACCGACCGGGACCGGTAGCCGGCCCTCCGGACGGACGAATCGCGGCTGCCGTTCGCAAATCGCGAAATACTCTTATCCCCCTGTTGCTGATAGAATCTCCCAGAAACCTCTCCGGGCGACTCCGGGATATCATGTTCTCATAATCTTGGAACTGATGCACAATATTATATCCCTGTAGGGTGTATACTCACCTGTGGTGAACAAGACATGACAGGATATGCAATCGTCCTTGCCTCGGGCAAGCTAGAGCGGTTACAGGCAGTAGCGAACATCGCGTCGGTCGCCGGGGCGTCGGACGTCCCCATCGACATCTTCGCGACGATGGACGGCCTCGAGGCCTTCGACCTCGAGACCATCGAGAACGGCAACTTCGAGATGGGTGCCGTCGCCCAGGCGATGATGGAGTCGGAGTCGACGAAGATGCCGATGTTCTACGAGTCCATCGGCCAGGCCAAGGAGATCGGTCCCGTGACCCTCTATGCCTGCGAGCTGTCGATGGACATGCTCGACAAGGGCCTCGAGGACTACGCCGACCTGTTCGACGACGTACTCGGCGTCTCCGGGTTCCTGACGATGGCCGAAGACAAACAAGTGATGTTCATCTGAGGTGACAACAATGAGTGAATCTATTTCCCCAGACGTGACGGTCGATTCGCGCGGCGCCGCCTGCCCGGGTCCGCTGATGGACCTCATCGGCAAGATCAAACAGGCCGATGCAGGCACGGTGTTCGAACTACAGACCAACGACAGCTCCTCGAGCCACGACGTCCCCGAGTGGGTCGAGAAGGCCGGCCACGAGCTGCTCGACGTCGTCGAACACGGCGACGGGGAGTACTGGTCCATCTTCGTCGAGACGAGGGAGTGACCACGGCATGACCCGCATCGTCATCGTCGGTGGCGGCACGGGCGGGACGGTTCTCGCGAACCGCCTCGCCGACAAGCTCGCCCCCGACCTGAAACGTGGCGACGTCGAGGTGACGCTCGTCAACGACGGGCCCGACCAGGTGTACAAGCCGACGTTCCTGTATGTCCCTTTCGGCGAGGCGACCGTCGAGGAGGCGCGCCACCCCATCGTCGACCTCGTCGATCGGACGGTCGACTTCCGCGTCGACCGGGTGACGAGCATCGACACCGACGCCAAGCGCCTCTCGCTCCAGCGCGACGGCGCCCTCGAGTACGACTACCTCGTGCTCGCGACCGGGGCGAACCTCGCGCCCGACGAGGTTCCGGGACTCGTCGAGGGCGGCCACCACTTCTACGGCGCCGCAGGTGCCGAGAAGCTGCGCGACGCCCTCGCCGAGTTCGAGGCGGGCCACCTCGTCCTGTCGGTCATCGGCGTCCCGCACATGTGTCCGGCCGCACCGGTAGAGTTCGTGATGATGGCCGACCAGTGGCTCCGCGAGCGCGGCCGCCGCGAGGACGTGGACATCACGTACACGTACCCCATCCAGCGCATCCACGGGCTCGAACCCGTCGCGGAGTGGGCCCAGCCGCTGTTCGACGAACGGGGTATCGAGGCCGAGACGTTCTTCAACCCCGAGTCTGTCGACCCCGACGAGCGGGTCATCGAGACGATGGAGGGGACGGAACTGGACTACGACCTCCTCGTGGCCATCCCGCCACACAGCGGGTCGCCGCTGGTCGAGGAGGCAGGTCTGGGCGATGGCGGCTGGGTCGCCGTGGACAACCGGACGCTCGAAGCCGAACACGCCGACGACGTCTACGCCATCGGCGACGTGGCCGACGTCGCGACGAGCAAGGCCGGCAGCGTCGCCCACTACCAGGCCGGCGCCGTCGCCGACCGACTTGCAAGCCAGGCCCGCGGGCAGGTCCCGACCGCCGAGTACGACGGCAAGACGATGTGTTTCGTCGAGTCCGGCACCGACGAGGCGGCGTTCATCGAGTTCAGTTACGAGCGCCAGCCCGAACCCCGCGACCCGAACCAGTTCGTCCACTGGGGGAAACTGGCCTACAACGAGGCCTACTGGCTGACCGCCAGGGGGCTCCTGTGAGGTGGTACGATGAGTGAACAGGAACAACAGGACGTCGAGGCCGGAGACGACGCCCCGGCCGACCCGTCCACCGACCTCGACCAGCTGACCGAACTCGCCGACGCGGTCGAGGGCAACGAGGCCGAGGTGGCCGAACTGCTCGATCGGGTCGACGAGGTCAACGACCTGCTTGACGTCCTCGCGCTTGGCACCCAGGCGATGGACGACGAGATGGTACAGAAACTCGCCGACACCGGCGGCAACCTCGGGGCGCTGGCGGACGCTGCCGCCGAACCGGCGACCGTCCGGGGCGCCGAGTCGCTGCTCCACGCCGTCGGCGACGCGACCGGCGATCTCGAGGAACCGCCCGAGCGGGTCGGCGTCGTCGGCCTCCTGCGCGCCCTGCGTGACCCCGAGGTCCAGGCCGGACTGGGCTATCTCGTAGCCGTCTCCAGGCACCTCGGGCGTGACCTCACCCGTCGGTCCGAGCTCCGTCAGGAGCTTGAGGACTGAGCGCGTCGGCGGCGCCGCGCTCGCCGGCGGCGAGCATCGTCGTCACCTCCGTTCTCGTCGCCGCCCTCGCGATGGCTGGCGTCTTCGAGTCGACGGTGTGGGTCCCGCGCCCCGACGCCGGCCGGTCGCCCGGTCTCCGTTCAGTCGTCGGCTTCCATCGACCCGGCCTGCGGCACCGTCACGTCGGTGAGTTGCGCTTCGATCTCCTCGCGGCGGTCCTCGAACTTCCCGGGGAGGACCAGGCGGCCACCGAGCTCAGAGAGCGGTTCGTCGCTGGTGTAGCCCGGCCCGCTGGTCGCCAGTTCGAAGAGGACGCCGTTGAACTCCCGCACGTAGACCGACCGGAACCAGTGGCGGTCGATCTGGTTCGTCGGACGCAGGCCCAGCGACTGGATGGCCTCGCGCGTCGCGGCCTGGTCCTCGTCGGTCGGTGTCTGGAAGGCGACGTGGTGGACGGTGCCGTGGCCCTGGCGCCCGCCCTGGATGGTCGGGAGCACGTCGACGTACTTGCCTACCGGCCCGGCCGCGGCGAAGCGGGTCCGCTCGTCGCCCGGTGTGTCTCCCTCTGCCTGTTCGGTACCGACCTCCTCGAAGCCCACCGTCTCCAGGACGTCTATCGTGCGGTCGGGGTCGGCCAGCCAGAGCGTCACCGAGTGAAAGCCCCGGATGGCGTGTTCGGCGGGGACGAACTCGGTCCACGGGACCGTCGGGTCGTCGTCGGGGATCTCGACTTCGACCAGCTCGACCGGGAGGCCGTCCGGGTCGCGGAAGGGCAGGACCACCTGGTCAAACCGCTCGACCCGGTCGTCGTAGTCGACGCCGAACTCGTCGAAGCGGTCCTCCCAGAACTCCAGGCTCCCCTCGGGGACCCGGAACGCGGTCCGGGAGACCTGGCCCGAACCGACCTCCCCCTGTCGCATGCTCTCCCAGGGGAAGAACGTCATGCTCGTGCCGGGGGTGCCCTCGGCGTCGGCGAAGAAGAAGTGGTAGGTGCCGGGGTCGTCCTGGTTGATAGAGCGTTTGACGAGGCGGAGGCCGAGCGTCTCCGCCCAGAAGTCCATGTTCCGCTGCGGGTCGCCGGCGATGCAGGTGACGTGGTGGATGCCCGGTGTGGGGCTCGGGTCGGTCATACCTACCGGTAGGGGACGGACGGACTTTAATTGGTGCTGACATCGGTGTTACCGGGCTATCACGACCGCCGGGTGTTCGCCCCGCAGCGCCGAAAAATCAGTCCGCAGTCTGTACGACGTTGCGCTTCGCGTCGGCCGCTCGGCGTCGTGCCATCGCCTCGCGGCGCAGTGCTTCCCGGTGGTCGTCCCAGGTCGCGTATTTGGGGACGGGCGTCGCACCGACAGGAACGCGGTTCTTCCTCGTCTTTTGCATGTCTCTACCTCCACCAGTCCCGTCGCGCGGCACGGAGATAACCCTCGTCGCCAGTTTCGACTCAGTTGCTCGCCGCCACGTCACAGAACAGTCGCGGCTCAGGTCTGGTCGGCTTCGGGGTTGTTCGTCCGCCGGTAGGACCCGACCATCTTCCAGAGGGTGTCGTTGAGGTCGCCGCCGTTCGCTTCGTTCTCGAGCTGCCGGTACAGGTTCTCCGGGACGTCGATTCGGGGCATCACCTGTGCATACTGGCTGCGGATACATAAAATTCGTCTGACACGGAATCGAGTAAACGCTTCGACGCTGCGTGACCGTGACAGCGCTATCTGTCGATTCCGTCCGGGAAACAGTTCACTCAGTTCCGTGTACTTCCTGTCAGTTCGCCCGGTAGAGCCACTTCGCGCCGTAGGCGACGAACCAGGCCATCCAGACACAGAAGATGGTCAGCCAGGCAGCGTACTGGACCGTCGGATCCGGGACGAGGACGTACGCGACGACGAGCAGGGCGACGACGCTCGCGGCGGCCGCGTAGTCGTACCGACCCGGACCCGGCGGCGCGACCATCGCTACCGGGAGCTGCCGTCGATTCGCCGGTCGTCCTCGTCGTCACGTTCCCGGTCGAGGTCGGCATCGGTGGCGGCTGTGACCGTCTCGCCGCCGCCGTTCCCCGTGCCGAGACCGACCACCGGGTATCCGTCACCGCTCGGGAGCGTTACCGTCGGTCGTGTCATGTCCGTGGCAACACCCCCCGGGGTCAAAACCGTTGGGCCGCGCGCCGTCATTTTGCCGCCGTACGACGGTATCGGTCGCTCGGCGCCGATGCCGGTCTACTTTCACTTCCGCTCTCCACCCGTGGCTCGGCTTTAGTGCCGTCCGGGCGAAAGCGGTCGGCCATGGAGACGCCACCACTCGAACCGGGACTGACGTTCGTCGCCCAGCCCGACGGGCGCGGGGGGGTCGCGGCGCTCGCCCGGCACGCCGACGCCACCGAGACGCTGTGGGTCGACACGCGCGGGGCGGCGTCCACTTACGCGCTGACCGCCGACGCCGACCGGAGCGCGCTCCGCGGGCTCCGGATCGCTCGCGCGTTCACGGCCCACCAGCACCACGCACTCGTCCGCCGGGCCGTCGACGCCGCCACGGCGCGGACCGACCTCGTCGTCGCCCCGAACCTCGCGGCGCTGTACGAGGCGGCCGACGGCCCCGACGCCGAACTCGACCGCCTGTACGCGGCCACCTGCTCGCTGCTCTCCGCCCTGGCCGAGTCGACCGGGGTCCCGGTCCTGGCCGGCGCGCCCGACGCCACAGACGCCCACCGCCAGACGCTCCGCGAGGCGGCCGCCCGCGAGGTGACCTGTCGACCGACCGACTTCGGCTACGCCGTCGACGCGCCGGGGTTCACCCAGTCGGGCTACTGGGGCGAGGGCTGGTGGCAGACGACCATCCCCTACTGGGTCGAGGTGTGTGGCGCCGCCGGGACGCCCGCACCGGCCACGGCCGACCCCGTGGCAGTCGCCGTCGAGTGACGATGGGCCGGACGAACCCCACCTACCGCGACTTCCTCACCGACTACGAGGGGCGCTGGCGCGACTTCCGCCGGGCGCTGCGCCACGAGGCGGGTGAGGACTTCGACCGCCTGTTCGCCCGCGCCCGGCGCCACGCCGACGCGGCGGGTTACGCCAACGACCCCGACCGAGAACTGCTCGTCGTCGTGTCGATGCTGCTGGCCCACGAGACGGAACTCCGGCGGCTCCGGGAGCGCGTCGAGACCCTCGAGGCGGCCGCCGAGCGCGACGGGGCTCCCGAGATAGCCGCAGAGACCGACGAAGAGGCGTAATCGCCGATGGCGTTCGCCTTCGACGTGACCGGCGACGGCGTCCGCGTCTGGCGCCGCGAATCCGACGCGGACGCCACCGTCCGGACCGACCGCGAGTTCCGCCCGTCGCTGTACGCCGCCGGCCCGGACGCGGCGCTCGCGACGCTCGACGAGCGCCTGGCCCGCGACCCGAAGGTCGAGGCCACGGGCGTCGCCTCGCGGTTCACGTCGCTCCGGGACGACGCGCCCCGCGACGTCCTCCGGGTCGACACCGTTCCGGGGGCCGTCCGACAGGTCGCCCGCGAGATTCGCTGTGTCCACGAACCAGACCGATGGGCGCCCGGGACCGTCCGCCTGTTCAACGTGGACCTGGACCCCACGGCCCGCTACTGCCTCGATACCGGGACGAGTCCGGTACCCGAGGCCGACCTCCGCTCGCTCTCGCTGTCGCTGCCGACCGCCGCGCTGGCCGACGGGGACCTGACGGCGCTGACCTGCGAGGGCGCCCCGCTCGTCGCCGAGTCCACCCGCACCGACGACACCGAACGGCGCGTCCTGCGGGCGCTCGGCGACCGCCTCGCCGCTGCGGACCCCGACGTGCTGGTGCTCTCGAGTGCCGACCTCGTGCCCCTGCTCGCCGACCGGGCCGCCGACCTGGGCGTCGACTGCTCGCTCGGTCGGGAACCGGGCTATCGCAAGCTCGCCGGCGCGAACACCTACCAGAGCTACGGCCGGGTCGGTCACTCCCCCGCGAGATACGCGGTCCCGGGCCGGGCTATCGTCGACCGCTCGAACAGCTTCCTCTGGGACGAGGGCGGCCTCCCGGGCCTGCTGGACCTCGTCGAGCGCTCCTGGCTCCCCCTGCAGGCGCTCTCGCGGGCCTCCATCGGGACGGTGTTCACGGGCATCCAGATCCGCGAGGCGTTCGAGCGCGACGTGCTGGTCCCCTGGCGGGCCTGGGAACCCGAGGCGTTCAAGGCCGCCCGGACGCTCCACGACGCCGACCGCGGCGGGTTCACGTTCGAACCAACGGTTGGGTTCCACGAGGACGTCGTCGAGGTGGACTTCGCCTCGCTGTACCCCCGCATCATGTGCGAGCACAACCTCAGCCCCGAGACGGTTCGGTGTGACTGCCACGACACCGACGACGTGCCGGGCCTGGGCTACAGCGTCTGTGACACGCCGGGGTTCGTCCCCGCGGTCCTCCGTCCCATCCTCGACGACCGGGCCGAGATCAAGGCCCACCTCGCAGAGGCCGACCCCGACTCGGCCGAGGCCGACCGACTGGAGGCCCGCTCGGGCGCGCTGAAGTGGATTCTCGTGACCTGTTTCGGCTACCAGGGCTACCGCAACAGCAAGTTCGGGCGCATCGAGTGCCACGAGGCGATCAACGCCCACGCCCGGGAGATACTGCTGGACGCGAAAGACGCCCTCGAGGCCGGCGGCTGGCGCGTGCTCCACGGCATCGTCGACAGCCTCTGGGTGACGCCGCGCGTCGACGACCCGACCCCCATCGAGGCGCTCTGTGAGCGCATTTCTGCCGACGCCGGCATCCCGCTGGAACACGAGGACGACTTCACCTGGGTGTCGTTCGTCCCCCGGCAGGACGGCCGCGGCGGGTCGCTCACCAGCTACGTCGGGAAGGTCGCCGACCGCGACGCGTTCAAGATTCGCGGCCTCGCCGCCCGCCGGCGCTCGACGTGTCCGTTCGTCGAGGCCGCCCAGCGCGACCTCCTCCGGGTGCTCGACCGCACCCGCGACCCGAGCACGGTGTGTGACCGCCTCGCCCGTCACGTCGCTCGACTCGAAGCGGGGGCCGTCGACCCGGCCGACCTCGTCGTCCGGACGCGCATCTCGAAGTCGCTCGAGGGGTACGATCAGCGCTCTCGCCCGGTCGCGGCGCTGGAACGCTACCGCGACCACGGTATCGAGCGCCACCCCGGCCAGGACGTCCGGTACGTGGTCGTCGACGACGCCGTCCGCTCGCGCGAGCGGGTCCGTCTGGACTTCGAGGCCACCGACGACTACGACGTTACCTTCTACCGCGAGCGCCTCGTCCGGGCGGCCGGCGAAGTGGTCTCGCCGCTCGGGTGGGACCGCGACCGGGTTCGGGCCGCTCTTCGAGACACGCGCGATACGACGCTCGGGGCGTTCGAGTGACTCAAAACCGAATCTGAGCGTTCGCTGTCTCTTTTGGGTGTCCTCGAGACGGGACGTGTATGAAAACCGAACACGCCCTCCTCGGCGTCGTCGCGCTCCTCCTGCTCGGTGGGCTGGCCACCGCTGCCGTCGGGGCGGCGGTCCTCACCGACTTCGGCCAGGACCCGGCCTTCGAGGAGACGTCGATCCGCTCGGTCGACATGACCGACCCGCACTGCAGCGACCCGCGCACGTCGAACAGTTCCACCCGGAGCCACCCGGTCCCCGGCGGCCGCGTCATGACGATCAACGACACCATCGCCGTCGACGCCCGCGACTCGTCAGTTTCGGTTCGCCTCGACGAGTTCGGGCCCGGAAGGTACGTCCTCGCGTTCGACCGCGAACCGGGTACGGAGACGGCCGACTGTCACCTCGAGGTCCGCTACAACGTGTCGCTGAACCTCTCGCAACCCCAGGACTACACCCTCCTCATCACCCACGACGACCGACTGGTCGGCGCGTACTTCGGCGACGAGAACAGCGGCGGCGGGTTCAGCACGTCGGGGGTGTCGGCTGCCGGGGGCAGTGCGAGTGGCGGATCGTCGAGCAGCGCGGCCGGCGGGTCCGACAGCGCGAGCGACGGCGGTGGTGAAGCGACGACTGCTGAGGCTCCGGTCGGCACGTCCGTAACCGACGACGGGGGGACCGGCTGACCGCGCCGCTCAGTTCGGGCCGGCGACGTCGACGGGTTCGCCACGTTCGGCGCTCCGGGCGAGCGCGTCGATAGCGCGCATGTTCCCCACCGTCTCGGCCCGGTCGACCGGCGGTTCCTCGCCCGCCGCGACGGCGTCGGCAAAGGCCTCGGCCTGCAGGGTGTAGTGGTCGACGGCGTCGAACGTCTCGGTGACCTCGCGGCCGTCGACGCTGTAGGTCAGCGACACCGACTGGTCGGGCCCGGGCCCGAAGCAGTCCCGCGCCTCGAGCCACCCGTCCGTCGTCTCGACCCGGTAGCGCTCGACGTGGGGGCCGTCGAGGCCACAGCCGATCTGCCCGACGCGGCCGTCGTCGAACTCCAGCGTGCCGGCGAGGTTCGTGTCCACGCCTGCGTCGCGGGTATCGGCGGCGTACGCGTAGGCCCGGTTCGGTTCACCCAGGAAGCCACGGACCGCGCTGACGGCGTAACAGCCGACGTCCATCAGGCCGCCGCCGGCCAGTTCCGGGCTGAGGCGGATGTCGTCGGGGTCGTCCAGCCGGAACTTGAACGACGCCTCGACGGTCCGGACCTCGCCCAGTTCCTCGGCGACGAGTTCGCGGGCCCGGACGGTCCGCGGGTGGAACTGGTACATGAACGCCTCCATCAGCGTCACACCGCGCTCCTCGACGTAGGTAAAGAGGTCGGCGGCCTGCGCGGCGTCGACGGTCAGGGGCTTCTCACAGAGGACGTGGTGGCCGTGGTCGGCCGCCGTCTGGGTCCACTCGGCGTGGAGGGCGTTGGGCAGCGGGTTGTAGACGGCGTCGACGTCGGCCTCGGCGAGCATCGTCTCGTAGTCGCCGTACGAGGCCGCGATGCCGAGGTCGTCGGCCGCCCGGCGGGCCGCGTCGGCGTCGCGCGACGCGATGGCGGTGACCTCGTGGTCGCTTCGCTGGATGGCGGGAATGACGGATTCGCGCCCGATTCTGGCCGTCGAGAGGACTCCAAAGCGCATGGCGCGGGAAACGGCGGGGTCGCACCTAAAAGTGTCTGCCCCCGGGTCAGTGTGGCTGTCCCTGCTCGATCTGTGGCCGCTGTGTGGTCCGGGTGCTGAGGTCCGAGACGCACTGCTTGCAGAACCGATACCCCGACCGGTTCGTCACGCCACAGTGCGGGCATGTCACGCGCTCCTCGTCGCGTGTCTCGTTGACCGGCGGGGGCGGCTCGGCCTGCACGCTCGCGCCCGCCGGGTCGCTGTTTCGCCGGTAGGCATACAGCATGGTCAGTATATGGATACCCACGAGGAGTGCGATTGCCCCGTATAACCATTCGCTCACCATCATACGTGACGCTACGGTGACGAATTACTTGAGGGTTGTGCCGTGGTATCACGACGTGGGCGACCGGTCGTGAGCGCTCAGTCTCCGTCACCGTCCGAGCGTTCAAGTAGGGTGACGGGACCAGGGCCGCGTATGCTCGTCCGAGAGACGTCCGGTGGTCACTGATGGGGGCGCGGACGCTCGTCGTCGTTGCACGCGACGACGACCGGTTCGACTGCCGACTCGCCCACTGGGGCGTCGACGCCGACCCGCTCGCCCAGTCGCGCCCGCTCGCGGCCGGCCTGACCCCGGCGGAGGTCCGTGACGTGCTGGACGCGACGGTGGAGACGCTGGTCGTCCTCGACGGGGCCGTGTGCACCTACTGCGTCTGCTGGCTCGATCCGACGCTGTCCGACCCCGACGACGTCGCGGTGGCCCGCACCGGCGATCCCGGCGCCCTGCGGGACTGGTGGACCGGCGCCAAGAGCCACGCCTCCGGTGCCGTCGCCGCGGGCCTGCCGCCGCCCCTCGTCCGCGCCGGGTTGCTCGGGGCGCTCTACCGGCGGGCCGAGGTTGTCCACGTCGACGACGCGTCCTTTTTACGGGACGACCGCTAACCGCCAGCCGTGACCGCCGAACGCGCCGTCGAGACGCTCTCGTACCCCACCCCAGCGACGGCGCTGGACCTCGTCGAACGCGGCCTCGAGCGCGGCGCGCTGGTGACGCTCTTTGGCACCTGCGCCGTCGAGTACGAGGGTCGCGCGAGCAGTTCGCTGGGGCCGGGCGACCGCCACGTGATGCTCAAGTCAGACGGCACGGCGCTGGTCCACACCGACGAGGGTCACCAGCCGGTCAACTGGCAACCGCCGGGGTGTGACCACGAGGCCACGGTCGTCGACGACGCGCTCGTCGTCACCTCCGACCGGTCGACCCCCGACGAGCACCTGGAGGTGGTCTTCGAGACGGTCGCCCACGCCGCTGCCTTCGACGGTACCGACCCCGAGGACCTCGCGCTGACCGGGACCGAGGCGGACCTGAAAGACCGTCTCCTCGCGGACCCCGAACTCGTCGAGGCCGGGTTCACGCCGCTGGCGACCGAACGGGAGACGCCAGCGGGCGCCGTCGACATCTACGGCGAGGACGACGCCGGCCGGGCCGTCGTCGTCGAGCTGAAGCGCCGGCGGGTCGGGCCGGACGCCGTGGGCCAGCTCGACCGGTACGTGGGCGCGCTCCGGCGTGACCTCCACGCCGACACGGAGGTCCGGGGCATCCTGGCCGCGCCGTCGGTCACCGACCGGGCGCGACAGCTGCTCGCCGAGAAGGGACTGGAGTTCGTGCCCGTGGAACCGCCGAGCGAGTAGCGACCGGAACGACCGCTCACTCGATCCGATCTTTGAGCGTCGCCAGCGTGTTCAGCGCCTCCAGGGGCGTCATCGTCGCCACGTCGGCCTCGCGGATGGCGGCCTCGACGCCGCTGTCCCCCTCGGCCGCCACGGCGTCTGTGGTCGGGTCGTGGCCGTTCGTGCCGGGGTCGGGTTCGGCATCGCCGGCCGCCGTCCCGCCGGCATCCAGCAGGTCACGCGAACGCTCGACGACCGAGTCCGGGACACCGGCCATGCTCGCCACCTCGACGCCATAGGAGGCCGCGGCCGGACCGGGCGCGACCTCGTGGTCGAAGACGACCCGGCCGTCCTCGCGACTCGTCTCGAAGTGGCGGTTGGTCACGCCCGGCAGCGCCGCTGCCGCGTCGGTCAGGTCGTGGTGGTGGGTCGCAAAGAGCGTGTACGCGCCCACCTCGTCGTGGAGGTACTCGGTGACCGCCCGGGCGATGGCCAGTCCGTCGGCCGTCGAGGTACCCCGTCCCACCTCGTCGAGCAGGACCAGCGAGTCGGCCGTCGCCCCCTCGAGTATCGTCGCCAGTTCGGTCATCTCTATCATGAACGTCGACCGGCCGCCGGCGATGTCGTCGCTGGCACCGACGCGGGTGAAGATGCGGTCCAGGATGGGGAGGTCGGCCGACCGGGCGGGGACGAAACTGCCTGCCTGGGCCAGCAGGCATAGCAACGCCACCTGGCGCATGTACGTCGACTTCCCGCTCATGTTGGGGCCGGTGACGACGGCGAAGTAGGGCGCGGTGACCTCGCTCGCGCCGTCGACGGGGCCGCTCCCGAGATGGGTGTCGTTGGGGACGAACGCGTCCTGGGTGCGCTCGACGACCGGATGCCGGCCCGCCGTGACGTCGATGCCGTCGGTCCCGACGGTCGGCCGGCAGTAGTCGTAGCGGGCGGCCACCTCGGCGAACGAGACGAGCACGTCCAGGCGGGCCAGGCGAGCGGCCAGTGCCTGCACCCGTTCGGCCTCGGCCGCGACGTCGTCGCGCACCGCACAGAACAGGTCGTACTCCAGGTCGTCGGCGGCCGTCTCGGCCCGCAGGATCTCCTCTTCGCGCTCCTTGAGCTCGGGCGTGTAGTAGCGTTCGCTGTTCTTCAGGGTCTGGCGGCGCTGGTAGTCCTCGGGCACCGAATCGAGGTTCGCGTCGGTCACCTCGATGTAGTAGCCGTGGACGCTGTTGTGGCCCACCTTCAGCGAGTCGATGCCGGTGCGCTCGCGCTCGCTTTCCTCCAGGTCGGCGATCCACTGCTTGCCCGACCGTTCGGTCGAACGCAAGGCGTCGAGGTCGTCGTCGTAGCCCTCGCGGACGACCCCGCCTTCGGTCACCTGCTGTGGCGGGTCCGGGCGGATGGCCGCCGCGATCTCCTCGCGGGTCTCGGTCAGGGGGTCCAGCGTCGCGCCCAGGTCTGCGAGCAGTCGCGCATCGGCGTCTTCGAGCGCCTCGCGCACGTCGGGCACGACGGCGAGCGTCGACGCAAGCGAGCGCAGGTCCCTGGCGTTGGCCCGGCCCCGCGACACCCGAGAGATGAGTCGCTCGACGTCGTAGACCTCTGACAGCAGGTCGTGGAGGCGCTCGCGGGTCGCCGGGTCGCACTGGAGTTCCGCGACCGCTTCGTGGCGGGCCTCGATGCGTTGCTCGTCGAGCAGCGGCCGGCGGAGCCAGTCGGTGAGCTTCCGGCGGCCGAGCGCACAGGCGGTCTCGTCCAGCGTCTCGACGAGCGTCAGGTTCTCGTGGCCCCGCACCGACCGGCGCTCGAACAGCTCTAGGCTCTCGACGGCGACGGCGTCCAGTAGCATGTACTCCCGTGGGTCGTAGCGCGTGAGATGATTGAGGTAGTCGAGCGTCCGCTCCGGGTCCGCGTCCGGGTCGACCGGTTCGCCGTCCGGTCCGACCGCCCCCGCGCTCCCGCGGGTGTACTCGGCGTAGGCCAGCAGCGCGCCAGTGGCGCGGATCTCGCTGTCGCCGGCCAGCAACCGGTCGGGCGGGCCGAAGTACCGCTCGACGCGCTCGCCGGCCCGGTCGACTTCGAAGGTCGCCGCGTCGTACTCGGTCACCAGACAGGCCGGGCCGAAGACGGCGTCTGCGTCGACGTCGACCCCAGGCCCGACGATGGCCTCGGCGGGGCCGAAGCGGCTCAGTTCGTCGCCCACGGCAGTCTCGCTTCCGACGCTGGTCGCGTAGCAGTCGCCCGTCGAGATGTCTAGGAGCGCGAGGCCGTAGTCCGCCCCCTGGGTGAGTGCGGCGACGTAGTTGTTGTCCGCCCCGCCCAGCAGTTCGGCCTCGGTGAGCGTCCCGGGCGTGACGATGCGGGTCACCGCGCGCTCGACGACGCCGCTTACCTCGTCGGGGTCCTCCACCTGGTCGGCGACGGCCACCCGGTAGCCCGCCTCCAGCAGCGTCTCGATGTACGACTCGGCGTTGTCGATGGGGATGCCCGCCATCGGGTACTCGCCGGTCGAGTCCGTCCGCTGGGTGAGCGTGATCTCACACAGCCGGGCGACCCGCTCGGCGGCGTCACAGAACGCCTCGTAGAAGTCCCCGACCTGAAAGAGCAGGAGGGACTCGTCGTACTGCCGGCACAGCTCGAAGTACTGTGCCATCATCGGCGTCAGGTCGTCCTCGAGCTCGGCCATCTGGTCGGGCGGGCCAAGCGCTGCGTCCATGGGCGGTCACAGCACCCGGGCCCTGATAGGCGCTCCGCTCCGGGTCCGGCGAGGGGTTCTTGACACCCGGCGTCCTACCTTCGCCTGTGTCTACAGACGTCTCAGACCGTGCCGTGACCATCGAAACCCGAACCGAACTCGACGAGATACTCGCCGCCCGCGAGCGCGTGCTGGTGATGGTCCGGACCGCCGGCTGTGCCATCTGCAAGTCGATGGACCCCATCATCGACAACGTCGCCCGCGCGACGGACGTGGCCGTGGTGGACTTCAACCCGAAATCCGACCTCGACGCCGTCGCCGAGTTCGACGTGCGTAGCGTCCCGACCTTCCTGCTGTTCGAGGACGGCGCGGTCGTCGACCGGGTCGCCGACGGGTTCGTCCCGACCGAGGACCTCGTCGCGTTCGTCGAGCGCTAGAACCGTCCGCCGTCGTCTCCGGCTGTCGCCATCCACGACGGGTTGGACGACGCCCACTCACCCGCCGAGGTAGAGCTTCGAGACGTCGTCGTTGTCGAGCAGCGCCGACGCTTCGTCCTCGAAGCGGACGGTCCCCTGGTCTAAGACGTAGCCGCGGTCGGAGATGCCCAGCCCCTTCGTGGCGTTCTGTTCGACCATCAGGATGGCCGTATCCAGGTCGTTGACCGCCTGGACGTGGCCGAACACCTCGTCGGCGGTGTTCGGTGCCAGGCCGGCCGAGGGCTCGTCGATGAGCAACACGTCCGGTTCCATCACCAGCGCGCGGGCGAACGCGAGCACCTGGCGCTGGCCGCCCGAGAGGGTCGACGCGTTCGCCGACCGCTTCTCGTCGAGCAGCGGGAACCGGTCGTAGAGGCGGTTGATGACCTCGTCGAGGCCGCCCTCGCGGGCGACACCGCCCATCCGGAGGTTCTCCTCGATGGTCAGGCTCCCGAACACGTTGTCCGTCTGTGGGACGTAGCCGATGCCCTCGCGGACGATGTCCTCGGGCGCCATCCCGCCGATCTCGTCGCCGTGGTAGGTGACGGTCCCCTCCCACGGGGTCAGCATGCCGAAGGCCGTCTTCAGCACCGTCGACTTTCCGGCGCCGTTCGGGCCGATGAGACAGACGATCTCCTCGGGGTTCAGATGCAGCGTCAGGTCGTCGAGCACCTGGACCTCGCCGTACCCGCTGTCGACGTGGGTCAGTTCCAGCACCGGGTCGGTCATACGTTCCCTCCCAGGTAGGCGTCGATGACGCGCTGGTCGGTCTGGACCGCCTTCGGCGCCCCCTCCATGAGCACGTGGCCCTGGTCGAGGACGATGACTGGGTCGGCGAGTTTCATCACGAAGTCCATGTCGTGCTCGATGAGCAAGAACGTCGTGCCCTGCTCGTGCAGCCGGCGGATCTGGTCTGCGAGCTTGTTCCGGAGCGTCGGGTTGACCCCGGCCGCCGGTTCGTCCAGCAAGAGGAGTTCCGGTTCGGCCAGCATCGCCCGCGCCAGCTCGACGAGTTTCATCTGCCCGCCCGAGATCTGTGTCGCGGGCTGGGTCGCGAGGTGGTCGATCTCGAACTCCTCTAAGATGCGCTCGGCCTCCTCGAGGTTGGCCGCCTCCCGCTCTCCGACCGTCCCCGGCCGGAAGAACAGGTTCAGGAACGACTCGCCGGGCTGTTCGCGCGGGCCGACGAGCATCGCCTCGCGGACAGTCATCCCCTCCAGCTTGCGGGGGGTCTGGAACGTCCGGATGAGGCCGTGATCGGCTACCTCGTAGGGTTCCATGCCCGTCACGTCGGTGCCGTTGACCTCGACGCGGCCGCCGTCCGGTTCGTAGAAGCCCGAGACGAGGTTGAACAGCGTCGACTTCCCGGCACCGTTGGGGCCGATGAGGCCCGTGATGGTGCCGCGTTCGACGGCGAACGTCGCGTGGTCGGTCGCCGTCAGCGCGCCGAAGGACTTCTGGAGGTCCTCGACGCGCAGGACGACGTCCTCTTTCTGGTCGGGGTCGGTCGCCCCGCGGGCCTGGTCGCCCCCCGTCTGTTCACTCATCGGACTCACCCGCCTTGACGCCGCGGACGCCGGAATCGAGTTTCGACGGCGGGTCGTCGACCACGCTGGGCCAGATGAGCTCGCGCTGTGGCGGCAGGATGCCCTGTGGCCGGTACCGCATCAGGACCACGATGAGCACGCCGATGAGCAGGAAGCGAAGCGGCGCGACGTTCGACGAGATGAAGCTCAGGTCGAACTGGAGCGCCACGACGCCCAGGTCGAGGACGAACCCCGAGAGGCCGCTGAGAAAGCGCGTGCCCTCGCGGATGGTGACGATGACGACGCCGCCGAACAGCGCCCCGCGGTTCGACCCGCTGCCGCCGAGGATGACCGCCACCCAGACGTAGAACGTCGTCACCGGATCCAGGTCGCCCGGGCTCACGAACAGGTTCAGGTGCGCGTAGAACACGCCGGCCAGCGCCATGATGAGGCTGCCCAGCACGAACGACTGCATCTTGAACGCGTAGGTGTTCTTCCCGAGCGCCCGTGCCAGGTCCTCGTCGGCCCGGATGGTGCGCAGGACGCGCCCCCACGGCGAGCGGTGGGCCCGCCTGAGGATGCCGTAGCTGATGCCGACGAACGCCACGACGATCGCGACGTTCAACAGCGCCCCCCAGAACGGCGTCTCCAAGACGAGTTCGGTCCCCGGCAACGGCCGTATCACCAGCCCCGGCAGCTGCTGTGGGAGCGTCGCCAGGACGGGCCACCCCTCGAAGAACGGCGGGATGCCCCGGACGCCGGCGCTCCCGTTGGTGATCTGGCGCTCGTTGAGGACGACGAGTCGGACGACCTCCGCGAGGCCGAGCGACGCGATGGCGAGGTAGTCCGCGCGCAGTCGCAACGTCGGGATGCCGATCGCCAGTGCGATGACAGCGGCGACGGCGAGCGCCACGAACAGCCCCACTATCGGGAGGACTCCACCCGCTATGGGCGAGGAGTCGGCGCTCATCAGCGCCGTCCCGTAGGCACCGATGCCGAAGAACGCGGCCACGCTGAAGTTGATGAGGCCGCTGAACCCCCACTGGGAGTTCAGTCCGAACGACAGCAGGGCGTACATCCCCGCGATGCCGACGAGAAACAGGAAGTACGTCGGCGAGAGTGCCCCGGTCAGCAGGCCCGCGAGCAGGAGGACGGCGAAGCCCACTATGAAGCCGACGACGCCGCGCTCGGCCCGCGTGAGGTCCGCCCAGTACCCCTTCGGGTCGGAGAGGGCGCCCATCTCAGACCGCCTCCCCGGCGATGCCGTTCGGTCTGACGAGCAACACGGCCACCATGATGACGAAGGCGATGGCGTTGGCGTACTCGATGCCGATGACGATGCCGAAGCTGTCGGGCACCAGCGGCAGCATGGTCCCCATCTCGGTGAGGAACCGGATGTCCGAGAGCACGGGCGTCAGCTGGTTGATGACTCCGATGAGGAGCCCGCCGAGCATCGCCCCGTAGACGGAGCCGATGCCGCCCAGGATGACGGCGGCGAAGATGAGCAAGAGGAGGTTGAATCCCATCCGGGGCGACAGCTGGTTGTACAGGCCCAGGAAGACGCCGCCCGACCCGGCCAGGCCGGCGCCGATGATCCAGGTCCACAGCTTGACCCGGTCGGTCCGGATGCCGCTCACGCGGGCGAGGTCGGGGTTGTCCGCCATCGCCCGCATCTTCCGTCCGAGGTCGGTGTACTGGAGCAGCGTGTGCAGGCTCCCGACCAGCACGACCGCCGAGACGACGATGGCCACGTCGTGTTGTGTGACGCGGACGCCGTACGGCAACAGCGCCTCGATGGGACGCTGGGTCTGGACGTCGAACCGCGTGAAGTCCGCACCGAAGCTCATCTGGATGATCGCGCGGTAGATGAACGCGATCCCGATCGAGGTGATGAGCAACTGGATCGAACTGGCGTTCATCCCGTCGTAGACGACCTTCTCCGTGACGACGGCCACGACGGCCGCGGCGACGATGCCGACCACGAGCGCCACGAAAAAGCCGAGCGGGAGGCCGAGAATCCCGAACCCGAGCCCGCCGACGGCCCCGAAGGTGACGAACGCCGCGTACGCGCCGACCGTCATGGTGTCCCCGTGCGCGAAGTTCGCGAAGTTCGCGATGCTGTAGATCAGCGACAGCCCGATGCTGCCCAGCACGATGATGCTGCTGAACACGAGGCCACTGGCGAGTAAGTCAAGGACCATTGTCGGGATTACGACGTGATGAAGTCGGTTCCGACGTACTCGTGTTCCTGGACGGTAAACACTTGCAGGAAGCCCTTGGGATCACCGTTCTCGTCGAAGTCGATCGGGCCGCTGACGCCCTGGTAGTCGACGTCGCTGGGGCTGCCACCGTCTGCGAGGATCTCGGCCGCGGCCTCATAGGTGGTGACCTGCTCTCCTTCCGGACGGGTCACCTCGCGGATCGTCTCCTGCAGGGCCACACCAGTGAATTCGTCGGCGGCGAGAATCGACAGCGCGGCGGTTACGACACAGTCGTACGCAAACGCCGACCACGCGGTCGGCGACTCGCCGTATTCGGATTCGAACTCCGAGGCGAACTGCTTGTAGTTCTCTTCCTCTACCGGAGCAGACGGCGCGACGACCTTCATGCCGTCCATGCTGCCCTCGGGCGTGTTCTCGATGACATTGCTACCCTTGGCGGAGTCCGCACCGTAGAGAGGGGCCTCGTATCCGCTGGAATATATCTCGTTGACCATCGTCGCGAACTCGGCCTGATAGGCGATGAACAGCCACGCGTCGGCGCCCGAATCGTTCATCTCGGAAACGAGACTCGAATAGGACTGCTGTTCCTGGTCGTGCGGGGTGTTGTAGGCGATATCGCCGTCATACGAATTGACGAACGCGTCGGCCAGACTCTGTCCGTAGTCGTTGTTGACGTAGGTGAGCGCCACGGAGTCGTGGCCGTCTTCCGCGATTATATTCGCCAGTGCGACTGACTGGGTGCGCCCCGACGGTGACATCCGGAGCAGTCCAGGGAACTCGGTCAGGCCCAGTCCGGTCGAGTTCTGGCTGAGCTGGACGACGTCGGTGCCCTGGACGACACTCTCGTAGATCGCCAGTGAGACGCCGGACCCGACTGCGCCGATGAGGAACGGGACCTCGTCCTGGTTGACGAGCTTCTGGGCCGCGGAGACGCCGCCCTGACTCTCGCTCTCGGAGTCCTCTTCGATAATCGAGAGCTCGCGGCCCCCGACGCCGACCGAATTGACGGCCTCCAGGGCGAGTTCCTTCCCGCGCTGGTTGCGCTGCCCGAACGCCGACAGCGACCCGGTCAGGGAGTTGACCATCCCGATCTCGTACGGCCCGGAAGCGCCGCCGTCGCCGCCCGATTCGGTGTCCGTGTCCTCGCTGCCGCCGTCGCTGGAGCCGCCGTCGCTGGAGCCGCCGTCGCTGGAGCCGTCGCTGCCGCCGTCGCCACCGTCGTCCGTCGTGCTGACACAGCCGGCCAGGCCCGCGAGTCCCGCGAGGCCCGCCGCTTTGAGTACCCGTCGTCGGTCGAACGTGTATTCTGAATCGTCTTTCATGGCTATGCCCCACATGGCACAAGGACCATCATTAACCGCGCCCCGACCATGGACGGGAAGCCGGGAACTGGCGTCTCGAGACGGGGACTGCAAGTATAATTTCGATACGAACAATCCGGAATTTTTGGTCGGGGGGACCTATATACCGCGGTAGGACCAGCTGGTGGGTATGCTACCACCTATCGCGAGAAACTTCGTCGCGGGCGAGACACAGGGGGCGGCGATGGACCACGTCGACGACCTGAACGACCGGGGCGTCGGGGGGATACTGAACCTGCTGGGCGAACACTACGACGACCGGGCGGATGCGGACGCGGACACCCAGGCCTACGTCGACCTCGTGACCGCGCTGGCGGACCGCGATACCCGGTCGTGTATCTCGGTCAAACCCAGCCAGATCGGTCTCGACATCGGCGAGGACGTCTTCCGGGAGAACCTCGCGCGAATCGTCGAGGCCGCCGACTGTCTGGTCTGGATCGACATGGAAGACCACACGACGACCGACGTCACCCTCGACGCCTTCGAGCACCACGCCCGGGAGACCGACGGCAACGTGGGCGTCTGCGTCCAGGCCAACCTCAAGCGCACGCGCGAGGACCTCGAGCGACTGGCCGACCTCCCGGGGAAGGTCCGGCTGGTCAAGGGCGCCTACGACGAACCGAAGGAGATCGCCTACAAGAAGAAGGCAGAGGTCGACGAGGCGTACCGGGAGTACCTCGAGTACATGTTCGAGCACTTCGAGGACGGCATCGCCGTCGGGAGCCACGACCCCGAGATGATCTCGCTGGCCGCCGACCTCCACGCCGAGTACGGCACCCCCTACGAGGTCCAGATGCTCATGGGCGTGCGCGAGGACGAACAGACCCGTCTCGCCCCCGACGTCGACGTCTACCAGTACATCCCCTACGGCGAGAAGTGGTTCTCGTATTTCTACCGCCGCGTCAGAGAGCGCAAGTCCAACGCCCTGTTCGCGCTGCGGGCCGTCGTCGGTATTTAGGGGTCAAGGAGTTTCGCCTCGGCCTTCCGCAGGTGTTCTAACAGCGTGGTCTTCGAGACGTCCAGGTCGGCCGCCAGTTCGCGGGTCGACGTCGCGCGCGGCCACTCGTAGTAACCCGACTCCCGGGCGTGCTCGAAGACGTCGCGCTGGGCCGCGGTGAGCGAATCGAGACGGCCCTCGCGGGCCGACAACGGCGAGTCCGATGTGGTTATCGACGCCACGTCCACGTCGGCACCGGCGGCCGATTCGACGTCGTCGAGTGCCGGTTCGATACGCGAGCGCTCGCCGGCGAAACAGACCTGCCACTCCTCGCGGCCGTCCTCGATGCGGACGGGAGCGCTGTGGACGAACCCGTGTTCGAGCAGCGTCGGACAGACCATGTCCGCGGGGTCGTACTCGAGGAAGAACTCGCGGACGACGTTGCCGGGGGCGTTGCGCTGGCGGCCGAACCGCTCTTGTAGCTCCTGGAGCTCCCCGGCCCGACTGGACTCGCTGATGGTCTGGAGCAGTCTGTCGACTTCGTCTTCGGAGTCCCCGAAGGCCGTGAACAGCCCGTTGACCGACGAGACCCCCGCCTCGCTCGTCGCCGGCGAGTTGTAGACGGCGTGGGCCAGGACGCCGCCGCCTACCTGTTCGGTCGCCTCGATGGCCCAGCAGTTCGGATGCCACAGGTCCAGTGTGAGCCGGGTTCCCGATACCGGAATGTCGACACTCATAGGTTCTGTATCCCTTAGACGCGTTTGTACGTGACGGTTTCACAAACCCCGGCCGACCATGGTCGGGTGGGATCCAGCCACCCGCCTCGGCCACCTGTCGTCGCTCCGACCCGTCCATGGTCGGACGGGGCTATTGGCTACCTGGCGTGATATGTCGACGCAATGGGAGCGACACATCAACACTACATCGACGGTGAATGGACGGACGGAACCGGTTCGGACTCGTTTTCGAGCGAGAACCCGGCGACTGGGGAGCCCCTCGGCGAGTTCCCCCGTGGGACGCCCGAGGACGTAGAGCGCGCAGTCGCGGCCGCCGAGGACGCCTACGACGACTGGCGCGCGCTCTCTCGCATCGACCGCGCGGAGTACCTCTGGAACGTCTTCCACGCCCTGAAGACAAACGTCGACGAGTACGCCGAAATCGTCACCCGCGAGTGCGGGAAGGAGATCAGCGAGGGGCGGGCCGACGTCGTCGAGGCCGCCCACATGGTCGAGTGGGCCGCGGGCGACGCCCGCCATCCCAGCGGCGACGTCGTCCCCTCGGAGGTCGCGGCGAAAGACGCCTACATGCGCCGCAAGCCCCGCGGCGTCGTCGGCTGTATCACGCCCTGGAACTTCCCCATCGCCATCCCCTACTGGCACATGGCCGTCGCGCTGGTCGAGGGTAACACCGTGGTGTTCAAGCCCGCCGAGCAGACGCCCAAGTGCGCCGACGTCATCGCCCAGCTGTTCGTCGACGCCGGCCTGCCCGACGGCGTGTTCAACATGGTCCACGGCTTCGGCGACGCCGGCAACGCCATCGTCGAGTCCGACACCGTCGAGACGGTGCTGTTTACCGGCTCGGCGGAGGTCGGCCACAAGATCGCCGACGCGGTCGGCGGCGTCCCCGGCAAGCGGGCCGCCTGCGAGATGGGCGGGAAGAACGCCGTGGTCATCACCGAACACGCCGACATGGACATCGCGGTCCACTCGGCGGTGATGTCCTCGTTCAAGACGACCGGCCAGCGCTGTGTCTCCTCGGAGCGCCTCATCGTCCACACGGACGTCTACGAGGAGTTCAGGGAACGCTTCGTCGACGTCGCCTCGACGGTTGCCGTCGGCGACCCCCTCTCCGAGGACACGTTCATGGGCCCGCTCATCGAGGCCGACCACAGAGAGAAGGTCACCGGCTACGCCGACGTCGCCCGCAAGGAGGGCGTGAACGTCCTCGTCGACCGCACCGAACTCGACGCCGACGAGATCCCCGACGGCCACGAGGACGGCCACTGGGTCGGTCCCTTCGTCTACGAGGCCGACCCCGACGCCGACCTGCGCTGTACGCACGAGGAGGTCTTCGGCCCCCACGTCGCGCTCATGGAGTACGACGGCGACATCGAGCGGGCCGTCGAGATTCAAAACGACACCGACTACGGCCTGGCCGGCGCCATCGTCTCCGAAGACTACCGCCAGATCAACTACTACCGCGACCACGCCGAGCTTGGCCTGGCCTACGGCAACCTCCCGTGTATCGGCGCGGAGGTCCAGCTGCCCTTCGGCGGCGTCAAGAAGTCCGGCAACGGCTTCCCCTCGGCCCGCGAGATAATCGAGGCCGTCACCGACCGGACCGCGTGGACGCTCAACAACTCGACGGACATCCAGATGGCACAGGGCCTGTCGGCGGACATCGTCACGAGCGACGATGACTGATGCGACGCGGACCGCCGAACTGACCGAGCGCTGTCCGGCCTGTAGCGGCCCGCTGACCGGAACGCTCGGGCTGGTGCGCTGTGAGATTTGCTGCTGGAGCCCGCGACAGGGCGCCGACTGAGCGACCGCAGGCGACGTTTTCGCCGCACACGAACGACGAGTACCGCTCCGGTCGTCGCGTCTCCGACCACGCCGGACGCCATCGGAAAGAGCGCGACGGCGATGACCGCAACGAGGACGCCGACGCCCGTCTCGATGAGGCCGGTGTCCAGGGTCGCAGGGACGTAGGGCGCTATCTGCACGCCGGTGACCGTCGCGAGGACGGTCCAGACGACCACGTTCCACGGGGTCGACGCGGGGTCGATGCTGTGAGCGCCGGGGACGAGTTCGCCACCGAAGCCGTGGGCCAGCGAGGCGAGGACGGCTCCCAGCCCGACGACGATGTGATTACTGTCGATGTCGATGGCGACGTGGCCAGGGGGTCCCCGCCGCCCCGCTGTACACCTACGAGAATCCGGACTACGCGTCCGAGACGGCCGACGGACGACTCCGGGCAGCCGAGACGAGGTGGGGCCCGGTCACCGTCGAGAGCGCCGACGGGCGGCCATGGGGCGAGTCCCGACCCACACGCTCTTTGTGTTCGACTGGCAGGGCGACCACGGGCTGGGACCTTCTACGCCTGAGTCAAGTCCCCTCGACGAGGCGTTCGAGGTGTTCGGGCGGCACCGCGCCGCGGGCGGCGTGCCCGTCGTAGGCGAACGTGGGGACGCCCGTGACGCCCTCTCGCCGGGCGGCGTCGAACTGCTCGCGGACCTCGGCCCGGAGCGCGTCGTCGTCGAGCGCCGACCGCACCGCCCCGCCGTCGACGCCGGCCTCGGTCGCCAGGTCGACGAGCAGGTCCGTCGCCCCGATGTCCGCGCCGTCCTGCCACAGCGCGTCGAAGATGGCCCGGTCGAACGCCAGCCACGTCTCGTAGTCGTAGTACTCGGCGACGTAGTACGAGGCGACCTGCGCCGGCAGCGAGTCGACGTCGGTGGCGATGTCCAGCGTCATCTCCACGCCGTATCTGTCCTGGAGCTTTCGGACGTTCTGTTTGGCCTGCTCGTAGTAGTCCTCGCCCTTGCCGTCGTCGACGGAGTGGTCGATGGTGCCGTCGGGGTTGCGCTGCTGACTCCGCAGGTCGAACGGATGCCAGTCTATCTCGAGGGGTTCCTCACGCCGGTCCTGGTACTGACGCAGCGACTCGCGGCCGAGGTAACAGAATGGACAGACGTAGTCCGAGTACACCGTGATGGTCTCGTCCGACTCCTGTGTCATGGTGGCCCTACTCGCTCGAGGGTTAAGAGTCCGTCTCGGTCGTCCCGCCTCGCGACACGACGGGCGCGACGGATCGTCTCCTCCACGCCGTGTCACCGCTCGACCGAGTACGCGCCGATCGCCCGCACTCTCCGGGAACAGTTTGATATAGGGTGTGGGCGAACCCGGACTCGATGACCACGACGCACACGTCGGAGCCGCGCTCGCCAGGGAGGCCGATGGTGGCATGACGCAGTTCGACTCGGAGAGCACGGTCGACGAGATCGTCTCGGCTATCGCGGACACGTCCGAGAACGTCCGCGAGGGCCTCGTCGAGGACCGGACCGTCTCCGCGGAGACCAATCCCAGCGGCGAGACGCAGATGGCCGCCGACATCCGCGCCGACGAACTGTTCGAGGACGTCATCCTGTCCATCGACGGCGTCGGCACCTACGCCAGCGAGGAGCGCGCGGACCCGATCGAGCGCGACGACGGTGAGTACCACGTCGCGATGGACCCGCTCGACGGCTCCTCGAACCTGCGGTCGAACAACGCCATGGGCACCATCTTCGGCGTCTACACCGAGCGCCCGCCCGCGCTGGGGCGCGACCTCGTCGCCTCGGGCTTTGTCCTCTATGGCCCCATCACGACGATGATCGTCGCCCGGGACGGCGAGGTCACCGACTACCTCCTCGAGGGAGACGAGCCACAGGTGCTCGCCGAGGACGTGACCCTGCCCGACGACCCCAACATCTACGGCTTCGGCGGGGACGTCCCGAACTGGCCCGACGACTTCCTCGCGTTCGCCCGCGAGATAGAACAGGAGCTCAAACTCCGCTACGGGGGCGCGATGATAGCCGACATCAACCAGCTGCTCACCTACGGCGGCATCTTCGCGTACCCCGCGCTCGAGGGAAAGCCCGACAGCAAACTCCGCCTGCAGTTCGAGGGCAATCCCATCGCCCACGTCTTCGAGGCCGCGGGTGGGGCGTCCTCGACCGGCGACGGCTCGATACTCGACGCCGAGCCCGAGTCGCTCCACCAGTGTGCGCCGATGCACGTCGGCAACGTCGCCCTCATCGACCGACTCGAGGCGGCGCTCGACTGAGTCTCAGGGCTCGACCGCGTCCAGCACCCGGGTGGTCCGCTCGACGAGCGTCCCGGCGTCCGTCGCGAGCAGCGTCGCGCTCGCTTCGACGCCGAGTTCGCCCCGGTCGACGACGGCCACGGGCGTCTCCTCGCTCGCCTCGAACGCCTCGCCGACGCCCCACGCTGCCGTCTCGTCGGCCCCGACGTCCGGGGGTCGGTCTTCGGGGTCGTAGGCGGGCACCGACCCGGCCAGGTCGGCCAGCGCGTCCTCGACGGCGTCGTCGAGGCGGCAGTTGACCGCGAAGCGAAGCGCCGGGTCGTGCTCGCGGGCCGCGAGCAGGACGCGGGCGACGGTGGTCGACGCCCCGAAGCGGACGCCGCGGTTGGGTCGCACCCCCGAGAGCGTGCGGGTGATTCGCCCCTCGACAGCGGCCGTCTCGGCCGGCGTCTCCGCGTAGGGCGTCGCGCCGACGACGGTCATCCCCACCTCCGGGACCAGGCGGGAGACGTCGCGGTCGACGAGCGTCTCGACGGCGTGCTCGACGGCCTCGCTCGTCTCGTAGCGCGCGGCCTCGTTGCGCCTCTCGACCAGGTGGTGGACCGCGCCGGGCCCCTCGCCGACGTCGAGATTGTACCGGACCGCTCGCGAGAGCAGGTCGATGCCCGACGCCACGGCCGTCGACAGGTCGTCGCCGTGGGCCAGTCGGGTGGCGATGGCCGACGAGAGCGTACACCCGGACCCGTGGGTCGCCGCTGTGTCGACCCGGTCGTGGCGGAACGTCGTCACCGAGTCCGCGGTCACCAGCGTGTCCACGACTTCGTCGCCGGGGACGTGCCCGCCTTTGACGAGCGCAGCCTCGGCCCCCATCTCGACCAGGTCGTGGCCGGCCGCCTCGGCGGCGTCGGGGTCGTCGACGTCGCGACCGGTGAGTACCTCGGCCTCGTCGGCGTTGGGCGTGACGACCGCCGACTCGGCGACGAGGCGCTCGTAGGCGTCCTCGGCGTCCGGGTCGAGCAGTCGGTCCCCCGAAGCGGCGACCATCACCGGGTCGACGACGAGGTTCGGCAGGTCCCCGGCGTGTTCGACGACGAGGTCGACGACCTCCCCCGTCGCGAGCATCCCGGTCTTGACCGCCGCGAGGTCGAAGTCCTCGCGGACGGCCCGGATCTGTGCCTCGATGTCCTCGACGGGGAGCAGGTGCTGTCCCTGGACACCGGTGGTGTTCTGTGCGGTGACGCTCGTGATGGCGCTGGTGCCGAAGGCACCGCCGGCCTCGATGGTCTTGAGGTCGGCCTGGATGCCGGCACCGCCGCCCGAGTCGCTCCCGGCGACGGTCAAGACGACCGGCGGGGAGACTGGCGCGTCGGCTCGGTTCATGTCCGGCCACTCGGCCGGTGTCCCCAAAGCGGTGGTGGTCTCGGGACGTAACCACCGGCCGGCGGCCATCCTAGTATGCTAATAATACTTGAAACCAGACCCGAGAAAAGCTTATGTGCCTCAGTCCCACAAAACCGGTGTACGACAATGGAACCGGCATCGAACCAGGCCGACGAGGCGGACGAACGGTACGGCAGTTTCACGACCGGCGGCGGCGACGTCGTCGTCTACGACACGGACAACCCGGAAGCGTGGCTCCAGTCCGACTACGCGGTAGAGGTCGGGCCCTCGTCGGAACGAACAAGTGCTTGACATCCTCCCCGCGCTAAAGCGCGAGGATTCCACGAAGTGGAGTTTGAGGTTCCGTGTTTCCTCGGGGTTCAAAGACGCTTTCGCGTGACCCTTCAACGGTAGCCGTCCAATTATGACCGAGGACGTGCATTGCAACGGGTACAGCCCTGTCAACAGGGCCTTCCCATCCACACTTGGTGGACGCTTCAACGGGAATGCCGCATCCCTCCACGACAGGGTATTCAGCCTGTTGGGTACCGCCATTCGCGTCTCCATTACGAGGACGTGGCGGAATGGTTCTGGTTTTGTCACCCATCACGGTGGCTGGTCGAAGACCAGTGGACGGTGAAACCGTCGTACCGTGCGTGGGGAAGACCATCACCATAGAGTACGATCAAACACTAGATAAAATTGAGGGTTCCAAACTCTGACTGGCCATCGTCGGTGGTTTGTGTCATCGTCTGTCGGATTCATCCCCGCGCTGAAGCACGGGGCTTTCTCCTCGAACTTCCGTAAGCGGGTCCTTCTCCCGGCAACCCGACATCGCCACCGAGCGACGGCGCCGCCGGCCGACGGTCAGGCGCTTCAGTCCCGGGCCTCGAGCCTGCCCATGTACTCCTCGAAGGTACCCCAGAAGGGATCGACGCCGGGGTGGTCCATCGGGTCGCCGTCGACGACGAGGCCCGACCCCTCGGTGACCTCGCCCACCTCGGCAGCCGGGATGCCCTCGTCGTCGAGCGCGTCGAGCACGTCGTCGACACCCTCGGCCGGCACCGAGGCCAGCAGCGTTCCCTCGCTGATAGAGATCCACGGGTCGATGCCGAAGAAGTCACACGCCGCCTCGACCCCGGGCTGGACCGGGACGCGGTCGGTCGCCAGTTCGATGCCGACGCCGGCGGCCCGGGCCATCTCGTAGAGACCGCCGAAGATACCACACTCGGTGGCGTCGTGCATGGCCGTCACCGGGCCGGCAGCCGCCGCGACCAGGGCGTCGCGGACCGGGCTCATGTCGTAGAAGCGGTCTTTCGCGTCCTGGATCGTCCCCGGATCGAGTTCCCCGTCCATCAGGGGCTCGAACTGGATGGAGAGCAGGCCCGTGGCCTCGATGGCCGGGCCCTTCGTGACGACGACCCGGTCACCGACCTGTGCGCCGTCGGGGCGCACCAGCCGGTCGTAGTCGCCGACGGAGACGGCCGTCGCGCCGCCCACCATCGGGTAGTTACACCCAGCGTACCGCGCGGTGTGGCCGGTGACGACCGAGACGTCCAGCTTCCGGGCCTCCTCGTCGAACGTCTCCCAGACGGTGCTGAACTGCTCGTCGGTGATCTCCGGCGGGAGGTTGAAGTCGATGGAGAGGTGCGTCGGCGGCAGCCCGGAGACGGCCACGTCGCTCATCAGGACGTGGAACGCGAACCAGGCCGCCCGCTCGAACCCGAGCGAGGGCATCACGAACACGGGATCGGTCGCCATGGCGACGGCCTTCCCGTCGACGTCCACGACGCCGAAGTCGACGCCGTGTTGCGGCCCGAGCGTCACGTCGTCGCGGTCGGCGCCCAGGTGCGGGTAGATGTACTCGTCGAAGAACTCGCGGTCGACTTTGCCGAGGTCGGACATACCCGGTGATATCTTGCGGTGGTACTAATCAGTGGCTATCTGCCGGGGTTCCTAGCGTCGCCGTGCCAGCAGTGTCGCCAGCACGAGCGCGACAACCGCGAGTGCCGCGGTAAAGCCCGGTGCGCTCCCGCCGGTCGTCTCGCTCGCCGTGGTGGTGGTGGTCGACGTCGACGTCGACGCCGTCGTCGTCCGCGTCGGCGTCTCGGCGGGCGTGACCGTCACCCTGACCGCCCTGGCCCCGCCGGCCGAGAGCAGTACCTCGCCGGCTTCGGGCACCGTCACGCCCGTCGAGACCTCCGTCGTGTTCTCGGGCGGGAGGTAGACCTGGCGTTCCGCGACCGACTGGAAGTCCCTGGTGAACACGACCAGGATCTCGCCGGGTATCTCGGCTTCGTTGACCACCGAGGCGGTGACGACGACGATGTCGCCCTGGTCGGCCGCGCGCGTGTCGACCTCGACGTCGGTGACGCTGGCCCGCGCCGGCCGTTCGACGCGGACGGTCACGTTGTCGCCGTCGACGTTCATCTGGTACCGTCCCGGCGTGACGAACCGGTGGGAGAGGGGAACGAGCACCTCCTCCCCGGGCTCGATGCGCCCGCGCTGGCTCGCCACCTCGGTCCCGTTTATGTCGAGGGTGGCGTTGTACTGGCCCTCGGTCCCGCCCGCGTTGCTGACGACGGCCTCCAGCGTGAGCGTCTCGCCGGTCGCCAGCCGAATCGGCCCGCCTCCGTCGAGGTTCGTCTCGCGATACGGGCCGGTCACGTTGTACGTCGCCGGCTCGCCCGTCGACGGGAGGCCGTAGCCGATGCGGGCCGGCAGCTGCTCGAAGACGGCGGCGTGGCGGGACTGGTCCCACATCGTCACGTCCGTCCGCTGCTCGGTCAGGTCGGCGGCCGCCGCCCGGACCGACTCGTTGCCCGCACGCTCGACGGCCGCGAGGAACGCCGCCTGCGTGACCGCCTGGCCGCGGCCGTTCAGCAGGCGGAACGTGTCCTGGAGCGTCCGTTCGCTGTCGCTCGCCACGCGAACGCGCTCGTCGACCCGCCCCGCGACCAGCGCCCCGCGGTGGTAGTCGGGGTTTTGCTCCCAAGTGCTCGGATCGGTCAGGACGACGCTGTCGTACACCTCCCGCTCGCCCTCGCTCATGCGGGCCTCGAACGCTCCGAAGTCGATGCGGTCCTGTTCGAGCGTCAGCAGGGCGGCGTAGTACACCGCGCTCGCCTCGGTGAACCAGCGGCTCTCGGCCGTCGTCCGGAACCGCTGTCTCGAGTGGACGTACTCGTGTATCCAGACGTTCTCGGCGGTATCGAGGCGCTCGCCGTCCTGGACCCACATGTCGGCGTCGCCGGTCTGGAGACCGCGGACGGCCCACTCGATGTCGCCGGTCGGGGCCGCGACGACGAACACCGACGTGTCCCTGTCGCCGACCCGGAGCGCGTCGGAGGCGTTGGCGATCGAGTCCAGGATGGCCGTCCGGTTCTCCGCGAGCGACGACGCCGCGGGGACGACCAGGCGGACGGTCTGCCCGTGGGTGGTCCGGCTGACGCTCTCTTGCTCGCCGAGGTAGACCAGGTCGTCGCCGGCCGCACCCGCCCCCGCCGTCGTCACCCCGCGCTCGAAGCGCACCGGCTCGGTCCCGGTGTACTGCCACCGCGTGGGCGTCCGCGAGCGCTGGAACAGTGCCCACTCGCCGGCGTCGACGCTGATGTAGGTCCCCGAGTCCGCCTCGGGCCCCGTCGTCTCGAGGGTCTCGTTGGGGTTCATCCGGTACTCGATGGTCGCCTCCGGGGTCGTCCCGTCCCACTCGAAGGTGGACTCGTTGACCTGGTCGAACCCGTCGGCGTCGGCCACGGTCACGCTGGTGGGCACCTGCGTCTCGAGGCTGACCACCCGGTCGGGTATCTCGTAGGTCAGCGTCACCCGGACCTCGCCGGGGCGCGAGGGCGTCAGCGCGTACGTCTGGGTCTGCCGGATGCTGTCGCCGTCGGTGACCTGCGCTGCGCTCGCGCTGGTCGCGTACCGCGTCGGCTCCGCAGTCGTCCCGCCGGCAACTCCGACGAGTGGCGTGACCGCGGCGAGCACGACGAGGACGGTGAGTGTGGCCACCACTCCCCGGCGGGCCCCGTGCATACGCACTTTCTAACAGGGCCCCAATGAAATAACTGCCCCGTTATGCGGCCGTTTCGAGTCGCGCCTCGATGTCGTCGAAGACGTCGGCGACGCGCTCGCGGATCTCCTCGCGGATCTCCCGCACCGTCTCGGCGTCCTGCCCGTCCGGGTCGGCAAGCGCCCAGTCGCGGATCTCGACGTCGGCGTCGAGTTCCAGCGTCGAACACCCCATCGTCGCGACCAGGTCACACGCGTTGAGCTCCTCGTCGGTGACCGTCCGCGGGACGCGGTCCGAGAGGTCGATATCCAGCTCCCGCATGGTCTCGACCACCTCGCCGTGAACGTGGTCGGCGGGGTGGGTCCCGCCGGTGACGACCTCGACGCGGTCCTCGAGGCCGCGCTCGGCAACCTCTCGCTCGGCGAAGGCGGTCGACATCTGCGAGCGACCGGCGTTCTGTACACAGACGAAGGCGACGCGGAATGTCTCGGTCATGCTGTGTCCACGGAATCGCTCCGCGATAGGGAGGATTCGCCCACCGGATATATGTCGATTTCGGTGCCTTCAGACTTCAATACTACTATTTAGTGGTATATTCCGGTCCGGGGATCGGTCCCGCGTCCGCGTCGCTCCCGCAACCCTTACCCCGGGGACACGCACAGAAGTGGATATGACCGAGGCGACGGGCATCGTCGGGGAGTTCCTCACGCTCAAGGAGGGCACCGACGCGGACCTGCTGGCGATGCAGTGTGGCGACTTCTACGAGTTCTTCGGCGAGGACGCCGAGGTCGTCGCCGACGAACTCGATCTGAAGGTGAGCCAGAAGTCCTCCCACGGGTCCTCGTACCCGATGGCGGGCGTCCCCGTCGACGACCTCACGCCGTACGTCGCCGCGCTGGTCGAGCGGGGCTACCGCGTGGCCGTCGCCGACCAGCACGAGACTACCGACGGCCACGCTCGCGAGATAACCCGCGTGGTAACGCCCGGCACGCACCTGGAGACGGGCGACGCCGCCGCGCAGTACCTCGCGGCGGTCGTCCGCCACCGCGAGGGTGACATTGACACCTACGGACTGGCCGTCGCGGACGTGACGACCGGCCAGTTCCAGGTCACGCAACTCGACGGCGCCACCGCCGGCGAGGTGCTCTCGGAGCTGTACACGTTCGACCCCGCGGAGGTGCTCCCGGGGCCGGACCTGCGTGCCGACGACGACTTCCTCGAGAGCCTCCGCGAGCGGACCGACGCGGCGCTGACCCTGCACGCTACGGAGTCGTTCGCCCCCGGGCGAGCACGCCACCGGGTCCGCCAGCAGTTCGGCGCCGAGACGCTCGAGAGCGTCGGCATCGACGCCGACGACGCGGCTATCGCCGCCGCCGGGGCCGTCCTCTCGTACGTCGAGGAGACGGGCGTGGGGACGCTCGCGGCCGTCACGCGCCTGCAGGCCTACGGCGCCCGCGAGCACGTCGACCTGGACGCGACCACCCAGCGCAACCTCGAGCTCACCGAGACGATGCAGGGCGACAAGTCGGGGTCGCTGTTCGACACCATCGACCACACGGTGACCGCGGCCGGCCGGCGCCGCCTCCGGGAGTGGATTCAGCGGCCGCGGCGGGACCGCGGCGAGATTCGCCGCCGGCAGTCCTCGGTCGCCGCCTTCTCCCGGGCGGCGATGGCTCGCGAGGCCATCCGCGAGACCCTCTCTGACGCCTACGACCTGGAGCGACTGGGCGCCCGCGCCATCTCCGGGAGCGCCGACGCCCGCGACCTGCGGGCGGTCCAGGAGACGCTGGCGCTGCTGCCCGCGGTGGCCAGCGCCGTCGACGAGACCGAACGCCTCGCGGAGTCGCCGGTCGCCGACGCGCTCGCCGGCGCAGACCGCGAGGCCGCCGCCTCGCTCGCGGCGGAACTCGACGCGGCGCTCGTCGAGGACCCGCCCGGGACGGTCACGCAGGGCAGCCTCTTTCGCCGAGGCTACGACGACGAACTCGACGATCTAGTCGAGGAACACGAGGCCGCCCTGGAGTGGCTCGACACCCTCCCCGAGCGCGAGAAGTCGCGGACCGGCATCACGCACCTCTCGGTCGACCGGAACAAGACCGACGGCTACTACATCCAGGTCGGCAAGAGCGAGACCGACGCGGTCCCCGACGAGTACGAGGAGATCAAGACGCTGAAGAACTCGAAGCGCTACACCATCCCCGAACTCGACGAGCGCGAGCGGGACGTCCTCCGCCTGGAGGAACGGCGCCACGACCTCGAGTACGAGCTGTTCGAGGGGTTGCGCGACCGGGTCGCCGAGCGGGCGACGCTCTTACAGGACGTCGGCCGCGCGCTCGCCGAGGTGGACGCGCTGGCCTCGCTCGCGGTCCACGCCGTCGAGAACGACTGGACCCGCCCCGAGGTCCTCGAGGGGCGCGAACTCACCATCGAGGCGGGTCGTCACCCGGTCGTCGAACAGACCACCGAGTTCGTGCCCAACGACCTCGCGATGGACGACCAGCGCCAGTTCCTCGTCGTCACGGGGCCCAACATGAGCGGGAAGTCGACCTACATGCGCCAGACGGCGCTCATCACGCTGCTGGCGCAGGTCGGGAGTTTCGTCCCCGCGCGGTCGGCCCGCGTCGGCGTGGTCGACGGCATCTACACTCGCGTCGGCGCGCTGGACGAGCTCGCCCAGGGCCGCTCGACGTTCATGGTCGAGATGCAGGAACTCTCGAATATCCTCCACTCGGCGACCGACGAGTCGCTCGTCATCTTAGACGAGGTCGGCCGCGGGACCGCGACCTTCGACGGCATCTCCATCGCCTGGGCGGCCACCGAGTACCTGCACAACGAGGTGCGCGCGAAGACGCTCTTTGCCACGCACTACCACGAACTGACGACGCTGGCCGACCACCTCGAACGGGTCGAGAACGTCCACGTCGCGGCCGACGAGACGGACGGGGACGTCACCTTCCTCCGGACGGTCCGGGACGGCCCCACGGACCGCTCGTATGGCATCCACGTCGCGGACCTGGCGGGCGTCCCCGGGCCGGTCGTCGAGCGCTCCCGGGAGGTGCTGGACCGCCTCCGCGAGGAGAAGGCCATCGAAGCGAAGGGCAGCGGTGGCGGCGGGACCACGCAGGCCGTCTTCGACCTCTCCTCGGGGACGTTCGGCGGCGCCACGGAGTCGCCCACGAGCGCCGACGGCGGCTCGGCCCAGCAGGATCCGACGCTGGAAGACCGGTTCGGCCCCGGGGCCGAGGACGTCCTGCGGGCCCTCTCGGAGCTGGACGTCAACGAGACGCCGCCGGTCGAACTGCTGGCGACGGTCCAGGCCTGGCAGGAGGACCTAGCAGACGACTGACCCGGTCGCCGGCGCTCAGCGCCGGGTGTCGTCGCCCAGTGGGTCTCTCGTGGGTTCCTCCGTCGGTTCCTCGCCCGGGTTCGCTCCCCGGACGCGTTCCGGTTCCGCGTCGAACTCGGACTCCGGGGCCTCGTCGTCGAAGAACCCGAAGGTCTCGTCGTCGCGGGGCAGGTAGTCGTTCTCGAGCATCTCCGAGACCACCCGCCCGAGCGCGTCGAGTTCGAGCGCTATCTCGTCGGCGTCGCCGACGGCCAGGTCGCGCTCGACGGTCTCGGGCAGCGTCGGCGCCCGGTACCCCACCTCGTCGGTCGCGGGGTCCCAGTAGAAGTCGAACTCGTCGACCAGGTCGTGCTCGACGACGAGTTCGAAGTCGGCCGGCACCAGGCTGGTCTGGGCGGACCACTCCTCGAAGCCGTCGTGCCAGGCGCCCGCCTCGAGGATTTCGGCGATCTCCTCGCGGCGGTAGTCGTCCGCCTGTTCGTCGGTCGAGGCGCCGATGGCGTCGTACTCGCCCCGCGGTTGGGGGCCACGGAGTGCCGGCGGGTCCGGGACGGGAACGTCGAGTGACATACCCGAATCTTCGTCGGTCAGACGGAAATACGCACCGCTGGTCACTGTAGCAGCAATCGGTTCAGAGAGCCAGAACGCCCCCGGGCTGTTCACGATCTGTATCTCTCAACTACACACTACCGTCGTTGGGTCACCCCAGGCGCGCGAAGGCGAACTCCGTCGAGGTCCCGAGCGGGTCGTCGGCCACCTCGGTCCACACCTCGTCGAACCCGGCGTCGCGCAGCTGGTCCAGGGTGGCCTGCCGACCGGGTGCCGAGAAGAACATCGACCCGCCCATCCAGCCCCGCCGGACGGTCTCGAACCGGCCGCCGGGGAGCGACAGCAGGACGAGGCCGCCCGGGCGTAGCACGCGGGCGAACTCGCGGTAGACGGCGGGGTGGCGCTTGCGAGACACGTGGAACACGGCGTGGTACGCGGTGACGGCGTCGACGCTGTCGTCGGCGACCGGCAGGGCGGTCATCTCGCCCTGGACGAGTCGGGCCGCCTGGACCCGCTCGGTGGCCAGTTCGAGGCTCCGGCGGGAGACATCCAGGCCGACGGTGCCGGGCGGGAGGTTCGCCAGCGTCCGCGCGCCGTCCCCACACCCGACGTCGAGCACCGTCGGGGAGGCGGGGAGCATGGCCAGTAGGTCGTCGATGAGCGCCGCGTCCGAGCCGGTCGGGTCGCGTCGCTCGGCGTACGTCTCGGCGACGTCGTCCCACGCCCGCCGCACGTCGTCCGGGTCCATGGGCTCGCTACGGCGGACAGCGACAAGAATCCTCGCCGGTGCTCTCGCTCACTCCGGGACGAGGCACTGCTCGACGAGTTCGCTCTTTCGGTGGTGGACGTGGAGGTGGGCCCGGAGCTGGCCGGGGCCGTCGCAGTCCTGGCCACACAGCGGGCAGCCCGTCTCGAGGCGTAGACTCATAGGTTCCCTGACGCGACGGCGACGGGTGACGCCGCTGCCGGACTGTTCCGGTACGGACGAGACCTCAGAGCAGGCCCAGGTCCTTCGCCACGTGGTCGGTCAGCGCCTCGAGCACGTCGGGGTCGACCTCGGCGACGGCCTCGCCGCCGTGGAGCTGCTCGTTGTGCCGCCTGACGGCCCGTTCCACCTCGTCGAAGGCGACCTTCGTCCGGGTGTCACACTCGGGACAGACGACCGGAATCTCCGGGAGTTCGTCGTCGCTGGCCATACCCGTCACTCTCGGCGCGGGCGTGAAATACGGACCGATTCCGCCCGGCAGCTCACTCGAGCACCGACTTCGGCCGCTTCAGGTAGAACTCCTGGTCGGTGACGCGCTCGTAGACGTCGTAGAGCGTCTCGATGGCCGCCGCAGGCGGGTCGAACCGGACGTGCGGGGCGACGTGGTAGGCCTTGCAGCTGGTCAGGAAGAAATACAGCGTCCGGTGGTGGGCCGGCGTGGCGTCGACGACGCCCATCGACGCACCCCCGAGGTCCTCCGAGAAGTCGTTGAGCATCGTCGCGATGTCGTCGTGGAGCCGCTCGTCGGGCCGCTTGAGCGGGGTTCCGAAGGTCTGTTCGAGGAAGTCGCTGGTCGCCTGAACGAACGGGTTCGAGCCCATCCCGCTGGGATCGACGCCGGCGAACTGCTCGTAGAGGTCGAGCAGCGCCGTCAGCTCCGCCGCGGTGACGGCGACCGGTCGAACCGGGTCGCCCTGCGGGAGCGAGTAGTCCGGGAAGGTGTACGACGCGGGGTCCGGGACCTTCCCGAACACGTTCTCGAGTGACATGCCTCCGCGTTGGGTCGCGACCCGTCTAACTGTTGTGCCGGGTCGTGGAGTACCGGGGCGACGGAGACGGTCAGGACCGGCGTTCGTCGAGGTCGGCGAGCAGGTTCAACCCGTAGACGACGTGGAGGATCGAACTCGCCTCGCCAGGCTCGTAGACCAGGTCGTCGTGGGCCCGGACGTGGTCGAGGACGGCCTGCGAGGCGTGTTCCGGGGCCGCGGCGATGCCGGCGTCGGCCCCGGCCACCCACTCCATCACGCGCAGGTCGCTCTTGCTGTCGCCCATCACGATGCCGAAGGGGTCCTCGATGCCCAGCACGTCGAAGGCTTCCTGGACCCCGGTTGCCTTGTCCAGTTCCAGACTGACCAGCTCGACGGCGTCGGCCTCGTAGTAGCCCAGGTCGATACGCTCGAAGACCGCCAGCACGGACTCGGGGGCACCGCCGAGCTCCGCGTCGGTCGACGCGCCGGCGTCGGCGAACACGCGGGCCAGTTCCGGGTCGCTCGCGAAGTACGTCCGGGCGAGCGCCGCGGGGTCGTCGACCGGCTCGTCGACTGCCTCGACCACTGCCTCGCCGACGAGCGCACAGAGGTGACAGACCGCCGCGTCGATGACCGCCGCGGCGGCCTCGCTCCCTACCTCGGCGTTGGGCTTGAGCGTGACGTTGAACTCGTTGCCCTGGAGGTGACAGCCGCGGCGAATCGAGTCGGGTGCCTCCGAGAGGACCCGCCCGCGCACCGTCTCGAAGACGCTGCCGATCTCGGGATCGAGGCGCTCGTAGAGCAACCGCTTCGTGTCGGGGCCGTGGCCCGGCGTGAAGACGGCGTTGCCCGTCTCGTAGACGATGCTCACGTCCCCCGAGGAGACGACTTCGTTGCCCAGACCCTGTATCATGAACCCCTTGACGTTCTCTAAGGTCTGGCCGGTGACGACGACGATGGGGACGCCCCGCTCGTGGAACTCCGTCAGGAGGTGGAGCGTGCTCCGGGGGATCTCGTTGTCCGTGTCGCCGGCCGACCGCAGCGTCTCGTCGACGTCGAGCACGAGGACGTTCACCGGCCGGTCGTACTTCGAGTAGAGGTCCAGCGCGGTGAACGCCTCCTCGCGGGTCAGGCGCGCGGCGAGCTCGGCGTAGGTCTCTCCGGTCGTCGGGAACTCCTCGGCGATGGCCGCCTTGCGCTCGTCGAGTTCAGCCCGCACGGCGTCCCACTGGTCGAGGGCGACCGTCGACCGCAACGGGGGAAAGAGGTCCACGAACTCCTGGTAGGCCCGCAGCGTCTCGGTGTCGGTCGTCCGGTAGAGGTGATAGAGCTGGTCGTATTTCTCCATTGACTCTCGATGGTCGGTGTGTCGACGCCGGCGCACTTCACTGTAGGGCCCGGACGGTGACGGAAAAAACGGGCGTCCTGCCGGCCGGTCGCCGGCTCAACCGCTCTCGTCGCCGCCGTCGGTCAGTACTTCGACCTCGTCGTCCTCGTTTGCCTCGTTGAGGAACGATGGCAGGTCGTCGTCGGCCGTCTCGCTGTCGTCCATTCTCTCCTGGTCGCGGTTCCACGGTGGTATCCGTCCTCTGTCGTGGCACATGGGACTCCACCGTGTACAGCTGAGGACTGTTCCATGTTAACACTTTGCTCGCACACGGGACACGCTCAAGTCGCCCCGGCCGCTATCACCGACGACATGCGGGGGACGTCATGACCGACATCCGGCAACTCGACGACCAGACCGTAGAGCGCATCGCCGCCGGCGAGGTGGTCGAGCGGCCGGCCTCGGTCGTCAAGGAACTGGTCGAGAACGCCATCGACGCGGACGCGTCCCGCGTCTCGGTGGCCGTCGAGGCCGGCGGCACCGAGGGCATCCGCGTCAGCGACGACGGGGTCGGGATGGACCGCGAGGCGGTCACGCGCGCCGTCGAGAAACACACCACCTCGAAGATACGCGACATCGCGGACCTGGAGGGTGGCGTCGGCACGCTGGGCTTCCGTGGCGAGGCGCTCCACGCCATCGGCGCCGTCTCCCGGCTCACCGTCACCACCCGGCCCCGCGGGGGCGACGTCGGCACCGAACTCGTCCTCGAGGGCGGCGAGGTAACCTCGGTCGGGCCGGCAGGGTGTCCCGAGGGGACGACCATCGAGGTCGCGGACCTCTTCTACAACGTCCCCGCCCGACGGAAGTATCTCAAGCAGGCCTCGACGGAGTTCGCCCACGTCAACACCGTCGTCACGTCCTACGCGCTGGCCAACCCCGACGTCGCGGTGTCGCTGTCCCACGACGGCCGCGAGACGTTCGCGACGACCGGCCAGGGCGACCTGCGCGAGACGGTGCTGTCGGTGTACGGCCGGGAGGTTGCCACCGCTATGATTCCGCTCGAAACTGACGACCTCCCCGACGGCCCGCTGGACGGCGTCTCCGGCCTGGTCTCCCATCCCGAGACGAACCGCGCCGGCCGGGAGTACCTCACGACGTACGTCAATGGCCGGTACGTCCGCGCCGGCACCGTCCGCGACGCGGTAATCGACGCCTACGGGACCCAGATCGCCCCCGACCGCTACCCCTTCGCCGTCGTCTTCCTCGACGTGCCCGCCGGGGATGTCGACGTCAACGTCCACCCCCGGAAGATGGAGGTCCGGTTCGCCGACGACGAGGGCCTGCGCCGGCAGGTCCGGACCGCCGTCGAGGACGCCCTGCTCCGGGAGGGACTGCTTCGCTCGTCGGCACCGCGGGGCCGCTCGGCGCCGGAACAGACCGAGATCAGCCCGGACCGGTCGGGGAGCGACGACCTCGATGACGCCTCGGCTTCGGGTCGAACGACGGACGACCCGGTACCCGGTGACGAGACTGACGCCGCCGGAAACACGGGCAACACCACCAGTGAGGCGAGTGGCGCCACCGACGACAGCACCGGTCCCAGTTCTGCCTGGAGTGGTAGCACCACGGAGAGGAGTGAGACGGCCCGTGCGACCACTGATGCCGGTGACACGACCGACACGGCGACCGAACCGGACGAGTCGCCCGACGCTCGCGAGCAGTCCGCGTCCCGGAAGTTCTCCGGCGGCCACGACCAGGAGCGCCTGGGCGAGGCTCCCGAGACGACCCACGACTCGCTCCCGTCGATGCGCATCCTCGGTCAGTTACACGACACGTACGTCGTCGCCGAGACGGACGACGGCCTCCTGCTGGTCGACCAGCACGCCGCCGACGAGCGGGTCAACTACGAGCGGCTCCAACGCCAGTTCGAGGGCGAGACGACGACCCAGGCGCTGGCCGACCCGGTCGAACTGGAACTGACCGCCCGCGAGGCCGCCGTCTTCGAGGGCCGGGCCGACGCGCTGGCCAGCCTTGGCTTTCACACCGCCCGCACCGGCGAGCGGACCGTCGAGGTGCGGACGGTGCCGGGTGTCGTCGCGGACGCCGCCGGGCCCGACCTGGTCCGGGACGTCCTCGGCCAGTTCGTCTCGGGCGACGACGAGGCGGCCGCGACGGTCGAACAGGCAGCCGACGAGCTGCTGGGTGACCTGGCGTGCTATCCGTCGGTGACCGGCAACACGTCGCTCACCGAGGGCTCGGTACGCGACCTGCTCGCGGCGCTCGACGACTGCGAGAACCCCTACGCCTGTCCCCACGGCCGGCCGACCGTCATCGAGGTGAACCGGATCGAACTCGAGGACCGCTTCGAGCGGGACTATCCGGGCCACGGCGGCCGCCGCTCCTAGCCGGTTGAACTAAGCCCCAGTCTCTCGATGGGGGGATATGACACTCGTCACGGTCGGCGAGACGGCCCTCCGCTTCTCGCCACCGGCCGGTCACAGATTCGAAACCGCCGACGAGGTGACCCTCCACACGGACGGGATGGCCAGCACCGCCGCCGCCACCGCCCACCGCCTCGGTGGCGACGCCGTCTGGGTCTCGAAGCTCCCCGACTCGCCGCTCGGGCGCCGCGTCGTCGCCGAACTCCACGAACACGGGCTGGAGACGGACGTCGTCTGGGCCGACCCGGCGGGCGGCCGTCAGGGCCTGTCCTTCCACGAGGACGCCGCGCCCCCGCGGGAGACCCGCCTCCTCCAGGACCGGCACGGCGCCGCCATGGCGACGCTCACACCCGGCGAGCTCCCGATGGACCGCCTCCGGGCCGCCGACGCGCTGTTCGTCGCCGGGTCGATGGCCGCGCTGTCAGAGACGGCCGCCGACACGGCGGGCGCCTTGCTGCGGGCCATGCCGGGAACGACGGCGCTGGACCTGGACTTTCACCCCGGACTGTGGACCACAGAACGGGCCTTCGAGACGCTGTCCGGCCTCTTCGACGCCGTCGACGTCCTCTTTGCGGGCGAGAGCCAGGCCGAGGCCCTGTTCGATACGAACGGCCGCCCGCGCGAGATGGCCCACGCCATCGCCGCGGACTACGGCTTCGAGACGGTGGTCCTGACGCGAAACGAGTACGGTGCCGTCGCCTTCCACGACAACGTCATCCACGAACGGGACGCTGTCGAGACGGAGCCGGTCGACGACACCGGCCAGCACGCTGCCTTCGTGGGCGCCGTCCTCGAACGCCTCGTCGCGGACGTCCCGCTCGACGAGGCCCTGTCCCACGGCGTCGCGGCCGCCGCGCTCACGCGGACGATGCCGGGGGCGCTGACGCCGATAGAGCCCACCGAGGTGGAGCGACTCGTCGCGGCCCAGTCCGACGACCGCCCCTGACCCCCAGGCCCCGCTGTCTCTCACCCCGGTAATACGACCATACTGTTAAAGGCTCCCGCGAGAAGTGTCCGTATATGCTCAAGAATCGGAGTCGAGCCGCGACACTGCTCGTCCTCTTTCTGGTCGTGGCCGGCAGTACGGTGGTGCTGTCGGGGGCCGCGACGGCACAGTCACAGGTGACGCTTACGGTCACCGTCGTCGATCAGGACGGCGACCCGCTGAGCAACATGGACATCTCGGCGCGGTGGGACGGCGGCGGCCCGGTCAACGAGACGACCAGTGCCAACGGCCAGGCGCTCGTCGACGTCCCCGAGGGCGCTGACGTCCGGATATCCGTCCACGACGACGAGTACGTCCGCAACGTCCCGCTGACCGTCGAGGACGCCTCGACCCGCAGCGTCGACGTCGACGTCTCGCCCGCGGCCACCGCGACGGTGTCCGTCGTCGGGACCGACGACAGCCCCGTCGAGGACGCCCACGTCCGGCTGTACACCGACGGGAACTACGTGACCGACCAGCGCACCGGCAGCGACGGGACGGTCACCACCGCGCCTATCGAGGAGGGAACCTACACCGTCATCGCGACCAAGGCGGGGTACTTCCGGAACACGACCCGCTCCACCTTCGTCGGCGAGAACGAGACGTCGCTCACGCTGACCGAGGGGTCGGTCCTCGTCACGTTCTCAGTGGTCGACGACCACTTCGACCCGGCCGAACCGATGCGCGGGGCACGGATACGCGTCGGCGACGTGGGCTCCATCCAGACCCTCTCGGACGGCGGGGCGACGATCTCGGTACCGGTCAACGACCGCTACGACGTCCGGATCACCAAGGACGGCTACCAGACATACGAACAGCGTCTCGCCATCCAGGAGTCCGAGACGACGGTCAACGTTTCCATCTCGCGGACGCCCCGCATCGACCTGACGTCGGCCAACGAACGCGTGGTGGTCGACGAGTCGGTCCGCCTGATGGTCACCGACGAGTACGGTGAGGCGGTGCCCAACGCGACGGTCCGCCGGGGCGAGGAGGTGGTCGGCACTACCGACGCGGACGGCGAGATAACCGCCACCGTCCCGACGGCCGGGAACGTGACCTTCTCCGCCGAGAACGGGTCGCTGACGGCGACCGTCACCGTCGAGGGTGTCCAGTCCGGCGGCGGGACGGAGTCGCCGACCGAGACGGCCACACCGACGGCCACCGACCAGCCCACGACGGACTCGACGGGCATAGCGGGCCCCGGATTCACCCCCGTCGCCGCGCTGGTCGCAGTGGCCCTCGCGGCGGCCTTCCTGGCACGGCGCCGCTAACGGGACGCTTTTCCCCGCGAAGGCCCCACCGGTGTACAATGACCGTTCTCGAGGCTGTCCACGAGGCTCACAACGCGACGTTCCGCGAGGTGGGGGGTCGGCGCGTCGTCGACAACTACGGCCGCCCCGAGCGGACCCACCGCGCAGTTCGGAACGTCGTCGGCGTCTGCGAGTTCGGCTACGGCGTCGTCGTCGTCACTGGCGAGGACCGGGTCGAGTACGTCGACAACGCCGTCTCGAACCGCGTCCCCGACGCCGACGGACAGGGGACCTACGCGCTCTTGCTCGACCCACAGGGCCGGGTCGAGACCGACATGTACGTCTACAACGCCGGCGAGCGTCTACTGGTCTTCACCCCGCCACAGACGGCCGAGTCCCTGGCCGAGGCGTGGGCCGAGAAGACGTTCATCCAGGACGTCGCGTTCGAGGTCGCGACCGACGACTTCGCCACCTTCGGCGTCCACGGGCCGAAGTCAACCGAGAAGATCGCGAGCGTGCTCCACCAGGCGGCCTCGCCCGAGGCGCCGCTCACGTTCGACCGGGGCGAACTGGGCGACGCGGGCGTGACCGTCGTCCGGACCGACAACCTCGCCGGCGAGGAGAGCTACGACGTCATCTGTCGCGCCGACGACGCCGAGCGGGTGTTCGACACGCTCGTCAACCGCGGGCTCAACGCCGTCCCGTTCGGGTACACGACCTGGGAGACGCTGACGCTGGAGGCGGGGACGCCGCTGTTCGACACCGAGATCGAGGGGGCCCTCCCGAACGACCTGGGCCTGCGCAACGCGCTTGACTTCGAGAAGGGGTGTTACGTCGGCCAGGAAGTCGTCTCCCGGGTCGAGAACCGCGGGCACCCGAGCACGCGACTCGCCGGCCTGGCCGTCGAGGCCCTGCCCGAACCGGGCGCGGCCGTCTTCGCCGGCGACGAGCACGTCGGCGAGGTGACTCGCGCCGTCGACAGTCCGATGCGCGCGGCCCCCATCGCCATGGCGACCCTGGACTGGGATTTGCCCGCGGACGCGCTGACCGTCCGCGTCGACGACGACCCGGTCGGGGCCCAGCGGGTGTCCCTGCCCTTCGTCGAGGGCTCTGCGACGTCGGCGCGACTGCCGACCTACGAGTAACCCGCGTCGTCGGCCGCCAGGTCCGACTCGCCCAGATAGTACTCGACGGCGACCAGCGCCGTGTACGCCGAGAACGCCGCGAGACTCATCCCGCCGAACTGCGTGACTGCGGTCAACGCCGGTCGCACGTTCCCGTACTGGAGCGGTGCGAGGATGAGCCACACGCCGACGGCCGTCGCCATGACGCCCGCGGCGAGGCGGGGGCGGCCGCGGCCGCGAATCGTCAGGAGGTTCTTGGCGGCGAAGACGGCACCCACCACCGCCGAGAGCGTCACGCTCCCGCGGATGCCCGGGTTCGCACCGAGCGCGAGTGGTCCGACGAACGCGACGACACACCCCAGCAGGGCGACCACTGCCGATGCCGTAGTGAAGCGAGCGGCTTCCATACGGCAGAGAGTCGCCGGCGCCCCGTAAATAGGTTGTACCTGGTTCGACCGCCGTCGATCACTCGACGAGCGGCAGCACGATGCCGAAGACGAGCGGCGAGAACAGCGCGAGGAGGATGCCGAACCCTTCCATGTCGGTCAACAGCATGTCGCCCCAGGCCGGCAGCGGGCCGACGAGGGCGGGCCCGGAGGCCTCGCCGAGCACGCCGAGCGCGAAGAGGCCGACGCCGAGCAGGAAGCCGCGTTTGGCGAGCGTCGCGTGGTCCATCTGACGCGTGTGTCCCATACCAGTCGTCTCTCACGGGGGGCGACACGTGTGTTTCGGTTTCAGAAAGGCCTATAGTCGAAAGCGGCGTTGGCGTGAGTGATGAACGCTATCGTCACCGAACTGGCCGACCTGCTGCTCTCGCTCGTCGCCGCCGGCCTGCTGACCGTCGTGGGGGCGCTGACCGAGAGCGCGGGCCTCGCGAACCTGCTTGCGGGCCAGTCGATGCTCGGCCTGTGGGAGCTGTGGATGGGCGCCATCGCGCTCTACGCCGGCGTCTACCTGCTCGGCTACAAGCGAATCGTGGCGCGGGTCACATCCCCGTCGAACTGACCACCCTCAGGGCCGCGTGAGCAGCGCCCGCAGCTGCTCGCGCGAGAACAGCGTCGTCGGCCGGTCCATGTGGACCCCGATTTCCCCCTCGAAGGCGCGCATGCCGAGTTTCTGGACCGGTTCGGGCATCGAGTAGCCGGCGCGAACGGCATGCCCCAGGCGAATCTCCGAGCGGAGGTCCGCCCGCCACGCCCGCTCGTAGTCGCCCAGCGTCCCCGGGTCGTCGGGGTCGATCTCGCGGGCCGCGTGGTCCGCCGCGGTCATGCCATAGAGGATGCCGCCGCCGGTGAACGGTTTGGTCTGGGCGGCGGCGTCCCCGACGAGGAACGACCGGCGGCCGGTGACTCGCCTGGGCGGGCCGACGGGGATGAGGCCCGAGCAGCGGTGGTCCGTCTCGACGCCGTAGCCCGCACAGAACGCCTCGAAACGACCGCGGGCGTCGTCGCCCGGCGGCACGGCGAGGCCGTACTCGACGCCCGCCTCGCCGCGCGGGATGCGCCAGGCGAAAAAGCGCGGGACGGTGAGGTGGACGTCGACGAAGTCGCCGTCGTCGACCTCGTCGGTGAACCCGAGCACGCCGTGGAGCAGTTCGCCGGGGTCGGGCATGTCCAGTTCCCGCCGGACGCGGCTCTTGGGACCGTCACAGCCGGCGACCAGCTTCGCCCGGTGGGTCTCGACGCCGTCCGGGCCGCGAACCTTGACGCGGACGCCGTCGCGGTCCTCGCTGACCCCGACGACGGTGTGGCCTTCGCGGACGTCCGCGCCGGCTTCCCGCGCCAGGTCCGCCAGGTGGCGGTCCAGGCCGACGCGGTCGATGACGTTCGAGATGACCTCGTCCCGGTAGAACGGGTGGTCGGCGCTGCCCGGTCCGCCGGTGTGGAACCGCGCGCCCGAGATCGCGTTCTGGAACAGCTCGTCGCGGGCGTCCTCGGTGTACTCCCAGATGTCGGTGCTGACGTGGCCCGAACAGGCCAGCGGCTCGCCCACCGTCCCCTGTTCGAAGACGAGCACGTCGAGCCCTCGCTGGGCGGCCCGGCGGGCGTAGCGCGACCCGGCCGGTCCGGCCCCGACCACGACGACGTCGTGCATACCTCCGGTGTGGGTGTCACGCGTCAAATATGTTCCCGATTCCGGTCAGCGCCCGGCGGTCGACGGCCGACGGCCGCCGAACCGTTCGACGAACCAGGCGCCGAGACGGCCGCCGAGCGAGCCAAGCAGCGCACCCAGCCCGAACAGTGCCGCGACGAGGACGACCAGAACGACGACCTGCACCGCGCGAAACCACGCCGGTTCGGCGAGGCCGGCGACGAAGCCGCCCAGGTCGGCCCCCATCCAGAGCGCGGGCAGCGAGCCGACCAGGCCGGCCCGGAACCCGGTCCGAGTGCCAGAGAGCCCCTGCCGCCGGGCGAGTGTGCCGGCCAGCAGGCCGCCGAGAAACACGACGTTGAGGCTCAGTTCGGTGCCGGTCTGCCAGTAGGCGGCCGCCGTGACCGGGAGCGAGACGAGGCCGCCGACGAGCGCGTACGTCCAGACGGCGCGTGTGGTCCGGGTGGAGGGGTCGGTCGGGGACATCGCCGGACGTACACACCGAAATCACAAAAACGCAGGTGCTGCCGATCCGGGTGTGAGCGGTGTCGACCGCGGGTGGCCGGTTCGGTCCCGAGTCGATTTATCCCCGGCCCTCCAATCGGTGCCATGGTCGAGTACCAGCCGGGGGTCTGTAACATCGGGGCCGACCAGCGTCGGGCACGCCGGCTCTCCGGTGTCGGGTCGTTCGGTGTCGCGGCGGCAATCGTCATCGCGGTGGCGCTCGGGCAGCTGCCCGACACCGCGCTGTGGGCGACCGCGCCCTTCCTCTTTGGCGGGTGGGTCGGCGTCCTCCAGGACTACTTCCAGTTTTGCGTCGCCTTCGGGGCGCTTGCCCGCTACGACCTCTCCGGGTCGGGCGGGTCCAGCGGCGCCGTCGCGGAACGCGAGGCGGTCAGGGCCGACCGGAAGCGCGCCCTCCGGATTCTCGCCGTCGCCGGGGTCCTGGCCGTGGCGACCACCGGCGCCGTCGTCCTCCTCGACGGCGCGCTCTAGACGACTGCCAGTCCCCGGGGCACCTGGTCGGAGGCGTCTCGCCAGGGGCCAACCGCGTCCCACTCGCGGCCGTCGGCCGACCGGAAGAGGCCGTGGTTGGTGAGCGCGTAGAAGGCCTCGTCGTCGGTCGCGAGCACCGCCCGGGCGAGTCCGTCGGGGGCGGGCAGGCCCGCCATCGACCGCGTCCACGCCCCGCCCGTCCGGCGGTAGAGGTAACTCTCGCCGGTCGTGCTGTGGGCCGCGTACGGACCGCTCGCGGCGGCGACGACGACCACGTCCGGGTCCTCGGGGTGGACGGCGACGCTCCAGACGTACTGGTGGTCCAGCCCCGTCTGCGGGGCCGTCCACGTCTCGCCACGGTCGTCCGAGCGCGCGTAGCCGTCGCCCGCGGCGGTGTAGACCCGGTCGGGGGCGTCAGGGTGGGTCGCGAGCGTGTGGTTGTCCCGCCGGGCGCCGTCGGGGTGGTCGACCCACGTCGCACCGCCGTCGGGAGAGCGGACGAACGCCCCGGCCTCGATGGCGACGTACAGCTGCTCGGGGTCGTCCGGGGCGACCGCCATCCAGCGGACGTGATGCGTGTGGGGGCGGGGCGGGAACGACCAGCGCGGGGCCGACGGCAGCTCTGTCAGCCCCTCGCGCCCGGTCCAGGACCTGCCGCCGTCCGTCGACCGGTAGACCGCGCTGGGTTCGGTCCCCGCCCACACCACCTCGGGGTCGTGGGGACTGACGGTGACGCCAGTGACCCGGTCGCCGGCCTCGAGCGCAGCGGTCCACGTCTCGCCGCCGTCCGCCGTCCGCTGGAGGCCCGCCTCGACGGTGCCGACGAACGCCCGTTCGGGGGCCGCCGCGTCGGCCGCGACGCACTCGACGGTCCGGCCCCGGAGCCGGTCGGTCCACTCCGTGCCGTCGCCGACCAGCACGCGGTCCGTGAGTCCGCCGTAGACGTACATGACCCACCGTTGGCGTCGGCGCGACAGAAATCTGTTGGCGGCGCGACCGGTCAGAGCCGCCGGTCGAGGAAGTCCGCGAGCAGGCGAAAGCGGCGTTTCTTCTGTTCGACGTCCGAGGGGACGTGACTCTCCCCGCCGAGTTCGACGTACTCGTAGTCGCCCTCCTCGGCCTCCGTGTAGCCGTAGGTGTCGAGTGCCCGGCGGAACCGGCGGGCCTGCGAGCCCGGGACGCCCCGGTCGGTGACGTCGTGGAGCACCAACAGCGGGGCCGAGAGGTTGCTGACGTAGTCGACCGGCGAGCGCTCCCGGTACTGGTCGGGGGTGTCCGCGGGCGTCTCGAGGGTCTTCTCCAGCAGTTCCGTCCGGTAGTGTGGCATCGTCGTCTCGTACATACGCGGCCGGTCGGTCAGCCCGGTCCAGGCGACCCCCGCGTCGTAGAGGTCCGGGTACTGGACCAGCTGCCAGTACGTCGAGTCCCCGCCGTAGGACGCGCCGAAGACGGCGACGCGGTCGGGGTCGATCCAGATGCGCTCCGCGACGACGTGTTCGGTCACCGTCGCCACGTCGCCCTGTTCGGCCCCGCCCCGATCGTCGTACAGCTCGCGGACGAACGACCGGCCGCGACCGGACGACCCGCGGTAGTTCACCTGGAGAACGCTGTAACCCTGCTGGACGAGGAACTGTGCGTACCGGTCGAACGCCTTCGTGTTCATCGTCCGCGGCCCGCCGTGGGGGGTGACGACGAGCGGCGACGGCCGCGCCCCCGAGTCGTACAGTAGCGCCCCGATCTCCAGGGACGCGGCCGGTTCGTGTTCGACGGCCGCCTGGCGCGTCGCCGGGACGCCGTCGGACTCGACGGTGACGTACTCCGCCTCGGCGAAATCAGACGGGCTGAACGGACCGTACTCCGCGCCCAGTACCGTCGAGGCCTCCTTGGTGGCGAGGTCGTAGACGAGGACCTCCGGCCGCTGTGTCGGCGTCGTGTGGGTCAACAGGAGACGGTCGTCGCCCAGGGTGGCGGTTCGCCCGAACGAACTGACCCCCTCCGGCAGGTAGACCGGCTCCTCGCCGCGTCCCCCGACGTCGTAGACGACCGGCAGCGTCGTCGCTTCGCGGGTCCGGAGCGCGACGACTCGCTCGCCGTCTGGCAGAAAACAGTGTGGCTCCTCCTCGTACCCACTGCCGAACCAGTGAACGCCGCCCGTCTCGAGGTCGTAGACGGCGCTCCGCATCAGGTCGGCGCTGTTGTCCGCGACGAGCAGACGATTGCCCCCGGGCCCCCAGTCGACGGGCACCGTCTCCGCGCCCGTCTCGCCGATGGGCAGGACCCGCGGGTCCGACCCGTCGGCCGCGGCGACGTAGACGTCGAGGTTCTCGAAGTCCGCCGTCTCGTTGGTTGCGTAGGCGACGTGCTCGCAGTCCGGGGAGAGTTCCGCATTCCGGACGGGCCGTTCGTACTCAGTGAGTTTCGTCGTCTCGCCGGTCCGCAGGTCGTGGCAGTAGAGGTTCCGCTGGCCGTCGCGGGTCCCGCCCAGGAGGAGCGTCCGCCCGTCCGCGCCGACGTCCTCGACGGTCACCTGGCCGTCCATCCGGACCACCGGTTCGACGCGGCCCTCGGCGTCGATGGCGTAGACGTCGTTTTGCTCGTCGCCGGCCTCGTCGCGGTGGAAGAACACCCGGTCGCCGTCGGCGCTCCACTCGACGTGCCAGCGTGGGTCCCCGGGTACCTCGCCGTCGCTCCACTGGGTCAGTGTGCCCGTCTCGACGTCGACGACGTGGAGTTCGTTGCGCCCGGTCCCGTCGTAGTACAGGGCGACGGCCTCGCCGTCGGGCGACGCGGTGGGATGAGCGATGGTCGGGAGCTCGGCCAGCGCCTCGAGCGAGTCTCCACCGTCGAGTAATGTCATTCTATCTGACACCTTGTGCGAGTCCCAGATAACGTTTCGGTTATCACGTCCACCGGATGCCGACCATCACGAAGACGATAGCCAGCTGCATCAGGCCCTGGATACCGCCCAGCTTGGCGTTTCGCATCCCGATGTCCGATATGAGGTCGACGTCGGGGTCCGCCGAGACCACCTGCCGGTAGATGCGTATCTCGCCGGGGAGGATGACGCCGAAGCCCTGCACCGACAGCAGCGTGACGATCGCCAGCGCCGCGACGATCCACGGCGAGGTCATCGCGAACTCCGGCAGGGTCGTCACCAGATACGCCCCCGACCCGACCACTGCCACGCCGAGCGCCACGAGCGTCTTCGGGTCGGTCAGCGCGTCGAACTGGTACCCGATGAGCACCACCACGGGGATCAGCGTCGCCGCCGTCATGAGCGCCAGCCACGGGTCGGCGTTGGGGAACTTCCCGAGTCTGAGCGCCAGCACGATGCCGCCGACGATGGTCACCACCGCCAGCGCCGGCATCAGGAAGGTCATCTTCGGCGTGAACGTCGTGAAGAACGCCGCCCGCTGTTCGGGTTCCTGGCTGCCCAGCACCGGCCCCAGCACCAGCCCCATGAACAGGTCGATGCCGGTCCACAGCACCCCGGCCATCACGTGGACGTACGTGAGCGACCTGAGGTTCCCGGTCACCAGCGCGGCCGCGAGCGCCAGGAGCGGCACCGCCACCGCCCCCACCGCGAACGCCGGGTTCGCCTGTTGCGCGAGTCCCCCGAGACCCCGTTTCCGTTGCACCTGGTCAGATGTCGCACCTGCCATGTCCGCGGCCTCAATCGCCGAAAACAAAAACGTTGGTCCGCAGTCGGCCAGGGGGTCGACCCACCCTGTCTCAGTCGTCGTCGGCGGCCGGCTGGGCCACCTCGCGGTCGGCCCGTGGCCCCTCCAGGTCGACGCTGGGCAGCAGGTCGCGGAGGTACTGGCCGGTGTAGGACTCCTCGGTCCGTGCGACCTCCTCCGGGGTACCCGCGGCAACGAGCGTCCCGCCGTTCTCCCCGCCCTCCGGTCCGAGGTCGAGGATGTGGTCGGCGTTCTTCACCAGGTCCAGCTCGTGCTCGATGACCACCACGGTGTTGCCGTCGTCGGTCAGGCGGTGGAGCACGTCGATGAGCTTTCGCTCGTCCTCGGGGTGGAGCCCGGTGGTGGGCTCGTCCAGCAGATAGAGCGTCTCGCCGGAATCTTTCTTGCCCAGTTCCTCTGCGAGTTTGACGCGCTGTGCCTCCCCGCCCGAGAGGGTGGTCGAGGGCTGGCCGAGTTTCATGTAGTCCAGCCCGACGTCCTTCAGGAGCTGGAGGCGCCGCCGGATGCCGCTGTGGCTCTCGAAGAAGTCGTAGGCCTCCTCGACGGTCATCTCCAGGACGTCGGCGATGGTCGCGCCCTTGTACGTGACGTCCAGCGTCTCGTCGTTGTAGCGGGCGCCGCCACACTCCTCGCAGGGCACCTCCACGTCCGAGAGGAAGTTCATGTCGATGGTGACGGTGCCCTGGCCGCCACACCCCTCACAGCGGCCGCCCTTGACGTTGAAGGAGAACCGCCCTTTCTCGTAGCCCCGCTGTTTCGAGAGGCTGGTCTCGGCGAACAGCTCGCGGATGTGGTCGAAGACGTTGGTGTAGGTCGCGGGGTTCGACCGGGGCGTGCGGCCGATTGGCGACTGGTCGATCAACCGGACCGTCTCGATGTTGTCGATGCCCTCGATGGCGTCGTGCTCGCCGGGGTTCACGTCGGTGTCGTTCATCCGGCGCACGAGGCCCTTGTAGAGCACGTCGTGCATTAGCGTCGACTTACCCGACCCCGAGACGCCGGTGATGGCTGTGAACGTCCCCAGCGGGAACTCGATGTCGAGGTCCGCGAGGTTGTGCTGGCGGGCACCCCGCACGGTGAGCGTCCCGTCGCCCGGTCGACGCTCCTCCGGGACCGGAATCGCCCGCTCCCCGGAGAGGTACTCGCCGGTCACGGAGTCGTCGGCGGCCATCACCTCCTCGACGGGGCCGTTGACTACCACCTCGCCGCCGCGCCGGCCGGGACCCGGGCCCATGTCGATGATGTTGTCGGCCCGCCGCATCGTCTCGGTGTCGTGTTCGACGACCAGCAGGGTGTTGCCCAGGTCGCGCAGTTCCTCTAAGGTGTTCAGCAGGCGGTCGTTGTCGCGGTGGTGCAGGCCGATGGAGGGCTCGTCGAGCACGTAGAGGACGCCGACGAGTCCCGAGCCGATCTGCGTCGCCAGGCGGATGCGCTGGCTCTCCCCGCCCGAGAGCGTCGCGGCCTCGCGGTCCAGCGTCAGGTACTCCAGGCCGACCTCCTTCATGAAGCCCAGGCGGGCGCGGATCTCCTTGAGGATCTCCTCGGCGATCTTCCGGTCGCGCGCCGAGAGGTTCGCCTCCAGGCCCTCGAAGTGGGTCAGCGCGTCGCCGATCGACATCTGGTTGACCTCGGTGATGGCGGTGCCGTCCACCAGAACCGCGCGGGACTCGGCTTTCAGGCGCGTCCCCTCGCAGTCGGGACAGGTCGTCGTCGCCATGAAGTCCTCGATGTGCTCGCGGGCGCGGTCCGAGTCCGTCTCGACGTGCCGGCGCTCGAGATTGGGGATGACGCCCTCGAAGCGCTCGGTCTTCTCACGGGTGCCGTTCTTGGTGCGCCACTGGAAGTGGACGACGTCGTCGGTCCCGTAGAGGAACTGCCGGCGAATCCCCGGGTCCAGGTCCTCGAAGGGCGTGTGGACGGAGACGCCGAAGTGCTCGGCGACGTTGTCCAGCTGCCGGGAGTAGTACGTCCGGTCGTAGCTCCAGGGCTCGAAGACGTCTTTCAGCGGTTTACTCTCGTCGCGTACGACGAGGTCCTCGGCGACCTCCTTGGTCTCGCCGAGCCCCTCGCAGGCCGGACAGGCACCGTGCGGGGAGTTAAACGAGAACGACCGGGTCTCGATCTCGGAGATGTCGATGCCACAGTGGGTACAGGCGAGGTCCTCGGAGAGTTCGACGACCAGGCGGTCGTCGCTCCCGGCGTCCGCCTCGTCGTGGGCCAGGTCGCCCGTCCGACGGCTGGTCGACCCGCCGAGCGCGTCGGCCACACCCCCGGGCGGGTCCGGGAGGACGACCTTCAGCGTCCCCTCGGCCTCCCCGAGCGCCGTCTCGACGGAGTCGGTGATCCGCGATCGCGCCTCCGTCGAGACCGTGATACGGTCGACGACGACGTCGACGGTGTGGTCGTAGTTCTCGTCCAGGTCGGGGCGGTCCAGCGTGAGGTCGTACTCCTCGCCGTCGACCTCGACGCGGGCGTACCCGTCGCCGACGAGCTCGTCGAACAGGTCCTCGAAGGCGCCCTTCTGGTCGCGGACCACTGGCGCACACAGCTTCGCGCGGGTCCCCTCGGGGAGGTCGAGGAGGCGCGAGACCATGTTCTGGGCCGACTGCTCGCCCACCTCGCGGCCACACTCCGGGCAGTGCGGGACGCCGATGCGGGCATACAGCAGGCGGAGGTAGTCGTGGAGTTCCGTGACGGTCCCGACCGTCGAGCGGGGGTTGTTCGCGGCGTTCTTCTGGTCGATGGAGATCGCCGGCGAGAGCCCCTCGACGTTCTCGACCTGGGGCTTGTCCATCTGGCCCAGGAAGTTCCGGGCGTACGCCGACAGCGACTCGATGTAGCGCCGCTGGCCCTCGGCGTAGACCGTCTCGAAGGCGAGCGAGGACTTCCCCGACCCCGAGAGGCCGGTGACGACGGTGAGTTCCTCGCGGGGAATCTCCACGTCGACGTCCTTGAGGTTGTGTTCCGCTGCGCCCGTGACCTCGATGACGTCTTTACTCATCTATGGCGTGTCCAGGGATTGGGTCGGGGAAACGCTGTCGGTTGCGCCCGGACGAGGGGGCGCCGCGCCAACACGTTGAAGGTCCTGACCGGTGCATTCGGGGGTATGAGCACGCCCTCCACGTACGACATCAGCGGTCTCGCCCTCACCGACGACTCCTACACCGTCGAACAGAGCCTCGTGCGCAACAAGTACAAGGCGATGGACGCCGCCGGCAACGTCGTCCTCCGCGGCAAGCAGAAGCTGTTCAAACTCAAAGAGGAGTTCCCGTTCGTCGACGGGAACGGCGAGGACGTGTTCACGGTGAAAGCGGCGAGTATGCTCGACGTCGCCGGCAACTACGTCCTCACCGACTCCCGGACCGGCGAGGAGGTGGTCGTGCTGGACAACGACTTCTCCTTGCTACAGGACACCTGGCGGATTCGCGACCCGGGGACCGGCGAGGAACTGGCCCGAATCGACTCCCGCGGGGCGCTGGTGACGATACTCCGGAACGTCCTCCCGTTCGGCGAGTGGATTCCCCACAAGTACGAGATCACCGACGCGAACGGCGCTCACGTCGGGCGCATCGACGGCCAGTTCTCCCTGAAGGACCGCTACCAGATTATCATCGACGACGCCAGCGACGTGCCGACGGAACCGGTCGTCGCCGCGGCGATGGTCATCGACGCGATCCAGGGCAACTGAGGCGGGGGTGCTACGCTACCGGAACCCTTCTCTGGCTTCCGGTCAGAACGTGGGTATGCGCCGTCGACGCTTCCTCCGCAGTATCGGGGTCGCCAGCGTCGGTTCCGGCCTCGCCGTCGGAACCGCCCGTGGCCACCCGACGCCGACAGACGACGGTACCCCGGGCACGCCCGCCGGGACGCCGACCGGCGACGGGCCCCTTGGAGTCCTCGACCTCCCCGCTGCTCACGAGGCCGTCGTCAGCCCAGACGGCCACACGGCGTACGTCGCTATCGGCGACGGGTTCGTCGTCGTCGACATCGAGTCACCGTCGGACCCGCGGCGTCTCGGCACACAGACAGACCTGCTGGCCGACAGCGCCGACGGCCCCATGCAGCGCGTCCAGGACCTCGCCGTCAGCGGGTCCCGGTTGCTGGTCGTCGGGCCGGCACACCCCAGCGAGGGGGCCCGCGGCCTCGTGGTCTACGACGTGAGCGACCGCCGGGACCCACGGCGAGTCGCCGGCTACGAGTTCGACTCGACCGTCCACAACTGCGACTTCGACGGCCGCTTCGCCTACCTGACCGCCAACAGCCGCGAGGCGAACCCGCTGGTCGTCGTCGACACGGAAACCGAACGCGAGGCCGGCACGTGGTCGCTGTTCGACGTCGACGCACGCTGGCGGGACGTCTCGCCCGGCCTGCGCTCGCTGCACGACGTCACCGTCCAGGGGGACCGCGCCTACCTCGCTCACTGGGACGCCGGGACGTGGATACTCGACGTCTCGGACCCGACCGCGCCCGAACTCGTCTCGAAGGTGCGGGGCCGGGACCCGGCGACGCTTGCGGCCGTCGACGACCCCGGGCGCGAGAGTCGCGTCCCGCCCGGCAACGACCACTACGTCACCGTCGGCGAGGACGCGGCACTCCTGGGGGTGGGAAGCGAGACGTTCGGCCTCGAGGGCGGCGCCGGCGGGCCGAGCGGCATCGAGCTGTTCGACGTCAGCGACCCGACGGCGCCCCGGGCCCTCGCGACCATCGAGCCGCCACCCTCGGAGAACCCGACGCGCGACGGCGTCCTGACGACGGCCCACAACTTCGAACTCGTCGATGGGCGGTGTTACGCCTCGTGGTACCTCGGCGGCCTCACGGTCCACGACGTCTCCGACCCGACGGCCCCCCGCGAGGTGTTCGCCTGGCGCGACAGCCAGCGCGCGTCGTTCTGGACCGCCCAGCGGGCCGCGGGAACAGTCGCCGCCACCAGCACGAACGCGCTCGGCGGGGTCGAGGTCCAGCCCGGGCTCTACACCTTCCCGGACCCGCCCCGGGACGGCGCGACGGGGACCGACGGCACGACGGGGACCGACGAGTCACAGGCCGGCGACGACCCGGCCGTCTCCGGTGCCGGCGGCGCGGGGTTCGGCGTCGGGGCGGCACTCTCGGCAGTCGCGCTGTGGGCCTGCCGGCACCGGCGCTGACCGGGCCTACTGCAGTGCGTTCTCGACGGCCGCCGCGACGCTCCGCGCCCGCTTTGCGAGTGCCTCCGGGACGTTCCCGGTCTCGACGGCTGCCGCGAGTTCGTCGTCGTCGACCCGCTCGACCGTCCCGTCCGGGTGTTTCACCACGTCGACGTGCAGGTCGACGTAGCGAGCCGCGTCCGGGAAGATCTCGACTGGGGTACAGACGTTGACGTAGGTTCCCTTCGCGGTCCCGTCGTCGCCGCGGTAGGTCGTCGGGTACCACCAGCGTCCCTCCTTGAGTTTCGTCAGGGCGACGTCACCGGCTTCCATAGGGGTGCCCAGCGCGTCGTAGGTCCCGCCGCCGCCCATCTCGCGTTCGATGGTCACCGTCCCGTCCGGGTCGACAGACTGGACCTCGCCGCTGCTCAGCGTGACGAGTCGGCCGTCGGGCTTGCCGTGGCCGACCCCCAGCGTGTCGCCCTCGCGGGGGCCGAACTGCCGGGCCGTCACGGCGAAGGGGAAGTCCGTCTCCTCGCCGGCACCGGGGTCGGCACACAGCGCCTCGACGTAGTCGACGGCGGCGCTGGCGGCCCGGTCGCCGGCCTTCACGCGGTGGTGGCCGGCCATCGTCGTCGTCACCGCGCGGCGGTGCTCGTCCAGCGCGAAGCGGCTCTCGCGGCCGAACCACACCCAGACCGTCCGCTCGTCGTCGACGTAGCCGGCGGGTGCAGTCTCCGCTGGCGGCGCCGCGTCCGCGAGTGCCGCGTCGATGGCCGCGGCCCGCTCGTTGGCCGCTTCGAGTGCGTCGGCCAGCGCGTCGAACCCGGCCTCGTCGCTCGCGGCCTCCCAGGAGACGCCCCAGCCCTCGCGGGGGGTGGCGTCGACGACGTCCAGCATCGCCGGGCCGCCCGCTGTGGTCGCGTTCGAGCGCCCGCGGGTCAGCGTCAGCACCTCGCCGCCGACGGAAAGCGTGGTCGAGAGCACCGGGCGGCCGTCCGTCCAGGGGGCGCTGGCGTCGACGACCTGGACGCGCAGGCAGTCACCCGTCTCGACCCGGTCGGCGGCGTTCCCGTAGGGGAGAAAGCCCTCGCCGTCGCCACAGTCCACGACGGCCCCGCTCCCCAGGGTCTCGGTCACCTCGCCCGCGTACACCGCGCCCGCTGGCAGCGGTGCGTCCCACCAGAGCGTGTCCCGGCCGAGGTCGGCGAGCAGGTCCAGGACCGCGTCGACGCGCTCGGGGTCGCCGACGACGCCGACGCCCTGCTGGTCGCCGGTCGTCTCGACGGCGACGGCGGCGTGCCGCGTGGCGAAGTCGGCGTCGAACCGTTCCCGTATCGGCCCCGACGCCTGCACCACGTCGACGCCCGCCTCGGTCAGCAGGTGGGTCAGCGCCGTCGCGTAGATGCCCCTGACCCGGACGGTCATAACACGTCCTCTGTGGCGCCAAAGCGGACCCGCGAATCGACCGTCGGGCCCAGCGACAGTTCGACGACGTCGTCGCCCAGCACCCGCCCGTCCTCGACGGGGACGCCCCACGTGTCGAACCGGAGGTACCCCCGGATGTCGTCGGCGTGCGTGAACAGGTCCAGGTACGCGACGTCGTGTTCCTGGATATCGCTCGAACTGTGGGCGAGGTCCATGTCGGAGTAGACCGTCCCTCGCCCCTCGAAGAAGGCCTCGAGGGACCCGGCCGCGTCTTCGGTTGCCTCGACGACGGCCGCCGACGCTGCCTCGATGGTCTCCTGGTCGACGCCGGCGTCGCGAAGCGCCCGCTGTTCGCGTCGTGTGAAGTGCATAGCCGACGTTCGACGGCCGGGGAAGAAAACGTCGTGGATTCAGGCCATCGCGTTCAGCACGAGCATCAGGATGCCAAAGAGGAGGCCGGAGGCGACGATCGTTCGCGGGTCGATACGGATGGTTTTCGTGTCCTCGGCGTCGAAGTACCGGACGAGTCCGGCACTGGACATCAGTCCGCCGCTGTCGCTGCTCATAGTCAATCCTGTCGTCTCAGGCCGCCTAAGCCTTTCGCCTTTGTCCGGGCGACCCCAGCCACCGGCGTCACGGACGTCCGGACGAGCGCCGGACGTCCCCCGTCTCGAGAATCCCGTCGGTTTCGCTCCGGAGAATCGACCGAACGCCAACTTATCGCCGCTATGACCCCTGTATTCGGGGTTGTGAGGCGTCAACACACATTGATAACCCTTATCTGATTTCACGGACAACGATGGGGAGAGTACAATGACGGTTACACTCATGGACTTCTACGCCGACTGGTGCGGTCCGTGCAAGACACAGGACCCGATTCTCGAGGAGCTCGAGGAGGAATGGGGTGACGTCGAGTTCGAGAAGATCGACGTCGACGAGGAGCAGGACATCGCCAACGAATACCAGGTCCGGTCGCTGCCGACGCTCATCATCGAGAACGACGACGGCATCGTCGAGCGGTTCGTCGGCGTGACACAGGCCGACGACATCGAAGCGGCACTGCAGCAGGCGAGCGCCTGAGCCGACTGTTCTCCAGCGGCGTTCGCGGCCGGCGTCGGCGGTGACCGCCGCAGTGGTCGTTCGCCCGCCTCCGCTGTCCCCGACACCGACAGCGTTACCCACCGCCCAGCCCATCGGTCGGGCATGGAACGCCGTGCGCTCGCGGTCGTCGTCGCGGCCGCCGTCGCACTCGTCCTCGCCGCCGTCGTCCTCCAGTCCGGCCTGTGGGTGAGCCTGCTCGGCGTCGGCGAGTACGAGGAGGGGACCGTGACCGTCCGCGAGGGGACAGACGCGGCCGGCGACGCGCCGACCCGGACGGCCACCGCGACCCCCGAGCCGGCCGGGACGACCGTCGCCGTTCGCAACGACTCGACCGGACCGGTGCTCGCGACGGTCGAGGTGCGTATCGCCGATACCTTCCAGCAGCGCTACGTCGGCCTCAGTGAGACGCCGTCGATGGGTCCCGACGAGGGGATGCTGTTCGTCCACGACGATGAGGGGCGTCACGCCTACGTGATGCGGAACATGTCCTTCGAGCTCGACATCGTCTTCGTCGCGGCCGACGGCACGATCACGACCATCCACCACGCCTCGCTCCCCCCGGAGGGGACGAGCAACTCCGACCTCGAACGCTACGAGGGTCGCGGGCTGTACGTCCTCGAGGTCAACCGGGGATGGGCCAACCGGACCGGTGTCGGCGTCGGCGACCGGGTCGAACTCCCCGACGCCGTCCGCTGACGGCGGCCCCGACGACCTTTTGCGCGTCCGGTCCAATCTGTGACCAATGGACATCGACGCGGCCACCGAGGACGACGCGTTCGAGGACGCCCGCGAGCGCGCCGACCGTCCGATGTTCCGGCTGTTCACGCAGTACGGGAAGGGACAGCGTCCCGCGTTCGTCGTCGGACTCGTCAGCTCCGTCGCCGCCCGGATGCTCGACCTGCTGCCGCCGCTCTTGCTGGCCGTCGCCATCGACGCCGTCATCCAGGACGAGACCGCGTTCTCGCTGTGGGGCGTCCCCGACGCGTGGCTCCCGACCGATCCGGTGGGACAGCTGTTCCTGACGACGGGACTCATCGCGGCCACGTTCGTCTTCGGGGCCCTGTTCCACTGGAGTCGCAACTGGGGGTGGAACAAGTTCGCCCAGCACGTCCAGCACGCGGTGCGGACCGACACCTACGAGACGATGCAGCGCCTGAACATGGACTTCTTCGCCGACAAGCAGACCGGCGAGATGATGTCGGTGCTCTCGAACGACGTCAACCGCCTCGAGAAGTTCCTCAACGACGGCCTGAACTCCGCCTCGCGGCTGATCATCATGGTCGTCGGCATCGCCGCCTACCTGTTTGTGATGAACTGGCAACTCGCGCTGGTGGCGCTGTTGCCCGTGCCGATCATCGCCGTGTTCACCAAGCGCTTCATCGAGACCATCCAGCCAAAGTACGCCGACGTGCGCTCGTCGGTCGGCGCGCTCAACTCCCGCCTGGAGAACAACCTCAGCGGCATCCAGATCATCAAGACGGCCAACACCGAACCCTACGAGGCCGACCGGGTCGAGGACAGCTCGCAGGACTACCTCGACGCCAACTGGGACGCCATCGAGACGCGGATCACCTTCTTCCCGGGTCTGCGGCTTGTCTCGGGGCTGGGCTTCGTCGTCACGTTCGTCGTCGGGGGTCTGATGGTTCTCGGTCGGCCCCCGGGGCCGATAACCACGACACTCAGCCCCGGGCAGTTCGTCGCGTTCATCATCTACACCCAGCGGTTCGTCTGGCCGATGGCCCAGTTCGGACAGATCATCAACATGTACCAGCGGGCCTACGCCTCCGCCGAGCGGGTCTTTGGCCTGATGGACACGCCGGGGCGACTCGAGGAGGCCGACGACGCCGCCCCGCTTCGCGTCACCGAGGGTGCCGTCGAGTACGCCGACGTCTCGTTTGGCTACGGCGAGGACGACCCTGTCGTCGAGGACGTGACCTTCGACGTCGAGGGCGGCGAGACGGTCGCGCTCGTCGGCCCCACGGGTGCCGGGAAGTCCACCCTGCTGAAACTCCTGATGCGGATGTACGACGTCGACGAGGGGGCCGTGCGCATCGACGGCCAGGACGTCCGGGACGTGACGATTCCGAGCGTGCGCCAGGCCATCGGCTACGTCAGCCAGGAGACGTTCCTCTTCTACGGGACGGTCCGGGACAACATCGCCTACGGCACGTTCGACGCCAGCGACGAGGCGATCGTCGCCGCCGCGAAGGCCGCCGAGGCCCACCAGTTCATCGAGAGCCTCCCGGAGGGCTACGACACGAAGGTCGGCGAACGCGGGATCAAACTCTCGGGCGGCCAGCGCCAGCGCATCGCCATCGCCCGCGCGATGCTGAAAGACCCGGAGATCCTCGTCCTCGACGAGGCGACCAGCGACGTCGACACGGAGACGGAGCTGCTCATCCAGCGCTCGCTGAACGAACTGACCGCCGACCGGACCACCTTCGCCATCGCCCACCGCCTCTCGACTATCAAGGACGCGGACGTCATCCTCGTCTTAGAGGACGGCCGCGTCGTCGAGCGTGGCACCCACGAGCGGCTCCTCTCCGAAGAGGGGCTGTACGCGAATCTCTGGGCGGTCCAGGCCGGCGAGATCGACGAACTGCCCGACGACTTTGTCCAGCGGGCGATTCGCCGGCGGGCGCGGACGGACGCCGACGACTGAGCCGGCCCGGAACCCCCCGTCGACGGCCTCTCGCCGGCAGAGCGTACGTTCAGACGACAGTCTGCGAAGGGCCACCCCCCCGGAAGGCATCGGGGGCGACGTGCCGATACCGCCCCGTCCTGCCCCACTTCGGTGCCCAATCAACGGGGCGAGGGCCGTCTGGCTGTTCACAATCGTACGCACTCACCCGACAACCGTTCCCAGTCAGGGCTGTGATTAAAGCGTCTGCGGTCGTACAGGTCTGTATGCGCGTCCTCGTCACTGGAGCGACAGGGTTCGTCGGCAGCCACCTCGTCCCGGCGTTGCGCGAGGTGGGCCACGAGGTGGTCGCGCTCGTCCGGGACCCCGCGACCTACGACGGGCCGGCGGGGGTCGAGGTGGTCCAGGGCGACGTACTCGACCCGGACCTCGCGCTTCCGAGCGTCGACGCCGCCTACTACCTCGTCCACTCGATGGGGGCGGGCGAGGACTTCGAGGAGCGCGACCGGCGGGCGGCCCGGAACTTCGTCGCAGCTGCCGACGCAGCGGGCATCGACCGCATCGTCTACCTCGGCGGCCTGGGGCACGAAGAGGACGACCTCTCCGATCACCTGCGGTCGCGGCGCGAGGTCGAGCGCCTGCTCGCCACCGGCGCGGCCGACCTGACGGTGCTCCGGGCGGCCATCATCATCGGCGACGGGTCCGCGAGCTTCCAGGTCATCCGCCAGCTCGCCAGGCGCCTCCCGGTGATGGTCACCCCGAGCTGGGTCCGGACGGACTGCCAGCCCATCTACGTCGACGACGTCGTCGCCTACCTCGTGGGCGTCCTCGAGACCCCCGAGACCGCCGGCCGGACGTTCGAAATCGGCGGCCCGGACGTACTGACCTACGAGGAGATACTGCTCCAGACCGCCGAGATTCTGTTCGACCGGCACCCGGTCATCGTCCCCGTGCCGGTCCTCTCGCCGGGGCTGTCGGCCCGCTGGCTCAGACTGGTGACCGACGTCCCCGTCAGCGTCGCCAAGCCGCTGGTCGACGGGCTCCAGAACTCGGTCGTGGTCACCGACGACAGCATCGAGTCGTACGTGTCCGTCGAGACGACGCCGTTCCGGGAGGCAGTCAGGCTGGCCGGCACGGAGCGCGACCGGGCAGAGCGCCGCCCCGTCGAAGCCTGAGTCACCCGCGCATGAGATTCATCACCTCCTCGGCGACGTCCGGTTCGACGGCGACGACGTAGCGCTTGCCGGCGTCGAGGGTCGTCTCCGGCCGGGCGATGCGGTTGCCGTCGTCGTCGGAGACGACCAGCGTCCCGGCCGGGAACCGGACCTCGGAGAGTTTCCGGCCGGCGGCCGGCGCGCCCTCGGCGACGCGGATCTGCATGATGTCGAGCGTCCCCGTGACGTCCGCGAGCGTCTCGACGTCGCTGCCGATGATCTCGTTCGCCGCGGTCCGGGCCCCCGCCAGTTCGGGGAACAGGACCGTGTCGACGAACCGGGTGTACGACTCCTTGGCCCGGGTGTCGATGCGCGCGACGGTCCGGATGCCCGGCGTCATCTCCTTGGCCTCCATGCAGACCGCGAGGTTCAGGCCCGCCTGGCCGGTCAGGCCGGCGATGGCGTCGGCGCCCTCGACGCCGGCCTGTTCCAGTATCGACGGGTTCGAGGCGTCGCCGGAGATCACCGTCGCGACGTACTCGTCGGAGACGGCGTCGGCCCGCTCCTGGTCGCGTTCGACGACGGTGACGTCGTGGCCCCGGTCGTCGAGGATGGTCGCTGTTTCGAAGCCGACACGGCCGCCGCCCGCGACGATGACGTCCAGTTTGCTTACCATGGTTCAGTCGTCCTCCAGGGGAACCTGCTCCTTGCCGGCCGCCGTCCCCTCGGCGGCGCCCGGGTCCGTACGAAGGCGATTCAGTGCGACGTAGGTGACCACGCCCAGCCCGATCCACGCGCCGCTGAGTGCCAGCGCCAGCGGGTCGGTTCGGACGAGGAAATCGATCAGCACGACGGTCAACACGAGGTTCAACACGATGCCGATGACCGGTGGCGCCGGGTAGAACGGCATCTCGTAGGGTCGGTTCATGTCGGGTCGCTCCCGGCGCAGCTTGATGACCGAGCCGTTGACGACGATAAAGGAAAGCAGGAAGAAGAGACTCGACATGTTACCGGCGCTCTGGGTGGGCAAGACGACCGACCCGAGCATCACCGCCGCCGAGGCGACGATGGCGACGAACGGCGTCCCGTAGCGGTGGTGAATCTGGCCGAACGACGGGAGCAACTGCCCCTCTCGCCCCATCGAGAAGGCGACCCGCGAGGAGGCGATGACGACGGCGTTCAGCGCCGTCAGCGTCGAGAACACCGCCCCGAAGACGATGATGGCTCCGCCGTTCTGGATGATGGGCAGCCCCGTCGGCATGAACGACGTCGCCGCCTGCGCGATGCCGGCCTCGCCGGCCTCGGCCAGTCCCTGTGCACCCAGGGTCCCGACGGCGACGGTCACGACGGCGAGGTAGACGACCACCGTGACCGCGAGGCTCACGAAGATGGCTTTCGGGATGTTCTCGCGGGGGTTCTCGACCTCCTCGGTGACCGTGGTGATGAGGTCGTACCCCTCGAAGGCGATGAACGTCAGCCCCATCGCGGGGAGGATTGCCAGCGCGCCTCCATCCGCCGGGAACAGGGGCTGGAACTCCGCCGTCGAGAACATCGGTGCCGTCGCGCCGAAGGCGACGAACACCACGAGGATGCTCACCTTGATGATGGTAAAGGCCGTCTCGAGGCTCCCGCTGGCGGCCGTCGAGACGGCGTTCAGCGAGACCAGTCCCAGGACCGCCGCGAACGCGAGCAAGAAGGGGGCGGGGAGTGCGAGGTCCACGACCGGGAGCGCGACGGCGCCCACTTCCTCGGGCGCCGGCACGAGGCCGTAGACGTGCAGCAGCTCCAGGAAGTTCGGGGCGAAACCCAGCGCGTACAGCGCGCCGGCGATCATGTACGCGAACCAGAGCATCCAGCCCATCAGGTACGACGGGAGGTCGGCGAACACCTCGCGGACGAAGGCGTACCCGCCGCCGCTCTTGGGAATCGAAGCGGCGAGCTCGGCATAGGACAGACCGGTGAAGGCCGTGACGACGCCGTTGAGTGCGAACACGAGAATCGCCGCGGGCCCGGCTATCTCGGCGGCCAGGCCCGTGAGAACGAAGATGCCGGCGCCGATCATCGCGCCCATGCCGATCATCGTCGCATCGAGCAGGCCCAGATCGGCCTCCGGCGAGCGGTCCTGCTGGCTCACCTTCGCCTCCGTGCGTGATTCGCCGTCTCTCGGGTCCGCGGCCCTCGCCGGCACGGACCGGGTCGGGGCCGTCTCGTGATTCTTCCGTCTCCGGACGGACTCTCGCGCATCACCGGCATAATCTGTCCGTTCCCACTTTTAATTCGGGGGTGATTGGCGCGAGCCGAGAACCGTCGGTACCTTCAGACGACGGCGGTCCGGTCGGATAAACGATTATTACGGAGTGTCATGTAGTTGCATGACATGACAACGGCGTATCTGGCGAGTACGGGAGTGATGGGCCTGCTCGTGGTCGGCGTGTTGCTGTGGCTCGGACGGGCCCGCGGGTGGTATCAGTACTCACCGGCCGTCTCCAGCCATGGGTGGTCGCCCGGCGTCCAGCGGGCGAGCACGCTCGACCGACTGACCGGCAACACGTCCGCGTGGGTCGTCGCGTTCACGCTGCTCGTCGTCGGCTTCGTCGTCGGCGGAGTGGCGGTCATCTCCGCGCCCGACGGGAGCGGCGGTCTCGCCGGGCCCGCCCTCGCCGCCGGCGGGGGGCTGGTGCTCGTCGGCTATCTCCTCTTTGGCGTCTACCTCTCGGCGAAGCGCCGGGGCCACCCGAGCTCCCTCGCGGCCGCAGAGTCCGCCACCGTCGCGGGCACGCTGTTCCTCGTCGCCATCACCGTGACGCTCTTGTTGCCCTGAGGCAGCGACGAACGGGTAACAGCGTTGGTATCGTCGATATATACGTATCTCCACTCTACTCTGACCAGGATGAACGGGACCACCCGGCTTTCAATTCTCCACGTCGACGACGACCCCGACCTGCTGGACCTCGTCAAGCTCCAGCTCGAACGGGAGGGAAACGGCGTCGAATGTGCGGTTCGAACCGAGTCGTCCCCGAGGGCGGCCCTCGACCTGCTACGGGACGAGGAGACGGCGCTGGACTGTGTCATCAGCGACTACAACATGCCCGAGATGAACGGCATCGAGTTCCTGCGGGCGGTCCGGGAGTCCCACCCCGAGCTCCCCGTCTTACTGTTCTCGGGCGCGGAGACCGGCGACATCGCCGCCGAAATCGTCGAGGTGGGTCTCACGGACTACCTGCGCAAGGGATACGGGCTGGACCAGTACACGATGTTGATCCGCCGGGTGTCCCACGCCGTCGAGTCCGACGGCGCGTTCGACCCCGAGACGGAGACGGAACTCGACGGCGTCGGCGTCGTCGGGCGGGACGAACTCTTCGACGACGTCGACGACACCTACGCCTCGTTGTACGGCTACTCGGCGGACGAACTCACCGGGAAACACTGGACGGAACTCCATCCCGAGGCGGAGGTCGAGCACATCCGCACGCACGTCCTGCCCGTCGTCGAGCGTGGCGGCAAGTGGACCGGGCGGAGCGAGGGACTCCGCTCGGACGACTCGCGGTTCACGGAGTCGAAACTCGTGACGGCGCTGGACGACGGCCGCCTGCTCATCGCCGTCTCGGAACTCGACGACTCGACGATCCGGAAGCAGGCCTGAGCCCCCTCGTCTCCGGCAGTCGGTCCTCTGGCGGCCGGCGCCTCAGACGATGGAGTACGCCGCCGCCCCGGTCAGCGCGATGGCACCGAGCGTCCCGCCCAGTATCATGTAGGTGACCGCGCGCGGTTCGGAGACGAGATGTTGGTAGTACGCGGCGACGCCGACGGCCTTGATGACCGACAGCACCATGATGACGCCGAACGCGAGCCAGTACGCGCTGTCGACGAGGCCGACGAACTCCACGACGGCCTGGATGGTCGCGAACACGAACAGTACGACGTATATCAGGGTGTAGCCTTTCCAGTCCATGGTCACAGGATGTAGAACAGCGGGAACAGGAACAGCCAGACGATGTCGACGAAGTGCCAGTAGAGCCCGAAGTACTCTATCGGCTTGTCGTCGCCCTGGTAGGCCCCGTTCCAGGCGCGGATGGTCATGTACCCACAGATGACGAGCCCGACGACGACGTGGGCCCCGTGGAGCCCCGTCGTCAGGTAGAACGTCGACGACCCGATGTTCGTCGAGAGGTTCCAGCCGTTCGGGAACATCTCGCTGTGGATGTGAAACAGGTGGTTCCACTCGATGCCCTTGTTGACGAGGAAGCCGACGCCGAGCGCGAAGGTGCCCGCCAGCGAGGCCGTCGTCGCCCCGCGCCACTCGCGTTTCGCGGCCACCATCGCCAGCACGACGAGGAAACTCGACGTGAGCAGCAGGTAGGTGTTGATGAGCCCCGGCATCGTCACGTGTGCCGCCGGGATGAGGTCGTGGTGCCAGTCCGACCAGCCGTAGGCCACCCGGACGAAGGCGTAGGACCCGATGAACCCACCGAAGAGGACCACGTCGCTCGCGAGGAACGTCCACAGCCCGAGTTTCATCTTCTCGACGCCCTCGAAGGGCCACCGTTCGGCGATGGCCATCTCCGGGGCGTGGAACGGTTCGCGGGTCATCCCGACCAGCGACCCGAAGGTGGCCAGACCGCCGACGGCCGCCATGCCGACGTAGACGACGCTCCCGGTCCGGACGCCCGAGAGGCCCAGGAACGCGACGAAGCCGCCGAGACTGACCAGGAAGGGCCAGAAACTCGCGTGGCTGGCGTGGTCCTCACCGGCGGTCTCGTGGGTCGTCGCCGTCGCCGTCGCGGGGGCGGTCACCGCCCGGATGTTCCTGGCGGTCCCGCCGTCCGAGGCCGTGCCCCCGTCGGCGGCGACGCCCGCGCCGGCGGGCCTGTCGGTCCGCTCGGCGACTTCCTCGTCGTCGAGGAACTCGAGCGACCCGCTCGCGTACGACGGCAGGCCGGGGAAGTTCTCCAGTCGCGGGGGCGAGGCGACGGCCCACTCGGCGGTACTGGCGTACTTCCAGGGGCTCTCACCGACGTCTTCGCCGCGCCAGATGCTGACAAAGAGGTTGTAGAACATGACGAGCATGCTCGCCCCGAGGATGAACCCGCCGACCGTCGAGAGGTTGTGCCAGATGGTCAGGTCCGCGGGGTACTCGAAGACGCGCCGCGGCGTCTCCCAGGCGATGAACATCGGGAAGTACAGCAGGTTGAAGCCGACGAAGAACGCCGCGAAGTGGACCTTCCCGAGGAACTCGTCGTACATCTTCCCGGTCATCTTCGGGTACCAGTAGTACAGCGCCCCGATGAGCGCTGTCGCACCCCCGAACATCACGTAGTGGAAGTGTGCGACCACCCAGTAGGTGCCCCGGAACTGGTAGTCGAGCACGATGGCCCCGAGGAAGACGCCGGTGATGCCACCGACGATAAAGAGCAGCAGGGCCCCGAGCGCGAACAGGAACGGCGTCTTGAACCGGACCCGCCCCTTGGCCATCGTGTAGATGAGCGAGAAGACCATCAGGTCGAAGGGCAGCGAGATGCCGATGGTCGTCGCCATGAAGATGGTCTTGATCGGCAGGTTGATGCCGGTCAGGAACATGTGGTGCATCCAGACGATAAAGGACTGGATGGCCACGAGCACCATCGAGATGATGAACCACTTGCGCCCGACCAGTCGTCGCCCGGTGAACGTCTGGAAGATCTCGGCCATCGCGCCCAGGGCCGGGAAGAACACGATGTAGACCTCCGGATGGCCGAAGAACCAGAACAGGTGCGCCCAGAGTAACGACGCCCCGGGGTTCTCCGCGCTCGTCCCGATGGTCGTCCCGTCGTTGGCGAACTGGAAGTAGGTCGTCCCGATGACGTGGTCCGACGCCAGGATCATCAGGGCGGCCAGCAGCGCCGCGAAGGCAAAGAGCATCATCCAGACGGTGAGGTTGATCGACAGCGAGAAGATGGGGATGTCGCGCATCCGCAGCCCCTCGGCGCGCATGCGGTACATCGTCGTCAGGAAGTTCACCGACCCCATCGTCACCGCGGCGGTGAACATGATGAGCGCCAGGACGACCGACGTCGCGCCAAGCCCCTCGCCGGGGATGTACGCGGGCGTGTTCAGCGGCGCGTACATCGTCCACCCGCCGGCGAACGTCGCACCCTGGAAAAAGGAGACGCCCACCAAGATCCCCGAAAAGAGGTAGAGCCAGTACGACAGCGCGTTCAGCCGGGGGAACGCGAGGTCGTCGGCCCCGATCTGGAGCGGGACGAGGTAGTTGGCGAAGCCGAAGGCAAAGGGCGAGATGAACCAGAACACCATCAGCAGGCCGTGGGTCGAGACGGCCTGGTTGTACCCCATCTGGCCCAGCAGATCCGCCCCGGGAGACAGCAGTTCGAGACGGAAGAGTAGCGCCAGGATGCCGCCGAAGACGAGGAAGAACAGCGCGGTGATGAGATAGAGGATACCGATGTCCTTGTGGTTGGTCGTGAGGAACCAGCGACTGATGGAGGACTTCGGCGGCAGGCCGTGTTCGTGGTCGTGGCTCATGTCGGGACACCTCCGACCGTATTGGTCGCTCCGGCGTCGAGAGCTGCCGTCTCGTTCCCGTTGGTCTCGTTACCGCTCGACTGCGTGCCCTCGTACCACTCGTCGTACTCCGACTGGGGGACGACCTCGACCGAGGTGACCATCAGCGAGTGTCCGGTCCCACACAGCTCGTAGCACTTGGCGGTGTACTCGCCGGTCTCGGGGGCCGTGAACCACGCGGTGGTGTACTGGCCCGGGAGTGCGTCGGTCTTGACCCGCAACTCCGGGATCCCGAAGTTGTGGAACACGTCCAGGGACGTCACCTGTAACCTGACCACCCGGTCCTGGGGCACGATCAGCGAGTTCGTCTCGTGTCCGTTGGGATAGATGAAGTTCCACCCGAACTGGAACCCCTCGACCTCTATCTCGATAGCGTCGATGGCCGCCTGGGACTCGTCGGGCCCGTTCTCGATGTACAGCAGCGTCGTGTACGTCCACGCGATGAGCGAGACGACGATGACGGCGCTGATTCCGAACGAGTAAAACACCTTCCGGCCACCCGTCCCGCCGGTGGGTTTCTCGCCCAGCTGGGGCCGTTCGACCGTGCCCGCGTACGGGTCGTCCGTGTTCCCGGAGTCCCGGTACTTGATGGCGTGGTACATCGTGTACGTCACCACGACGATGCCCACGACCGTCCCGAGGACGAGGAACACCTCGAAGATACTGTTGAACACGTCCGCCGGCGCCCTGACGCCGCCCCCATGGAGCGGTACCCCCACGGCGTGTGCTATCGTATCACTCGGCATCTTGGTAAGCGTTCATACCAGTACCTATTAGTCATTGTGGACAGACCGGCGACATATCTTCCCCGGCATGTCGGCTCGCGAACTTTTTTGTCCACTGGTATGGAATACCACACCATGGCAGATACGACTTCCAGCGTCGACGACCGGCCCGTAAACGAGGAGTCGGCAGTCGGCGACGACAACGAGTTCGACAACCTGGCCGGTATCATCGGTGACGGCGTCGTCGGGGCCGCGGGCGGCCTCGTCGGGACGGCGATGATGAGCGTCGTCTTCCTGGTCGCCGAGTCCGTCGGCGCCTTCGACCGGTCCGCGTTCGCCGTCCTGACGGAACTGGTCGGCCTGGACGGGCTCGTCCCCGAGATACTGTTCGGGTACATCATCTTCCTCGGCGGCGGGATGTTCCCCTGGCCGCTCCTGTTTGCGTCCCTGAAGGCGTACCTCCCCGGGCGGTCCGACCCCACGAGCGGGGCCTTCTTCGGGGCCGCGATGTGGACGGGGTTCGTCCTGGCGTTCTACACGGGCCAGTCCGGCCTCTCGCTGGTCCTGTACGTCGCCCTGACGCTGGTCGCCCACGTCGTCTACGGCCTCGGCCTGGGCATCGTCTTCAACTACTTCATGACGCGCCCGGACTCTATCGTCTGACCGGGTCGGGCCGGCGGCCCGGAACGGCCCCGTCCGCCCTGGTCACTCCGAGTAGCCTTCCTGGAGAAACGCACCCTCCGTCTCGTACATCGCCACCAGCTCGGTGATGAACTCCTCGTAGGTCTCGTCTTCCTCCAGGTGGCTCTCGAGCCGTTCTCGCAGGTCGTCGCTGATTTCGAGCGTGTAGGTCATGGCAACCGGGAACACTGTTCCCGTACTTGGTACGTAGGCGGCGCAAGGTCAAATAACCGGCCGCTAGTCGGGTTGCGGGACGCCGACGGCACCGGGACCGCTCCAGCAGGTTCGTCTCGGGGAACAGTTAATTCATTCCACAGTGTATGTGTGGTATGGGAAGTATCCTCCTTGCCACCGACGGGAGCGAGTACGCACGCACGGCCGCCAGCCGGGCGATCGAACTGGCGGAGGAACGCGACTGCCCGTTGCACGTCATCTGTGTGGTCGACAGACAGAAGTTCGACGACCCCGCGCTCAGCTCCGCCGAGCTGGCGACGATATACGCCGAGGACCACGCCGTCGTCACCGTCAACGAGGTCACCCAGATGGCCGACGGGCGCGCCGTCCGGGTCGAGGGCGAGACGAAACACGGCGTCCCCCACGAGACCATCGTGGCGTACGCCGACGAGGTCGACGCGGACGTCATCGTGGTCGGCGAACACGGCGACCACGACAGGCACTTCTCGGGCGTCGGGCAGAAGATACGGAACGGGGGCGACTACGAAGTGGTCGTCGTCGAGGCGGAGTCCTGATCCTGCCGATGTACGAGCGGATTCTGATGCCGACGGACGGCAGTGACGTGGCCGCGGCCGCCGCCGAAGCCGCCCTGGGACTCGCTGCACGGTTCGACGCCACGCTTCACGTCGTCCACGTCAACGAACTCGGCGAACTCCCACCGGGGGCCGAAGACGACGACGCGAGCGCGCTCGCGACCGGCGCGAGGGCAGCGATACGCGACGTCGAGCGCGAGGCGAGGGACGCCGGCCTCACAGTCGAGACGGCCATCGTCGAGGCGGGGAGCTCGATCCACGAGGCGCTGGTCACCTACGCCCGGCGCCACGACGTCGACTGTCTCGTGATGGGCACGCACGGCCGGAGCGGGGTCGACCGCCTCGTCTTCGGGAGCGTCGCCGAACGGACCGTCCGCGACGCCCCCGTCCCCGTGCTCACCGTCCACGCGGACTCGGTGCTCGACCCGTCCCTTCCCTCGATACTGGTCCCGACGGACGGCAGCGACTGTGCCCGCGCCGCCGTCGATCACGCCATCGGCCTGGCCGACGTGACCGGCGCGACGCTCCACCTGCTCCACGCGGTCGACCCCGCGACGGTCTACGGCGACGTCGGGGCCGTCGGGTTCCTCGACTCGCTCGAAGAGGCCGGGGCCGACCTCCTCGCAGACCTCCGCGCCGAGGCCGACGACGCCGGCCTCGACGTCGAGACGACGGTGACCCAGGGAACGCCCTACCGGGCCATCACGGACTACGCAGACGAACACGACGTCGGCTGTATCGCGATGGGTACCCACGGTCGGACCGGCGTCCAGCGGTACCTGCTGGGCAGCGTCACCAGTCGCGTCATCCGACTCTCGGAGACGCCGGTGCTCGCCGTCCCCGGGGTCAGGGACGACTAGCCGCCACCCGCGTCTCCGCCGTCAGTCCGCCTCCTCGAGAAGCCACCCGAAGCGTTTCTCCCAGAACTCCTCGCCGCGGACGACGACGCCGCTGCGTGTGGCGTCGTCGAAGGCTCCGACGAACTTCGAGACGCGCGTCTCGGGGCTGAACTCGGTGTAACCCTCCGATACGATTGCTTCGATGTCCACGACTGTGCGTGGTTCCGCTGCGGTCGACGACTGTGCGACACCGGTGGCCACTATCGTTGCTCTCGGCTGACACTTCGTCACACGGGAGGACATAGCCGCCGGTGGGGTCAGTCGACCCCTGCTCGGTCCAGCGTGGCGGGCCCCTGTGTCGTCTGCACCGCCGGGCGGATTCGAACCGGAGAAAGATTCACTACGTTCGTCTTTCAGGGCTCGAATCCTGATGGCCCACACAGATTCCGCTGGCTCCTCGCTCCGCTCGTCGCAGGCGGCGTCAGAAGTGGGTCCGGGCGGATTCGAACCGGAGGAAGACGTGCTCGCTTCGCTGCGCGCGACTTCCAGGGCTCGAACCGCCCGTCGGATAGATTCGCCACTCACGGTTCGTTCGTGGCAGAATCTATGGGTCCGGGCGGATTCGAACCACCGACCTCGGCCTTGTAAAGGCCACGTCATAACCAACTAGACCACGGACCCGTATCTCGTCGTTTTCGACGGGCGGGAATAACGCTTTCTCTCTGGGACTACCAGAACTTCACGCCGAGGTCGTGCATCCTCTCGTTGTGGCGGGCGACGTTGATGAGCAGCGGCGTGACCGCTTCCGCCTCGGCGGCGTTCGCGAGCGGGCCGGCGTCGAGGGCCCGGAGGCCGTCGATGGCTTCAGCGAGTTCGCTGACGGTCGCTTTCGCGTCGGCGTCGTCGCCGACGACCACGGTGTCCCAGTCCAGGTCGGCGTCGAGGTTGGCCAGTCGGCCCGCGGCGAGGTTGTGGAACGCACCGACCACCGGCGTGTCGTCGGGCGCGGCGTTGGCCGCGAGTTCCGTGACGCTGCCGGCGCCGGGGCGGTTGTAGTGGAAGCCGTCCTCGTCGCGTTTCATGCCGACAGCGGGCGAGACGAGGATGGCGTCGCCGAGCTCGTCCGCCACCGCTTCGATGGTGTCCGTGAGGTGGTAGGCCGGGACGGCCGTGACGACGACGTCGGCCCGCGCGGCGGCCTCCGCGTTCGAGAGGCCGTCGATGGTCACCTCCCGGTCGCGGCTGTCGAGTTCCGTCTCGTACTCCTCGGCCATCGTCTCGGCCTTCTCGGCCTCTCGGGAGCCGACGATGACCGCGTGGGTGGAGTCGGCCGCCCAGCGCAGCGCCAGTCCCTGTCCGATGTCGCCGGTGCCGCCGAGTAACGCGATGTCCATGTCGTCTGCGTCGGGCGTCCGGCGAATAAGCGTTGTGCGACCGGCCGGTATCGCCTACGTGTAGGTGTCCCAGGCCCGGTCGAACCCGCCGCCGTACGCGACGTAGAGGGCGACGCCCAGCCCGGCCGCGAACGCGACCAGCTGGACGCCCATCCCGACGATGCTGGTGTGGCCGAGCGCCAGGTTGGCCACCGTCGCCAGGGTCACCGTCGTGAAGAAGCACGCGAGGATGAACATCCCCAGCCGTCCTGGGCGGTGTGCGTCCTCGAAGACGTCCCGGTGCTTGTGAATCGTCCAGTAGGCGACCGGCCACGCGACCAGCTGGAAGCCGACCGTGTACAGCTGGGCGGCGTCGACCGTCGGGAGGTAGACGGCCACACCGCCGACGATGCCGGCCCAGATGCTCACCAGGAGCGACCACCCCACCATCGCCAACCGGCCCATACGTCGACCTGTTCGTCGTCGCCGAAATCCCTGCCGCTTCGCTCACTCGAGCAGGTCTGGCAGGTCCTCGACCGACCCGACGACGTCGCTGGCCCCCGCCCAAACGTACTTCTTCCGGCCCGCCTGCCCGGTGAGCCCGCCGGTCAGGACGCCGATGCCGTAGTAGACCCGCTCGTCGTCTTCCGCATCGGCGTTGACCGCGGTCTGGATGTCGTCCAGCGTGTCGCCGGCGAAGGCCACCTGCTCGGCGTCGAAGCGCTCGGCCAGCGCCAGCAGCGCGGCGGGGTGGGGTTTGCCCTCGTCCCAGTCGTCCATCGTGAAGCGATGCTCGTCGGGGATGTCGAGGCCCACGCGGGCCAGCGCGATGTCGGCCTCGGCGGCCGGCCGTCCCGTCACCACGCCCACGTGGTACCGCGACTGGAGCGCCGCGAGCGTCTCGGCCGAGACCAGCTTCGGTTCGTCGTGGATGTACCCCGGCGCCTCGAACGGCGGGTCCCCGCCTTCGATGTCGCGATACAGGTCCGCTCCGAGGTACAGTGCCTGGAAGACGTCACGCAGGCGCTCGCTGTCCCACGCGTCGAACACGCTGTCGGCGCTCGCCTCGTCGAGTCGCTCGTTGACGACGGCTTTCGCGGCGTCCAGGCCCCCACCGCGTTCGGAGATTGCGTCCGTGAACTCGACCACGGTCCCGACGTCGCCCTCGCGACCGGCGAGGACGAACAGGGCCGCGGCGTCGGTCAGTTCCCAGTCGTTGTTGAACCCACCCGCGTCCTTGAACGGCTGGATGTCGGCCCGCTCGATGGTGTCGCCGTACACTCGATCGACGGACTCGATGATGGCCCGCCGGTAGGAGCCGGCCACGTCCACGAGCACGCCGTCGATGTCGAGGACGACCGTATCTACGTCCATGCCTGGCCGAACACGCCGGTCACTCAAGCACCTTCCCATCTCTGCCGGTCGCCCGGTACAGCGTCACGCCACCGGGGAGTTGCTCGGTCGCGACCGGCACCGTCGGCGCGTCGCCGCCGAGCGTCGTGAACCAGCACGCCGCGCCGACCGACCGCGCGACGTCCAGCGCGGGCCGGTGCAGTTCGGGCGGGAGGTTCCGCGCGAAGACGACGTCGGCCCCGGCGTACACGGACTGGTCGGGGTCGGTCACGTCGTCGACGACGAACCGGACGCCATCGGGGACCGGTCGCGGCTCGATATCCGTCGCCGTCACCGAGACGCCCGCGGCGGCGAGGTCCCCCACGACGCCGGGCCGAGCACCCACCCCGACCTCGACGACCGTGTCGGCGATTGCGAGCCGCGATACCAGCGCCGTCTTCGGGTCTTGCACGTCGGGATATTTATGAGATGGCGTCGCATATAGGTTCTCATGCACGTCGACATCGTACCCGTGGGCGAGGTCTCCGCTCAGGTGAAGCGGGAGGCCTCGGACGGGTTGCGGTCCGTCTACGACTGCGAGGTCTCCATGCACGAACCGCAGTCGATTCCGAAGGGTGCGTACGACGCCGACCGGGACCAGTACCGCGCCGAAGAACTGATAGACCTCGTCCGCCGGGTCGGGTCCGGCGACAAGAACATCGGCATCACCCCGATGGACCTGTTCTACCGCCGCCGCAACTACGTCTTCGGTCTCGCGTATCTGGGTGGCTCCGGGAGCGTCATCTCGACCTATCGCCTGCAGACCTCCTCCGACGGCGGGTTCTCGAACCGCTCTGCCAGCGAAATCTTCTCGGCCAGGGTCCGCAAGGAGATCGTCCACGAGATCGGCCACACGCTCGGCCTAGAGCACTGTGACAACAAGCGCTGCGTGATGAACTTCTCCCCGACTGTCAGGCAGGTCGACGTGAAGGAGGCGTCGCTCTGTGGTTCCTGTCAGCGCAACGTCCTCTGAGCCACCCCTCGATATTCCTAACGAGTTAGGTGTCCCTGATAGGTTCTCCCATACGCTATAGGTAACTGCGATGAGCAAGAGTCAATCCCGCGACCGCACGAAGGAACTCGGCGACATCTTCGTCTCGGTCACCGGCGGCGAATCGGTCACCGAACAGCAGGACGACGGACCTTCCGACCGGGAACTGCGACCGGACGAAGAGTTCGACGGCGAAGACGTCGCCGACGGCCTCGAGGACGCCGTCGCGGGCGCCGAGATGGGCGACACCTCCGACCCTGCCGACCTGAGCGACGACTGACGCGACCGGGTCCCTGCGGCTCCTGGTCTCCCCTTCTTCCCGACCCCGGCGCGCCAGCGGCGGGTGTCGCTCAGATGCTGAACTCGAAGAGGTCGTCGCCGACGTGGTGGATGGACTTGACGACCTTGCCGCTGTCGCCGACCATGTCCGACCCGTCGGTCATCGCCCGGCCGATGGCGAGGAACTTCCCGTGGGTCTCCTCGTTTATCGCCACGAGGTCACCCTCGCTGATGTCCGGGTCCGACTCGGTGATGCCCGGGCGCATGATGTCGGCGCCGTCGGAGACGAACGATATCGCTCCGGCGTCGACGGTCACGACGTGTTTCTGCGGGGGGTGGGCGTTTGCACCCTGGACGGTGAGGAACGGTTCCGCTCCGGCGGCGTCGCCGCCTCCGTCCGGGGCCCCCTGGGCGTCGCTCTCGACGTAGAGCACGAGCGGGTCGCCGTCGACGAGGACGACGTCCCAGTCGCTGTCCGCGAACTCGACCTTCTCGAAGCTGCCGGCGTCGACCTCGACCCCGAGGTTGGCCGAGAGTGCGTCCGTGATGGTGCCGACCTCGTCCGAGCGGAGATGGTGGCGGGATTTGACCTGCATACCTCCCAGTGAGCGGGGCCGGCGGGTAAGCGTAACGAACCGGCGGAGGCTTTTGTCGGCCCCCGCCCTACGTGGGGTATGCGCGTCGTCACCCTGTTGCCCTCGGCGACCGAGATCGTCTACGCCCTCGGGGTCGCACCGGTCGGCGTCTCCCACGAGTGTGACTACCCGCCGGCGGCCCGAGAGCAACCCGCCGTCAACCGGTCCCGGATCGACCCCGAGGCCTCGAGCAGCGAGATCAACGAGCAGGTCGCGGCCGCCGAGGAGGGAGACGGCGTCTACGCCATCGACCGGGAGACGCTGGCCGATCTCGACCCAGACGTCGTCGTCACCCAGGGCGTCTGTGACGTCTGTGCCGTCGACCACGTCCTGGTCGCCGACGCCGTCGCCGACCTGGGTCTCGATTGCGAGGTGCTGACCCTCGACGTCCACAGCCTCGAGGACCTCTTCGAGTCCATCCACCGGGTCGGCGCGGCCATCGACGAACCCGAGCGGGCGACGGACGTGGTCGCCGACCTCCGGGAGCGGGTCGGGGCGGTCGAACAGACGGCGGCCGGGGCCACCGAGACGCCCACCGTGGCCGTCCTCGACTGGCTGGACCCGGTGATGGTCGCTGGCCACTGGATTCCGGAGATGGTCGCCCTCGCCGGCGGCCGCTACGGGATGGCCGAGCGGGGCGCACACTCCCGCCCGCGCGAGTGGGCCGAGGTCCGGAAGTCCGATCCCGACGTGCTGGTGGCCGCGCCCTGTGGGTTCGACGTCGCCCAGACCACCGGGAACCTCGCGGACCTGACCGACCGGCCGGGGTTCGACGACCTCCGGGCCGTCCGTGAGGGCCGCGCCCACGTGATGGACGGGCACCACTTCGTCAACCGGTCGGGCCCGCGGCTCGTCGAGACCCTGGAGTACCTGGCGGCGCTGATTCACCCCGACCTGTTCGACGTGCCGCCGCGTGACGCCGTGTGCGACCTGGCGACGCTGCGCGCCTAGAGCGTCGAGAGCGCGACGTAGACGTTGCCCGCGACGACGAGCGTCCCGGCGAGGATGACGGCGGCGAACCACGCCCGCCACAGCGGCACCGACTCGATGACGTCGCGGCACTCGAGTAAGACCACGCCGACCAGCAGGACGACGGCGCCTTTCACCAGCGGAATCAGGAGCGGCTCTATCGAGAACAGGAGCCGGAGCCACGGGTTCTGTTCGTGTCTGATGCCGACGGCGTCGGCGGCCAGCAGTGTCGAGACGGCGTCGCCGAAGCCCCAGACCAGCACCACGGCGAACACGAGTTCGACGTACCCCGGCCGAGCCACTCGCGAGCGCAGGGTTTCGAACCGATCGGCCGCGGCCTCGGGACGGGACATGATACTGGTCGTCTACCGGCCGCTACGTGTCCATCTATGATAACTCTCTCCGTCGTCACCGGCCTCAGTCACCGGCCAGCGAGCACTGCCCCTCGTATGTGGCCTCGCTGACGGTCTCGATGACGGGGGCCTCGCCACAGACCGGACAGTCCGGGTGCTGTGTGACCGGCACCTCGTCGAGGTGCATCGACCCGGCGTCGAAGGCCAGCAGGCGCCCCTCCAGGGACTCGCCGTAGTCCATCGCGAGCTTGACCACCTCCGTCGCCTGCATGCAGCCGATGGTGCCCGGGAGCACGCCCAGCACCCCGGCGGTCGAACAGTCCGGGACGGTCCCCGCCGGCGGCGCCTCGGGGAACAGACACCGGTAACACGGCCCCCCGCCGGAGAACGTCGTCACCTGCCCCTCGAAGCGAAAGACCGCGCCGTGGGAGAAGGGGACGCCGGCGAGCGTGCAGGCGTCGTTGACCAGGAACCGGGTGGGGAAGTTGTCCGACGCGTCGACGACGATGTCGTAGGCCTCGACCAGGCCCGGGGCGTTGTCCGTCGCGAACCGCGTCCGGTGGCCCTCGACGGTGACGTCCGGGTTCAGGTCGTTGACGAACTCGGTGGCGCTCTCGACTTTGGGCCGGCCCACGTCGTCGTCGCCGTGGATGACCTGGCGCTGGAGGTTCGACCGCTCGACCACGTCGTCGTCGACGATACCGAGGGTGCCGACCCCGGCGGCCGCGAGGTACTGCAGGACCGGCGAGCCAAGTCCCCCGGCCCCGACGACCAGCACCGACGAGTCGAGCAGCGCCGCCTGTCCCTCGGGGCCCACCCCGTCCATGATGATGTGCCGCGAGTAGCGGTCGAGCTGTTCGGGGTCCAGGTTCGGTCGCATACGCCCCGTTGACGGGCCGGAAAGATAAAGAGCGGGATGGGGGCGACGGGCGTTCAGTTGTCGCGCTGCAGGTCCGCGACCAGGTCGTCCATCTTCCGGTTGATGCTCGAGATCTGGTCGGTCTGGGCGACGGCCTCGTCGGCGATGTCGGCCGTGCTGTCGGCGATCTCTTCGGCGGCGCCGGTGGCCTGGTCGACCATGCTGGCGACCTCCTCGGTCGAGGCTGCCTGCTGGTCGGTCGCCGTCGCGACCTCCTCGATGCCGTGGTTGACCTCCGTGACGGTGTCGCCGATCTCGTCGAGAATCTCCGTGGACTCCTCGACGGTGGAGATGCCCGCTTCTATCTCCTCGTTGCTCTCCTCTAAGCTCTCGACGGCGTTCCGGGTGTCGTCCTGGATGCCGTCGATCATGTTCTCGATGGTGGTCGCCTGCTCCTGGGACTCCTCGGCGAGGCTCTTGACCTCGTCGGCGACGACCGCGAACCCCTCGCCGGCCTCACCCGCCCGGGCGGCCTCGATTGAGGCGTTCAGCGCCAGCATGTTGGTCTGGTCGGCGATGTCGTTGATGACCTCGACGATGGCGTCTATCTCCTCGACGCCCTCCTGGATGGTCCTGACGTCCTGCGCGACGCTGTCGGCGGCCTGCTGGATGCTCTCCATCGCCTCGTGGACGTCCTCGGCGTTGTCCTGGCCGCGTCCGGCGAGCTCTTTGGCCTCGCGGGCCGCCGCCGACACCTCCTCGGAGGAGGAGGCGATCTCCTCGACCGACGCCGAGAGGTTCGAGACCTCGCTTGCGACCTCGGCCATGCCCTCGTACTGTTCTGCGGCCTGTTCGCGGATGTCGTCGGTCTCCTCGGCGATGTCGACCGAGGAGTCCTCGAGTTCCGCCAGCAGCGTCTGTATCTCGCTGGCGGTATCGTGATCGTAGCCGGCCTGCCTGTCGATGTCCTCCGCGACGTCGCCCTCGATGTCCGTGTCGATGTCGTCGTCGACGTCCGCGTCGGCGGCAATCTCCGTCGCTCCCATGCTACGCTCAGACATTGTGTTCCCTCTTTTGCTCTTGTATATAAAAAAGGGCATACCTACGTCCCGCCGACTGAAAACCGGCCGGTCCCCCGGTCGGCACTCGGCGGGCCACTCGTGGATGGACACGCCCTCACGGCCCGTCCCCCGCGGTCGAACTCGACGTCGTGGGTCGGGTGCGCCGCGAAAACCGACCCTGGGGAGCGCGCCGGGACGGCGGCCGCGGCTTCGTGGGCGACGCAAAACTGATTACTGTCCCAGCGCTCCGTCTGCCCAATGGTGATCATACGAAACGGTCTCGTCCACACGCAGACCGAGCGCGGGACCGTCGAGGCCGACCTCTGTTTTCGGGACGGCGAGGTCGTCTCGGTCGGTGACGTCGAGGCACGCGCAGACGAGACGATACTCGACGCCGACGGGGGTCACGTCACGCCGGGGCTGGTCGACGCACACAGCCACGTCGGGCTCTCGGAGTGGGGCGAACCCGAGGACTACGACATCAACGAGCTGACCGAACCGGTGACCCCCCACGTGTCGGCACTGGACGGGTTCCACCCCGGCGACGAGGAACTGGCGAAGGCCTGTCAGGGTGGGGTCACGACGGTCTCTGCCCGGATGGGGAGCGCGAACGTCGTCGGTGGCATCACCTGCTCGATGAAGACCCACGGGGAGACTGCCGACGGGATGCTCGTCCGCGAGGACGGGATGAAGGCCGCGATGGGCGAGAACCCAAAGCGGATCCACGGCGAGGAGAACGACAGACAGCCCTCGACCAGGCCGGGCGTCGCTGCGATGCTCCGGAGCACCCTGATGAAAGCCGAAGACTACGTCGCGCGCAAGGAGCACGCTCGGGACGAGGGGGATGCCTTCGAGCGCGACCTGGGGATGGAGAACCTCTCGCGGGTTCTCGACGGCGACCTCGCGCTGCGGGTCCACGCACACCGGGCCGACGACATCAGGAGCGTGTTCCGGATCGCAGACGAGTTCGACGTCACGAACCTCTCTATCGAGCACGCCACCGAGGGTCACCGGATCGCCGAGGAGTTCGTCTCGCGGGCGGTCCCGGCCGTCGTCGGGCCGAGCTTCGTCAGCGCCACGAAGTACGAACTCCGGAACGTCTCCTTCGAAACGCCGGCGAGACTGCACGACGCGGGCGTTGCGGTCGCGATCCAGACGGACGCCCCGGTCCTCCCACAGCAGTATCTCGACGTCTGTGTCGGCCTGGCCGTCCGCGAGGGGCTGCCCAGCGAGGCCGCCCTCGATACGGTCACCACGACGCCGGCGAAACTGCTGGGTATCGACGACCGCGTGGGGACGCTCGACCCGGGGACCGACGCCGACCTCGTCGTCTGGGACGGCCCCTTCTATCGCCTGCAGACGAACCCGGAACACGTCTTCGTCGATGGCAAACAGTTCCACGGCGACGCGCTCTGAACCGGGGTCAGACCCAGCGCCGTGACCGGCCGGGACACGCTATCGATGGACCGACCGGGTGAGCGCAAACACCGACAGGGCGACGAGGAACGCGCCCATCAGGCCTTCCACGGCCGAGACGAACCGGAGGGCGTACGTGACGTCCCCGCCGACGGGACTGCCCAGGATGAACGTGATGAAGCTCTGGAAGCTCAGGAGCAGTATCTCCCGCGGCGGGTGGTCCGTGCCGGGCCCGAGGTGGGTGATCCCGGCGAAGACGAACGCGAACGCGACGATGGTCGCCAGCGAGGCGAGCAGGACGCGATGGGGTTTCTCGCCGTAGCCGGTCGTGGCCGCGAGCACGACGTTGGCGACCCACGCGCCCGCAGCCGAGAGTCGCTCGAAGACCGTCGTCGAGCCGTTGGCGGCCGGTCGCCCGTTGAGTGCGACCTCGGCGTGGCCCTTCCGGCGGAAGGCGAGCTCTTTCTGGAAGAAGCGAGCGGCCGCCTTGTTGTCCCCGGCCTTGTTCGCGCCGTTCTTGGCCTTCAGATACGTCGTCTCGTCGAGCGACTTCTCGTCGACGCCGGGCGCTGTCCGCCCGAGGAGCGAGCGTCCGAACCAGGCAACGGGGGTCGCGAGCGAGGCGAGGCGGTCCCGGGCCGCCCGGAGCGGCCCCGATTCGGTCTGCGTGTCGGCTATCGGTCCGTCCGCGACGGTGTGGATCGTCCAGTTCGACCTGAGCAGGAGCGGGCGGTGTCGGCCGAAGTCGAACCCGTCGAAGGTCGTGTTCGTGAAGAATATGCGCTCGAAGCCGTTCCCGGGAACGTCCTGTAGCCGGACGTCGCCGATCGTCGCGTCCGTGAAATCGTACGTGACGTGCCCCTCGTCGGGTTGTCCGAGCTCCCCCGCCGGTACCGAACAGCCGGTCAGGTCGACCCAGTTGCCCGCCACCGAGGTGTCCTCGAAGAGGAATCGCCCCTCGACGTCGAGGTCCTCGAAGGTCAGTTTCCCCCCGAACGTCGACTCACGGACGACGACGTCCCCCTCGATACTCCCGCCGCGAATGAGGTTGTTCGGCTCGTTGGTCTCGTCGAAGGTCTCGAACGTGGAGCGGACACACCAGAGGTTCCCGCCGACGTGTTTCGGTTCGACGACGAGCGCTCCTGTACAGTCGATCCGCGAGAAACAGCTGTATCCGTCGACCTCGGCGTCGGCGAGTCGGAGGTTCCCGCCGATGTCGGCGCCAGCGAGACAGAGGTCCTCCCCGACGGAGCAGCGGTCGAAGGACGTCCCGGAGCCGAACTCGGCGTGGATCGCCCAGACGTGCCGGGAGAACGTCGCGTCGGTGAAATCCACCGGTCCACGGAAGACCGCATCGGAGACGTCGAAGTCGGCACGGATCTGTGCCCGGTGGAACGTCGTCTCGCCCTCGACGACGGTCCCGACGAGACGGATCGGGTTCGTCGTCACGAGCCGGTCTAACTCCAACGCACCCGCCACGGTGGAGAACCGGAGGTCTATCGGGCGGTTCCCCTCCCCTTCGAGCACGAGATGTGAGAGCGATACGTCGTCGAACTCGGCGCCGAGAAACCGGTTCTCGGCCACCGCGTCGACGTCTGTCTCGGCTGCCGGTGTCGCCACCTCCTCGACCAGTCGCTCCGCCACCGCCTGGCTGTCCGTCTCGTCCACAGGTCGGTGAAAGAGGCAGGCCCCGTCGCCCTCGACCGGACGGTCACACGACCACCCGGTCGGCACGGACTCCTCGAGGCGGAAGTCCCGTCCCCGGTCTTCCCGCCACTCCGCCAGATCGAATACGTAGTCGCACGTACTGTCGGACGTCATGGCAACGATTTACCGAGCGTCGTCACGGTACTGATAACTGTCTACAGCGTAACTGCACACTTATGAGTGACGGTTGGGCCGAACAGTGGTCCGGTGACTGCAGCAGGTGTGGCACCGACTGGATACACTTCGAACGCCGGGTCGACGGGCGGACCCAGCACAGACGCGACGGGTATACGCGCCTGTCTGACTGGACGCTCGAGTGCGACGAGTGTGACTACATCAGCAACCCGAAACGGCAGTTCTAGGGCACCAGCACCGCCAAAATCCTCCCCCGGACCCAGAAACGGCGTGGGGGCGGAACCGCCGCAGTCGAGGCTGATACTTTCCTGCCGGTACACCGCGCCGTGGGCCGTTTACGTTGGTTTGATCATGGTGAGTGATGGATTCGGTCGTTCACGCACTGTTCGGGCCGGAGGCCCGCCCTCACCCGTTCATTTAGGACCGTGAAGGATAAATTTACCGACGGGCGCCCTGACCAGATTCGCGCGACTGTGCTGCCGGTGTCCGTCCGGAGCGGCTTTCGCAACCACGGGGTCAGGGGTACCGACACGAAGGAACGAGCGGACGCGTCGGGCGACACAGCAAAGAGACCCGTCCGGGAAGGTCGATTCCAGAGGGGGAGCCCCCCGAAACCGGCGGTCACGCAGTCGACCTGCGTCCGGTAGCTTTTATACGCGAGTTCCGAACAGAGACCCATGTTCCGTCTTCCGGCGTCGGCCCGCGATCGGCGACTCGACACCGTCCGCGAGCGCATCGCCGAGGAAGGCGTCGACGCCGGTGTCTGGTTCGACGCGACGAGCATCGAGTACCTCGCCGGGTTCCCCCACGTCGTCACCGAACGCCCGGTGGTGCTCGTCGTGACCGCCGAGACCGTCGCGCTGGTCGTCCCCCGACTGGAGGTCGAGCGGGCACGTGCGGTCGAGCACGTCGACGCGGTGCATCACTACTTCGATTACCCGGCAGCGTCCCCGATGGGGACCGTCCGCGAGACGCTCGACAGCCTCGGCGTCGGGTCGGTCGCGGCCGACGCCGGGTCACCGCCGTCGGTCATGGGATACGAGGGCCCCTCGCTCGACGAGTTCGTCGACGTCAGGGAGCAGTCGTGGGTCCGGGAGGCCCGGCGCGAGAAGTCCGCGGCCGAGCTGGAACTGATACGCGAATCGGCGCGGTGGGCCGACCGGGTCCACGACCACCTCGCCGGACTCGTCCGTCCGGGCGCGAATCCGCTGACCGTCTCGGAGCGAGCGATGACCGCGGGGACCGAGTCGCTGACGGCCGAACTCGGCGACGACTACGAGGCACGGACGCGGTTCGACGGCCCCGTCATCGCGGGCATCGTGAGCGGCGAGCGGACGGGTCGACCGCACGCCTACACGTCCAACGACCCGCTCGAACCCGGCGACTCGCTCATCACCGGCGTCGTCGTGGATATCGGGGGCTACCAGGCCGAGCTCGAGCGGACCATGTTCGTCGGCCACCCGGACGACAGGGCACGCGAGTACTTCGAGATAATGTGTGCGGCCCAGTCTGCGGCGATCGATAGCATCGCACCGGGCGTTCCGGTTGCGACAGTCGAGCGAACGGCCCGTGACTACTTCGAAGAGCGGGGGGTCCTCGAGTTCACGCGACACCACAGCGGCCACGCCCTCGGGATGGAACTCCACGAACCCCCGTACCTCGACCGGGGGAGCGACGCGACGATACGGGCGGGCGACGTCTACGCCGTCGAACCGGCGCTGTACACCGACGTGGGCGGGTTCAGACACTCCGATACCGTGGTCGTGACCGCCGACGGTGCCGAGCGCATCACCGAGACGCCGCGCGGATTCGAGGCGAACGTCCTCCCGACCGACGACTAGTCGGCGCACCTGCCTTCGTCCCGGGGTATCATGGTCCGTCGACCGATGGGTGTCCCTATGGCCCGCGATATCGTGACCGAGGCGAACGCGAACATGGCGACGACCTTCGAGCACATCGCGGCCCACGTCTCGGGCGGTGAGACCCGTCGGCACGGGGCCGCACTCGCCGTCTCGGCCGGCCTCCCGCTCCCGGTGTACAACCAGATATTCGCGTTCGACGCGCCACCCGACGACATCGCGGCCGCAGTGGCGTGGATGCGTGCCCGCGACGTCCCCTTCCTGGTGGGTGTGACCGAAGGCGAGCAAGAGCGCGTCCGGGAGGCCGACGCCGGGTTGGCGCTCCTCGACGAACCCGAACTCGGCCTGGCGTACCGCTCGCTCGATGCCGTGCCGGCCGACGAGGGGCGTGTCGACGTCACGGGGGTGTCGGGGTCGGCCGACTTCGCCGACTTCGTGTCCGTCTATACGGCGGTCTTCGGGAGGGACGAACGCGTCGCCGAACGGGTCCACCGGGCGGTCGCGGCCGCCGACGGCACCGACTTGTACGTCGGCCGGGTCGACGGTCGGCCCGTCGCCAGTGGCGTCCTCGTCCGGACCGGCGACGTGGCCGGCATCTACACTGTCGGCGTCGTCGAACCGTTCCGCGGTCGCGGCATCGGCAAAGCGACAACCCGCGCGCTGCTCCGTGCGGGCCGAGCCGATGGCTGTGAGGTGGGCGTGGTCCAGGCCGAGGCGTCTGTCGCACCGCTCTACGAGAACCTGGGGTTCGAACCCGTCGTCAGGTACCGGTACTTCCAGCCGACCGGGTGAGTCGCCTCGATCACCGACGCCACGACTCTGCGACATCGAGGTACGTCTCGTAACACCGCGACAGCACCGCGAGAGAGACGCTCTCGTTGCCGGTGTGGGCCTCGCCCGGTTCCGCCGCACCGACCACGACACACTCAGTGCCCGCCTGTGAGAGCCACCCGGCGTCCGTCGCGTGGGGCTTGACGACCTGCTCGGGCGTCCCGTCCTGGGCGTCGGCGGCCGCGGCCAGCACGAACTCGGCGAACGCAGCGTCCGCACAGGCCATCGGCGGGAGGTCCTGGTCGACCTGCCAGGTGATCCCACCGATGACTTCGACGCGCTCCAGCGGCGCGCGTTCGCCGGGGACGGTCCGCTCGTCGACGGTCACCTCGCAGCGCTCGGGGATGACGTTCCACGCCGACCCGCCGTCGATCTCCGTGACCGCGACGCTCCCCGTCAGGTCGTGGCCCAGCACCGTCGTCTCGGGGAACGCGAGCTCGCGGACCACGTCGACGGCGTCCGTGGCGCGGTAGATGGCGTTCTCGCCCGCCTCGGGTTCGCTGGCGTGGGCGGGCAGGCCGTCGGCGACGATGGTCGAGCCTCGCCGGCCCTTGTGTGCGACGGCGACGTCTGTCACGCCCGGCCCCGAGTACCCCGTCGACCCCTCGCCGACGAGGGCGTAGTCCGGGACGAACCCGTCGTCGATGGCCGCCTGACAGCCCAGGCCGCCCTGCTCCTCGTCGACGAAGGAGGCAAAGACCAGTTCCTCGGTCGGGTCGGCGTCCCTGAAGGCGAGCATCGCGGCGGCGACACACCCCTTCATGTCGGCGGCGCCCCGGCCGTACAGACGTCCGTCGCGCTCCTCGACGACGTACTCGCCGTCGGCTACCTGCGAGTCGTCCGGCGGGACGACGTCGTGGTGGCCGACGAGCGCGAGCGACGTCTCGCCGTCTCCCTTGCGAGCGAGGACGTTTCCGTGGTCGTCACGGGTCACGTCGGCCGCTGTCTCGGCCCGGAGCCACGCCTCGACGTGGTCGCCGGCGGCCGTCTCGTCCTCGTGGCTCGGTATCGCGACCAGTTCACGCGCGAGGTCGGCGACGTCCATACCGGTCGGTCGGGGGCCGTGGGTTTGTGTCTTGCTGGAACGGTGCTGTCAGTCCTGGTCCGGGACCGGGCCCTCGAACGCCAGGCCGTACTGCGCGCCGACGGCGCCGGGTGAACATCCTTATCAATCGACGGCCGCGTACCCACGGTATGGAAATTGTACCGGACACGAGCGTGGTCGTCGACGGCCGCGTGTCCGAACAGGTCGAGGCCGACGCCGATCCGGACTCGCCGGAGAGCGGCAAAGGCTTTGCCGGCGCGACGGTGGTGATGCCCGAGGCCGTCGTCGGCGAACTCGAAGCACAGGCCAACGACGGCCGACAGACCGGCTGGGAGGGACTCGAGGAACTCCAGCGACTGGTCGAGCTCGCAGGCGAGGGCACCATCGAGGTCGAGTACGTCGGCCGCCGGCCCGACGCCATCGAGAAGCGCGACGCCGGCGAGGGCGAGATCGACGCGCTCATCCGGGACATCGCCGGCGACCGCGGCGCCCTGCTGGTCACCAGCGACGACGTCCAGGCCGAGGTGGCCCGCGCGAAGGGCCTGGAGGTCGAGTACATCGAACCCCGGGGGCGCTCGGTCGACCGCCTGGATATCGAGAACTTCTTCGACGAGTCGACGATGAGCGTCCACCTGAAGGTCGGCGTCGCCCCGTTCGCGAAGAAGGGCGACATCGGCGACATGCACTACCAGCCGATTCGCGACGACGAGGCCACGGAGTCGGAACTGCAGGCCTACGCCGCCGACATCGAGGACGGGGCGCGCGGCTCGCCCGACGGCTTCGTCGAGCTGGACGAACCGGGGATGACCATCATCCAGTTCCGGGACCTCCGTATCGCCATCGCACGGCCGCCCTTTGCCGACGCCCTGGAGATCACGGCGGTCCGCCCCATCGTCAAGACCGAACTCGACGACTACGAGTACGCCGACGAACTGCGGGACCGCTTTACCGAACGCCAGCGTGGCGTCCTCATCTCCGGGTCGCCCGGGGCCGGGAAGTCGACGTTCGCCCAGGCCGTCGCGGAGTTCCTCGTCGACGCCGACTACTCGGTCAAGACGATGGAGAAGCCACGGGACCTCCAGGTCGGCCCGAACGTCACCCAGTACACCGCCCTCGACGGGTCGATGGCGAAGACAGCCGACGCGCTACTGATGGTCCGGCCCGACTACACCATCTACGACGAGGTCCGCAAGACCGACGACTTCGAGGTGTTTGCGGACATGCGTCTGGCCGGCGTCGGGATGGTCGGGGTCGTCCACGCGACCCGCGCCATCGACGCCCTCCAGCGACTCATCGGCCGGGTCGAACTCGGTCTCATCCCGCAGATCGTCGACACCGTCGTCTACATCGAGGCCGGCCAGGTCCACACCGTCTACGACGTCACGACCGAGGTCAAGGTCCCCGCGGGCCTCATGGAGGAGGACCTGGCCCGCCCGGTCATCATGGTCAAGGACTTCGAGACCGACGCGCCGGCCTTCGAGATCTACACCTTCAACAACCAGGTCGTCACCGTCCCGCTTGACGAGGACGACGACGGCGAGGACTCGGGCGTCGACCGCCTCGCGAAACAGGAGGTCGAACGCGAGATCCGCTCGATCGCCCGCGGCCACGTCGAGGTCGAACTGCGCGGCCCCAACACGGCGGTCGTGTGGGTCGAGGACGACGACATCTCGCAGGTCATCGGCAAGGGCGGGGGTCGCATCTCCGACGTCGAGAACCGCCTGGGCATCGACATCGACGTCCGGACCTTCGAGGAGCGCCCGACCGGCCCCTCCGGCGGGCCACAGACCGACAGCGGCGGCAAACAGGGCGAGATCGTCCAGCCCGAGGTCACGTCGCGACACATCATCGTCCCGCTTGACGGGCACGCCGGCGACACCGTCGAGGTGCAGGCCGACGGCGAGTACCTGTTCACTGCGACGGTCTCCCGTGGCGGCGAGATACAGGTCTCGCGCGGGTCGGGTATCGCGGAGGAACTGGAGCGGGCAATCGACCGCGGGAACACGATCACCGTCGTGCCGTCCTGAAGGGCATCCGACGAGCGTAGCGAGTCGGTTCCCGGGACCGAATAGCGTGAGGTCCCGCTTTTTCGCCCACGTTTTTCGAGGAGCGGTGTGCGAGCACCGCGAGCACACCCGACGACGAAAAAGGTGGTAGAACACGATCACCGTCGTGCCGTCCTGAAGGGCATCCGACGAGCGTAGCGAGTCGGTTCCCGGGACCGAACAGCGTGAGGTCCCGCTTTTTCGCCCACGTTTTTCGAGGAGCGGTGTGCGAGCACCGCGAGCACACCCGACGACGAAAAAGGTGGTAGAACACGATCACCGTCGTGTCGTCGTCAGCACCCCTCGCATACGTCCCCCGTTCACATTTATATCGCCGACCCGCTAGATGACCGATATGGAAATCGAGCTCCGCTTCTTCGCGAACTTCCGGGAGACCGTCGGCCAGAAGGTGATCCACCGCGAGTTCGACGACGAGGCGACGGCCGGCGACATCCTCCGGTCGCTCCCCGAGGAGTTCCCGGAGATGGAACTGTTCGAGGCCGACGGTCAGCTGCGCCAGTACCTGACGATTCTGCGCAACGGCCAGGACATCGAACACATCGAGGGGCTCGAGACGACACTCGCGGACGGCGACGAGCTCAGCGTCTTTCCGCCGGTCGCGGGCGGCTAGCAACAGAAGATAAAGGGGTAGAGCAGGCCGACACGGTCGCCCTCCTCGAGCGTCGTGTCGAGGCCGTCGAGCAGTTCGTTGAACTGCCCGTTGACCGTCACGCGGGCGTAACACCGGGTCTGTTCGCCTTCGGGGTTCTTCGCCCACGTCCCCGGCAGGTCGACCAGCTCCGGTGCCCAGCCGTCCGTCGAGGCCTCGGACTCCGTCTCGGCGATGAGGAGGTCGGCCACGTCGTAGGTCCCACAGAACACCTCGAGGAAGTCCCCGAGCGTTCGCCCGTCGAACGTGTACTCCATGTGCGGTTCCCCGACGGCGGCTCTGACGTGACCCGTACACCGGACCTCGACGGTCCGCTCGGCGGCTGTCTCCTGCTCGCGAAGTTGCCTGCTCATGCCGCCATCTAAGGTCGCAAGCACCAACAACGTGGGGCCGAACATGTTCGTCCGGGGCTGGCTTTAATTGGGTCCGGCCCGTCGCGAGGGTATGGACGACATCGAACTGGCCATCCCGGGCCCTATCGTCGACTCGCTGCCCGAGGACGGCGCGGACGCGAAACGGGACATCCAGCGCGCCGTCGACGGGTGGGAGAACGACATCAACGCCGTGCTCGACAGCGACGATCCTGCGGCCGGCGTGGTCGACCTCATCGAGTACTTCGAGGACCGCTGGGAGGCCTACGACGAGTACGTCGTGGAACTGCGGGCGTGGGGGCAATCACCCATCTACGCGATGGTCTGGCGAGACCTCGTGGCGTCGGTCATCCAGCAGATATACGACCACGCCGACCTGGCCGACCGAATCAACCGCGAGCGCAACGCCCGTATCGTCGACGACGGCATCCGGCCTGGATGAGCGGATACACGACACCCACAGGGTTTAGCCGCGGGGGTCCCTACGACCACCGATGCGACGTGAACGGAGCTGGCGCGGTATCTCGATACGGGCCGCCGTCGGCTACCTCGAGAACTGCGGCGGCGAGAAACAGGACGAGACGACCGTCGCCGGGGACGGCTGGACGGCCCAGCTCTCCGCCGAGAAGGTCAGCGTCGGCCCGTCTTTGCAGTTGAACGAGGTGACGGTCGTCTTCGAGGGTGAGGCGGAGACGCTGGACCCGCTCATCGAGCGGTTCGCCCAGAAGGCTATGCGCGCGGGCGGGTGAGCGCCGGTGGCCGACCATCCTATCGAGGGGCAACTGCTCCTTGCTGCGGGCGCCCGCGCGAGCGTCGCCCTCCACCGCGTCGACGGCCTCGTCGAGCGGGCCCAGGACCACGTGGTCGCCAACCTCGAGGCCTACGAGCGGGCCTACGAGCGCATCGAGGGCGCCCGCGACGCCGACTTCTACTGCGTCGAGACGGGGTTCTGGGAGCGGGTCGGCGAGGAGCTTGGCTTCGACCGCCGGGAGGCCGACGCCGTCCGGCGCGCTCACGAGGCGCAGTTCACCCGCGACGGCCGCCGACTCGACCGGGAGTCGGAGTTCGAGTCGACGCTCGAGGTTCGCGAGGTCGTGGCCGTCTCGGCTACACGCTGAGCGTCTCGAGTACCTTCTCCGAGAAGTCCGTCTCCGAGAGGTCGCCGTTGTGCAGGCGGTCGAACCACTCGGCGTCGACGTACCAGTAGCCCCGAACCTCGCCGTCCAGGTCGAGCACGGTTGCCTCGACGTCGTGGCCAGTCCAGTCGTCGGCGTGGAGGTCCCGGAGGACGTTGATCACCCGGCCGATCTCGCGGTGGGGGACCGACCCCGGCTGGGCGGCGATGGACTCGTAGGCGACCTCGTAGGTCTCGTCGCCGGTGCGCTCGGTGAACGTCTGGACGTAGACGCCGTGGCTGGTCAGTCGCGACTCCACCTGGAACTCGAAATCGTCGAAATCCTCCTTGTGCATCGGTGACGGTCTCCTCCACGGCTCACTACGTTCACCGTTCCGGTTCGAGGCATCTCCCTGCGGTCGATGCCTCGCTTCAGTCGTCGCTCGGGGCGGCCGCGCCGCCGGCGCTGACGCCGGTGCCGGGGCCGATGTCGATGCCCAGCTCGTCGAGCTTCTCGTCGGGCACGACGCCGTCCTCCCAGCCGCGGACGTCGTAGTACTCCCCTTTCAGCTTGTCCAGCTCGGCGAGTTCGCCCTCGGAGCCGCCCTGTGCGGGGATGGCGTCCTCGTGACCCTCGACGAACCGGCCCGGCAGGTCGTCGTCGCTGCCGTCGAAGCCCGCGAGGTTGTTGTAGTAGCGTTCGAGGTTGTAGATGCGCTCGCCGGCCTCCATCAGCTCGTCCTCGGTGACCTCCATGCCGGTCATGCCGTTGTACTGCAGGACGTACTCCTCGATACCCTCGGCGAAGGCGTTGAACTTGCAGATGTCGAAGGAGTCGCTGATGGCGTGCAGGTCCTGGAAGAGGGCACACAGTTCGCCTTTGCCTTCCCACTCGCGCGGGTCGACCTTCTCCGGAACGCCCAGGATCTCGGCGGCCGGCGTGTACCCACGGAGGTGGCACGCGCCGCGGTTCGAGGTCGCGTAGCCGATGGCCATCCCCTTCATGCAGCGGGGGTCGTAGGCGGCCATCGTCTGGCCCTTGACCGCCAGCGAGTTGTCGTGGGCGTCGAACTCCTCGCCGAGGTGGTTCGGGCCCTCGGCGAGGTGGTCGGCGAGCTCGCCGTCGCGCTCGGCGATGGCGTCGATCATGTCGATCATCGTGTCGGCGTCGCCCCAGTCCATGCCCTCACCGAGCCCGTCGAGCTTGCCCTGCTCGGTCATCTCCATGGCCATCGCCATCGTGTTGCCCACGTCGATGGTGTCGACGCCCACGTCGTTGCACCGTTCGAGCATCACGGCGATCTTGTCGCGCTCGACGTGGCCGGAGTTCGGGCCCAGCGCCCACGCGGACTCGTACTCGTAGGACTCGGTGCGGACGTTCAGCTCCTCGCCCTTGTGCATCGTCTGGACCTCGACTTCCTTCTTGCAGGCGACCGGACAGGAGTGACAGGTCGGCTCGTCGACGAGGATGTTCTCCCGGACGTTCTCGCCCGATACGTCCTCGGAGTCGATGATGCGCTCGCCGTCGCCCTCCGCCTCGGACATCGCCCGGGTCGAGGAGTACTTGGCGTTCTTCGTCGGCAGTCCGTCCATCTCCTCGGTGACGTTCATCAGGACGTTGGTACCGTACACCGAGAGGCCACCCTCGTTGGGGCCGGTGATGTCGGACTCCTGGATGACCTGCATGGCCTGCTTGTGGCCCTCCTGGAACGTCTCCTTGTCCTTCGGTTTCGGCATCCGGGTCGGCGACTTCACGACCACGGCTTTCAGCTTCTTGTTGCCCATCACACAGCCGGTCCCGCCACGGCCCGACGCCCGGTCGTCCTCGTTGACGATGCAGGCGTACTTGACCTCGTTCTCGCCGGCCTGGCCGATGGCCATCGTCGAGAGGTTCTTGCCGTAGGAGCCCTCGATCTCGTCTTCGATCTCGTCGATGGTGTCGTGGACGCCCCAGCCCCACATGTGGGAGGCGTCGCGCAGTTCGACCTCGCCGTCCTCGACGACGGCGTAGACGGGGTGGTCGGACTGTCCCTCGAACAGCAGGCCGTCGAACCCGGCCCACTTCAGGCGTGCGCCCGACCAGCCACCGTGGTGGGAGTCTGTGACCTGTCCCTCGATGGGTGACTTGGTACAGATGGCGATACGGCCGCTCATGGTCACCTGAGTCCCTGTGAGCGGGCCGTTCATGAACGCGAGCAGGTTGTCCGGGCCCAGTGGGTCGACGTCCGGACCCTGGTCGAAGACGTACTTCACACCCAGCCCCCGGGCACCGATGTACTTCTTCGCGTCCTCGTCGTCGATGCCCTCGTAGGACACCTCCCCCTCTCCGAGGTCTATTCGGGCGATGTGGTCTTGGAAGCCGCCGAGGTCAGTCATGAATATCTATCCTAGACCGGCGGTTTGTATCCACTTAACGATTTGTACTAGAATCTGATATCATCGACTCCCGGCCGGCCGCGACCGATCGCGTGCCGGCCGGACCTGTCTCGCCGGCAGACGGCTCGAACGGACTGATTCGGTCGCACGGTCGGGCACGATGACCGACGGGCGGTCCCTCGCTCCGGGTATCCTCGACGGCTCTGTATCGAAGATGATACATCGGTTGCGGGATTGGTGACAACCGTTTTGCCCGGCCGGGACCGAGAGATGGTATGGACGCCAGCGTCGACGCACAGCTCCAGGCCGAGGGCGTGGCCTTCACCGCTGCCGACGCGGCCCTGTTGCGTGCCATCGACCGGACCGGCACGGTCAGCGGCGCCAGCGAGGACCTGGGGCGCTCGCGGGCGCGGGCGCTGGACCGCATCCAGCGCCTCGAGGACGCCTTCGGCCCGCTGGTCGACCGGCACCGCGGCGGCGAGACCGGCGGCGGCAGCGACCTGACGGCGGCGGCGAGGCGGCTCCTGGCCCGGTTCGCCCGGCTCCAGGCGGCACTGGCGAGCACGACCAGCGCCGAGGAGACCGTCCTCGCCGGGACCGTGACCGAGCGCGAGGGTGAACTGGGCGTCGTCGACACCGCGGCCGGCCACCTGCGGGCCCGGCTGGTCGACCGGCGCGAGACCGTCGCGGTCGGGGCCGCCGTCCAGGTCAGCGTCCACTCGGACGCGGTGACGCTGCACGACCCCGCGGACGTGCCGGCCGCCAGCGCGACCAGCGCCCGCAACCGGTTCGAGGGGACGGTCGTGGACGTCGGGCGCGGCACCGCAATCGGGCGCGTGACCGTCGACGTCGGCGCCGAGTCGCCCCTGGTGGCCCTGTTGACCCACGAGAGCCTCGACCGGATGGGCCTGGGGCCGGGCGACGGCGTCGTGGCCTCGTTCAAGGCGACGGCGACCCGGGCGCTGACGACCGGCTGAGGCGCGCTGTCGGTGTCAGGTGTGCGAAAAAACCACCCTTTAAATCCGGGGAGCGTCAACGTATGGCAGTATATGCTCGAGGACGACTTCGGCCGGGAGGTGACAGGCGTCCGGGTGTCACTCACCGACCGGTGTAACTTCGACTGCGTCTACTGCCACAACGAGGGGCTGGGTGACACGCGCGGGCCGCTGGACCCGCAGGACGACGAGCTCTCCACCGACCGGGTCGTCGCTTTCCTCGAGGTCTGTTCGGAGTACGGCGTCGAAGCGGTGAAGTTCACCGGCGGCGAGCCGATGCTTCGGGACGACCTCGAGGAACTCGTCCGGCGCACGCCCGACGGGATGGCGGTGTCGATGACGACCAACGGGACCTTCCTCCCCGGGCGGGCGACCGGTCTGGTCGACGCCGGCCTCGAACGGGTCAACGTCTCACAGGACGCTCTGGACGCCGAGGACTTCGCGGCGCTGACCAACAGCGGGGCCTACGAGCGCGTCCTCGAGGGGGTCGAGGCCGCGCTGGACGCCGGGCTCGCCCCGGTCAAGCTCAACATGGTCGTCTTCGAGCCGACCGCGGGATACGTCCCCCGGATGGTCGATCACGTCGCCGAGAACCGCGGCCTCCAGCTCCAGCTCATCGAGTACATGCCCGAGCTGGCGGGCCACCCCGAGTGGGCCATCGACATCCAGCGCGTCCACGACTGGCTCGCGGACCGGGCCGACTACGTCGAGACCCGCGAGATGCACGACCGCAAGCGCTACTTCGTCCGGAGCGAGGCCGCCGAAGTCGAGGACGCGGCCGCCAGCACGTCGATGGCGGCCGCCGACGGCGGCGTCCGGACCGACCCGGGCGCGAGCGACGTCGGGATGGTCGAGATCGTCGACCCCGTCGGCAACGCGGAGTTCTGCGCGAACTGCCACCGGGTCCGGCTCACTCACGACGGGTACCTCAAGGGCTGTCTGAACCGCAACGACGACCTGGTCGACATCGGCGAGACGAAGGCCCAGATGCGCGCGGCCTTCGAGAAGACGGTCGACGAGCGGGTCCCCTACTACGGCGAGTACATGGTCGAAGACGAGGCGGGCGACTGGACGTTCAACGAGGCCTACCAGGACAGCGAGGGCGACCGGACGCCCTACGAGTACACCGGGGACGACTGACTACGCGTCCTCGAGAGACACAATCGCTCGCTCTAGCGCCCGGACGCCCGCTTTCTCCGTCCGGTCGGGATCCGCGTACACCGTGACCTCCTGGGTCCCGAGCGGGACGAACTCGAGGCCCAGCTGCTCGGCTGTCGCACGGAGGCCGAGCCCCGCGTCGGCCTGTCCGGCCGCGACCTTCCGGGCGGGGCTCTCGTGGGCCCTCATCGTCAGTCCGTACCCCGCGATAGACTCTGTGAGCGCGTGGCGGTCGACGCCGCGTTCTGCGGCCAGGGCCCCGAGCGCGTCGTCGAAACTCTGCCGGAGGCCGGACCCGGTCCCGCGGTTGACGAAGCTCGCGTCGCCGTCGACCAGCGCCGCCAGGCCGCCCACCGCGTCGGCGTCTGCCACCACCAGTCCCCAGTCTCGCTCCCAGCCCCCGATGTCCAGGGCGTCGGTCGGCGGGTCGGCCGGGCCGGCGGCCACCGCGACGTCCGGCGTGCCGCCCCCGAGGCGCCGCAGGCCCTCTGTGGTCCCAACGGGGAGGTACCGGGGCCGCTCGACGTCGTCGAGCAGCGCCGAGAGCGTCGGGTCGTCCTCGCCGACGCCAAGCAGCGTCGGGGGCCGTACGCCGGGCGAGAACAGCGTCACCTCGACGGCCTCGCCCGCCTCCAGGATGTCCGTCCCCGGCGGGACGGCGACGGTGCCGTCGGCGTCGACGAGGCTGGTCGTCGCGCCGCTGCCCTTGTCGACCGGGTACACCAGCAGGTCGCCGGCGCCGTCCTCGACGAGACCGACCGGCATGAACCGCAGGCGCCCCTCGCCGTAGCGCTCGGTGACGGCCATCGCCCCGGTGACCGTCGCGGTGGCCGGTTCGTCGACATCGGCCGCGTCTCGGACGATGGGGGCGACGAACTCCCGGAAGATGGTCAGCGCCGAGATGGGGTAGCCCGGGAGTCCGACGTAGGCCGCGTCGCCGACGGTGCCGACGAGCATCGGCTTGCCGGGCTTGACCGCCACGCCGTGCAACAGCAGGTCGCCCCGGTCCTCGATGACCCGGTAGATGACGTCGACGGCGCTGGCGCTGGTCGACCCCGAGGAGAGCACGAGGTCACACTCGTCTGCGGCCTCGTGGAGCAGGCGCTCCATCTCGTCGTAGTCGTCGCCCGCGTGCGGGTAGAGGACGGAGTCGCCGCCAGCGTCCTCGACGGCGGCCGCGAGCGTGTAACTGTTCACGTCGAATATCTGGCCGGCGGCGCTGTCCAGCGAGTCGCCGGGCCGAACCAGCTCGTCGCCCGTCGAGACGATGCCGACCGTCGGGCGGCCCCGGACGGGCACCGCGTCGACGCCCAGCGCCGAGAGCAGCCCGATCTCGCGGGGCGTGACGGTCGTGCCCGGCCCGAGCGCCCGGGCGCCGGCAGCGATGTCGGCGCCGGCGAGCATCACGTTGTCCCCGGGCGCGACGGCGGTCCGGACCTCGATGCCCTCCTCGGCCTCTGTCGTCCGCTCGACCATCACGACGGCGTCGGCACCCGGGGGCATCACGGCGCCGGTGGATATCTCGGCGACGGTCCCCGCCTCGACGGTCACGTCGGGTTCCTCGCCGGCGTGGACCGCCCCGGCGAGCGGTAGCGTTACGGGGTCGGCCTCGTCGGCGCCGAAGGTGTCGGCCGCGCGGACCGCGTAGCCGTCCATGCTCGCGCGGTCGAAGCCCGGGACGTCGAGTTCGGCGTCGATTCGCTCGGCGAGAACCCGGCCGCGGGCCTCGGCCAGCGGAACGTGTTGGGGATCGGGCGTCAGGTCCAGACCGGCCAGTACCTCGCGGGCCTCCGCGGGCGGCGCGAGGTCGCGGAACTCGCGGCGCTCGCTCACCGCGACCACTCCCAGTCCTCGACGGCGACGGTGTCGCCGGCGTCCAGTCCCTCCAGTCGCTCGGGGACGACGACCCAGCCGTCGGCCAGCGCCACGCTCGAGAGGACCCCCGACCCGCTGGCCCGTGTCGGCGTCGCGGTGGCCGTCTCGCTGTCGCGGTCGAGCTGGACCCTGGCGAACGTCCGGGTTCCGGGGTCGCTGACGATTTTCCGGGTCAGTTCCGCCTCGACCGTCGGCGGTCCGGTGTGTGGCAGGTGGCCGACCTCGCGGAGCGTCGGCCGGAGGAACTGGACGGCGTTGACGATACACGCCACGGGGTAGCCCGGCAGCATCAGCACGGGCGTCTCCTCGACGACCCCCAGGGCGACCGGGTGGCCGGGCTTGAGCGCGACGCCGTGGACCAGCACCTCCCCCAGGTCGTCGACGACCTCCGGGACGAGGTCGCGCTCGCCCACCGACGACCCGCCGGTCGTCACCACGACGTCGTGGTCCAGGTCGCGCTCGACGGCCGCGCGCAGGGCCGCCTCGTCGTCGGTGACGATGTCGCGGTACGTCGCCTCGCCGCCCCACCGCTCGACGTAGTGGGCGACGGTCTGCCCGTTGGTCTCGGTCACCTCGCCGGGCGCCGGGTCGGCCTCGACCAGCTCCTCGCCGGTCGGAACCACGCTCACCCTCGGGCGCTCGTACACCGCGACGGTCTCGTTCCCGACTGACTTCAGCAGGCCGAGGTCGGAGGGGCGCAACCGGTGGCCCGCCGCGTAGAGCGCCTCGCCCGCCGTGACGTCCTCGCCGACGGGGGCGACGTTCTCCCCGCCGGCCACCGCGTCGAACACCGTCAGCGACTCGCCGCGCGTCTCGGTCTCCTCGACCATCACCACGGCGTCGGCGCCCGCGGGCAGTTCGCTCCCCGTGTGGACGCGGGTCGCCGTCTCCGGGCCGACCGTCTCCCCGACCCGCAACTGCGCTGGCGAGCGGTCGCTCGCGCCGAAGGTGTCCTCGGCCCGGACCGCGTAGCCGTCCATCGCCGCCCGCCGGTAGTGGGGGACCGGCCGCTCGGCGACGGCCTCTGTCGCCAGGACGCGCTCGTCGGCGTCCCGGAGCGATACCCGTTCGGTCCGCCCGTGTGGCGTCACCACCTCGAGGAGCCGTTCCCTCGCCGTCTCGAGTGGCGTCCGCCGTCTGAAGCCGTGTGTCCGCCGGCCCTCGTCGCTCATGGGGGTCCGTAGGTCCCTGTCGACCAAAAACCTCCGCGTGCCCACGACGGCGTCGGTCCCGGGAGCCCTGTGGCTGGCCCACGACGACCCTCGAACGGGGAAGCTGCGTCAGTCAGAAACCGGCGCGTCCGCTTCGGCGGGCTGGTCCGTTATCTCATAGAGGTTCTGTCGCGCGTCGGCGAAGTAGACGTCCTCTTCGACGACCCCGACCTCGTCTAAGCGTTCGAGCGCGTAGCGGACGGTCCGCGCGGAGAGCATCGACTCCTCTACGATCCCCTTCTGGGTGAGCGGCCCGTCGTACTCCAGCACCTTGTACACGAGTTTCGCGCTCGGAGGAAGGTCCGCTATGGCTTCCCCATCGGACTCTGTCATCACGTTGACCCAGAGGCGCGGGATGCTTAAAGATTGAGGAGTTGCGTCGGCTGGCAGGCCCTCGCGGCCGGCGAGCGCGTCTCGGCGAACCGCGCCCCTTTTGGTGGAGGGTAGACGAAGGTGGGGTATGGCTACGGACACGGCGGACGGCATGAGCTCGCACATGCGCGGGCTCACTGTCACGACGCTGACAGCGGTCGCGGGCATCGCCGCGGCGTTCGGGTCGAACGCCTTCGCGAGCGGTGCCACCGACACGACGGGGGTGCTCGTGCTCGCGGCGGCCGTCCTGGTGCAGTTCCCGATTCTGCGCCTCGTCGGCATCGACCAGGCGGACCTCTCGACGAAGGACATCCTCTACATCGCGTTCATGACCTTCTCGCTGTGGTTCGTCACGTGGGGCATCCTGCTGACGACAGGGGTGTAACCATGGCGGACGACAGCATCGCCGTCGTCGACCTCGACAGGTGCCAGCCCGACCGCTGTAACTACGAGTGTATGAACTACTGCCCGCCCAACCGCAGCGGGAAAGAGTGCATCGTCAAGCGCGGCGACACTTACGAGGACGACGAGGAGTTCGAGGGGAAACCCGACCAGGTCCGCATCTCCGAGGAGATCTGTCTCGGCGAGACCTGTGGCATCTGCGTCAACAAGTGCCCGTTCGACGCGATCGAGATCATCAACCTCCCCCAGGAGCTGGAAGACGAGCCGGTCCACCGCTACGGGGAGAACGCCTTCGCGCTGTACGGCCTGCCGGCCCCCTCGGAGGGCCAGGTCACGGGCATCCTCGGCCCGAACGGCATCGGGAAGACCACCGCGGTCCAGATCCTCGCCGACGAGATGGCCCCGAACCTGGGCCGCTACGGCGAGGAACCGGGCTGGGACGAGATTCTCGACCAGTACCGCGGGACCGCCCTGCAGGACTACCTCGAAGAGTTGCGCGACGGCGACGTGACCGTGGCCCGAAAGCCCCAGTACGTCGACCGCATCCCCGATCAGTTCGACGGGAAAGCACGCGAACTGCTCGAACGGACCGACGAGCGCGGTGCGCTCGACGACCTCGTCGAACGCACGGGCATCGCTCCCGTCGTCGACAACCACATCGACGACCTCTCGGGCGGCGAACTCCAGCGGGTCGCGCTCGTGGCCACGCTCGCACGGGACGCCGACTTCTACTTCTTAGACGAGATCACGCCCTACCTGGACATCGGCCAGCGGATGACCGCCGCGCGTCTCATCCGCGACCTCGCCGAGGACGGCGACCGCTCGATGCTCGTCGTCGAGCACGACCTCGCCATCCTCGACCTGCTTGCCGACAACATCAACGTCGCCTACGGTCGCCCGGGCGCGTTCGGTATCATCACGCCGCCCAAGTCGACGAAGAACGGCATCAACGAGTACCTCTCGGGGTACCTCGAGAACGAGAACATGCGCATCCGCCAGACCGAGATCGAGTTCGAGGAACACGCCCCGCGGAGCGCCTCGACCGGCGACGTCGTCATCGAGTACCCCGACTTAGAGAAGAGCTACGGCGAGGACGAGTTCTCGCTGTCCGTCGAGGCCGGGACCATCCGCGAGAGCGAGGTGCTGGGCGTCGTCGGGCCGAACGGCATCGGGAAGTCGACGTTCGCGAAGATGCTCGCGGGCCGCCTCGAACCCTCCAGTGGCGCCGTCGACGCGGACCTCGACATCGCCTACAAGCCCCAGTACATCGACATCGACCAGGGGATGCGCGTCGACGCGTTTCTCTCGACGATCACCGACGACTTCGGCAGCTCCTACTGGACCACCGAGATCGCCCAGCCCCTGCAACTGGACGCCGTGATGGAACAGAACCTCACGGACCTCTCGGGCGGGGAGCGCCAGCGCGTCGCCATCGCGGCGTGTCTCTCGAAGGACGCCGACCTCTACCTGCTGGACGAACCTTCCGCCCACCTCGACGTCGAACAACGGGTGCTGGCCACGTCGGCCATCCGGCGCTACGCCGAGAACCACGACGCCACGGCGCTGGTCATCGACCACGACATCTACATGATCGACCTGCTGGCCGACCGCCTGCTCGTCTTCGAGGGCGAACCCGCGAAGCACGGGCGAGCCACCCCGCCACAGGGGATGCGCGAGGGGATGAACGAGTTCTTAGAGAACCTCGACATCACCTTCCGCCGCGACGAGCGCACGTCCCGCCCGCGCATCAACAAGCCGGGATCGCAACTCGACCGCAAGCAGAAGAACGCCGGCGAGTATTACTACGCGCCCGACCGGGACTGAGGAACAACCCGCGCCTTCGGACTCCTCAGGACGGGCCGACGTCGTGTTCTCGGATATGGGACAGAGAGAGTGCGGGCGACCGTGCGAGAAGTGCCTCTATGTCACTCTTTGTGTCCGGTATCGGCGTCGTATCCATTCCTACGGGTGTCTCTGGAGTCGTTGCTGTCCGTTGCTTCGTTCCCGTACTCGCGGCAATCGCGAACTTATTGAAGCCGAGTGCCACCTGCCAGCCGTCTCCTGCAAAGTACTGTGCCTGTTCCGACGGAGAGTTGACTATGGGGACGACGATGAGGACTCTCACACGAAGGTCATCTGTATCGGTGTACTCGGCTTGCACACCCTCTCTAAAACCGAGGTTCGAGAATGCTGCTTCCTCTGTCGATGTTTGCTCCCATCCGTTTCCCGGAGTCGGGAGAAGTTCTTCCGGGCTTGCTTCGTCCCAGTTTGCGGTGGTCGATGCCGGTGTAGTCGTCTCCGTCGGTGCGTGGCTGGTCACCGTCTCGGACGTCGCTGTTTCTGTCCGTCCTTCGTTGCCCCCCCGTGCAACCGGAAACACCACCGAAACAGACGGTACTTCCGAGGCGGAGTCTCGAGCGCCGGTTCCAGTCCCGAGTAGGCATTGTAGCACTGCTATTGTTGGTGTGAGCAAGTGTCTTCTGGCGAAATTCTCGGTTCGTTTAACTCTCATTCCGTGGTTCTCGGGCGGTCCACCCTTGGATCTAAGATCATTCCAAATTCCCGAAAAAGGCCCGTATGTACACTGAAGAGAGGCGGTACGCAAGCGTACGGTGCGAGCGAAGCGAGCACCGTTTCACGGCCGCGAACGAAGTGAGCGGCCGGCCTTTTTCGCCCACGTTTTTCGAGGCGTGGTGGCCGAGCGAAGCGAGGCCACCCAACGAAGAAAAAGGTGGAGTCTGACGTAAGACCTAAACCACCTGCGAACGCCCTACGTGACATGGGACTGATGAGCAAGATTCTCGGCGGCTCGGGATCCTCCCGGAAGACCGAGGACTACGTCGAACTGAACGCCGACGCCTACGATCTGACGACCGCCGAGGCCGAACGCCGGGTCCGCATCGCCCGCATCAGCGACAAGCAAGACGTCATCGAAATCAAGGACGCCGTCTACGACGGTGACATCGTCATCGCCGACATCGTCCGCCACTCGACGACCGACCGGACGATGGAACACATCAGCGACGAACTCAAGCAGGTCGCAAACGAGGTGGGCGGCGACATCGTCCAGAAGGACGACGACCAGCTCATCATCACGCCGGCCGGCGTCGCCATCGCCCGCGACCGGCTCGGCCAGTAATCGGACCTCGGCGTAGACGGGTCGGCCCGTCGCCCCGCGAGCCGGGCCGTTTCAACGTGCTTTTCGGTCTCGGTCCACTGCAGATGACAATGACAGCGCCCGCCATCCGTGCCCGGGAGTTGGTGAAACGCTACGGCGACGTGACGGCCCTCGACGGCCTGGACCTGACCGTCGAGCGAGGCGAGTTCTTCGGCCTGCTCGGTCCCAACGGGGCCGGCAAGACGACGTTCATCAACACGCTCGTCGGTCTGGCCCACAGCGACGGCGGGGCCGCGGAGGTCTTCGGGTTCGACGTCGAGGCCGACTACCGCGAGGCCCGCGACCGCATCGGCCTGGCCCCCCAGGAGTTCAACGTCGACCGATTCTTCCCCATCATCGAGGTCCTCGAACACAAGGCGGGCTACCACGGCATCGGACGCCGCGAGGCCCGACAGCGGGCCGAGGAGGCACTGCAGACCGTCGGCATCTGGGACAAACGCGACACCCGTTTCGACTGGCTCTCGGGCGGGATGAAGCGGCGCTTCGTCCTCGCGCGGGCGCTGGTCTCGGACCCGGACCTGCTCATCCTCGACGAGCCGACCGCCGGCGTCGACGTCCAGTTGCGCCACGACCTCTGGGACATCATCAACCGGATGAACGACTCGGGGACGACCATCCTGCTGACGACCCACTACATCGAGGAGGCCGAACGCCTCTGTGACCGCGTCGCCATCATGGACGACGGACGGAAGGTCGACGTCGCCACGCCGGACGAACTGATGTCACGCGGGACCGACACCATCGAACTCGGTCTGGCGGACCCGCCCCGGACCGCGCCCCGCCTCGACGTCGAGGGCGTCACCGACGTCGCGGTTACCGACGAGGGGCTCAGCGTGACCGCGATGGGCGGCAGCCAGACCGCGCCAGCACTCATGCGGGCGCTCGAACGCGAGGGCCACACCGTCACGTCCCTGGACATCCGCCGGGCCTCCCTCGAAGAGGTGTTCGTCAACATGACCCGCGACGAACGGGAGTACCAGGAGGTGTCGGCGTGAGTTCCGATGGCGACGAGGTGGTCGGCACCGACGGCGGCACCACGCCGCTCGCCGGCGAGAGCGAGTCCGAGGGCGCACCCACCGGCCCTCGAGCACGCATGGTCGGCCTCTGGACGCTGCTGCACCGCGAGATCCTCCGGTACGTCCGCCGGCCCCGGAACACGTTCCTGCCGCCGATGATAACTAACGTCTTGTACTTCACCGTCTTCGGCGTCGTGCTCGGCGAGCGCATCAGCGGCGGCGACCCGGACGCCTTCGGCGGCGCGGGCTACGTCCGGTTCATCCTGCCCGGCCTGGTGGTCCTGGGGACCATCTCCAACGCCTTCGAGAACGCCTCCTTCTCGATCTTCCACGGGCGCTGGAACGAGTACATCCACGAGGTGCTGACCTCGCCGCTCTCGCACACGGAAATGGTGCTCGCGTACGTCTCGGCGTCGGCGCTGCGCGGCGTCGTCGTCGGCTGTATCATCTGGGGCGTCGGGATGATCTTCACCCCCGTCTCGGTCGCCAACCCGTTTTACCTCGTGGCGTTCATGCTCGTCATCCCGACGCTCTTTGCGGGCTTTGGCGTCATCGGCGGTCTCTGGGCCAGCGACTTCGACTACCTGACCGTGATGAATCAGTTCATCATCCGCCCGCTGGTGTTCTTCGGGGCCGTCTTCTATCCGCTCGACGCCCTCTCGGGTATCTGGCGACAGGTCACCCTGCTGAACCCGATGGTCTACATGGTCAACGGCGTCCGCTACGGCGTCATCCCCCAGACCACCGACGTGGCGCCGAATCTCTCGCTCGCGGTGCTCTCCGGCCTGACCGTCCTCGTCGTCGCCGTCGACATCGCGCTGGTCAAGCGCGGCTACGGCCTGGTGGACTGAGAACCGAACGAACGGACGTGGTGAATGCCGGAATGGGTCCGCTCCGGCGGGCGGACAAACTATGACAGGTGCCCCACGAGCGGTGCTCGCGGTCCGGATACTTGTGTGCGCCTCCGGACGGGGCGTGTGTGAGAATATGTCACGCAGAGTATTTACACTTGGCGGGTTTTCGCGTGCTGAGGAGTGAAAAGATGGCCCGTATCAGACGTTGTCGGGCGCGTCGGGGTCGTCCTCGACGGCCCGCTTCAGGGAGTCACGCCGGGCCTTCGCGTCGCGGCCGGTCGCCTCCTCGAGGAAGTCGTTTTTCGCCGCGACGGCGTCTTCGGCGGCGTCGACGTGCCCCTCGGCGATGACCTGCTCGGCGGGCTTCTCGTCGATGTGGAGTGCGAGCTTGTCCTTCTTGCTCCCGTAGCCGACGGTGCCGGCCACGACGCGTTCGAACACGGGATTTTTCGGTTCGTCGACGACATGGAGGTCGTTCCCCTCGTAGTCCTCGGTGTCGGTGATCTCCCCGAAGTACTCCTCGACGAACGCCTCCATGTCCGGGACGCGGTCTTCGAGATGCTCGCCCCGACGCATTTTGTACTCTCGCATGGGCGTGGTTTTGCGAGCGCCCGTCTTACCCTTTGCGTTCACTCGCCGGCGGTATGGACCAGCGCACCTTTGTGACACTCCGGACAGAAGTCGCCCTCACGGAGCGACGAGGACTCGACGGGGGTCGAGAACCCACACTCCTCGCAGTAGAACTCCCCCTCCGGGACGGTCACGGCGCTCTTGGTGACCGGTTCGACGTCTGGCTCCTCGGCCGCCTCGTCGGTGTCGTCGCCGAGCACCGTCTCGGGCTTCCAGTCGTCCTCGTCGTCCCCCGGTTCCTCGGGCCACTCGCCCGGCGCGCGGTCGTCGCCGGTCGACTCCTCGTCGTCCCCGTCGATGATGACGCCGTCGTCTTCCCCGGGTTCGGTCTCGGCGGTCACGTCGCTCTCCGCGTCGGGCACGTCGACGTCCGTGGTCGGCGCGTCGAGTTCGGCGTCGCCGCTCGCGACGCCGTCGTCGCTGTCGTCCATGATTTCGGCGTCCTCGGCCGACGGGTCGACCGGGCCGACGCCCTCCCCGCCACGCTCCTCTTCGAAGACCGGCGTCACGGCCTCGTCGTTCTCTGCTTCGGTGTCTGTTTCCTCGTCCGCGTCGTTCGCCGCTGTCTGTGCTTCCACGACGTCACCGGCGATGTCGGCGGGCGTCTCTATCGACGTCACTTCCTTGTTCTCGGAGACGACCCGCGTGTTGCCACACCGCTCGCACGTCTCCTCCTCACGGATGGTGATGACGACTTCGCTGCCCTGTTCCTCACGGTCGCGCTCGACGGTGGCCTCGCCGTACTTGTGCCCGAAGACGGAGCATTTGAGACCCATTGTCAGTTCTTCCCACCGTGACGTACTTAAACCCTGTCTGTCTGGACGGTCGGATCCTCGGCCGGAGTGATTCAAATATTCGGGGGATTAATTAATAACTGGAGAAGTGAAATTTTATAACCGAAGGGGAGCCGACACTCGACCGATGCCCCGGACCCTGACGGCGTGTGCGGTGCTGGTCCTCTGTGTCGGTGGTCTGTTCGTCGGTGCGGCGGCGGCCACGAACAACGCGCCGCCGCTGGCCGACGCGGGCCTCGACCAGACGGTCGGCCCCGACGCGACGGTCCACCTCGACGCCAACGGGTCGCGGGACCCCGACGGCGCCATCGCCGGCGTCCGCTGGACTATCGAGACCCCCGACGGGACGACCACGCGCCCCGACTGCCCGACCTGCCGGGAGACACAGTTCCAGCCCGCGACGACGGGCCGCTACACCGTCACCCTGAACGTCACCGACGACGACGGCGCGACCCGTTCGGACACGCTCTTCGTCGACGTCCAGGCCGGCACCGACCCCTCGGTCACGCTCTCGGGCCCGACCACGGTGGTCCGGAACCGCTCGGCGACGCTCACGGCCGACGTCGACGCCGGCGACGCCGACCTCTCCTCGCTCGCCTGGGTCCTCGACGGCCGGGTCGCACAGCGCGATTCCCTCGCCGGGGGCAGCGCGACGGTCACCCTCGAACGGACGTACACGGCTACCGGGCCGGTCCCGGTACGTGCCGTCGTCTACGACAGCGCCGGTCGGCGTAACGCCACGACCCACGAGGTCACCGTGTACACGCGGGCAGGCGACACGGGCAACGGTGGGGATGGCAACAGCGACGACTGTCACTTCTGGTCGAATAACTGCCTCAACGACGCTACCCTGAAGAACCCCGCCACGGGCGTGGAGAAAGTCGTTAACGCCAACGGTGAACCGGGTATCCAGGTCCAAACCGTCATGGGGAAGATGGACGTCTCCGAACTCGTCGACACGAGTGAATACCAGGTCCACGGGGAGGGGCTGGACGCTGACGTAATCGATGCGGCGAAAAGCCAGGCCATCCTCGAAAATACGGAAAAAGAGAACGAGAAGAATGATGATGGAGACAAGGACTCTACTGGAGATGATGAATCCTCGTCTGGTGGGAATGACGACTATACCAGTTACTCAGCAGGATCGTCCAGTTCAAATGGCGGCTCTTATGAGAGCGAATCCGGAACCACGATGGCTGACGTGACGAGCAGCCCCAGCGATGATGATAGTAGCAGTGACGATGATTCCAGCTCTGACGACAGCGGCGGTGGCTGGTCATACGGTGGTTACGGTGGATCTACTGGTGGTTCCAGCGATACTGGCTCTAGTGACAGTGGTGATTCCTCCGATGATAGTGGTTCCAACGACTCCGGTGGTGGAGGCAGCGGCTTCTCCTGGGGCGGTTTCTCCGGCGGGTCGTACTTCTAACGCTTCAGGAACCGTCTTCTTCGAGCTCTTTGATGACGACATCTCCCCCTCTATGTTTCTAAATGTGCTACTATCGTCGTTGATCCGTGTGTGGGGTGTCTAACAAACACGCACCTCTGCCTTTAGATTTAAATACAAGAATGAGAAATATAAACATAGAGATTATGACTGGTGAAAATTTACGGTCTACGCTACTATTGACTGTGGTTGCGCTCCTTCTGCTCTCTGCGGGGTGTTCCGCACTTTCGAGCACGGCTGACACGGGCCCGAACGCGACACCGGTCCCGAGCACAGAGACGGCCACGGTCACTTCGACCGAGGATGACTGTCGGTGTGGTCTCAACAACTTCACGACCACCACAACCGCTACTGCAGATGGCAAAGACCTTCGGAGTGTCGAACTCGGTCAGATTGCGGGCGGAGAGATTGATTCCAAGGACCCCGTGGGAGACCAGGGCTTCTACGAACCGGTGAAGATGGAAGGCGATAGAGGTCAGAAGGTAACTGTCCTGATGCAAGCCGCTCAGGGCGATCCACGCCTGAAAGTCGTTGCACCGAACGGATCAGTTATCGCCTCGGATGATAACAATGGCCCCGATGAGAGTGCTGAAATTGAAGACCTCGTCCTGCCGGAAGACGGTGAGTACACGATCAAGTCGATGTCTGCGGAGCCAAACTCCACATTCCAGTACGCCCTTGACGTGAGTGACTACGATGATGCTACTGGTGGCTGGTACGATGGTGATGCGACAAAGTGGAATCGGAGCGAGCAACTCGGGGAGTTTACGATTGATTATCAAGAGCTCGCTGATGATGAAGATGTCCACATGACCCCCGCCGACGAAGTTGACGCGGTGAATCCCGAGAAGGAGTATATCGTCGTCACGTACCGTCTTGAGAGTGATAGTCCTAGCTCGGACAAGCTGACAGCTATCGACGCTTCACTTCTAGTCACCTACGATCTGATTGTAGAGGACTACGTAGGGAGCGATGCGGATGTAAACGAGAGCTGGGTTCCCGACCGCGTGTATCACAGGGCGGTGACTCCCGATGGTGAGCTGTACAGGACAACTTACGTCTCAAAAACAATGGTCGACCGCTACACTGGGGATAACTATCCGGAATACTGGTTCGCGTACCTATCGACAGGGAAGTTTGGACCGGCAAACCCGAACTATATCGAGGGCGCGGAAAACTCCACGACGGAGTTGGACTACCCGGAGATGGACGAGGATACCGAGAAGTACCCGCCGTAGCGGTGTCGAGTTCTCCTCGATTCGTTCACGCTGCACGAAGGACGGGCGACTGAGAGAGCCACTGATGATTGCGAGACAGGCACCTGTGGAGGACGGCGTATGTCTTGACAGCGTGACGTTCGTCCCGTTGCGTCCCGACGCTGCGCCCCTGCTACTGTCGCGGCATTTCCGCGGTTACGCAGCCGACTTGGTGGCTTCCCTGGGAATCGATCTGCTGGCGGCTTCCAGAGTTCGATTTCGGTCATTGTGTCGATAACAGTAGGTGAACCGTCTTCGCTGATAGAATGAGACGGTGGCAGCGACTGCACACCGACCGCCTGAACGAGGGACAAAGCCAAGAGCCGTCCGACTATAGTACCACGTATGAGAGCGAAGCGGGAGTACCGTGACCGAGACGATACCGAAGTTGCGGTGCTCGACGCCCTCGCGGACCGCCACCAGGAGGGGATGACGGTGTTCGAACTCCGGTCGCGCGCGGACGTCAGCATCGACCAGATCGAAGACGCGCTGGCCGCTCTCAAGGCGGACGACCTCATCGAGGTGGAGGACAACGGCGAGCGGACGGTCATCCTCCCACACGAGGACGTGGTCGGGGCTGACCAGCCGGACGACGAGGAGTCACTGCTCGACCAGTTGCGCAGGCGACTCCCGCTGTGACCTGACGGGCGGGAGTGCGTCGCGCCGCTGTCGCTTCGCGCCTCGCTGACCCACCCGGATTCAGGTACTTCCGGATTCAGACGTTCTCGAGCGGCGTCGCCGCGCAGTTGTTCGGCCCGAGTTCGAGCTCGAACGCTTCAGTCTCCGCGACGGTCTCCCGGCCGAGGTTGACCGCGATGATGCGCTCGAAGTTGGCCGGCCGCGGCGGGATGTCGCCGGTGACGTCGTCGACGAACGCCTCGGTGTCCAGCTCGAACGCGGGCAGGCGGTCCCTGAGGTCGCCCAGGCGCGCGGTGTAGGTCCCGTCGGCGGCGGGCTCGGTCCGGTCGTCGTAGTGGCCCGGTGCGACCAGCGTGTCGTCGGGCAGCGTGGCGAGTCGATCGGTGAGCGTCTCGTGGAGGTCCCTGGCCAGCGCCGGGGCGCCCTCGTCGCCGGCCTCGAGGTCCGGGCGGGCGACGCTCTCGAGGAAGAGGCTGTCGCCGGTCAGCAACACCTCGCCGACGCGGAACCCCGTCATCTCGGTGGTGTGGCCGGGGAGCGCGACGGCCGTGAGCGTCGCGTCCCCGACAGTCACGGCCGTGCCGTCGTCGAGTTCGGTCACCGCGTAGGCGAGGCCTCGCTCGTTTGCGCGTGCGGGCAACACAGGTTCGACGCCCTCGGCGGCGAGTCGCTGGAGGCCGCTGACGTGGTCGGCGTGGACGTGCGTGTCGACGGCGTAGCGGAGCGTCGCGTCCCGGGCGGCGGCGTCGTCGACGTAGCGGTCGGCGAACGCCCGGAGCGGGTCGACGACGGCGGCCTCGCCATCGGCGACGACCAGGTAACTCAGACACCCGGACGACGGCCGCTGGTACTGGACCACGGTGGCCGCCTCGCACGGGACCTCGTGGGCCTCGTAGAGTCGCGCCCACCCCTCCATCCCGCCGTCTAAGTTCCGGGCTTCGACGCCGTGGTCGACCAGCAGGCCCGCTGCGAACTCGCTGGCCTCGCCCTCGGCACAGACCGTGACGATGGGGCCCTCGCCCTCGCCCTCGCCCTCGCCCTCGCCCTCGCCCTCGCTCTCGAGGCCCGCCAGCAGCGCGTCGACGTCGCCGGTGACCTTGGCCTGGAGGACCCGGGTGAACGGGACCTGTGTCGCGGTGACCGTCGGGCCGTCGATGTGCCACTGTTCGTACTCCTCCCGGTCGCGGACGTCGAGTAAGCGGATGGGCTCGCCGGCGTCGAGTCGCCGTTTCAGGTCCGCTGCCGACAGCCCCGCCGGTTCGGCCGGCGGAGTCGGTGCGTTGGTGGCCATACCAGCGCTTGGTCTCGCGGGCGGATAAGTCGGACGGGGATTGAAATACGTCTCGCCCCACCGTCCGGTATGGGTCCTGCCGACACCATCGAGACGGTTCGCGAGACGACGGCCACGGAACTCGATCGCCTCGGGTCGGACAAGCTCCTGATCGCCGTGACGGGGGCGACGCTGGAACCGGCCGCGGTCCGGACGGCGGCGGCGACACGCGAGCGCGGCCTCGCCCGGACGCTCGAACGGTGGGGCGTCGAGACGTCCGAGACGGCCGTCGCCGGGACGTTCGCGGACGCGGCGGCCGACGCCGTCGACCGCGCCGACCGGCTCGACGCCGAGGCCGAGGGCGACGACGCGCTGGTCGCGCACCTCGACACCGTCGCGGAGACGCCTGCTCGCGTGGGGGCTGGCCTCGTCGCGCCCCCGCTGCTCGCCGACCGGTTCTACCTGCAGGTGGTCAACTTCTTCCTCAACGAACCCGACAGGGCCAGCGCCGACCGGTTCCGCGAGATCCGCACGGGGGCTGCGGACCTCGACTATCCCAGTGCTGCGCTCGAGTCGCTCTCGTCCGAGGAGCGCGAGCAGGCGGCCGCCGCCGCCGTCGACGCCATCGAGGCGGTCTACGCCGACTACGCCGAGACCCTCGAGGCGATGGGACTCGACCCGAGACCAGTCTGTTGAGTGCCGTCGCCATCGACACCACACCAGTACTTGTGTGCGTGTTCGGTGCACTGCGGCTATGTCTTCAGCGGCAGGCGGCCGGGAGCGGGTGGGTGTACACGCACACCGCTGGCGGGCGACGGCGGTGCCGGGCACGAAGTGGCACCCGGTCGTCGTCTCGACGTTACTGGCAGACGACGGGCGGGGCATCAGCGACCACAGGGGGCGCTCGATGGCGTCGCCGACAAGGCCCGCTCCGACTGCCTCGATGACCTCCAGACGCTCGGCCTGGTCTCGCGGGCGGTCATCGACGACAAACCGGTCCGGGTCGGGAGCACCTGCCCGACGACTCGCGGTCCAGTCGTCGTCCCGTCGCCCTCGAGGGCCGGCCCGTGGCTCATAGTGATTGCTGTGACTGTTTACCGGTACGACCGCACGTAGTCGTGCGGTTGGTGCCGAAATGACTCACAGCAGTCACTATCAGTCCTCGTCGTCGACGACTTCGAGGCCGCGGTTGTTCACCGCCGACGGGTCGAGGCCGACCTCCTCTAGGAACTGCTTGTACTCGCGCTCGCACTGCTCGGCGTCTTTCTGTCGGTCGCTCGCACGGTCACACAGCGCCACGAGGTCCTCGGGGACGTCGTTGGTGTAGACGATCCAGTGGTTGATGAGGTCCGACAGGCGACGGATGGGCGAGGTGAAGTGGCCGTATATCTCGAAGTTCAGCGCGTGGTGGCCGCCGAAGGGGTCGTTCATGTACTTCGCGCGGGGCATGACCTTCATCACGGCCCACTGAATCTTGCTCAGCTGGCGCTTGGGGGCCTGTTCGAGCGTGGCGTTGACCGCCTTCCGGGGGTCGTCCCACGCCGACCCGGGGATGGAGACGCCGTCGAGCTCCTGTATCTCGACGAGCGCCTCGTCCCACTCCTCGGGACTCGGTTGCGGGTGGACACGGTACATCGCTTCGACCCCGCGGTCCCACATCAGCTCGTGGGTGACGGCCTTGTTCGCCTTCAGCATGCACTCTTCGATGATCGTGTGTGCGCGATCGCGCGCGGGGTTGAGCACGAGCGACCCGTCCTCCTTGCGCTGTTCGTGCATCCGGTCGGCCAGTTCCCAGACGAGCTCGGTCCTCTCGGCGAGGTCGACGCGCTGGTCTTCCAGCAGGTCGTCGGCGCTGTTGGGATCGTCCAGCAGGCGCTCGGCCTGCGTGTAGGTCAGGCGGGCGTCGCTCTCGATGACGGACTTGTAGATGTCGATGTCCTCGTAGCTCAGCGTCTCCTTGTCGAGGTGCATCTCGACGGTGTGAGCGAGGCGGTCCTCGTTGGGGACCAGCGAACAGACCGTCTCTGCCAGCACCGGCGGGAGCATGTGGATGGTGTAGGCCGGCAGGTACACCGTGTTCCCGCGCTCGACGGCCTCGGCCCACATCGCCGACTCCGGGTGGACGTAGTGGGTCACGTCGGCGATGTGGACCCAGAGGACGTACTCGTCGTCGCGCTCCTCGACGGAGATGGCGTCGTCGAAGTCCTGGGCGTCGACGGGGTCGGTCGTCCACGTCGTCATCGCCCGGAGATCCTCGCGCTCGTCGAGTTCGTCCTGTATCTCCTGCTGGACGTCCTCGGTCCGGGCCTCGGCCTCCTCTAGCACCTCCGGCGGAAACTCGTCGCGGATGCCGAACTTCTCGAACAACTCCTCGCGCTTGTTGGCCAGGTGGCGGGCCATCTCCTCGTCGATCTCGACGGGGCCCTGCCCCTCCGCGGTCCCGGCCGCCGCCTGTGCGTCCTCGGTAGTCATGGGGCGGCCTACGACCAGGGTGTAGTTAGGACTGTCGGGCCGGACACGGCCTCACTCGCGGCGGCGCTCGGACAGTTCCCGGAACCGCTCGAGAAACGTCTCCCGGTCGGTCTTCCCGGCACCGGCCTCGTCTAACGTCCGCTCTAGTCCCCGTCGGGGCTGGCGACAGAGGTCGCCGAAACATGCCTTGCAGACGTACTCGAACTCCTTGTCCGTTCGGTCCCACCGGTCCCCGTACTTGTCGTACTCGCGGGCGTCGGACCGTGACACGGTCTCCCCGCAGGCGATGCAGGTCACCGTCTCCCGGCGGGCCCGGGACCCGAACATATGCCCTACTATCGGTGGGTTCCCTATATCGTTTTCCACCCCCGGGACCGGACCGTCTCGCCGGTCGGCCGGTGCAGAATCGGACCGGCCGCGACGCCCGACAGCAGGCCCGGGAACCGAGTCTACGGGCCGGTGCCTAACACGGTTGGGTACACAGGTTAAAGTTATAGGGCACGTTGTCTCAAGAAGATGACGCAATCCTCTGGAGACGAGTGGTCCCACGTGCGCCCCCGTGGCCCCCACCCGGTCCCCCGCCGCAGGACCGCACCGGGACACTCGAGGAGTCTGCCGCAGATGCGACTCGCATCATCTCCGACTGTCACGCCGCCCAAATCCAATGCAATCTGAGAATATCACCACGAGCAGATCGATCCAGCGACAGACCGGTCGGACGTTCCATCTCGCGACGCGGCTCCTGCCAAAGCGCATCCGTCACCCGACGTACGTGATGTATGCCTTCTTCCGCGTCGCAGACGAGATCGTCGACCAGCCGGACGGTCCGCCGCCGGCGGTCCAGCACGAGCGCTTAGAGGAGTTCCGCGAGATGGCGCTGGGCAACCGCGAGCCCGAGGACTCCGAGGCGGGGGCCGTGATGGCCGCCTTCCAGGAGCTCGCGGCGGAACACGGCATCGACGACGACGAGATCAACGTCTTCATCGACGCGATGGAGATGGACATCGCCCAGGCCCGCTACGAGACCTTCGAGGACCTCAGGGAGTACATGCGCGGGTCGGCGGTGGCCGTCGGCAACATGATGACGACGGTGATGGGGCCCGATCAGGAGGCGGAGGCGCGTCCGCACGCGGCGGCCCTCGCCGAGGCGTTCCAGCTCTCGAACTTCCTCCGGGACGTCCGCGAGGACATCCACGAGTACGGGCGGGTCTACCTCCCCCAGGAGACGCTGGAGCGCCACGGCGTGACCGAAGACCAGCTGGCGGAGGCCCGGGTCGACGAGGCGTTCCGGGCGGTCATGCAGGAGGAAGTCGCCCGGACCGACGACCTCTACCGCGAGGGCGTGGCCGGCATCCGCTATCTCCCCGAGGACTGTCAGTTCGGCGTCCTGCTCGCGGCGGTGCTGTACGCCGAACACCACCGGCTCATCCGGTCGCGAGGCTACGACGTCCTGACGGAGACGCCCGAGCTGACCCGGCGTCGTCGTCTCTGGTTGCTCGCCCGGACCTGGTGGCACTGGCGGCGCAACGGCGACCCGGAGGCGACCTTCTACGCCGTCAGCGCCGTCTCCGAACGCCGCCCGAGCACCGCGTCGACGGAAGTCGCCAGCCACGGCCAGCCCGCCTGGCGCGGCTGATCCGCGCCGCGGTGATGCCGTATCCACTGACGTACCTCCAGTTTCACGCGGTCTTTATCCTGCCTGTGCTGGTCGGGCTGGTGCTGGCCGCTCGCTACCGGCTCGCCAGCCGCCGCGTCGTCCTGACGGGGACGCTCGTGCTCGCCGGCCTGGCCGCCGTCTACACCACGCCGTGGGACCGCTACCTCATCCTCCGTGGCGCCTGGTGGTACGGTGAGGGCCGCGTCGCACTCCGGGTGGCCGACATCCCGCTCGGGGAGTACCTCTTTTTCGTCCTCCAGCCCATCGTCGTCGGGCTGTGGGTCGGGCGCTTCCCCGTCGATACTTCGCGCCCGCTCGCGCTGCCGGTCCGGACGCGGCTGGCGGGCCTGGGAGCAGCCGCCCTCGTCGGCCTGTCGGGGCTCGCGCTGCTGGGTCGTCCCGGCGGGCTGTACCTGGGCCTCCTGCTCGCCTGGGGGGCACCGATTCTGGCCATCCAGTGGGCGTTCGGGTGGCCGTTCCTCCTCGATCACTGGCGGACCGTCGCCGTCGGGACGCTCGTCCCGATGGCCTACCTCTGGGTGGTCGACACCATCGCCCTGGCACTCGGTATCTGGGTCATCTCGAAGGAACACACGCTCGGCCTCGACGTGCCACTGCTGGGCCTGCCCATCGAAGAGGCGACCTTCTTCCTGCTGACGTCCCTGTTTGTCGTCCAGGGCGTCGTCCTCTACGCCTGGGTGGTCGATAGATGGCAGTGACGGACCGGTCGCTCGTCGCTCGACCCGCTCGCGAGACGCTTCGCCGCGTCGTCTTCGTCCCCTCGTGGGTGGTCACACTCCTGCTTGCGGCGCTGTTTCTGGCCGGCGCGTCGCTCTCGCCGGCGCTGCAGTACGCGCCGCTGGTGCTCAGCGTCGTCGTCTTCGGCCTCCCACACGGGGCCGTAGACCACCTCGCGGTCGCGCGCACCCGCGGGGTGCCCCCCGACGTACGTGCCGTCGCGCGCGTCTTCGGACTCTACGTCGCTCTGGGCGGGGCCTACGCGGTCCTGTGGTTCCTCGCGCCGGCGGTCGCCTTCGTCCTCTTTATCGCGCTCACCTGGTTCCACTGGGGACAGGGGGACCTCTTCTCGCTGGTCGCACTCGCGGACGCCGACCACGTCCGCTCCGGCGGTCAGCGCGTCGCGACGGTCGTCGTCCGTGGCGGTCTCCCGATGCTCGTCCCACTGCTCGCCTTCCCGGCCTGGTACCGCCGGGTCGCCGGCGACCTGGTCGGCCTGTTCGCGCCCGGCGCGTCGGCGGCGCTGGACGTGGTCTTCCGGCCCGACGTCCGCGCGGGGCTGGCCGTCGCCTACGCGGCGGTCCTCGTCGCGACGCTGGCCGTGGGATACGCCCGCGCGTCGGACCGGGCCCCCTGGCTGCTTGACGCCGGCGAGACGCTGGGCCTGGTCGTGTACTTCGCGCTGGTTCCGCCGGTGCTGGCCATCGGCGTCTACTTCTGTCTCTGGCACTCGCTGCGCCACGTCGCTCGCTTGCTGGCGGTCGACGACCGTGCGGCGACCGCACTCCGCAACCGACACCCCGCGCGTGCACTCGGACGGTTCGCCCGCGACGCGGCCCCGCTCACGGTGGCGTCGCTCGCACTCCTCGCCGGCCTCGCCGTCCTCGTCCCGGACCCGCCACAGACAGTCCCGGAGTGGGTGGCGCTCTATCTCGTGTTCATCGCGGTGGTGACGCTCCCCCACGTCGTCGTCGTCACGCTGATGGACCTCGAACAGGACATCTGGGCGGCAGCCTGAGCCGGGGTGCCTCCTCCCGTGGGCCCCGCCTCCCCGCCGAGCGATTCGAACCCCGTTCCACGAAGACAGACGTGAATACAGAAAAAACAGATATAGAACTCACACTTGTAGAATCGCAAATCGTAACATGCAGGCCAAATAAGCCATATAGTTATATAATCATACTTTGAGAATACAATGTGGAGTTATGGATTTAAAAACGGATATTATACACTCGGAATGGGGGAATCAGCACAGATAACAGGTGTACATGTATTATTATTGTCCCGTGAGCTCGACCTCTATCGACTTCGCCGTACTGAATACCTGGCCGGGGATGTCCTCCTCGAGATACCGGCCGTGAAGCCTGTCCACGGGCCCACAGACGCCCAGCGCGGCCACGCGTTCGTCCTCGGTGGTCGTCACCGGCGCGGCGACGCCGACGATACCCTCGTACTGTTCTCCTCTGCAGAACGCGAATCCCTCGTCGCGGACGCCCCGAAGCGTCTCTTTCAGCGCGTCGGGTTCGGTGATGGTGGCGCTCGTGGGCGCGACGAGGTCTCTGTCCGCCACGAAGGTGTCGAGGCGCTCCTCCGAGAGCGCCGAGAGCATGGCCTTCCCGGGGGCGTTCACGTGCAGGGGGAGGCGCTCGCCCGGGACGTAGCGCGGTGACCATCCATCCGGAGACTCGGCGATATAGACGGGCACACCGGCTGTTTCTTGTAGGATGAACAGGACCGCGGTCTCTCCGGCGGCCGACGCGAGGTTGTCCAGGTACCGCTTGGCCGCCGTGTAGATGGGCAACCGCTGTAGCGTCTTCGCTCCGATGTACAGCGAGCACAGCGCCGGTTCGTAGCGATTTCCCCGTTTGCAGACGTAGTTCCTGGCCCGGAGCGTCGAGAGGTGGTTGTGGACCACGCTCTTCGAGACGTCCAGACTCTCCGCGAGCGCGGTCACCCCCATCGGCTCGTCCGACTCGACGAGCGTCTCGAGGAGGTCGAGCGAGGTTTCCGTCGCGTCGATGGTGTAGTCCTGGTCGGATGACATGCTGTCATCCAGTACAGAGCGACGACGTATAACTTTGTTCGTTAGAAAAGAACACGAGGCACCTGCTACTCGATGGCACGGTAATATATATCATGATAAATCACCAATATTACTTTTCTACCGGTCCGAAATGGTACGAAGCATATCTTTTCTGCTCTGCAGAACGCCGGTCCGCCCGCGGCGTGTCGCACCCGCCGCGCTTTCCCCCGAAGTGGACCGCCCCACGCGAGGCTCACGGTGCCGTCACGCGCAGATGGGGTGGTCGGCCCGGTTCCGGACTCAGGTCCGACTCGGGTCGACGATTTTCTTCAGTCCCTCCGCGTCGTCCATGCGCTCGAACGCGCGCGGGATGTCCTCGAGGCCGATGTGATCGGTGATGACGCTGTCGGCGTCGACGCGCCCCGTCCGGAGCATCGTGATGGCTCGCTGGAAGTCCTCCGTGTTGAGCGCGAACGAGCCACGATAGTCGATTTCGTGGTAGAAGATGTCGAAGGGGCTGACCTCCAGCGTCGCGTCCTGGGCGGGCACGCCGAAGATGAGCGTGGTCCCGCCGTTGGCCGTGACGGCGTTGGCCTGCTCGATGGTCGGCACGAGACCGATCGCCTCGGCGGCCACGTCGACCTTCCCGCCGGCGGCCGCGGGAATCGCCGCCTCCGGGTCGACCTCGGTCGGGTCGACGACCGCGTCCGCGCCCAGCTCTCTCGCGACCTCCCGCCGTTCGGGGTCCAGTTCCGAGACGACGATGGGACCGGCGCCCGCGTTGCGAAACGACTGGAGGAGGAGGAGCCCGATGGGGCCCGCGCCGATGATGGCGACGCTGTCGCCCGGGGTGATGTCGGCCACCTCGACGCCGTGGACACAGCAGGCCAGGGGTTCGGCCAGGGCTGCCCGGTCGAACGGCATGTCGCCGATGTCCTCGATGCAGATCTCGGGGACTCTGACGTACTCGGCGAAGGCGCCGTCGCGGACCGTCTCGGCGGCGCCGCCGATGCTCGTGCTGCTCTCACAGAGGTGCGTGTCGCCCTCCTTACAGTACGAACACACGGTACACGGGACGGTCGGGTTGACCGCGACGCGGTCGCCGACTGCGGCGGTCTCGACGTCGGCACCGACCTCGACGACGGTGCCGGCGCTCTCGTGACCCGGGACCATCGGCTTGTCCACCGGGAAGGTACCGTGATACATGTGGAAGTCGGTCATACAGACGCTACAGGCACCGACTTCGACGAGTACCTCGTCGGGGTCGGGCGAGGGTCGCTCCCGCTCCTGGATCTCGATTTCTCCGACGTCCGTCAGGGCGGCGACGCGCATCAGTTCCCGCCCTCCCTGGCGCGCGCGCGTGAACGGGATGTGAAGCGATACTGGGAGTGCTTGGATAGGTTCCGTGTCATAGTCTCTGAATCGTGGTGGGCCGTCTGCAGGCGGTCGGGAGCCGAACCGGGGCCGACTCCTGCGGTCGCCACGCGTGTAGCGATCGGCTTTCTCGTCCCGGATATGGTGTGAGGTTCTATTAAAAACTTTCCACCGGCGTGGGTGGTGGTTACTTTGGCAGTGCTCGTTTCACAGAGCCAGGCAGCCTCGCGCTCTCAGCGCCCCCCGTCTCGCTGAGTGCGCGGTCCATGCTTCTCGCCCAACCCGGCAGATCTCCCGGCTCCGGACGGATCGTTCCGGCTGTTCACTCTCGAAATGTCTCGACCGAACGCGTCTCGGAGGGGAAGGGAGTAGCTTTATTATCCATGAACAATGTGCTTAGTGTGAGGCAATCGAACATGCCAAGCAATTCAAACAGGCGGAAGTTTCTGAAAGCGACGGGTGTCGGAATCACAGCGGGCCTCGCGGGATGTACTCGAGGGGGCTCCGACGGTGGCTCCGGCGGTGATGGCGGGTCCGGCGGCGACGGCGGGTCCGGCGGCGACGGCGGCGACGGGGGCTCCAGCGGCGACGGCGGTTCGAACGACGGCAGCTCGGAGGACGAGCTCCCGATCTCGCTGAGCGAGTACGACAGCGCCGACATCGACTGGAAACAGTTCGAGGGCGACAGCATCAACATCGGTGCGGTCCAGCACCCGTGGGTGTCGGCCATCAAGCCGGCGATTCCGACCTTCGAGGCACTGACCGGCATCGACGTCCAGTGGAACATCCTGCCGGAGAACCAGTTCCGGACCAAGCGACAGACCGACGCGAGTACCGGTGCCGGGCAGTTCGACGTCTTCTTCATGGACCAGGTCGTCAACCAGTTCCGTGAAGAGGGCTGGCTGCAGCCGCTCGACCCGTACTTCAACGACGAGAGCCTCTACGACGAGAGCTTCTACCAGCCCGGCGACCTCTTCGAGGGGTCGCGCTGGCAGGCCCACGGTGGTGGCTACAGCGACAACTGGACCGGACTTCCCATCACGGTCGAGGTCCAGACCCAGTTCTACCGCCAGGACCTCTACGACAAACACGGCCTTGAGGTCGCCGAGACCTGGCAACAGCACCGCGAGAACGCGCAGGTCATCGACGAGAACGAGGACTTCCCCGGCACGGCCGGGCGTGGCCAGAAGGGCTACGGGATGAACATCTACATCCTGAACACGCTGCTCCGTCAGAAGGGGACCAGCCTCTGGACCGACTTCCCGAACGACTCCGGGCTCGACACCGACGGCGTCATCGAGGCAGCAGAGTACTACACGAGCCTGCTCCAGGACTACGGGCCGGACGGCGCGGACTCCCAGACCTGGTCGGACGTCCTCACGACGATGCAGGAAGGCCGCAGCGGTCACATCGTCGCCGACGCCAACATGTTCTGGGGCGGCCTGACCAGCGACGAGTCGAGCGTCGCCGACACTGTTCGGATCGCGAAGGTGCCCAAGCCGGAGGGTGGCGAGCTGAACCCCAACGCGTTCAACTGGCAGATCTCGACGTCCACGAACGCCAGCAACCCCGAGCAGGCGTTCCTGTTCATGGAGTGGGCGACCTCGCCGCCGACCGACCGCTGGATCAACGTCGAGAGCAGCGGTGTCTTCTCCGTGCGCCAGTCCACCTGGGAGGACGAGGACTACATCTCGAAGGTCGGCGAGGACTACGCGACTGTCTCGCTCGAGTCGCTCAAGGTCTCGTCGCCCGACCCGTTCGACCGCAAGTACCCCCAGTGGGGCCAGCGCTACTCCGAGGAACTGCAGCGCGCCATCGCCGGCCAGAAGGATGCCGAGACCGCGATGAAAGACGCCGCGGCGGCCGCCGAAGACATCTACAGCAGCTGAGGCCGGACGACAGACCTGTCCGTCAAATTTTTTCACGTAATCCATGAGTACACCAACACAAACAGAAACTAGCAACACGCAAGGCCTCGCCAGACTCCGGGACCTGTGGAACGACTACCTCCCGTACTGGTTCATGGCACCGATGGTCCTGGTGATGGTGATGATCACCTTCTTCCCCGGTGCCTACGACCTGTACCTCTCGCTGATCGAGGAGCCCACGCTGAACATCTTCGCGGCCGAGTTCGCCGGGCTGAGTAACTTCGAGACGGCGTTCACCCGCGGCGGTGCGTTCCACTCGTTTGTCATCACGGTCACCGTCGTCGTCAGCGCGCTGTTCCTCGAGAGCGTCCTCGGGTTCGTCCTGGCCGCACTCGTCTCCGGCGTCGAAGATTCCAATCGGATGAAGTCGTTCTACCGGGTGCTGTTCATCATCCCGATGGCCGTCGCGCCCGTCTCGCTTGCGACCATCGGGCGACTCATGCTCAACACCGAGATCGGGATCATCCCGTACGTCATCAACACGGCGACGCCGTTTGCCGCACCCTCGTTCCTCTCTGATCTGCCACTGCTCACCGTGATACTGCTCGATACGTGGAACTGGACGCCGTTCATGTTCATCATCTTCTACGCCGGGCTCTCGTCGGTGCCTACGACGCTCATCGAGGCGTCGCGGGTCGACGGCGCACCCCTGTGGCGACGCTACGTCCACGTCATCATCCCGTACATGAAGCCGGTGGTGTTCGTCGCGACGCTCATCAGGATGATCGATCTGTTCCGGACGTTCGGTGTGGTGTACGGACTGACCCAGGGCGGTCCCGGGACGGCGACGCAACTGGTGAGCATCAACATCTACGAACAGATGTTCATCAACAACCAGTTCGGCGTGGCCGCGGCGATCGCAGTCGTCTATCTCATCTTCGTCATCGCCATCGCGAACATCGTCATCGCGAAGGTCGGCTTCGAGGGGGTGTGGGACTGATGGCGTCGGCAGACCTGGACACCGCGGCGACCGGCTCGCAGTGGCTCGACAAGGAGACCCGCGAGACGCTCGTCACGGTGATCCGACACGGCATCCTGCTGACCTGGTCGTTCATCGTGCTGTTCCCGCTGTACTGGCTGGCGTCGATGTCGCTGAAACCGCCGGGCCAGGCGAACGCGCTCCCGCCGGAGTGGATCTTCCTGCCGACGGTGTACAACTACATCCAGCTCGTCCAGCAGTCGGAATTCGTCAACGCGTTCGCCAACAGTCTCTTCATGGTCAGCGCATCGGTCGTCCTCGTCGTGCTGATCGGGGTCCCGGCTGCGTACGTCCTCTCGCGGTACGACATCCCGATGGAGCGGGACGTGCTCGTGTGGATCCTCTCCTCGCGGATGCTCCCGCCCATCGCCGTCGTCCTGCCGTTCTTCTTCATCTTCCGGGCGCTGAATCTGTTCGACAGCCGGATCGGGATGGTGCTGATGTACATCAGCATCAACCTCTCGCTGGTCGTGTGGGTGATGAAGGCGTTCTTCGACGGCATCCCCGAGACGCTGGAGGAGGCCGCACGGGTCGACGGTGCGACCCAGTTCCAGGGCTTCATGAAGGTCGTCCTGCCTGCGGCCAAACCCGGCATCTTCTCGGTGGCCATCATCAGCTTCATCTTCGCGTGGATCGAGCTGCTCTTCGGGCTCGTGCTGACGAGCTTCGAGGCAGTCCCGGTCACGCTGTTCGTCTACTCCTTTATCGGCTCCCGCTCCATCGAGTGGGGGATGCTCGCAGCCGCCTCGACGGCGATGATCGTCCCCGTGGTGATCTTCCTCATCGCGGTCAACAAGTACCTCGCCGCGGGACTCAGCTTCGGTGTGGTGATCAAAGAATGAGCACGACTGCAACGACACGGCGCGCACTGCTCGCAGACCACGCCCATGCGGTGGCGGTAAATAGCCGCACGACGGAGGTTCACTAATGGCTCGAATCACAATCGACGACGTAACGAAGCGGTTCGGAGAGGGCGACGAGTCTATCGTCGCGGTCGACGACGTCTCGCTGGATATCCACGACGGCGAGTTCATCGTCTTCGTGGGTCCCTCGGGCAGCGGGAAGTCGACGCTCATGCGCATCGTCGCGGGGCTCGAGACCCAGTCCGAGGGCGACATCCACATCGGCGACACCCTCGTCAACCAGCTCGGGCCGCGCGCCCGGGACATCGCGATGGTGTTTCAGAACTACGCGCTGTACCCGAACATGACCGTCGAGGAGAACATGTCGTTCGGTCTGAAGATGTCCACGGACCTCTCCGAAGACGAGATCGAGCGCCAGGTCACCGAGGCCGCCGAGATGATGGGCATCGGCGACCTGCTCGACAACCGTCCCGGCGAACTGTCGGGGGGACAGCAACAGCGCGTCGCGCTGGGCCGTGCCATCGTCAGGGACCCGAACGTCTTCCTGATGGACGAGCCGCTCAGTAACCTGGACGCGAAGCTCCGCGCGGAGATGCGCACCGAGATCAACCGCCTCCAGAACGACCTGGACGTGACGACGCTCTATGTCACCCACGACCAGACGGAGGCGATGACGATGGGCGACCGGCTGGTCATCCTCAACTACGGGGAGATCCAGCAGGTCGGGACGCCGCTCGAGTGTTTCTACCGTCCGTCGAACCAGTTCGTCGCCGGCTTCCTGGGCTCGCCCTCGATGAACTTCTTCGAGGGCACCGTCGAGGGCGGAACGCTCCGGGTTGACGGCTTCGACTTCGACCTGACCGACCGGATGCAGACGGCCGTCGGCGACCGGACCGCACTCACCCTCGGTGTCCGTCCGGAGGACATCTCCCTGCACGACGAACCGACCGTCGGCACCGAGTTCGAGGCCGTCGTCGACGTCGTCGAGCCGATGGGGAGCATCTCCTACGTCTACCTGAAGCCGTCCAACCAGGACGACGACCAGACGTTCATCGCCGAGACGGACGGTCAGCGCCCCATCTCGGAGGAACAGACCGTCTACGTCGACATCCCGGCAGCGGACATCCACCTGTTCGACGCCGGGTCGGGTGAGACCATCCACCAGCGCCAGCTCGGGGAAGAGGCGGAGATCGCGCTCGAGGAGCGGATGCAGTCGGCCAGTCAGTAACCCCGCGACGTGCGTCGTCGTTTTTCGCTCGCAGTCGGTCGGCGGTGGGTCCGGACCAGCCATTTCAAGTAGATACTCCCCTATTGACCACGCATGCAAATCACCGACTACGAGCTGTTCGCCGTGCCGCCCCGGTGGTTACTGCTGAAACTGGAGACCGATACGGGGGTCGTCGGGTGGGGCGAGCCGATTCTCCCGGGCCGTCTCGAGACGGTGCGGTCGGCGGTGACCGAACTCGTCGAGGGGCACCTGCTCGGGCGCGACCCCCGCCGGACCGAGTACCACTGGCGCAAGCTCTACCAGGGTGGCTACCACCGCGGCGGCCCGGTGCTGATGAGCGCACTGTCGGGCATCGACATGGCGCTGTGGGACATCAAGGGCCGCCACCACGACACCCCGGTCCACCAGCTGCTGGGTGGCCACGTCCGCGACCGGATGCTCGTCTACCAGTGGATCGGCGGCGACGACCCCGAAGACATCGCCGAGTCCGCCCGGCAGGGATACGACCGGGGGTATCGGGCGCTCAAGTTCAACGTCGCCCGGAAGTTCCGGCCACTCGAGACCGCCGACACGGTCGACCACGCCCTCGACCGCATCAGGGCCGTCCGGAACGCCGTCGGCGACGACTGCTTCATCGGCGTCGACTTCCACGGCCGCGTCTCGAAGGCGATGGTCCGCGAGCTGGTCCGGCGACTCGAACCGTACAACCTGATGTTCGTCGACCAGCCCGTCCTGCCCGAACACTCCGAAGTGCTCGCGAGTCTCAGCGAACAGACCACCGTCCCCATCGCGACGGGCGAGCGGTTCTACTCCCGGTACGACTTCAAGCAGCTGTTCGTCGACGACGCCGTCTCGGTCATCGAGCCCTGTCTGATCCACGTCGGGGGCATCAGCGAGATGAAGAAACTCGTCTCGATGGCCGAAGCCTTCGACGTCGCCGTCGTCCCTCACTGCCCGCTGGGCCCCATCGCCTTCGCGGCCCACCTCCAGGTGGGCTTTAGCGCCCAGGGCGTCGTGATGCAGGAACAGGACCTCGGCGTGGACGACCCCGAGTCGAGCAAGCGCCTCGGCCTCCTCGAGGACCCCACGACCTTCGAGTTCGCGGACGGTTACGTCGAGCGCCCGACCGGTCCGGGGCTGGGCATCGAGGTCGACGAGGCCACCGTCCGGGAGCAGGCCCAGGCGGAGGTCAACTGGTACAACCCCGTCTGGCACCACGCCGACGGGAGCGTCGCTGAGTGGTGACCCGGCTCTTTTAGTAGGTCACCGACCCACACTCTCGTATGCGAACCGCAGTCCTAGTCGGACCTACCGAGTTCGAACTCACCGACCGTCCCAGACCGCAACCGGCCCCCGACGAGGTACTCGTCGCCGTCCGCGACGTCGGCATCTGTGGGTCCGACGTCCATTACTACGAACACGGCCGCATCGGCGACTACGTCGTCGAGAACCCGCTGGTGCTGGGCCACGAGAGCGCCGGCGAGGTCGTCGCCGTCGGCGACGCGGTGACACACCTGTCGGTCGGCGACCGGGTCGCGCTGGAACCGGGTGTCCCCTGTCGCCGCTGTACCCACTGCAAGCGCGGGGACTACCACCTCTGTGAGGACGTCACTTTCATGGCGACGCCGCCACACGACGGTGCCTTCACCGAGTACGTCTCGTGGCCGGCCGACTTCGCGTACAGACTGCCCGAGAGCGTCTCGACCACCGAGGGCGCGCTCTGTGAACCACTCAGCGTCGGCATCCACGCCGTTCGCCGCGGCGACGTCGAGACCGGAGACACCGTCGTCGTCACGGGCGCGGGCCCCATCGGGCTGCTGGTGATGGAGGCCGCCCGTGCCGCGGGCGCCACCGACGTCGTCCTCACCGACGTGGTGCCGGAGAAACTGGCGGTCGCCGCGGAACGTGGCGCCGACCTCACCGTCGACGTCAGCGAGACGGACCTCGAGGCGGCCGTCGACGACCACACGGACGGCGTCGGCGCGGACGTGGTCGTCGAGGCATCGGGCGCCGCTCCGTCTATCGAGAGCACGTTCGACGTCGTCCGCCGCGGGGGAACCGTCGTCCTCGTCGGCCTCGCCTCCGAGGTGACCATCCCCATCGACGTCCTCGACGTCATCGACAACGAACTCGACGTCCACGGGTCGTTTCGCTACAAGAACACCTACGACGCGGCCGTCGATCTGCTCGCCGACGGCGTCGTCGACGTCGAGGGCATCGTCGACTTCGAGGCCCCGCTCTCTGACATCGATACCGCCTTCCAGCGGTCAATGGGCTCAGATATCGTCAAAGATATAATAAAAATTGACAGTTGAGGGCTAGATAGCCACTTATAGAGACATATATCCTCCAGAAGAGTCTCTACACCAAAATACCAACTCATTTCTGCCCCACCTGAAACTATCACGTGTACCTCTGGAGATAGACGGGGTCAGAATACTGCTGCCGACTCGCCACTCTCGCCTTTGAACGCGCTGACTACCGGCCACCCCACGCTCCGGTCGGCCGGCAGCCCGTAAGTCGAGGAACGACGGCGCGGCCGCTGTGGGCCGGTACCATCGAAGAAATCGAGCCCCTGGGGACGGGGACGTTACTTGCCCTTGCCGCCCTGGCTGCGCAGGGACGGGCGGGTCTTCTCTGTGCCCTTCCCCTTCTTCGAGAGACCGCGGTTGCGGCGGCCGGCACCGGTCAGCCCGCGGAAGACGCGGTCGGCCTGGTGGTCCTCACAGATCCAGTTGAGGTCGTCGTCGTTCTGGATGGCCGCGTGCTCGGGGTCGACGAGGATGACCTCGTGCCACTTCTGTCGGCCGTCCTGGCCGACGGAGTAGCTGTTCAGCACGCGGAGGTTCGGGAAGACGCGGGCGGCGCGTTCCTCGGCGACGCGCTGGATGTCCTTCCGGCGCGTGATTCGGGTGACGCCCTGGCGCTTCGAGCGGCGCCCGGCCTTGTGTCGGCGCTTGCGCGCGCCGCCTTTCCGGACGGAGACGCGCGCCACGACGATGCCCTGTTTGGCCTTGTAGCCCTGCGAACGGGCCTTGTCGAGGCGGGTCGGGCGCTCGATGCGCTCGACGGCACCCTCCGTTCGCCATTCCTGCTGTCGCTGCCACTGGAGCTCTGCGAGCTTGCCGTCGCCCGGGTTCTTCCAGGCGTCTCGGATGTACGAGTATGCACTTCGTGCCATGTGTATCACCACGGGCGTTGCGTGGTTCAAGGCCTGCGGGGCTCCGCCCCGAGCGCCTCACATCCCGACCTGCACACGCAGGTGCCCGCTGGCGCCCGTCGTCCAGCGAGTTACTGGAGGTTCTGGACTCGACGGCTTAAACGGTTCGAACTGTCCCGAGGCTGTGGACCGCTCACAGGGCCCGCCGGGTCGATTTCCTATCCCGACATGTGGTTTATCGACCTGACCTGCTCACAGACAATCGTGACGATTCCAGTCGCTTGAGAACGCAAGGGGCCGTTATATAGCGGGAGACAAACACTCGGCGTATGAAGCGAGTGGTCGCCAGCGACGACCCGATGATAGACGTAGCACAACTCGACGAGGCACTCGACGCCGAGGTAATCGCCGCTGAAACCGGCGAGGAAGACGAGCTCGTCGCAGCGGCCAGCGGCGCCCACGGCCTCGTCGTCGACGTGAACACGCCGGTTACCGCCGCCGTCCTCGCCGAACTCGACGCGCTCGAGGTGGTGGCACGGGCCGGCGTCGGCATCGACAACGTCGACGTCGCGGCCGCCGCGGAGCACAGGGTCACCGTCACGAACGCCCCCGACTACTGTACGACCGAAGTGGCGACCCACACCGTCGCACTGCTCCTGGACTGCGTTCGCAACGTCTCCGGCTACGACCGGGACGTCGCGGCGGGCAACTGGGGCTGGGAGCACAGCCGGCCGCTGTATCGCGTCCCCGGCCGGACCCTCGGCCTGGTCTCCTACGGCCCCATCGCCCGGCAGGTCCGGGAGCGCCTCCGCGGGTTCGACCTCGAGGTCGTCGCCTTCGACCCGTACGTCGACGCCGAGGAGATGGCCGCGGACGACGTCGAGAAGGTACCGCTGGAGGACCTGTACGCGCGCGCGGACTACGTCTCCCTGCACGCACCGCTGACCGACGGCACGCGCGAGATGGTCGACGCCGACGCGCTGGCGTCCATGCGGGACCACGCCGTGCTCGTCAACACGGGCCGTGGCGGTCTGGTCGACGAGACGGCCCTCGCCGACGCGCTGGACGCCGGCGAGGTCGCGGCCGCCGGCCTCGACGTCCTCCAGGCGGAACCGCCGAGTAGCGACAATCCGCTGGTGGGCCTCGACAACTGTATCGTCACCCCCCACGCCGGGTGGTACTCCGTCGAGGCCCGAGCGGACCTGAACCGCACTGTCGCCGACAACGTCCGCGCGGCGCTGGCCGGCGAGACGCCACCGGACCGTATCGACCCAGCGACCGACTGGCTCTGAGCCCCCGTCGTCGCCGACAGGCGACGTCCGTGTGTCTTCATGTCGTCCTGGTCAGCGACCACCGTGCGGTGACGGCTCTGGTCGGCAGTTCGACCGGGACGGGCGACCGCCCCGCGAGCGACGCCGCCACTTTCCCTCGACGGTATCGGTGGCTGGCGGGTATGCGCGCCATCGAAACCACCGAAACCAGTCCGCGGCCCCGTCGACAACGCCCACAGACTCCGTGATTCGGGGTGGTCGGCGCTATCGTATCAACCGCATAGCCTTATCTGGTATCCACGCGTCTCTAGCTCGATGAGTTCACGCACAGTTCTGACAGTGTTCGTCGCTCTGCTGGTCCTCCTCGCCGGCTGTGGCGGTGCTGCCGTCTCCGAGGATGGGGACGGCGGCGTGGCCGGCAGCAGCGACGGGACCGGTGGCGACGGCGCCGACGGGTCGGCCGACGACGCGGGACCGAACGGCAGCGACGGCGATAGCCCGGACCAGTCGTTTGCAGTCACCGACTCGGAGCAGGCGCTCCGTGACGCCGGGAGCTTCACCGCCCGGTTGTACTTCGAGATGACCGACAGCAACGGAACGACGTCCTCGATCGAGCGTACATACGCCGTCGACCTCGACGCCGAGCGTTCCGCCCAGTCGTTCTCGATCGTCGGCGACGCCGAAGCCGTCGAGTTCGAGACGTTCCACGCCGACGGCACGGCCTACACGAAACTCGGCGACGGCGAACAGGCGTTCTACCAGGTGCGACCCGACGACACCGATCTGGTCGAGAACGCCCTCAGCCAGGGCATGACCGGCTACGACGAGTTCGATGACGCGCGCCACGACGGCACTGAGTCCTTCGACGGGACCACCGTCGACCGCTTTGTCTTCTCCGACCCGACCGTCTGGCGACAGTACGGCACGACGGCCTTCGGAACCGAGGAGAACGTCACGGTCACCGACTTCACCGTCGTCGTACTGGTCGACCGGGACGGCCTGGCCCGCTCGACAGAGTGGACCCTGACCGGCGAGACGGAGGACGGACGGCCCGTCTCGGCCGACTGGCGCTACACGGTGACCGACCTGGGTTCGACGTCGGTCGAGGACCCCGACTGGCTCGAGGATGCCGTCGCCCAGAGCCAGGGCCAGACCGACTACTGACCGGCCCGTTTTTGTGTCACGTCACGGGAGCGGACAGAGACTCGCGGTGACGACGGCTCGCTCGTCGCTCCCGTTCCGGAGGCCGTGTGCCTGGCCGCGCTCGTTCAACACGACGCCGGGTGCCCGGACCTGCGATTCCTCGTCGTCCTGTATCACGACCACGGTACCCTCGACGACGTGGAAGACGTTCGTCGACTCGGCGTGTTCGTGTGGCTCCACCGTGGCTCCCGGCCCGAGCGCGAAGGCCTTCACCAGTACGTCGTCGGTCACCGCGAGTTCACCGTCCACGACGTCGCCGGCCCCGGGCCGGGCGTCGAACTCCGAGAGTCGGTCGAGTGACATACGTCCACCCTCGGCCGGCACCGAGATAGCCCTTTGGACGGATTCGACCACGAGCGCCCCACGAACCGCCGGTGTGCTGTGTGCGGGCCACAGCCGCGATTCCGAATTTGATATCGCGATATGTAGTTTATCAGTACTGGTTCGAGCGGCGCTATCGTGGCCACTCGGCCCCAGATCACCAGAAATTCCCGAGATCGAGACTCAGTCGAGGTACGGCGACAGCGAGTTGAACGCCGCCTCGGCCACCGCCTCGGCGACGCCCTCGACGTCGACGTCACCCACGATGGCCGGATACTTCCGCTCGAAGTAGCTCACGATGTTGTCCACGTCACGGGTCAACAGTTCGCGCGCGTTCTCGTGGTCGGTCGGCACCGCCTGGGGCCAATCGAAGACGACGACCCCCTGGTTCGTGACGAAGACGTTGTACTCGCTCATGTCCGCGTGGACGAACCCCTCGCGGTAGGCCGACTGCATCTCCGCTAAGACGAGCTCCAGGACGGGGACGACCTGGCCGTCGGTGAGGCCGGTCCGTGAGAGCTCGACACCGTCGACTTTCTCCATGACGATCGCGTGACGGTTCGAGTCGATGGGCTGGGGGACCGAGACGTCGGGGTACAGCGTCTCGAGTGCCTCGTACTCCCGTTCTGCGGCCTTCCGGGCCGTGTACTGCCAGGAGACGTGGTCCCGGTCGGCCGTGTAGTCACGTTCGCGCATCACCTCCCGGAAGTTGGTGTAGCCCTCCCGGTGGAACTTCAGGGCCAGGGGTTTGTACGACGTGACTTCGTAGACGTCGCTCTCCTTGCCCACCCCCAGGGGTGCACCCATGCCCTCGATGGTATCTCGCTCGACGAACGTGTGGAGCGCGAGCGCGTCGTAGCCCTCGAAGGTGAGTTTGAACCCCTCGTACTGGATGGTCTTTCGCTCGACGAGCCCCCGGTCCTCACAGCGGTCCAGTCTGTAGTCGACGTTCTCTTCGGTCAGGCCGGAGAAGTCGGTGAGTTTCCCCCGGTCGACGAACTCCGAGAACCGCATCCCCTGCTCGACGCCCGAGAGCAGGTGGAAGTCCTCGGCCTCCAGTTCGGCCATCACGGAAGCGACGTTCTGGACCATTAGCGTGCCGTAGTCGCCCGACTCGTAAAAGCGCGACGCGTTTGCCGGGAAGCCAGCGATAAATGCATATCCGCTATATAAAATCTGCATTCGGCAGGGGTCGCCTCAGTCGCGGGGAATCGCGGTACAGAGGGGGCTAGAGTCCCTCGAACTCCGCGATCGCCTCGCGCCAGTGGTCGGGTATCGGTCGCGGTGCCTCCGCCGCCCGGTCGTAGGTGACCACCGTCGTCTCGCCGGTGGCTGCGACGGCGCCCTCGTCGCGCAGTTCGTACTCGAGAGTGAAGCTCGTCTCGCCCAGGCGGGTCACCCTGACCGCGACGGCGACGCTGTCGGTCATCGTTATCGACCGTTCGTAGTCGATCTGGAGGTTGGCGATGACGATGCCGGTCCCCTCCCCGTCGCCGCCGGTGAGGGTCTCGCTGTCCTCGCGGCCGACCACCGACTCGAGGTAGTCGATGCGGGCCTCCTCGAAGTACGTCCCGTAGGTGACGTTGTTGACGTGACCGTAACTGTCTACGTCCCGGTACCGCACCGCGACGTCCGTGATGAAGTCGAAGCTCACGCCAGCAGTTCCGCGTGCTTCTCCTCGAGCTTTTCGAGTTTCGGCGGGATGGTCATCCGGCAGTACGCCTGGGTTGGGTTCTTCTCGAAGTAGTCCTGGTGGTACTCCTCGGCCGGGTAGAACGCCTCCAGGGGTTCGACCTCGGTGACGATGTCGTCGTCGTAGCCAGGCTGGATGTCCTCGATGAACGCCTCGGTGGTCTCGCGCTGGGTCGCGTCGTGGTAGAAGATGGCCGACCGGTACTGGGTCCCGACGTCGTTGCCCTGGCGGTTCAGCGTCGTCGGGTTGTGGGTCGTGAAGAACGCGGCCAGCAGCTCCTCGTAGCTCACCACGTCGGGGTCGTAGGTGATCTGGACGCACTCGGCGTGGCCGGTCTCCTCGCGACACACCGCCTCGTAGCTGGGGTTCGCGACGTGACCGCCGCTGTAGCCCGAGACCACGTCCGTGACGCCCTCGATCTGCTTGAACACGGACTCGGTACACCAGAAGCAGCCCCCGGCGAACGTCGCTTGTTCTGTCATCTCACGTCGGTAGGTGCGCGAGAGGGAAAACAGCCTCGGCGGCGCGCGTCGGGGTCACCGGTCCACGTCGCCCATGATGGGGTCGAGGCTGCCGAGGGTGGCGACGAGGTCGGCGACGTACTCCCCGCGGGCCATCTCGGGGAGCACGTGGACGTGCGAAAACGACGGGCCGCGAATCTTGAAGCGGGCGGGCGTCTCGGTGCCGTCGGTGCGGACGTAGATGCCCAGCTCCCCCTTGGCGGACTCGACGGCACGGTAGATCTCGCGGTCGGGATCGGGCCGGATCGTCCGCGGGACGTTGGCCTGTATCTCGCGGTCGGCCTCGGGCCACTCCTCCAGCAGGTCCACGCACTGTTCGATGATCTTCGCGGACTCCTCGACCTCCCGGAGGCGGACGAGCAGGCGCGAGAAGTTGTCGCCCTCGTCCTCGGTGACGACCGACCAGTCGAGTTCGTCGTAGTAGCCGTAGGGGTCGTCGCGCCGGAGGTCGTAGTCGATGCCCGACCCGCGTGCGACGGGCCCGGTACAGCCGTACGCTCGGGCCGTCTCGGCCGGAAGGTGGCCGGTGTCGACCGTGCGCACCTGGAGGACCTCGTTCCCGGTGAGCATCGTGTGGTACTCCTCGAGTTTCCTCGGCAGGTCATCGAGGAATGCGCGGATGTTCTCGAAGAATGCCTCGCGGGGTTCCGGGAGGTCCCACGCGACCCCGCCCAGCCGGAAGTAGTTGAACATGAGCCGCTGCCCGGTGAGGTCCTCGAGGACGTCCTGGACGAGCTCGCGGTCCCGGACGCCCCACTGGAAGACGGGCGTGAACTCGCCGACGACGTCCAGCGCGTAGGTCGCGACCGCGAGCAGGTGCCCGAGGATGCGCGAGAACTCGCCACACATCGTCCGGATGACCTGTGCGTACTCCGGAACCTCGATGCCCACGAGGGATTCGGCGGTCCGGGCGTACGCCCACTCGTTCAGCAGGCCGGCGCCGCTCCAGTCCCAGCGGTCGGGATAGGGCATTATCTGGTGGCGGTAGGTCTTGGACTGGCACATCTGTTCCTCGCAGCGGTGGATGTACCCGATGTCGGGGGCCACGTCGGCGACCGTCTCCCCGTCGAGCGACACCTCCAGGTGGAGGACACCGTGGGTGGAGGGGTGGTGTGGTCCCACGTTCAGGTGCAGCGTCTCCGGGCCCTCGCGCCGGTCCTCGAAGACGCGCTCGTGCTCGCGGTAGGTGACGATCTGTGGCTGGTCCTGGTTGTAGTCCTTCGAGAGGGGATGGCCCTGCCAGGTCTCGGGCAGGAGGATGCGCCGGAGGTCGGGGTGACCCTCGTACTCGATGCCGACGAGGTCGTAGGCTTCCCGTTCGTGCCACGCCGCCGTCGGGTAGACGGGGGCGCCCGACTCGCTCGTCGGGTCGTCTTTCGTCGTGGGGACGACCACCGACAGCTCCGTCGTGGGGTCGTCGTAGCGCCGCAGATGGTAGATTGACTCGTAGCGGTCGTCGTACTCCTGTGCGGTGACGGCGGCACAGTGGTCGAGGCCGGACTCGGCTTTCAGCGTCGACAGCACCGTCTGGACCTCGTCGGCGCGGACGACGACGGCGGGCGCGTGCTCGTGGTCGTCGGTCGCGACGACGTGCTCGCGGACGGGGTCGACCAGCGGCGACGCCTCGACAGCGTCGGCACGGACTGTCTGTGACATCTCGTGGGGACCGATTCGCGACGCCGGCCCCTCGGTCTGGTGCCCCACAGGCGAGGCTTCTTTATCAGGGGGGTCGAACGGCCGCCGTGAAGTACGTCAGTCTCTCGCTCGCGATGGACGCCGACGGCCGCCATCCGATGCACCAGTTCGTCGTCGAACACGAGGGCTACGAGGCGAGCTACCTCCTGCGCGGCAACGAGGTCGGCGAGGACGTCCAGACGCTGCTCTTCCACGTCGACGGCTTCCCGCCCGACCCCTACCGGGCGGCCCTGGAGCGGACCGACTCGGTCGTGGAGTACGCCATCTCGACGTGCCCCGACGAGACGTTCTACCTCTATGTCAGGGACCGTCCCTCGGAGACGGACCGGGACCTCGTCGACGCGCTCTTGCAGGTCGGCCTCGTGCCCGTCTCGCCCGTCGCCTACCGGGCCGACGGCACGGTCGAACTCACCCTGGTAGGGCCCGGGGAGACGGTCCAGCGCGCCCTCGAATCCTTGCCGGCGTGGGTCACGGTCGACGTCCGGGAGGTGGGCACGTACGCGAGTCGACGGCTGGACACGGCCGCGACGCTGACCGACCGGCAGTTCGCCGCCGTCTCGGCGGCCGTCGAGTGTGGCTACTACGACGACCCCCGACGCGGGAGCACGGAGGCGGTGGCGACGGCGCTTGACTGTGCGCCCAGCACCGCCGCCGAACATCTCCGGAAGGCAGAGGCCCGCGTCATGGAACGGCTCGTCGACACCGGCACCCGGCAGCCCTAGCCCGCAACCCATATCGGCCCGACCGACCTACACCCGTCGATGACCGACCTCTCGGCCCTGGAGTGGCGCGTCGTCGGCGAGGAGCGCCACCCGGGTCCGCTGACGATGGCCCTCGAGGAGGTGGCCGCCGAGACCGTCGCCGACGGCGGCCCCGCTACGGTCCGCGTGTACACCTGGCCAGACGCGCTCTCGCTGGGGTACAACCAGACCCCCGAGACGATAGACTGGGAGTACTGCGAGCGCGAGGGCATCGGCGTCACGCGACGACCGACCGGCGGCGGCGCCATCTACCACGATTCGGTCGGTGACGTCTCCTACGGCATCGTCGCGCCGGCCGACGCCGTCCCCGGAAACCTCATGGACTGCTACGAGCTGTTCTGTAAGCCGGTGCTGGACGCGTTCGCGCGGATGGGCGTCGACGCGGCCTTCGTCGAGCGCGAACGCGAGGCTATCTACCACCCGGCCTGTTACCTCCGGGCGCTCCACCCGGCTCACGACGTCGTCGGCCCCGACGGCCGGAAGGTCAGCGGTAACGCCCAGTACCGCCAGCGCGAGGCCGTCGTCCAGCATGGCTCGCTCTCGTTCTCGCTGCGACCCGAGCGCCACTGTGGCTGTTTCGCCGGCAAACCGGACCCGGGCGCGTTCCGGGAGCGCGTCGGCGCCATCGACGAGTACGTCGACCGCTCCCGCGACGAGGCCGTCGAGACGCTCCAGGAGACGCTGACCGAGTGGTGTGGTGCCCACGAGGGAACCTGGACCGACGCGGAACTGGAGCGCGCCCGTGCTCTCACCGCCGAGAAGTACGCCGCGGACGAGTGGGTGCGGCGGGCGCCCTGACCGCCGACTCCGGAACCTCTTTTGCCGACCGAATCTGACCCCGGAGCATGGTACGAGTCGGCGCACACACCTCCATCGCTGGCGGCGCGTTCAACGCCGTCGAAGAGCAGGTCGAGTACGGTGGCAACTGCGGGCAGATATTCTCGCACTCCCCCCAGGTCTGGCAGGACCCGAACATCGAGGACGGCGAGGCCGAGCGGTTCCGCTCGCTCTCCGAGGACCACGGGGTCGGCCCGTGGGTCATCCACTCGTCGTACCTCGTGAACCTCTGTACGCCCAAAGACGACCTCCGCGAGAAGTCCGTCGACTCCATGCAAAAGGAGGTCGACGCCGCGGCCACGCTGGGCATCGAGTACGTCAACGTCCACCTGGGCGCCCACACAGGTGCGGGCGTCGACGGCGGCCTCTCGAACGCCGCCAGCGCGCTGGACGAACTCGACGTGCCCGACGGCGTCACTGTGCTCGTGGAATCGGACGCCGGCAGCGGGACGAAGCTCGGCGGCGACTTCGAGCACCTCGCGACGGTCCGCGAGCGGACCGATCTCGACATCGAGTTCTGCCTGGACACCGCCCACGCCTTCGCGGCCGGGTACGACCTCTCGACGCCCGAGGCGGTCGAGGAGACGCTGGCGACGTTCGACGACGTCGTCGGGTTCGACGACCTCGCCTGCGTCCACCTCAACGACTCGAAGCACGCCTGCGGGACGAACAAGGACGAACATGCCCACGTGGGAAAAGGAGAGATCGGCGACGACGGCATGCGCGCGTTCGTCAACCACGACGCCATCAGGGACCTGCCGCTGGTGCTCGAGACGCCCACGGAAGACGGGAAGAGCTACCCGTGGAACATCCAGCGGGTCCGGGAACTGCGCGACCAGTAGCCGCTGACCGCTGCACTTTTGCCCGCGACCCGACTGCCTGTGAGTGTGCGACGGTTCTCCGCCGACTACCTCGAGACGACGCGGACGGGGATGTGGGCCGACTCCCGTGAGGCGCTGGCCGACCTGCGCCTGGCCGACTGCGAGCGGGTGCTGGACGTCGGCTGTGGCACCGGCGAGCTCACGCGGGTGCTGCGCGAGGAGACCGGCGGGACTGTCGTCGGCCTCGATGCCGACGTGCGACTCCTCGTCGACGTGGGTGATCCGGTCGTCCGCGGCGACGCGACGCGGCTCCCAGTCGCCGACGACGCCGTCGACCTGGTCGTCTGCCAGGCGCTGCTCATCAACCTGCCCGACCCCGTGGCGGCCGTCGAGGAGTTCGCCCGCGTCGGGCGCGACCGGGTGGCGGCCATCGAACCGAACAACGCCGCCGTCACCGTCGAATCGACCGTCGAGCGCGAACCCGTCCTGGCCCGCCGGGCCCGCGAGTACTTCCTCGACGGGGTCGGGACCGACGTGACCCTGGGGGCGGACACGGCCGACGTCTTCGAGGCCGCGGGGCTGGAGGTGGTCTCGACGCGACGCTACGACCAGCGCCGTGCCGTGGAACCGCCCTACGACGAGTCGGCGGTGCGGGCCGCCCGGCGCAAGGCCACCGGGGAGGGACTGGCGGCCGACCGCGAGACCATCCTGGAGGGCAAGACGACGCCGGCGGAGTACGACGCGCTGCGCGAACAGTGGCGCGAGATGGGGCGGGACGTCGTCGCCCAGATGCAGGCCGGCGAGTACGAGCGCCGGGAGACCACACCCTTCTTCGTCACCGTCGGTCGGGTGCCGTAGCCGACTCGCCCCGGGCCGGGGCGACGGCACCACCCAGCCGGTAGAGCCCCACGTCGAGCAGGCCGAACGCGAGCCCCAGGAGCGCGCCGACCGGCGCGGCCAGGACGACGCCGAAGGTCGTTATCAGCGCGGCCGACAGCGGTTCGAGCGAGGTGGTGACCACGCGCGGGACGACCGCGGCGACCACGACCCCAAGCAGAAACGCGACGCCAGTTGCGGCCCCCGCGGCGACTCCCCGGAGCGCGAGCGCCCGCAACCGTGCCTCGGCGAGCGACGCCTCCGCGAGCACCCACTGGACGGCGAGGCTCACGAGCACCCAGAGGTACGCGAAGACGGCGACGCCGAGTACAGTGTTCAGCCCACCCAGCAGGTCGCCGAGGGCGCCGCTGGCGTGGGCGATGAGGACGGCGAGCAACACGAACAGCGTCACGTCGACCGTCGCGAGCGCCCACGCGGTCAGCGTCCAGTCGTCGCCGGGCACCCACTCAGCCATGTGCCAGCACCTCCGCGAGGACGACGACGAGGACGAGCGCGACGGTCGTCGCCCCGTACAGCCGTCCGACGACGCGGTTCCGCGTTGGGCGTGCCGAGGAGGTGCCGGTGACGTGAACGACCGAGAGCGTCCGGACGGCAGAGCCGACGACGACGGCGAGGACGAGGACCAGCTTCACCAGGAAGGTCCGGCCCCAGGCGGTCGCCGGTCCGGGGGCGCCGAGGGCGCCGAGGTTCCCGACGCCGGTGACGACGAGGACGCCCAGGGCGGCCCAGAACGACCACTCGTAGCGGCGCGCGAGGGACAGATCGGTGACCGCCTCGGTCCGGTAGCCGTACCACACCGCGAGCGTCCCGCCGACCAGCACCGCCATCGTGAGGACGTGGAGGGTCCGTATCGCGAGGGACAGGGGGGCCATGACCCGGCACTACGCACGCCGGCCCAAAAGTGTCGGCCTACACGACGTCGCCCCGGACCGTCGCCCCCTCCTGGCGCTCGCGGGAGGCGCGGACGGCGTCGGCGGCCTCGCTGGCTTCCTCGGCCTCCATCCCGAGCATCTCCAGCGCACCCGAGAGCGTCGGCAGGACGAACGCACCGTCGCGCAACTTCTGGAAGGCCTCGGGAGAGCGTTGCCCGCCGTCGGACTCGTCCGACGAGGCTCGCCGCGCGCTGCTCGGCTCACCGTCCACCCACAGACACGCGCCCCGCGGGTCCAGAATCTGCTCGTAGTCCTCGCGGGCCATCGCGCCCTTCAGCCGCTGGGTGACGTTGTCGTCGAAGGAGGCGTTACACACCTCCAGGTGGACGGGTTCGTCGTCGGGGAGCAGGTGGGCGGCCAGGCACTTCTCCGGGGCGGCGTGGCCGTTCGCGTTCGCCCGCAGGTACTCGGGGAACTCGTCGGCCCACTCGGCCCGGACCGTCTTGCCGACGCCCGCGACCCCGTGGCTCGCCTCGAACTCCTCGGCGCGCTCGGGGTCGTCCCGGAACAGGATGTCCTTGGTGACGTAGACGTCCAGGCGCTCGACGGGGTCTAAGCCCAGCGCCACGTCGCCGTACACCCACACCTCGCGCACCGGGACCGGCATCGTCTCTTCCTCGACGGTCGCCACGATCTCCTCGACGCGCTCGACGGCCGCCGCGCGGTCCATGCTCATCGACGGTCAGTAGCGGTCCCGCGGGCAAAACGCTGACTCTCCGGCGCGGTGTATTTTTCCCGGCCGCGGCGCAACTGTCAGCATGAACGTCCGGGTGTACGACGACGGCGCCGACGATGACTGTCTGCTCGTGCTCGGGTGGGGGAACCGCTGTCGTCACGAGAACGTCCGGTGGCTCGTCGACCGGGTGGCCGAGCGCTACCGGGTCCACGCCGTCGAGCTGCCGACGCACATCACCGACGTCCGACGCCAGTGGGTCGCTCCCCTCGAGCGGTACCTCGCCGACGCGGACCTGGACGGCGTGCCCGTCCTGGCCCACAGCGCCGGCGGGCTGACGGCTGCGCACCTCGAGAGCGAGGTCGTCACGAACCGCGTCTATCTGAGTCCCTGGTGGGGCGCCGACCCCCCGCTCCCGGAACCGGTCCTGCGGGTCATCGCGCGCCTGCCCATCACCCGACCGATACTCCCGGTCGGCGACCTCGGCTCGTCCGACTCCATCGGCGACCTCGCGACAGAGGCCCAGCTGCAGGACGGCCCGCGAGCGTACTCGCCGGCGTTCGTCCGGACCGTCGCGCGGGCCCACGCGACGCTGCCGCCGGCCCGCGAGAACGAGGTCGCGTTCTGTACCCTCACCGACGAGATCGTCGACCCGAGAGCCGTCGGCGAGCGCCTGCCCGCCGCCCGCGTCCGACTGTACGACGGCGGGCACGAGCTGTTCTCCTCCAGCGCCCGGACCGACCACATCGACGACGTCCTCGCGGCCCTCGCGTCCGGCCCGGCGGCCCTCTGACGGCGGCCGTGCCGAGACGAAACCCTCACCCCCCTCGACGCGCAATCTCCCGGCAATGGACTGTGACAAGTGCGGCGAGAGCGCCGCGATGCACGCCCCCTACTCGGGCCTGCACCTCTGTGAGGGGCACCTCTGTCGCGCCGTCGAGAAGCGAGTGCGTCGGCGCATCCGCGAGGACGGCCTGGTCCCCGACGACGCCACGCCCGACGATCCCGAGACGTGGGTCATCGGGCTCTCGGGGGGCAAGGACAGCGTCGTCCTCACCGAGATCCTCCACGATGTCTTCGAGGTGGATCCGCGCATCGAACTCGTCGCGCTCTCGATACACGAGGGCATCGAGGGCTACCGCGATACGAGCCTCGAGGCCTGTGAAGAACTGACCGACGACCTGGGCATCCGCCACGAGGTCGTCTCCTACAGCGAGGAGTTCGGCGTCGAGATGGACGACGTCGTCGAGGACGACCCCGAGAACATGGCCGCCTGCGCGTACTGTGGCGTCTTCCGCCGCGACCTGCTGTCGCGGTACGCCGAGGAACTCGACGCGGACAAACTCCTGACCGGGCACAACCTGGACGACGAGGCCGAGACGGCGCTGATGAACTTCCTCGAGGGCGACGTGACCCAGATGGCCCAGCACTTCGACGCCTCGCTGGGCCCGTTCGAGGCCGGCGGCGACGCGCCGACCGAGCGCGCCCGCGAGACCCAGGACCACCACGTCCCGCGGGTCAAACCCCTCCGGGACGTCCCCGAGAAGGAGGTCGCCCTCTACGCGCGCTTCCGGGGCCTGCCCGCCCACATAACCGAGTGTCCCCACGCCGACGAGGCCTACCGCGGCGAGATCCAGTCGCTGATGCTCGACCTGGAACAGAACCACCCCGGCACCCGTCACTCCATCATGGCGGGCTACGAGAAACTCGCCGCGCTCGCTGCGGACGCCTACGGCGGTGCCGATGCCGACGTCGACTTCGGCGACTGCGACCGCTGCGGTGCGCCCACCGCCCGAGACCTGTGTCGGAAGTGCAACCTGCTCGAGGCGCTCGACGCGGCGTGAGCCGTTGTCCGACAGGCCGTCGACATCGTCACACAGCGACCGCTCGGCGGTGAATCGAACGCAGAAGACGGCAGACGACTCCCGACCGCGGGGCGTCGTTACTTGTTCGTCCGGATGACGTCGAGGCCGTTGTTCTTCTCGACGGGGTCCTGCCCGCCGTCCGTCTCGCTGTAGCCCGTGTTGCGCCCGCCGTTCGAGCGCCCGGCGCTGCCACCGTTGAACGACTCGACGTTCTCGGAGGCGTCGAAGGAGGCGTCGTCACCGACCTCCTGGATCGCCTCACGGGACTTGTTGGCCTGCTTCTGGGTCGTCGGGCCCAGTACCTGCGCGGACTGGACGCCGGTCATGATGGCCATGACGCGGACCTTGCCCTTGTACTCCTCCTGGATGCGCGCGCCCCAGATGACGTTGGCGTTGGCCTCGAGTCGCTCGGTGATGTTCTGGGCGATGCCCTCGGCCTCCTTCAGCGTGAGGTCCGGGCCGCCGGTGATGTGGACCAGGCCACCCGACGCGCCGCGGTAGTCGACGTCCAGCAGCGGGTGGTTCATCGCGTCCTTGACCACCTCCTGGGTCTTGTTCTTGTCCTGGGTCTCGCCGACCAGCATCACCGCGACGCCGCCCTGGTTCATGATCGAGGTCATGTCGGCGTAGTCTAAGTTGATGAGGCTCGGCTGGGTGATGGTCTCCGAGATACCCTTGACCGTCTCGGCGATGATCTGGTCCATCACCGAGAAGGCCTTGCCGATGGGCAGGTTCGGGACGTAGTCGAGCAGGCGGTTGTTGTCCAGCACGATGATGGAGTCGGCCTCGTTGCGCAGCTTCTCCAGGCCCTCCTCGGCTTTGACCGTCCGTGCGCGCTCGACGTTGAACGGCGTCGACACCATGCCGACGACGATGGCGCCCTGCTCCTTGGCGATCTTCGAGACCACGGGGGCCGCGCCGGTCCCGGTCCCGCCACCCATGCCGGCGGTGACGAACACGAGGTCAGCGTCGCCCAGCACTTCCTTGATAGTCCCCTGTGCCATCTCGGTGGCGCGCTCACCCATCGAGGGGTCGCCGCCGGCACCGAGTCCGTTGGTCAGGGACTTGCCGACCAGAATCTTCGTGTCGGCCTCGACCATCTTGAGGTGCTGTTTGTCCGTGTTGATGGCGACGGTATCCGCGCCTTCGACGCCGATGTTGTAGAGCCGGTTGACCGTGTTGTTCCCGGCTCCACCACACCCGACGATGACGATGCGCGGGTCACCGAACCCGTCGACGTCCTCGTCGGACAGCTGCTTTTGCTCCTGCTCGTCGCGTTCGAGGGCCTCGTTGACGATGTCCTGCATCGTTACACCCTCGCCCAGGTCCGCTTGCGTTTCTCGGAGGATTGCTCGGAGCTCTCCTGCTCGGCGAGCATCTCCCGGACTGCCGAACGGATGGCCTCACTCCGGTTGGGGTACTCCCCCGTCTCGACCATCTGTTCGACCTCTTCGATCTGCTGTTTCGGAATCCGTAGTGTCACACGCTCCATATTTTTTGTTCCCTTTGGGTAAGACGGTCCGACCGGGCCGATTCTCGCCCCGCCCATTCGTTTACACAGCGAATCCGCCCGACTGCGGGGGTCACACCCCCACGACGTCCGCTGTGTAAGACAGCCGTCTTACGCAGACGAAACAACAGACCATTATATATTAAAACTTACGGTGAGTGTCATACACGCACCCGGGAACGCAGTCTTACGCTCTGTGTGTCGTGTAAACGCCGTAATCAGGTCTGGTCGAGCACGTCCGCAGCGGGTGTTCGGCGACCACAGCTCGGGCAAAAGCCCCAGTCCGACCGGAGCTCGTCGCCGCAGTCACAGAACACGCGTCGGGACGCCTTCTCACCGCAATTCGGGCAGTATACGTGCGACGACGCGACTTCCTCGCCACACTGGGCGCACGTTTTACGCGCCGTCGGTTCCGCGCGGTCCCGCGCCTCGGGTTCTGTCTTACGGGCCTCCTCGTCGTGTGATACACCCGCCGCAGGCCCGTTAGACACGTCCGACTCCGGTGTAGCCGATTCGGCCGTATTCACTGCCGAGTCGCCCGCTACCTTGATGTTTACGTTGACGTCCTGGGGTTCGCGGCGCGGGATGGCGTCGTCCAGGCGCTCGGCGATGATGCGGTCGACGCGATCGGCGATGAGTTCGTCGATGGACTCGGTGTCCGTCACCGACCCCTGGGGGCCCTCACGTTTTCCGCTCGCGTCCTCCTGCTCCCCGAGGTACGCTCTGAGCGCCTCACGCATGACCTCGCTCTTCGAGGCGTCGTACTCCTCGAGCTGCGAGATGAGGGCGTCGTCGGCCCGGAACGTGATCTTGCTCATCCGACTCGTCAGACACGATGTCGGCCGACTATTTTAATCTTCCCGCGATGTCTGACGTACGTCTGCCAAAACGGTTGGATACTTGACTAGTACGGGTGACCTCGGCGCCGCCCGAGGCGAACGCCACACGCGCGATGTCGCGGGTGTGGACCATCGCCGCGAGTCGTTCAGAACCCGCCGTGGTATCGTCCGCCGCACGTCTACCGAATAACAATCCTTAAGTCCGGACGGCGGGCTACCTTCGAGTGTCGACCGCCCTTAGCTCAGACTGGTAGAGCAGTCGACTGTAGATCGACTTGCCCCCCGTTCAAATCGGGGAGGGCGGACTTCTCCTGCGAACAACGTGAACAGTGAGTAGTCTATCTCGAGCCGATTTGACCACGAGAGTCGCAGCGCCGAGCGGAGAGAGGCAACCGTCTTTCATCTGTTCGAATCGGGGAGGGCGGATACTTCCGATGGCGCCAGGTGCTCGGTGCGGGCCGCCGTCGAGCACCTCCCGCTCACGGAAACATCCCTGCCTCGCTCGTTCAGTCAGGGATAGTAGTACTCGACGGTATTCCACGTCCAGGACCCGTCTGCTTCCGGTCCGTGAACGTACCCGTTGTCAGAAAGCTGCTGAACGTCGCCCACGTATCGTCCCATCGCCGTATCGGCGGGATACCAGATACGGTTGTCGCCAGCATCGTAGTAGAACGTGTCGTATCCGTACCCATATGATGAGTAGTAGTCGGTGAGTGAACCGGCGATATCGGCGGTCTCGCCGTTTGCTGAATCAGCGAGATAGACCTCCGGGAGGAGGTGCCAGTCGCCGTTGACGGATTGGCACCGAGCGAGCCTCGTGGTCGCTCCGATGGCTTCACACAGCGAAGCGACCAGGACGGCCTGGCAATCACAATCTCCCGCCCCCGTCTCCAGCGTCTCACTCGGCGGCGCAACGTAGTTGCTGGATGACGGGTCCGGGACGTAGGTGATATTCTCGTTGACGTACCTGTGTAGCTCTGCGACCTGGTGATAGTGGAACGTGCCCCCACTGGCCGACGGCTGGTCGCTGACGATATCGGCCGCCGTCGTCCGGACTGCCATCGCGTCGACTTTCTCCGCGAGATTCATAGCAAAATTAACTGTGTGGGGTGCTGCTATTAGTAATTGCGTCCGATGGAACGTCCGACCCTGGTGTCGTCTCGCCGCCGACCGGGGACGACTCCGAACAGCGCGAGCATCGCTGCACCCGGGCCGCCCGCGGGAATCGTGGGTCATGCGAGACTGCCGCATGGTCGTCCGACCGTCGACTCGCCACCGGGACGGCTTCACGCCGATGTCTGTCGGCGACGCATGAACGTCCGACGTTCTCCGGAACTGACCTGACGGGCCCTCTCTCCCACGCTGTCCGACGGCCGGTCCCCACCGTGTGGGGGCCCGCAGGTCGCACCTCGCCGAGCGGCCGAACGGGACTTCCGCTCGTCGGCGCGAAAACCGCACGACGGCGGGGGGTGAAATGACGTGAACTATCCACCCGATTTTTACCGGTGTCTGCCGTACGTACGACGTGGTCGTCGATGGGACTATTTGACAAGGACAAACGTGGATCCCACCTCGGGGCAGACACGCGGGGACCGTACATCTGTCTGAACTGCGAGGAGTCGTTCGAAGTACTCTACCACTCGTGTCCGGTCTGTGGCGCGTACGACGTCCGCCGGGCCAAATGGGTCGAATAACCCCTCGACGTCCACTGGCACGTCCACACTCTCACGCTATCGGGCGTTCGCCCCATTTTTCGACTGGCCGCATCGGTTAGACACAAGTGCATCGCGCCGCTTTGCTCTGTATGGACAGACGACCACTCGGTTCGACTGGCATCGACGTGACGGAGGTCGGCTTCGGCACCTGGAACATGGGTGGCGACTGGGGCGACGTCGACGAGGAAGCGGGGCGCGAGGCCGTTCGGACGGCCCTCGACGCCGGCATCGACTTCGTCGACACCGCAGACGTCTACGGCGACGGATTCAGCGAGCAGCGCATCGGCGAGGTGCTGGACGAACGCGGCGTGCGCGACGAGGTGACCGTCGCGACGAAGGCCGGCCGTCGTCTGGACCCCCACACCGCCGACCGGTACGACTACGAGCACCTCTCGGCGTTCGTCGACCGCTCGCGGGAGTACCTGGGGACCGAGACGCTGGACCTCCTCCAGTTGCACTGCCCGCCCAGCGACGCGTACTACCAGCCAGCGACGTTCGACGCGCTCGCCCGACTGGCCGACGAGGGGACGGTCGCTCACTACGGCGTCAGCGTCGAGCGCGTCGAGCAGGCGCTGAAGGCCATCGAGTACCCCGGCGTCGAGACGGTCCAGATCATCTTCAACATGTTCCGACAGCGACCCGCGGAGCTGTTCTTCGAGGAGGCCCGGCGTCGCGACGTCGGCGTCATCGTCCGCGTGCCGCTGGCCTCCGGCCTGCTCACGGGCGAGCTCTCCCGGGACACGTCCTTCCCAGAGAGCGACCACCGCAACTACAACATCGAGGGCGAAGCCTTCGACCGCGGCGAGACCTTCGCGGGCCTCCCGGTCGAGGCCGGCTTCGACGCCGTCGACGACCTCCGCGAGCACGTGCCCGAGGAGATGACGATGGCCCAGATGGCGCTGCGGTGGATTCTCGACCACGACGCCGTCTCGACGGTCATCCCCGGGTCGACGACGCCGGCACACATCGAGGCCAACGCGGCCGCCAGCGAACTGCCGCCCCTGTCCCACCAGACACACGGCGCGGTGCGCGACATCTACGAGGAACACGTCTACGACGCCGTCCACTATCGCTGGTGAGTGCTGGACCTACTCGTTTACGTACTGTTACTGGGCTCGACTGTGTGACTCGAAGTAATGTCAACAGGATGGATTTTATCGACGAAATATATTCTGCATTCCCCCAATTTGGATAAGAGTTCTGACTGTTTTCGCGAACCGAAATATACTATTTCTGGTAGATTGTCTGACGCCTCATATCAGGGATAGATAATGAAATCTCTGTCGGTCGTGCCCCAGTGGTGAACTTTACTCGGCCGACCACACCGTTGAAGTACGCTTGCAGGGTTCACACGGACGTGGCAGTCTCGTTCGACCTCTTCGGGACGCTCGTCGACGCCGACCGGCCGGCGGCCCCCTGGCACGCCGTCGCGGACGCCCTCGCCGAACGCGACCTTCGCGTCCCCGACGACTGGGAGGCCGCGTACCGCAGCGCCCACCGGGAGTACGACCGGGGCCGGGAGGCACCGCTCGACGAGCACGTCCGCCTCGCGCTGGCGAGTCGGGGCGTCGACGTCACCGAAGCCGGCGCGCGCGAGGCGGTCCTCGCGGCGTTCGACACACCAGTCGCGGTGCGCGACGGCGCCCGACCCGCGCTGCGCGCCGCCGCGGCCCGCGGGCCCGTGGGCATCTGTTCGAACTGCAGCGTCCCCGGCCTCGTCGAGCGGACGCTCGAACGCGCCGCGCTGGCCGACGCCGTCCCCGACGGGTTCGGCGCCGTCGTGACCAGCGTCGACTGCGGGTGGCGCAAGCCCCACCCGGAGATGTTCGCGGCGACGGCCCGGGGGCTGGGCGTCCCCCTCGCGGACTTGGTCCACGTCGGCGACGACGCGCGCACCGACGGTGGCGCCGGACGAGTCGGGGCGCAGGCGGTCCTCCTCGAGAACGTGGCGCTCCCGACTATCGCCCAGCAACTCCGGGAGGGATCGCTGTGCTGACGGCGCTCGCCGTCCTCGTGGCGGCGACGCTCGAGGTGGTCGTCGGCGAACCGCCGACCCGGTTCCACCCGGTGGCGTGGCTCGGGACCGCGGTCGGGATGGTGGACCGGGAGTGGCGACGGCCCCTGCTCGTCGGGGCCGCGGCCGCGCTCGTGTTGCCCCTCGCCGTCGCCATCGTCGTCGCGCTCCTCGTCGCGGCCGCCGCGGCGGTGTCGCTGCTCGGCGGCGTGCTCATTGCGGGCACCGTCCTCTTCCTGACGACGAGTCTCCGGATGCTCGTCTCGGTGGCCTGGCGGGTCGTCGGCGACGCCGAGCACGATCTCGAGGTCGCCCGCGAGGGCCTGCTCGCGCTCGCGGGGCGGGACGCGCGGTCGCTCGCTGCGGGCCACGTCAGGAGCGCGGCGGTCGAGAGCGCCGCCGAGAACCTCGCCGACGGCCTGGTCGCCTCGCTCGGCGCGTTCGTCCTCGCGGGCGCGCTCGCACCGCTGGTCGGCTTCCAGGCGCTGCCCGTCGCGGCGGGCGCGGCCGCGTGGGTGAAGGCCGTCAACACGATGGACTCGATGCTCGGCTACCGCGAGAAGCGCGTCGGCACGCCCGCCGCACGCCTCGACGACGCCGTGATGTGGCTCCCCGCCCGCGTGAGCGCGCTCGCGCTCGCCTCGGCATTCGCGGACCCGCTGGCCCTCGTCCGGGCCAGGGCGTGGCTCGACCGCGTCCCGTCGCCGAACTCCGGGTGGCCGATGGGCGTCGCCGCCGCTGCACTCGACGCCCGGCTCGAGAAACCCGACGTGTACGTACTCAACGACGGCGCGACCCTGCCCGACCTCGAGACCGCCCGCCGTGCCGTCCGACGCGTCGGCCTCGCCGGCCTCCTCTCGTACCTCGCCGCGGGGGTGATCGCGTGGTTCTGACCGCCGTCCGCGGGGCGCTGGGTTTCCTCTCGCGGCTCCCCGTCGGCCACAGCGAGTCGGCGTGGGACGCGTTCACTGCGACGCCCGCGGCCTTCCCGCTGGCGGGGTACGTCGTCGGCGGCCTCGTCGCGCTCCCGCTGCTGGCGGCGGGCGTCCTGCCCGCGCCCGTCGTCGCCGCCGGCTATCTCGCGGCCGTCGTGCTCGTGACCGGCGTCAACCACTTCGACGGCCTCGCCGACCTGGGCGACGCCGCCGTCGTCCACGGGAACCCCGCGGAGCGCCGCGAGGTGATGCGCGACACCACCGTCGGCGTCGGGGCCGTCCTCGCGCTCGGGTCGGTCCTCGTCGCCCTCGCGCTCGGCGCACTCGCGGTAGCCGCCCTCTCGCCGCTCGTCGCCGCCGCGCTCGTCCTCGCCAGCGAGGTGGGCGCGAAACTGGCGATGGCTACGCTCGCCTGTCTCGGCAGGCCGAGTCACGACGGGTTCGGGGCGACGGTCCTGGCGGGCGCACGTCCCCGCGATCTCCTGGCGCCCGTGGCCGTCACGCTCCCCGTCGCCGTCCTGGTCGTGCCCGCGACGGCCGCCGCCGTCCTCGCCGGTCTCGTCGTCGGCGCCGGTCTGACACGCTGGGCCGCCCGGACACTCGACGGCGTCGGCGGGGACGTCTTCGGCGCGGGGAACGAACTCGCCCGCGTCGTCGCGCTCCACGCCGCCGTGGCCGCCTGGACGCTCTCGGACTGGGGGGTGGTCGCGTGGACGCCCTGGTGATGTGCGGGGGCCGCGGGACCCGCCTGGCGGCCCCGGTCGAGAAACCCCTGTTCGAGGTGGGCGGCGTGCCGATGGTCGACCGCGTGCTGGGCGCACTCGACGCCAGCAGCGTCGACGCGGTGTACGCCGCCACGTCGCCCGCGACGCCCGAGACGCGCGCTCACGTCGACGTCCCGACCGTCGAGACGCCCGGCGAGGGGTACGTCGACGACCTGTCGTCGGCGCTGGCCGACGACCGCCTCTCGACGCCGGTGCTCACCGTCGCCGCGGACCTGCCGCTGCTGGACGGCGAGATACTCGACCGGGTCCTCGACGCACACGACGGCGGCTCGACGACCGTCCTGGTCCCCGCCGCCCTGAAACGCGACCTGGGGGGCAGCGACGACACGACCTACGAGCGAGGCGGCCGCGAGGCGGCACCGACGGGCGTGAACGTCGTCGGCGACGCGGGCGACGACGCGTGGTGGACAGACGACGTCCGACTTGCAATCAACGTCAACACGCGGCGGGACGCGCGAGTGGCCGCGCACCTGCTCGCGTCGCGAAACCTTCTCTAGGTCCCTGGCCCTACGACCGGCCAATGGACCCAGACACGGTCGAGCGGCTGCGGGCGAGTGGGGACGACGCCATCGGTCCCGACGGCCGCGTGCCCCACGGCAGCGACGACGACCCGCAGGTGCTCGACTTCAGCGCGAACACGAACCCGCGGCTCCCGCCCGGCGTCGAAACCGTCTACCGCGAGGCGTTCGACGCCGCCCGCTCGTACCCGGCCGACGACTACTCGGCGTTCCGGGCGGCGGCCGCCGAGTTCGTCGGCTGTTCCCCCGAACAGGTGGTGCCGACCGCTGGCGGTCTGGAGGCGATCCGACTGGCCATCCAGACGACGGTCCGGGCCGGCGAGTCGGTGCTCGTCCCGGAGCCGAGCTTCGGGGAGTACGCCCGCGAGGTGGGACTCCAGGGCGCCGAGCCGTCGTTCGTCGCTCACGACGCGGTGCTGGACGCCGACCCAGAACCCCACGGGCTGGTCGTCGTCTGCAACCCGAACAACCCGACCGGGGAGACCTACGACCCGGCCTCGCTCGGGGCGTTCGCCGGCCGCTGTCGCGACGCGGGGACGACGCTGCTGGTCGACGAGGCGTTCCTGGGCTTCACTGACGACCCGTCGCTGGCCGGCCGCGAGGGTGTGGTGGTCGCGCGCTCGCTGACGAAACTGTTCGGCCTGCCGGGCGTCAGGATGGGCTATGCCGTCGCGACGGGCGACGCGCTCGACCGGTTGACGACCGCGCGGCGCGCGTGGTCGATGAGCGCCCCCGCGGCCGCCGTCGGTGCCCACTGCTACCGGCAGGACGCCTTCGTCGCGGCGACGCGGGAGCGCGTCGCCCGCGAACGCGAGCGGATGGTCGAGCGACTGGCCACGCGCTTCGACGTCCATCCGTCGGACGCTCCCTTCCTCCTCCTCGAGGTGGCCGACGCGTCCGTCGACGCACTCCTCGCGAGCGCACGCGAGCAGGGACTCGCCCTGCGGAACGCCCGGACGTTCCGCGGCCTGGACAGCCACGTCCGCGTCGCGGTCAGGACCTCAGCGGAGAACGACCGCCTGCTGGAGGCCCTGGATGTTTGAGGTCGACCGGCACACCGGGTTAGCCAGGATGGCCCACGACGGGGCTCGCTGGCTCTCGACGTCGTGGGACGGCGGCTACCGGCGCGCCGACGCCGTCTACAACCTCACCGTCCCCGAGGGGTTCGAGCGGACGGACCTCGATGCCTACCGCGAACAGCGACTCGCCGACGCGGGCTTTCCCCCCGGCCCGGCGCTCTTGACCGGCGTCGACGTGGCGAACGCCCGGTGTGCCCGGAGCGGCCCGGTGACCGTGCTCGCGACAGCCGGCGTTTCGAACCCGGCGGTGCTGCCGATGGGTGGGGACGACGCCGAGCCAGGGGCCGCCGCCGACCCGGCGCCCGACGACGGCGTCGAGGGCGGGCGACCCGGCACGGTCAACCTCCTCGTCGGCACACGTCGCGCTCTCGACGACGGCGCGCTCGCGACGCTCCTGGCGACGGCCGTCGAGGCGAAGGCCGCGACCCTGCTGGACGTCGCCGGCGTCCCGGGGACGACCTCCGACGCCGCGCTCGTGGGCTGTGTCCCCGACGCGGCACCCGCCGAGTTCGCCGGGAGTGCGACGGAGGTGGGGGCGGCGACACGTGCGTGTGTCCGGGACGCCGTCCGGGCGAGTCTGGCCGCTCGCTACGACGACGGCCCCCCGACGCCCGCGGGGGCCCCTTACGGCGTCGTCACCGACCGCCAGACGGATGTGTTCCAGCCCTGAAAGCGGGGGTATGAGCGACGACCAGACTGACCCCGCCCGAAACGCGGCCGGCCCGACGGCCGAACCGATCACGCCCGGCGCGCCCGCGGACTTCGGCCTCGTCCAGGTGTGGTGGGGGGACGGGAAGGGAAAGACCACCGCGGCCCTGGGGATGGCGACCCGCGCCGTCGGCCACGGCTACCGCGTCCACCTGTTGCAGTTCATGAAAGGCGGGACGGGCACCGTCGAGGACGTCCGCGGTGAGTACAACGCCATCGCGGCGCTCCGTGGCTTCTCCTACGAGAACGCCGGCCACTACGGCTGGCACGGCTTCCTGGACGGCAGCGACGACGACGAACACGCGGCCCGCGCGAAGGCCGCGCTTGACCGCGCTCGCGAGATACTCGCGGGCAGCGCCGCGGCCGACCTCTCGACCCCCCTGCAGGCCGACGCCCCCCCCGAGGCGGGCGTCAACATGCTCGTCGTCGACGAGATCCTGTACGCCGCCAACCGCGGCCTGGTCGACCCGGCGGACGTCGTCGACCTCGTCGAGTCGAAACCCGAGGACCTGGAACTGGTGTTGACCGGCGGCCACGAGGAACCCGACTACGTCGTCGAGCACGCCGACCTGGTCACGGAGGTACGCAAGCAGCAACACCCGCTCGACGCGGGCCACGCCGCCCGCAAGGGCACCGAGTACTGACTACGACTCGCGGAGTCCGTCCAGCAGGTCCCGGGCCGACTCGAGGTGCTCGTCGGCTTCCTCGTCGCCCGTCGTCTCGACGTTCGACAGCAGGTGGTCGAGCTGGTCGAGGCGTTTCGCTCTCGCGTCCGCGTCGAGGTCGCTCTCGGCGAGGTCCGTCGCGATAGCCTCGGCCTCGCCCAGCCAGCGGGCGGCCGACCGCTCGACCGGCCGTTCGCCCGTCGTTTGGATGTGCTCCGCCAGCCTATCGAGTCGGTCCCCGGTCATCACTCGCCGTTCGGTCCGCGACCCCGTAGGCGATTCGGTCCTCGAGGCAGCGCCGACTGCACTGCGCGGCTAACCGGGAGTCTCAAGCGGGCCCGGTCCGAAGCACCGGCGACCCGAATGACGACCGTCCTCGTCGCCGGAACTGCGTCCCACGTGGGCAAGAGTACGATCGCGGCCGGGCTCTGTCGCCTCCTGTCGAACCGCGGCCACGACGTGGCCCCGTTCAAGGCCCAGAACATGAGTAACAACGCCCGAGCGACCCCGGGCGGGGAGATCGGCGTCTCACAGTACGTCCAGGCCCGGGCGGCACGCGTCTCGCCGACGACCGACCATAACCCAGTCTTGCTCAAACCCCGCGGCGACGGCGAGTCCCAGCTGGTCGTCGACGGCGACGCCGTAGCCGACGTATCGGCGGGCGCCTACTACGAGGACCACTGGGACGCCGCACTGGAGGCGGCCGAGGCCGCCCACGGCCGACTCGAGCGAGCCCACGACGTCGTCGTGGCCGAGGGGGCCGGCTCCGTCGCCGAGATCAACCTCCACGACCGCGACCTCGCGAACGTCGAGACGGCCCGGTTCGCCGACGCCGAGGTGCTGCTGGTGGCCGACATCGAGCGCGGCGGCGTCTTCGCGTCCATCGTCGGGACGTTCGAACTCGTCCCCGAGTCCCTCAGGGACCGCATCGCCGGCGTCGTGATAACGAAGTTCCGCGGCGACCGCTCGCTGCTCGGGCCCGGCATCGAGGCCGTCGAGGAGCGTACCGGTGTGCCGGTGCTCGGCGTCGTCCCCTACGAGGACCCCGGTCTCCCCGAGGAAGACAGCGTCTCGCTCCCGCCGGTCGGTACGCGCGCGGTTCGTGGAGACGACGACGGCGTCCCCGGGGACCGGAGCGTCACCGTCGCCGTCCCGCGCCTCCCGCGCATCTCGAACTTCACGGACCTCGAACCGCTCGTCCGCGAACCCGGCGTCCGGGTCGCCTACGTTCCGCCGGGCGACTCGCTTGCGGACGCCGACGCCGTCGTCCTGCCCGGGAGCAAGAACACCGTCGACGACCTGCTGGCGCTCAGAGAGGCGGGGTTCGACGAGCGACTCGCCGCCTTCGAGGGGCCGGTGGTCGGCCTCTGTGGCGGCTACCAGATGCTCGGGGAGTCGCTGGCAAATGCTGCCCTCGAAGGTACTACCGACCAGGAGCGCGTCGACGGCGTCGGCCTGCTCCCCGTCGAGACGAGGTTCTCCGAGACAAAGACGGTCGAGCACGTCACGCGGCAGATACGCGGCGTCGGCCCGCTCGAGGGCGCCGAAGGCCGCGTGGAGGGCTACGAGATACACACGGGCGAGTCGACGCTGACCGGCGACGTGACGCGCCCCTTCGCGGCCGAGGGGGCCGCCACCGACGACGTGCTCGGTACCTACCTCCACGATCTCTTCGAGAACGATCTGGCGAAACGTGCCTTCGTGAGAAATACGTTCGGAGCCGCCGGTATCGACCCGCCGCAGGGGGGCGACGCCGAGCAGCCAAATCCCTACGAACGCGCCGCACGGCTGGTCGCCGACCACGTGGACCTCGGGCCACTCGGGTTCGAGTGAGGTTTTTTCGGATCGGATTTCCGCGAAGTTTATGTGCGATGGGGCGGGGACGCACGCACATGGTCGAAGTCTTCGCCGTCGCCAGCGGGAAAGGGGGGACGGGCAAGACGACGAGCGCCGTCGCGCTGGGGATGGCGCTGTCGGACCGCTACGACGTGACCGTCGTCGACGCCGACACCGGCATGGCGAACCTGCTCTTTCACGCCGGCCTGTCGTCGGCCGAGACGACGCTGCACGACGTGCTGGCCGACGACGCGCCCGTCTTCGACGCCGCCTACGATCGCTTCGGGATGACGGTGGTCCCCTGCGGGACGAGTCTGGAGGGGTTCCGCGACGCCGATCCGACGCGACTGCGGGAGGTCGTCGCGACGCTCGCGGCCGACACCGAGGTCATCCTGCTGGACTCGCCCCCGGCGCTGGACAGTCGCGCCGCCGTCCTCCCGGTAGTGATGGCAGACCGGACCGTGATCGTCCTCCAGCCGACGATACCGGCAATCTCCGACGGCCTCAAGGTCCAGGAGTACGCCGCCTCCTACGACACCGACGTTGCCGGTCTCCTGTTCAACAAGGTCAGGGACGAGGAACCCATCGACCGGGTCGCCGAGAAGACCGAGCGGTACTTCGACGGACCGACGCTGGCGGCGGTCCCGGAGGCCGAGGCCGCACGCGAGGCCCGGCGGGCGGGTCGGCCGTTGCTCGCCCACGCACCCGAGTCGGCGGCGGCCGCGGCCTACCGGCGAGCGGCGGACGCGCTGACGATAGCGAACGGCCGGCCGGGAGACGTCGCCGACCGCTTCCGGAGCGCGGTCATCCCCCACCCACCATGAGGCTCCCCACCGGTCGCCTCTGCAAGTCGCGCGTCGTCGCGGACCCGCGGGAACCGCTCGCAGACGTGCTCGACCGCGAGCTGACGGGCTACGCGGTCTTCGAGTCCCAGGACGCGCTCTTGCTCGACGCCGAGGGGCGCGGCGTCATCACCTTCGAGGACGGCGTGCCGGTCGTCGCCTACCACACCGGGACGGACCGCGGCGGGCCGCCGGCGCTGGCCGACCTGGCGGTTCCCGGCCCCTACCACGTCTCGCTGTACGAACTGCCGGCGACCGAGCTGGCGACCGTCCACGACGCGACGGACCTCCAGGTGCCACCGGGGATGCCTGCCGAGCGACTGGCCGGCGACCCCGCGCTGGCCGAGAGCACGCGCCGGGCCGGCCCGGACCGGTCGTCGGACGAGGAGTCCGCGGGGTCTGAGACGCCACGCGACCCCGGCGACGCGAGCGCCGTCGAGGCGTTCCTCGAGGACACGGAGAAGATCTCGGCCATCAAGGAGCAGGCGCGCGCCGAGGCCCGGGAGCGGGCCGAGGAGTGGGACCTGTAGCGTCGCGGACCCTACTTTCTCATGTCCCGCCGCCGCGTCCCTGGGCGGCGGCGTAACTCGTCCCGAGCACAGACGCGAGGCGGAGGGTGGTCGCCGCGAGGACCAGTCGGAGCCACAGGGCGTCGCCGGACGTCACGCGACGTGAGGTTTCTACCGGGATCCTTTCTTCCCAACTGTGTACGACGGCGTGAACGACGGCAAAACTCTCTCGCGGGCGGGAAATCCAGATTTCAGCTCGTCCGGACCGGAATCCACCAGACCCGCGAGCGCCCCCCGACCTTCTTGCTGGTGACGTCCGTCTCCGCGGCCAGGCTGTGCAGCTTGTTCAGTGCGGTCCGGCGCGAACAGCCCAGCCGGTCGGCGACCTCGGAAGCCGTCAGTGGCTCCGCGTAGTCGTTCCGGTCTCTGAACACCTCGATGACGTCGGATTCGGTGTACTGGACCTCCCGTCCGGGTGGTGACATGTGAGAAATCACGATGGCCTGGTACTTATACTGTCGGTCGTCCGTGGGGACCGCCCCGACGTCCCGCGGTTTACAGATCGACGGGGCGAGTAGCCCCACGAGAACTGGTCGTCCCGTAGACGATGATATCCCAACGCGGCAATCCTCGCGCTTCAGCGCGGGAAGGATATCATGCGACGGGTGTGTTACAGGGGTTGTAACAGATTTCGGGTCCGGTAACTGGTGTGCGCGAATAAGTATAGGCTGTTACCACCGCATTGTTCCGATGGGACGTTCCCGTCCCACTGGCCTGGATGCCAGGTCCGCCAGGGACCCATCGATTCGGCCTTCCATGGTCCCCCATTCCCCCTCCACCCCCGTTCCGGTCGTCCGGTCCCCCGTCTGACACCGCGCCCAGGCGTCACTCCTGTGAGTCAGTCACGAGCGTCTCCAGCGGGTCCGCCCGTTCCTTGCGTCGCTCGTATTGCACGTGCGCCCACTCTCTGACGGACTCGTCGGCCGACTCGATGGTCGCTTTGAGGTTGTTCCCGTCGTCGTAGACGGCCAGACAGCACCCCGTGTCGTCCAGTAACAGCCCGAACGACAGCGGCGTCTCGTGGACGAAGATCTCGATACCGCCGTGTTCTATCCCCCGCTCGAACGCCGTCGGGAAGTCCGACGCGGAGCGGTCGATGACGTCCCGGTCGACGACGAGCGTCATCTCGACGTCGGACTCCAGCAGGTCGGCCGCCACCTCGTTGAACGACTGGGAGACGATGGGCGAGATCGCCCGAACTCGCCCCTCGGCCGATTGGAACCGGTCGATGAGCCGGGTCACCGCCGCGAGCGGGTCCTGTTCCGTCCCCCGCGTCATCGTGCTCTCGGTCAGCAGCGCCGTAGGGAACCGGTCGGCCACCGGTTCCAGGTGCGTCGCGACGGGGCCGAACTCGCGGGCCCGTTCGACTTCGGTCAGCAGCGATCGGTACCGGGTCAGCACCCGCCGCCCGGTCACCGTCGGGTGGTACTGCCCGTCGCGTTTGTAGGCCCAGTCGCGCTCCCTGAACCCGGCGAGGATGCGCTGGACGGTCGTCCGCGTCGCGTCTACCCGGTCGCACAGCTCGCAGGGCCGTGCCGGCGTCTCACACAGGGCCGACAGCACCGCGAACCGCTGGGGGGACCCAGTGAGAAACTGGACGTCCCCGAAGGCCGCCTCGTCGGGTTCCATTGGTTCACAGTACCAGGCCCCTGCGTGTTTAGTGTCACGATTGTGCAGCTGTCGACCGGTTCATCGACCGACCGGGCGGACGAAGACGGTGACGCGCGTCTCGCCGCGGGGCGTCGTCGTCGTGAGGTCGAAACCGACGCCGACGACGTGGGTGACGCCGGTCCGGTTCTGGACGAGCACGCCCCGGTCGACGGCGCAGGCGCCGAACTGTCGGGCCGGGCCGCCCGGACAGCGCTCGTCGGCCCACGCCCCGGCGACGGTTCCGTTGTAGGTCGCCGCGTGCACCGTCCCGGCGTCGACCTCCGAGGTCCGGAGCCGCTCGAGTCGCGGTTCCAGTCGGCCGCGGACCTCCGTCACCGCGGCCCGCCGGCGCGACCAGGCGTACTCGCCGGTGACGCCCGACTGCGCAGTCGCGACCGCCCGGTCGAGCGTGCGCCGGGCGTCCCGGGTCTGATCGCCGTGGTCCGCCGTCGCCCGGACGTCGCCGTGGTAGCCCAGCTGGAGGTACGAGAGGACGATCGGTGCCAGCGCGACCGCGACGAGCGCCGCCGCGACGAGCACGAGCTGGCCCCGTCTCACGCGTACCACACCTCGATGCGGACCCGGCCGTACCCGGTCGAGACCATCGCCGTCCCCGTCGGGACGCCCTCGGGTTTCGGGAACCCGACGGTCCCGTGTGGCGTCACGACCCGGTACATCACGTTCGCGGGCACGATGCGGTCGACGCGGCGTTCCAGCGCGCCCCGTTCCCGCTCGAAGGCCCCCTCGCTGCGCAGCACCTCCCCCAACCGCGTCGTGCCGCCGTGGCGCGGCGCCTCGTTTGCCAGCACCGTCGCCGTATCCTCGGCGTAGGCCGTCAGCTGGGGCGTCCGCGTGTCCGGCGCCGGCGTCCCGAGCGCGAACCCCAGCGCGACCCCGAGTATCAGCACGGCACCGAGCGCCACCTCGACCAGGGACAGCGGGAGTTGCGCCCTAGGCATCGACGCTCACCGCCAGCGTGGCCTTCGTCGTCCGGGCGGCGTCGTAGGCGACGGTCACGTCACCCGCGTCAAGCGGGCCGGCGAAGCGGAACCGGAGCGTCGTCGTCTCGTAGGGGACCAGCGACACCTCGAAGCGCCCCTCGAGGCCGCCCGCGTCGTGGAGGACGACCCTGTCGTCGGCCCGGACCGTCCAGACGGTGGTCCCGTTCGGCGGGGCCACCGTCACCGTCGCCGCGCCGGTGCGGCGGGGGAGCGTCACCGCGGGGGTATCTCCCAGATCCGGTGTCAGCGTCGCGCGCGTCCGCCGCTCGAGGAGGACGATGCGCCGGACCGTCGTTCCGTCCTGTGGGGTGCCCCGGCGCGCGATCGGCCGGCCGTCGAGCGTGACGCTGACGTCGTAGTCGTCGTCGGCCGTGGCGACTGGCGGGAGGTCGCCGGCGTCGAACGACCGGACCTGGCTCCGCGCGAGCACGTTCTCCCGGACGGCCAGCGGGCCGTCGGGCGCAACCAGGTGGTCGGCGAGCGCTGTCGCGGCGCGTCGCTCGTCGGGCGCCCGGTCGCCACCGGCGATGGCCGCGTCGGCCATCCCCAGGCTCAGGCCGGTCAGCACCGTCAGGACGACGAGCGCCAGCGCCAGCGCCGGGAGCGTCGTCTGTGCTCGACGCCCGCGCGCGCCGGGCAGTCGGAACGTTCCGGTGCTCATCGTTCCTCCAGTTCGACGGTCAGCTCGCCCGGCGGCCCGTCCACTATAACCACCGTCTCGGCGCCGCTCTCCCAGGTCCCGGCGAGCGCGTCGACCCGGTCGGGCAACACGGGTCGGGTCCGTCCGCCGACGGCGGGGTCGGGGTGGACCAACACGAGGTCACGCCCGTCGGTCCGGATCGCGTAGGCCGCGCCGCCGATCGTCGCCGGGAGGTCGACCCGGTACCGCGCCGACCCGGCCCTGGCGTCCGGTGGGACGGCCTGCTCGACGCGGGCCGTCGCCTCCGCCAGCGTCCGCTCGCCCAGTTCGCTCCCGACGGCCGCCCGGTAGGCCGGGACGGCGCCGCCGTACAGCGTCGTCGTCAGGAGGCCGACGTAGACCACCACCAGCCCCAGCGCGAGCAGCTTCTCGACGACGGGGCTGACCGCGCGGTTATCCATGGGCCACCTCCAGGCGCATCCGGTGGACCACGAGGTACAGTGTCCGGTTCCCCGGGAAGGTGGCGACCACGCTCTGTACCCCGTCGCCGTCGAGGTCCCGGACCCGGGTGGTGGCGTTCTGGCGCCGGAAGTAGCGTGCCAGCGGGCCGGGGGCTGCGGTCTCGAGTGCGACCCCGTACTCCCGCTCGCCCAGTTCGATCCGCTCGTGGCTGACGTTCGTCCGGAGTCGCACCGACGCGCCGCCGGTTCCGGCGAGACTCTCCCCGCTGGCCCCCAGTCGCGGCGCGCCGACGACGAGGGTGTCCGCGTTCCGCGTGACCGTGACGGGCGGGTCGCGCTCGAGCCACGCGTTCCCGGCGGTCCCGCGGATGACACTGCCGGCGACGAGGGCGACGCGGGACTGGCCGGAGTCGTAGACGAGCCCGCCGACCTCGACGGTCCGTGCGACGCCCGTCGGCGTCGTGATGCTGAGGTCGCGCTCGACGGTCGACAGGCGCCCCTCCGTGAAACTGACCCGCGCTTCGTTCGGCCCGGTGTGTTCGACCGGCCGGAGCTCGGTCCGGAAGGCGTGTTCGACACGTGCCTCGTCGGCCGCCGCGGTCTGGCCGTCGACGACGGTGCCGACGGCCGCCGTCAGACCCCCCAGCGCGACCACGGTGATGCCAAGCAGCAGGACGACGCCGACGACGTGTGACTGGCCGCGCGACGGCGTCCGACTCACAGCAGGCCCACCCCCGCGAAGACGACGTAGGCGATACACACCTGCCCGCCGGAGTGAAGCAGTGCCTCGTAGACCCCGCGGCTGGCCGTGCCGGCGAACCAGCCACAGGCGAGCATCGTCGCCTGCGTGACGACGTAGAACCGGTACCGCGCCCGCTCGGGGTCGACCGCGGCCGGGTCGAAGGCGACGGTCGATCCGTCGGCGACGGCCGACAGCTGGGCGAACTCCGCCAGGACGTAGACGTTGACGGCGACGGTGATGCCAAGCACCAGCAGGGCCGTCGTCCAGCCGACGGCGACGTAGACCAAAAGCGCCGAGCGGAGCGACTTGCGCTGGTGGTAGAGCGTCCCGATCTCGGTCTGCAGGGTCTCGAAGACGTCCTCGCTGTCGCTCCCGGTGTCGAGCGCGCCGACGACGAGCCCGATGGTCTGCTCGGCGAGCGGCGTCCCGACCCGCTCGACGAACTGCTCGAGCGCCGCCGAGCGACGGTTGGCCGCCTCCCCGTCCGGACTGTCGCTCAGGCCCAGGGTGAACGCGAGCGCGTCGACGTCCGCGGCGAGTGCCCCCAGTTCCACCTCCGCCGCCACTCGCCGGACCGCCTCGGGGAACGGCCGCCCGAGGGCGACGTGGCCGGCGACGGCGTGGACGAAGTCCTGTATCTCCCGGTCCTTCGCGTCGTCCCGACGTGCCCTGCGGACGGCGACGGCACCGACCGGGAGGCCGACGGCGACGTACGACAGCAGGCCGACGTTCAGCGGTCGGTAGCCCAGCGACCAGAGACCAGCGGCGACCAGCACCCCGGCCGGCACGGCGACGACGAGCGCGCTCGCGGGGTTCGTGTGGACCGTCGCGAGCGTCGCCAGCGGGCCGTCGGGCCGGCGGTACGTCGGCGTCGCGGTCGTCGTGGGCCGCAGCGAGTGGACGAGCCAGGACGCGAGGATCCCGGTCACCAGGACGAACCCCGCGCTCCCGTAGACCACGGCCGCCCTGACCGTGGTCTCGCCCAGCGGGGTCGACACCGGCGCCGACAGTCCCGGCGCGAGCACGCTCATGACGGTGACGATGAGGACGATCAGCGCCGGCACCACCAGGAGGACGACGAACAGCTCCGCGAGCAGTTCGAGGTAGCCGGTCGCGCGCTCGTGGCGGCGGGTCTGCTGGTGGGCGAGGAGCCGTCCCTCCATCTCCAGGTAGCCCGCCAGCGCCTCGGTGCTCTGGTTGGCGTGTTCCTTGAACTTCAGCAGGAAGGGCGCGAGCAGGTCCCGGGAGGGCGTCTCGCTGGCGACCCGTTCGAGCCCTTCGTCCAGGCTCCCGGTCAGCGCGCCCCGGTTGAGCGCACGCCGGAACGCTCGGGCTGTCTCGCCGTAGGCGTCCTGCCGGGCCACCGCCCGGAGCATCGCCTCCCGGTCGTGGGTGCCAGAGGCCAGCACGCGCAGGTACCGGACCGCGCCGGGGAGCGTCACGGCGATGTCGGCCCGTCGACCGGCGGCGACCCACGAGAGGTAGCGGTCGCCCAGCCGGAACACCACGACCCGACAGCAGAGCCCGGCCGCCGCACTGGCGACGAGCACGAGGACCGCCCGGGGGACCGTCGGTAGCGGGAGGCGGTTGAGGATCGGCAGGCTCTCGCCGACCACGGCCGCGAGTCGAGTGACGGCGGCCGGCGGGGCCAGCGCGGCCAGCGTCGCGGTGCCGGCGATACCGGCGACGAGCGCCAGCCACGCGAGGCCGTACAGCCGCGCGACGTAGAGCCCGAACCCGGTGTCCGGGTCGGCCGCCCGGTACCGGTCCCGCGTTGCTGTGTGGCGGCCGTCGTCGGCGTGGTGGGCAAAGAGCGCGTACAGCCCCCGGTCGACGATGCCGAGCGGGGGACCGTCAGTCGTCATCGTTCCGCACCTCCAGGCGGTCGGGGCCCGACTCGCCGGCCCGTCGCCGGAGTCGCTCGACGGTCGCGGCCTCGTTGGTCTCCAAGTCGGCGAGCACCTCGAACAGCGACTCGAAGTCCGTGAGGTCCTCTCGGACCAGGTACTGCACGTAGCGGTGCCGGCGGTGCAGCGCGGCCTCCACGTCCTCGATTGGTTCGTCGCGGAGCGTCGCCAGGCGCTCGAGGACGCCCGTCTCGACCGACCGGGCCTCGCCGCCGAACTGCGGGTGCTCGTAGGCGATGTCGTAGGTCCCGTCCGGCCGGCGGCGGCAGACGCTGTTCCAGTGGACGGTCGTCCCGTCTTTCTCGATGGTCCCGGAACGGTCGTCGCGGTACCGGGGTTCGTCGACGAACTCGACGACGTCGGCGACGTACCGCTCGCCGTCGACGTACCGCGGGAAGACGACGAGGTCGATCTCCGCGAGCAGGTACGTCGGGACCCCCTTCTCGATGACGCGGTTGACGAGCGTCTCCACGTCGTCGGCGTGCGTGGTGCCGATGACGCCGTGGCCCGTGTTCAGCGTCTCGGCGAACGTCTCGAAGGACTCGGGCGTGTTGATCTCGGCGATGACCTCGACGTCCGGGTTGAGGTAGTTACACTGGGTCATCAGGTCGGCCATCGTCACCCGCCGGTGGTCGCGCTCGTGCTCGCGGGTGGTTAGCGAGACGCCGGTCTCGTGGGGAATCCGCACCTCGCGTGACCCCTCGTCCATGCTGATGGGGCGGTCACGGTAGGGGACGAAGGGCATGTGGGCGTTCATGAGCGTCGTCTTGCCCGCACCCGTCGGGCCGGAGAAGAGCACGACGCCGTGGGACTCGTAGAACAGCCACAGCAGGGCGACCAGCTCCGTCGGGAGCGCGTCGCGTTCGACGAGGTCGACCGGCGTCATCGCGTCGGCAGACTGCTTGCGGATGGAGATGTGCGGGCCGCCCTCGCTGATGGTCGGTAAGGCCACCGCACAGCGGATGGTCTCGTCAGCCTCGCTGTCGCCGTCGGGGTCGATGTTGACCTTCGCGCTCGGGTTCGAGGCGTTGAGCTCGGTGCCGTCGTCGGCCGCCAGCTGCATCACCACGTTGACGAAGGCACTCTCGGACTCGAAGGCGAGGTTCGTCGGGACACGGCCGTCGTGGCCCAGGTCGGCGCGGGGGAGGACCTTCACGCGCTCGCCCACCCGGTTGGCCTCGATGTCCTCGAGCGTGTGATCGCGGACGGGAACCGTCAGTTTCCCGTAGCCGACGAGATCGCGCATCACGTAGTACAGCAGGTCCTCGAGCCGATCGGCGGCAAAGCGGTGATCGACCGGCGGCACCGCGAGGTCGAGCTCGGCCAGCGCCGAGCGGACGCGGTAGCACACGGCGTCGAGCCACTCGGTCGTGTTGCGGACGGTCAGCTGCCGGGCCAGGTGAGCCCGCGCCCGGTCGCGGACGAACGCGGTGCGGTCCTCGACGAGGCCGTCGACGTTCGTCTCCCAGATGCGCTCCTTGCAGGCCTCGATGAGCTGTTCGTCGCCGGGCAACAGGTCCGGTTCCCGGACCGCGTACTTCGTCGTGAACGGGTCCGACCCCAGCAGGTGCTCGCGGTAGACGACGACCGGCACCTCGAACCCCTCGAAGGAGACGGTGTGGCGCTCGACGCGCTCGCTGGCGAACCGGTCGATGAACGCCGGGTCCGGCCCCAGGTCGGTCTCGGCGGGGGCGTAGTCGTCGGTGTGGACCACGACGCCGTCGTCGGTGACGTCGGCGACGTCGATGCGGTGGTCCAGCGCGTACGGCGTCAGATCGCCCAGGCACGCAAGCGAACAGGCGGCGTGGTAGTCAACGCGGCGGCGGACGGTCGGCGAACACTCCACCAGTCGGTCGATGACCCGGCGGTGCTTCGGGTCGAACCCGCAATCCATGCGTTCGATGGCACCCTCACGCGTTCGGGGACGCTCGACGTGCGCACCCTCGAAGTGCGATTCGACGGTCGCGAGGGCGCTCGCGGCCGGTGTCGAGAGCAGCGGTTCGCGGACATCGTACCCGAACTCGCTGCCTGCCCGGCGGATGGTGACGACCACGCCGGGGTAGATCTCGTCCTGTTCTCGGACGTCCGGAGCGTACCATGCTCCGGGGTCGTCCGGCGGTACCGGTGCCGGCACGGTGGCGTGCCAGCCTGTGTCCGCGCGTCGGCTCATGTCGGGTCGTTCGACGCCCGACCGAACTTAAATTTTAGTATAGAATACGCCTGATTTTATCGCAGTATTGTGGGTATTATTTAGCCCGCGGGACTGGACTCACTCCTCGGTCGGGTCCGTCTCGACGCCGGACACCTCGAAGCGCGCCCCGCCGTCCGCGCCGTCGGTGAGGCGGAGGTCCCAGCCGTGGGCGTCGGCGACCTGATCGGCGATGACCAGTCCGAACCCCGTGCCGCCGTCGGCCGTCGAGTAGCCCCGCTCGAAGACCTGCTCGCGTTCGGCCGGCGGGATTCCGGTGCCGTCGTCCTCGACGTAGAACCCGTCCGCCATGTCACCGATGGTCACGGTCACGTCGGTCCCGCCGTGGTCCACCGCGTTCCGGACGAGGTTCTCGAGTAGCTGTTTCAGCTGGCTCTCGTCGGCCCGCACGCGCATGGTCGCCTCCACGTCGAGCGTCGCCCCGTCGGTCCTGACCGTCTCCCAGCAGGCCCGCCCGACCTCGGCGAGCGAGATGGGCTCCGGGTCGAGTGTCTGGCCGTTGTGGCGCGCGAGCGCCAGCAGGTCGTCGACCAGCTGGTCCATCCGGTCGTGGGCGCGAACCACGATGTCCAGTGTGTCGTCGTCCAGGTCACCGTCGTTCTCGAATTGCTGCTGGACCATCTCGACGCCCGACTGGGCGACCAGCAACGGGTTCCGGAGGTCGTGGCTCACGACGCCCGCGAACATCTCCAGGCGTTCGTTTTGCTGTTCCAGGCGGCGTTGGGACCGCTTCAGTTCGCTGATGTCGACGTAGATACGGAAGTACTCGTCGTGGTCCCCGGGGACCGGGACCGACCGAAAGAGGAAGTCACCGAGTCCGTCGTCCGTCCGGCGACGCACCTCCCGCCCGAACGTCCGGCCGCTGCGTATCCGGTCGTCGATGCGCTCGGCCGCGGGCTGGCGGTCCGGCGGGACGATGAGGTCGTTGACCGGTTGGCCGACGGCGGCCTCGACGTCGTGGCCGAAGGTCTCCTCGAACGCCGGGTTCCCGTCCCGCAGGACGGGGCGGTCGTCCTCGAACCTGACCCGGATGATCGGTTCCGGCACCATCTCGAAGAGCGTCCGGAGCCGGTCGCGCTGGAGTCCCAGCGCCTCGGTACGTTCGATACGCTCGAGGGCCGCCGTCGCCGTCGCGGCGAGCGTCTTCATCAGCGAGACGTCGGCCCCGTCGAACTCCGAGACCTCCGTCGACCCCGCCAGGAGCACGCCGTAGTCCCCGAGCGGGAGTATCATCTCGCTCCGGACGTCCGTCTCGGGGTTGAACCGGTCCTCGGCGCTCGAGACGTCATCGAACATCGCCGTGTCGCCGGACTCGAAGACCTGCCAGGCGAGTCCGCTTCCGGGTTCGAACGTCGGAAGGGGACCGACCAGCTCCCTGGCTTCGTCGGTCCACGCGACCGGTTCGAGGCAGTCCCCCGTTGCCGCCTGGAGGTGGACTGAGTTGACCGGGATGTCGAGGATGTCGCGGGCGGCCTGGACGACCATCTCCGCGACGTCGTCGTGCGTCTCGGCCCCCATCAGCGAACGGGCGGTCTCGTGGAGCTGTTCGACCGCGTCCTCGCGGCGCCGTCGCTCCGTGACCTCCTGGAAGAGGGAGAACATCGTGACGACCGACCCGTCGTCGTCGGTGACGACCCGGTTGTGCCACTCGCAGGTGATGCGCTCGCCGTCGCCGCGGACGTTCTCGTTGACGCTGCGGGCCTCCGTCCCCGTCTCCATGCTATCGGCGATGACGTCGGCGACGGGGGCCCGGTCGGACGGCGGCACGATTTCGGTCCACGGTTCGCCGACCAGCTCCGCCTCGCTGTACCCGAGGATGTCCTCGGCGGCGGGGTTCATCTGGACGACGCCCATCTCCCCGTCCCACTCGATGACGCCCATCGGCGACTCGTCGACGAGCAGGGACAGGCGCTCCTCGTTCGACTCGTCCTCGCCCCGCGATCGGTATTCGTCGATCGCCGTCGCGACCCTGTTCGCGAGGACGGCGTCCCGACCGGTCTCGCCCGACTGCTGCAGGTAGTCGGTCACGCCGGCGCCGATGGCCTCGCTGGCCACCGCCTCGCTGCCGCGACCGGTGAAGATGACGAACGGCAACTCCCCGTACCGTTCGCGGACCGTCTCGAGGAACTCGATACCGGTCCGGTCGGGGAGGTCGTACTCGCTGACGACACAGTCCACCCGTTCCGTCTCGATGCGGTCGAGCCCGTCGCGCGCCGAGTCCGCGGTCACGACCTCCAGCGGGTCGGCTTCCCGTTCGAGGCCCGCCGCGGTGCGGGCCGCGAACGTCTCGTCGCCGTCGACATAGAGGACCCGGGCGGTGCGCTCGGCCGCGGACATGTGCCTGACAGACTGAGGTGACACTGATAATAGTTCGGACGAGATTACTACTGCTGATACTCCGGTGTCGGTGGTCGGCGGGACCGACCCGGCTATTCCTGGGCCCGAACCCCGACGTCCTCGCTTCGACAGACCCGTCGCACGCGGTCGGCGAACGGGCCGGTGCCGGGCCACTCGACCGGGGCGTCGAGCGCCGCCGGGTCGCCCACGTAGCACTCGACGCGCTGGCCCGTTGTGTCGGCCCGCGGGAGCGATACCCGGACGTACAGCCCCCGGTCGACCCCCTCGTAGGCGTCGAGGGCGGTGACCTCGGGCGTCCAGAGGAGCCGGCCGTCGGCCGTGCCACCGGGCGCGAGCGTGGGGTAGCGTCCGTCGACGCGGTGGAGGCCGGCGAGCGTAGCCGACCCGCGGTACGTGTATGTCTCGAGCACCGACGCCGCCGTCGCCGGGTCGGTGAGCGTCCCGTAGACGAAGACCTCCATGCCCCCGGCTACGAGCGCCACAGGCATGAACGCCGCCACAACGTCATCCCTAATTACGGCCGGTCACAACGCCTGCTGTGCACCGAGCGACGAGCGGCGGTGAGTCGGCCCGATGACCCGCCAGCGGACCGTCGTGCTCGCTGTCATCGTGAACACCTTCTTCGTCGGGTTCGGCGGCGGCGTCGTCTTCCCCATCCTGCCGAACCTGGGGGCCGTGCTCGGCATCTCGCCGTTCCTCGTGGGACTCATCCTCAGCGCCAACCGCATCACCCGCATCGTCGCGAACGCCCCGGCGGGGTCGCTCATCGACCGGGTGGGGACGCGCACGCCCTTCGTCGTCGGTCTCTTCGTCGAGGGACTGGCGACGCTTGGCTACCTCGTGGCCGTCACCGCGCCGTTCCCGGAGGCCTGGTTCCTGGTGGCCCGCGTCCTCTGGGGGGTCGGCAGCGCGCTGGTGTTCGCGACGGCCTACACCATCGCCGCCGACGTGAGCGGGGCCGACTCCCGCGGGGCGAACATGGGCGTCGTCCGCGGCGGCATCACGCTCGGGTTCCCCGTCGGCCTCGTCCTGGGGGGCGTCGTCAGCGAGGCCTACAGCGTCGCCGCCGCGTTCGCCGCTGCGGCGGCGTTTGCCATGCTCGCCAGCGCCATCGCTTACGTGCTGGTCCCCGAGACACACGTCGACGACCACCGGGGCGGCGTCTCGCCGCTCGACGTCGACACCACCCGGACCACCCTCGCCGTCGGCCTGGTGAACTTCGGCCTCTACTTCGCGTACCTCGGGGCGCTGTTCTCGACGCTCGTGCTCGTCATCGACGTCAGGGACCTGACGACGCTGGGCTACGGCGCCCAGGGGCTCTCGGGCGGGCTGATGGCGGTGACCGTCGTCGCCGCCTCGGGGCTGACGCTCGCCGGTGGGACGCTCAGCGACGGCGACGGCCGGCGCCTGCCGGTCTTGCTCGCCTTCCTCGTCGTCTCGTTCGCCGGGTTTCTCCTGCTCGCGGCCGCCGGCTCTCTCCCGGCGTTCGTGCTGGCCTGCCTCCTCGTCGGGGCCGGCCAGGGGGGAACCAGCGGACCGCTGGTCGCGCTCCTGGCCGACCTGACGCCGAGCGAGCGGATGGGGCGGGCGACGGCGACGAACAACGTCCTCGGCGACTTCGGCGGGGCGCTCGGCCCGCTGGTGTCGCTCCCGCTGGTCGACGTGGTCGGGTTCGCCCCGGTCTACGTCGCCTGCGCCGTCGTCCCGATCGCCGCCGGGGCCGTACTGGTGGGCAGTCTCTCGGCCGAGGGACACTCGCCGCTGCCCGCCCCGGGGACGGCCGAGGACTGACCGGCGGGTTCGGGGGTCCGCCCTACCGTCGGGCACGCCCGTCGACCGGATTGAACGACGCGAGCGACCTCGCCGCGGTCGCCCCACGTCGCCCTCGGGTCGACTCACCGCCGGTGCGTTCGGTCCGTCGACCCCGTCTCGAATACGCACGCTCGCCGTGCGCTCCGTCTGCGGACGGGGCCGGTCGGTCGTCCGGGCCTGTCGACAGGTCGGCCGGGACGAGCCGAGGATCCGGTCGCAATCTGGTGGTTACAGTTGACTGCACCAGTGGAAACCCGGCCTTGTACCGGCGGTGCACACGAGTGTATCTCCCGTCGAGCGTACACACAACTGCAATCGGGGGGTTTTGTTTTGTATACGAAAAACCAGAATTAATACTCGAATAGATCTTAAATAATTTCTTACGCTATCTGAGACAGTCGTTTGAGTTACGACGAGTTGTGAACGATTGTCGGGTATAAATACCCGGTCGGACGAGCCGGCGACTATGCCACCATTGGCATCGATACAGACAGCACAGTACAGTCCGCGACCCGAACCGGCGAGTCGCGCGCTCCCGGGGGAGGGGCACTGAGATGGCGACCGCACTGCAGATCGGCCTGGCCGTGTTGCCACTGGCGGCCATCGCGTTCCTGATGATCGGTCGGTACTGGCCGGCGACGAAGGCCATGCCGGTCGCGTGGGTGGTCGCGGCCGTCGTCGGCCTCCTCGGGTGGAACATGTCCCCGCGGTGGCTCGTCGCGGCGTCGATCAACGGGGCGATAACGGCGGTGAACATCCTCTACATCGTCTTCGGCGCCATCCTGGTGCTGTACACGCTCAAGGAGACCGGCGCGTTCGACGTCATCAACGAGGGCTTTACCTCCATCAGCGACGACCGGCGCGTCCAGGTCGTCCTGCTCGTGTTCCTGATGGGGTCCTTTATCGAGGCCGCCGCCGGGTTCGGGACGCCGGCCGCCGTCGTCGGCCCGCTGCTCGTGGGGCTCGGCTTCCCGCCGCTGGCGGCCGTGGTCATCGCGCTGACCGGTAACCTGATGGCCATCACGTTCGGGGCGGTCGGGACGCCGCTCATCATCGGCCTCGAGGACATCTTCGCCTCGACCGAGTCCATCCAGTCGACGGTCGCCGCCCAGGGGATGACCATCCCCGAGTGGGTCGCCCAGATCGCGGTCTGGGCCGCAACCTTCCACGTCATCGTGGGCGCAGTGCTGCCGTTCATCGGCGTGGCGATGATGACGCGCTTCTTCGGCGAGGAACGCTCCATCCGGCCCGCGCTCGAGGTCCTGCCCCTGACGCTGTTCGCGTGGGCCTCCTTCTCGGTGCCGTACTGGCTCACCGCCTACTTCCTGGGCCCGACCTTCCCCGGCCTGTTCGGGGCGATGGGCGGGATGGTCCTCACGGTCGGCGCGCTGAAGGCCGGCTTCTTCCACCCCGACGAGGAGTGGGACTTCGCGCCCGAGTCGCAGTGGCCCGAGCACTGGATCGGCGACATCCAGCCGGGCGAGTCGGCCAGCGGCGACACGAGGGTTGCCGCCGACGGCGGACAGGTCACCGCCCAGTCCATGTCGCTCGTCCGCGCGTGGACGCCCTACGCCGTGCTCGCCGCGCTGCTCGTCCTCACGCGGGTCGTCGACCCCGTGACGAACTTCCTCACCTCGACGCTCGTCTTCGAGTGGGCGAACATCCTCGGCACGGGCATGGACAACAGCTTCGCGCTGCTGTACCTGCCCGGCGCTATCTTCGTCGCGGTCCACCTGCTGACCATCCCGCTGCACGGGATGGACCGACGCGAGATCACGGACGCCTGGTCCGAGACCATCGTGAAGGTGACGCCCGCGGTGCTCGCGCTGGTCTTTGCCGTCGCGACGGTCCAGATCATGATCCAGTCCGGCGAGACGGCCAACGTCGACAGCATGCTGGTGGTCCTCTCGGAGGCGACGGCCGACACCGCCGGCGTCGTCTACCCGTTCTTCGCCGCGCTGGTCGGGGCCTTCGGGGCGTTCCTGGCCGGGTCGAACACGGTCAGTGACATCCTCTTTGGCACCTTCCAGTACAACGTCGCGACCGACCTTGGCGTCTCCCGGACCATCCTGGTCGGCGCCCAGGCCGTCGGCGGCGCCATCGGGAACCTCATCGCGGTTCACAACGTCGTCGCCGCGCTGGCCGTCGTCGGCCTCGTCGGCGAGGAGGGGCGTGTCATCCGTCTCGAGCTCATCCCGCTTGCCTACTACGCCACGATGACCGGCATCCTGGCGCTGCTGTTCGTCTACGTCTTGGCGCCCGGGACGTTCTGAGACGGGGCCGACAAACCCGTTTTCGACGACTGCGTCCCGCCGCGCTTCTAGCCGCCGACGTAGTGCCAGAAGTGGTCCGTGTCCGTGGCCACGTCGACGGCTGGCAGTTCCTTCAGGGCCGGCTTGATGACTGTCCACCAGTCGTCGGCGGTGTCGTACCCGGCGGGATGGTCGGGGAACACCTCGGTGATCACCTCCGACTCGGTGGCCTCCGGGTTCTCGCCGAGGAAGTCGTAGGCCGCCTGCAGGGCCGCGCGCTGTTTCGCGAGTCGCTCGCCGTCGCCCGGGAGGTCCACCGCGTGGACCTCGTTGTCGATGGCCAGTTCGCGTTCCGCGCGGGCCCGAGCCGCGTCGTCGACCACCGAGTCGAGGGGCACCCACCAGACCCGACCGCGGGCACCGACCTTCCGCGTCGCGAGGCGACCCTGCTCGACGAGCGCGTTGAGCTTGTTGTGGGCCGTCCGCCGCGAGCAACCCAGTGCCTCCATCACGTCGTTGGCGGTCAGCGGCCGCCCGGGGTCCGAGCGGCCGTCGAAGACGGCGAGGACGCTCTCCAGCGAGAACTCGTCGCTCGACGTTCGGTCAGACGACTCGCCGGGCCTCGCATCGCTCATGGGTTGGTCGTTGCGCCCGACGCTATTGTATCTTGACGTGCCCGGGCGAGGGCCGGCGACGTCGTGCCAGGGAGACTGCTCGTCGGTCGCACACCCGCAGAACGGTCAGTCACGGACGTGTCAGTACTTCGGGTCCGCACCGGTGAGCTCGTAGACGTCGTCCATGATGGCGTCGCGCTCGCGCTGCCAGGCGTCGAACCCGGAGGGGTCGCTCGGGTAGGCCTCGTAGTGGTCGAGCAGTCGGTCGGCCAGTCGCTTTGTCTGATAGAGATCGTAGATGGTGCCCCAGTGACCGACGCTCTTGATCGCCGTCTTCACCTTCAGACCGAGGCTCAGGTCCGTGGACCCGCCGTAGAGCGCCTCGGCGAGTTTCTCTCCGGGGAGCGCAGCGAGCAGGCCCATCAGGTCGTCGACGTCGTAGGCGGTGGTGAAGATGTTGTAGACGTCCAGCGCCGCGTAGCGAGCGCCGAAGTGGTCCATCACGTTCTCGTTGTATTCCCAGAGGGCCGCCTCGTCGCCCGTGGCGTCGTCTTCGATGGCCTCCATTGCCTGCTCGGCGGCGTACTTCCCGGCGTAGGCCGCCCCGGCGATGCCGCCGCCGGTCGTCGGGTTGACGTGGCCCGCCGCGTCGCCGACGGCGATGTAGCCCGGTGCGACCGCCGAATCGTAGGGCCGCCGGGTGGGGAGTGCCGCCCCGAGTTTGTCCGTCACCGTCGCACCCTGGAATTCCGTGCGCGCTTCCAGGTCGGCCTTCAGGTCGTCGACCAGCTCCATCGGTTCCTCGTTCATCTGGAAGCCAAGGCCGGCGTTGATCTCCGTCGACGTACGCGGGAAGTACCACAGGTAGCCCGCCGAGCGCTCGGTCGGCTTGAAGACGAGGGCGTCGTCCCACTCGACGGGTTCGTCGACCTCGATTATCTCGCGGTAGGCCGAACAGAACTGCGAGTACCGGACGTTGGTGTCGAAGGTGGCCCCCTCGAAGTCCGTCTTGTCCTGCAACAGGGAGAGCGCGCCGGCGGCGTCGACGACCAGGGCCGCCTCGTAGGTCGCCTCGCGGCCCTTTCGCACCGCGGTGATGCCCGTCACGCGCCCGTCGGCGTCCTGCTCGACGTCCTGGACGACGGTGTCGTAGTGGAAGTCCGCGCCCTTCGACTCGGCCCCGTCGATTACCCGGCGGCCGTACTCCCAGCGGTCGATGACAGCCAGTTCGCCGGGCACCGGGATCTCGAGGACGGCGTCCTCCTGTGGAATCTCGAAGCGGCCGTGGTCGACGCCCGTGTTGGTGAACGCGGGTTCGAGCTAGGACTTCGGGATGGCCTCGGGGAAGTCGCTGGCCCCCTTCAGCGCGTCCCCGCAGGCGATGTGGCCCGCCTCCTCGGCGTCCTTCCGTTCGACGACGACGACGTCGTACCCCCCGTCGGCGAGCGTCGCGGCGGCGTAACACCCGGACGTGCCCGCCCCGACGACGACGACGTCGTACTCGTGACTGCTCATGGTGGTGCCTGCTAGCCGGAGAGAGAAAACCGTTCCGACTGTCGGTCTCGGCCAGTCAGCCTCGGAGACAAGAGTTTTGACGGGTGGTTCCGAACGGCGGGACATGACCGAGTACACCGTCGAATTCGTCGGGACCGGCGAGACCGTCACGGTCGCCGACACGGAGACCATCCTCTCGCGGTGCATCGAGGAGGGCATCGCCCAAGAGTACTCCTGTCGCGTGGGGATGTGCCTGGCGTGTTCGGCCCACATCGTCGAGGGCGAGGTGACCCAGCCGGCCGCGCGCGGCCTCACCGAACGCGAGCGAGAGAACTACGCGCTGACCTGCATGGCCCGACCCCAGTCCGACCTGAAACTCGACCGGGGTGTCTACCCGCCGAGCATCGAAGCGGAGGCCGGCGACGCCGTCTCGGCCGACGACTGACCCACCGGTAGGCCCCGGAAACCCGATTTTTCGAGACCCCAGTGAAGCCCATTCGCGGCCGGACCCACCGTTCGAACCGGACGCCAATAGAATGACATGACCTAGCACAATAAAGGGCAGGTGATATAAGCGTGTGGTTCCTATGTGGTGGTGACAGCAGTGTCAGCGGACGGCCGGCGACGATTGACACCTTCCCCTAACCATGACCAGTCGCGTATACAGACTACATTCGACACTTGAACTGCCACTGGAAGACGCATACGATTTTTTCGACGACCCGAAACTCCCTCCCGAAATCGCGGACATTGACATCACCCGCCGGAACAACACGCTCATCGTCAGCGCCGTCGCCGAGGACGAGACGATGAGCAAGTACACGCCGACCGCACAGCTCAAGGCCAGCGTCACGGAGAATCGGGTCTACGAGGAGGACCCCGACGAGATGGGGCCGCCCGGCGCGGCCAGCACGGGGAGCAGCGGGGGGCCACAGTGGGGTACCCTCGAGGAGGAAGAGGAGGAGATCGAGTCCGAGCTCGTCGAGTACGCCTGTTTCAAGGGCGACCGCGAGACGGTGCTCCAGAACACCGCCCTCCAGTACGAGATGTTCGAGGTACTGTGTGAAATCGCGAAGGTGGCCGAGAAAGGGACGCTGACGGCTATCGCCGCCGTCGACGACGAGCTGACCGCCGTCCGCATCGTCGACGGCGAGGAACTGCCCGCCTCCATCAACGTCGTCGAGGACCCGTCCGACGACGACGAGAACGAGGGTGTCAACTGGCGGGACAACGAGTTCATCAACTAGTCGCGTCCGGATTGGTCCGACGCCTGCCGCGCGTTCGCGAGCGACGCGTCCTTCGCCCGCCGGCCTCGACTGACGCCGCCGCGCCGTCAGCGCCCGACAGGACCGATGGCCCCACCGGCGACCCGTTCGGCGACCTGGAGCGTGATGGTCGCCTCGATGTACGCGGCAACGAGGATTAGCCCCGTCGCGAGGGCGACGAGCCACCCGGCCTCCCGGAGTCGCCGCTCGGTCACGAGTTCCGGTTCCCGGTCGCGCAGGTAGCGGACGGTCAACCTGCCAAAGCGCAGGCCGACGGCCGCGACGAGCAGGAGCGCCGGAATCTCGAGAATCCCGTGGGGGACCAGCAGGGCGAGTACCACAACGACGGGCAGTTCCTGGAGGGCCAGGCCCACCACCGCGCCGATGAGCAGGCCGTTCAGGACGAGGCCGAACACGGAGACGATGCCAAGCGTGACGGCCCCGAGCAGCATGACGAGCATCGCCGTGAGGTTGTTCACCGCGATGGCGGTGGTCGTCAGTTCGCTCGGCACGAACGGGTTCGCACCGCCGTCGGGTGCCGTCGGTAGCGACTCGACGGGGACCGCGGCCCCCAGCAGGAACCCGACGGCGGTGCTGGCCCCGAGCAGGACTGCCGCGACGGGGACGTACAGGGCGACCCAGCGCCGGTAGATGCCGGCGGTCGACGCGATACGGTCGGTCATCCTGTCTGGACGCAGGGGCGACACGAGTAAAAGAACGGGGGCGTAGAGAGTGCCTACGGGGACGCGACGGCGGTCCCACTCGCCAGTAGGTATGTCCTTTCCTCCCATACCACTCGAGAACCCAAAAAATACTTACAAGCCTCTAATTATATCTCATTACACGATGATCGACGACTTCCCCGATTACCTCGACGTCGACTACGAGGACGGCGAGAAACAGACCGCCACAGATTACCCGGCGATCACCGACAAGATAGAGAAGGCAATCGAGGTCACCAAGCACGGCCTCGAGGAGTACCAGAACCCGGTCGTCATGTGGACCGGCGGGAAAGACTCGACGCTGACGCTGTACTTCGTCAAGGAGGTCGCCGACCGCTTCGACCTCGAGGTGCCCCCGGTCGTCTTCATCGACCACTACCAGCACTTCGACGAGCTCATCGAGTTCGTCAAGCACTGGGCCGACGAGTGGGACCTGGACGTCATCTGGGCGCGCAACACCGACGTCGGTGACTACGTCGACGAGCACGGCCTCGAACCGGGCGACGACATCCCCATCGACGCCCTCTCCGAGCACAACCAGCACCACGTGCGCAACATCTTGGAGTACGAGGAAGATTCCTTCCCGTTCCTGCTCGACACCTACGTCGGCAACCACCTGCTGAAGACCGTCGCGCTCAACGACACCATCGAGGAGTACGACGTCGACGGCATCCTCTCGGGGATCCGCTGGGACGAACAGGAGTCCCGCGCCGACGAGACGTTCTTCTCGCCGCGGCACAACCCCGACATCTACCCGCCCCACGACCGAATCCAGCCGATACTCCAGTTCGCCGAGGCCGACGTCTGGGAGGCCTTCTGGCACTTCGTCGTCCCCGACACCGTTTCCGGCTACCCCGAGGAAGGGTACGTCCCGCAGGGCTTCGACGACCTGCCCGAGGGCATCGAACAGGACGACATCCCGGTCTCCCCGAAGTACTTCGAGGGCTTTCGCTCGCTGGGCAGCGAGGTCTCGACGAAGAAGTCCGACGACGATCCCGCCTGGCTGCAGGACATGGCGAACACGACCGAGCGCGCCGGCCGCGCCCAGGACAAGGAGGACCTGATGGAGCGCCTGCGCGACCTCGGCTACATGTAACCCCCGGCGTCACCCACGGGTAATTTCGACGCCCGTCTCACTCCGTTCCGGTTTCTCACGCACTGACCGTCTGTTCAGTGTCCGGTCCGGCTCTACGAGCGGGATCCGGGCGACTGTGGGTTCGTCGATTGTCGTATAAAAATTTAGTAGCCGTCGAAATATAGGGTGACGTATGTCAGTTCGAGCCTACGACTGTCCCGACTGCGGCGAGCCGATGAGTTACGAGACGACGAAACACCGCGGGTGTCAGAACTGCGGATTCGTGCCGGCACACGGCGCAGAGTAGCGACCGCGGGGACGAACGACCGGTCCCCGGGTCGTAGTCGACCGAGCGGTCCGTAGAGACGGGTCGTTTCGGCACCGCGATCTCTCCTCTCGCTACTCCTCGCTCGCCAGCTGCTCGACCAGGTCCCGGAGCGTCGCCAGGTCGTACTGGCCCGGTGCCGTCGCCACAGCGGGGTCGACCGGCGCGTACCCGATCTTCGACCCGTAGAGCGGCGCCACTGCCCGTGAGTGGCGCCCGGCTTCGCCCATGCACATGGTGGCGACGCGCTCGCCGGCGGTGGTCAGCACCCGGGTCGCGGCCAGCACGGCCAGCACGTCGTCGGGGGTGTGGGCCGTCGTCGCTACCTTCCCGACGTCCCCGACCGCACAGGCCCGTTCCAGCCGGTCGACGAGTGTCGCACGGTCGGGGGTCGCCTCGAAGTCGTGCGCCGAGACGACCACCGACGCCCCGCGGTCGCGGGCGTGGGCCGCAACCCGGCTCGCATCGTGGTCCCCTTCCCCCTCGAGTGCCGCGAGTTCCAGGTCGACCGCCTCGACGGCGTCGAACTCGACGGCCGTCTCCAGTGTGTCGAGTCGCTCGGCCGTGTCCGCCGTCCCGCCACCCTCCCACTCGACGCGGTTGGTCACGAGCACCGGGAGCTCGCCGTCGTAGGCCTCGAGCTGGGCCAGTGGCGCCTCGGCCATGTCCATGCGCAGTTCGACCCCGTCGGCGTCCTCGCGGGCGGCCGGTTCGATCCCCAGGTCGTCGCCGGCCGCGAGCAGTGTAAACGAGCTGAAGTCCATACCGGGCGTTCGCCGCGCCGGCCTAAAACGTCCCTGCCTCGATGGGTGCGTGGGTCGCCCGGTACCCCTCGCCGGTCGCGTCGACCTCGTCGACGGCGTACAGGCGGATCTGTTCCTCCTGTCTGGTGTTGACCGCGAAGTCGTAGTGTTCGGCCTCGTAGCCCGGTTTCTCGCCGGCCTCGCGACGGGCCCGGACCCACTCGCGGTGAGCGATCAGGCGATCGCGGGCCACCCCCGCCGAGCGCTCGGGGACGTCGGCGACTCGCCGGTCGAGCGCGGCGACCAGGTCAGCGTCTCGCTCGACGCCCACGGAGTTCCGTCCGGCGACCATCGCCGCGAGCGTCGTCGTCCCCGTCCCCAGGAACGGGTCGAGCACGGTGTCGCCGTACACCGAGAACATCGACAGCAGGCGGTACGGGACTTCGAGCGGATAGGCTCCCGACCGGTCGCGGACACCCTCGTCTAGGTCCTGGACCTCGCCGGGGAACTCCCAGAGGTCCGAGAACCACTCGTTGCGCTCCTCCCAGAAGTACGCGCTCTCGTAGCGCCGGTCGGCGCCGGGTTCCAGTCGACGGCGCTCGCCGTTGCGGAAGATGAGCACGTGCTCGTGTTCGAGCGTCGGGTAGGCGTTGGGCGGGACCATCCCCGAGCCCATGAACTTCGCGCCGCTGTTGGTCGGCTTGCGCCAGAGGATGTCCGGCAGCGCCCGCAGGCCACGCGCTGTCAGTCGGGACGTTATCTCGGCGTGGTTCGGGTACGAGCGGAAGCCGTCGGACAGCGAGCGGGTCGCGTCGCCGACGTTGATGCAGGCGATGCCCCCGGGCGCGAGGACGCGGTCTACCTCGGCCCAGACCTCGTCCAAGACGTCGTGCATCAGCGAGAAGGCGCGGTCGCCGTCGCCGGCCGCGAGGGCGTCCGCGATGGCCGGGTCGAGGGCCCCGAAGATGTCGTCCCACATCTCTATCATCGGATAGGGTGGGGACGTGACGACGAGTTCCACGCTGTCGTCCGGCAGCGGAATCTCGCGGGCGTCCCCCGTGACGATCCGATGTGTCGTCTCCATATCAACGGTCGAGACGGGGGCGGGACTCGGTTCTTGCGGTTGTCGCCAGTTGTAGTGTTTATATTATGAGGAATCGGGTTAGAGAGCCAGAAAGCCCCCGCGCTCCCAACTCCCGCGGCTCGCTGCGCGCTTCCTTCGCTCACTTCGCTCGCTCAGTCCAGTGCTTACGTCGCCGGGGTTCGCTGAGAGCGCGGCCCCTTTCAGTCCCGCCCATGCTGGCTGACCAACCGGCATGGGTGGGACTGAAAGGGGCGGCTGGCTCCGGGAAGGCGGCCGACGCAAGCACCGCAACGAACGTAGTGAGTGAGGAGCGCAGCGAGGCCCCCGACTGGAGCCAGCCGGGGCTTTCTGGCTGTTCGCACTTACAATCGCGTAACTAAACACTACCTCGCGCCGCGACCTCTTTCCTAGGTCAGGCGACCGGCAGGTCCTGCTCGGCTTCCAGCAGCTCGTGGTACCGGTTGCGGATGGTGACCTCTGAGATGTCGGCGACCTCGCTGACGGCTGCCTGCGTGGTCTTCTCGTTGGTCAGCAGGGCGGCGGCGTAGACGGCCGCGGCGGCCAGGCCGACCGGTGACTTCCCGGAGTGGACGCCCTGTTCCTTGGCGTTCTGGAGGAGCTGGCGCGCGCGGTGCTCGGCCTCGTCGGACAGTTCCAGCGAGGAGGCAAAGCGGGGGACGTAGCTCTCGGGGTCGGCCGGCGCGACCTCCAGGCCAAGTTCGCGGACGACGTAGCGGTAGGTCCGGGCGATCTCGCTCTTCTCGACGCGGGAGACCTCGGTGATCTCGTCGAGCGAGCGGGGGACGCCGGCCTGGCGGGCGGCGGCGTACACCGAGGACGTCGAGACCCCCTCGATGGAGCGGCCGGGCAGGAGGTTCTCGTCGAGCGCGCGCCGGTAGATGACGCTCGCAGTCTCGCGGACGTTCTCCGGGAGGCCGAGTGCCGAGGCCATGCGGTCGATCTCGCCGAGCGCCTGCTTGAGGTTGCGCTCCTTGGAGTCGCGGGTGCGGAACCGCTCGTTCCACTTCCGGAGGCGCTGCATCTTCTGGCGCTGCTTGTTCGACAGGGAGTTGCCGTAGGCGTCCTTGTCGCGCCAGTCGATGTTCGTCGAGAGGCCCTTGTCGTGCATCATGTTCGTCGTCGGCGCGCCGACGCGGGACTTCTCGTCTTTCTCACTTGAGTCGAACGCGCGCCACTCGGGGCCGCGGTCTATCTCGTCGGACTCGACGACGAGGCCACAGTCCTCACAGACCGTCTCGCCGTGCTCGTCGTCCATGACGAGCGAGCCGCTACATTCAGGGCAGGCGGTCGCAGTCGATTCGGTCGACTCCGTGGTCGTTTCCTCGGTTCGCTGTCGCAGTCGTGTATGGTCACTCATTGGTTGCGAGGGCGGGTGCTCACCGGGCTGGAAGCTTCCCGAGAAACCCGGCGGCTGTCGGTAAACCTTCCTGCGTTCGAAAGCCATTTAAACGCTCTGGTATCGCGACGGAGAACACCGTTTCACCCGTCGACGCCCGCGTCTGTGTCACTTTCTCACGACCATTCAAAAAGCACACGTGCGGGCCCGAACGCCCGGTATCACACGTGCGCTGCGTGCATCTGTGTCGCTACCGACCGGGCGGTGACCCGCGGCCACGCACTCACACCCGTCGCGGGCCCGCTCACTCGACCGTGTCGGACTGGTGGCGCCCGCGCGTCTGGACGTCGACGAAGTGGTGCCGGGCCGCGTCGCCGACGACGCCGGCGAACGACCGGGCCGTCTCGTCGTCGCCGTAGACCTCCTCGGCCGCACGGAGTCCGTTCTCGGCCAGTCGCGCCGACACTGCGTCGGGCACCGGATCCCCACCGCTGACGTCCAGGATGAGCAGTCGGTCGGTGAAACTCTTCGCGAGGAAGGCGTCGACGACGCCGTCGGACGCCCGGAGGTCGGCTGCCAGCTGGCTGAGTTTCGCCGTCCGGTCGGTCATACCCCACTCTCGGGCCGGACGGACCGTAGTCCCCGTCGCGAACATCTCCGGGTCGCCGACGGCGTGGCTTTATTTTCCGTGGGGCGTTCGCCTACGCATGCCAGACCACACGGACGACTCGCTCGACGCGGTCCCCGCCGACCTCTCGGGCGACGCCGAGACCCTCGACGACATCTCCGAGGACGTCTCGGACGACATCGAGATCGTCGAGTACACGCGCGAGGACTGCACGTACGTCGGCTACGCCGTCGAGAAGACTGATCCCAGTTTCGACGCCGAGCGGTCGGTGGTCACGGCCTTCCGGGTCCCACGCGGCGAGGCCGAGTCTCGGGACGTGACCGACGAGTACTCGGGATGACGACCACCACTCGACCACGCGAAGCGGGTCGACCGAGTCAATCGTCCGCTTCGACCTCCACGTCCCCCGCGCTCTGTGACTCCTCGACTGCCTTCGTCAGCGAGACGTTGAGCCACGCCATCGAGGCCACCCCGCCGGCGATGGTGACGACGTTCTTGACCGCGTGGTCGACGATGGCAATAGAGAGCGCGGCGGCGACGCCGACCGGGGTCAGCGCGGCCACGATGAGCGTGAACGCCCCCTCGTAGAGGCCGACGCCGCCGGGCGTCAGCGGGAGCACCTTCGCCAGGTTCCCGACGCTGACAGCGAAGAAACCGACCGCGACGATGGCGGGCGTCACTTCGATGCCGAAGGCGGCGAAGACGACCAGCGCCGTCACCACGTCCAGCGACCAGATGAGGAGGCTCGCACCGCCCACGCGGCCGAAGGCCGAGGCGTCCGCGGCCACCGTCTGGACGTCGCCGACGAACCGCTCGACGACGCCGGCGACGTAGTCGGCGTAGGAGTCTTGGCTCAGCGCCCCGACAGTCCGGCGGACGAAGTTCCGGTCGGTGCGTGCGCTGGCGACGATGGCCGCTACCGCAGTGATGGCGGCCAGTCCCACCCCGGCGGCGACGGTGATGGCGGTCCGCCCGCTGGTGGCCGTGTCGCCCCCGACGGCCCCGTCGGTCAGGGCCACGAGCAGCTGGTCGGCCGACCCCGTCGCCGCGAGGGCCACCAACACCACGCCGGCCAGCAGCGTGATGGTCAGCAGGTCGAAGACGCGCTCGACCGCCAGCGAGGCAAAGCCCGTCGGGTATGGGATCGAGCGCCGGGCCTTCACCACGTAGGCCCGGACGGCGTCGCCCGCGCGGGCCGGGAAGACGAGGTTCCCGGTCTGGCTGATGAAGACCGCGCCGGTCAGGAAACCCCAGCGCTCCCGGTACCCCATCGACGAGAGGATGTCGCGGTAACGGGAACCACGGAGCGGCCACGAGAGCAGGTAGACGAGCGCGCTCGCCAGCACGATAGCGGGGTCGGCGCCGGCCATCCGGGTCAGCACCGCCTGGGGGTCGAGGTACTGGGTCATCAACACGAGCGCCAGGACGACAAGCATCGTTCCCGCCCCCAGCGACACCCGGCGGGTGATGCGGGGGCTGACCGACAGCTCCCAGAAGGTCCGCAGGATCTGGCTCCCCATCCCGAAGACGTCGCGGACGATATCGACCTTCGAGTCGCCCTTGGGCGTCCAGTCGACGGGGAACTCCTTGACCCGGTAGCCCCGGCGCTGGGCCTTCACCAGCACCTCGGTGTCCCAGAACCAGTGCTCGTCGCCGACCGCGGGCAACAGCGACTCCAGCACAGCCCGGTCGAAGGCCTTGAAGCCACACTGGTGGTCTCGCAGGTCCGACCGGAGGACCGTCCGGACGAGCGTGTTGTACCCGAAGCTCGGGATGCCCCGCTTCGCGGGCCGGTCCGCGCGGTTCTCGGGCATCCAGCGCGACCCCGTCGCCACGTCGTACCCCTCCGTCCGGACGGACTCGACCAGTTCCTCGAGGTGGCGCATGTCCGTCGCGAGGTCCGTATCGAAGTAGACAAGCGTCTCGCCGGCCGCCCGCTCGAAGGCGTACTCGAGTGCACCGCCACGACCCAGGCGCTCGTCGCTGTGGACGTGCCGAACCCTGTCGTCCTCGCTGGCGAGTCGCGCCGCGATCTCGGGAGTCCTGTCGGCACAGCCGTCTTCGGCGACGATGACCTCGTAGGATCCTGCGGGCAGGAAGGAGTCGAGCGTCTCGAGCGTGACGCTGACGGTCCGCTCGATGGTGTCGGCCTCGTTGTAGGCGGGGAGGACGACGCTCACATCGACTCCGTCGCTCATTACTTCGGGATGTGCGAGCGGCGCAAAAGTACCTTCTGTTCGCTTCGACCGCAGTCACGGCGACGGGCCGACTGGGCGGTCGCGTTCCCGCCCGCGTCGGTCGGGCCGTTCAGTCCGCCTTCGGCGGCGGCCGGGCGGTGACGAACCTCGCGAGGTCCTCGCCGACCTCCGAGACCGACTGGTAGGGTCGACCGACGACGATGTCGCCCGCGCGACTCTTGCCGACGCCGGGGATCGTCGCGAGTTCACCCATCGACGCCGAGTTCAGGTCCAGCGGGTAGGGCACGCCGGTGACCGAGCGGTAGCCGTGCCCCGTGATGGCCACGTCCAGCGTCGTCCCGAGGTCGCGCTCGCCCGGAAGCCCCACGAGCAGCGGGTAGGTGCCCAGTTGCCGGCCGAAGGTCTTGCCGTCCTGGTGGTACTCCAGGTGGACGTCCGGCAGGACCGTTCCCGGCGGCGCGACGCGCTTGAGCATCGGGTTGTCGATGGTCTCCCGGACTTCCCGCTTGTACTGCTTGAACAGTTTCTTGTGGTCGTGGGCGATCTCCGCGCCGGTCTCGGCCATGTCGGTTCCCTCGAAGGCCATCACCTGCCGGATGTTCACCCGGCGCAGCATCAGGCCCGCGTCGTAGACCCGCTGGAGGAACCGCTTGTTGTGCTCGAAGGTCTCCCTGGTCTCGCCTTTCAGCCCGTGGACGAGGTTGATGCCCGGCAGGAGTTTGGGCAGGCGACGGGCGGCGTCCTCGCCGTGGTTGGGCGCCGAGTCTCTCGCTCGCGGCGATGCCGCTCGCGTGTCCGACCCGCGTAGCGGGTCGCCGTCCCCGCCCGGTCTGAAGCCGGCCACCTCGTTGACCACCTTCACCGCCTCGAAGCACTCGTCGGCGGTGACGTTGAGGTTGTTGTCGCTCATCACGTTCGGGTCGGCCGACTCGAGGCCGAACGCGGCGGTGTCGCCGGGGGTGTTGTGCTCGGCGATGATGCGGATCCCCTCGCGGGCCTTCTCTGGCCACTTCACGACGGTGATGGGGTTCATGTTGTCGAGATGGAGCGTCTCCAGGTCCGGAGCCACCTCGCGGATGCCGCCGTACAGCCGCCGCAGGGCGTCTGGATTGGGAGCCTCGCCGTCGCCGCCGTAGGCGAGGATGTCGGCCTGCCGGCCCAGGCGGAAGTGCCTCACGCCGCGGTCCGAGAGGGCGTCCACCTCGTCGACGACGCTCTCGGGCGGCCGGAAGTCGGGGTTCCCGTACATCGGCTCCGTGCAGAACGAACAGCGGTACGGACAGCCCCGGGAGGTCTCCATCTCGCAGATGAGGTAGTCGGGGTGGTTGGGGTGCTGTTCGACGACGAACGCGCCGGCACGCGCCCAGCGGGTCTCCTCCTCGACGTCGCGATACCGGTCGTTGAACCCCTCAAGGCCGGACTCGACGAGGTCGTAGACGGCCGCCTCGACGTCGGCCATCGCCAGGAAGTCGAAGTCCAGATCGTCGCGGGCCGTCTCGCTGGCCCCCTCGTTGGCCTCGCCGACGCCGAAGCGGACGGGCCCGCCGATGATGGAGGTGCCGTCGGCCGTCCAGGCCAGTTCCCGGACCTCGTCGGGTTCGGCGGGCGTCCCGCCGACGTACTTGCCGGGGACGGTCATCCCCCCGACGTAGACCATGAGGTCGGCCTCCTCGACGTCGCGCCACAGGTGGCGGTCCTCCCGGAGCGCGTCGATCGTGTGGTACGTGATCTGCTCGCGGGGGACCCCGGCGTCGACCAGCGCGCCGGCGGCGTAGCGCGGGTAGGTCGAGACGTAAGGCGGGACCCCGAAGTGCGCGGGTTCGTCGACGTAGCCGTCGACGATGGTCACCGAGAGGGTGTCGGGGTCGGTCATGGACGCGGGTTGTCGCCCGACGCCTAAAACGGTGTCTGGTCGCCCTCGCCGCCCGTGGAACGCATCGTCCCTGTGGGGCCCTCTCTCGGGACGAGTGTCACCGTCGGACGGTCCGCCTCCCTGGACGGGCAGGTCGCTCCGACGACGGGCGCCCGCGCCGCGATTCAGACGTAGATGTGGCCCTCGGCGTCGGGGCCGACCGGGTCGGGCCGGGACCCGTCACAGACCCGCGCGGCCGAGACGACGGCGGCGAGCGAGTCCAGCGCGTCGTGGCTCTCGAGGTACGTCCCGCGGTGGTCGCCGACGGTCACGCTGCAGGCCTCGACCGTCCGGAGGTTGTGTGCCCGCCGCTCGCTGGCGCCGTCGACGTTCTTGTACCCCTCGCGGTAGCACCCGAGCCAGCCGAACGTCGCCGCCGGATACACCTCACAGACCCTCGTCGCGGCGTCGTCGCCCTGCATCGGGACGACGGCCGTGTCCTCGCGGGGCGCGAGGCGACCCAGAACCTCCCGCGCCCCGTGGTAGGTCATGCTTCGGACGCGATTGGTGTAGGGACACAGCGCCGCGCGCTGGAGGTCAGTTTCCCGGCGCACGTCGCGCGCGCCGGTGAGCGCCTCGGCGCGCTCCCGGCACCGCGAGGAGCACGCCGCGGGGTCGGCCGGGCCCGTGCTCCCCGCGACCCACTCGAGAAAGCCCGTCCAGTCGCCACCACACAGGTCCTCCAGCAGCACCTGCGGGAGACTGAACGGGAAGTCCAGGCCGACGGTCGTCACGTCGTCGTCGGTGATTCGCTCGACGAGGCCCTCGTAGGCGGACTCGCGGTCCCGACCCCACACGTCGCTCGCACGGTAACAGTCCTCGACGACCAGTCCGGTCGCCGTGTGGTTCGCCTCCGTCACCCAGAGTGCGTCCCCTGCCCCCCTGGCACCGCTGAAGTCCACGCCCAGCACACCGGAACCCATAGACGAGTTGTTAGGTCCCGCTATTATCAATGTTTGGAACTGGACGGTTCGAACGCGTCCGAAAGCGGTTTGTCCGGGACGTGCCAACAGAATGGTATGCCCGCGACCCTGGAACTCGTCTGCAACAACGACGACTGTACGCTGGACATGTTCGAACTCCACTACACCTACGACATGCCCGACGAGACCGGCGTGTCGGACTTCCACTGCCCGTACTGCGGCGAGACGGAGACCCTGGAGGCCATCGAGGTATGATGCGAGATATCGGCGAGTCCATCGGCAACGCCATCTTCGGCAACCTCGGGCGCGCGTCAAGTCGCGTCCAGGAGAACAAGCCCCTGCCAGCCGACCTGCTCGAGGCCGACGACGCCTATCTGGTCGTCTTCGACGCCCCGGGCGCGGTGTCGAGCGACGTGCAGGTGCGCTACGTCGACGACCGCGTCGAGGTCCGAATCGACCGGTTCCGGGACTTCCACGAGGGGTTCGAGATGCGCTATCCGGGTCGCGGCCTGGCGCTCGACGGCTCTGTCACGCTGCCCGAGGACGCCGTCGTCGACCCCGAGGCGGCGACGGCCACGCTGAAGCAAAACGGGACGCTGCAGGTCACCATCCCGAAAGACGGGGCCGTCGAGACGGCCGACTACGACGCCGACACGGTCCACGACGACGCGGCGGACGACGAGGCCTGAGCGCTCGGTCAGGACGTCTGGGCGCCCCTTATTCCCAGTCGCGGGTCGGGTCGCCGAGCGCGTCGAACGGCTCGGTCCCGTCGAACCGCGTCGGGTCGAGGCGGGCCGCGACCCGTGCGTCGATTGGGTGTGTGGTCCCCAGGACGCGACTGGCCAGATACTCGCCCATCGCCGGCGCTCGCATGAGCCCGTGGCCCTGCCACCCCGTCGCGACCCAGAGTCCGTCGGCGACCCGACCCACGAGCGGATCCCGGTCGGGCGTGGCGGTACACAGACCGGCCCACGAGCGAGCGACACCCGGGTCCAGCGTCGTCGTCGCGCCGAGGCGACCCAGCGCCGACTCGAGGAACGAGGGGTCGGCGTCGCGGTTCCACCCGTCGGGTGACGCTTCGTGGGCGCCGTCGCCGACGAGCAGGCCGCCGCCCCGCGGCCGCCAGTAGAACTCCCGGGTCGCGTCGTACAGCGACGGGAGCGTCGCGTCCACCGGCGTCGTCTCGAGCACCTGTGCCCGGTAGGTCTTCAGTGCGATTGCGACGTCGGCGGCGGCGAGCAGTCGCCTCGTGGCCCACCCCGCGGCGACGACGACGGCGTCGAACCGCTCCTCGCCGGCGGGCGTCGAGAGCGTCCGCGGGTCGGCCGCCGAGAGCGACACCGGCGTCCCGGACTCGAGTGTCGCGCCGGCCTCGCGAGCGCGGGCGGCGAGCGTCTCGACCACTCGCTCCGGGTCGAGGAGGCCCGCGTCGGTGGCGACGCCCGCCGCGGTTATCGTTTCGGTCTCCAGCGCGGGGTAGCGGTCGGCCAGCGTCGCACCGTCGGCGTGGTCGACGGCACGGCCCAGGGCTTGCATCCGGTCGACTTGTTCCCGGACTGCTCGCGCGTCGGCGTCGTCGCGGGCGACCCAGACGTACGGACACGGTTCCAGCAGGCCCCACTCGCGGTAGCGGGTCAGCGCCCGGTCGGCGACGGCGGCGTCGAGCGGGTCCGCGAAGGCGTCGTAACAGATGCCGGCGGCCCGCCCCGTCGCCCCGCTCCCGAGCTCGCCGCGCTCGTAACAGACGACGGCGGCGTCGCGGCGGGCCAGGTCGGCGGCGGCGACGAGTCCGACCGCCCCACCGCCGACGACGGCGACGCGCATCACACCTGGTCGCGGACGCTCGGCGGCAGGTCGTCGTCCGGGCCGGTGTAGCGGTCGGGTTCGGGCGGCATCCGCCAGTCGGTCGTGAGTTCGAGCAACTGGACGAGCATCCGCGCGGTCGCCCCCCAGACGGTGTAGCCGTCGACGTAGAAGAAGTGCAGGCGGATCTCCCCGTAGTAGGGGTGGTCGCGCTGTTCGGACTCGTAGTTGTCCGGGTCGGTGAGGTCGGCGACCGAGAGGGTGACGACCTCCGCGACCTCCTCGTCGTTGGGGAGGTACTCGCGGTCGGGGATGCGCGCGACGAACGGGCGGACCGAGTAGTGGGTTATCGTCCGGATGTCGTCGAGGCGGCCGACGACGTTGACCGCCATCGGGTCGAGGCCGATCTCCTCGTTGGCCTCGCGGATGGCCGTCGCCAGCAGGTCGTCGTCCTCCGGTTCGCGCCCGCCCCCGGGGAACGACATCTGTCCGGGGTGGTCGGTGAGGTGGTCGGCCCGCTTGGTGAACAGAATCGCGGGCCCCTCCGGACGCGTGACGACCGGCGCGATGACGGCGGCTTCCCGCTGCTCGTCCTCGACGACGATTGGGTCGTATGCCGCCACCCGGTCGAAGTCCATGCTAGACCGGATGGTGCGGACGCTCTTAATTCCGTTCGTGCTCCCCGCTGTCCCGGGCCTCGCAGACGCTGTCGAGTCGCTCGCGGATGCCGTCGACGGCGACGGGACCCCAGGCGTCCAGGTCGTAACTGATATCCACCAGTTCGGCGACGCGCTCGCGGTCCTCGGCCTTGGCCGCGAGCATCGCGTCCTCCTGGAACCGGTCCTCGGCGGCCGCGACGACGGCGTCCCGGTCGAGGGCACGCTCCGGCACGTCGAGGATGTGCGGGAGGTCACCGGCCCCGTCCGGGAGCGTCGCGAAGGCCGTCGGGCCAGCCACGAGCAGGGGCGCGTCGACGTCGGCGTCGTGGTCAGTGACCGCGACGAGGTGGTAGGACGCGACGGCGTCGTCGATACTGGACTCGAACGCGTCGGCGTCGACCCGGTCCCCGCGCTTGAAGGCCAGCTCCGCACAGGCCTGGCCGAGTTCGGCACGGGTCAGCGCCCCGAACAGGTCCACCACGCCCGCGAGTTCGTCGGGTGTCGGGTCCATACCTGCTCACCCGTGGGCGAAGGGCTTCAGACTGTTGGACGTCCGACCGGGGTGCGAGGGGTGTTGCTCACCGCCAGCCGGTCATCCCTGCACGCTCGTGGGGAGGCGGCCGCCGGCGTACAGCACGAGCAACGCGCCGGTGAGCACGACCAGGCCGGCACCCATCGCGCCGAAGATAGCCGGGAATGAGACGCTGGCGTCCAGGAGCGTCCCGACGACGACGCTCCCGAGCGACTGTATCAGCATCATCCCGCCGCTGTAGGCCGCGTAGGCACTGGCCCGGTGCTGGTTCGGGAGCGAACCGAGAAGGTAGGTGTCGGCTGCCGGGAAGATGCTGTGACTGACGAAGCCCAGTACGGCGCTGAACGCCACCAGCGGCCAGCGACCGCCGACGGCCGGCAACACCAGGATACAGCCGGTGAAAGCCACGATGAGCGCGAGGAGGTACGGAACGTTCGGGAGGCGGTCGGCCAGTCGGCCGCTGACGTAGAACGCGGGGACGCCCGCCGCGAAGACGACCAGCAGCATGAGCCGTCCCGTCTCCCCGGAGAGCGACAGCGTTCCCAGGTACGTCACGTAGAAGTTGAACACGCCGTTCCAGACCAACGTCGTCGCGCCGATGGCCAGGACGCCGGTGAGGACGAGGCGCCACTGGGCCCGAACCGCGGCCGCGAAGTCGGTGTCCTCGGCGCCCGCGGCCGGGAACTCGGCCCGCCGCGCGACGAGCGTGAAGACGACGGTCATGAGTGCCGCCGCTACCGCCAGCCCCCGGAGGGTCGTCCGCCAGGTGCCGACCACGAGCGCCACGGAGACGAGTGGGGGCGCGACCACGGCGGCCACCTGGGCGGCCACACCGTGCTGCCCCAGGGCCCGGCCTGGGCGCTCGGGGAACAGCTCGGTGATGAGCGGGTTCGCCGCGATGAGATAGACGCCGCTCGCGAGCCCCATCGTGAACCCACCGACCAGCAGCAGTCCCGGGTCGGTGGTCAGGGCCATGAACGTCGCCCCGGCGGTCAGGACGACGCCCGACCCAAACACCACCGTCGGCCGGCTGACCCGCGTCAGGAGGTACCCGGTCGGGAGCCGCGGAAGTGCGCTCCCGGCCCAGACCAGCGTCGCCAGGAGACCGAGAGTGGCGTCGCCCGCGCCCGTCGCGGCCCGGATGGGTTCGATGAGCGGGGCGAAGACGACGCGGGCGAGGTTGACCAGGAAGACCAGGCCGAGGAGGGAGCCAAAGACTGTCCGTCGGGACACGACTGGGCCTGGTTCGGCGAAGACAAGAAGCGTTCCGGAAGGGCGGGGGCTTTTTGTCCGCTGGTGACAGAGCACGGGTATGGATTCGGTCAGGAAGGCGCTTCGCGCCGGGGACGTCGAGAAAGACAGCTACGGGCGCCTCTCGTGTACGAACTGCGGAGAGACGCTCTCGACGGAGAGCCGCCCGGACGAGGTCTGGAAGGTCCGGGTCTGTCCCGAGTGTGGCACCGAGTGGAAGGAGATCGGATAGCTACTCGAAGACGGCGTCGAAGGCGTTCGCGCCAAGCGGTTCGTACCGTCCCGCGTCGACGTTCTCGCCGACGTGGTCCGGGGTCCCCATCCCGACCAGTGACGACGTCACGCCCGGGGCGCTCCGGGCGAAGTTGATTGCGCGCTGGACCCGCGTCTCCCCGTCGACTTCCGCCGCGACGGCCTCGGGCATCTCCGTCACCAGTCGCCCCTGCATGATTGAGGCGCTCGTGAACACGTCCAGGCCCGCCTCGTGGGCGAACCACAGCGCCGACTGGGCGCCCTCGGCACCGCGGTGGGCCTCGACCGTGAAGGCGTCGGCCATGAACACGTTGAAGGGCAGCTGTATCGCCCGCAGGTGCGTCGCGGCGTTGTCCGCGGCCGACGCGGCCGACCGCGCCCGCTCGACGACCTCCGGGAGCGAGAGGTACCGCTCGTGGTCGGCCGGGACGCGGAAGGCGTCCCACGTCGCGACCCCGTAGTGGGAGATGTCCCCGTCGCTGGCCCGGCGTTCGAGGACCTCGAAGGCCGCCTCTATCCGGTCGTAGACGGTCTCGCGGGCGTTCTCTGCCAGCTGTGTCTCGGGGTTGTGCAGGTAGTAGAGGTCGATGGCGTCGAGGCCGAGGTTCGCGAGCGAGCGGTCGACCTGGTCGTCGACGAACCCCGGCGCGAGACAGTGCTGGCCGCCGACGAGGTCTTCGGGGTCGGCGAGGCCGGTGTCGACGTACTCGGACTGGACGAACGCCTCCGGGTTCGCCGGGCGCTCGCCGTCGAAGGGGACGAACCCGCCCTTCGTCGCGACGAGGACGGCGTCCCGGTCGACGTCCGTGTCGGCGACGGCCTCTCCCACGGCCCGCTCCGAGCGCTGGTGCCGGTAGTTGATGGCCGTGTCGACGACGTTGATCCCCGATTCCAGCGCGCTCCGGATGGCCCCGCGGTAGGCCGCGTCGCGTTCGTCGGTCGGGTCACCGAGGTAGGTGCCGACGCCGATGCTGGAGACGACGCCCGCACCGAACCGCCGGAAGTACGTCCGCGCGAAGTCGTCGTGGTCGTCCCGGTACGCCCAGGTCGCCTCCCGTGTCACCATACCCGCAGGTTCGGGCCCACGGGACAAAAGGGGCGAGATTCCGGGCCGTCAGCGCTCGCCGCCCATCGCCTCGAACAACCGCTCGGCCAGCTCGTCGCGGGAGATGCCCTCGCCGGGTCCGAGACCGTTCATGTACTCGACGGAGATTTTCCCCCCGCCCATCCGGGCGTGGCCGCCCCCTTCCGCCATCGGGATGTCGTCGGTGACCGCCTCGATGGCGCGGCCGATGTGGACCCGGTCGTCCCGTGACCGCCCCGCCAGGCGTATCGTGCCGTCCTTCTCGCCGACGACCACCACGGCGGAGACGCCCTCGAGCGTCTCGAGTTCGTCCGCGGCCTGTGGAATCGCGTCCGAATTCGAGACCGAGCCCACGTCGCTGACGGCATAGGGGGCCCGGACGTCCCGTTCGGTTATCGCGCGTGCCTTTACCTCTAAGACCTCGGCGTCTATCTGGGGGTTCGCGATGCGGTTCAGCAGGTCGCCGTCCATCCCGTCGTAGAGGTACGCGGCCGCCGAGAAGTCCGCGGGCGCACAGCCGTTGGTCAGCGATCGGGTGTCAGACTGGATGCCGTAGACGAGCCCCGTCGCGACGTGGCTCGGGACGCAGGCGTCGGGGATGTCCTGCAGGTCGGGTCCGTCGTTGGTCGGGTCCACGTCGACCTCCCGGAACTCCCAGTCCAGGTCGCTGAAGTAGTCGGCGAAGATGGTCGCACAGGCACCGGTCTCGTTCCTGACGTCGGTGAACCGCCTGCCGGTCCCGCCGCCGGGGTGGTGGTCGACGACGGCGATCGGGTCGACGTTGCTGGCGCCCGCGAACCCGCGCGGTTCGTTGTGGTCGACCAGCACCACGGCGCCGCTTTCGATGTCGCTGCGGGTCTCGATCCGGTCGAACTCGAGGTTGAGGACCGTCTCGAACGCGCGGTTCTCCGGGCGGCGTATCTCCCCCGAGTACAGCAGCGACGCCGAGGTGTCGACCGCCCGAGCCAGTCGCTCGACGGCCAGCGCACAGGACATCGCGTCCGGGTCGGGGTTGGGGTGCATCAGCACCGCCACCTCGTCGTACCCCGCGAGGACCGATTGGAACCGCTTGACCACGGGTCGTGTGAGGTACCGGTACAGCCACGCAGCGCCGCCGCCGAGAACGAGCGCCCCGACGAGGATGCCGGCAGCGAGCAGCGGGTTCGACGTGGTGAACCCGAGCACCGCCCCGACTATCGACTCGGGGAGCCCCGCGGCCACCAGTAGCATACCTTGGGATGCTTCGGGCACCGATAAGAAGGTTCCCCTGACTTCTCAACCCGTGCAGAACGTGTCGATCGCGGCGCGATACCCCTCCCGGAACGTCGGGTAGGCAAACTCGTAGCCCAGGTCCTGCAGCCGGTCGTTCGAGCACCGCTTGCTGGTCTGTATGCGACGGCGGGCGGTCGACGATAGCGTCTCGTCGTCCAGTCGCTCCGCTTTCGTCTGCTTGGGCGGGCGGGAAACGCCACACTGGTCGGCCAGCCAGTCGGCAAACGCCCACTTCTCGACCGGTTCGTCGTCGACCACCAGGACCACCTCGTCGCGGTGCCCGCCTTCGAGCAGGAACCGGACCGCCCCCGCCGCGTCGTCGCGGTGGACCATGTTGAGATAGCCCTCCGTGACGGGGCCGTCGAGATAGCGCTCCAGCCGGTAGCGCTCGGGGCCATAGAGGCCGGCGAACCTGGCGACGGTGCCGTGGCCACCCCGAGCAGCCGGTCGCTCGCGAGCGACGCGCTCTGCCGCCGCGAGCACTTCGGTCTTCTCGGTCTGTGGGGCCAGCGGGGTCGTCTCGTCGACCCAGTCGCCGCCGTGGTCGCCGTAGACGCCGGTGCTCGACGTGTAGACCAGCCGGTCGGGGGCGTCCGCGCGGGCCCAGAAGTGGTCGATAGCCGTCCGCAGGCCCTCGACGTACACCTCGCGGGCCGCCTCGGCACCCCGGCCACCCGAACTCGCGGCGAACACCACCCAGTCGGCGTCGGGCACGGCCTCGAGCGCCGCCGGGTCGGTGACGTCCGCCCGCACGCCGTCGAACCCGGCGTCCTCGATGGCTTGTACGCCCGCTTCGGAGCGACGAACGCCGACGACGTCGTGGGCCGGTGTCAGCTGCCGACCCAGCTCGAGGCCGACGTACCCACAGCCCAGTATCGCGACCCGCATCGTCAGTGCGCCGCGCTCTCGATGTGCTGGTGGAGGACGGCGTACTCGGCGACGGTCATCGGGTGACGTCCCTCGATCTTCTGCTGTATCTCCTTCGGTTCCATCGCGTCGTCGATGCCCGACGCCAGCGATTCGACGTCCATCACCGCCGTCGTCATCCCCATCAGGAGGATGTCCTGGGCCTCGGCCTGGATGGCGTCGGCGTCTGGCCGCTCCGGGTCCGTCGCGAGCACGGCGGCGGCGTCGGACAGCGAGAGGTCGGCCGCGTCGCCGGCGCCGACGGCCTCGACCGTCTCCGGGTCGAGCCCCGTCGCCTCGACGACTCGTTCGACGCCGACCGATTCGACGGTGTCCGCGAGCACGGCCTCGTAGGCCGCGAGCAACTCCTCGGCCGTCCGCTCGCCCGCGTCCGGGAACTCGGCTCTGAGCATACCGCTGGTAGGGTCGGGGGGTATTTGTGATTTGAGTCCCGTCACGGGCCGGGCGTTGGCCACCCCGCCGACGTTTCGACGGCCTGGCCGTCCTTGTCACCGACGCCCCGCGGCCGTGGCGGCACCACGACCACGACGCCCGTTTCGGCCCTGAACGAGACGCGGCTGGCGGTCCCCAGTCGCTCGGGGTCGCCGTCGCCGTCCACGTCGAGTCGGACCGGGTCGCCGTCGCGGACGTACGACGTCGTGGCGCCCGGTGTGGCCGGTGACCCGTACGGTGCCGTCACGCGAAAGCGTGCGTACTCCCCCCGCACGGAGACCCACCAGACGTTCGCCGTCGCGTACCACGCCGACAGCGGCGGGGCGAGCGGCAGGCCGGACGGGAGCGTACTGGTGCCGACACGGCGCTCGACGGTCCGCTCTACCTGCGTTCGGCCTGCGTCCGCGAGCGCTCTGGTCGCCTCCTTCCGGGCGACCGACCGCACCGCCGTCGCGGTCCTGTTCACCGCGCTCGCCCGCGGGCGCACCTCTGACCGTTCGAGCGTGTCGGCGACGGCTCCCCGGAGACGCACGCCGAGCCAGTCCCGTTCCGTCGTCGAGAGAGCGAGTCTGGTCGCCGCGACGCGGGCGACACGCCGCGGCGCCGACCCGTTCGCGAGGGCCAGTCCCCGCGTGGCCGTCCCGTTCCAGTCCCTCAACGCGGCGGCGACGATCGCCCGACTCGCCCGGGCGTCGGTGCCGGTGGTCTCCCCGATCGTCGCCGCCATGGCGCGTGCGGCCGCTTCGTTGGTCTCGGCGACCTGTGCTGCCAGCCGCCCTCGCCCGACCACGCCGGACCCGTTCGCCGACTCGCTTGCCGTCCGGTCGGCTGCAGCGAGTGTCCGGGCCGCCGTCGCGAGCCGCGCCCGTCTGGCCGACCTCCCGAGTCCGTCCGTGACCGCCGCGGCGGCGTCGCCGTACGGGACGGCGAAGACGTTGACGTTGCGGGCCACCAGCGGGTGTTCGCGTCCCTCGACCGCCGGGAAGTTACGCTCCGACAGCGCGGCCCGGGTGAGGTACTGCGGGCTCGCGTCGACCCGGAGGTCGACCGGTCCCGCGGGGCCCGTCGGCGTCGGGCGGGGCTGTGGTTGCTGTGTCGCGCGGGCCGCTAGTCCGCGCCTGAGGTCGGTCAGTGAGCCGCCGGTACGATTCCGGACGACCCGTCCGAGCTTCTCGCCGGCACGGCTGCGCCGGCGGACACGATCGTCGAGTCGGCGTTCGACCGCGTTCAGGTACGCGATGCGGGCCGCCACCTTGGCCTTCTCGGCCGTGCTCCCGTAGGTCTCGGGGGCGGCGGTCAGGTTCTGACGCCGCTCTGTCACCCGCTGGCGGAGTCGTCGCGCGGGATTCGTCTCGAAGGTCCCGACGGGACCTCGCTCTGCCGAGACGGAGACGTTGCGCAGGCGTTCGCGGAGGGCAGCGAGGTCACGGTATACCCACGCCCGCAGTCTGTCTGGACGCTCGCCGTAGACGGTGATCGCCGCCGTCTCGAGGTCACCGCGCACGGCCCGCTTCGCGAGGACGTCTCTGCCGCCCGCCCGACGCACCAGGTGTCGATCTGCCCTGGCCGCGACGTCTGCGAGGTTCGGACCCGAGAGGGGACCGGCACCGCGCTCGTGGGCCGTCCGTATCGGCCGTGGCGGGGCGATCGACTCCCCCTCGTGGCGACCGAGGACGGCGACGGACACGCGCCAGCGCGCCGTACTCGTCGTCGCCGTCGTCCGCGTCTCGTTCCCGGTCTCCCAGACGGCCCTCCGGGTGTACTCGCGGACGACGACGCGGCCGAAGTTGTCCAGTGTGTGCCAGCCGTCGGGGCCGGTGACGTCCGGAGGTGCCGGGCCGGCAACCGTCGTCCGCCTGGTCGTCTCCTCGTCGGCGAGCGTCCAGTCGGGTCCGGGCGACGGTGGCCGCCCCGGTGGCCCGCCGCTCACGCGCTCGGTCGCCGCGGCCAGTCGGACGTCGACGCTGTAGGCCGCGCGAAGCGTCCGATCGAGCTGTGCCGGGGCTGCGACAGTGCGGAAGCCGTCGACCGCGGTCTCCTCGAGCCCGATGCGGACCGGCGTCTCCGGGCCGGGCGCATCCGTCGGCCGGTCCAGGGTGCTGATGGCTTCGGCCGCCGGCCGGTACTCGGCCCTGTCGAGTACGCGGCCGGCGAGCGCCGCCCCGTCGCTCCCGCGGACGACGTCCTCGATCCCCGTCACCGCAGTCGCCTCGGTGAGCGCCCGGCGGCCGTCGGGGTCGCTCCGGCCGATGGTCGACCGCTGGACGCCCAGCAGCGCCCCGTTCGCGGCCAGCGCGACGTGGCGGTTCGCGACGACGTTCTCGAGGGGTGCGCCGCCGTACTGGGCGTAGCCGCGCGCCCACGCGATCGGGTAGAGACGCGCTGTCAGACGGCGGCTCAGCCCCGCCCTCCCGAGGCCAGCGTTCAGCTGCTCCTCGTAGGCCGCCACGCGGTCGTGGAGCAGGAGGACGGGCGTCGGCACGACGACGCTGGGCGAGCGGACGCGCCTCGTGACGGTCCGCCCGCCTCGGCTGACGGTGAGCGTGACGTTCTCGACCGTCGCGCGCGTCGCGGTTCCGTTCGGGCCGGCCCGGGCCAGGTGGACGCGCTCGATGGCCTCCCGGACGTCGCTGGCGTTCTCGACCGGGGGCAACCGCGCCGTCGCGGTGGTACCCTCGCTCGTCTCCGACACGCCGGCGAGTCGCCGGCGAACCTGCAGGTACGCCCGCAACCGGAGCGCGTCGCGGAACGGTGTCGACTCGTTCAGGACCCGGCCGACGGTGGTGTTGGCGGGCCGTGTCACCGGATTCGCCGCAGCGCGGTGGGCGGCCGTCGCCACGCCGTCCCGGACGGCCGTCTGTGTCTCGGCCGTCGTCTCGTCGAGGACTCGCTCGACTGCCGTCTCGGTCGGTGGCGCGGTCGGTGCGAGCGTCGGCGCGAGCGAGAGGCTGCTCACGAGCAGCAACACGCCCAGCAGTGCGAACGGGACCCGGCCGCGCGTGTCGGCGATCACGGCGACCACGTCCTGACGGTGATGTGGACGGTCTCCGTGTCGACGGCCGCTGTGGCCGCCGCCGGTGACTCGAAGCGGGAGCGCAGGTCCGCGGTCAGCAGATCCGTCAGCGCCACCGTCAGCTCGCGGTTCGTCGCCGCCACGGACTGGCCACCGACGTCGAGCGGATCCACACCGGTGATCCGACCGACTCGCCGGTAGCGCCGAGCGACCACTGCGTCGTCCGGATAGTCCCCCTGGAGGGCGACGCGGCTCCGGTCTGGAGGGAAGAGCCCGTCGACGACCGTCTTGGCGACGGCGCGTGCGACGCCGCGGTAGCCGGCCTCTCGTGTTGCTACCCGTGTGCTGCTCGTCGCGTTGCCCAGGCCGCTCGCGACGGTGACCGTGGCCGCGCGCACGTCGGCCGACGCCGGCGGTCGCGGACCGAGCCTGAACCTGCCCGTCACCGGCGCGCCGGGATACAGGGTCCACGTCACACGGACGCTCGTCCGGTAGCGCCGGTCCGCGAGTCGTCGCCCGACGGTCGCACCGACCTGCTGCTCGAACCGTCGGCCCGCGAGCGAGACGCGCGTCCCGTCGATGCGGACGCGACTCATCGCCGCCTCGCCGAGCAACGCCGCGAGCGTCCCGTGAGCGGTCCGCTGGCGCCTGGCAGACGCGTCACCGACCCACGAGGGTTCGGGGCCCGGCACGACGAGTTCGTAGTCGACGGCCGCGGTACT